>NZ_CP007014.1:620000-2107500 GCF_000452705.1 Pseudomonas syringae CC1557
TACGCGAAAATCCCTTTGCAATGAAATCGAGTAGGACGGGGCACGAGAAACCTTGTCTGAATATGGGGGGACCATCCTCCAAGGCTAAATACTACTGACTGACCGATAGTGAACCAGTACCGTGAGGGAAAGGCGAAAAGAACCGCGGAGAGCGGAGTGAAATAGATCCTGAAACCGTATGCGTACAAGCAGTGGGAGCCCACTTTGTTGGGTGACTGCGTACCTTTTGTATAATGGGTCAGCGACTTATTTTCAGTGGCGAGCTTAACCGAATAGGGGAGGCGTAGCGAAAGCGAGTCTTAATAGGGCGTCTAGTCGCTGGGAATAGACCCGAAACCGGGCGATCTATCCATGGGCAGGTTGAAGGTTGGGTAACACTAACTGGAGGACCGAACCGACTACCGTTGAAAAGTTAGCGGATGACCTGTGGATCGGAGTGAAAGGCTAATCAAGCTCGGAGATAGCTGGTTCTCCTCGAAAGCTATTTAGGTAGCGCCTCATGTATCACTGTAGGGGGTAGAGCACTGTTTCGGCTAGGGGGTCATCCCGACTTACCAAACCGATGCAAACTCCGAATACCTACAAGTGCCGAGCATGGGAGACACACGGCGGGTGCTAACGTCCGTCGTGAAAAGGGAAACAACCCAGACCGTCAGCTAAGGTCCCAAAGTCATGGTTAAGTGGGAAACGATGTGGGAAGGCTTAGACAGCTAGGAGGTTGGCTTAGAAGCAGCCACCCTTTAAAGAAAGCGTAATAGCTCACTAGTCGAGTCGGCCTGCGCGGAAGATGTAACGGGGCTCAAACCATGCACCGAAGCTACGGGTATCATCTTATGATGATGCGGTAGAGGAGCGTTCTGTAAGCCTGTGAAGGTGAGTTGAGAAGCTTGCTGGAGGTATCAGAAGTGCGAATGCTGACATGAGTAACGACAATGGGTGTGAAAAACACCCACGCCGAAAGACCAAGGTTTCCTGCGCAACGTTAATCGACGCAGGGTTAGTCGGTCCCTAAGGCGAGGCTGAAAAGCGTAGTCGATGGAAAACAGGTTAATATTCCTGTACTTCTGGTTATTGCGATGGAGGGACGGAGAAGGCTAGGCCAGCCTGGCGTTGGTAGTCCAGGTTTAAGGTGGTAGGCTGAGATCTTAGGTAAATCCGGGATCTTAAGGCCGAGAGCTGATGACGAGTGTTCTTTTAGAACATGAAGTGGTTGATGCCATGCTTCCAAGAAAAGCTTCTAAGCTTCAGGTAACCAGGAACCGTACCCCAAACCGACACAGGTGGTTGGGTAGAGAATACCAAGGCGCTTGAGAGAACTCGGGTGAAGGAACTAGGCAAAATGGCACCGTAACTTCGGGAGAAGGTGCGCCGGTGAGGGTGAAGCATTTACTGCGTAAGCCCACGCCGGTCGAAGATACCAGGCCGCTGCGACTGTTTATTAAAAACACAGCACTCTGCAAACACGAAAGTGGACGTATAGGGTGTGACGCCTGCCCGGTGCCGGAAGGTTAATTGATGGGGTTAGCGCAAGCGAAGCTCTTGATCGAAGCCCCGGTAAACGGCGGCCGTAACTATAACGGTCCTAAGGTAGCGAAATTCCTTGTCGGGTAAGTTCCGACCTGCACGAATGGCGTAACGATGGCGGCGCTGTCTCCACCCGAGACTCAGTGAAATTGAAATCGCTGTGAAGATGCAGTGTATCCGCGGCTAGACGGAAAGACCCCGTGAACCTTTACTATAGCTTTGCACTGGACTTTGAATTTGCTTGTGTAGGATAGGTGGGAGGCTTTGAAGCGTGGACGCCAGTCTGCGTGGAGCCAACCTTGAAATACCACCCTGGCAACTTTGAGGTTCTAACTCAGGTCCGTTATCCGGATCGAGGACAGTGTATGGTGGGTAGTTTGACTGGGGCGGTCTCCTCCTAAAGAGTAACGGAGGAGTACGAAGGTGCGCTCAGACCGGTCGGAAATCGGTCGTAGAGTATAAAGGCAAAAGCGCGCTTGACTGCGAGACAGACACGTCGAGCAGGTACGAAAGTAGGTCTTAGTGATCCGGTGGTTCTGTATGGAAGGGCCATCGCTCAACGGATAAAAGGTACTCCGGGGATAACAGGCTGATACCGCCCAAGAGTTCATATCGACGGCGGTGTTTGGCACCTCGATGTCGGCTCATCACATCCTGGGGCTGAAGCCGGTCCCAAGGGTATGGCTGTTCGCCATTTAAAGTGGTACGCGAGCTGGGTTTAGAACGTCGTGAGACAGTTCGGTCCCTATCTGCCGTGGACGTTTGAGATTTGAGAGGGGCTGCTCCTAGTACGAGAGGACCGGAGTGGACGAACCTCTGGTGTTCCGGTTGTCACGCCAGTGGCATTGCCGGGTAGCTATGTTCGGAAAAGATAACCGCTGAAAGCATCTAAGCGGGAAACTTGCCTCAAGATGAGATCTCACTGGAACCTTGAGTTCCCTAAAGGGCCGTCGAAGACTACGACGTTGATAGGTTGGGTGTGTAAGCGCTGTGAGGCGTTGAGCTAACCAATACTAATTGCCCGTGAGGCTTGACCATATAACACCCAAGCAATTTGTTCGAAAGGCCAGATTGCGGTGACTGTGGAGATGACACGAACCGAAGGTTTGCGTCACGAACGACACCTGAACGACTGACTATCACATACCTGATTTGCTGAAGCGCGCCGAAAGGCACGACTCGGTACCCGAATTTCTTGACGACCATAGAACATTGGAACCACCTGATCCCATCCCGAACTCAGTAGTGAAACGATGTATCGCCGATGGTAGTGTGGGGTTTCCCCATGTGAGAGTAGGTCATCGTCAAGATTAAATTCCAAAAACCCTCATCGCTTACGCGTTGAGGGTTTTTGTTTTTATGGCGTGGAAAACATATTTTCGTTTCTATGCATCATGCTTCTGCATGGCTATGATGCGTGCCTCATTGCCGGGCGACTCTAAATGCTGACCTTGTTAAAGCTTCTTGCCGATGGTGCGTTTCATTCCGGACAGGTTCTGGGGGAGGTGCTCGGAGTAAGTCGTAGCGCTGTATGGAAGCAGCTTCAACAGCTTGAAGCTGAACTGGGGATTGAATTTCATAAGGTGCGCGGCCGTGGTTATCGGCTAGCGACACCTGTCTCTCTTTTAAGTCCTGATGCCATCACACAATCCGGGCTTCCTGCTGGCTGGTCCGTGCGCACTTATGACTCCATCGATTCCACCAATGCAGAGGCTGCACGCTTGATTGGCGACGGCCTGCCGATGCCGCTGCTGGTACTTGCCGAGCAGCAGACCTCAGGCAGAGGGCGGCGTGGCAGGAAATGGGTGAGCCCCTTTGCGGAAAACCTGTATTACAGCCTGGTGTTGCGCATTGATGGCGGAATGCGTCAGCTGGAAGGTCTCAGCTTGCTGGTGGGCCTTGCAGTGATGAATGTTCTGCGCGACCTCGGAGTATCGGATGCGGGCCTCAAATGGCCTAATGATGTGCTCGTCGGCAAGCAGAAGATTGCCGGTATTCTTCTGGAGCTTATCGGCGATCCGGCAGACGTATGCCATGTGATCATTGGTATAGGCGTGAACGTGAACATGAAGGCCTCCACTGAGGTGGATCAGTCATGGACATCCATTCGTCTCGAGACCGGCCGTCTTGCTGATCGCAACGATGTTGCGGCCCGTATAAGTGCCCGCCTTGACTCCCTCCTGACCTTACATCGTGAGAAAGGCTTCGCAGCCTTTCGTGAGGATTGGGAGCGTGGCCATCTATGGCAGGGTGCTGCCGTCACCTTGCTTTCCGGTGTCCAGACGGTCGAGGGTGTCGTTCTGGGGGTGGATGTGCTTGGTGCTCTGCGTCTGGAGGTCGGTGGTGTGGAAAAGAGTTTTAGCGGCGGTGAGCTTAGTCTGAGGTTGCGCGATGATTCTTGAACTCGATTGTGGCAACAGCTTCATCAAATGGCGCGTCATGAGTATTAGCGACACTTCAGTGGTGAGCGGTGGTGTTGTGGACTCGGATGAGGCGCTGCTGGAGCAGCTGGGCAATTTGACCAGCGTAATGTTGACTGGCTGTCGGCTCGTGAGTGTCCGCAGTGCTGAAGAAACCGATGAGTTGGTCTCTACGCTGACCAAGGCTCTGGCCATTTCTCCCGAGCGCGCTTTGCCTGCACGAGAGCTCGCGGGGGTCATCAATGGCTATGATGATTATATGCGCCTTGGGCTGGACCGCTGGCTCGCCTTTGTGGGGGCTTATACCATCGCCCGTAATGCATGCCTGGTGATAGATCTTGGCACCGCAGTGACGTCGGATTTCGTCGATGCGCAAGGTCAGCATCTTGGTGGCTTCATTTGTCCTGGTATGCCGTTGATGCGTAGTGAGCTGCGAACCCATACACGGCGAATCAGATATAACGACACAGAGGCTGAAAAGGCCCTTGTCCAGTTGGTGCCTGGTCGGGCTACGCCTGAGGCGGTTGAGCGCGGGTGCTCGCTGATGCTTCGCGGTTTTGTTCTGACCCAGATCGAAATAGCGCGCGGGTATTGGGGTGATGACTTTACTGTCTTCGTGACTGGAGGAGATGCTCCTCTGGTTGCAGATGTATTGCCTGGGGCTCGCGTTGTGCCTGATCTGATATTCGTTGGCCTGGCTCTCGCTTGCCCTTTGCGTTGAGGTCTTTATGCGTTGGTTATTTCTGTTGCTGTTGATGCTGAACGGTTTTTACTACATCTGGCACCAGCAAGAGGCTCCGCTGAGGGCCAAGCAGGTCATGCCCTTATCGCTGACTCGAGCTCCGCAACAGGATATCCGTCTGTTGAGCGAGTCCGACGCCGGGCGTGTGTCACAAGAAGTCGATACCAATTGCCTGTACGTCGGCGGTTTGACCCGTCAGGAAGATGTCCGGCTGGTCGAGCAAAGATTGAACAGTCTTGATATTCAGTCGAAATTTCAGACGCTGCAGGCTAACGGGGTGACGGCATACTGGCTAAGAATAGCCCCTGAAAGCCGGCGCCTTGTGGAACCCGGTCTTATTGCTCAAATGAGCCAGGATTTTCCGCAATTAAAAAATCAAATAATGTCATGCGAAGGCATTGCAACTGGTCAGTAGTTTACATAGAATGGCGCCCGCTTCGCAGCGAGCTGAAAATCTCGCGAACGTAGCGAAAGTTGTCAACGCATGTAACCTCAGGTTTTTAATGAGAAAAAGGTTGACAGAAGGGTAGCATGAGTTGAGAATGCTGCCTCGCTTAGGAGGGGTTCCCGAGCGGCCAAAGGGATCAGACTGTAAATCTGACGTCTACGACTTCGAAGGTTCGAATCCTTCCCCCTCCACCAGATTTAGCGCAAGCTGCAAATTGCGCGGGTATAGTTTAGTGGTAGAACCTCAGCCTTCCAAGCTGATGATGCGGGTTCGATTCCCGCTACCCGCTCCAAGCTTGCAGCTTATGCATTGTGTTTTGCTCTTGTAGCTCAGTTGGTAGAGCACACCCTTGGTAAGGGTGAGGTCAGCGGTTCAAATCCGCTCAAGAGCTCCATTGCTAAAGGCAGATATGAAAATATCTGCCTTTGTTTTAGGTGGGTCGGCTGTACTTGATCCGCTTGATGTCTTGTTCGGACCCTGCTTTTGGGGTGGGGATGTTCTGAATAAGGTGTTGAAAAACTCTCGTCAGGTCCGCATAATGGTCGGCCTGATTTTGCTTTTAGGTCAGTAGCTCAATTGGCAGAGCGACGGTCTCCAAAACCGTAGGTTGGGGGTTCGATTCCCTCCTGACCTGCCAGATTTCCTAGATGTAATCTGGCTTTCTTTTCACAGGATCTCCGTAGATGAATCCCAAGGCTGAAGCATCAGACTCTCGCTTTGATTTGCTGAAATGGCTTCTGGTAGTCGTTTTGGTTGTCGTGGGTGTTGTCGGTAATCAGTATTATTCTGCTGAGCCGATCCTGTACCGTGTTCTCGCTCTCCTTGTTATCGCTGCTGTCGCCGCTTTTGTAGCGCTGCAGACTGGCAAAGGTAAAGCTTTTTTCGTTTTGGCGAAAGAAGCGCGCGCTGAGATTCGTAAAGTCGTTTGGCCTACTCGCCAAGAAACCACTCAAACCACTCTGATTGTCGTGGCGGTTGTGTTGGTTATGGCGTTGCTGTTGTGGGGGCTAGATTCCCTGCTCGGCTGGCTTGTTTCCTTGATAGTTGGCTAAGGGTGTCCCGTGGCTAAGCGTTGGTACGTAGTGCATGCTTACTCGGGTTACGAGAAGCATGTCATGCGCTCGTTGGTCGAGCGTGTGAAGCTGGCAGGCATGGAAGATGGCTTCGGCGAAATTCTGGTTCCCACTGAAGAAGTGGTTGAAATGCGTAATGGCCAGAAGCGCAAAAGCGAACGTAAATTCTTCCCTGGTTATGTGCTTGTTCAGATGGACATGAATGAGGGTACTTGGCACTTGGTCAAGGATACCCCGCGTGTCATGGGCTTTATTGGCGGTACTGCTGATAAGCCAGCTCCGATCACTGACAAGGAAGCAGAAGCCATTCTGCGCCGTGTTGCTGACGGTAGCGATAAGCCGAAGCCAAAAACACTGTTCGAGCCGGGTGAGGTTGTTCGTGTCACCGACGGTCCGTTCGCTGATTTTAACGGCACGGTCGAAGAAGTTAACTACGAAAAGAGCCGTATCCAGGTGGCGGTGCTCATTTTCGGACGCTCTACTCCGGTAGAGCTAGAGTTCAGCCAGGTCGAAAAGGCATAGTTGAGCTGCAATCCCATACCCCGCAGCCTAAGGCTGTGGGGTTTTTTCGTCACTGGGATATACGCGTAAGTAACCGGGGAGCCTTTATTGGCGCTTGAACCCGTAATTGGAGTGCCTCATGGCCAAGAAGATAACCGCATACATCAAGCTGCAAGTGAAAGCCGCTCAGGCTAACCCTAGCCCGCCAGTTGGTCCTGCTCTGGGTCAGCACGGTGTGAACATCATGGAATTCTGCAAAGCGTTCAACGCCCGTACTCAGGGTATTGAGCCAGGCTTGCCGACTCCAGTGATCATCACTGTATACAGCGACCGTAGCTTCACCTTCGAAACAAAAAGTACCCCTGCATCGGTTCTGCTGAAGAAAGCTGCAGGCTTGACCAGCGGCTCGGCTCGCCCGAACACCGTTAAAGTTGGCACCGTGACTCGTGCTCAGCTGGAAGATATCGCTAAAGCAAAAAATGCGGATCTGACTGCTGCTGACATGGAAGCGGCCGTGCGTACCATCGCCGGTTCCGCTCGTAGCATGGGCCTTAACGTGGAGGGTGTGTAATGGCTAAGCTGACCAAGCGTCAAAAGGCAATCGCCAGCAAAATCGAAGCTGGCAAGTCCTACAACTTTGTAGACGCTGCTGCTCTGCTGGCTGAACTGTCGACTGTCAAGTTCAGTGAGTCTGTAGACGTTGCTGTCAATCTGGGTGTTGATCCTCGTAAATCCGACCAGGTTGTTCGTAGCGCTACCGTATTGCCGCACGGCACCGGTAAAACTGTACGCGTTGCAGTTTTCACTCAGGGCCCTGCTGCTGAAGCTGCTCTGGCTGCTGGCGCTGATCGCGTTGGTATGGACGATCTGGCTGCTGAAATGAAAGCAGGCGATCTGAACTATGACGTCGTTATCGCTTCTCCTGATGCGATGCGTGTTGTAGGTCAGTTGGGTCAGATTCTCGGTCCTCGTGGTCTGATGCCTAACCCTAAAGTCGGCACTGTTACTCCTGACGTGGCTAACGCTGTCAAGAATGCCAAGGCTGGTCAGGTTCGTTATCGCACCGACAAAAACGGCATCATCCACACGTCCGTTGGCAAGGTCGGCTTCGACGCCGTCAAGCTGAAGGAAAACGTTGAAGCCCTGATCGCTGATCTGAAGCGTATCAAGCCAGCTTCCTCGAAAGGTATTTACGTCAAGCGCATCACCCTGAGCACCACCATGGGTCCGGGCCTGGTCATCGACCAGGGTTCGCTGGAAGCGTAAGACAAAGCGGCATGGTTTTCCGTGCTGTTTGAAAGATTGGGGTCCCTGCATGGCGGGGGCTATCCAAGACCGTAGGCGACGCAAGTCTTAAACCACAAGCCTACGCAGATGGTGCTCCCGGTTCCTTACCGAATCAGACACCAAAACGACATCTGGCTTCGGTCGGATGAAACGGTAACAAGCAGGAGTTAAACCCGTGGCAATTAAACTCGAAGACAAGAAGGCCATCGTCGCTGAAGTCAACGAGGCTGCCAAAGCTGGTCTGTCCGCTGTCGTGGCTGATGCCCGTGGTGTGACGGTTAGCGCTATGACCGGACTCCGTAAAGAGGCTCGTGAAGCTGGTGTTTACGTACGTGTTGTACGTAACACTCTGCTCAAGCGCGCTGTTGCTGACACTGAATTCAGTGTTCTCAACGACGTGTTCACCGGCCCGACCTTGATCGCGTTCTCCAACGAACATCCTGGCGCTGCTGCCCGTTTGTTCAAGGAATTCTCGAAAGGTCAGGACAAGTTCGAGATCAAGGCAGCTGCGTTCGAGGGCAAGTTCCTCGCAGCTAATCAGATCGATGTACTGGCAAGCCTGCCGACCCGTAACGAAGCAATTTCTCAGCTGATGAGCGTGATTCAAGGCGCTACCAGCAAGTTGGCTCGTACTCTGGCGGCTGTTCGCGACCAAAAAGAAGCAGCTGCGGCCTAAGGCTGAGTCAGATCTTTTCGCGTATTTTTGTTTATTTTGATGGTCGCGTAGGCCGTCCCCCAATTCAGGAATTTGAGTCATGTCCATCTCTCAAGACGATATCCTTAACGCCGTAGCTGAAATGTCCGTTCTGCAAGTTGTAGAGCTGATCAAGGCTTTCGAAGAGAAGTTCGGCGTTACTGCTGCTGCTGGCTCTGCTGGCCCAGCTGTTGCTGCAGCTGTTGTTGAAGAACAAACTGAATTCAACGTCATGCTGCTGGAAGCTGGCGAGAAGAAAGTTAACGTGATCAAGGCTGTACGTGAGCTGACCGGTCTGGGCCTGAAAGAAGCCAAGGCAGTCGTTGACGGCGCGCCAGGCATCGTTCTGGAAGCTGTTGCCAAAGACGCAGCTGACAAAGCAAAAGCTACCCTGGAAGAAGCAGGCGCTAAAGTCGAGCTGAAATAAGCATCGACTTTGAGTGTCCAGCCCACGCGTTGAGCGAAAGGCTGATGGCTGGTGGCTTTTGCCACCGGCCTTTTTCCGTTATAGATGATTGGCGCTGTCAACGTCTGTAACGTGCGGTATCCACCGATGGCGGTGGCGCAAACCAAGGGGTTTGCAAGATTTTCTGGCTGCTTCCGTCGGGAGGGAGCCAAACAAGCAGGTGACCAAGCTGGGGAACGCTGATGGCTTACTCATATACTGAGAAAAAACGTATCCGCAAGGACTTTAGCAAGTTGCCGGACGTAATGGATGTGCCGTATCTCTTGGCCATCCAGCTGGATTCGTATCGCGAATTCCTGCAGGCGGGAGCGACCAAAGATCAGTTCCGCGACGTCGGTCTGCATGCAGCCTTCAAATCCGTTTTCCCGATCATCAGCTACTCCGGCAATGCTGCGCTGGAGTATGTAGGTTATCGCTTGGGCGAACCGGCATTTGATGTCAAGGAATGCGTGCTGCGCGGTGTGACTTACGCAGTACCTCTGCGGGTCAAGGTCCGTCTGATCATTTTCGACAAAGAATCGTCGAACAAAGCGATCAAGGACATCAAAGAGCAAGAAGTCTACATGGGTGAAATCCCCCTGATGACTGAAAACGGTACCTTTGTAATCAATGGCACCGAGCGCGTTATCGTGTCTCAGCTTCACCGTTCGCCAGGCGTATTCTTCGACCACGACCGTGGCAAGACGCACAGCTCCGGCAAGCTGCTTTACTCCGCTCGTATCATTCCTTACCGCGGTTCGTGGCTGGACTTCGAGTTCGATCCGAAAGACTGCGTATTCGTCCGTATCGACCGTCGTCGCAAGCTGCCTGCGTCCGTACTTCTGCGCGCACTGGGTTACACCACCGAGCAAGTGCTCGATGCTTTCTATACCACCAACGTATTCCATGTTCGCGGCGAAAACCTGAACCTGGAACTGGTGCCTCAGCGCCTGCGTGGTGAAATTGCCGTTCTGGATATTCTGGACGACAAGGGCAAGGTCATTGTCGAGCAGGGTCGTCGTATCACTGCCCGTCACATCAACCAGCTGGAAAAAGCCGGGATCAAAGAGCTGGAAGTACCTCTGGACTACGTCCTGGGCCGTACAACTGCCAAGGTCATCGTGCATCCGGCTACGGGCGAGATCATTGCCGAGTGCAACACCGAGCTGAACACTGAAATCCTCGGCAAGATTGCCAAGGCTCAGGTTGTTCGCATCGAAACGCTGTACACCAACGATATCGATTGCGGTCCATTCGTATCCGACACGTTGAAGATCGACTCCACCAGCAACCAACTGGAAGCGCTGGTCGAGATCTATCGCATGATGCGTCCTGGCGAGCCACCGACCAAGGATGCTGCCGAAACCCTGTTCAACAACCTGTTCTTCAGTCCTGAGCGTTATGACCTGTCTGCTGTAGGCCGGATGAAGTTCAACCGTCGTATCGGTCGTACCGAAATCGAAGGTTCGGGCGTGTTGTGCAAGGAAGATATCGTCGCGGTTCTCAAGACTCTCGTTGATATCCGTAACGGCAAAGGCATCGTCGATGACATCGACCACCTCGGTAACCGTCGTGTTCGCTGCGTAGGCGAGATGGCCGAGAACCAGTTCCGTGTAGGTCTGGTCCGCGTCGAGCGTGCGGTTAAAGAACGTCTGTCCATGGCAGAAAGCGAAGGCCTGATGCCTCAGGACCTGATCAATGCCAAGCCTGTCGCGGCAGCGGTCAAAGAGTTCTTTGGTTCCAGCCAGCTTTCCCAGTTCATGGACCAGAACAACCCGCTTTCCGAGATCACTCACAAGCGTCGTGTTTCGGCACTCGGCCCTGGCGGTCTGACCCGTGAGCGCGCTGGCTTTGAAGTTCGAGACGTTCACCCGACTCACTACGGTCGCGTGTGCCCTATCGAAACGCCGGAAGGTCCGAACATCGGCCTGATCAACTCCCTCGCGGCTTATGCTCGCACCAACCAGTATGGTTTCCTTGAGAGCCCGTACCGTGTTGTGAAGGAAGGTCTGGTAACCGAAGAAATCGTATTCCTTTCGGCGATCGAAGAAGCTGACCACGTCATTGCCCAGGCCTCGGCCGCAATGAACGACAAGCAAGAGCTGATCGACGAGCTGGTTGCTGTGCGTCACTTGAACGAATTCACCGTCAAGGCGCCAGCCGACGTCACCCTGATGGACGTTTCGCCCAAGCAGGTTGTCTCGGTAGCAGCTTCGCTGATCCCGTTCCTCGAGCACGACGACGCCAACCGTGCGTTGATGGGTTCGAACATGCAGCGTCAGGCCGTACCCACCCTGCGTGCCGACAAGCCGCTGGTAGGTACCGGCATGGAGCGCAACGTTGCTCGCGACTCCGGCGTTTGTGTCGTGGCTCGTCGTGGCGGCGTGATCGACTCGGTTGACGCCAGTCGTATCGTGGTTCGCGTTGCTGATGACGAAGTTGAAACAGGTGAGGCTGGTGTAGATATCTACAACCTGACCAAATACACCCGTTCGAACCAGAACACCTGCATCAACCAGCGTCCGCTGGTCAGCAAGGGTGACCGTGTTCAGCGTAGCGACATCATGGCCGACGGCCCGTCCACCGATATGGGTGAACTGGCACTGGGTCAGAACATGCGCATCGCGTTCATGGCCTGGAACGGCTTCAACTTCGAAGACTCCATCTGTCTCTCTGAGCGTGTCGTTCAGGAAGACCGCTTCACCACGATCCACATTCAGGAACTGACCTGTGTGGCGCGTGACACCAAGCTTGGGCCTGAGGAAATCACAGCTGACATCCCGAACGTGGGTGAAGCTGCTCTGAACAAGCTGGACGAAGCCGGTATTGTTTATGTAGGTGCCGAAGTTGGCGCTGGCGACATCCTGGTAGGCAAGGTCACTCCGAAAGGCGAGACCCAGCTGACGCCGGAAGAAAAACTGTTGCGAGCGATCTTCGGCGAGAAGGCCAGCGACGTTAAAGATACCTCCCTGCGCGTGCCTACCGGCACCAAAGGTACTGTCATTGACGTACAGGTCTTCACCCGTGATGGTGTTGAGCGTGATGCACGTGCACTGTCCATCGAGAAGTCGCAACTCGACGAGATCCGCAAGGATCTGAACGAAGAGTTCCGTATTGTCGAAGGCGCTACTTTCGAACGTCTGCGCTCTGCGCTGGTGGGTCGTGTAGCAGAAGGCGGTGCTGGCCTCAAAAAAGGTCAGGAAATCACCAACGAAGTGCTCGACGGTCTTGAGCATGGTCAGTGGTTCAAGCTGCGCATGGCTGAAGACGCTCTGAACGAGCAGCTTGAGAAAGCGCAGGCTTATATCGTTGATCGTCGTCGTCTTCTGGATGACAAGTTCGAAGACAAGAAGCGCAAACTGCAGCAAGGCGATGATCTGGCTCCAGGCGTGCTGAAAATCGTCAAGGTTTACCTGGCTATCCGTCGTCGCATCCAGCCGGGCGACAAGATGGCCGGTCGTCACGGTAACAAGGGTGTGGTCTCCGTGATCATGCCGGTTGAAGACATGCCGCACGATGCCAATGGCACGCCGGTGGACATCGTCCTCAACCCGCTCGGTGTACCTTCGCGTATGAACGTGGGTCAGATTCTCGAAACTCACCTTGGCCTCGCAGCCAAAGGTCTGGGCGAGAAGATCAACCGCATGCTCGAAGAGCAGCGTAAAGTGGTTGAGCTGCGCAAGTTCCTGAACGAGATCTACAACGAGATCGGTGGTCGCCAGGAAAGTCTGGAAGACCTCTCCGACAAGGAGATCCTCGATCTCGCGAAGAACCTTCGCAACGGCGTGCCAATGGCTACTCCGGTGTTCGACGGTGCTAAAGAAAGCGAAATCAAGGCAATGCTCAAACTGGCAGATATGCCGGAAAGCGGCCAGATGCAGCTGTTTGACGGTCGTACTGGCAACAAGTTTGAGCGCCCGGTAACGGTCGGCTACATGTACATGCTGAAGCTGAACCACTTGGTGGACGACAAGATGCACGCGCGTTCCACTGGTTCGTACAGCCTGGTTACCCAGCAGCCGCTGGGTGGTAAGGCACAGTTCGGTGGTCAGCGTTTCGGGGAGATGGAAGTGTGGGCGCTGGAAGCATACGGCGCGGCGTACACTCTGCAGGAAATGCTCACAGTGAAGTCGGACGATGTGAACGGTCGTACCAAGATGTACAAAAACATCGTGGACGGCGATCACCGTATGGAGCCGGGCATGCCCGAGTCTTTCAACGTGTTGATCAAAGAAATCCGTTCGCTCGGTATCGATATCGATCTGGAAACCGAATAACACGTGACGCGAATCGGGGGCAGGGCGGTCATGCCTGCTCCCTGCTCCGCCAGGAGGAAAAGCCTTGAAAGACTTACTGAATTTGCTGAAAAACCAGGGTCAGGTCGAAGAGTTCGATGCAATCCGCATCGGGCTTGCATCGCCTGAGATGATCCGTTCCTGGTCGTTCGGTGAAGTTAAAAAGCCGGAAACCATTAACTACCGTACGTTCAAGCCTGAGCGTGACGGTCTGTTCTGCGCCAAGATCTTTGGCCCGGTAAAAGATTACGAGTGCCTGTGCGGTAAGTACAAGCGCCTGAAGCATCGCGGCGTCATCTGCGAAAAATGCGGTGTTGAAGTGGCGCTGGCCAAGGTTCGTCGCGAGCGTATGGCTCACATCGAACTGGCTTCGCCGGTTGCCCATATCTGGTTCCTGAAATCGCTGCCGTCCCGTATCGGCTTGCTGATGGACATGACCCTGCGTGATATCGAACGCGTTCTCTACTTCGAGAGCTATGTCGTTATCGATCCAGGCATGACCACCCTTGAAAAAGGTCAGCTGCTGAACGACGAGCAGTACTTCGAAGCTCTTGAAGAGTTCGGTGATGACTTCGACGCCCGCATGGGTGCTGAAGCTGTCCGCGAACTGCTGCACGCTATCGATCTGGAACACGAAATCGGCCGCCTGCGTGAAGAAATTCCGCAAACCAATTCCGAAACCAAGATCAAGAAGCTGTCCAAGCGTCTGAAGCTGATGGAAGCCTTCCAGGGTTCCGGCAACCTCCCTGAGTGGATGGTGCTGACCGTTCTGCCGGTTCTGCCGCCAGATCTGCGTCCTCTGGTTCCGCTTGACGGTGGCCGTTTCGCGACGTCCGATCTCAACGATCTGTATCGTCGAGTGATCAACCGTAACAACCGTCTGAAGCGTCTGCTGGACCTGTCTGCTCCCGATATCATCGTGCGCAACGAAAAGCGCATGCTGCAGGAAGCAGTCGATGCTCTGCTCGACAACGGTCGTCGTGGTCGCGCCATCACCGGTTCGAACAAGCGTCCTCTGAAATCCCTGGCTGACATGATCAAGGGTAAGCAGGGTCGTTTCCGTCAGAACTTGCTCGGTAAGCGTGTTGACTACTCGGGTCGTTCGGTAATTACCGTAGGTCCGACCCTGCGTCTGCACCAGTGCGGTCTGCCGAAGAAAATGGCTCTCGAGCTGTTCAAGCCGTTCATTTTTGGCAAGCTGGAAATGCGTGGCCTGGCCACGACCATCAAAGCTGCCAAGAAAATGGTCGAGCGCGAGCTGCCAGAAGTCTGGGACGTTCTTGCCGAAGTCATTCGTGAACACCCAGTGCTCCTGAACCGTGCGCCAACGCTTCACCGTCTTGGCATCCAGGCATTTGAACCGGTTCTGATCGAAGGTAAGGCTATCCAGCTGCACCCGCTGGTCTGCGCTGCGTACAACGCCGACTTCGACGGTGACCAGATGGCTGTTCACGTGCCTTTGACGCTGGAAGCCCAGCTTGAAGCGCGCGCACTGATGATGTCGACCAACAACATCCTGTCGCCAGCCAACGGTGAGCCAATCATCGTTCCTTCGCAGGACGTTGTACTGGGTCTCTACTACATGACTCGTGAAGCGATCAACGCCAAGGGCGAAGGTCGTGTGTTTGCGGATCTGCAGGAAGTCGACCGCGTATTCCGTGCCGGCGAAGCGGCTCTGCACGCCAAGGTCAAGGTCCGCATCCACGAAACGGTCAACGACCGTGACGGTGGCAGCGTCAAGAACACCCGTATCGTCGACACCACTGTCGGCCGTGCGCTGCTGTTCCAGGTGGTTCCGGCCGGCCTGTCCTACGACGTCGTCAACCAGCCGATGAAGAAGAAGGCGATTTCCAAGCTGATCAACCAGTGCTACCGCGTGGTTGGTTTGAAAGAGACCGTGATCTTCGCTGACCAGTTGATGTACACCGGTTTTGCCTACTCGACCATTTCGGGTGTTTCCATCGGCGTTAACGACTTCGTTATCCCGGATGAAAAAGCCCGCATCATCGACGCGGCCACCGAAGAAGTTAAAGAGATCGAAAGCCAGTACGCTTCGGGCCTGGTTACTCAGGGCGAGAAGTACAACAAGGTAATCGACCTTTGGTCCAAGGCGAACGACGAAGTCTCGAAAGCGATGATGTCGAACCTGTCCAAAGAACGCGTTATCGATCGTCACGGCGTCGAAGTTGATCAGGAATCCTTCAACTCGATGTACATGATGGCTGACTCCGGTGCGCGTGGTTCTGCTGCCCAGATCCGACAGCTGGCCGGTATGCGTGGTCTGATGGCCAAGCCTGACGGCTCCATCATCGAAACGCCGATCACTGCGAACTTCCGTGAAGGTTTGAGCGTACTTCAGTACTTCATCTCCACTCACGGTGCTCGTAAGGGTCTTGCGGATACCGCCTTGAAAACCGCTAACTCGGGTTATCTGACTCGCCGTCTGGTAGACGTGGCTCAGGATCTGGTCGTTACCGAAGTGGATTGCGGTACCGAACACGGTCTGCTAATGACTCCGCATATTGAAGGCGGTGACGTTGTAGAACCGCTGGGTGAGCGCGTATTGGGTCGAGTTATCGCCCGTGACGTGTTCAAGCCGGGTACGGAAGAAATCATCGTGCCTGCTGGCACCCTGGTTGACGAGAAGTGGGTCGAGTTCATCGAGCTGAACAGCATCGACGAAGTGATCGTTCGTTCGCCAATCAGCTGTGAAACCCGCTATGGCATCTGCGCCAAGTGCTACGGTCGCGACCTGGCACGTGGTCACCAGGTCAACATCGGTGAAGCTGTCGGCGTAATCGCTGCACAGTCGATCGGTGAGCCGGGTACCCAGCTGACCATGCGTACGTTCCACATCGGTGGTGCGGCAAGCCGGACCTCGGCAGCCGACAGCGTTCAGGTGAAGAATGGCGGTACTGTCCGTCTGCATAACCTGAAGCACGTAGAGCGTGTTGACGGTCACCTGGTTGCGGTATCCCGTTCCGGTGAGCTGGCAATCGCTGATGACTTCGGTCGTGAGCGTGAGCGTTACAAGCTGCCATACGGTGCAGTGATTTCGGTGAAGGAAGGCGACAAGGTCGACGCTGGCTCTATCGTAGCCAAGTGGGATCCGCACACTCACCCAATCGTCACCGAGATGAAAGGTACTGTTACCTACGTCGGCATGGAAGAAGGCATCACGATCAAGCGTCAGACAGACGAATTGACCGGTATGACCAACATTGAAGTGCTTGACGCCAAAGACCGCCCGGCTGCTGGCAAGGACATTCGTCCTGCCGTGAAGATGGTGGGTCTGGATGGCAAGGATCTGCTGTTGCCAGGTACTGACGTACCGGCCCAGTACTTCCTGCCGGCTAACGCCCTTGTTGGTGTAGCTGACGGTGCACAGATCGCGATCGGTGATGTTATCGCTCGTATCCCGCAGGAAACGTCGAAGACTCGTGACATCACCGGTGGTCTGCCGCGTGTTGCCGACCTGTTCGAAGCGCGTCGTCCGAAAGAGGCGTCGATCCTTGCAGAAGTCAGCGGTACCATCGCATTCGGTAAAGAGACCAAGGGCAAGCGCCGTCTGGTCATTACCCCGAATGACGGTAGCGATCCGTACGAGGAGCTGATTCCAAAGTGGCGTCACCTGAACGTCTTCGAAGGCGAACAAGTGAACCGCGGCGAAGTTATCTCCGACGGTCCTAGCGATCCACACGACATCCTGCGTCTGCTGGGTGTGAGTGCGCTGGCCAAGTACATCGTCAACGAGATTCAGGACGTATACCGTCTGCAAGGCGTGAAGATCAACGACAAGCACATCGAGACCATTTTGCGTCAGATGCTGCGTAAAGTTGAGATTGCCGAGTCTGGCGATTCCAGTTTCATCAAGGGCGACCAGATGGAACTGACTCACGTACTGGTAGAAAACGAGCGTTTGGGTGCGGACGACAAGTTTGTCTCCAAATTCACTCGTGTGTTGCTGGGTATCACCAAGGCATCGCTGTCCACCGAATCGTTCATTTCCGCGGCCTCCTTCCAGGAGACAACCCGCGTACTGACCGAAGCGGCTGTGACAGGCAAGCGCGATTACCTGCGCGGCCTGAAGGAAAACGTGGTTGTGGGTCGTCTGATCCCGGCCGGTACCGGTCTGGCTTATCACAGCGAGCGCAAGCGCCGCCGTGAAATGGACAAACCGACCCGTGTCAGCGCAAGCGAAGTAGAAGCTGCTCTGACCGAGGCGTTGAACTCCAGCGGTAACTAAGACCAAAGCCTCGGCATTTTCATTCGGCAGACAGCACATTTAGTGCTGTTTGCCAGACGAAGCGGCCGGGGCTTTGTCTTGACTGGGGGCGGGATCCTCTTTAGACTCTTGTACCCCTAAATTTGGCGGGGCCTATGCCCTGTCATTTGCTTTTCTTGTAAGACAATAGCGTCGCAAGACAACAGTGGAGCTAGTAGATGGCAACTATCAACCAGCTGGTACGTCAGCCGCGTAAGCGTATCGTCGAGAAATCCGACGTGCCTGCGCTGCAGAACTGCCCGCAACGTCGCGGTGTGTGCACTCGTGTGTATACCACCACGCCGAAAAAACCTAACTCGGCATTGCGTAAAGTCTGCCGTGTGCGCCTGACCAACGGTTTCGAGGTTTCCTCGTACATCGGTGGTGAAGGTCACAACCTGCAAGAACACAGCGTGGTACTGATCCGTGGCGGTCGTGTAAAAGACTTGCCAGGTGTTCGTTATCACACCGTTCGTGGTTCTCTGGATACTTCCGGCGTTAAAGGCCGTAACCAGGGTCGCTCGAAATACGGTACCAAGAAGCCTAAGTAGTCTTTGGCTTCTGTTTGAAATTGCAGATTTCTATTTTTCTGAGTCGATAAGAGTAAGGTCGGGCGCATCCTTAGCTGGATGGTGGTCCCGAGCTAACCTGAAGACCGTTTGAGGGCTTATCCATGCCAAGAAGACGCGTAGCAGCCAAGCGCGATGTGCTTGACGATCCAAAATACGGCAGCCAGATTCTGGCCAAGTTCATGAACCACGTGATGGAAAGCGGCAAGAAAGCCGTTGCCGAGCGTATCGTTTATGGCGCGCTGGAAAAGGTTAAAGAACGCAAGAACAGCGATCCCCTGGAAATCTTCGAGAAAGCTCTCGACGCCATCGCTCCGCTGGTCGAAGTAAAGTCGCGCCGTGTAGGCGGTGCTACTTACCAGGTTCCTGTTGAAGTTCGTCCGTCCCGTCGTAATGCTCTGGCAATGCGCTGGCTGGTAGACTTCGCGCGCAAGCGCGGTGAGAAGTCTATGGCTCTGCGTTTGGCTGGCGAACTGATGGACGCCGCCGAAGGTAAAGGTGCTGCAGTCAAGAAGCGTGAAGACGTGCACCGTATGGCTGAAGCCAACAAGGCTTTCTCGCACTACCGCTTCTAATTTCAGCGTCACTAATTTTGCGAGGGCTTTATGGCTCGTACTACTCCGATTGGCCGCTACCGTAACATTGGTATCGTCGCTCACGTGGATGCTGGTAAAACCACCACCACCGAGCGCGTCCTTTTTTACACCGGCAAAAGCCACAAAATGGGCGAGGTGCATGATGGCGCCGCGACCACGGACTGGATGGTTCAGGAGCAGGAGCGTGGTATTACCATTACTTCTGCTGCTATTACTGCCTTCTGGCAGGGTTCCGAGAAGCAGCACAAAGACCAATACCGTTTCAACGTTATTGACACCCCGGGTCACGTAGACTTCACCATTGAAGTTGAGCGTTCCCTGCGTGTGCTCGACGGCGCGGTCGTTGTGTTCTGTGGTACTTCTGGCGTAGAGCCTCAGTCCGAAACCGTATGGCGTCAAGCCAACAAGTACGGTGTTCCACGTATCGTTTACGTGAACAAGATGGACCGTGCCGGCGCTAACTTTCTGCGCGTAATTGCTCAGATCAAGCAGCGTCTGGGTCACACTCCGGTGCCGATTCAGTTGGCTATCGGTGCTGAAGACAACTTCCAGGGTCAGATCGACCTGATGTCCATGGAAGCTGTCTACTGGAATGATGCCGACAAAGGTATGGTTCCAGTTCGCAAGCCTATCCCTGCTGAATTGCAGGAACTGGCTGACGAGTGGCGCGGCAACATGGTTGAGGCTGCGGCTGAAGCCAACGAAGAACTGATGAACAAATACCTTGAGGGTGAAGAACTCACCAACGAGGAAATCAAGGCTGCTCTGCGTCAGCGTACTATCGCTGGTGAGATCGTTCTTGCTGTTTGCGGTTCTTCCTTCAAGAACAAGGGTGTTCCCCTGGTTCTCGACGCCGTGATCGACTACCTGCCGGCTCCAATCGACATTCCTGCTATCAAGGGTTCCGACCCTGATAACGAGGAAATTCAAATGGAGCGTCATGCAGACGACAACGAGCCGTTCTCGGCTCTGGCGTTCAAGATCGCTACCGACCCATTCGTGGGTACCTTGACGTTCGTCCGTGTGTACTCGGGCGTGTTGGCATCCGGCGACGGCGTGATCAACTCGGTCAAGGGCAAGAAAGAGCGCGTGGGCCGTATGGTGCAAATGCACGCAAACGCTCGCGAAGAGATCAAGGAAGTACGCGCTGGTGACATCGCGGCCCTGATCGGCATGAAGGACGTCACCACTGGTGAAACCTTGTGCAACGCTGATAAGCCAATCATCCTGGTTCGCATGGACTTCCCGGAGCCGGTTATTTCGGTTGCCGTTGAGCCAAAGACCAAGGATGACCAGGAAAAAATGGGTATCGCACTGGGCAAGCTTGCTCAGGAAGACCCTTCTTTCCGCGTCAAGACTGATGAAGAGACTGGTCAAACGATCATCTCTGGCATGGGCGAGCTTCACCTGGACATCCTGGTTGACCGGATGCGCCGTGAGTTCAACGTCGAAGCCAACATCGGCAAGCCTCAGGTTTCCTATCGTGAGCGCATCACGAAGAATTGTGAAATCGAAGGCAAGTTCGTTCGTCAATCCGGCGGTCGTGGCCAGTTTGGTCATTGCTGGATCCGTTTTGCACCTGCTGACGAAGGTCAGGAAGGTCTGCAATTCGTAAACGAAGTGGTAGGTGGTGTTGTTCCCAAGGAATACATCCCGGCTATCCAGAAGGGTATCGAAGAGCAGATGAAGAACGGCGTTGTTGCCGGTTATCCGCTGATCGGCCTGAAGGCTACCGTGTTTGATGGTTCCTACCATGACGTCGACTCGAACGAGATGGCGTTTAAGGTGGCTGCTTCCATGGCGACCAAGCAACTGGCCCAGAAGGGCGGTGGTGAGTTGCTCGAGCCGATCATGGCGGTAGAGGTTGTTACGCCTGAAGACTATATGGGTGACGTGATGGGCGACCTTAACCGTCGTCGCGGCATGATTCTGGGTATGGAAGATACGGTTTCCGGCAAGGTAATTCGTGCCGAGGTTCCGTTGGGTGAGATGTTCGGTTATGCGACCGACGTCCGCTCCATGTCTCAGGGTCGCGCAAGCTACTCTATGGAATTCAAAAAATACAATACAGCTCCGTCGCACATCGTCGAAACTGTAACCAAAAAACAAGGCTGATTCAGCGCCTTTAGGCTAGGAGTTATTTGTCGTGGCTAAAGAAAAATTTGATCGTTCCCTTCCGCACGTCAACGTTGGCACCATTGGTCACGTTGACCACGGTAAAACCACACTGACCGCTGCTCTGACTCGCGTCTGCTCCGAAGTTTTCGGCTCGGCTCGTGTTGACTTCGACAAGATCGACAGCGCACCGGAAGAGAAAGCTCGCGGTATTACCATCAACACTGCTCACGTTGAGTACAACTCGTCCGTGCGTCACTACGCACACGTTGACTGCCCAGGTCACGCCGACTACGTGAAGAACATGATCACCGGTGCTGCCCAGATGGACGGCGCTATCCTGGTTTGTTCGGCTGCTGATGGTCCGATGCCACAAACCCGTGAGCACATCCTGCTGTCCCGTCAGGTTGGCGTTCCGTACATCGTGGTCTTCCTGAACAAGGCTGACCTGGTAGACGACGCTGAGCTGCTGGAACTGGTTGAGATGGAAGTGCGCGATCTGCTGAGCACTTACGACTTCCCGGGCGACGACACTCCAATCATCATCGGCTCTGCCCGTATGGCGTTGGAAGGCAAAGACGACAACGAGATGGGCACCACTGCCGTCAAGAAGTTGGTTGAGACTCTGGACAGCTACATTCCTCAGCCAGAGCGTGCTGTTGACAAGCCGTTCCTGATGCCAATCGAAGACGTGTTCTCGATCTCCGGTCGCGGTACTGTTGTGACTGGTCGTGTTGAGCGCGGTATCGTCAAGGTTCAGGATCCACTGGAAATCGTTGGTCTGCGTGACACTACCGTCACCACCTGCACCGGTGTTGAAATGTTCCGTAAGCTGCTCGACGAAGGTCGTGCTGGCGAGAACTGCGGCGTTCTGCTGCGTGGTACCAAGCGTGACGACGTTGAGCGTGGCCAGGTTCTGGTCAAGCCAGGCACCGTCAAGCCGCACACTCAGTTTGAAGCTGAAATCTACGTGTTGAGCAAAGAAGAAGGCGGCCGTCATACTCCGTTCTTCAAAGGCTACCGTCCACAGTTCTACTTCCGTACTACCGACGTAACCGGTAGCTGCGAACTGCCGGAAGGCGTTGAGATGGTTATGCCAGGTGATAACGTTAAAGTTTCCGTTACCCTGATCAAGCCAATTGCAATGGAAGACGGTCTGCGTTTCGCTATCCGTGAAGGCGGTCGTACCGTCGGCGCTGGCGTCGTGGCCAAAATCATCGCGTAAGCGTTGATTCCCAAAAAGAGCCCCCGCATTGCGGGGGCTTTTTTATTGGGTTGACACCTTGTTAGCACGTCTATAGAATTGCGCCTCCTTTTAACGGGCGTATTGCGCTCGGTGGGAACAGCAATCTGGAGTCTGAATCCAATGCAAAACCAGCAAATCCGTATCAGGTTGAAGGCTTTTGACCATCGCCTGATCGACCAATCAACCCAGGAAATCGTGGAAACCGCGAAACGTACTGGTGCACAGGTGCGTGGTCCGATTCCACTGCCGACTCGTAAAGAGCGGTTCACCGTTCTGGTTTCTCCGCACGTCAACAAAGACGCGCGCGACCAGTATGAGATCCGTACTCACAAGCGTGTTCTGGACATCGTCCAGCCAACGGATAAAACCGTTGATGCGCTTATGAAGCTTGATCTTGCGGCCGGTGTGGAAGTTCAGATCAGCCTCGGCTAAGACTTGGGTCTTAGTCGTGTAACGCTCTGAAATGGGCGGCCATAGCGGGTGAAAGCCCCGTACACTCATGAGGTTTACAACATGACTATTGGTGTAGTCGGTCGTAAATGCGGTATGACCCGTATTTTCACCGAAGAAGGTGTCTCCATTCCGGTTACGGTCATTGAGATCGAGCCGAATCGCGTCACTCAGTTCAAAACCGAAGAAACCGATGGCTATCGTGCAGTGCAAGTCACTGTCGGCGAGCGTCGTGCTTCGCGTGTCACAGCCGCTCAGGCTGGCCACTTCGCTAAAGCGAACGTAGCCGCCGGTCGTACCGTCATGGAGTTCCGTCTTGAAGAAGGCGACTACCAGGCTGGCGATCAGATCAACGCTGAAATCTTCGCTGCTGGTCAACTGGTTGATGTAACCGGTCAGTCCAAGGGTAAAGGCTTCCAGGGTACGATCAAGCGTTGGAATTTCCGTGGTCAAGACAATACCCACGGTAACTCCGTCTCTCACCGCGTCCCGGGCTCTATCGGCCAGTGCCAGACTCCTGGTCGTGTATTCAAGGGCAAAAAAATGTCCGGTCATATGGGCGCTGAGCGCGTGACCGTGCAGTCCCTCGAAGTAGTGCGCGTGGACGCTGAACGCAATCTGTTGTTGGTCAAGGGTGCTGTTCCTGGCGCTACTGGCGGCAACCTGGTTGTACGTCCAGCAGCCAAGGCTCGCGGTTAAGGGGAAGCTGACATGCAATTAAATGTAAATGACGCTCAGGCAATCGAAGTTTCCGAACTGACATTTGGCGGCGAATTCAACGAGACGCTGGTTCACCAGGCAGTCGTGGCCTACATGGCTGGCGGTCGTCAGGGTAGCAAGCAGCAGAAGACCCGTTCCGACGTTCGTGGTGGCGGTAAGCGCCCTTGGCGTCAGAAAGGTACTGGCCGTGCTCGTGCCGGTACTATCCGTAGCCCAATCTGGCGTGGCGGCGGTACCACTTTCGCGGCTCGTCCTCAGGATCACACTCAGAAGCTCAACAAGAAGATGTATCGCGCAGCACTGCGCTCCATCCTTGCTGAACTGGTTCGTACTGATCGTCTGGTCGTGGTTCAGGACTTCGCTGTTGAAGCACCGAAAACCAAAGATCTGCTGAACAAGCTGACTGGCATGGGCCTGACTGACGTCCTGATCGTGTCTGACGCTGTTGACCAGAATCTGTACCTGGCTGCTCGTAACCTGCCACACGTCGATGTACGTGATGTTCAAGGTTCCGATCCAGTTAGTCTGATCGCATACGACAAAGTGTTGATCACTGTGTCGGCCGTGAAGAAATTCGAGGAGCTGCTGGGATGAACCAGGAACGCGTATTTAAAGTTCTGCTTGGCCCGCACGTTTCCGAAAAGGCTACGGTTCTTGCAGACAAAAAAGGTCAGTTCGTTTTCAAGGTTGCTACTGACGCAACCAAGCTGGAAATCAAGAAGGCCGTCGAAAGCCTGTTCAGCGTGAAAGTAGAGCGTGTTACTACCCTGAATGTTCTGGGTAAGAGCAAGCGCACTGCTCGCGGTCTGGGCAAGCGTAATGACTGGAAGAAGGCAGTTATCTCCCTTCAGCCAGGCCAAGATCTCGATTTCAGCAGCAGTGCTGAGTAAGGAAGGGGTGCATCATGGCAATCGTTAAATGCAAACCGACTTCCCCTGGCCGCCGTTTTGTGGTCAAGGTGGTCAATCAGGAGCTGCATAAAGGCGCTCCTCACGCACCGCTGCTCGAGAAAAAATCGAAGACTGGTGGTCGTAACAACAATGGTCGTATTACTACCCGTCATATCGGTGGTGGCCATAAGCAGCATTATCGTCTGGTCGATTTCCGTCGCAACGACAAGGATGGCATCGCTGCCACCGTCGAGCGTATCGAATACGATCCAAACCGTACTGCTCACATTGCTCTGCTGCTTTACGCAGACGGCGAGCGCCGCTACATCATCGCCCCTAAAGGCGTGAGTGCTGGCGACCAGCTGATTGCAGGTGCTTTGGCACCAATCAAGCCGGGCAACGCTCTTCAACTGCGTAACATTCCAGTTGGTAGCACCGTACACGGCATCGAATTGAAGCCAGGTAAAGGCGCACAGATCGCACGTTCCGCTGGTGCTTCTGCACAGCTGATCGCTCGTGAAGGTGTGTACGTAACCCTGCGTCTTCGCTCCGGTGAAATGCGTAAAGTACTGTCTGAATGCCGTGCAACGCTGGGCGAAGTCTCGAACTCCGAGCACAGCCTTCGTTCGCTGGGTAAAGCTGGTGCCAAACGCTGGCGTGGCGTTCGCCCAACCGTTCGTGGTGTTGCCATGAACCCGGTTGACCACCCACATGGTGGTGGTGAAGGTCGTACCTCTGGTGGTCGTCATCCGGTATCGCCGTGGGGCTTCCCGACTAAGGGCGCGAAGACTCGTGGTAATAAGCGTACCGACAAAATGATCGTCCGTCGTCGCAAGTAAATAGAGGGATACGACAGTGCCACGTTCTCTGAAAAAAGGTCCTTTTATTGATCTTCACCTACTGAAGAAGATCGAAGTGGCGGCGGAAAAGAACGATCGCAAACCGGTGAAAACCTGGTCGCGTCGTTCGATGATCCTGCCACAAATGGTCGGTCTGACCATTGCAGTGCATAACGGTCGTCAACATGTTCCAGTTCTCGTGAACGAAGACATGGTCGGCCATAAACTAGGCGAGTTTGCCGGTACCCGCACATATCGTGGGCACGTGGCAGACAAGAAAGCCAAGCGTTAAGGGGTAAGGAACGATGGAAGTAGCCGCTAAGTTGTCGGGCGCTCGAATCTCCGCCCAGAAAGCCCGCTTGGTCGCCGACCAGATCCGCGGGAAGAAGGTGGGCGAAGCGCTCAACCTGTTGGCTTTCAGCAGTAAGAAAGCCGCCGAGATCCTGAAGAAAGTGCTGGAGTCGGCTGTAGCCAACGCCGAGCATAACGAAGGCGCAGACGTTGATGACCTCAAGGTCTCCACCGTTTTCGTCAACGAAGGGCGTTCGCTGAAGCGCATCATGCCACGTGCTAAAGGCCGTGCTGATCGCATCGTCAAGCGGTCTTGCCATATAACTGTCAAGGTTGCTGACAAGTAACGGAGTCGAAGAGATGGGTCAGAAAGTACATCCCATTGGCATTCGCCTGGGAATCGTCAAGGAGCACACCTCCGTCTGGTACGCAGACGGTCGGACTTATGCGGACTATTTGTTCGCTGATCTGAAAGTGCGTGAGTACCTCCAAGACAAATTAAAAAGCGCGTCCGTCAGCCGTATCGATATCCATCGTCCGGCTCAGACAGCACGTATCACCATCCACACTGCTCGTCCTGGTATCGTAATCGGGAAGAAAGGTGAAGATGTTGAGAAACTGCGTCAGGACCTGACCAAGCAAATGGGTGTGCCTGTGCACATCAATATCGAAGAGATCCGCAAGCCGGAGCTTGACGGTATGCTGGTTGCGCAGAGCGTAGCTCAGCAGCTGGAGCGTCGCGTAATGTTCCGTCGCGCTATGAAGCGCGCTGTTCAGAACGCCATGCGCATTGGTGCCAAAGGCATCAAAATCCAAGTGAGCGGTCGTCTCGGCGGTGCTGAAATCGCACGTACTGAATGGTATCGCGAAGGTCGTGTGCCACTGCACACCCTGCGTGCCGACATCGACTATGCCAACTACGAAGCTCACACCACTTACGGTGTGATCGGTGTAAAGGTTTGGATCTTCAAAGGCGAAGTAATTGGTGGTCGCCAAGAAGAACTGAAACCACAAGCACCAGCGCCTCGTAAAAAAGCTGCTAAGTAAGGGGTACGCCAAATGTTGCAACCAAAGCGTACGAAGTTCCGCAAGCAGATGACCGGCCACAACCGTGGTCTGGCACTGCGCGGTAGCAAAGTCAGCTTCGGCGAGTTCGCGCTGAAGTCTGTAGCTCGTGGTCGTCTCACCGCTCGTCAGATCGAGTCAGCGCGTCGTGCTCTGACCCGTCACGTTAAACGTGGCGGCAAGATCTGGATCCGTGTATTCCCGGACAAGCCTGTTACCAAGAAGCCACTCGAAGTTCGGATGGGTAAAGGTAAGGGTAACGTGGAGTACTGGGTTGCCCAGATTCAGCCAGGCAAAGTCCTGTATGAAATCGAGGGTGTTACTGAAGAGCTGGCGCGTGAGGCTTTCGCCCTGGCTGCTGCAAAGCTGCCGCTCGCCACCTCCTTTGTTAAGCGGACGGTGATGTGATGAAAGCGAATGAACTTCGTGAAAAATCAGCACAGCAGCTGAACGAGCAACTGCTCGGCCTGCTGCGCGACCAGTTCAATCTGCGTATGCAGAAAGCAACTGGCCAGTTGGGGCAGTCTCATCTGCTCTCGCAAGTTAAGCGTGACATCGCTCGCGTGAAAACTGTGCTCAACCAGCAGGCAGGTAAGTAATCATGGCTGAAGCCGAAAAAACTGTCCGTACGCTGACTGGCCGTGTTGTCAGCGACAAGATGGACAAGACCATCACCGTTCTGATCGAGCGTCGCGTAAAGCACCCGATCTACGGTAAATACGTTAAGCGTTCGACTAAGCTGCACGCGCACGACGAAACCAATCAATGCCATATCGGCGACAAGGTCACGATTCGTGAAACTCGTCCGGTAGCCAAGACTAAATCTTGGGCGTTGGTTGATATCCTCGAACGCGCTGTGGAAGTCTAAGGACTAGGGGTCGGAGAAATTATATGATTCAGACTCAATCCATGCTCGATGTGGCCGATAACAGCGGCGCTCGCCGCGTTATGTGCATCAAGGTGCTGGGTGGCTCCCATCGTCGTTACGCTGGTATCGGTGACATCATCAAAGTGACCGTCAAGGAAGCAATTCCGCGCGGCAAGGTGAAAAAAGGCCAAGTGATGACTGCTGTTGTAGTCCGCACTCGCCATGGTGTTCGTCGCGCAGACGGCTCCATCATCCGCTTTGACGGCAACGCTGCTGTTCTGTTGAACAACAAGCAAGAGCCGATCGGTACCCGTATCTTTGGGCCAGTGACCCGTGAACTTCGTACTGAGAAGTTCATGAAGATCGTCTCGCTCGCCCCTGAAGTGCTTTAAGGAGATCCGACATGCAAAAGATTCGTCGTGACGACGAGATCATCGTGATCGCCGGCAAAGACAAAGGTAAGCGCGGTAAGGTGCTCAAGGTTCTCGCTGACGACCGTCTGGTCGTTGGTGGGATCAACCTGGTGAAGCGTCATACCAAGCCAAACCCGATGTCGGGCGTACAGGGCGGTATCGTCGAGAAAGAAGCGCCACTGCACGCTTCCAACGTCGCCATTTTCAACGGCGCAACCAACAAGGCTGACCGCGTTGGTTTCAAAGTTGAAGACGGCAAGAAAATTCGTGTCTTCAAGTCGACCCAAAAAGCGGTTGATGCTTGAACACTGCTAGGTAGAAGACCATGGCACGACTAAAAGAGATTTACCGGAAGGAAATCGCTCCGAAACTTAAGGAAGAACTTAAGCTTTCGAACGTGATGGAAGTTCCGCGCGTTACAAAAATCACCCTGAACATGGGTCTGGGCGAAGCGATCGGCGACAAAAAAGTCATCGAGCACGCTGTTGCTGACCTGGAAAAGATCACCGGTCAAAAGGTCGTTGTGACTTACGCTCGGAAATCCATCGCTGGCTTTAAAGTCCGTGAAGGTTGGCCGATCGGCGTCAAAGTGACCCTGCGCCGCGATCGTATGTACGAGTTCCTGGATCGTCTGCTTTCGATCTCCCTGCCTCGGGTTCGCGACTTCCGCGGCCTGAATGCCAAGTCCTTCGATGGTCGTGGTAACTACAGCATGGGCGTCAAAGAGCAGATCATTTTCCCGGAAATTGACTACGACAAGATCGATGCTCTTCGCGGTCTGGACATCACCCTGACCACCACTGCCAAGAACGATGATGAAGGTCGCGCATTGCTGCGTGCTTTCAAATTCCCGTTCCGCAACTGATTGGAGTAGGACAATGGCCAAGATGAGCATGAAAAACCGTGAGCTGAAGCGTCAGCTCACTGTTGCCAAGTACGCCAAGAAGCGTGCAGAGCTGAAAGCTATCATCGTCGATCTGAACGCAAGTCCAGAAGCGCGTTGGGAAGCTACCGTAGCCCTGCAGAAGCAACCACGTGACGCAAGCGCTGCGCGCATGCGTAACCGTTGCCGCATCACTGGTCGTCCACACGGCGTCTACCGCAAGTTCGGCCTCGGCCGTAACAAGCTGCGTGAAGCAGCTATGCGTGGCGACGTTCCAGGTCTGGTTAAAGCCAGCTGGTAAGGCGCACCTCTCGTTTCCTTCCGGCCGGTCACGCAAGTCACTGGTCGGGATGAAGCCTGAATTTGAATCAAGCCCCTTTTGGGGCTTGATTCATTTCCGGGGTAGGACTAGAATTGCCGGCTCGCCTGAGCCCGTGTTTTTACTTGCCCGGAAGTTCTCGGCGATCAAGCTGTAGCCGCAAGGCTAATTATTTTGTTTTAGGAGCGTCTAGCCCATGAGTATGCAGGACCCGTTAGCGGACATGCTAACTCGTATCCGTAATGCCCAGATGGCTGAAAAGCCCGTCGTAAGCATGCCGTCTTCCACGTTGAAGGTTGCTGTAGCAAAAGTCCTGAAGGACGAAGGCTACATTGCGGGTTATCAGATCAGCAGCGAAGTTAAATCCTCGCTGTCCATCGAGCTTAAGTACTTCGAAGGCCGTCCGGTCATTGAAGAGGTTAAGCGCGTCAGCCGCCCAGGCTTGCGTCAGTACAAGTCCTCCGATGATCTGCCGAAAGTTCGTGGCGGTCTTGGTGTGTCTATCGTCTCCACCAGTAAAGGTGTGATGACGGATCGTGCTGCGCGCGCTGCCGGTGTCGGTGGCGAAGTGCTTTGCACAGTGTTCTAAGGGGGGATAAGCATGTCACGCGTCGCTAAGAACCCCGTTAAGTTGCCATCCGGCGTCGAAGTCAAACTCGTCGGCCAGCAGCTTTCGGTGAAGGGTGCCAAGGGCACTCTAGAACTGAACATCCATTCGTCCGTTGAGATTGTTGAAGAAGCTGGTGAGCTGCGTTTCGCTGCTCGCAATGGCGATCAACAAACCCGCGCAATGGCAGGCACCACTCGTGCACTGGTAAACAACATGGTCCAAGGCGTGAGCCAAGGCTTCGAGCGTAAGCTCCAGCTGGTCGGTGTTGGTTACAAGGCGCAAGCAAAAGGCACGGTATTGAACCTTGCACTTGGCTTCTCGCACCCAGTGGACTACGAATTGCCGAATGGCATCACCGCTGAGACCCCCAGCCAGACCGATATCCTGATTCGCGGTATCGATAAGCAGTTGGTTGGTCAAGTGGCCGCTGAGATCCGCGACTTCCGCCGTCCTGAGCCTTACAAAGGCAAAGGTGTGCGTTACGCAGACGAAGTCGTCCGCCGTAAAGAAGCCAAGAAGAAGTAGGGCATAGCAAATGACCGTCAAAAAAGTTACCCGACTGCGTCGCGCTCGCAAAGCACGCCTGAAAATGCACGAGCTGGAAGTCGTGCGTCTCTGCGTGCACCGCTCTTCGCAGCACATTTATGCCCAGGTCATCTCGGCCGACGGCAGCAAAGTCCTGGCAAGCGCCTCGACTTTGGACAAAGAACTGCGTGATGGCGCCACTGGCAACATCGACGCGGCCACTAAGGTTGGCAAGCTGGTCGCCGAGCGCGCGAAAGCCGCGGGTGTATCGCAAGTCGCTTTCGACCGTTCTGGCTTCAAGTACCACGGCCGTGTCAAAGCGCTGGCTGATGCTGCTCGTGAAGGCGGGCTGGAGTTCTAAGTTATGTCAAATCACGACCAAAAACGCGACGAAGGCTACATCGAGAAGCTGGTTCAAGTTAACCGCGTGGCCAAAACCGTAAAAGGCGGCCGTATCTTCACTTTCACTGCGTTGACCGTAGTGGGTGATGGTAAAGGGCGCGTTGGCTTCGGCCGTGGCAAGTCACGTGAAGTGCCTGCTGCGATCCAGAAAGCGATGGAAGCTGCTCGCCGCAACATGATTCAGGTTGATCTGAACGGCACTACCTTGCAGTACGCAATGAAGTCTGCTCATGGCGCCTCCAAGGTGTACATGCAGCCTGCTTCCGAAGGTACCGGTATCATCGCTGGCGGCGCAATGCGCGCAGTGCTGGAAGTTGCTGGTGTCCAGAACGTATTGGCCAAGTGCTACGGTTCGACTAACCCTGTAAACGTGGTTCACGCTACGTTCAAGGGTTTGAAGGGCATGCAGTCTCCTGAGTCGATCGCTGCCAAACGTGGCAAGCGTGTTGAGGAGATCATCTGATCATGGCTACCGTTAAAGTAACGCTGATCAAAAGCATGACCGGCCGCATCCCTAATCACAGATTGTGCATTAAGGGTTTGGGTCTGCGTCGCATCGGTCACACTGTAGAAGTCCTGGATACTCCCGAAAATCGCGGGATGATCAACAAGGCTTACTACATGCTGCGAGTCGAGGGTTAATCGATGAAACTCAATGATCTGAGTCCAGCGCCGGGTTCCCGTCGCGAAAAGCATCGTCCGGGCCGTGGTATCGGTAGCGGTTTGGGCAAGACCGGTGGCCGTGGCCACAAAGGTCAAAGCTCCCGCTCCGGTGGCACTATTGCTCCGGGCTTTGAGGGCGGCCAACAGCCGCTGCATCGTCGCCTGCCAAAATTCGGTTTCGTTTCCCTGAAGGCCATGGACCGCGCAGAAGTGCGTCTGTCCGAGCTGGCTAAAGTGGAAGGCGACATCGTAACTGTGCAGTCCCTGAAAGATGCCAACGTGATTAACCAGAACGTACAGCGTGTGAAAATCATGCTGTCGGGCGAAGTTACTCGCGCTGTCACTATCAAGGGTATCGCCGCCACCAAAGGTGCGCGTGCGGCTATCGAAGCAGCTGGCGGCAAGTTCGAGGAATAAATGGCTAAGCAAGGTGCTCTCTCTGCGCTCGGCAAAGGCGGTATGTCTGAACTCTGGGCTCGTCTGCGTTTTCTGTTCCTGGCGATTATCGTCTACCGAATAGGCGCACACATCCCGGTTCCAGGTATCAACCCGGACCGACTCGCAGAACTGTTTCGACAGAATGAGGGGACCATTCTTAGCTTGTTCAACATGTTTTCCGGTGGCGCGCTGGAACGGATGAGCATCTTTGCACTGGGGATCATGCCTTACATTTCGGCATCGATCATCATGCAGTTGATGACCGCCGTCAGCCCGCAACTGGAGCAGTTGAAGAAGGAAGGTGAAGCTGGCCGTCGCAAGATTAGCCAGTACACCCGCTACGGCACTGTTGTCCTGGCATTGGTTCAAGCTATCGGCATGTCCGTTGGCCTGGCCAGTCAGGGCGTCGCGTTTTCTGGGGACCTGGGTTTCCACTTTGTGGCCGTTACCACCTTCGTGGCTGGTGCGATGTTCATGATGTGGCTGGGCGAGCAGATTACCGAGCGCGGTGTTGGCAACGGTATCTCGATGTTGATTTTCGCAGGTATCGTCGCCGGTCTTCCGAGAGCGATAGGGCAGTCTTTCGAGTCTGCACGTCAGGGTGATATCAATATCTTCGCTCTGGTTGCAATCGGATTGCTGGCAGTAGCGATCATCGGTTTTGTGGTGTTCATTGAGCGTGGTCAGCGTCGTATTGCTGTTCACTACGCCAAGCGTCAGCAGGGCCGTAAGGTTTTTGCTGCGCAGACCAGCCACTTGCCGCTGAAAGTGAACATGGCTGGTGTGATTCCGGCCATTTTCGCAAGCAGCATTTTGCTGTTTCCGGCTTCGTTGGGGTCCTGGTTCGGTCAGTCTGAAGGTTTGGGCTGGTTGCAGGACATCTCGCAGTCGATCGCTCCTGGTCAGCCGTTGAATATTCTGCTGTTTAGTGCAGGGATTATTTTCTTCTGCTTCTTCTATACGGCGTTGATGTTCAATCCGAAAGACGTAGCGGAAAACCTGAAGAAGTCCGGTGCCTTTATTCCGGGTATTCGTCCAGGTGAGCAGTCGGCGCGCTACATTGATGGCGTTTTGACTCGCTTGACCATGTTCGGTGCTCTATATATGACGGCCGTGTGTCTGCTTCCCCAGTTTCTGGTGGTCGCGGCAAACGTACCGTTCTACCTTGGCGGGACCTCGTTGCTGATCGTGGTAGTGGTTGTGATGGACTTTATGTCGCAAGTACAATCGCACCTCGTTTCGCACCAGTATGAATCCCTGATGAAGAAAGCCAACCTGAAGGGCTACGGTGGCAGCGGCGGTATGCTGCGCTGAAGCACCCCTAAGGTTCGAGGAGTTGGTGATGAAAGTTCGTGCATCGGTGAAAAAGCTGTGCCGTAACTGCAAGATTATTCGCCGCGAAGGTGTTGTTCGAGTAATTTGCAGCGCGGAACCACGTCATAAGCAGCGCCAAGGCTGATTGTGATTTGTGCTTAAGCCCAGCAGCTAGTGCGCTGCTGGGTTGATTATTTGTTACTACAGCGATATTATCTCGCGCCCTATTTCTTGGCTTCCGGGGCGTAGGTAGCTGTCAATTGGAGTCCCACTGAATGGCCCGTATTGCAGGCGTTAACATTCCAGATAACAAGCATACTGTTATCTCGCTGACCTACATCTATGGTGTTGGTCGCACCACTGCACAGAAAATTTGTGCAACCACCGGGGTTAACCCGGCGGTGAAAATCAAAGATCTGAGCGACGAGCAGATTGAACAGCTGCGTGGCGAAGTGGCGAAGTTCACCACTGAAGGTGACCTGCGTCGCGAAATCAACATGAAAATCAAGCGCTTGATGGACTTGGGCTGCTACCGCGGTCTGCGTCATCGTCGTGGTCTTCCAGTGCGCGGTCAGCGTACCAAGACCAACGCGCGTACTCGCAAAGGTCCGCGTAAGCCGATCCGCAAGTAATCGCTCCAGCGCAACGACAGGAATTTAGTCATGGCAAAACCTGCTGCTCGTCCTCGTAAAAAAGTTAAAAAGACAGTGGTTGATGGCATCGCCCACATCCACGCGTCGTTTAACAACACAATCGTCACCATCACCGATCGTCAAGGTAACGCTCTTTCGTGGGCAACCTCCGGCGGTTCGGGTTTCCGTGGTTCACGCAAGTCCACCCCGTTTGCTGCTCAAGTAGCTGCTGAACGTGCTGGTCAAGCTGCGCTGGAGTACGGTCTGAAGAACCTCGACGTCAATGTCAAGGGTCCAGGCCCAGGTCGTGAATCCGCTGTCCGTGCATTGAACGGCTGTGGCTATAAGATCGCCAGCATCACCGACGTGACGCCAATCCCGCACAACGGGTGCCGTCCGCCGAAGAAGCGCCGCGTGTAATCCAGGAGACTGTAAGAAATGGCTCGTTACATTGGTCCAAAATGCAAACTTGCTCGTCGTGAAGGCACCGATCTCTTTTTGAAGAGCGGCGTTCGCGCTATCGAATCCAAGTGCAACATCGAAGCAGCTCCAGGCATCCACGGCCAACGCCGCGGTCGCCAGTCCGATTACGGTACTCAGCTGCGTGAAAAGCAAAAAGTCCGTCGTATCTACGGCGTTCTCGAGCGTCAGTTCAGCGGCTACTATAAAGAAGCCGCCGGCAAGAAAGGTGCAACAGGCGAGAACCTGCTGCAACTGCTCGAATGCCGTCTGGACAACGTTGTATACCGTATGGGCTTCGGCTCTACTCGTGCAGAATCCCGTCAATTGGTTTCGCACAAGTCGGTTAGCGTAAACGGCAAAACCGTTAACGTTCCTTCTTATCAGGTTCGTGCTGGCGACGTCGTTGCTATCCGCGAAAAGGCTAAGAACCAGCTGCGTATTGTTCAGGCTCTCGATCTGTGTGCCCAACGTGGCCGCGTAGAATGGGTAGAAGTAGACACTGAGAAGAAATCGGGCGTTTTCAAGAACGTACCAGCTCGCAGTGATCTGTCCGCCGACATCAACGAAAGCCTGATTGTCGAGCTCTACTCCAAGTAAGGGCTAGAAAATAGGTGCATCCATGCAGATTTCGGTAAATGAGTTCCTGACACCCCGCCATATTGATGTGCAGGTTGTCAGTCCAACCCGCGCCAAGATCACACTCGAGCCTCTCGAGCGTGGTTTCGGCCATACCCTGGGCAACGCGCTTCGCCGCATTTTGTTGTCCTCAATGCCCGGCTGTGCAGTAGTCGAGGCCGAGATTGACGGTGTACTCCATGAGTACAGCGCCATCGAAGGTGTACAGGAAGACGTCATTGAAATCCTGTTGAACCTTAAAGGTCTGGCTATCAAGCTGCACGGTCGAGACGAAGTTACGCTGACCTTGTCGAAGAAGGGTTCGGGGGTGGTTACCGCTGCCGATATTCAGCTGGATCATGATGTCGAGATCGTTAACCCCGATCACGTAATCGCTAACCTGGCGTCTAACGGCGCCTTGAACATGAAGCTCACCGTAGCTCGTGGTCGTGGTTATGAGCCGGCAGACTCGCGTCAAAGCGATGAAGATGAAAGCCGCAGCATTGGTCGCTTGCAGCTCGATTCTTCGTTCAGCCCGGTTCGCCGTATCGCATACGTGGTGGAAAACGCCCGTGTCGAGCAGCGTACTAACCTGGACAAGCTGGTTATTGATCTGGAAACCAACGGTACTCTGGACCCTGAAGAGGCAATCCGTCGCGCTGCAACCATCCTGCAACAGCAGTTGGCTGCGTTCGTGGACCTCAAAGGCGACAGCGAACCAGTGGTAATCGAACAGGAAGACGAGATCGATCCGATCCTGCTTCGTCCGGTTGACGATTTGGAACTGACCGTGCGTTCGGCCAACTGCCTTAAGGCGGAGAACATCTACTACATCGGTGACCTGATTCAGCGCACCGAAGTAGAGTTGTTGAAGACTCCGAACCTGGGCAAGAAATCCTTGACCGAGATCAAGGACGTTCTGGCTTCTCGTGGTCTGTCCCTCGGCATGCGCCTCGACAACTGGCCGCCGGCAAGTCTTAAGAAGGACGACAAGGCTACGGCCTGATCGTCGTAATCACCGAACGCGAGTTTGGTAAGGAATGAACCATGCGTCATCGTAAAAGTGGACGTCACCTGAGCCGTACCAGCTCTCACCGTAAAGCCATGTTTCAAAACATGGCGGTGTCGCTGTTCGAGCACGAGCTGATCAAAACTACCCTGCCGAAAGCCAAGGAACTGCGCCGCGTTGCCGAGCCGCTGATCACCCTGGCCAAGGAAGACAGCGTTGCCAACCGTCGTCTGGCTTTCGACCGTACTCGTTCGAAAGAAATCGTCGGCAAACTGTTCAACGATCTGGGCAAACGCTATGCAACCCGTCAGGGCGGCTACCTGCGTATCCTCAAGTGCGGTTTCCGCACTGGCGACAACGCGCCAATGGCGTACGTCGAGTTGGTTGATCGTCCTATCGGTGGCTCTGTAGAAGCCGCTGAATAAGACATCAGTTTGAACAAAGAACCGGGCCTAGGCCCGGTTTTTTGTTGTCTGCGATTTGGGGTGCTGCCCTCGACCTTGATCAGTGAGCGCTTGAATCGTTGGGCTGAGTCGAAGTGAGAAACAGAACCGCCCTCATTTAGCCGGTTTTTCGCTTCTGAACGGCGTAATATCGCTGCTTTTCGTCTATTTATTGCGTTTTTCCCAGTGACCTCGCGCATCGCTTGGTTCAAACTAGCGCCTTTAAAGCAGGAGTTCGTTGCGATGCAAGGCCACCCGGAAGTAATCGATTATCTCAACACGTTGCTCACGGGCGAATTGGCAGCTCGTGACCAATATTTCGTTCACTCGCGTATGTACGAAGACTGGGGTTTTTCCAAGCTCTATGAGCGTATCAATCACGAGATGGAAGAAGAAGCACAACACGCTGATGCGCTGATGCGTCGTATCCTGATGCTGGAAGGCACGCCACGCATGCGCCCGGATGATCTGGACGTCGGCACCACAGTGCCTGAGATGCTCGCCAGCGATCTTCGTCTCGAATACAAAGTCCGTGCTGCTCTGTGCAAGGGTATCGAGCTCTGTGAGCTGCACGGCGACTACGTGACTCGCGAGATCCTGCGCGTTCAGTTGGCCGACACTGAAGAAGATCACACTTACTGGCTGGAACAGCAGATGGGTCTGATCAAGTCCATCGGTCTGCAGAATTACCTGCAATCGCAGTTCTGATTCAGCGCCCATAAAAAAGCTCCTGCACGTGCGTGACAGGAGCTTTTTTGTGTCCGGGCCTGACCGAAGCCGGGCCGGCCCTCAGCGCATCAGTTACGTTTTGTCTCTGAGCAACAGCGGCTTGAGGTAGTGCCCGGTATAAGACTGCTTCATCTCGGCGACCTGTTCAGGTGTACCTGTTGCGATGATCTGCCCACCTCTCGATCCGCCTTCCGGCCCAAGGTCGACCAGCCAGTCCGCCGTCTTAATCACATCCAGGTTGTGCTCGATCACCACCACCGTGTTGCCGTGGTCGCGCAGACGATGCAGAACATCCAGCAATTGCTGAATATCGGCAAAGTGCAGGCCGGTAGTCGGCTCGTCGAGGATGTACAGCGTTTTGCCTGTATCGCGCTTGGACAGCTCACGGGACAACTTGACGCGCTGCGCCTCGCCACCTGACAAGGTAGTCGCTGACTGCCCCAGCTTGATGTAGGACAGCCCCACATCCATCAGGGTTTGCAGTTTGCGCGCCAATGCGGGAACAGCGTCGAAGAACTCGCGTGCTTCCTCGATCGTCATCTCCAGCACTTCATGGATGTTCTTGCCCTTGTACTTGACCTCAAGCGTCTCGCGGTTGTAACGCTTGCTCTTGCACACGTCGCATGGCACGTAGATGTCCGGCAGAAAGTGCATCTCTACCTTGATCAGGCCGTCGCCCTGACACGCCTCGCAGCGGCCGCCCTTGACGTTGAACGAGAACCGGCCCGGCCCATAGCCCCGCGAGCGAGACTCCGGCACACCGGCAAACAGTTCGCGAATCGGCGTGAACAGCCCGGTATAGGTCGCCGGGTTAGAACGTGGCGTACGACCGATAGGGCTCTGGTCGATGTCCACGACCTTGTCCAGATGCTGCAGGCCGTTGATGCTGTCGTGAGTCGCGGCCTCGAGCGTCGTCGCCCCGTTCAACGCAGTGGCGCTCAGCGGGAACAGCGTGTTGTTGATCAGCGTCGACTTGCCGGAGCCGGAAACACCCGTCACACAAGTCAGCAGACCAATCGGAATCTCGAGGTTCACGTTCTGCAGGTTGTTGCCACGCGCGCCCTTGAGGGTCAGCGACAGCTTCTTGTTACGAGGCGTACGCTTGGCTGGCACAGCGATTTTCACGCGGCCTGACAAGTATTTGCCGGTCAGCGAGTCAGGATGCGCCATTACTTCGTCCGGCGTACCTTCTGCAACGATATGGCCGCCATGCACACCGGCACCCGGACCAATGTCGACCACGTAGTCGGCCAGACGAATAGCGTCCTCATCGTGCTCGACCACAATCACCGTATTGCCGATATCGCGCAGGTGCTTGAGTGTGCCCAGCAAGCGATCGTTATCGCGCTGGTGCAAGCCGATCGACGGCTCATCGAGGATGTACATCACCCCGACCAGGCCTGCACCGATCTGGCTGGCCAGACGAATACGCTGGGCTTCGCCGCCTGAGAGGGTATCGGCACTGCGATCCAGAGTCAGGTAATCCAAACCGACGTTGACCAGAAATTGCAGACGCTCGCGAATTTCCTTGAGGATCTTGTCGGCAATCTCGCCGCGTCGCCCGGTCAGCTTCAGTGTGTCGAAATACTGTGTGGCATCGCCAATCGGTAGATTGGTCACCGCAGGCAGGGTCTTTTCACCTACCCACACATGACGCGCCTCGCGACGCAAGCGCGTGCCGCGGCAGTCAGGGCAGGGCTGTGTACCCAGAAACTTGGCCAGCTCTTCGCGCACGGTCGCTGATTCTGTTTCCCGATAGCGACGCTCCAGATTCGGCACGATGCCTTCGAAGGGGTGCGCACGCTTGACGATATCGCCGCGATCATTCAGATAGCGGAAGTCGACACTCTGCGAGCCACTGCCGTTGAGCAGGATCTTCTGCATATCGGTCGGAATTTCTTTGAACGGCACCTCAAGGCTAAAGCCGTAGTGCTTGGACAACGAACCCAGCATCTGGAAGTAATAGACGTTACGCCTGTCCCAGCCACGTATTGCGCCCTCGGCCAGGGTCAGCTCGGCATTCACCAGGCGCTTGATGTCGAAGAACTGCTTGACGCCCAGGCCATCGCAGGTAGGGCATGCGCCAGCCGGGTTGTTGAAGGAGAACAGCTTCGGTTCCAGCTCGCTGATCGCATGGCCACAGATCGGACAGGCGAAGCGTGCGGAGAAGATCACTTCCTCGCCTGGCTCGTCGTCCATTGGGGCAACCAAAGCGATGCCGTCTGCCAGCTTCAGCGCCGTTTCAAACGATTCCGCCAGACGCTGTTGCAGGTCTGCGCGAACCTTGAAACGGTCCACCACCACATCGATGGAATGCTTCTTCTGCTTGTCCAGCTTCGGCAGCTCATCCAGCTCGCACAGCTTGCCGTTGACTCGTGCCCGGACAAAGCCCTGGGCACGCAGCTCTTCGAAGACCGAAAGGTGTTCACCTTTGCGCTCACGGATGACCGGGGCCAGCAGCATCAACTTGCTGCCTTCAGGCTGAGTCAGCACCAGGTCAACCATCTGGCTGACCGTCTGGGCTTCCAGCGGGATATCATGGTCCGGGCAGCGGGGCTGTCCAACCCGCGCATAGAGCAGGCGCAGGTAGTCGTAAATTTCGGTAATAGTCCCCACGGTCGAGCGTGGGTTGTGCGACGTGGACTTCTGCTCGATGGAAATCGCAGGCGACAAACCTTCAATCGTGTCGACGTCCGGTTTTTCCATCATCGACAGAAACTGCCGGGCATAGGCCGACAGCGACTCGACGTAGCGGCGTTGCCCTTCGGCATACAGCGTATCGAAAGCCAGCGAAGACTTGCCTGAGCCGGAGAGCCCGGTGATAACGATCAGTTTGTCGCGGGGAAGTGTCAGGTCAATATTTTTCAGGTTGTGGGTTCGTGCCCCACGTATCAGGATCTTGTCCACTGCGGCCTCGCTTGGCGGGCATAAACGACGGAGTATACGGCTCCGAGCCATCACGCGGCAAAGCGTCGCGTATGTGCTGTACAACGATGGGACTGGTAGAATCGCCGCCGGTTCACACGAGGTTATTCCATGCACGATACCCACAGCGAACGTATGAGTAGCGGCGAGACCCGCGCAGCAGGCGGACTGGCCCTGGTGTTCGCGTTCCGCATGCTTGGCATGTTCATGGTTTTGCCGGTTCTGGCAACCTATGGCATGGACCTGGCGGGCGCGAGTCCTGCACTGATCGGTCTGGCAATCGGCGCGTACGGCCTGACACAGGCGGTACTGCAGATCCCGTTCGGCATATTGTCCGACCGGATCGGCCGGCGACCGATCATTTATTTCGGGCTGATCATCTTTGCGATCGGCAGCGTGGTTGCAGCCAACGCTGACTCGATCTGGGGGATTATCGCCGGGCGCGTCCTGCAAGGCGCCGGGGCCATTTCCGCTGCGGTCATGGCCTTGCTCTCCGACCTGACCCGCGAACAACATCGCACCAAGGCAATGGCCACGATCGGCATGACCATCGGTCTGTCGTTCGCCATCGCCATGGTCGTCGGCCCGGTGATAACCGGCGCATTCGGATTGTCAGGCCTGTTCCTGGCAACCGGGGGTATGGCGCTTTTCGGGATTCTCATCGTCGCCTTTGTGGTGCCCAAGGCCAACGGCCCATTGCTGCATCGAGAGTCCGGCGTTGCCAAACAGGCACTGAGTGCGACCTTGCGTCATCCGGACCTTCTGCGTCTGGATTTGGGTATCTTCGTGTTGCACGCGATGCTTATGTCGAGCTTCGTGGCATTGCCACTGGCACTGGTCGAAAAAGCCGGTCTGCCCAAGGAAGAACACTGGTGGGTCTACCTGACCGCCTTGCTGATTTCATTCTTCGCGATGATCCCGTTCATCATTTACGGCGAGAAGAAACGTCAAATGAAGCGGGTTCTGCTCGGCGCCGTCACCGTTTTAATGCTGGCTGAGCTATTCTTCTGGGCATTCGGCGATACGTTGCGGGCACTGGTCATCGGAACAGTGGTATTCTTCACCGCATTTAATTTGTTGGAAGCGTCCTTGCCGTCGCTGATCAGCAAGGTTTCACCGGCTGGCGGAAAAGGCACGGCGATGGGGGTATATTCCACCAGCCAGTTTCTTGGATCAGCCGCAGGTGGGATACTGGGCGGCTGGTTGTTCCAGCACGGCGGGCTCAATGTGGTGTTCCTTGGCGGTGCAGCCATGGCCGCCGTCTGGCTCGCCTTCGCAGTGACCATGCGAGAGCCGCCTTACGTGACCAGCCTACGTCTGCCGTTGTCGCCGCAGGCGCAGCGTGAAGCAGGCCTGGCTGCGCGTTTGATGTCCGTAGCCGGCGTGACAGATGCAGTGGTGGTTCCTGAAGAGGCGGCCATCTACATAAAACTCGACACAAAATTATTGGATCGCGCCTCTCTCGAGAAGCTGGTCAATCCAGCATCAGAAGCGTGCGAAGCCTAGGAGAACGTTATGGCCCGTGGGGTTAACAAAGTCATATTGGTCGGTACATGCGGCCAGGATCCCGAAGTTCGCTACTTGCCTAACGGTAACGCCGTGACCAACCTGAGTCTGGCAACCAGCGAACAATGGACTGACAAGCAGACCGGCCAGAAAGTCGAGAAGACCGAATGGCACCGTGTTTCGATGTTCGGCAAGGTTGCCGAAATCGCCGGCGAATACCTGCGCAAGGGTTCGCAGGTCTATATCGAAGGCAAGCTGCAGACCCGCGAGTGGGAAAAAGACGGCATCAAGCGCTACACCACTGAAATCGTCGTCGACATGCAAGGCACCATGCAACTGCTGGGCGGCCGTCCACAGGGCGACGCTCAACAAGGTCAGGGCGGTGGTGGCAACTACAACCAGTCCGCACCTCGTCCACAGCAGTCGCGTCCACAGCAATCGGCGCCGCAGCAGTCCGCCCCTCAGCAGAACTACAACCAGCAGCCGCCACAACAACGCGACTCGCGCCCAGCGCCGCAACAACAAGCGCCGCAGCCAGCTGCTGATTTTGATAGCTTTGATGACGATATTCCGTTCTAGGATATAGCTCGGAGTCAACGCGTAAAGTTTCACCCTGAAGGCCCCAATGCAGAAACGCTTGGGGCTTTTTGTATGCCTGGAAAAAGCAGGATATGCACCGTGCCGATCACGTGGGGGATGTAAAACCAGAATGATTACTGATGAGTGTCCACATTCTCAGCCGGATAAAACTCTCCCTCTCTCCCCTGTTGCTCCAGCCGTTCGCGCACGATTACCTCTACGCTGGCCACCGCGGCCTTATCGTCGGGGTTGACCAGTTGCAAGCACAGGCGCCGGACATTCTGATCGTGAGTGCCCTCGCTGAGCATGTCGTGGGTGAAGACCTGTTCGCCACGCCACAGGCATAGCTGGGTATGAGTCCCGCCGAGCCATATCTCGTTGATCGGTCCAAGGTCAGTGGCTGCCAGTTGGTCCACGGTGATTGTCTTGTCCATTGCGCTGTACCTTTTCAGTGAGTCGATACAGGTCTGACGTACAGGCGTAGCGTGTCGTTCCCGGCTTCGACTGTTCAACAGCGCCAACGGTGGCCGATCAATCAGAAACAGTGGACGCTCTCTCAAGGCAGTGCTCAACCACCCAACTCGCAGGCTTCACCTCACCTCGCGGCCCGAAAACCAATGCACGTTGCGCCAGTGGCCCTCGGGTAGACGTAGCTCCGGCGATGTGCGGGCTGTCCCAAACACCCCACGTAATAACGGTAGATACCGAGCGCGTGGCAAGCACCACGTCGAGATACCGCTTATAAGTCGATGCAACCGATCCATCACGATCTGCGATAGTCCCCGTCAGGCGGCTGTCGTCGACGTCCAGTTCTGTGATGTGGACCGATAAGCCCATATCCCGCACGGCCAGGATAAAGTGCGACAGGCCTGGACCAAATATGTCGCCTGCACGCAGATGCGACTGGATGCCGAGACCCTGTACCGGAATGCCCCGCTGCTTGAGCCCATGCAGCATGGCGAGCACGGCTGCGCGTCGGCTTTCTCCGTAGTGGGTATCTTTTTCCAGCCCGTAGTCGTTGTAGCAGAGCAGGGCGTTCGGATCAGCCTTGTGTGCTGCTTGAAAGGCGATATCCAGATAGCGAGGCCCGAGCATCTGATACCAGAATGAATTGCGTAGCCCGTCAGTCTGACCGTCTTCAATCTGGATGGCTTCATTGACGACATCCCACGCGCTGATGAGACCGTGATAATGACTGGCGACGGTACTGATGTGCGCAGTCAGCACTGCTTCGGCGTTCGCTGGTGTGACTGTCCGATATACCCAGTCGGGTAAGGAGCGGTGCCAGCAGAATGTGTGCCCGCGCATGCGTTGGTCGTGCGCTTTCGCAAAGGCTGCGATTGTGTCGGCAGGTGCGAAATCATAACGGTCTGGCTCGGGATGGACCGTCTGCCATTTCAAAGCGTTTTCGGGCACCACAATGCCGGCCTGAGAGGCAACCAGGTCGCCATAGGCCGCATCGTTATTCAGCTTTACCGGATCGACAGCAAAGCCGAATCGGATGCCTTTTTCGGCTGCAAGCTGCCGCAGCGTCGTAAAGGTTTCAGACGCCGCCAACAGCCTGCTGTTCACGAAGGGCGCGCAAGCCAGCAGGCGGAGGAATGCAGTCAGAAAACTGCGTCGACCTGTCGGGCGCATTACGCACCAAAAATCCCCATCAATTCCTCACCCCCAACCATCACCGTCATCGATCCTTGCTTCTGCTCACCCTCAATCTCACACAACAACCCGGCTTCTCGACAAATCACTGCACCGGCGGCGATATCCCACAGGCTGGTGAATTTCTCCATGTAGCCGTCCGTCTGACCCAGCGCGGCGAATGCCAGGCCGATCGTGGCGCAGCGGTAGCCGGCGAGGCCCCAGCCTTGTTGGCGCAGGCTCAGTTGCAGTTTGCCCAGCTCTTCGGCGTCCCAGCGGGTGTTTTCACCGATGCCGGCGATGCGCAGGTGTTCTGGCGGTTGCGGGCGTACGAAGGGGACGCCGTTGCGCAGCAAGCCATCGCCAGTGCGGGCTGCGAGTGTGTAACCCAATGCCGGGTAGGCGACGACGCCGATTTCGGGCACGCCTGCCGACATGTAAGCGACGGCGATGCCCCACAGCGGGGTGCCGCGCAGGTAATTGCCGGTACCGTCGATAGGGTCAATGACCCAGCCGTCGGTGATAAATTCTCCGCCCATTTCTTCTCCGAGAATGGCGTCGTCGGGGAAGTGTTTGCTCAGTTCTGCACGCAGCAGTTGTTCAACTTCAAAGTCGGCACGGGAGACGAGGTCTTGCGCGCTTTTGGTGGTGATGTCGAGGGTGTGACGGTCATTGAAATACGCCATAGCCAGGCCAGTGGCGTTTTCTACGGCTTGCATGGCGACGCTGAGTCGGTTGTTCATTGTAGGCAGCCTCCGTTTGGCAGGGTCAACAGGTCCGGGTAATCGCTGAGAATCGATTGCGCGCCGTTTTCAAGCAGGTAGCGCGCGCGTTTCGGGCTGTTGATGGTAGCCACGGCGAATTCGACGCCGCTGCTTTTCAGGCGAACAAGGTGATGGTCATCGAGCATGTCGTCAAGTACATGAAGTATCTGGCAGTCATATTCGGCGAGCAGGGCGACTGGATCAGCAGGTGCGACTATCGAGGCCATTGCGAGCGGTACATCGGCCCACAATCGGCGTGCGGCGGTGAGTGAACGCACTGAGAAACTGGAAACATATAACCTGTCGTTATCGGCTGGCCACAGGTGTCTGAGGATTGGCATGACGACTTCTGCTGTCTCGATGTCGTCGCCTATGGTCGGCTTGAGTTCGACCTGCAGCCCGAGGTTCAAACGCAAGGCGCAGGCCACGATTTCTTCGAACGTGGGGATTTGCAGGCCAGCGAATTCAGGTGCGAACCAACTGCCTGCGTCCAGTCTGCGAATCGCATCCAGATCATGCAGCACCACCGCGCCGCGGCCGTTGCTGGTTCGGTCCAGCAGGTCGTCATGAATGACAACGGGCTGACCATCGCGAGTCAGTTTCACATCAATCTCGACCCACTCGGCACCGCATTCGGCAGCTTTTTCGAGGGCCAGCAGCGTGTTTTCCGGGACATAGGCCTTGGCACCGCGATGAGCGATCAGCGGTGAGCGGACGATGGGGGATTGTTTAGGCATGGACGGTCACTTGGCGGGTTGGGAAAAGGAAACGAGTTGGCGCTGGCCACTCTCGATATCGAATAACAAGGGCGTGGCGTTGATCGCCAGTCGAACCTGAGTGCCGGGTGTCAGGCACTGTCGTCCGGCGAGGCTGATCACGCAGCGGGTGCCGGCCAGTTGGCAATACAGCAAGCTGTGGCTGCCCAGGTTTTCCGTGGATTCCACGGTTGCCGTAACACCCTCCGGGTTCAGCGTGAAGGTTTCAGGCCGCAGCCCGATCAGCCATTTGCCCACCCGATTGGAGGCAACGCCGAGCTTGATAGGCAGGCGTTGTCCATCTGCGAGCATCAGGACGTTGTCGTCCAGGCAATTCACCGGCAGCAGGTTCATGGGCGGTGTGCCGATGAAGCCGGCGACAAAGGTGCTGGCTGGTTGAGCGTAGATATCGGCGGGCGTGCCCACCTGCTCGACGTGCCCTGTGTTGAGGATCATCACGCGGTCGGCGAGCGTCATGGCTTCTGTCTGATCGTGGGTGACGTAGAGAATCGTCGCGCCGGTCTGCTGATGCAGGTTGCGGATCAGCAGACGCATTTCGTGACGCAGGGCGCTGTCCAGATTGCACAGCGGCTCATCGAACAGCAGCACTGGCGGCTTGCGGATCAGCGCCCGGCCAATGGCAACCCGCTGGCGCTGACCACCCGAAAGCTCTCCGGGTTTGCGTTGCAGCAGGTCCTCCAGCCCCAATGAGACGGCACATGCCCGAATGCGCTGTTCCCGATCCTTGCGTGAAACACCGGAAAGCTTGAGCGCATAACCAATGTTCTCGGCCACGCTCATGTGCGGGTAGAGCGCGTAGTTCTGGAACACCATGGCGCAGCCGCGTTCCTTGGGTGGCAGCCGGGTGACATCCCGGCCACCCATGAGCACTTGCCCTTGGCTGACTTCTTCCAGGCCCGCCACCAGGCGCAGCAAGGTCGACTTGCCGCAGCCGGACGGGCCGAGAATGACGCTCAGCTCACCGGCCTTGAAGGTGAGGTCGAGCCCGTCAAGGATATGCCCGGCACCGTAACGTTTGTGCAGGCCTTTGAGGACGATATCCGGAGCGCATGCAATAGGTATGAGCGCGGTCATTTACCGACTCCAATCAGGCCTTTGACGAACCATCGCTGCATAAACGCAATGACGAGGATAGGGGGCAGCATGCTGACCACGGCGGCGGCCATCAGCAGGTTCCATTCGGGGACCTGAGTTGTATCGGTCGGCAGGAAGCTGGCGACGCCCAGTACCAGCGTGCGCATGTCCTCACGGTTGGTCGCGACCAGCGGCCACAGGTAGTCTTTCCAGGCACCGATAAACACCAGTGTGCCGAGCGCCGCGAAGTTGGTCTTCGACAGCGGTAACAGAATGTCGACGAAAAAGCGCCAGGGCCCGGCGCCGTCCATGCGCGCGGCTTCGACCAGCTCGGCGGGCAGGGTCTGGTAAAACTGCCGGAACAGAAAAGTGCCAGTGGCCGAGGCGATCAGCGGCAGGGCGAGGCCGGGATAGCTGTCGAGCAGATTGATGGTCGGCACTGGCAGCCACTGGATGTCAAGCCATTGCAATACGGTGCGCACCGGGCCGAACAGATCGCTGGCCACCGCGTAGGTCGGGATGATGCGCACTTCCAGCGGCAGCAGCAGCGCACCCAGTACGGCGAAGAAAATTACCGAGGTGTAACGGCTGCGAAAATACACCACTGCAAAGGCCGTCAACGCCGAGAGTGTCAGCTTGCCAATCACCACCAATGTCGCGACCAGCAGGCTGTTGCCCAACAAGTGCAACAGGTCCAGACGCCGAGTCACCTGTTGCAGATTTATCAGCAACTGGTCGCCGGGTATCACTGCCAGGCCCTGGCTGAATAGCTGTGAATTACTGACCGTTGCCGAGCAGACCGCCATATACAGCGGCCCAAGCGCGAATATCAGCCCCAGCGTCAGCAGCAGGTAGGCACCTGCGTTGAACAGCCGATTGTGCTCACTCATGCTTTCACCCCACGACGCTTGAAGTGCAGCATGAGCTTGAATTGGGCGACGCTCAGCACCACGACCGCCAGCAGCATGAGCACCGAAAGCGTGGATGAACCCGCCAGATCCAGTCCCATGAACCCGTCGGTGTAAATCTTGTACGCCAGCACATTGGTGGTATCGCCCGGTCCGCCGTGCGTCAGGGTGTCGACCAGGCCGAAGCTGTTGGACAGGCTTTCCAGCAGATCGATAACAAACACGAACAGCAAATACGGCGCGATCAGCGGCAACTGGATATCCAGCATGCGTCTGAGCGGACCGGCACCGTCCAGCGCTGCGGCAGCGAGGTAGTCGTCTGGCACCGACTTCAGGCTTGCAACCAGCATCACGAAATTGAACGGCACCAGGCACCACGCATAGGCCACAACCAGCAGCAGCATGCTTTGTACCGGGTTGGCGTAGGGCGCCCAGGTGCCGGGCGCGATGGCGTTGATCCAGGCAAAAATGCCCATCACCGGGTTGGCCAGTACATGAAAGACAATACCGATGGTGGCGCCCGATACCGCGTAGGGCCAGATCAGCAGGTTGCGGAACACGGCGTTGCCGCGCAATTTCAGTTCCAGGCACAAGGCAAGCACCAGCGCGATGAGGATTGAAAGCACCACGCTCGACAGACTGAACACTAGCGTCGAGCCCAGCGACGCGAGGACGCCGGGATCATTCAGAACCCGCCAGTAATTGCTCAGTCCGACAAATACCTCATGGCCTCCAAAGGGCGGCACCAGATGAAACGACCACCAGAGTGCCTGGACCGCGGGCCAGTAGAAAAATAGCCCGAGTGCCAGCAATTGCGGCAGGGCAAACAGCAGCGCCAGACGCGGCTGCGGAAAGTACGCGCGGGGCTTCATGGTGTCGCCTCGTTTGGTGGGGTACTGATGGGCGGCTGATGCATCTGTTGAAACAGGCCGAGCAACTCGTTGACACGCAGGGTTGATTGGCGCAGCGCGTGATCAACGCTTTGTCGGCCTGCCAGTGCGTTTTCCATTTCTTGCGACCAGATCAGGCGCATCAATGTGATGAAACCGCAGCGCAATGGGACAGACGGCTGGCCGTCGATGTCGGCGAGCGCTGTCAGGCCGACTGTCACGGCTGACGGTTTCCGGGCGCTGGATTGCAGCGTCTCTGCAGCAGCCTGAGTGACTGGTAGGTAACCAGTACGTGCGCTGAAGGTCAGCTGGTTTTCCGGCAGCAGCAAGAAGGCGAGGAATTCTGTGACCAGCCGATAATCCCGCACTGAATGCCCGCGCATCACCCACAGCGAGGAGCCGCCGGGCACATTGGCCTTGCGCGTTGTGTTGGCGTAGATCGGCAGCGGGGTCACGTCTATATCGGACTCAAGCTCGTCGTGCATGACATTCCACGCCCCGGTCGAGTCCAGCAGCATGGCGCAATCATCTGTGGAGAACGCCAGCGCCTGCTGACCGCTGCGGGTCGAGGCCTCGTAGCGAACCAGCCCCTCGGCAGTCCATTGCGCCAGGTCATTCATGAGGCGCAGATGCGTACCTGTGTCGAACTGGTAACGATCATTTTTTTCGATGCGCACCGCGACATCCGAGCCCTGCGCCGCGCTGGTTTGTTCCAGCCAGATCCACGGCGCGAACTGAGTAGCGACAGGGCAGGCATGACCGTTTTTCTTCAGCGCGCGCAAGGCCGTGGCAAATGCCTCCCACGTGGCGGGCGGCTGATGGATGCCTGCTGCGGCCAGAGCGTTTCGATGGGTGTAGAGCACGGCTGTTGATACTGCGAAAGGCTGGGCCGCGAGCGCGCCATGGTCGTCCGCGTAATAGCGGCGTAATGCGGGCAGAAAAGTGTCGCTCGCATAAGCCCTCTGATGATTGGCCATCGTTGTCTCGACATGCTCTGTGGCTCCACCCAGCAACATGTCCGGGGTGGCGACGTCGTAAATTTCCACCAGCGCGGGACCGATGCCTGCCCGATAGGCTGCCACCGTTTTCTGCAACGTTTGCTCGTAGGTTCCCTGACGAATGCAGTGCAGGCGATCACCTTCTTCACGCGGCGCATTGAAGCTTTTGCACAGGTCAGCGATGGCGGTGCCTGCCGCGCCGCCGTGGCTGTACCAGAACTCGGCTGGCGCGGCGAGGGTATGGGCGGCGAGTGGCAGCAGAGCCAGCACAGACAGAAATTTATGGATGACAGGCATGGGGGCACTCACAGGAACTGAGTGTTATTTAATACAGGTTGTGTGTAGTATTTGTGACCTGTGGGACTTTTATCAAATGTTCATGATTGAAGTGTGTAATCGACGACGGGCGATACACTGCTCCACACGCCGACTGTTTTAATCCTCTTCTGACACGTTGATTCCATGCCTCTCGACCTCCAAACGCAGCCGCATCCGCTCTTGAGCCTCAATGAACGCAAATTGCTGGACATCCTCCGGCGGCGCGGCGCGATTACGCGCGCCACGGTGTCTGCCGAAATGGATCTGGCGCAGCAGTCGGTTCACCGGCTGATCGAAGAACTGATCAGTCGCGGGCTGTTGCGCAGCGGCGAGCGCGTGAAGAATGGCCGTGGTCAGCCCAGCCCGCGTATCGAACTGGTCAATGAGGCGGTGTATGCCATTGGCGTTTCGATCAACACTGACTCGGCCGTGGTCTGTGTCGCCGACCTGGGTTGCAATGTGCTGGAGCAGGTCACCTTGCGCACGCCGCCGCTGAGCCGCAATAGCACGCTGGATGCGCTGGAGAAAACCATCGAACGGATGCTTCAGCGCAACGGCATCGAAGCGGATCGGGTCATCGGGATCGGCTTCGCCATTGCCGGATTTTTCCTTCAGAACCGCCAGATCAACGCGCCCGAACCGCTGCGCGACTGGTCATTGATAGACTTGCAGCCAGTCCTCGAAGCGCGCTTTGGCATGCCCGTCTGGCTGGAAAACAACGCCACCACGGCGGCTATCGGCGAAAGCCTGGTGGGCGTTGGGGCATGGGCCAGCAACTTCATCTACCTGTCGTTCAACTTCGGCTTCGGCGCCGGCGTGGTCATCAACGGCAAACCGTATTTCGGCAGCCACGGCAACGCGGGCGAGATCACCCTGTACAGCGATCAAGAGTCGATAAACCGCCCGGCCTTGCGCTACTTGCTGGAAGAACTGCATCAGAACGGCGTGCATGTGGATTCAATCGAAGACCTGAGCTCGCGCTTCGACCCGGACTGGCCCGGTGTAGACGCCTGGCTAAAACGCATCCAGCCAACGCTGGACCGATTGGTCAATGCACTGGCAGGGCTGTTCGACCCCCAGGCCGTGGTGTTCGGTGGGCAATTGCCCCCCGAGCTGGGAAGACGGCTGATCGCCGCGACTACTTTCTGGGGGACCCATCGCTATAACGCGCCGCCGCCACGGCCTCAGTTGTTGCTGAGTGAGACAAATGGGGATGCGGCGGCTATCGGGGCGGCGCTGGTGCCGTTGAAAGAGCGGTTTTTTGTTTGATTTTGATGCGTTGTTTGCTGGGTTCGTAATTGTTAATTGCGCTTGGGCGTTGCTGGCTAAACATTCGCGAACCCCGCTGGTGCATTCCAGTATTGAAAAGGCAGTGTCTTCCGCTGTCAGCAGAAAAATCATTTATATACGGCGTTGTCAGCATGTACGGGCGCAGGGCAGCGAAAAGCGTCATAAATAAGCGTTTGTCGTCCAGGCAGCCGGGCTGCGACGTACTCGCGAGACGTATAGACGAGACGACACGCCAGGGCTCCGTCCAACGACCGTCATTCTATTCAGGGCCATCATGAGCCTGACTAATACTTTATTGAAATCAATTCGTTTTTGTTCATGTTGTCGTCCTGCTTAAAATGCGTGCAGCTCTTCACGATAGACAGAATAACGTCTGCCGGGTGAAGAAAAAAATATTGGTCGACGCTGAACAGAGCAATGAGCTTATTCAGGTTTGCCTCAAGAGCAGGGTGCCAGGCCGAGATGAAAAAAGAATTCACATTTGCTATCAAGAGCCTTTGTTTTGATGAGAATTATTTACCCTCAGACACAACGCGTATCACGACTAACTTTGCCAATCTGGCCAGAGGGGAGCGTCGCCAAGAGAATTTGCGCAACACGTTGAAGATGATTGACAATCGTTTCAATGCCTTGGCGCAGTGGGACAATCCTACCGGTGATCGTTATACGGTCGAGCTGGACATCATCTCCGCTGAAATGAACATTGATGCTGAAGGCCGTGACTGTGCTATCCCGTTGATTGAGGTCTTGAAAACAACGATCGTTGATCGAAAAAACAACGAACGTATCAAGGGGGTCGTAGGCAATAACTTTTCCTCTTATGTACGAGACTATGACTTCAGTGTGCGGTTATTGGAGCATAACAAGAGTCAGCCCGGGTTCAGCACGCCAGAGGGGTTTGGAGAGTTGCACGGAAAGCTGTTCAAGTGCTTTATTAATTCAAATGCCTATAAAGAGCATTTCGAAAAGCCACCTGTTATCTGCCTGAGCGTCTCGAGCGCCAGGATTTACCAGCGGACCGAGAATTATCACCCTGTCCTGGGGTTTGAGTACCAGCAGGATCAATACTCCCTGACGGATGAGTATTTCAAGAAAATGGGCTTGAAGGTTCGCTATTTCATGCCGCCTGGCAGCGCTGCGCCTTTGGCTTTTTATTTCTCGGGCGATTTGCTGGGTGATTACACCACCCTAGAGCTGATAGGCACTATTAGCACAATGGATACCTTCCAGAAAATTTATCGGCCTGAGATCTATAACGCGAACTCAGTGGCGGGGAAATGCTATCAGCCGAGCTTGAAAAACCAGGACTACTCATTGACTCGAATTGTGTATGACCGCGAGGAGCGTAATCGACTGGCAGCTGAGCAAGGAAAGTTTGCCGAAGAACACTTTATCAAGCCCTACCAGGCCATGCTTGAACAGTGGTCCATTAGTTGCGCTCTTTGATTCATTACAAAACAAGGCCATTTTCATGAAAAAACTGTTGCCCACATCGACTGCTGGCAGCTTGCCTAAACCCTCCTGGCTTGCACAGCCTGAGACCCTTTGGTCACCGTGGAAATTGCAAGGTGAAGAATTGATTGAAGGTAAGCAAGATGCGTTGCGTTTGTCACTGCAAGAACAACAATTGGCCGGTATCGATATTGTCAGTGACGGTGAACAAACTCGCCAGCATTTCGTGACTACCTTTATCGAACACCTCGACGGCGTTGATTTTGAAAAGCGTGAGACCGTCAGGATTCGTGACCGCTATGATGCGAGCGTGCCAACGGTCATGGGGCCTGTTGCTAGGAAAAAGTCTGTTTTTGTTGATGATGCAAGGTTTCTACGTCAGCAAACGACACAGCCTATCAAGTGGGCGCTGCCAGGCCCAATGACAATGATCGACACCCTCCACGATGCTCATTATAAAAGCCGTGAAAAACTGGCTTGGGAGTTTGCCAAAATCCTCAACCAGGAGGCCAAGGAGCTGGAGGCTGCCGGGGTCGATATTATTCAATTCGACGAGCCTGCCTTTAACGTGTTTTTTGATGAGGTGAATGACTGGGGCGTTGCCACCTTGGAGCGGGCAATAGAAGGACTCAAATGCGAAACGGCCGTGCATATTTGCTACGGTTACGGCATTAAAGCGAATACCGACTGGAAGAAGACGCTGGGTTCAGAGTGGCGACAATACGAAGAGGCGTTTCCCAAACTGCAAAAGTCCAGTATCGATATCATCTCGCTTGAATGTCATAACTCTCACGTCCCTATGGATCTGATTGAACTCATTCGGGGAAAGAAGGTGATGGTAGGCGCCATTGACGTAGCAAGCCATACCATCGAGACGCCCGAGGAAGTTGCCAATACCCTTAGAAAGGCACTCCAGTTCGTCGATCCCGACAAGCTCTATCCATGCACCAACTGCGGCATGGCACCCTTGCCACGTCGAGTCGCCAGCGGCAAGCTGCATGCGTTAAGTGCCGGTGCAGAAATCGTCCGCAGAGAGCTCTCGAACAAACGCTGAGCGACATTCGGAAATGGCTTACGTAGGTTGAGCCGGTTTCATCACTGAAAAGGCTGAGGTCAGCCGGATATCGGCTGCTTCAAGCCTCCTGTCAGCAATGTCAGCCCCATTATATGTTTAGGAGCTGCTATGTCACCTTTTGGTATTGCTATCAAACCATTGAGCTTTCGCGATGCGCTCGGCCACTACGCATCGGGTATCACAGTGATTACATCACACATCGCTGGCGAGCCGATTGGCTTCACGTGTCAGTCGTTCTATAGCGTGTCGATGAGCCCGCCACTGGTGTCATTCAGCGTCATGTGCGGCTCTGCAAGCTATCCCAAAATTCGCCAGGCAGGTCGATTTGCGGTCAATATCCTCTCGGGTGAGCAAGTCAATATTTCCAATCAGTTCGCACGGCGAGGCTCGGACAAGTGGCACGGTGTCAAATGGGAGGAATCGCCGCTGGGTAATCCGATTATTGTCGGCAGCCTGCACTGGCTTGATTGCGAAATTTACGCAGAGCATGCCGCAGGCGATCACATGATCGTGATCGGTGAAGTAAAAGCGTTAAACTTTCAAGAAGCCGCTACTACACAACCATTGCTGTATTTCAAAGGGCAATATCGAAGCCTCGCCGACCTTGGATAACCCTGGCGCTGGAGGGTAGTGAGATGGACTCACACGAGCAATAACCGCTTTTGGCCCACAGCCCCTGATTGTGATCAGCCGTTTGTTTTTCTCCCAACCAATCCAAAATCGGCGTATTTACAGGCTTTGCTTCCACCCATCCTTCCCGCTAAAGTCAGCACCTGGGCGTTTGCTGCGCCTGCGGTCCGGGCGAAGGGGTTACCCAAGGCATGCTTTTTCAATTTTTCATTCCAGCTCCCGGCTTGTCGGCGGACCGAGCCCTGTAAGGAGTTGGCATGCCCGCCACAAATGTTTCCCGTCATCACGGTCTTCTTGATCTACCTTCGCTGCGCAAGCGCGCCAAGCGTCTTTTGAAGGCACTGCAAAACAACGAGGCTGACGATGCGCGCTCGCAGCTGCACGCGCTCGGCTTGTGTGGCCCTGACTATCGCCTTGCCGACACGCAGTGGCTGGTAGCTCGCGAGGCCGGGTTTGCCAGTTGGCCCAAGCTGATCGCTCATGCCGAGAGTGTCGCGTTCGCCGCACGACATCCGGGTTTCGCTGCGACGAGCGAAGCGGCTGTCCAGCACTGGCGTTGCGGCAACGACATCGAGCACCGCCTGCGGATCGCCGGCTTCTCGGGTTCGTTTCATATGTTTGATGATCCGATGGTCATGGGCCCGGTCCCCGCATTACCTGATGACGACTACTGGTCAGTGCGAGCGGCTTTCGTGGAGCAGGCATTTGGGCTGTCTCCTCGTGATAGTCGACAGCGCCAAGCCATACAGCGCGACGCGTTGGCAAAACTGGATGCGGACAGTGAGCTGGTGCTGTGGTGCGAGGGCGACGCTTACGACCAACTGTTTCTTATACGGCTGCTGGCGAGTTTGCCAGCCTTGCCGCGCAGGCTCGAATTGATCGAGATCAATCGGGTGCCTGGCGTGCAGCGATTTATAGGTATTGGTCAACTCGCACCGGATTTGCTCGCCTGGCTCTGGCCGCAACGGCGTTCGCTCGGAGAGGACGCCCTGGCACTGGGGCGTGAAGCATGGACTGCCTATACCGCGCCAGACCCAAGCGAATGGGCGCGCCTCGCAGCACAACAGCATCCCGCGTTACCGCTACTCGGGCCTGCCTTGGCAAGGCAGCTACAAGAGCTTCCCGGCGCTAACGATGGCTTGAGTCTGACGCAACGTTTGACGTTGCGTATCCTCGCCGATCATGGCGAGTTACCCGCCGCCAAGGCTTTCGACCATCTGATGATGAGCTATGAGCCCCTGCCTTATCTGGGCGATCTGATGTTCCATTCGCTGCTGCGACCGCTAATCGAGGCACCACATCCGTTGGTGCACGAGCAGCCTGGAGGCGTGTGGCAGAAGCGCCTTCTTCGAATCACTGCCTTGGGCGAGCAAGCACTGTGTGAGCAGATTAACTGGCTGGATTACGCGCCAGCAGATCGATGGGTTGGCGGGGTGCAGATCGTTGCTGACCAATCACCTTGGGTGGTGAATGGCGAAGGGCGGGTGTGGCGTCGCTGAGCAAAGCCGAGAATGGGTTAATAACGCCAGTCACTGACAGTTACCGGTAATGGGATTCGCATGTGAATTTCCTTATGGGGTATTGGCTCTGCCTGCGCCAAAGCACCGAGACTCGCGTCACCAGCGTGCTATACCTGAGTCCGCCGATTACCTTGCTCTGGGCTTGGGCCATGTTTGATGAACCGCTGTCCTGGCAGATGGGGGCGGGGATGGCGATTTCCGCGATCGGCATCTGGCTAGTGATGCATGCCGAGGCCTGGAAATCCTTTGATGCGCCATGCGATTCAGTTCCTACTGCCCCCTCTGACGATTCAAGCGGTCATCGAGGTGCTGCCCGTCAGCATATCCCGATGGCGAGGGATCGCTGACTTGAGCAAGCGTGCCGATCAGATACTATTTCAGCGTTCGCTCCTGGGTCCATTCCGTCTGCAGGTACATGCCGCGAGCAATCTGCGTTATGGATTGCGGTATCTTGAGAACAGTAAATGACGCGCAGCAGCCTCAAACGCTGCCCTCACGTTCGATAACCAGAATCCGTGCTTCTCCACAAGGATGCGCAACATGTTCACATCCAGTCCCTGCGAAAAACACGTCGCCAACTACCAATGTAACGACGCGCTCGATGCCCGACTCGCGATAATGCATATCCACCGCTCCGTCGAGGACTGCGAAAACTTCCTCACCATCGTTGATATGCCACTTATATGGCTTGTCGGTCCAGTGGAGGCGGACAGTGGTTCCACCCATATTCGCTATGTCGTCAGCCCCCCACGCTTGAGTGGCGGTGAAGTTTTTGCTACGAATAACTCTCATTGATCGCGATTCTCGAACAGGTATTTCCGGCAATCTATCAGAACCATTGACCCACCGCTGCTGGCCAAAAAGAAGACCTGAACTGCACGGCAGCTGTCGGCCGTTTTTTTCTTTTGCCACAGGCAGCTTTGAGTCGATTCTGTTGAAAAAGTCGGAATTTCAAACTGGAAGACTTCGAGATTGATCGTCTCTTCAGAACCGCTCACCACGTTGCGTGGCTTTTCTGGTTCTGCGTTGATCGTTGTGGCTTAGTCAGTAGGTTGATTTGAGGTTTTTTGCTGGTTGCGGGCGTGCCTATCCCGTGGTCGGAGGCCCTTGTGAGGTCAGTTTTGCCAGTCTTCTGAGATTCTGTACCGCAGCCGCCAAGGTGAATTCGTCTTTCGCACCCGTCATTCCTCGTAGTCGCAATCGATCCAGTTTCAGGATTCGGTTGAGGTGAGCGAACAACATTTCGACTTTCTTGCGTTTGTGGCGAGAGCACACGTATTGAGGTGTCTTTGCGATGCGCCGCGCAACATCGCGTGCCGCTTCACGGACGCTGCGTGCAATTTTTCTAAACTAAGTGTTCGGGCAGCAGCGCTCTTTCATTGAGCATTTAGCGCAGTCGGTTTGCCGGGATCGAAAGATGATTGTGTCGGCTTTCGTGATATGTGAGCGCTGGTTCTTGAAGGCCCGCCACTCGCTACGCAACGCGTGTCCGGTGGGGCAACGATATTCTTGCGCCTCTTCGTTCCATTGAAAATCGCTGATTGAGAGGCTGTCGTTCTTGCGCTCGGTTTTGTCCCAAACCGGTACATGTGGCTCGATGTCTTTTTCGTCGACCATCCAGGCAACATCGGTGCGGTTCCATAGGCGGTATCGCCGATGAGCCGATCCAGCTTGATATCGAAGTGTTCTTCGACCCGCTCGATCATGGTCTTGGTGCTCTCGACCTCAGCGGTTCTGTGAGCAGAGGTCGGCTCCACGTCCATGATCACGCAATGCTCGACATTGATCAGGTAGTTCGTCGAGTAAGCGAAAAACGCCGGGCCTCCGGGCGCTGCGGTCCAACGAGAAATCGGATCAGTCAACGACAGACGCTTAGGCAGTGCTTCGGTCAAAGCCTCATCATCCAGCTCATCAAGGTACTCGCGGACGGCGCGAGTACTGAGCGACGGATCGCTCCAGTTGACCTCTTCGTTGCCGGGTACGCCTCTTTGCCGACGGGCATCTGCCTTGATGACGCTAGCGTCGACAGCAAACCCTACGCCCTTGACCAGACCCGCGTCCATGCACCGACGCAGCACCTGGTTGAACAGCCAGCGGAAAGCGAACTGTCACGAAATGACCGTGGCGATTCTTGGAAAACGTAGAGTGATTGGGGACTTCGTCTTCAATACTCAATCGGCAGAACCACCGATACGCCAGGTTCAAATGAGCCTCTTCACACAACCGACTTTCGGAACGAATGCCGTAGCAGTAGCCCACGGCCAACAGGCGAATCATCAGCTCGGGATCAATCGATGGACGCCCGATTGGGCTATAAAAATCGGCGAGATAATGGCGCAGATCGATTAGATCGAGGCATCAATCAATACTGCGCAGGAGGTGATTGGCTGGGATGTGATCTTCAATGTTGAACGAGTAAAACAGTCTTTCTTGCCCGTTCGACAATTGTCCCATCATGCTGCGAATCTTCCAGCTGGCCGATGACCTGACTTTGCCGCAGGCCAGGCAGGAGATCTACTTTTCAACAGAATCGGCCAGAAGCGGTCATTCAGCCCTACCTGCATTTTTAACCAACCCAGTTTTGAAGCGAGCTGCCATCCACCTGTAAAGTGGCAACGTGACCGCTTGTATCAAAATCATTCGAATGATTTGCATCGCCGTCACGAGTGTGACGGCCAGATTCAACGCCTCAGCCGTGAGGCTCATCTCGGGGGCACTTCCAGGCATCATGCCGAGTGCCAGTGAAAGCCAGGAGACGCCCAGCAGCCATCCAAGCACCCACGCGACCGACCCCGTAGCTATCACCGACCCCGCGAGCAAAGACATCACTTTGCACAAGAATGCCGGTGCCCGGCGGAAGAATACGCGATCAAAATTGATCGCAAGCGCGCACCCGACCATCAACTGCCCAAAGGCACTTAGCCAACCTGGCATGCTCATGTGCAGATCGGCGCCTGGGACTACTGCTGCACACACCAGAAAAGGACCAAAGGTCCAGGGGTTAGGAAAATCGAAGCGCTTGAACAGCAATGCTGCGACCAACCCCAACGGCAGAATGGTCAATAGCCACCCCCATACTACAGGGAGAGCAATGCCCTGCACCGCATTGGGTGCAGCAAACGATGCGGCTAACGGGACGCCGAGCAGAATCAATAACAGCCGAACGCTATGCGCTGCCGCTACAAACCCGGCATCTGCGCCGCGTTGGCGTGCCAGGTGGATCATCTCTGTTGAATTGGCAGGCATCAGTGCGAAGTAAGCCGTTGAATAAGGCACGCCCCAACGACACAGTATGATAATACCCAGCAAGGCCAACACCAAGGTGAGCGCAATTGCCACCGTCACAACCCCCAGATTTGAAAGCACCTCGTGCATGACGCTCAAGGTGAAGTGGCAACCGATTGCCGTAGCGACGATCAGTTGCCCAGCTTTACGGCCATGGGGAATCTCTGGCAACAACCAACCGCAGCAGCGCACTACCATCACCAGAGCCAATGATCCAATCACCCAAGGCAGTGGCCAGCCAATCAGACTGGCAAGACCGCCGCCGAGCACGCCAGCGAGCAGAGTTGTAAGAGGGGACACAGGAAGTTTGAGCATGAATGCCTCGATATTCGGGCCACGCAAGAGTCGCAGACCACGATCATTGGCGCGCATATTAATAAGTCGCGCTCATCACGAATAATATTAAGATGTGATGACTTTCATCACAGGTTGTTATTCTGTGATTTTCACCACGAGCGTATCTGCCATGAACCTGAAGGCCCTTAGATGCTGCGTCGAAGTGGCCCGGCAAGGCAGTTTCACCAACGCTGCACAGAGCCTGCACATCGCGCAACCTGCTCTGAGCATGGCTGTGAGCCGGATGGAGGAGGAGCTGGGTGTCACTCTCTTCAATCGCGCAGGCCGGAAAATCACCGTGACCGCTGAAGGGCAAAGCTTTCTGGCACGTGTGCAAGTAGCGTTGCTGGAGCTGGACATGGCGCGGCAAGAGCTACGCGATATGACGCAATTGCAGAGTGGCGAAATCCGCGTAGGCGTGCCCCCGATGTTCGGTCTCAACTATATCCCCGAGGTGCTCAGCGCATTCCGGATCCAGCATCCGGGCATTGTGATGACAGTGCTGGAAGGCAGCGCCGATGACATCAGCCAGCGCCTTGAAGACCGCAAAATCGACATCGCGTTATTGGAGTCGCGACGAGTCCAGTCGAGCTGGGACTCAGTACTACTGGGAACAGACGAGATGGTGCTATGCATGAACAAAGACAACCCGTTAGCCCTGGAACCCTTTCTAGAAGCCCGACACTTGCAGGATGAGCCCATGGTGGTGTTCGACGAGACATTCCTGCAACGCCATTTGCTCGACGCTTTCTGCGATGCTGGCAGCGCAAATTACCGAATTGCACTGCAAAGCAACTTCGTGTCACTCGTCATCAAGGCCACTGTCGACGGGATGGGAATTTCCACGTTATTGCGCTCTGTTCAGGAGCGCGTGTCGAGCATTGTGGGCGTTCCTTTCAAACCCGCACAAACTATGAGTTTCAGCTTGTGCTGGCGGGCGAACGAATACCTTTCCTTCGCTAACAAGCGGTTCGTCGATTTTGTCCAGACGACGGACATTTTTGAGAGGGAGTCGGCCAGCGGACGGAGTGACAGCTATGGGTCGATTCTGTTGAAAAAGTCGAGTGTGGCTTTCACAGCAGAAAAGTACGCGCCTGAGATTGAAATCTAGCGTGCCAGCTGCGATTGGCACGTCGTTAAACATGGTGTTGGATACCTCGCTCGGGCAGAGCTACTGCTCTGCGAACGAATCCCGATTTAAATCACTGTAATAGCCGCATTCAGGATCAACACCACAATCAATCCGACCACAGCCACGATGGATTGAACCACCGAGATAGTCTTGGTGGCTTCGCCCATGGTCATGCCAAAGGATTCCTTTACCATCCAGAAACCTGCGTGGTTCGCATAGTTGAAGAACAGCGAACCGCAGCCAATGGACAGGGCCAGCAAAGGCAGGTTGAGGCTGGGGTCAGCGCCAGCAAGCGGCGCCAGCAAGCCAGCAGCCCCTACGATACCCACAGTGGCGGAACCCGTAGACACCGAGAGCAACATCGCGATCACCCAACCAAGGATCAACGGAGGGAAGGCAGACTGCTGAGTCAGGTGCACAATGGCATCGCCTACTTTGGCGCTGGTCAGCATCTCCTGAAAGGCCCCCCCTCCTGCGATTATCATGATGATGGAGGCGATTGGCTTAAGGCTGTTACCCAGCGAATCGCGCACCTTTTCGGCGTTTCCACCGCGCGCGAGTAGCAGGCTCGCGCCCGCGAACAGCACGCCCAGGAGCATCGCAATCAGAGGGTTGCCGAGGAAACTAGCCATTTGCAGGATAGCATCGCCCTTGGGTAGCACCATCTCAGCGACGGCATGAATAAGCATCAGGATCGCCGGTAGCAAGGCTGCCAGCACGCCGAGCCACACACCGGGCCGGGGTTGATTATCGGCTTTTTCAGCTAGGGTGAATTGATCAAGTAACGTCTGATCAGGCCGAGTGCTCATTCGCCGTGAAATGAACGCGCCGTAAAGCGGGCCGCCCAGAATCATTGCAGGAATGGCCGCGATAAAGCCATAGAGCATGGTCGGCCCAACCGAGGTTTTGAGCGCGGCGATGGCCGTCAAAGGGCCAGGGTGCGGCGGTACCATACCGTGCATAGCGGCAAGCGCCGAAATTACCGGAACACCCACATAGACATAGGCCGAGCCTTTGAAGCGAGCCTGGCTTTCCAGCTTTCTCGCCACGCTGAATATCAGCGGCAGCATGATCACCAAACCCACCTCGAAAAACATAGGTATGCCAATTACAAAGGCAACCATCATCATTGCCCAAGGTATCATGCGATCCGAGGTGCGTTTAAGGATGGCCTCGGCAACTTGCTCCGTGACGCCAGCGTCAGCCAGAATTTTGCCTAGCATCGCGCCAAGCGCGATTACGAGCCCAACTGCCCCCAGTGTCTTTCCGGCGCCGGCGATCAAGTGGGCGACTATACTTTCTGGCTGCATTTGGGTTGCAAAGCCCACGCCAACGGAAACTATGATTAGGGCCAAAAGCGGGTGCATCTTGAGTCGCGACACAATGAGCGCTACCAGCACCAGGACGCTGACCAAGGCGATCATTAAGAGCTCTATATCTAAGGGTGTCATGAAAGGATCTCGGTTGGGCTGGCGCTCGACGTGCACTCAGCATTTGAAAACAGGTTAGAAATCGTAACGCTTGCAGAAGCACGCTAAAAACCAGGCAGCGTTCGCGTGCCTCCACGAGTAACGCCTGCATCATTAGCGAACACTTAATCTCTACAAGTTATCAGCGTCATAGCCCTTCCTTTGACTATCAATCGGCGGACACTATAGGGGCCATCGACGCTCAGTGAAACCCTGGGAATTCGGACATCTGGGTCAGGTCTAAAGCAGGCTAGGTGGAAGGTCTGCTCCTGGCCGTTCTCGGCAGGTCGCCACTACCGCGTACGCTGGTCAAGTCCATGCAGTTTGGCGTGTGAAAACGCGGGCCGAAAGCTCGGTATGAGTGCAGTGCATCTTTATACCCGCGAGAAGATGACCGACAACCTCTCGATTTACCCCAGGCTTGGGTATGTTCAAGTAGCGCTGCGCACTGAGCACGGTTTCAAGCGCGTTTATTTTGAAAAAAAAAGCCTGGGTTCATGAAGCGCGATAGTGCGTTATGTTTGGTAAATCGCAACCGAGTTGTAGCGTCGGGCCATCGGCGCAAAAGCGTTCATGGCAACGTCCTCTAAAATCACCGCCATTCAGAGGACGATCATTCCCGATAGAGCCAACGTGACCATTCAGCATCAGGCCGCTTTCGTTGAGGTCCCTTGTCAGCAACCGCTCACCTGAACGTCATGCCCTGTTCCGAAGTCATAAAAGATACTTCAGCCATGCTCCTCAAAGGTGCCTTATGAGTGTGATACCCGAACTGAATAGCGAAGCTCACGTGTTGATATGCGGAGCCAGCCGAGGTATCGGCCTGGCACTGTGCGCGGCTTTGCTTGCTCGCGATGATGTGGCACAGGTATGGGCAGTCGCACGAAGAGCCAGCACATCCGCAGAGTTGGCAAAGCTTGCAGAGCACTATGGCCAACGCCTGAAACGAGTCGACTGCGACGCGCGCGATGAGCAATCCCTCGAATCTCTCGTGAGCGAGACGCTTGAAGGGTGCAATCATCTGCACCTTGTCATCAGTACGCTAGGCATTCTTCATCAGGACGGCGCAAAAGCAGAAAAGGGCCTGGCACAACTGACGCTTGCGAGCCTGCAAGCGAGCTTCTTTACCAACACCTTTGCTCCGATCCTGCTGCTTAAACACTTGCTCCCGTTATTGCGCAAACAACCTTCAACGTTCGCGGCGCTCTCTGCGAGGGTTGGCTCCATTGGCGATAACCGACTGGGGGGCTGGTACAGCTATAGAGCCAGCAAAGCGGCGCTCAACCAGTTGCTGCACACGGCCAGTATCGAGTTGAAACGCTTGAACCCTGCCTCTACTGTCCTGGCCATACACCCAGGCACGACTGACACGGATCTGTCTCAGCCATTCCAGGCGAACGTACCTGATGGGCAACTATTCGAGCCGGCGTTCTCGGCGGATCGCATTATTGAGGTGTTAGGAGCACATGGACCGGCTGACAGCGGAACATTCTGGGACTGGAACGACAGACCCATTGCCTGGTGACTGCTGCTCAGAATCCTGAAAACCAAGGTAAAACAGCGCTACTGCTATGCCCTTTGTACTCAGCTTGCCCTCGAAGATCGCTGAGGCACATAAACAAACTGATCGTGGCTGGAATAGAAAGAACATTTAGCACCCAGAGAACGCCATTGCTGGAGTCAAATGTCACCAAGGCGACCAGGTTAATGACTGCCATGCTGATGATCAGAATATTGCAGATGAGGTGCTGACGTCTGGAGGAAGCAAAGCCTTCCCAGTCATAAATCAGCCACTCGTGAGAAAAAACTCCGCATTCTGAGCACTTATGAGTGGGCGGTATCCTGATGGGGATATGGCCACAGCTAGGGCACCGAGACTTCATAGCGTTATCCACTGCCTGTTAGATGGTGTTCCTGGTGGCGCTTGCCTGGCGATGTAATCGCAAAAGTCGCCCGGCCTATCGAGGAACACCCGAACTGGAGGGCGAGATTAGCAGGGCGCTCTCTTGTTTTCACTTCTTGCTCGGTAGCCGCTTCCAGCTTAGTGCCATTGGAGCTTACACGCTGCATACGGTCAAAAGTGGCAGTTGAGTACAGCCGTCGGTCATGACTGCTCTCGCAGACGCTAACAATACTACGTTACGCAACACCACTTTCAGAAAACCTGACCTCCAGACTACGTGACGCTTTAACCATGGCAGCACACTCATCACTGATGACCGGCTTACTAAAAAGATAACCCTGCATTTGATCGCAGCCATACGTCACAAGCCGCTCTAACTGGTCGACTGTTTCGACGCCTTCTGCAATGACTTTAAGACCCAGCTCGTGCGCTAATACGATTACCGCCCTGGTGATAGCGGCGTCCTCATGATTGCTCGTTATGTCTTTTATGAACGCCCTGTCGATTTTGAGGGCATCAAGAGGAAAACGCTTCAAGTAGGCCAAACTGGAATAGCCCGTTCCGAAATCATCGACAGAAAGACTTATGCCATATGATTTTATGTCTCGAAGTATTTCAACCGCCGACTCGGGATCAATCATCAGCATCGACTCGGTCAGTTCGAACTCTAAAAGAGCGGGGTTGATACCGTATGCTTCAACGATATGTTTGACGTTCTCGGCCAGGCCTTTTACCTGAAGCTGTCTGACTGACAGATTGATGGCGATCGGTACCAGCCTTATATTATTCTCTTCCCAGCTTTTTAGGGTTTCACAGACTTTCCGGATAACCCACACACCGACAGGGATAATCAGGCCGGTGTCCTCAAGAATAGGGATGAAATCAGCCGGAGAAACCATACCTTGCTCTGGATGATTCCACCGCAATAAAGCCTCCAAGCCACTTATCCTGCCATCGACGAGGCTGACTTTTGGCTGAAAATGTAGAATAAACTCATCGCGCTCAAGCGCGCCCCGCAATAGCGTTTCAGTTTGCAAGCGTTTAGTTAAACTTTCGTTCATCGTGGAGTTGTAAAACTTGAAATTATTACGGCCGCTTTTTTTGGCGTGGTACATGGCGGTGTCTGCATTCTTTAAGATAACGCCCGTGTCACGCCCGTCAAACGGATAGTTAGCAATGCCTACACTCGCTGAAACAAATATATCCTGGCCGCCAAGGTTGAACGGTTTTTCTAACGCATCAACCACATGGGCTGCAAGCGATTTGATGAGGCTCTCGGAATAAAGCTGGTGTGTGACGACGATCGAAAACTCATCGCCTCCCAGCCTCGCAACCACACTGTTCTCATCAATGCAGTATTTCAAGCGTCGACCTGCCTGGATAAGCAATTGATCGCCCACTGAATGCCCCATGGTGTCATTCACGGCTTTGAATCTGTCCAAATCTATGAATATGACGCTTACAGCATCTGGCGCTGACGTTTTCCGACTGATTATCTCGCGCAGATAATTGCTGAGAAACCAGCGATTAGGCAGATGGGTGAGCGAATCGTTTTCGGCCAGATAGGTTAGCTTTTTCTTTGCGTCATACCGTTCAAGCGCGGCTGCCAACAGGTTGGAAAGTGTTTGGATGTAGGTAATGTCTTCACGTGTAAAGGGGGAGTCCGTGCTGGCATAAACCCCAAGAACGCCCTTGAAAACATCCCGGCAAGAGATATCAACCTCTATGCCGCTTCTAATGCTGTAAGCTTCCACTGTTTCAGCAGGAAGCAGCATGTATCTGCTATCAGGCGCATCAAGATGAATGACAGACCCGGCAGAAGAAGCAGTGCCGTTCAAAAAATCATTATGATAGCCACTGCGTATGTCAAAGTGAGTCAAGCCAACCTCCGCTTTGAGGATGATCTCGTGACTCTCTCGATCAACGACTAACACTGCGGCCTTGCTCAATTTCAATCCTTGCGCCGCGGTCAGTGCTGCCAGTTCACCTAGAGCATTGACGTTTTCTTCTGTCAATGCCTGCTGGCCAAACAAGGCAATAAGGTTTTGCCTTCTGGAGTTATCCAGAATCGCGACCTCAAACTCTTTTCGATCTGTAATATCGATGTCGATGCAAATATATTTTTCAACACCGCCCATGTCATCGAGAATAGGTATGACAGTGCGGCGATGCCATGCTTCCTTACCGGTACGACCTGAAAGCCTGACCTCACCGTTCCACACCTCATTTTCGGGTGCCCATTGCCACGGCTCATTGGCTGAAGACATGCCGGTCCAGACTTCATCGATCGTCAACTCTAAAAGTTCAGCTCGCGAATGCTGCGAGCTTGTTACGAATCGTTCGTTAACATAGGTGATACGTCCGGAGGCCGAAACCTCGCAAACGATTGAAACTTCATCCAGGGCATTTTTATGCTGCACCAGGGTGTTCATCAGCGATTCGATACGCAGGCCAAAGTGATTGCGCATACTCGCGGCAGTACGGTTTACCGCTTTTATAGCCTCCTGTATTTCCATGGGAGCATCCGCGACCAACATAGCTTCTGCAGCCACTGCGCCTGAAGCGATTTCTGCCTCATAAGAGTGAAGCTTGCCTAGGTGGGCAAGTGAACGCTTGATCATGAACCCCATTAAAATCAAGCTTATGAGTAAAAAAAATACGGCGAATAGTGTAGCTTGGACTACCAGGTTATAGAGTTCACTGGCAATTTTTTCAGGATTAAAAGACAGACGCATCACGCCATAATCTTTTCCCCCGATAGTAATCGGACGATTGACATCGAATAATCGTGCCGCGACTTCGGATTCTATCCACGCAGGGGCTCTTCCAAAAGGCGCGCTGGCGGCCTGCAGGCGAATGGCTCCACCCGACAGGTCAATAAACATGGCCGACTTGAACGGCGAGCGAGCCAAGGTTTTTTCGAGGGTTCTTTTGATGGTGTCGTAATCGCCGATTACTACACTTTCCTCAACAGCTTGTGCGGCAACCTCTATCAGCATGTTAGCGGTGTCTTGTATCTCTTCAATATGCTGAAGCAGCTGGTTTTTATAAAAAAGAGTCAAGCCAGTCGTCAGGAAAGTCAGTATCAGAATAGATAACATCGCCAATATACGCGACGTCAGTGATTTGGGCAGCAGGCTTTTAAAGAAATTCATTAACAGCCTCTCCAGCTAAAGGTGAAATTGTTTACTTACGGTTTGCGGGCACGCTATTATAAAAATCACGATAGGCAGCATAATCCGCTTCCGTCGCAGGAATGAAGGTGATCGGTGTCGGTGCGTGGACCAGTTCGGTCGCCTCATTAAGAATTCTGCTACCCTCGGCATCATGTTGCATATTGAAAAAAGCGTTGGCTACCGCATCACGTTCTTTTTTAGACACTCGAGGGGATGCCATGAGGGCTAAATCATTGAACGAGGCCGAATTCCAAAGTACGCGAAATGACTTGCCTTCTCTCTCGGTGTAGCTACTCACAAGCTGTGAGTTGGCCCCCATCGCTTGAGCCTTACCACTAAGGAGTTGACTGAACGCACCATCCATGTTTCCTGCAAACACAGTAGACGTCTGTATCCCTTTCTTTACCAATTCCGAGCTTGTGACTTTATAAGCAATAAACGCTTCGGGTCCTGGGTAAACTACTTCCTTGCCCTCTAGTTCCGAAAGGCTATGAATGGGCGAGTCGGCAGGTACCACGATTTGTCCTTCGAGGGCCGGCGCGTCACGGCGACCAAACACCTTCCAGCCCATGGTGTCGCGTTCGGGGCTAAACAGATGGTTGGTAAAAGCGAAATCTACTTCTTGCGCGAGCACATAACTCGTTGTGTCCGAGGACGTTCGCCCTAATTTCAGAGTGAGATTCACCCCGCTTTTTTCGGACACGTACTTTATGATTGGATTCCAAAAACTGGCTGAAAGATTAAGGTTGTATTGATTGACAGGCGAAAAGTTGTACACTTTAAGCTCTTCAGAAACTGCCGCATTTGACAAGGCAAAAGACAGAGCGATCATTATAGCTTTGCAGGTCAGACGTAATGTCACGTGTTAACTCCAGCTGTATACTAACTTCTTGCCCAAAATTGATTAGAGCCAACTTAGGCTCAGCAATATAATAGGATCGGCCGAGGCTCTTGAATCTTAAGCGCCGATTGCATGAATAAATATTAACCGGCCAGCCAACACACCTGGCTGCCCCCGCCGCCAAAGGCGATGGCGTCTACCTCACATTTGAAGCGAGCACCACGCGTAGCCATTCAAGAGGTTTTTCATGCAGCCACAACGCTGTTCCTATTCACATCGTTCAAGGCTCAGGTCAGTCAAGAGTGCGCGCAGTCCATAGCCTCGATTGGCAGCATTGCGCTTAACCACGGCCTCGGCGCGAACCTCCTTCACAAGTGGAGTCTGCTTAAAACGCAGAACAGCATGGGAATGCAGTCCGTTTTTGTGTCATATCCGCGTTGAGATCCAGCACCCTGGCGGCACCGTAAAAATCAATCGGCCAGCCGACAGCGTAGACCCAGAGCAAGAAATCCTTCGTGGGTGTGATCAATGGTTTCTCAGACCATTCCCCTTGAAGGTCTGCGCCTGCCTAAAGATTATTGACGAATTTTTAGTGGCTGGCACAATAATGGCTACTACCGCTGTCGCATGAGGCAGTGGTAAGGCCGCAATTCTTGAAGGGATTCGGACAGACGTTCTGTTATTGACCAAGGAAATCGTAAATGAAACGTGTAAAGGTACTAGGCCTTGCGGCGATGCTGGTATTAAGCGGTTGCGCCAGTTTTACCAAGGATGAAGTAGCGCCCGTCACCATGCCCTCCATGGCCAGCTACGCGAATAAACCCAACGTGTTTGTTGCCTTTGATTTTTACCAGGGCACACCCGGCACCGCTAGCGCAGTAGAAGTGCCGCAAGCTCGGGATGCACTCAGGCCCCAGCTGCAAAAAGCGCTGACTGACTCTGGGTTGTTTGGCCGGGTGACCCTTGATGAGTTCAAGAAACAGCCAGGCGACTACAGCCTGCACCTCAAGGTTTATAACCATCCGCCAACCGGTGGCCAAATGGCAATGGGGTTTATCAGCGGCCTGACCCTGACTATTATTCCGTCGATGGCCACCGATCAGTACAGCATGAGCCTGGACGCGCAGGATCCCCAGGGCAAGGTGTTGAGAACGGTCAGTAACCATGATGCAATCAATACCTGGATGGGCATCTGGTTTGTGCCGATGATGGCCAATACGCCACAGAAGGCTGTAAACGATACATTTACGCGCCAGGTCAATTCACTGCTCAAACAGATGGTGGATAGCCAAAGTCTGAAGTATTCAATGCTGGATGTTACTGTTCCGCGGGCGTGATGAACTCACCGCCCTATAAAAAAGAGCCTCTATTGAGGCTCTTTTTTTATTTGTGATTCAGCGCCTGAGTAAACAGTGGGTCGTTGTATAAGGCCTTGAGCAAGTCACGCACCAGCGGGTTGTAGGCGTTGGCCGCATTAGGGATAGCGATCACACCCCAAAAGCTGCTGTTCCATTGGCTGCTGACCTGCTTGGTGGCGTCGTATTCAACTTTCTCGCCTTCAAGCAGGGTGAAGCGCGCGGCGATTGTGCCGTTGCCGGTGCCCATCCCGGCGGTCAGTTCATTCCGGGTGACCAGCACATTCAGCTGGCGCGGCGATCGCGGGTCGATGAGGCCTGCGCGATCCAGTTCACTGTTGAGGGCATCCTGGATATGTTGCGTGATGCTGCCGCTGGGGGATGTGACAGGGTTACCCCGCACCTGCAGTGAACCCTGACCTGCCGCAGCGCTGACCTGGGCCTGATGGATCGGTCGCAGGGGAGGGCTTTGCTTGAGCGTCTGGACGTTATCAAAGCTGGGCTCGTAACGCGTCATGGTCACGCCACAGCCTTGCATCAACAGTGCAAGCAACGTAACCACCAGTAGATTTCTTTTCACTGCATTTCCTTGCATGAGTTATTTGTGGGCGTGATTATCAGGAACCTCAGGTTCAAGGGCAATGCTTGATCGCCCGCCCTTTAAGCCGTGCAAGTCATGGGGGAACTGTGTCGAGGAAACGGTGATACCCAGGTCAGTGGTTTCTCTGGCAAACCCAAGGCAGTGTGAAGTGAAACTGATTTTTGAGATGTAGTTGATGTTCAGCAGTTACGCGTTTTCCAGTTGCACTAGCATCAATGACCGTAACTTACGCCCAATGTGAATCCGGAAAGCACTGATTTTGGCTGTGCTTATTGATCGTTCCACACGGGCTGTCAGACGTCTGTCACTGCTCATCGCGACCTCTCGCGATGTAAACCTGGAAAAAGAAGTGTGCCCCCCGCAAGGGATGCAATAAGGTTGCGACGGTCCAGATTCCGCCACACGGGGCTTACCTCCGCAGCGCTACAGCCTCTGCCACCAGGCACTCCAGCGCAAACTGCTCGGTATACGTCATCTGAATCGGCGTGGTCTCGCCCTTCACAGTCCTTTCGCCATCGAGAATGTAGCGAATTCGCTTGTCCGTGACACCGATACGCTTGGCGATCCACGAGGGTGTTTGTCCGATGCGCGAGATCAGTTTGTCGGCGTATTCGGTGGAAGGGTTGTAGAGTTCTGCATTGGGTGTCATGTGATTTCCGGATAAAGGTCAGTCGCTATATAGGCGCAGAGTATGCAGCACCGTGCGCTGTTCGTCGCCGTGGGCTGGTAACCGACACTTATTATGCAGCTATGCAGCGACTGGTAGATTGCCTTCACGAGCAAGCTTGTACACAAGACCATGCATGGGATCGAGCGATCCTTCGCCCGTTCACTGTCAGCAAAAAATCAAAGCTTCACGGCCAGCGTCACAAACGCGCTGCGTGGTGTGCCCACTTGAAGAACCTGCAAGTTTTCTGACGGATCAGCCGCCGCGCTGGCGTCGGTGTTGAGGGTGGAGATATAGCGTTTGTCGAACAGGTTGACCATATTCAGCGAGACCGTGGTGTCCTTGAGGGCGCCGAGTTTGCCAAAGTCGTAACCGAGGTTGGCGTTCGCCAGCCAGTAGCCGCTGACGCTGGAGTCGTTGGTGTACGTGTAATAACGTTTACTGACGTAGTTGCCTTGCAAGCCGGCATTCCAGTGTTCCCAGTTCCAGTCCAGGTTGCTCGAATACATCAACTTCGGCGTGTCGACCACGGTCTTGTCTTTTACATGCACCGTGTTGCCGCCACTGACATAGTCATCGTCGTAGGTGCTGCGGTTATAGGACATGGAGTTGGACCAGCGCCAGTTCTCATTGGGTGTCAGGCCGAACGACAGTTCCAGGCCGCGGCTGGTGACCGAGCCGACGTTCGCCACGCCGTTCTGGCAAATCACGATCCCGGTGCAGTTGGTGATGGCGACCAGGCGATTATCAAACTTGGTGCTGTAGACCGCCGCAGAAGCTGAATACAGTTTAGTGCTGCGGCGCAGGCCCAGTTCGACGGTTTTCGACGTCTCGGGCTTGAGGTCCTTGAAGCCGTTCTGCGCATCGACGGCGGTCTGCGTGGTGAAGAACGGGCTGTAACCGCCACTCGGAAACGCCGCCATGTTTTCGGAATACGAGGTAAAGACTTCATCGTCTTCGTCGAGCTTGTAGGTCGCGCCGACTTGCGGCAAGAACCTGTCCCGCGCCTCCAGCGAACCGCTGGCATAACCGCCACCCTTGCCCTCGGCGGTCGAAGTGGTGACTGTATTTTTCGCCCCGAACTCAAGTTTGAGGCGGTCATCGAGCAGGGTGTAGGTATCGCGCAGGTAGAACTGGCGGGTCAGGTCGTTGTAACTCTGGTCCAGCACGGTGGCGGCCAGCGGCAGCCCGTCAGTTTTGACGATATGGTTCTGCGGCGTTGCGTTAGTGGTGTCGAACAGGTAGCGGGCAATGTCGTTCTTGTTGGACTGAATCCAGAACCCGCCCTGAATTTCATGCTGCCCCAGGTAGTAGGTCAGCGAACTCTGGAAGCCGGTTCGGTCAATGCCGTACACGGTGCTGCGAATCGCGTTGCTGGGCACTGTCGTCGAGCCGCTGGTGTAGATGAACGGATAGTAGGAGTTGCCCCGGCCCGAGTCATGATGGTGATAGGCCGTAGCGTCCAGTACCAGATCATCGGTCAGCGAGAAGTTGCCGTTGAGAATATCCAGTTCGTCATCACGCAGGCTGCTGGCGTTGTAAGTAGCATCGCCTGCGCTGGTGACGCCGCCGGTATAAATGCCGTTGGCGGCGTTGACTGCGCGGGTCCAGTCCGGTGTGTAGTAACTCCAGTTGTAGCCAAGGCGCTGGATGATGCTCTTCGACAGGCTCGGCAGGTTGGCTTCGTCATGCGATGAGGTGCTGTGAAAGAAGCTCACGCGATTGTCGCCGAAGTTGTAATTGACCTTGGCGTTCACGGCATCGGATTTCTGCGGGTTGTCGTGGCCTTTCCAGGCGTCGGCGTCGTACTTCTCTCCGGACACGTAGGCCGACAAACCGTTGTACTCGCCTGTGTCGACGCGCATGAACGTGCGCGAGGTGTCGTAGCTGCCCATGGTTTGCGACAGGCGTGCGCCGAACTCTTTGTCGGGGTTGGAGCTGGTGAACTGGATGGTGCCGCCCAGGTCGCTATTCGACGCAGTACCCAGCGATCCGATACCAGGAGCTACTTCGCTGGCGCCGATGTTTTCCGCGATGATCGCCCGGGTAATGCTCAGGCCGTTGAAGTTGCCGAAGCTCATGTTGCCCAGCGTGACGCCGTCCAGCGTGTAGCCCAGGTGGTGCATGTCGAAGCCGCGCAGGCTGATGCGCTGGCTGCCTTCTTCACGGCCCAGCGGGTCGCCGGACTGGAAGTTCACCCCTGGCAGACGTTGCAGGACTTTCAAAGGGCTGGTGCCTGCGGAATAGGCCTTCACATCCTTTTGCGTGACACGCTGTACCTGACGGGTTTCGCCCTGGCCGATTACCGAGACGGTGCCCAGTGTCATCGCTGCGCTGTCGTCGCTGGCGGTTGGCGTTACGGGGGCGGGCACGGTGTCGTCGGCCTGAATGAACGGGCTGATCAGGCACAATGAATTCAATGAAATCAGCAACGCGAGACGTGTTACCGGAAATCGAGGGCTGCGCGGTATCGATCGAGTGTTCATGAACGGTTTTCCTGGGGCGTCAGGGGGCCACGCTTGCGCGGGTCATTGGAATGAACGATTGGTTTTGGTTCAGGGGCTTTCAGTGATAACCGACAGGCGACTGATGCCGGCTTTTTGTACATCGGCCAGCACCTGAGCGACCCGGCCATAGCCTGTCGCCTGATCGGCGCGCAGGCTGACCGCGACGTCCGGGTCCTTGTCGTGCAGGTTTTGCAGTGCTTGCGGCAGGTTCTCCAGCGGCACCGCTTCACTGTCGATGAACACGCCGCCACTGGCGTCGACACTCACGACCACCGGGCTGGCCTGATCCAGCGAGGTGGTGGCGACAGTTTGCGGCAGGTCCAGCGGGATGGAGTTGTTGAGCAACGGCGCGGTGACAATGAACGTCACCAGCAGCACCAGCATCACGTCCACCAGCGGCGTGATGTTGATGTCGCTGATTGCATCGTCATCATTGGAAGTGGAAAAGGACATGTCAGATCACTCCTTTCAGGTTGGGGGCTGTCTTGTCGCGATTCTCGGGTTGCAGTCGGAAGGCGTTGCGCTGCGAGAGGTTGAGAAAGTCCACGGCAAACTCTTCCAGATCCGCGATCACCAGCTTCATGCGCCGTCCGAAAAAGTTGTAAGCCAGCACGGCAGGCACCGCGACAGCGATACCGACGCCGGTTGCGACCAGTGCTTCACCGATAGGCCCGGCGACCACCGCGATGCTGGCCGACTTGGCCTGGCTGATCGCGGTGAGCGCATGAATGATCCCGAACACGGTGCCGAACAGACCAATGAACGGCGCGGTGCTGCCGATCGAGGCAAGCAGAATCATGCCGCTCTCCAGATGGCGTCGTTCCTTGTGAATCTGCTGGCGCAGGCTGCGCTCCAGCAAGTCCTGACGATTCCAGCTATGGCCAAGGTCTGGCGAGTCGTGAGGCGTAGCCAGCGCTTGTGCGCCAGCATCGGTCAGGCGCGCCAGGCTGCCTTCGCCGTGTGGCATTTGCAGCGCGTTCTGCAAGTCGCGTGCGGCCCAGAAATCGGTGGCGTAGCGTCGATTCTGACGAGCCAATCGCCAGTGTTGGAGTGTTTTGCCGAGCAGCAACGCCCAGGTCACCAGTGAGAAGATCACCAGCAGCATCATCGACGTCTGGGTAATGATTACGGAGTAAGCGGTGTTCATGACGTAAGCCTCAGGGTGCGAGTTTGAAAGCCATGGGCACGTTGACCCAACCTTCAACCGGGGTATCGCCGCGTTTGGCGGGAATAAAGGTCCATTGCCGAACAGCAGCCTGCGCGGCTTCATCCAGCGCCGGGACGCCGCTGGTTTGCTGCACTTGCACCTGATCGGCGCGTCCGTTGGGCAGCACGTGAACACGTAGCAAGGTCGTGCCTTCCTGATGCCGGCGTGCGGCCGCAGGCGGGTATACCGGCGGCGGATTATTCAGGTAGCCGGCACGGCCTATCGGCGCGGTGGTGGTTTGCGCTGCCGCCGGTGCAGGTTTTGACGCTACGGGAGCCGGCGCAGGTGCGGGCGTTGTCGGTGCTGAAGAAGGTGCAGGCTCGGCAGGTTTCGCCAGCGTTTTTGTCGGTGTCGGTCTGGCTTGTGCTTTGGGCTTGGGCTGCTCGGCAGGCTTCGGCTCGGCGGGCGCAGATTTTTGGGGCGGCGCAGGCGCAGGCGGTTCTGGCTGATGCACGGGCTCGGGCGGCGACGGCGTCGGTTGAGCTACGGGTGGCGGAGCCGGTGGCACCCATTGCACCGTGATCGGCAGGGGCGGCGTCGGCTCGGGCGCTTGCGGATGATCGGCCATCAGCCAGAACGCCAGAGCTGCATGCAGGACGAGCGCAACCAGAATCGCCAGCGCATTGCCAGGCGATGCGTTCGGAATGACGCTGCTGTGAGGCGCTACAAACAGCGAGGACGGCGCAACAAACCGCAGGCCGGCAGACAGCTCAGGCCGGGTGCGGCGCTCATGCGGTGGTAGTCGGCGGGACAGGATCAGCGTTGACATGAGTTCAGCTCACCATTGAAAGAATGCGAGCTCGACGCGTTGGCGAAGAGCCCGCTTCAACTGGTGCTGATATTAATACTCATAGTGTGTATTAATTATGACCGATGCCAGATGATCCTGTTTTTTCTCTCATGACTGGCGCGGGCATTTCCGGAGACTGACGGATCAGCCCTTGAGGAACGTCAACAAATCTTCGTTCAGTTGCTGCGCATGGGTTACGGCAAAACCGTGCGGTGCTCCCGGATAAACCTTCAGCTCGGCGCCCTTGATCATCGCCGCCGCGCGCTTGCCCGAGGCCTCGAACGGGACGACCTGATCGCCATCGCCATGGATGACCAGCGTCGGCACATCGATTTTCGCCATGTCTGCACGGAAGTCCGTCGCAGAGAACGCCGTGACGCAGTCCAGCGTGCCTTTGAGAGAGGCGAGCAGGGCGATGTTCAAGGTCTGAGTCTGCACGCCCTCGGAAACCGTCTGGCCTTTGTTCAAACCGTAGAACGGCGTGGCAAAGTCGCTGATGAATTGGGCGCGGTCTTTGAGCAGGGCCTCCTTGATGCCGTCGAACACTGACTGATCTACGCCTTCCGGGTTGTCGTCTGTCTTGAGGAAGAACGGCGTGACCGAGCCCAGCAAGGCCAGTTTGGCGACCCGTTCGCTGCCATGGCGGGCGATGTAGCGTGCCACGTCGCCGCCGCCCATGGAGAAGCCGACCAGCGTTACATCGCGCAGGTCGAGGTGCTCGATCAGCGCCGCGATGTCGTCGGCGAAGGTATCGTACTCGTAGCCGGTCCACGGCTGGCTTGAGCGGCCGAAGCCACGGCGGTCAAAGGCGATGGTGCGGTAGCCTTTGCTGCTGAGGTACTCCATCTGGTATTCCCACATGTCTGCATCCAGCGGCCAGCCGTGGCTGAACAGTACCGGCTTGCCCGTGCCCCAGTCTTTGTAATAGATCTCTGTGCCGTCTTGCGTGGTGAACTTGCTCATGCAGATTCCTCTCAATGTCGGGTTGATCGGGCAAGCGTCTTGGCGAACAGGCTCATATACGCCTTCGGCCGCTCCTGATTATTCCGGCAGTGGGCACTTTGCATAGTTCAGTCGAGCAGACTGCGCGTACGGCTCTGACGAAATTTTCTGAAACATCGCCTTATTGTATTTCCCTTCCATAACCGAACTTGCCGGGCATATGGGAATCAGTTCCATGGGGTCGAAGCGTGCTTTGACCTGTCCATGGTTTGACTTGCCCATTGAAGGAGAGAACTGCGTGGCGTCTCAGCTGAAAATCTTGATCCTTTCGGGTCTGCTGCTATTCGCAGGCAGTTTCAATCTCCAGGCGGCTGATGTACCTGCGCTACCCATGGGCGCTGCAGTGCCAGCGGACGATAAGGCGGCTGAAAAAGCCGATACCAAGGCCACCGACAAATCAGCTGCCAAACCGGATGAAAAGGCTGCGGACAAAACTGATGCCAAGTCAGATGCTGCAGCCGACCCGGCTGCGGCTGACCCTGCGGCAGAGCTTCTGGTGCAAGGCGGTTTGCTCGGTGCGATCAGCACCAGCATCGATGACGTCCAGCAAAAGCTCAACCTGGACGACAACCTGTTCGATGCCTGGCGTTTGCGTGCCGACCGTGCCGCTGACGAGCTGGAAAAACTGGTCAACAAGCGCACCACGCGTTCACCCTGGAGCGTCGTTGGCGACTTTCTTGCGCTGTCCTTTGTGTGGATAGGTGCGTTCGCGGTTCTGACTACGCTCGGTCGTTTTCTGGCCGTACGCTTGTGCCGAACGCCATACATCCAGGTGCGCGAGCGCAGCCAGGCACTGCTCAAATACGTATTGCCGTTCACCTTGCCCGCGATCATCTGCCTGCCACTTACGCTGTACGTCAGTCACTTCATGCCGTCTTCGGTCGGCCGGGCGCTGGCGCTGTGTTTCGCTTACGCTACCAGCAGCGGCATCGTGTCGACGTCGGTGCTGCTGTGCGTGATCGTGATGTTCAACTCCGGCCACAAGCGCGCTGCCGTGCGCATGATTCGCCGCTACGCGCCAAAACCGCTGTTTGTGGTGGGCTTTCTGGCGGCGTTGAGCGACGCGCTGACCAGTCCGCAGATCGCCCGTCAACTGGGTAGCAACGTCACCACCAGCGTCGCGGTATTCGCCGGGCTTTTCGCCTCGGTGGTGTTCTGCATGCTGATCGTCAAAGTGCGGCGTCCGGTAGCGCACCTGATTCGTAACCGGTCGTTGGGCAGTCGCCTGCACAGGCCTGCGCTGCAACAATCATTGAAGATATTCTCGAACCTGTGGCACCTGCCGATCCTGCTGATGATTCTGGTCTCGGCGATCAACCTGATCGGTGCCGGTGAGGACAGTCAGGAGGCGCTGCGCTGCGCGTTGTTCACGACCATTTTGCTGATCGCCACCGTATTCCTGAGCACAGTGTTTCAGCATATGTTCAAACCGACTGAGTCTCTGGGGCGCGGCGGGCATGTGTACAAGGCGCGGCTGCTGAGCCTGGTGTACGCGGTGTTGCGCATCGCGCTGGCGCTCACCTTCATCGAAGTGCTCGGGCGTATCTGGGGGTTCTCGATGTTCGAGTTCGCCCAGCGCAATACGCTGGGTCGGGTCATCAGTGATTCGCTGAGCAGCATCGGCCTGATATTCGTGGTCACCTGGCTGTTGTGGGTGGTGCTCGACACGGCCATTCAGGAAGCTCTCAAACCGCCGGTCAATCAGCGCAGCGGACGCCAGCCAAGCACGCGCATCAAGACCATCCTGCCGCTGCTGCGCAATGCGGTGAAAATCATTCTGGTGGTGATCTGCGCCATCACCACCATGGCCAACCTGGGGATCAACGTCGCGCCGCTGCTGGCCGGTGCCGGGGTAGTCGGTCTGGCCATCGGCTTCGGCTCGCAGCAACTGGTCCAGGACGTTATTACCGGCCTGTTCATCATCATCGAAGACACGTTCTCGGTGGGCGACTGGGTGGTGCTCAGCACCGGCCATTCCGGGACGGTTGAAAGTCTGACTATCCGTACTGTGCGCCTGCGCGACGGCAAAGGCTTCGTCCACTCGGTGCCGTTCGGCCAGATCAAGGCAGTCACCAACCAGTCACGGCAATTCGCTTACGCGTTCTTCTCGGTGCGCCTCACCTACGATTCGGATATTGATGACGCGCTGGCGCTGATCCGCGAAACCGGCCAGTCGATCAGCGAAGACATCCTGCTCAAGCACAACCTGCAAGGACCGCTGGAGGTGTTCGGCGTCGATAGCATGGACCTCAACGGCATGGTGCTGACCGCGCAGTTCCGTACCTCTTCCGGCGGGCAGTACGCCGTAGGACGCGCCTTCAATGAGCGTCTCAAGCGGCTTGTGGATAAAAATCCGAACGTGCGTTTCGCGCAGACTTATCCACAGATGGTCATGGGGCCGGGCTTCAACAACCCGCAGGCTGGCGCCGAAGCGGAAGGGCCGCCCGCGCCGTCGGACCCGGCTGCCGCCACCCCATCTGCGCCTGCACCTGCGCCGCTCGGTCTGCCCAAGGGCAACAGTCCTCCGGGGCCTGCGGCTCAGTAGTTCGCCGTGTGATATGTCAGGGGTAAGACGCTGTAACGCCTTGTTTCGGCTTCATTAACCCGACAGGCTGCGCAACTGTTGGGGGTTGGCAGCCAACGTGTTATGTTTGCAGGCGTTTTCAATTTTTTGTTTGATTACTCTGATACCGAGCCTGCTGACTCTATGCGTATGCGCCTTATGCTGTTGGGCGGCGGGAATGCCCTCGGGCAGGCGCTTATTCGTCTGGGTGCCGAGGAAGACATTGGCTTTCTCGCACCACGTCCACCGCAAGACGGCTGGGACGTGGCAAGCCTGACGCAACTGCTCGATGACACCCGTCCCGATGCCTTGATCAACCTTGCTTACTACTTCGACTGGTTTCAGGCGGAGACCGTGAGCGAAGCGCGTCTGACCCACCAGGAACGCTCTGTCGAGCGCCTGGCCGAACTGTGTCAGCACCACAACATCACGCTGGTCCAGCCGTCCAGTTACCGTGTCTTCGATGGCTCGCGGGCGACGGCCTACAGCGAAAAGGACGACCCAGTGCCCTTGGGGCTGCGTGGCCAGGCACTGTGGCGTATTGAACAAAGTGTACGGGCGACCTGCCCGCAGCATGTGCTGGTGCGTTTCGGCTGGTTGCTGGACGACAGCGCCGACGGCGTGCTTGGCCGCTTTCTGTCGCGAGCCAAAGAACCCGGCGAGCTGCTGCTTGCCGATGATCGACGTGGCAACCCGACGCCGGTCGATGATGCGGCGCGAGTGATCATCTCGGTCGTCAAGCAACTCGATTGCGAAGCGCCGCTGTGGGGCACTTACCACTATGCCGGGCACGAGGCGACCACGCCGCTCGCGCTGGGGCAGGCGGTGCTCACCGAAGCTCGCCTTCTGCACCCATTGGTAATCGAATCGCCCACTGCGCAGGCACATGCCGCGCGTCCCGACGCAGCTGAAGAACCGCAACACGCGGTGTTGGCCTGCAAGAAAATCCTTCACACTTTCGGCATCAAGCCCCGCGCCTGGCGAGCCGGCTTGCCAAGCCTTCTGGATCGGTATTATCGACATGTCTGACACTCCTGTTCTGATCACGGGAGGCGCTGGTTTCATTGGCTCGCACCTGGCTGACGCATTGCTCGCCAACGGCTACAGCGTGCGTATCCTCGACAACCTCTCGGCGGGCAAGCGCAGCAATCTGCCGCTCGACAACCCGCGGGTAGAGTTGATCGTCGGTGATGTCGCCGATGCTGCGCTGGTCAGGCACGCCGCGCAGGGTTGCCAGGCGGTCGTGCATCTCGCCGCCGTTGCCTCGGTGCAAGCGTCAGTAGACGACCCGGTGCGTACCCACCAGAGCAACTTCATCGGCACGTTGAATGTCTGCGAAGCGATGCGTGAAGCCGGTATCAAGCGCGTGATCTTTGCTTCCAGTGCGGCCGTCTACGGCAACAATGGCGAAGGCGAGGCGATCACCGAAGGCACCCCCAAAGCGCCGTTGACCCCCTATGCATCGGACAAGCTGGCCAGTGAGTACTACCTGGACTTCTACCGACGTCAGCATGGCCTGGAGCCAGTGATTTTTCGCTTTTTCAACATCTTCGGACCGCGCCAAGACCCGTCGTCGCCGTACTCCGGCGTCATCAGCATCTTTGCCGAACGTATCCAGAAAGGCCTGCCGATCGCTGTATTTGGCGATGGCGAGCAGACGCGTGACTTCTTCTACATAGGTGACCTGCTCAAGCTGCTGTTGCAGGCCCTGTCGAGGGAAAGTGCCATCGAAGGCGCGGTCAATGTGGGGTTGAACCAGACCACCTCGCTCAACGAACTATTGTCGGCGCTGTCGGAAGTGGTGGGCAAACAGCCGGAAGTTACCTATAAGGCGCCGCGCCCGGGTGACATCAAGCATTCCCGCGCCAGCAACCAGCGCCTGCTGGAACACTTCATCCTCGACGAGGCCACCCCCTTGAAGCGCGGGCTTGAGTTGTTGATGGGGGAGTGATTCCCGCGATCGTCCCTACGCTCTGTCTGGGGATGCATTTCTGGACGTTCGGCGTCCGAGCCTGAGCGTATGGTGCAGGGCCTATTTGTGACGCAGAGCGTCACCAACTGCATGCCGACGCAGAGCATCGGCACGATATCCGGCAATCCTGGACGCGGGGCTCAAACCACAAAAGACAAAGGCACCCAATGAGGGTGCCTTTGTGTTTGTGGCGTTTGATGGTCTGCAGATCAGAACTTGTAGCCCACACCCACCATGTACACCCAAGGGTCGATATCTACATCCACCTTGGTTTGACCGACCGCAAGGGCGGAGGGGCCGTCCACGGTGGCTTTGGTGTCGATGTCTACATACCAGACCGAGGCGTTGACCAAGACGTTTTCGGTGATCATGTAGTCCATGCCCAACTGTGCGGCCAGGCCGACGGAGTCCTTGAGCTTGAGGTTGCTGAAGCCCTGACTCTTGCGATTGCTGGTCAGGTCATTGTCGAAGAACGTGGTGTAGTTGATGCCCACGCCAGCATACGGCTGGAATCTGGACGAAGGCTCCATCGGGTAGTACTGCAGCGACAGGGTTGGCGGCAGTTGCTTGATGTCGGCCAGTTTGCCGTCCAGTCCAGGGCCCAGACCTTTGACTGATACGGTGTGGCTGAAGGGCGTGGCGGCCAGCAGTTCGATGCCGACGTGTTGGGTCAGCATGTATGCGAAGGTCAGGCCGAGCTGGTTTTCGCCGTTGACCGTTGCCTTGGTACCGGGAACCTTGGCGCCATCGAGGCGGACTTCGCCGCTGTCTTCGTTAGGCTGGACGTGCGCGACACCGGCACGAACGATGAAATCGCCTTCTTCGTAGGCGTGTGCTGCCACCGGGGCGGTGAGGGTGAGCGCGACAAGGGATGCGCTTAGCAGATGCTTGTTCATGGAGGCTCCAGAGATCATTCAAAATTTATGGGCGTAATGTTAAAGCGCTGTCGAGCGGCGACTTTGACTCAGCTCAATGAAATCGCTGGGAACCTCGTCATCCTCATGAATCCGGCAACTCGTAGACAAGAATCTTGTCTGCCTGCATCTGATAACCCGCTTCTGCCAGCTCGCTGCTTGACGATTTGGCCTGCATCGGTCCTTCGATCCAGTACGGCTGATACAGCTCATCGACCTTCACGCCCAGCTCACTCGTGACATGCACGATCTGGTTCGCTGGCGGCGGCGGCACATGGATGCAGGCGCCGAAATAAGGCACCAGCAAAAACTCCGTCACTCTGCCTTCTTCGCTGACCTCAAGCGGCACGATGTAGCCCGGCAAACGCACCATCTGACCGTCCAGTGCTTTGACCACCGGCGCATGCGGGGCCAGTTGATGCGCCGCAGGCGCCGCCTCCATGGCCAGTGCATCGGACAGCTTCGACATGTCGTGCAGTGGCGCCGTTACCGGTTTCACCACAGGTGCGTCGGGTGGAATCATGTCATTCCAGGTCAGTTCACGCGGCTCGGCGGCCCACAATTGAGTGGAAACCGAGAGCAGCAGAGTGAGTAGCGTGCGCCGCATCATGAAGGTCCTCATAAACGAATTGACAGTCCATCGGCCAGTGACTGCCTGTAGGCTCGCCAGGCTGGCACGGTTCCCATCAACAGCGCGCAACCGAGAATGCCAGCCAGTAATGTCCATTCATATTGGCCAGGTGGCATAGACGAGAGGTACAGACCGTAGTTTTCGAGCACGTAGTCACGTGCCGCGAAGATGCCGATATAGAGCAGCGCAAGGCCACTGACGACACCGGCCAGCGCGAGCGCGAAAGCTTCCAGTATGAGCAGGCTCGCGATATGCCAGGGCCGTGCGCCGACCGATCGCAGGATGGCCATTTCCCGACGTCGTTCGTTGAGGCTGGTGAGAATCGCGGTGAGCATGCCGATCAGGCCGGTCAGTACCACGAACAGCGAAATCACGAACAGCGCTTTTTCGGCGGTGCCCATCAAACTCCAGAGCTCCTGCAAGGCCACGCCCGGCAGGATTGCCAGCATTGGCTCGCCACGGTACTCATTGATCTCGCGTTGCAGGCTGAACGTCGAGATCTTGCTGTTCAGACCCAGCATGAACGCGGTGATCGCGCTGGGCGTCAGGTCCATGTTGCGCGCCTGATCGGCGGAAATGCGTTCGTTGCCGCGTGCCGGAGCGCCGTTGTGCCAATCGATATGAATGGCTTCCATGCCGCCCAGACTGATGTGCAGTGTGCGGTCCACTGGCGTGCCGGTCGGTTTTAGAACACCGACGACGGTAAACGGTTTGTCGTCATGCTTGACCAGGCTGATCGCCGCCACGCCGTGCGCCAACACCAGTTTGTCACCCAGTTTGTAATGCAGTGCCTTGGCCACTTCAGAGCCCAGCACCACTTCGAAAGGATCGGTCTTGAACTCGCGCCCCTCGGCCATCTCCAGGTGCTGCTGGCGACCGAACTGATAATGCTCGAAATAAGCTTCGTTGGTGCCCATCACCCGATAGCCACGGTGGGAGTCACCCAGCGAAATCGGGATCGCCCATTTGACCTGTTTGCTTTGCGCAAAATGCTCGAAACTGTCCCAGCGAATGTTGTTGGTGGCATTGCCGATGCGGAATACCGAATACAGCAAAAGATTGATCGAGCCGGAGCGCGCGCCGACGATCAGGTCGGTGCCGCTGATGGTGCTGGCGAAACTGGCGCGGGCCTCGGTGCGCACCCGCTCCACTGCCAGCAGCAGGCAGACTGACAAGGCGATGGCGAAGGCAGTGAGAAAGGCGGTGAAGCGGCGATTGGCCAGGCTGGCGATGGCCAGACGAAACAGATACATCTCAACTCTCCACGGCGACGGCGGCGCGATTCAAATCGCTCAGCGACAGATTGCGATCAAACAAGGGGGCCAGGCTCTGGTCATGGCTGACGAACAGCAAGCTGGCCCCGGCCTCGCGGCATTCGGCGAACAACAGGCGGATGAACGCCTCACGCGAGTCCGCATCCAGCGCGGACGTCGGCTCGTCGGCAATCACCAGTTCCGGCTGACCGATCAATGCCCGGGCGGCGGCCACGCGTTGCTGCTGGCCGATGGACAGCGAGTCGGCACGGCGCACCAGCATTGCCGGATCTTTCAGGCCCAGGTGGGCGAGCAGGGTGGTTGTGGCTTTTTCCACGCTGCCGTGGCGTTGCCTGGCACGCTCTGCGCGGAGTCTGGAAAAGTGACAAGGCAGCTCGATGTTTTCCCGCACTGACAGGAATGGCAGCAGGTTGAACTGCTGGAAGATGTAGCCGGTATGATCGACTCGAAAACGATCACGCGCCGCTGACGACAGGCCCGACAGTTCCTGATTCAACAGGCGGATGCTGCCACTGACCGGCTTTTGCACGCCGCCGAGCAAGCTCAATAATGTGGTTTTGCCGCTGCCGCTAGGGCCTTTGAGAAACAGCGTTTCGCCGGTTTGCAGGCGGAAGCTGGGGATGTCCAGCAATTGAGGATGACCGGGCCAGTTGAAGCTCAGGTCCGACAATTCGATCAGTGCTTGGGTCATGGCTGACTCACGCTCGGTTGGAAATTAAAAGACCGGGCCAGGCCCGGTCGTGGTGCCGCAGGGTGCGATTAGAATTTCAGCGTCGGATTCGCTGCGATCACTTCTGCGCCCGACTGGCCGCCCGGCGAAATCAGTTGTACCTGAAGCTTCTTGGTATCGGGAAAGGTTTTGAAGATTTGCGACAGGTCGAGCTTGCGCAACACGCCCGGCGCGTCACAGACGAATTTGTAGTGGCCGTGGATCTCACTGTGCTCATGATGATCAGCGTCGCCGGCTTCGGCGTGTTCTTCGTGATCATCATCCTTGTCGCCAAACAGCGGGCTTTCCAGCTTTACCGAGGTAGCCGAGCAATTGGCCGCATCGGCAATGCTGAACAACGCGTTGGGCTTGAGCAGCAATTCACGCGTCTTGGCCACTTTGGCCTTGTCTTCGTCTGACGTCGCAACGTGTTCGAAGCCCACGATGTTCATGGCCGGGCTGTCGAATTCGAACTCCAGTGTCTTGCCTTCCAGCACCACGTCCAGACGCCCGACACCGTGCTCGTGTGCGCCAAGGCTGCCGTGTTCGTCGCCGTGATCATGATCGTGTTCTTCAGCAGCATGGGCAGCAACCAGTGGCAGCAGGGCAAAGGGCAGGGCAAGTAGCAAACGGCGCATAGCGGACTCCGGGGCATCATTCGGTAAACTGTTATGTGATCTTATAACAACTGTGTCGGTGGGTGGACGTGTTTTTATTCGCCGTGCGGCTGGCGAGGCACTTGCAATAAAGCATTCGACAGTGTCGCTGGAATACGCGGCCCAGTGCTTATGCCGAACGGGTCTCACACTCTGCATCATCGAGTCCTACTCTGTAACATGAAAATCGCTACACCTGCGCCTTAAACGCAGCAAATGGTTTCACCCCAGCCGGAACGGCATTCGACCTGCGGCGAGTGCACTATCAAGGACGATATCGATGAACAAGCTCCATCCGAACAGAGAAATCCTGCGTGCGGTGTACAAGGATCTGACACGCATTGCCGAGTTTGCCGATGCCGATATTGTGCTGCACAAGGCGGATCAAGGCGCTGGCGGTGGCTTGTCCATTGCCATCGGCAAAGACGCGGTGCTTTCCCATGAGATCAGTCTGCTCAGGAGCACAGGCCAGACTTTGTACATGGATATCCACGATATCGTTGCCAACGATAACTTCGGCTCGGTGCTGGGAGATATGCGCGCCAGTTGCGAGGGCCGGAAAATCATCATGCCGTTCTGCGGCCTGTGGCGGTTTCGTGATGGCAGGATTGTCGAGCATTGGGAAAACGTCTATGACGTGCGTGCACTGGGCGACTTCCTGAGCGGCAAGCAACCGACCGTCAACCAGTGGCGTTACGCGTGAACATGGGAATACCGGTCAGCCTGTGGGAGCATGTGCGCCTGATTGTCAGCAGGTAAACATCATGTTGCGTATTCGTGGAACCGTAGGCGAGTGGCCGGTGGATTTGACCCTTGAACTGGACGAGAGCGACTGGGCGCAACTGGGGGCACAGCTTAAAGCAGTCGCCCCCGAAGCGTCGGCAGTCGAGGTCGAAAGCAAGCCGGTCAATCAGGATGACAGGCTGTGGCAGGTCGCTCAGGAGTTACTGCAGAAGGCCGGGCACATGAGCGGACCGGATCTGTTGGCACAGCTGGAAGGGCTGACCGGCAGCACGGCGGCAGGCAAGCATCTGCTGGTGCGCTTGCGTCATTCTGCCAACGTGAAAGTCGAGAGTGGCGGCGATGCGCCGTTGTACAGCTGGATCGAGGCGGTTTGATCTGAGTATCAACAACAGGCACCGAAGCAGTGCCTGTTGCTTGATGGATTAGTACAGCGCAGCAAACAGCTTGCGGCGGTACGCCGTGACCAGCGGATGATCGTTGCCCAGCAGGTCGAACACTTGCAGCAAGGTTTTGTGCGGCAGGCCTTCGGCATAATTGCGGTTGCGTATGAACAGCTTGAGCAGGCCGTCGAGCGCTGCTTCGTACTGTTGGCGCGACAACTGCTGAATCGCCAGTTGATGCGTGGCTTCGTCATCCTGCGGGTTTTGCGCTAGACGGCTTTTCAGCTCGGCGGCATCCGGCAGGGTGGCGGCTTCGGCGAGAAACGTCAGCTGCGCCTTGGCGCCTGCCAGTTCGGCCTTGTGCGCATCACCAGTGACAGCATCCAGTACGGCTTTGGCTTCGCTCAGCTCGCCCCGTTCAGCCAGGCAGCGCGCGTACAGAATCAGCGCAGCGGCATTGGTGTTGTCTTCGCCCAGCAGCGCCTTGAGTAGGGCCTCGGCTTCGGAGAAGCGGCTTTCGGCAAACAGTGCTTGCGCCTGCTTGAGCGGATCGGCCGCTGGCGGTGGGGGCATGACGACGTGCTGGTCGAGAATCTTGCGAATTTCCGACTCCGGCTGGGCTCCGGCAAAGCCGTCTACCGGCTGGCCGTCCTTGAACAGCACCACAGTCGGCAGACTGCGAATACCGAAGCGTGCAACGACATCCGGCTCGGCGTCGCAGTTGACCTTGGCCAGCAGCAGTTCGCCTTGATAGCTCTCGGTGATCTGCTGCAACAGCGGCATCAAGACCTTGCAGGGTGCACACCACTCGGCCCAGAAATCGACCAGGACCGGCTGATCGAATGACTTGTCGATCACCAGTTGATCGAAGGTCGCGGTGGTCGCGTCGAAGATGTAAGCAGTGTCCTGGCTCATTGCACGTCTCGAAGATTCTGAATGCCGCCAACTATAAAGCCCACAGGGGAATGCTGAAAGCGGCGTCGGCTATTGGACATGATCGTTGCCACACGCATTGCTGCTCTTGATGCTGGCCGAAGTCCGTGGGAGTGAACTGTTTAGCTGAGCGCTACCGGACTTTTATTCAGCGCTGACCGCACCGCGTGATACAAGCTCACATCCCGGAACTCATGCGGCTCAGCCAGGTCCGGCAGGGTATGCGCGTGCAGCATTGCCAGGCGCTGGTAGGTAGCATGCTTGAAGTCGCGAACGCGAGAGTCTGCCACCAGGGCTTCACGGCCTCGGGAGAGGAAGTGATCAAGCAGCGGCAGGTTGGCGCGGTCGTACAGCACGTCGGCGACCAGGATCAGATCAAAGCGATCAGCCTCAGTAAAGAAATCTGTCGAGTAACTCAATGACACTTGATTGAGTTCAGCGTTGGCCTGACAGGCGGTGATCGCCAGCGGGTCGAGATCACAGGCCACCACCTCCAGCGCACCGGCTTTCACTGCGGCAATGGCGACCACACCCGAACCGGCGCCGAAGTCCAGTACCCGCTTGCCTGCTACCCAGTGCGGGTGTTCAGCCAGAAAGCGCGCCAAGGCCAAACCGCTGGCCCAGCAGAAGCTCCAGTACGGTGGGTCTTCAAGGATGCGGCGCGTTTCATCCGGGCTGAACGCGCGATCCATATTGGAATCATCGATCAGCCACAGTTCCAGCTCGGTGCCCGGCAGCGCCGTAACGACCAGTCGGGCGTCACCGAGCAGCTCGTTCAGCGATTGTTGCAGGTGTTGCGGAGCAGTCATGGTGCCTTGACGAACTGCAACTGCCCTAACGCCTGGGTCGTCGGCTGACCGATACGCATCGACGGCAGGTGCAGGATCAACTGCCCGGACTGGCTGGCGCGGCCACGCAGTTCTACACGTCCACCTACCGGGAACGCTTCCGGATTGAAGCGCAGCTGGAACGGCAGCGATTGACCATTGCCCTTGAGCAATGTGTTGGTCAGCAGCTTTTGTGGACGACCGCGCTCGTCGATCACCAGCATCGCCAGCTCGACTTCGGCCCCGGCCGGTACGCCTAGCAATTGCCCGCTGATTTCACGCTGAAAAGGTTGCAGCGGACCCGGCCCGGCTGGCAGTTTTATCGACGGAGCAACCGGTGGGGCGGCAGCGGGTTTCGGAGCGTCGTTGCTGCTGCAAGCGGCCAGCAAGCCAACGAGGCCTAGCAAAAACAGGGTTCGTAGCGTCATCAAAAGCTCCACAAGGCAAAAATCAAAAGGCTGCGCGACGCCAGAGCTGCAGTATTACCGAGCGCGGGCAATTTAACATCGCTTTAATGCGCGTCTATATACCGCAAAGCCCCAGCCTTGTCTTGCCGACAGGATGCGCTAACATGGCGCTCCTCATTCTTTCGTTGCCAGCCACCATGCACTGTCCCTTCTGCGGTGCCAATGACACCAAAGTCATCGACTCCCGCCTCGTCGCCGAAGGCGAGCAAGTACGCCGCCGACGCGAATGCCTGGCCTGCGGCGAGCGCTTCACCACGTTCGAAACCGCCGAGCTGGTCTTGCCGCGCCTGATCAAGCAGGACGGCAGCCGCCAGCCTTTCGATGAAGAAAAGCTGCGTGCCGGCATGCAGCGCGCCCTTGAAAAGCGTCCGGTGAGTGTCGAGCGTCTTGAAGCGGCGCTGGCCCACATCAAGCACAAGCTGCGGGCAACGGGTGAACGTGAAGTCAAATCTTTGGTGGTTGGTGAGCTGGTCATGGGCGAGTTGCAAAAGCTCGACGAAGTGGCCTATATCCGATTTGCCTCGGTGTACCGCCGCTTTCAGGATCTCAACGAATTTCGTGAAGAAATCGACCGTCTGGCCCGCGAGCCGGGTAAGGAATGAGTGCAGTGTTGACTGAGCAGGCCGCCCTCGACGTTCATTACATGGCTCGCGCGCTGGAACTGGCGCGCAAGGGCCTTTACTCCACACACCCCAATCCGCGAGTCGGCTGCGTCATCGTGCGTGATGGCCAGATCGTCGGTGAGGGCTGGCATGCCCGTGCAGGCGAGCCGCATGCCGAGGTGCATGCGCTGCGTCAGGCGGGTGAGCTTGCCCGGGGCGCAACGGCTTACGTCACGCTTGAGCCGTGCAGTCATCAGGGGCGTACGCCGCCCTGTGCCGATGCCCTGGTGGATGCCGGGCTGGTGCGAGTCGTTGCCGCGATGCAGGACCCTAATCCCGAAGTCTCCGGTCGCGGACTGCTACGCCTGATGAATGCTGGCATCGGTGTTCAATGCGGCGTGCTGGAAAGCGAAGCACGGGCGCTGAACAAAGGCTTTCTCAAGCGCATGGAAACCGGCCGGCCTTATATAAGGGTCAAGCTGGCCATGAGCCTGGATGGTCGAACTGCCATGGCCAGCGGTGAAAGCCAATGGATCACTGGCCCGGAAGCCCGCTCGGCGGTGCAACGCCTGCGCGCGCAGTCAAGTGTGGTCCTGACGGGTGCTGACACGGTGCTGGCAGACAATGCACGCCTGACCGTGCGCCCTGACGAGCTGGGGCTGGACGCAGAAATGAGTGCCTTGGCCGCCAGCCGTCCGCCGTTGCGCGTATTGATTGACGGGCGCTTGCGTGTGCCGCTGGACGCGCCGTTCTTTCAGGCTGGCAGTGCGCTGGTCGTGACCTGTGCCGCTGCGTCAGCGCGGGGTCGTTATCAGGAAGAAGGCCACGAGATGCTCGCGCTGGCCGACAGCGCCGGTCACGTAGACCTGCGCAAGCTGATGGGCGAGCTCGCAACCCGTGGCGTCAACGAGGTCCTGGTCGAGGCCGGTCCGCGCCTGGCGGGTGCGTTTGCGCGTCTCGGGCTGGTCGACGAGTTTCAGATTTTCATCGCGGGGAAGTTTCTCGGCTCATCGGCCCGGCCGCTGCTTGACCTGCCGCTGGCGCAGATGAGTGAAGCGCTGGAGCTGAATATCGTGGAAATGCGGGCCGTCGGCAAAGACTGGCGAGTCATTGCTCTCCCTGTCTTCGCACCCGGCGTATAATTCCCGGCTTCGCCTAGCGCGCAGCCCCTGTTCTCCCGGAGGACCCATGTTTACCGGCATTATCGAATCAATCGGCAGCATCCGCGCCCTGACCCCCAAGGGTGGCGACGTCCGCGTTTACGTGGAAACCGGCAAGCTCGACCTGAGCGACGTCAAACTCGGTGACAGCATTGCCGTGAATGGCGTGTGCCTGACCGCTGTCGAGCTGCCTGGCGACGGCTTCTGGGCAGACGTCAGTCGGGAGACCCTGACTGTTACTGCCTTTGTCGACTTGAAGAGCGGCAGTCGGGTCAATCTGGAAAAGGCCCTGACACCGACCACGCGCCTGGGTGGTCACCTGGTCAGCGGGCATGTCGACGGCGTAGGCGAAATCGTCTCCCGTGCCGAGAATGCCCGCGCCATTCAGTTCACGGTGCGTGCGCCACGTGAGCTGGCCAAATACATCGCCCACAAAGGCTCGATCACGGTCGACGGCACCAGCCTGACTGTCAACTCGGTCAACGGCGCGGAATTCGAGCTGACCATCGTGCCGCATACCTGGAGCGAAACCATCATGGCCGACTACCAGCCAGGCCGTAAGGTCAATCTGGAAGTCGACCTGCTGGCGCGTTATCTGGAGCGTCTGTTACTGGGCGACAAGGCTGCCGAGCCGGGCCACGGTACGATCACCGAAAGCTTTCTGGCCGAGAACGGCTACCTGAAATCCTGAATCAAGGGGGTGCCGCGTGGCGCTCAACAGTATCGAAGAACTGGTTGAAGACATTCGCCAAGGCAAGATGGTCATCCTCATGGATGACGAAGACCGCGAGAACGAAGGCGACCTGATCATGGCCGCCGAGTGCGTGAAGCCCGAGCACATCAACTTCATGGCACGTTTCGCCCGAGGTCTGATCTGCATGCCGATGACTCGCGAGCGCTGCGAAACCCTCAAGCTGCCCCTGATGGCGCCGCGCAACGGATCAGGTTTCGGCACCAAGTTCACCGTTTCCATCGAAGCCGCCGAAGGCGTGACTACCGGCATCTCGGCAGCCGACCGCGCACGCACCGTGCAGGCTGCCGCCGCCAAGGACGCCAAAGCCGAAGATATCGTCAGCCCGGGGCACATTTTCCCGTTGATGGCTCAGGCCGGCGGCACCCTGGCACGCGCCGGTCACACCGAAGCAGCGTGTGATCTGGCGCGCATGGCCGGTTTCGAGCCGTCGGGCCTGATCTGCGAGGTCATGAACGACGACGGCACCATGTCGCGTCGCGCCGAACTCGAAGCATTTGCCCAGCAACACGACATCAAGATCGGTACCATCGCCGACCTGATTCACTACCGGATGATCCACGAACGTACCGTTCAGCGGATTGCCGAGCAACCGATGGACAGCGAACTGGGCAGTTTCAACCTGGTGACTTACCGCGATTCGGTCGAGGGCGATGTGCATCTGGCACTGACCCTGGGCAAGATCTGCGCAGAAGAGCCGACCCTCGTACGTGTTCATAACATGGATCCGCTGCGCGACCTGCTGATGGTCAAGCAGCCCGGCCGCTGGAGCCTGCGCGCTGCGATGCGCGCGGTTAACGAGGCCGGCAGTGGGGTAGTGCTGTTGCTGGGGCACCCTCTGGATGGCGATGTATTGCTGGCCCATATCCGCGAAACCGCCGGGCAACAACCGATCAAGACGCCGACCACTTACAGCACGGTCGGCGCCGGTTCGCAGATCCTTCGTGACCTCGGTGTGCGCAAAATGCGCCTGATGAGTTCACCGATGAAGTTCAATGCGATATCCGGTTTCGATCTGGAAGTTGTAGAATACGTGCCCTCCGAATAAATACCGGCAGGTTGGTGCGTGCGGAAGACGGTTTTTTCGCAGGTTTCGGTCTGACGGTTGCGATTCGTGGCCTAATATCCCTCAAAGTCCGCTTTAAGGCGGGCTTGCTCTTTAATACGAGACTCACCGAATGACCTTGAAGACCATCGAAGGTACTTTCATCGCTCCCCAGGGCCGTTACGCTCTGGTGGTTGGCCGTTTCAACAGCTTCGTCGTGGAAAGCCTGGTTAGCGGTGCCGTTGATGCGCTGGTGCGCCACGGCGTCAGCGAAAGCGACATCACCATCATCCGCGCGCCGGGTGCTTTCGAGATTCCGCTGGTCGTGCAAAAAGTCGCTCAGCGCAGCGAGTTTTCGGCCATCGTCGCGCTGGGCGCGGTGATTCGTGGCGGTACTCCACACTTCGAATACGTCGCAGGCGAGTGCGTCAAAGGCTTGTCCCAGGTTTCCATGGAGTTCGGCATCCCAGTCGCTTTCGGCGTGTTGACGGTCGATTCGATCGAACAGGCCATCGAGCGTTCCGGCACCAAGGCCGGTAACAAGGGCGCTGAAGCTGCGCTGTCCGCCATCGAAATGGTCAGCCTGCTGTCGCAGTTGGAGGCCAAGTGATTTCCGACGATACCGACCAGTTCAACCCACGTGACGCCAAAGCGCCGGAAATCGCCAAAGGCAAGAGCGCCAAACGTCGCGAAGCGCGGCAGATGGCAACTCAGGCCCTGTACCAACGGCACATGGCTGGCCACGCGTTGAACGAAATCGAAGCACAGTTTCGTGTCGACAATGATTTCAGCAACGTTGACGGCACTTACTTCCGTGAGCTGCTGCACGGTGTGGCGACCAACCAGACCGAAATCGACGCTGCTCTGGCACCTTGCCTTGATCTGACCATCGAAGAACTCGACCCGATCGAGCTGGCGGTACTGCGCCTGTCCACCTTCGAACTGCTCAAGCGCATCGACGTGCCTTATCGCGTGGTGATCAACGAAGGCATCGAGCTGGCGAAAGTCTACGGCTCCACTGACGGCCACAAGTTCGTCAATGGTGTGCTGGACAAGCTGGCACCGCGCCTGCGTGAGGTCGAAGTGAAGGCCCACAAGCGCTGATTCGCGCCTGACCTTCATGGGAGAGTTCGAGCTGATCCGCAATTACTTCGCCGCCGCGCCCTGTGCGCAGGCGGGAGAAGAAGTTGCGCTGGGGATCGGCGACGACTGCGCGCTGCTGGCGTTGCCGCCCGGCGAGCAGTTGGCGATCTCGACCGACACCCTGGTTGCCGGGGTGCATTTTCCCGATATCTGCGACCCTTTTCTGCTCGGCCAGCGTGCCCTGGCAGTGTCTGCCAGTGATCTGGCGGCCATGGGCGCTCGCCCGATTGCCTTTACCCTTGCCTTGACCCTGCCGCACGTCGATTCCGACTGGCTGCAGGCATTCGCGCGTGGTCTGAACCAGATGGCGCAAGGCTGTGCGCTGCGCCTGATTGGCGGTGATACCACCCGTGGTCCGCTTAGCCTGACGATGACGGTTTTTGGCAGTCTGCCCACCGGGCTTGCCCTGACCCGCAGCGGCGCTCGCGAAGGCGATCTGTTGTGTGTCGGCGGCGCGCTCGGCGAGGCTGCTGGAGCATTGCCACTGGTATTGAATCAGCTTAGCGCCGAGGCTTCGATTGCCGCGCCTTTACTGGCCCGCTACTGGTCGCCACAACCGCAGTTGGCGCTGGGCCAGGCCTTGCGCGGCAGGGCTACATCGGCACTGGATATCTCCGACGGTCTGCTCGCGGACTGCGGGCATATCGCCCGTGCTTCGGGTGTGCGTCTGCTGATCGAACGCGACAGGTTACCTATATCGGAGCCACTGCTGGCGCTGCTCGGTCTGCAGGTCGCGCAGCAAGCAGCACTGAGTGGCGGTGACGATTACATTCTGGCGTTCACCTTGCCATCCGCGCAGATGCCCGGTTTGCAGGCTGCCGGCTGGCCCGTGCATGTGATTGGGCGGGTGGAAGCCGGGCAGGGCGTGGTCTTGCTCGACAGTGCCGGTAACGACATCACGCCCGATACGCGCGGCTATCAGCATTTCGGCAGCGCGGCGTGCAGGGACAGCTAAAGTCTATGCATCGAACTTTATGATCTAAATGCCCGAGAATTCGCGCTGAGCGTCCGTAAGAACCTGCTGTTACAATGTGAGTCTTGCGAATTTCCAGCCTTCATACTGATCAGGAGCACCCGGTGCCCGTCGTATTTGTTGCCGCTTCCAAGCTGCCTACACCCTTTGCAGAATTTGCCATGCACGGCTTTATCGAGTCGGCAACCGGCCGTGAACATGTTGTCCTGAGTCTGGGTGACGTCGCGGATGGCGCACCGGTTCTTGGTCGTGTGCATTCCGAGTGCCTGACAGGCGACGCGCTGTTCAGCCAGCGTTGCGATTGCGGCTCCCAGCTTGAAGCAGCCTTGCGCGCCATCGCCACCGAGGGCCGCGGCATATTGCTGTATCTGCGTCAGGAAGGCCGCGGTATTGGCCTGATGAACAAGATCCGCGCCTATGAGTTGCAGGACGGTGGTGCCGATACCGTCGAGGCTAATGAGCGTCTGGGCTTTGCTGCCGATCAACGTGATTACGCGATCTGCCTGCCGATGCTTCAGCATCTGGGGGTCCAGTCGCTGCGCCTGATGACCAATAACCCACGCAAGGTCAAAGCGCTGACCGACATGGGCATCAAGGTTTCCGAGCGAGTGCCGCTGCACACCGGACAAAACCCGCATAATCGACTTTATCTGGCGACCAAGGCCGGCAAGCTGGGACATATGATGGGCAATGAGCATCAGAGCGAGGTCGGTCCGGCGTGACACGCAGTGAGGTTCGTCAAAAGCTGGAAATGGCATGGTGGCGCCAACTGGGGCTGACCTTGGCACCACTGCTGGTGGTCTGTCTGTTTTTTGGCTCCAGCGAACCGCTCATTCCAGTGCTGGCGATGCCGCTGTTCATCGCCGGTATCGGCTCGATGTTCGTCAGCGTGAAGCCGTTCGGGGTCTACAAGCGCGCATTGGCGGTTACTCAGGCTTCAATCGATACGCCTGAAGAGCCTGCGGCCTGGATCAGGCTCGCCGCAGTCCGTCGTTTTGCCTTTCTGGCTGCCGGGCTCCCCGCGTGGATCGCCGCTGTCGCTGTGCTGTTCGGCCTGCACCCGCTACCTGTCTGCCTGCTGGCGTTTTCCAGCGTGGTGCTGCTTTACCTGTATCGGCTTCCGACAGCCTGACGCTGATGGGCGTTCCCACGCCCTTCGGCAGAAGCCTGAAAGCCCTGTATTCCGGGCTCTCCCTCTCCATGACGTGTGTATAACGATGACTGCGGGAGCGTGAGGACCGAGAGGTTTCCGGGCGTATCAGCCGATCAACACCAATCGCTCATTGATCGCGGCTTCAATTCCTTCTGCATTCAGCCCGCACTCGGCCAGCATCTGCGCGGGTTTGGCATGCTCGACATAAACGTCCGGCAAGCCCAGGTGAAGCACTGACTTGAGGATGTTGGCACGGGCCAGGAACTCGCTGACCGCCGCACCTGCGCCGCCCATCACTGCATTCTCTTCCAGGGTGACCAGCAGTTCGTGATTGGCGGCTGCTTCGCGCACCAGTGTCTCGTCCAGCGGTTTGACGAAACGCATGTCGATAACGGTCGCATCCAGCTTTTCGGCAACCACCATGGCCTCGGTCAGTTGCACACCGAACACCAGTATCGCAACACCCTGGCCTTGTCGACGCACGACGCCCTTGCCGATTTCGACCGGGTCAAGGTTGGCATCAATCAGCGCATTCGGGCCGGTGCCACGCGGGTAGCGCACTGCCGCAGGTCCGTTGTGCAGGTAGCCGGTGCTGAGTAACTTGCGCAGCTCGTTTTCATCACTCGGTGTCATCACAACGATGCCAGGGATGCAGCGCAGGAAAGACAGATCGAAGCTGCCCGCGTGAGTCGGGCCGTCTTCGCCGACCAGTCCGGCGCGGTCGATGGCGAACAGTACGTCGAGGTTCTGCACCGCGACGTCATGCACCAACTGGTCGTAACCCCGTTGCAGGAAGGTCGAATAGATCGCTACAACCGGCTTGCTGCCTTCACACGCCATACCCGCCGCCAGTGTCACGGCGTGCTGTTCGGCGATGGCGACGTCGAAGTAACGCTCGGGGAAGCGCTCGCTGAACGCCACCAGGTCCGACCCTTCTTTCATGGCAGGCGTAATGCCCACCAGGCGAGCATCGGCTTCAGCCATGTCGCAGATCCATTGGCCGAACACGCCGGAATACTTCGGTGCGCTGATTTTCTTCTGAACGCTGACCGGCGCATTCACGGGTTCAAGCTTGGTGATTGCGTGGTAGCCAATCGGGTCGACTTCTGCCGGAGCGAAGCCTTTGCCTTTCTTGGTCACGACGTGCAAAAACTGCGGGCCTTTCAGATCACGCATGTTGCGCAGCGTGGCGATGAGGGTCGGCAGGTCGTGGCCATCGATAGGGCCGATGTAGTTCCAGCCCAGCTCTTCGAAAAGCGTACCGGGGACCAGCATGCCCTTGGCGTACTCTTCGGTGCGCCGCGCGATTTCCCAAGCACCCGGCAGGCGCGAGAGCACCTTCTTGCTGCCTTCACGCATGCTGGTGTAGGTGCGGCTGGAGAGAATCTTGGCCAGATAGTTCGACAGCCCGCCGACGTTGCGCGAGATCGACATATCGTTGTCATTGAGAATGACCAGCATGTCGGCCGCCACTTCCGGCGCGTGATTCAGCGCCTCGAATGCCATGCCGGCAGTCAGCGCGCCGTCGCCGATGACTGCGATGGATTTACGCTCGCTGCCTTGCAGGCGCGAGGCAATCGCCATGCCCAGAGCAGCACTGATTGACGTACTGGAATGGCCGACGCCAAAGGTGTCGTATTCACTCTCGCTGCGTCGCGGGAAAGCAGCAACACCGTCCTTTTGGCGCAGCGTGGACATGCGCGCACGACGGCCGGTCAGGATTTTGTGCGGATACGCCTGATGACCCACGTCCCACACCAGACGGTCATCTGGCGTATCGAACACGTAATGCAGGGCAATGGTCAGCTCGATGACCCCAAGGCCGGCGCCGAAATGCCCGCCGGTCTGGCCAACGGAATACAGCAATTCCAGGCGCAGTTCATCGGCCAGGGTTTCCAGCTCGGCTTCACCCAGACGGCGCAGGCCTTCCGGTGTGTCAGCACGGTCGAGCAGCGGAGTAACCGGGCGCTCGCGGGGGATGTCTTTGAACGTCGTGGGCATCAGGCGAATCGTTATAAGTAAAAGAGGCGGCAGTTTACCTTATGCATCGCAAGCTGCCCATGAAGTGAGTCAGTGGATAGTCCGTCTGCTCACACGCTTGGTGACTGAGACCTGATGAACCCTGGTTGATTCATCGCAATTCTGATGTCGATGATTGCCTTCAGTGGCGGCGTTCGACGATGTAGCGTGCCAGTTCGCGCAGCGGCTCGGCCGTGGTGCCGAAGTCAGCCAGTGCCTCCAGTGCCTGATCGCGCAATTCGAGGGCATAGCCCTTGGCCGCTTCCAGTCCGATCAGCGCGGGGTAGGTCGGCTTGTCACGCGCCATATCAGCGCCTTGGCGTTTGCCAAGCGTTGCCGTATCGCTTTCGACGTCGAGAATGTCATCCTGGACCTGAAAAGCCAAACCGATCGCGCGCGCATAAACCTGCAAGGCGTCCAGCCGGGGCTGATCAGACTGACCGCTGGCCAGCGCGCCAAGCCTGACACTGGCTTCGATCAGCGCACCGGTCTTGTGGCGATGCATGTATTCCAGCGCGGCCTGATCCAGCTTCAGCCCCACCGAACCCAGATCAATTGCCTGCCCGCCCACCATCCCGGCCGGGCCAGCGGCGGCAGCCAATGTGCTGACCATCTGCAAGCGGGTCTCGGCATCGCGTGAATTCAGGTGCGGGGCGAGCAGGGCGGTGAACGCCAGGCTTTGCAGGCCATCGCCAGCAAGGATCGCGCAGGCTTCATCGAAGGCTTTGTGCGTGGTGGGCTGGCCGCGACGCAGATCGTCATCGTCCATCGCCGGCAAATCGTCGTGTACCAGCGAATAGGCATGGATCAGCTCAACCGCGCAGGCTGCACCGTTGGCGTCTTGAGCCACGCCGCCCAACGCTTCGCAGGCTGCATAGGCGAGCAATGGACGCACGCGCTTGCCGCCGTTCATCACGCTGTAGCGCATGGCTTCATAGAGGCGCGTCAGCTCAGGACTTGGTGCCTGAAACAGACCTTCGAGCGCTGCGTTCACACGAATCTGGCTCTGCGCCTGATAGCTCGCAATCATTCGGGGAGTTCCGCATCGTCGAACGGCTCTTCGGTCAGCTCGCCATCGCGCTCCAGCAGCACCTGAACCTTCTGCTCGGCCTGGGTCAGGGCACTCTGGCAGTCGCGAGTCAGGCGTACACCTTGCTCGAAAGCGGTCAGAGAGTCTTCCAGAGACAATTCGCCATTCTCCAGGCGCTCTACCAGCGCTTGCAGATCAGCGAGGGACTGTTCGAAATCCAGTGCAGCTTTCTTGCGGGCCATGGGGGCATTTCCGGTAGAGGTTAAACCGCGCGACACTAGCAGAGCGGCGGCTCTGGGGCAAATCAAGGCGATGGATCTGTGCCATGGCAGTGGCGCGCAGGATCAACCTGCGTCAAACCCGCTCTGCAGGTCGGCGATCAGATCCTCCGGGCTTTCGAGGCCAATCTGCAAGCGCAGCATCGGTCCTGCGCTTCGGTCAGGGCCGTGCTGTTCGATCTCGGTGATAAGGCTTTCAAAACCGCCCCAGGAATAGCCGATCCCGAACAGCTTCAGCGCACTGACAAAGCGATCCAGCACCTGGCGATCAGCCGTCTTGAATTCGAAGCTGAGCAGGCCGTTGCAACCATGAAAGTCGCGCTTCCAGATCGCGTGGCCCGGATCATCCGGCAACGCGGGATACAGCACGCGAGCGACCTGAGGCTGACCCTGTAGCCATTGCGCCACCTGCATCGCATGCCGTTCGTGCATTGCCATCCGCGCGGCCAGACTGCGTGCGCCGCGCAGCACCAGATAGGCATCGTCGGGGCTGACGGTATTGCCTACGGCGGTATTCATTGTTTTGAGGGCCTGCCAATGCTTTTCGGTGGTACTGACGCTGCCCATCATCACATCCGAATGCCCGGCCACGTACTTGGTCAGCGCCATCAGCGAAATGTCCGCACCCAGTTCAAGCGGCTTGTACAACACCCCTGAGCCCCAGGAGTTATCCACAGCCAGCAGCAGATTTTTCGCCTTACACAGTTTCGACAGGGCGGGCAGGTCGCACATATCAAAGGTCAGCGAGCCCGGTACTTCAGCGTAGATCATCCGTGTGTTGGCTTTGATCATGGATTCCACATCACTGCCATCGGCGGCATAGAAGTCGAATTGAATGTCGAACGCTTTCAACAGGGTGTTCGCCAGTCGCCGCACCGGACCATAGACCGATTCGGTGAGCAGTACATGATCGCCAGGTCGCAGAAAAGATTGAAACATCTGCGCGACGGCGGCGAGCCCTGTCGGGTAAAGGCAGGTGCCGTGAGCACCCTCTAGTTCGGAGACCAGATCCTGCAAGGCAAACGCCGTCGGGTTGCCATTCGCCCCGTAAGTCAGCGAGCGTTCCGGCCCTTTGGTGCGGATCTCGGCTTCGCGCAAGCTGTCCAGGCTGTCAAACAGCACGGTGCTGATGCGCACCACCGGCGGATTGACCGCCAGCCCCGGCCCGCTACTTGCGCTACGGCCACGTTGTGACAGGGCAGTGTGGGCGCGAGGGTCTTTGCTGTGCGGCATGAAGGGCTCCGGAAAGTGACGGCGTTATCTGGCAAGCGTAATGCATCCGTGCGGTTGTCAGGTATTACTGATCGTCCTTCGCGATGTCCATGGCATAGAACTCATGCAGTTTAGCCTGCAACAATTGTCGGTCCGGCAATCGGGTCTGGTATTCGGCAATCAGCGCAGGCGATAACGAACGGTTCAGCGCGTATTCGACCACCTCATCGTTTTTGCTGGCGCAAAGCAGGACGCCGATGGCGGGGTTTTCATGATGTTTGCGCTCAGTCTGGTCCAGTGCTTCCAGATAGAAGTTCAGCTTGCCCAGGTATTCTGGCTCAAAGCGGCCTACCTTGAGTTCGATGGCCACAAGGCAGTTGAGGCCTCGATGGAAAAACAGCAGATCCAGCGCGAAATCCTGGCCGCCAACCTGTACCGGGTACTCGGAGCCGACAAAACAGAAGTCACGGCCCAGCTCGATCAGAAAATCCCTCAGGCGCTGCAGTAACCCGCGATGCAGGTCCGCTTCGGCATGGCCCGCGGGCAGCTCCAGAAATTCCACCATGTAGGCATCGCGGAACACATCCAGTGCGGCCGGCCGGGTTTTCCTGAGCATGGCCGAGGCTTTGGCGGGCTGGGTGACGGTGCGCTCGAACAAGGCAGTCTTGAACTGGCGTTCCAGTTCGCGCTTTGACCACTTTTCTTGACTCGCCATTTTTAAGTAGAACTCACGCTCTTCCGGGCGTTTGCTCTGGCTAAGAATGATCAGATTATGGGACCAGGATAATTGTCGCACCAGTGGTGCGACTTTCTCTTCAACGCGGTAAATCTCGTAGAATTGACGCATGCGAAACAGGTTGCTACGCGTAAACCCACGCAGCCCCGGCTGGGTTGTGGCCAGATGCTCGGCAAGCTGGCTGACCACCGCATCACCCCACTCGGCGTTTTCAATCTTGCGGCTGATATAAGCGCCGACTTGCCAATAGAGTTCGATCAGACGGGTGTTGACGGCCTGTGCCGCCTGCTGCCGAGCGCCCTGAATCATTGCGAGCACTTCATCAAAGCGATCGTTGACCGGAGCTAGCGGTGCGTCAGGAGTACTCATACTGCAAGTACTCCATTGCGTGGCAACCCGGCAGGCAGGGTATTGGCCAGATGGATAATTCCCGGATTCATGTGAGCGCGTCCTTGAACAGTCATTGAGGCCGGCTACTCTACGTGCGGATTGCTCCTGTTAGATCCAGATTTTCAGCTGGGGTTGTGACATCAGGTTTCTGTTCGCGAAGCCTTGACTTACGCCTCACTTATCCAGATCAGACGCGTCGTGCCGCTCCGGAACCTGATCCGCTTCCTCGCCCCAGGTGCGATTGACCTTCTGGCCTTTCACAACGGCCGGGCGCGCTGCGATTTCCTCCGTCCAGCGGATCACGTTCGGATATTCGTGTACCGACAGAAATTCGGCCGCCGAATACACCTTGTTCTGCACCAATGCGCCGTACCAGGGCCAGACCGCGATGTCGGCAATTGTGTAGGTGTCGCCCGCCAGATAGCGGTGTTCGGCAAGGCGACGGTCCAGTACATCCAACTGACGCTTGGCCTCCATGGCAAAACGGTTGATGGGGTATTCAAGCTTCTCTGGCGCGTATGCATAGAAATGCCCGAAACCGCCGCCCAGATACGGCGCAGCGCCCATCTGCCAGAACAGCCAGTTCAGCGTCTCTGTACGTCCCGCCACATCTGCAGGCAGGAAGCTGGAGAACTTTTCTGCCAGGTACAACAAGATCGAACCGGACTCGAAGACCCGCACCGGTGTCTCATGGCTGCGGTCCAGCAACGCCGGGATCTTGGAATTGGGATTGATCTCGACAAATCCGCTGGAAAACTGATCGCCTTCGGAGATGCGGATCAGCCAGGCATCGTACTCCGCACCGCTGTGTCCCAGCGCCAGCAGCTCTTCCAGCATGATCGTGACCTTCACCCCGTTGGGCGTCGCCAGCGAATAGAGCTGTAACGGATGCTTGCCGACGGGCAATTGCTTTTCATGCGTGGGACCGGCGACGGGGCGGTTGGTACTGGCGAACTTGCCGCCCGATTTTGTTTCCTGGTGCCAGACCTTCGGCGGGGTGTAAGACGTTTGGGTCATGAGGATCCTCGCTTGTTCAAGGGTGATCGCTTGATCGGTCGTGTTGCAAAGGACCATTGACGTTATAGATCAACGTGCGTGCAGGGAAGTGCCTTGTGATCGTGAACGAGCGTTGCGGCGCAGCAAGTGGCTAATTCGCTGCCGCGTGGGATATGGCCATGTCAGAGGTTGCGCAGGGACTCAAGGGGCTGCATCGCACCAACGGTAGTGCTCTGTCCATTGCTCCGTCAGTATTCCCGGACGTCGACTGGACGGGATTCTGCTTAGCCAGCCCGACGCTACAACAACGACGCTAGTTACCCGACAGGCAGTCCATTTGTCGCAAGGACGTATGGAATGGCTGGTCGCTGGACGAGCCTTTCCGCTGGGTGGAATACGAAGGCATCGAATATGCGTTGCGAGCATCCCGTGCGGGTATTCCGAACCGTATCAACCCTTTCTGTATAGCTCAGTCGGTGACCTCCCGGGCGCTGCTGAGTGGCAAGGCCCCGGTCGAATCAGTTAACGGATGTTTGGCGGTATCCGGGCCTTGTTATGTGTCCCAGCTGGAAAAGAAACCTCTTTTGAGTCTGTCTGCCGAGACCGCACTGGCCAGATTGCGGCGTTTCGCTGACAAATACTTGACCAACCCTTCTGCGGTCGTCATTCCAGCCGGTCTTGATCACACCCCTGTTCGAGCCTGGATCGAACTGATCGATAATGTAGTTCATCAGTCCACGTTAAAAAACGATAGTGAAACGGCCAGTTTATAAGCGACCTCGAGAGGCTCGTGTTGCTTGAACAGCTACCGAGTACGCGTCAGGAGTTTCTGGTCAATCGCTCCCTCACGGACCCTGTGCTGGACAAACAGACACTGATCACGCAGAGCTGCCAGGTGCGCAATATGTTGCGTCAACGCGGCACGCAGGTTTGCTCGCCAGAAGGATGATTATTTTCACTACAGCCTTCTATCGCACCTTGGCATTTGGTTTCAGTCGTTCGTGCTTATCGAAATAATGGGAAAGTTTTTATTTTGAAAGCCTGTGGGCTGCTGTAAGGGCCATCTACAACTCGACACCCCCCCACGATTTTAACGAGGTGCGATTGAACCGATAATATTTGATGTTATTTCAAGTCAGTTAATTTATTCTCGCCGCGCTCTTCTATGTGGCTAATCGCCACTTTTTTGCTGCGGCACGTTCTCGCTATGCATGGAAGCGCCCCCAACATAAGGAATGAATCGTGAACTCTGTGATGTTTCGCAAGACCCTTCTCGCAATGGCTGTGGCCGCAACTACTGTTCCGGCTTTTGCTGAAACAGTCGAACTGACTAACGCTGGCTACAAAAGCGAGCGCCAGACCCATACCGGCAATCTCGAGATTAACGGTGCCTATACGGGCAGTGCGGTTAAAGATGCGATCCAGCTCAACGGGTCGACCATTGCAAAGGATCTGATCCTCAATGCGAACATCAGCGGTTCCGGCAACTTTGCCAGTGGTGAAGTAGCTAAAGGCATCAGCCTTGAGGGCGGCAAGATTGGCGGCGGCGTAGTCAACCGAGGCTCGGTTGACGTTACTGGCCAAGGCGCGACGGCCCTGAATGTCGCCACGAGTCTGAAAGCTTTCGAAAATCATGGCAGCCTCTCCGCTAGCGGCACGGGGTCTCAAGGTCTTCGAATCGACGGGGTCACCATCACAGGCAATAGTGCGGATATGACCAATACCGGGACGATCCGCGGCGAGGGCGCTGCTATCGTGATGGGTACTACCACATTCGCTATGATCGGCGCTCAACCTTGGTACATAGAACGGGGCGACTTCAATATCTATAACAGCGGTTCGATCATTTCCGCTGACAGGGCCATCGACGCCTCTAAAAGCAATCGTCCTGTCGAGCTGATCCTGAGAAAGGGCAGCGTAGTTGTCGGTAACCTGATCGACTTGAGCAATATCGAGCTGGAAGGGGATACTTCCTTCACAGGTACTGACAGCCGTACGGATGGCTACAACATTCGCCTGAAGAGCGGAGGATCGGTTTACGTTGGCGGCACCTCCGACAGTCCTACCACCATGACTTTTGAGTCCACACACAGCAGCATTGGTGGCGATCTCTATGTCGACGGCAATTCGGCACTCGGCCTGAATCTGAGCAAGGCCACTGATACTAAAACCGCGGTGCTGAGAGTTACCGGCACTACTCAGTTCGAACAGGGAGCGCAAGTAAAGCTCGCGGCCAAGGGTGATGACTTTAGCGCCAACGGCACCACTTACAAGCTTATCGAATCAGGCAGGATCGAATTGCTGACCAAGGATGGACGCGCGGTCGATCCTGCCGGAAAACTCGATGTAGTCAGTACCTCGGCATTACTTAAAATCGACAGCTATACCGTTGACGGCAAAAACGTGGTGGCTGTGGTCACCGCCAAGGGCAGGGAAGAGGTCGCTCAGGTGGTTGCCGACAACGGCGGTTCAGTTAATGAACAGACCACACTGGTTAACCTGACCGGCGACAGCATCATAAGCAAGCTGAACGACAGTGATGCGTTCAAACAGCTTTTGTTGAACGCTGACGGTGGCCAGCTCGCCAAGCTGGCCTCTCAGCTGTCGCCGGAGGTCAATGGCGGGGCAAGAAGCGCCGCTACTACCAGCCAAGGCCTGATCAGCAATGTAACTGGCAGCCGCACTAGCTCGATACGCGGAGCTTCATCTGGTGAAGGCTTCAAAAATGCAGGTGTTTGGGTCCAGTCGCTCTACAGCGATGCTACTCAAGACCAGCGCAACGGGATTGCAGGCTATAACGCTTACAGCAACGGAATTGCGGTGGGCGCTGACGGCAAACTCAACGACAACCTGACGCTGGGGCTGGCCTACAGCTTCATCAATACCGACGTGAATGGCAAAAGTGGCAACAAAACCGAAGTCGACAGCCATGCATTCACACTGTATGGCGGCTTCGAGCTGGGCAATTACTTTGTCGATACAAGCCTGACTTACGGCCTCAATGACAATCAGGGCAAACGCAGCATCGCAGGTACACGTGCCAAGGCTGATTATGACAGTGACCTGCTGGGTCTGAATCTGGTAGGCGGTTACACCTACCATGTCAGCCCGCAAGTATTGGTCGAACCGCGCATGGCGGCGCGTTACAGCCAGGTGAACATCGACGGCTATCGCGAGAAAGGTTCGTCGGCTGCGCTGACAGTTGAAGACCAGCGTTATGAAGCCATTGAGCTGGGCGCGGGCATGCGCGTGGCTGGCAGCTTCCTCATGGGCGCCGGAACGCTGGAGCCGCAGGCTAAACTGATGGCCTACCACGACTTCGCCGCCGACCAGGCGCAGAGCACGTCGACCTTTCTGCTAGGCAGTACGCCGTTTGTGACCAGCGGTGCCAAGGCTGTGCGTGACAGTTACGAGGCGGGTGTGGGTGCCGACTACAAACTGGGTGCAGTCACACTGGGCGTCAACTACGACTACATCGGGAAATCGGGCTTCGATGCCGATGTGTTCTCCGCAAAAGTGCGTTACGACTTTTGATGTGGAGCCACCGCCTCGGTCAAAAACGCTTTGGCGGTATCCTTGCAGTTTTGATGGCGCTGCTGTTAAGCGGTGCCGTTGCCGGTTGTCAGTCGCCACGCGCAGCTCTACAGCAATTGGCGGACCAGCATGGGCGACAGATGCAGATTCTGTCGGCACAGCCCTTTCCACTGGCGGCGCTATTACCGCCAGAGACCTTCAGGACGAACCGTTTGCGGGTCTATCTGGAGGGCGACGGTCATGCCTGGGCCACGGCCACTCAACCCAGTATCGACCCGAGCCCACGTAAGCTACTCGTGCCGCAGATGGCAATCAACGACCCGACTCCCAGCGCCTATCTAGCGCGACCTTGTCAATTCATCACGGCCCAGGCCTGCAACTCTGCACTCTGGACCGATCGCCGTTTCTCCCAGGAAGTGGTCACCAGCGTCAGCGACGCGCTGGACCAGATGAAACAACGTTATGGTAATAAAGAGTTCGAGCTGATTGGTTATTCAGGTGGCGCAACCCTTGCGTTGCTACTTGCTGGACAACGAGACGACATCACCCTAATCCAGACCATCGCTGGCAATCTTGCCCCGAATCAGTGGACAGAACTAAAGGGACTTTCGCCTCTCAACGGATCGTTGAACCCACTCGATTACATCCAGTACCTGGCATTGATACCCCAGCGTCACTTGTCAGGAACGCGTGACGAAATGATCCCGACTGAACTGGCAAAGTTTTATAGCAGGCAACTGGGCAACGGTGCGTGCAGCCAGCTGATTATTGTCTCTGGTCCGAGTCACGAAGATGGCTGGGAAGAGGTATGGGATATTTGGAGAGGGCGGGACGTAAAAGTCTGTCCGTGACAGTCTGTTGTTGACCAGAACGTACTGCATCACACATCGTCGAGCCATGTTTTACGCAAGCGGTCATCTGGCATATCCAGCAAAGCTTGCTGGCTTATTGAAGCTTGCCTGGCATAGCACGAGATCTGCAGCTCAAGCGGATGAATTCCGATTCTGGTCGCGAGTTGGTCTAGCTTCTCAAGCGTCGGGCTCTTCTATCCGCGCTCGATCTCGGACAGATAATTCCTGCCACACACCCCGACAAAATCCTCCTGCGTGAGGCCCTTCGCCTCGCGCGCCTCCTTTAACGCTGCTCCGACTGCTTTGCTCAGATCCATTGCGCCACCACGGGGGTCAATCATGACTGGGCATAGCTTCAAGCTTGTTCAGCAACGCATACGGATCAGTCCCGAGCCCCCGACAGACATCCATGAACTCAATCACATCGAGTGTGCGCTCGGCGTTTTCGGTTTTCGAAACAAAGGACTGCGGTCGCCCGAGCTTTGCGGCCAACTCTTTTTGCGTCATGCCGGCCGCATTACGTGCCTCTAGCAGAAGATCAAGCAGCGCCTGGTAGCGAGCGTTATGAATGGTTTTCAAGGAGGTGCGCCGTCTGAGAGATCCGGCTACTTAAATAAACCTGATTTGGGATTATCCCAAATGTGTTTTCGTTAAGGAGATCAGTCATGGACAATGAAATGAAGCAGTTTCAGAAGGACTTACTGGATTCAGTACGGCAAATGATAGACCGGAAAGCTGAGGGTAAGACCGCGGTGACACTCTCTGTCACGGCTGAGGCCCGGGCTAAAGTCGGTGTTTCTCAGGATGCATTTGCACCACTATTGGGTATTAGCCTGCGTACTCTTCCTGATCGGGAGTTACGTCGTCGGTAACCGGTAGGCGTTGCGCAGACATTGCTGCGCGTTTCCAGTCAGCACCTTGAAGCGCTTCGCGATTAGGCTGGGAGGATTGGTTGTGTCAGTAAACGTTGATCAGGATCAGCAGCTGCGTTGCGACCGCCCATTAAAAAGCCGGCTTGTGGCCGGCTTCTCGTAGGCGATTCCTATCTATTTTTGATAAACCGCAATCGCCTTCAACAGGTGCGCTCCTAAAGAAGCGCGAATAGATAACGGAGCAATCGGATCAAATGCCCCATTCCAGCCCCCGCCGCGCAACGTCGCCGGGTGCTTCGGATGCCGCACAGGATACTAAACCTCTTCGCCAATGCCCAGCCTGAACCCCATGCACCCGATGCCCCTCACAGCAGCAACATCGCATTACGCCGGCTGTTCAGTGTCGACCACCAGAATATCCAGCCCAGCACCCGAATTTTTTCTCGGTCAATATCTTCCGCGCTGAACACTTCGTCCGGGTACTCGGCGTCGTTGTGACTGCGCAGGCGCAGGCCGCCGTTGGGGAGGCGGTAGAGGTAGCGGACGCGCAGGATGCCGCCGTGTTCGAGGGCGTAGATTTCGCCGTCGATGATTTGGGTCAGTTCACGGTCGACGCCGAGGATGGAGCCGTCCTGGATCTTGTCGGCCATGCTGTTGCCGACCATGGCGACGCACATGCAGTTTTTCGGGTCGATGCCCATGGTTTGCAGGACTTGCAGGGGCAAGCGGATTTTCTGTCCGGGGGCTTCGGCCAGGACTGTTTTGCCGACGCCGTGTGGCGATTCGACCTCTGTGAAGATCTGAACTTCCACGTCTCCGCGCAGGACGTTTCTGCTTTGCTGGATAACCATTCGGGTATCGCCGCCGGTGTTTTCATTGGCGGGTTCATTGGGGTGTTTGGGGCCTTCACCGGTGCGCAGCCAGCGGGCGTTAACGGTCAATAATTCAGCCACCTCGTCAATGCGGGCCATGGGCACGCCGCGTTTGAACCAGTTGTTGACGTGTTGCGGCGTGATTTTGCGGTTGGCGGCAAAATCAGTCGCGGTGAGGTGGCACTCCCGAAGGAGGATGCGGAGTCGATCGCCTGATGTATTCATGGGGTGAAGTCTACGGGCGTCGCCTGGGCGTTTAAATGAACGAGGTGTTGAGGTCGACGTTATCCCAAGGGGGTGACGGCTACCCGGACTACGGACGGAATGAATGGCGTGTAGGTCAGTTCCGTAATAGCGATTTTTTGATTAAACGCGGTATCAGGTGTTTACCCCGGCTATACGGGCATTAACGGACTGTTTATCAAATGGTTAAAAGTCGAGTACGTTTTTAAACGGACGATTGGTAAAAAAATGTTACGGGGGTATTTCAGAGCCGGCTTCGAACCGGGGGGAGGGAGCTGGTAGCAGGGAGAGAGCATGTTTCAGGGGGCTTGCCTGCAAGCCCCCTGAAACAGCGGATCGGTGATCAGCCTTTGAACGCTTCAACCGATTTCATGATCTCGGCGCGGGCCGCGTCAGCGTTGCCCCAACCTTCGATCTTCACCCATTTGCCTTTTTCGAGATCCTTGTAGTTCTCGAAGAAGTGCTTGATCTGCTCAAGCAGCAGTGGTGGCAGGTCGGTGTACTCTTTCACGTCGACGTACAGCTGGGACAGCTTGTCGTGCGGTACTGCGATGACTTTGGCATCGCCGCCGCCGTCGTCAGTCATGTGCAGGATGCCGACCGGGCGTGCGCGGATGACCGAGCCTGGGGTAACCGGGTAAGGGGTGACAACCAGCACGTCCAGCGGGTCGCCGTCGTCAGCCAGGGTGTTGGGGATGAAACCGTAGTTGGCCGGGTAGAACATCGGAGTGGCCATGAAACGGTCAACGAACAGGCAATCGGTGTCTTTGTCGATTTCGTATTTGATCGGCGCGTGGTTGGCCGGGATTTCGATCGCGACGTAGATGTCGTTCGGCAGGTCTTTACCTGCCGGAATCTTGCTGTAGCTCATTGGGCATTGCCCCCCTGGTTTAACAGACAGATTGTGGCGCGAACCGCCGTAAAGTGGTCCGGATTATAGGCATATTCTGTTTTGGTTGCTACGCATGGGCTCGGCAGCGCTCAGGTGTCCCGGTAAGACGGGGCGTGTTGCCGTAATGCATTCAGCCGCCCGAGGGTGTCCTGACGGTAGAACGCTTTGAGCTGTCCATAGACTGCCGGGTAGTTGTCGTACAGCAGGTCGGGCGCGCTGAAGAAGTACTCGCTGGTGACGGCGAAGAACTCGGCAGGGTCCTGCGCGGCATAGGGGTCGATAGCGGTTTCGGCCTCCGGGTCTTGATCCAGTTGCCGATTGAGATCATCGAACGCGCTCTGCATGACACTCGCCCATTCGGTCACCCGCATATCGCTGTGCAGCGGCGGCAGGCCGTTGGCGTCGCCGTTGAGCATGTCGAGTTTGTGCGCCAGCTCATGGATCACCAGGTTGTAGCCGTCCCAGTCGCCGCTGCTCAGCACGCCGGGCCAGGCCAGAATCACCGGCCCTTGCAGCCAGGCCTCGCCACTGTGTTCGCCGTCCCACTCGTGTTCGACGCCGCTGGCGTCGCGATGGCGTTGCGGGCTGACGAAATCGTCCGGATACAGTACGACTTCATGAAAGCCCTGATACCAGTTCAGGTCGCCCAGGCTCAGCAACGGCAGTTGTGCCTGGGCCGCAAGAAACAGGCGTTGCTCGTCATCGAGCTCGACGCCCGGCAGCGCGCTGAGGTATTTGTCGTTCAAGAACAGCACGCAGGCATCACGCAGTTGGGCGTCCTGCTCGGCGCTCAAACCGTCGAGGATGGGCAAGCGCTGGCGCACTTTCTGCCATAACTCGGCAGCAACCGGATGTCTGGCGAGGGTTCTTCGCCTGCGCCAGTTGCTGAGTGACCACATGGCTCAGCGAGCGTCGACCGGTGGCGCGCTGCGGCTGCGCACTACACCGATGATCATCGGCACCAGCGATAGCACGATAATCGCCAGCACCAGCAACGTCAGGTTGTGCTTGATGAACGGGACGTTGCCGAAGAAGAAACCCAGCGTGACCAGACTGCCGACCCACAGCACCGAACCCAGCACGCTGAAGCCCACGAAGCGCGGATACGACATTCTGCCGACACCTGCCACGAAAGGCGCGAAGGTACGAATGATCGGCAGAAAACGCGCCAGCGTCACGGTCTTGCCGCCATGGCGCGCGTAGAAGTCCTGGGTGCGCAGCAGGTAGTCGCGGCGGAAGATGCGCGATCTGGAGTTGTTAAACAGCTTTTCGCCAACCGTGCGGCCGATGACGTAATTGGTGCTGTCACCCAGAATTGCCGCGAGCATCAGCAGCCCGGCCAGCAATACCGGGTCCATGCCGCCACCGGCAGCCACGGCACCAGCGATGAACAGCAGCGAATCGCCCGGCAGGAAGGGCATGACCACCAGCCCGGTCTCGCAGAAAATCACCAGAAACAGGATCGCGTAGACCCATGGGCCGTAGTTGGTTACCAGCAGGTCGAGGTAGACGTCGAGATGCAGAATAAGGTCGAGCGGATTGAATTCCATTGAAGCACCTGAGGCGAGCACCCTGTCCGGGGTCGCATGCGGAAGAAGCGACTGCGCGGCATTATAGAAGCAGAATGCCTGGAAGAGGTTCCGTAATAATTCGTGGGTGGTTTCGCGTGTCGCCCAGGGTGTTTTATCGCGGCTAGACGCAGCAATGATGCTGCGTACAGGCCAGCAGGATGATCAGTCTGAACTGATGGGCAATACGTAATTTTTGAACTGCGTATCTTCCTTGAATCCGATGGACTCATAGACCTTCTGCGCCACTTCGTTGTTGCTGCTGGTGGACACACGCAGCCGCACTGCATGGGTTTCCTTGGCCATTTTTTTGGCCTGTTTGATCAGATGGTCGGCCACCAGTTGGCGGCGGGCGTCTTCGGCGACGTAGATGTCGTTGAGAATCCACACCCGTTTCAGTGACAGTGACGAGTAGCTCGGATAAAGCTGACAGAAACCCAGCAGCTTGCTGTCGTCGTCCTTGGCCAGCGCCAGGTAGATCACCGACTCTTCACGGCGCAGGCGTTTTTCGAGGAATTCTCGCGAGGAGTCCGGAAGTGGCGACTCGTTGTAAAACTCCCGGTATTTGATGAACAGCGGGCAGAGCAGGTCCAGATGTTCAAGAGTCGCTTTGATGATCCGCATGGTTTGGCCTCAACTTCCCTATGAGCTAATGCAGTACGCCGGGACGCTTGTGCGATCCTGCCCGGCGGCTTTGGAAAGCACAATCTAATGTGGGTCAACCGGCCCGTCGAGCAGGAAATTGCCGATGTGCTTGCCTGAATGTTCAGCTGAGCTGTCGGATTCTATGGTGTTCAGTTCGGCCTCGTCCTTCAGACTGACCCCGGAAATCTGCCGCCTACAGGCTTCGCGCATCAGGTAAAGCAGGCGATGCGCGGCCATGGCATAGCTCAGGCCTTCAAGCCGCACGTTGGAGATACAATTGCGGTGCGCATCATTCAGGCCGACTTTGGGGCCGTAAGTGAAGTACAGGCCGAGGCTGTCCGGCGAGCTGAGGCCGGGGCGTTCGCCAATCAGGATCACCACCATTTTGGCGCCGAGCAATTCGCCGACTTCGTCCGCCACCGCCACGCGACCCTGTTCGACCATGACCACCGGCGACAGCGTCCAGCCATCGGCACTGGCCTGCTGCTCCAGCCGAGCGAGAAAAGGCACGGCATGCCGATGCACCGCGAGGGCTGATAGCCCATCGGCTACCACCACCGCCAGATCAAGCCCGCCAGGATGAGCGGCGGCATACTCGCGTAATGTTTGCGCCGACTCGTCATTCAGACGCCGCCCCAGGTCCGGGCGTTGCAGGTAGCTGTGCCGATCGGCGGCAGCGCTGTGCAGTAGCAAGGTGTCTCGGCCTTTTTCGGCCAGTTGCGCGCTGATTGCAGCGTGATCAAAGGCAAGGTGCACGGCGTCACGCGCTTGGGCGTGCGCCGCCTGAAAGTCGAGCTGCGCGGAGGTCGGCAGGCTGGTGCCAGTGCGGCCCAGTGCGATGCGCGCGGAGGTCAGGCGGCGCAGTTCCAGCCACGGGTCAGGGGGCAGAGTGCTGTCCTGAATTTCATTCATCGGCTTGTCACTCATGCTAAATGCGCCAGTGCCTGACGAAACGCGGGCGGCAGGCTGTCGCCGAAGCGCACGCGGCCGTCGGCCTGAGTGAATATGCCCATTTTTTCCAGCCAGGCCTCGTATTCCGGCGCGGGGCGCAGGCCCAGGCTTTGCCGGGCGTATAGCGCATCGTGGAACGAGGTTGTCTGGTAGTTGAGCATGATGTCGTCGGAACCGGGGATGCCCATGATGAAGTTGATCCCGGCCACGCCGAGCAGCGTCAGCAGGGTGTCCATGTCGTCCTGATCGGCTTCGGCGTGGTTGGTGTAGCAAATGTCACAGCCCATCGGCACGCCGAGCAACTTGCCACAGAAGTGATCCTCCAGACCGGCGCGAATGATCTGCTTGCCGTTGTACAGGTATTCCGGGCCGATAAAGCCCACCACGGTGTTGACCAGAAACGGATTGAAGTGCCGGGCAACGGCGTAAGCACGGGTTTCGCAGGTCTGCTGGTCGACCCCGTGATGCGCATTGGCCGACAGCGCGCTGCCTTGCCCAGTCTCGAAATACATCAGGTTTTTCCCGAGCGTGCCACGGTTCAGGCTAAGGCCTGCTTCGTAGCCTTCCTGCAGCAATTTGAGGCTGATCCCGAAGCTGGCGTTGGCGGCTTCGGTGCCAGTGATCGACTGGAACACCAGATCGACCGGCACACCGCGATTGATCACTTCGATGGAGGTGGTGACGTGGGTCAGCACGCAGGACTGGGTCGGGATTTCGTAACGCTGGACGATGGCGTCGAGCATTTCCAGCAGGGCGACGATGGAAGAGGTGCTGTCGGTGGCCGGGTTGATGCCGATCATGGCATCGCCATTGCCGTACAGCAGGCCATCCAGAACGCTGGCCGCGATGCCGGACGGGTCATCAGTCGGGTGATTGGGTTGCAGGCGGGTCGACAGGCGACCACGCAGGCCCATGGTGTTACGAAACCGGGTGACGACGCGGATCTTCTGTGCGACCAGCACCAGATCCTGCACGCGCATGATCTTCGAGACTGCGGCGGCCATCTCTGGCGTCAAGCCGGGCGCCAGCGCTCGCAGGCTGGCTTCATCGGCTTGATCGCTGAGCAGCCAGTCCCGAAAACCGCCGACGGTCAGATGGCTGACCGGCGCAAAGGCGAGTGTGTCGTGGGTGTCAATGATCAGACGAGTGACTTCGTCCTGTTCGTAAGGGATCAGCGCTTCTTCAAGAAAATGCTTGAGCGGAATATTCGCCAGCGCCATTTGTGCGGCTACACGCTCGGCATCGTTTTGCGCTGCGACTTCGGCCAGATAATCACCGGAGCGTGCAGGGCTGGCCTTGGCCATGACTTCTTTGAGGCTGTCGAAGCGGTACGTCTGCGCACCGACAGAATGGGAAAAGCTCGCCATACAGGTTCTCCATGACGCCACGCTGTTCGCGTCGGACGTAGTCTTTCGGTCGAACCGGTGACGTCCCGGTTCAAACGACTGTGGGAAGCGATGTAAGCAATTAATACTCCATCCCGGCCGGGAGTGCGAGTTTGGGGGGGTAAGCAGATGCGTATGGGAGAGGATGCATCACGCCAGAGCGCTGAACCGCGGCGTGATGCACAGGGTTGGTGCGCGATGCGTTCTCGTCGCAGAGCGTCCAGAAATGCATCCCCACGCAGGGCGTGGGGACAATCATCGCGGGGCGGGTGCCTAGAAAAAGCCCAGCGGATTCGTGTCGTAGCTCACCAGCAGGTTTTTGGTCTGCTGATAATGCTCCAGCGCGATTTTGTGGGTTTCGCGACCGACGCCGGATTTCTTGTAGCCACCGAATGCGGCATGCGCCGGGTACAGGTGGTAGCAGTTGGTCCAGACGCGCCCGGCCTTGATCGCTCGGCCCACGCGGTAGGCTCTGTTGATGTCGCGGGTCCACAGGCCAGCGCCCAGGCCGAACTCGGTGTCGTTGGCAATGGCCACGGCTTCGGCTTCGTCCTTGAAGGTCGTGACACTGACCACCGGGCCGAAGATTTCTTCCTGGAACACGCGCATCTTGTTGTTGCCTTTGAGCAACGTCGGCTGGATGTAGTAACCGGTGGACAGGTCGCCCTCCAGCTTTTCTACCTTGCCGCCGGTCAGCAGCTCGGCGCCTTCGCCCTTGGCAATGTCCAGGTACGAAAGAATCTTGTCGAATTGTTGCTCGGACGCCTGAGCGCCGACCATGGTGTCGGTGTCCAGCGGGTCGCCGCGCTTGATCTTCTCGACCTTGCGCAACACCGCTTCCATGAACTGCGGGTAAATCGACTCCTGTACCAGCGCACGGGACGGGCAGGTGCAGACTTCGCCCTGATTGAAGAAGGCCAGCACCAGACCTTCGGCGGCTTTGTCGATGAACTCCGGCTCCGCACTCATGATGTCTTCGAAGAAGATGTTTGGCGACTTGCCGCCCAGCTCCACGGTGGACGGGATGATGTTGTCTGCCGCCAGTTTCATGATGTGCGAGCCCACTGGGGTCGAGCCGGTGAAGGCGATCTTGGCAATGCGCTTGCTGCTGGCCAGTGCTTCGCCTGCTTCACGGCCGTAACCTTGCACGATGTTCAGCACGCCGGCAGGCAGCAGGTCGCCGATTAGTTCGATCAGCACGCTGATACCCAGCGGGGTCTGCTCGGCGGGTTTGAGCACGATGCAGTTACCGGCAGCCAGCGCCGGTGCGAGTTTCCAGGCGGCCATCAGGATCGGGAAGTTCCACGGGATGATCTGCCCGACCACGCCCAGCGGCTCATGGATGTGATAGGCCACGGTATTGCCGTCGATCTCGGCGGCGCTGCCTTCCTGGGCGCGCAGCACGCCAGCGAAGTAGCGGAAGTGGTCAGCGGCCAGCGGGATGTCGGCGTTAAGGGTTTCGCGAATCGCTTTACCGTTGTCCCACGTTTCGGTGATGGCCAGGACTTCAAGGTTGGCTTCGATGCGGTCGGCGATTTTCAGCAGGACCAGCGAGCGCGCCTGTACCGAGGTCGAGCCCCAGGCAGCAGCGGCTGCGTGGGCAGCGTCGAGCGCCTTTTCGATATCTTCGGCCGTGGAGCGGGGGAATTCGGCAATCGCCTTGCCGGTGACCGGCGAGGTATTGGTGAAGTACTGACCTTTTACCGGGGCGACAAACTCGCCGCCAATATAGTTACCGTAGCGTTCCTTGAAGTTGACGATAGCGCCTTCGGTACCGGGATGAGCGTAACGCATGGTATGTCTCCTGGTTCTTGTTGTGAGGGAGTCTGTGTCTATTATGCAGTCGGTTATCTGGCAGGCAGCAACCAAGAATAGGCTAATTGCAACTCGCCGTGATCAGGACTTTAGGCTTATCCGCGCGCTATTGAAATGCCTGGCGCGGGCAATATGGCGGACAAACTCAGGGTGCCATTTCAGCGTCCCTACGTTAACCTGCGCGGACGTTCTGAGAGGTTGGTCATGCATATTCATATCCTTGGTATCTGCGGCACGTTCATGGGTTCGCTGGCGGTGCTCGCCAAAGAGTTGGGGCACCGGGTTACGGGGTCTGACGCCAATGTCTATCCACCGATGAGCACCCAGCTTGAGGCCCAGGGCATCGAGCTGACCCAAGGTTACGACCCAGTGCAACTGATTCCGGCTCCGGATCTGGTCGTGGTCGGCAACGCGTTGTCGCGTGGTAACCCGGCGGTTGAATATGTCCTGAATAATGGTTTGCCGTACGTGTCTGGTCCGCAATGGCTGGCACACCATGTGCTGCAAGGTCGCTGGGTATTGGCGGTCGCCGGTACGCATGGCAAGACCACCACCAGCAGCATGCTGGCCTGGGTGCTCGAACACGCGGGCATGAGCCCCGGTTTTCTGATCGGCGGCATTCCGCAGAACTTCGCGGTGTCAGCGCGTCTGGGTGAAACCCCGTTCTTCGTGGTGGAAGCCGACGAATACGACAGCGCCTTCTTCGACAAACGCTCGAAGTTCGTCCACTACCGTCCACGGACTGCGATCCTCAATAACCTTGAGTTCGATCACGCCGATATCTTCCCCGATCTGCCTGCCATCGAGCGCCAGTTTCACCATTTGGTTCGCACCATTCCGAGCGAAGGTCTGGTGATCCATCCGACCACCGAGCCCGCGCTGACGCGGGTGATCGAAATGGGCTGCTGGACCCCGGTGCAGACCACCGGCCAGGGCGGCCAGTGGCAGGCGCGGCTATTGAGCGAAGACGGTTCGCACTTTGAGGTGCTGTTCGAGGGCGAGCTGCAAGGCGCGGTCGAATGGGACATGACCGGTCAGCACAACGTCGCCAACGCGCTGGCAACCCTGGCTGCGGCGCGTCATGTTGGCGTCGTGCCGTTGCTGGGCGTGCAGGCCTTGAGCGCATTCAAGAGCGTCAAACGGCGCATGGAGAAGGTTGCCGATGTGCGCGGCATCACCATTTATGACGATTTTGCTCACCACCCGACGGCGATTGCCACCACGCTGGATGGCCTGCGCAAGAAGGTCGGCGACGCGCCGATCATTGCCGTGATCGAGCCGCGCTCCAATTCGATGAAGCTCGGCGCGCACCGCGATGGTTTGCCGGAAAGCGTGAACCACGCCGATCAGGTGGTCTGGTACGCGCCGCCCAATCTGGGCTGGGACCTTGCCGCCACCGTGGCCGGTGGTTCGGTGCCGTCAAGGGTGTGCGACTCGCTTGAGGCGATCATCGACCATGTCCAACACCTGGCGCAGCCCGGCACCCACATCGTCATCATGAGCAACGGCGGTTTCGGCGGTCTGCATGGCAAGCTCGCGGAGGCACTGAAATGAGTGGTCCGGATCGCGTTACAGTCGCCATGACCGGTGCGTCAGGCGCGCAATATGGTCTGCGCTTGCTGGATTGCCTGGTGCGTGAGGAGCGCGAAGTACACTTCCTGATTTCCAAGGCCGCGCAATTGGTGATGGCCACCGAAACCGACGTGCGCTTGCCGCCCAAGGCGATGATGATGCAGGCGTTCCTGACGGAATACACCGGCGCATCGGCCGGGCAGATTCGCGTTTACGGCCGCGATGACTGGATGTCACCGGTGGCATCGGGCTCGGGCTCGCCCAGTGCGATGGTGGTGGTGCCGTGTTCTACCGGCTCGCTGTCGGCGATTGCCACCGGGGCTTGCAACAACCTGATCGAACGCGCTGCCGACGTGACGCTGAAGGAGCGGCGCCAGTTGATTCTGGTACCTCGCGAGGCGCCGTTTTCCAGCATTCATCTGGAGAACATGCTCAAACTGTCGAACATGGGCGCAGTGATTCTGCCTGCGTCTCCCGGCTTTTATCATCAGCCGCAGACCATCGATGACCTGGTGGATTTTGTGGTCGCGCGGATTCTCAATCTGCTGAACATCCCTCAGGACATGCTGCCACGTTGGGGAGAGCACCATATTGGCGGCGATGAATAAGCTGATGGTGATAGCGCTGGCGCTGGTCATGACCGGCTGCGCGACCGCTCGCACGCTTAACGCGGCCAAGCCCGGAGCGCCCGTGGTGTATGCCGGTACGCGGCTGAATATGTACGCATTGCAGGGCGGTTGCTGTGCGACAGACCGCTTCGGTACCGAAGCGCCAGGCTATCCAGGCCTGGACCTGCCGGGCAGCGCGCTGCTCGACACGCTATTGCTGCCACTGTCGCTGCTGACGGCAGCGGGAGTGGGGGTTCGGGCTACGGGCGGGCTTTAGGGGGATCAGAGACGACTATGGTGCCAATGCTCCGCGTTGGCATGCATTGGGTGACGCTCTGCGTCACAAATCTTCAGTCTGGTGAGATAGCAAGGTGAACGAAGCTTAGGCTTAATGGTGCCTGTCTCTCGATACTGACTGAAACAGGCGTAAAGGCTCCAATATGCGACGCGGAGCGTCACGAAATGCATCCCCACGCGGAGCGTTGGAACGATCAAATCAAAAACGTTATGGCAATGAGCGTGGGGCGATAAGCGCTTACTTGCCCAGCTTGCGCAGCTCATCCGACTCCACAATCCGTTCACCATTCTGCTCTTCCAGTGCCAGACGCCACATGGCGCGGGCCAGCTGGCAGGCTTCGATGGCGCCGTATTTGCCGGGGATCAGTTTGGCGATGGGCGCGGCAAGCTGTTCGACCCAGCGGGTTTCGCTGCGGCTGCCGACCAGCAGGGAAGGGCGGGCTATGGTCAGCTGTGGCCAGCCTTGCGCACGCAGCGCCTGTTCCATTTCGCCTTTGATACGGTTGTAGAAGGTGCTGGACCTGGGGTCTGCGCCAATCGCACTGATCACCAGCAAATGGCGAGCACCCAGCTCACGGGCACGGCGGGCGAACGCAATCACCATGTCCAGATCGACGGCTTTGAAGGCGTCCTGCGAACCGGCTTGTTTGATCGTCGTGCCCAGGCAGCAGAATGCGATGTCCACGCGGCCATCCAGTGTTGGCAGCAGGGTGAGCAAGTCGCCGATCGGATTTTCAAGGTGTGGGTGTTCTGCCAGCGGCCTGCGGGTTGGAGCCAGCACGCGGCTGACGGTCGGCTCGTTGAGCAGGCGGTCAAGCAAATGCTCGCCGGTGAGGCCTGTGGCTCCTGCAAGCAGGATGTGTTGCGGCGTCAAGTACATAATCGTTCTCCTTGATACTACTCAGCCTAGCGGCTAGTCGAGGTCTTCGCTTCCGTGCGCGTCAACGCCGTATTCAAAGCGCGTTCGGCCTGGCTTTTGCGCAATTGCTGCCAGCGCGCCAGGACTCCCTTCGGGGCCCATATCTGAGGTTCCGAGGCTTCAAAGTTATCTTCGTTCTCGCGTCGCGCAACGTAGTTTTTTGCATCATTGAATGCTTGTTGCAGGTCATCGGTTGCGACCAGTGCCCTGGCAAACAGCGCGTCGCCGAAATAGGTGAAGTCAGCCTCTTCCGAACAGCCGAAGGACACTCGGTCAGCGCGTGAAGCCGTGATGATCAGCGTGCGCTCGTCTTTGAGGGCCGGAATGAAACCACCGGAATAACAGGCCGAAATCACCACAACCTTATCGCGGTTTTTCAGCGGGGCGAGGGTCGTAGCCAGGGCGTCGGCGGGCAGATCGGCCAGCGACAGGCGTGGTTGATCGAGCACCAGTTCGTGATCCTGAGTGCCGTGGCTGGTCAGGTAAATGAATACAAGATCTTCCGGGCCGGTGCGTTGCGCGAGTGTCTGGACCGCTCGACTGATGCTCTCGCGGGTGGCCATGGGCCGGTCATCCATGTGATCGCGATGGTTGACCAGGCTGACTTGCCCGACAGCGCCGAATCGTGATTTCAGCAGGTTGCTGACGTAGTCTGCTTCGCGCATGAACACGCTCTGCTTGCCGTCGCCACCCACGACCAGCGTGTACAGCTCGGTGGCGGGCGTCGATGCTGGTACGGCAGCGAGCGCCTTGTCCAGCAGCGGACCCTGGGCCAGCAGCCCTGTTTCAAGCGTATCGGGGAGTAATTTGCCTCGGGCGTCGCGGACGCGCTGGCCGTTGGCCCAGACACCGCGCTGCTCAGTGCCATCCGGAGAAATCAGCACGCCGTTGCCCTGATACGTGTCATCGGCAAACTGACCCACGTAGCGGCTGCCATCGGCCAGTTGCAGCTGACCCTGGCCCATGAACCGCCAGTTATCAAAGTCGCCCTGATAGCGGCTGCCGTCGGAGCCGATCAGCTCGCCCTTGCCTGTCAGCGCGCCTTCCTTGAATTCGCCACTCCAGACGTCGCCGTCACTGTTTTCGTAGCGGCCTTTGCCGTCAATCTGGCTGTTGCGGAAATGGCCGACATATTGATCGCCCTCCGCGCTGGTGAAGCTGCCGATACCCTGCAACTGACCATTGACGAAGTTGCCACTGTATTGATTACCGCTGGCGTCACTGCGCGAGCCTTCGCCGTTGGCCTTGCCTTTGGCGAACATGCCCTGATGCTGGCTGCCGTCTTCCAGCTCCAGACGACCGGCGCCGTCGTACTGGCCTGCCTTGAACTGGCCACGATAGAGCACGCCCTTGTCTTTCTGTGTGCCTTCGCCGTCGCGCAGCCCGAGTTTGAAATGGCCGACGTAGCTTGCGCCGTTATGGCTGGTCAGCCGACCCTGGCCATGAAACAGGCCCTGTTCGAAGCCGCCCTTGTAAACATCGCCATTAGCCGCGTGCCATTCACCCGGGCCCTGCCACAGACCGCTTTCGAAATGCCCGGCGTACCAACTGCCGTTGGGATAGTCGATCCGGCCCTCGCCCTGCAACACGCCATTGACCAGGTCGCCGCGATAACGTCCGCCATCGGGCAGACGGCCGTCTGGGGGCAGCAATGATTCGCCATCACCGCAGCCTGCGATCAAGAGTGTCAAAGCCAGTGGAGCGAGCGCGCGCATGTGAGATCCCGGAAGATTGATTCAGTGGCGAGCCCGACCCTGCTGAGCAGAGTTCATCGGTCACGACCGCGTGGGAGTATGCCGCAGCGAGTCAGGGGTATGAAACAGTCTGTTACGACTGTTTCATATTTTAAACGTGTTACACGAAACACAAGGTCAAGGGTTCGGCGACAAAAGCAGGCTTGTCCTGACCCTCGATCTCCAGCGTGGCCGTTGCCTTGAGCAGCCACTGACCTGGTTTTTTCTCGGTCACCTCAGTCAGCTGTACCTTCAGGCGCACACGCGAATTGACCCGCACCGGCTGCACGAAACGTACGCTGTCCATGCCATAGTTGACGGCCATCTTGAGGCCTTCGGGCAACACCATGATGCCTTCCATGAGTTTGGGGATCAGCGACAGCGAGAGAAAACCATGAGCGATGGTCGCGCCAAACGGGCTCTGAGCCGCTTTGACGGGGTCAACGTGAATGAACTGAAAATCCCCGGTAGCTTCCGCGAACAGGTTGATACGTTCCTGGTCAATGGTCAGCCAGTCTGAACATCCCGGTTCCTGGCCAATGTGCTGCTTGAGTTCTGTAACGGGAACAAAAGGCATGCTGCTTTCCTTGTCTGGGGGGTGTTTAGCAAAGCGCCGCTGCCTGCATCGAGCTGTTGTCCTGGTCGATCAGGGCTTGCAGGCAGACCACAAGATCAGCAGAGGGTTGGCAACTGGTCAAGCGGCGGTCTCAATACGAATACCCGCTGATGGCCCGCGTCACAGCATGTTTATAATGGCGCTGTGAATTCGCCGGATTCTTTTCTTTGCTGGAGTTCTCATGTTGTTAAGGGGTTTGACGTGGCTGGTGCTGTTCCAATTGCTGGGAACCGCACTCAACCACCTGTTTCTGTCGATATTGCCGGGCCCGATCATAGGGCTGGTGCTGTTGATGGCCTGGCTGATGCAGCGCGGTGAGGTCAGTGAACCGCTCAGCGTCGCCGCCAGCAGCCTGCTGCGCTATCTGCCGCTGTTACTGGTGCCGCCTGCCGTCGGGGTGATGGTCTACGCGGCCGCGATTGCCGAGGATTTCTGGGCGATCTTTGGCACGTTGACCCTGTCGCTGATGATTTCAGTGACCTTTGCCGGCTGGTTGATGCAGCAACTCATCAAGCGCCAGCTACGCCGTCAGGAGCAGCCATGAATCTGGACTGGCAAGGCGCGTGGCTGTCGGTGATTCACCACCCGCTGTTCGGTATCGCGATCACCTTGGGCGCCTATCAACTGGCAATGGCCGCCTATGAGAAAACCCGCTGGCTGTTCCTGCAACCGGTGCTGGTCTCGATGGTGGTGGTAATCGGTATCGTGCTGTTCTGCGACCTGGAATATGCTGAATACCGCAAAAGCACCGAGATTCTGGGGACCCTGCTCGGCCCGTCGACGGTTGCCCTGGCAGTGCCGCTTTATCTGAATATGCGCCGTATCCGACAGTTGCTGTGGCCGACCTTGGCTACGCTGGTGATTGGTGGGGTGTTCGCGACCGGGCTGTGTGTTGGGCTGGGCATCATGTTCGGTGCCGATCACATGATTCTGATGACCATGGCGCCGAAGTCGGTTACCTCGCCCATTGCCATGCTGGTCGCCGAACAGATCGGCGGAGTAGCAGCGCTGGCGGCAGTTTTTGTATTGATTACCGGCGTATTCGGTGCCATTTTCGGCCCGGGCCTGTTGACGCTGGCGGGGGTGGATAACCCTGCAGCGCGCGGCATGGCCCTGGGGCTGACTGCACACGCGGTAGGCACATCCGTGGCGTTGCAGGAAGGTGAGGAAGCAGGGGCTTTTGCTGCATTGGCAATGAGTCTGATGGGCGTTGCAACGGCATTGTTCCTGCCGTTGGCAATGTCGCTGGCCATTTAAAAGGGGGGATGCTTTTCCATGACATTGCCATTATTTCCGTTGAACGCCGTGCTGTTTCCGGGGTGCATTCTTGATTTGCAGCTGTTCGAAGCGCGCTATCTGGACATGATCGGCCGCTGTATGAAGCAGGGCGAAGGATTTGGCGTGGTGTGCATCACCGAGGGCAGTGAGACCGGCCCGGTGCCGGGCGGTTATTCGTTGATCGGCTGCGAAGCGCTGGTTCAGGATTTTCAGCAGCAGGAAAACGGCCTGCTGGGCATCCGTGTGGTTGGCGGGCGTCGTTTCCGCGTGATTGCTGCTGAAGTGCAGCGTGATCAGCTGCTGGTGGCCGATGTCGAGTGGCTGGAGGAGCCTGAAGAACGACCGTTGCAGGAAGAGGACGCCGATCTTGTGGCGCTGCTTGAGGCCCTTGCTGAACACCCTATGGTTGCGTCCTTGAACATGGGCGTTTCCGCTGCTGGCCAGTACGCACTGTCCAATCAGCTCGCGTACTTGCTGCCGTTTACCGAGCAGGACAAAGTCGAACTGCTGGAAATCGACGACCCCGAAGAACGCCTCGACGCGATTCAGGAACTGCTCGATGAAATGCAGGGCGATATGCAGGCCTGAGCCTTGGGAGTGGGGCTGAAACCACACTTGCTCTTGTGCCCACGCTTTGCGCCGCAAGAAGACGCGGAGCGTCGCACGATAGTTGAGATCATCGTTCCGCACGCTCCAGTGACACGATAGTCAGTTGGATTTGTGTATGGCGATCAGCGCAGGCGCGTTGGGACGAGAGCAAGTGGGCCATGCCGCACCCACATCAAATCCCGTCAACGCGGTGGATACTGCTCCAGGATTTTCGCGACGGTTGTGCGGATCGCCTGGTCGCGTTCAGCCGGGTTGCCAGCGTTGTCGTTGAGGATGCGCTCGGTGCTGCCGCGCCAGACCAGTTTGCCGTCCTTGGCGTCGAACAGGTCGATCTGCAGGGTGCTGACCTTGTAATCCACACTGCGTGTTTCGGTGTTCATCGGGCCGTTCCAGTAGCCATAGCCACCCCAGGGGTTCCAGCCGCCACCGTAGTTGGTACTCACGGTCTGCTGACGGTTTTCGACGATCAGCCAAGCCTGCACCTTCAGGTCCGAGCGAGCACCGGCCGCGGCCATGCGCAAGCCGCGCTGATCCAGTTGCTCGCTGATTGACTGGCGGATGCGCTGTTCAGTCAGGTCACTCTTGAGCCGTGGGTCGTTATCCGGCTGATACTGAACGGCGGGCTCTTTCCAGCTCCAGTTGCGATAGCCGCCAAAATCCCGCTGTGCATCGAAATCGCGGTTGATCGAGTTGCTCTGACAGGCAGCCAGCAGCAGGGCGCAGGACAGCATGACAATACGGTGGAACATGGCAGTTCTCCGAAGCGATTACGAAGGAGGATAGGCCGTCAGCGCCTGTTGCACGGCCTGACGAAGGGCTTTGCTGCGGTCTGCCAGATTATTGCTGCTGCGCGCGTCTGCGCTGGCGCTCCAGACAGGCTGGCCGGTACGGGCGTCGAACAGGTTGATCTGGACCACCATCACTTTTTCCTGATACGTGCGCACCACCGGCACGCTGGCGTAGCCGCCATAACCCGGCCTATAGCCGCTGTAAGGACCATAACCCGGGCCGCCACCGTAATACGGATCGACATCTTCACGCACCTGACGCAGCCGAACTTCCTGGCGCGTCGTGGTGCTGACATACAGGTCCGCAGGCTGATTGTTGCGCGCCGGGCGCAAGCCTCGCTGGTCAAGGCCATTGCTCAACACCTCCACCACCTGCGCCGAATCGACCCATGCGGTGCTGGGCGGTAACTGGCCGTTGAGCCAGCCCCAGGTCCGATAACGCCCGTAATCGCGCTGCGGCGCGGGGTAGGCGCTCAGGTCCAGCGTGTTGGCCGCTTGCGGGGGCGCAGGCGGCATGGGCAGCGAACTGGCCACATACGGGTTGTTGCTCTGGCAAGCGCTGATCCCGAAAAACAAAGTCAGCAAGGCAAGACGGTGTTTCATGATGGTCTCCGCAGTGGTATCAGACCGGACGGCACATCCAGTGCAAATAGCGCCCCAAGCCTGCAAAGGCCGGATGGCGCCGATGGGCCAGCTCCATTTCCAGCAGGTCCGTCAGGTCGGCCCGAGCCTGGAACTCAACCGGCATGTAATCGTGGAACACCCGCACGCCGCTACGGGTTTCGACTTGCCACAGCCCTTCGAGTTGCGTCGCCAGCTCACGAGGATCGAGGGGCTGCTGAGGCGTCAAGCTTTGTTTTTCCCCGGCCATGTCGTTCTTGCGCATCTTGCGGAAATGGCCTTTCAACAGGTTTCGATAGATCAGCGCGTCGCGGTTGTAGAACGCCAGCGACAGCCAGCCATCGGCATTGGTGAGCTGGCGCAGCACGGGAAGGATCGCGTGCGGTTCGGCCAGCCACTCCAGCACGGCGTGGCACAGCACCAGATCGTACGTGTCGCTCAGCAAATCGGGCAACGCCTGCCAGGGGGCCTGAATAAACGTTGCCGTCTGTCCGGCGTCGGCGAAACGCTGGCGGGCGCCTTCCAGCATCGGCTCGGCGGGCTCTGCCAGCGTCACCTCGTGACCGTGCTCAGCCAGCCACAATGACATGTGACCCAGCCCCGCGCCTATGTCCAGCACGCGCAGCGGCCGCTCGGGGAGCGTTTCAGTCAGGTCGGCCTGCAACACGGCAAGGCGAATGGCCCCTTTGGCGCCACCATAGATCTTTTCCGCGAAACGGGTCGCCAACTGGTCGAAATGACGATCACTCACCGGGCGAATCTCCGCTCGCTGTCCGCCAGTTTGCTGCGCACCACGGCCTCCATGTCCAACCCCAGCTCGCTACACAACAGCAGCAGGTACAGGACAATATCGCCGACTTCCTGGCCAGCATGTTCCAATTGGTCGGCAGGCAACTCGCGAGACTGATCCTCGCGCAGCCACTGGAATATTTCCACCAGCTCGGCCATCTCCACACTGGCCGCCATGGCCAGGTTCTTGGGGCTGTGAAATGGCTTCCAGTCGTTCTGGTCGCGAATGCGGTGCAGGCGTTGGGTCAATTCGTCGAGGTTCATGGTGTTCTCCTGAAGACGCATAGCTTCAGGGGGAACGAGTCGCCAGGCAAGTGGGCGTTGAGCTTTGTTCAGCACGGATACTGCCATGACAAGGGAGCAAGGCTCCCTGATCAGGGAAACGCTTAAGGCGTAACGGGCTGCCAACTGCCGGTCATGTGCACGATGTCCTGATCATTGTCGACCTGAAACTGGCCGTGTGAACCCGCAGCACTGGCCGATAGCATCACATCGGCGGGTAGGCGCACGGCCTTCTGGAATTGCACGCTGATCTCGACGTTCGAGGCGGGCAGATGGTCGTCCAGCGCCGCCAGTGTGCGCGCCTTCAGCCACATGCCGTGTGCGATGGCACGCGGGAAACCGAACATCTTGGCACTCGGTGCGCTCAGGTGAATAGGGTTGTAGTCGCCGGACACTTTGGCGTAATCGCGGCCGATCTGTGGCGACGCGCGCCAGCTTTCCACCTGCAGCAGTGGCAGCCGTGCGGGTTCTTCCTGGTCGGCAGACGAGCTGTCCGGCTGCGCGGCGGTGCAAAGCATGGTGCTTTCTTCTTCCCAGAGCAGGCCAAGCCCGTCTTCAGCCTGCGTCACCAGGGTGAACATCGCGCCTTTGCGATGCGGCCGCAGATCAGTGGCCTGGACGCTGATATACAACTGGCTCACGCCCCCCAGCGGGCGATGGATGCGGATGCAATTGTCGACATGAATCAACCCCAGCAGCGGGAACGGGAATTCCGGCGAGGTCATCAACTGCATCTGTAGCTGAAACGCCATGACATGCGGATAGGTCGGTGGCAGCAGGCTGCTGTCTTCGAAGCCGCACACTTTACGGTAAGCCTCCAGCTTGTCGGTATCCACCGCGATCCAGCTACGCAGGCCAAGATCGGGTAACTGTGAGCCGGTGACCTTGCGGCGGCGCAGTGCCGCTTGAAGAAACAGATTGGACAGGGGTTGCAGGGAATCGAGGTAGCGCCAGTGAGCCGTCATTATCCATCTCCTTGAACTCAGTACAGGACCTCAGGCCCCGATTACACTTTGACCGCATACGCGCAAAACCTGGCCGCTTACCGCGCCGCTGCCGGGCTGGCTGAACCACGCCACGGCTTCGGCAACATCCTGAGGCGAACCGCCCTGACCCAGCGTGCTCATGCGCCGACCCGCTTCGCGCAGAGTGAAAGGCATCTTGGCGGTCATCTTCGTTTCGATAAAACCCGGTGCGATGGCGTTGATGCTGATACCGCGTGCCTTGAGCGCCGGGGCCATGGCGCGGGCGAAACCGATCAGCCCGGCCTTACTGGTGGTGTAGTTGGTCTGGCCACGATTACCGGCGATGCCGCTGATTGAGGCCATCAGCACGATCCGCGCGTTATCGTTCAGCGCGCCGCCGTCGAGCAGTGCCTGGGTCAGCACTTGCGGGGCATTGAGGTTGACGGACAGTACCGAATCCCAGAAATCTTCCGGCATGTTGGCCAGTGTCTTGTCGCGCGTGATGCCTGCGTTATGGACCAGAATGTCGACGCCGCCGGGCAACTGCTCAAGCAGTTGGGCAGGTGCATCCTCGGCACAGATATCCAGCGCCAGCGCCTGCCCCCCGAGCCTTGAAGCCAGCGCTTCCAGCTCGTTTCGGGTTTGCGGCACATCCAGCAGAATGACGTGTGCGCCATCACGGGTCAGGGTTTCGGCAATCGATGCGCCAATGCCCCGCGCTGCACCGGTGACCACTGCCTTGCGCCCGGCCAGCGGGCGGGTCCAGTCCTGGACTTGGGTCGGGCAGGCACTCAGATGAACGAGTTGCCCCGTGATGAATGCCGCCTTGGGCGTCAGGAAGAAGCGCAACGCGCCTTCCAACTGGTCCTGGGCGTCTTCATCTACCTGCAACAGCTTGACGGTCGCGCCGTTACGCATCTCTTTGGCCAGCGAACGGCTGAAACCTTCAATGGCTTGCTGAGTACTGGCCGCCAGCGGGTCTTCCAGGGTGGCCGGCGATCTGGCGAGAATCACCACATGCGCGCAGTGGTCGAGGTTGCGCAGCAAGGGTTGAAAGAAGTCACGAAGCTGCCGGAGCTGTTCGGTGCGAAGGATCTGGCTGGCGTCGAAGACCACCGCTTTCAGCCGCGGCCCCTGATTGGCAACCCAGGTACTCGCCCCGGGCATTTCGCTGCCGAAGCTGTAAAGCGAGTCGGTCAGGCGGCTGGCGAATTGCCGAACCCGGTCGCCCAGTGGTCCGGCGCTGATCAGCAGTGTGCCTTCGACAGGGCGCAGACGCCCGGCTTGCCAGCGCTCCAGGTGCGCCGGGGCTGGCAGACCGGCGGCGTTCACCAGACGCCGACCCATGTCGGAATTGGCGAAATCGATATAGCGATCTGACGGCATGGAACACTCTCCTGAAGTCGGGGTTCAAAGGAATGGACCACGCTGGCACGACGTTCGTTCTTGCGATCGACACGGCTCATTCATTCGTTTGTAGAAAGGGAGTTTTCCATGACGCATCCACGTCGGGTCGCCATCGTCGGCGGCAACCGCATTCCGTTTGCTCGCTCCAATGGTCCTTACGCCACGGCCAGCAATCAGAACATGCTCACGGCGGCGCTCGAAGGCCTGATCGAGCGGTTCAACCTGCACGGGTTGCGCATGGGCGAAGTGGTGGCAGGGGCAGTGCTCAAGCACTCCAGAGACTTCAACCTGACCCGCGAATGCGTGCTGGGCTCGCGACTGTCTGCGCAGACGCCCGCCTATGACATTCAGCAGGCTTGTGGCACCGGGCTGGAGGCTGCGTTGCTGGTGGCCAACAAAATTGCGTTGGGGCAGATCGAGTGCGGCATTGCCGGAGGGGTGGACACGACGTCCGATGCGCCGATCGGCGTCAATGAAGGGCTGCGCAGGATTCTGTTGCAGGTCAATCGCGCCAAAACACCGGGTGACAAGCTCAAGGCCCTGCTGCAATTGCGCCCGCATCACCTCAAACCGGAACTGCCGCGCAACGGCGAGCCTCGTACGGGTCTGTCCATGGGGCAGCACTGCGAACTCATGGCGCAGACCTGGGGCATAGAGCGCTCAGCCCAGGATCAACTGGCGCTGGAGAGTCACCTGAAAATGGCCGCTGCTTATGCCGAAGGCTGGCAGGATGATCTGATGACTCCGTACCTTGGGTTGATCCGCGACAACAACCTGCGCCCGGACCTGACCCTGGAAAAACTGGCCAGCCTCAAGCCAGCGTTCGAGCGTAGCGCCAAGGGCACGCTTTCGGCGGGTAACTCGACGCCGCTGACCGATGGGGCGTCGGTGGTGTTGTTGGCCAGTGAAGAGTGGGCTCGCGAGCGGGGCTTGCCGGTGCTGGCTTACTGGCGTGATGGCGAGGCGGCGGCAGTGGATTTCGCCAAGGGGGCGGAAGGGCTGCTAATGGCACCGGTCTACGCCGTGCCGCGTTTGCTGGCGCGCAACGGGCTGACGCTTCAGGATTTTGATTATTACGAGATTCACGAAGCGTTTGCGGCTCAGGTGCTGTGTACGCTCAAGGCGTGGGAAGACGCCGAGTACTGCAAAACCCGCCTTGGACTGGACGCGCCGCTTGGATCGATTGATCGCAGCAAAATGAATGTCAAAGGCAGCTCGCTTGCCGCTGGCCACCCGTTCGCCGCCACTGGTGGCCGGATTGTCGCCAACCTGGCCAAACTGCTCGACGCCGCAGGCAGCGGACGCGGCTTGATCTCGATCTGCGCCGCGGGCGGCCAGGGCGTAACGGCAATTCTGGAACGTTAGGCAAATGGCGGGCGCGTGGGCATAATCCGCGTGCGCGTTGCGCTGCGCAGTCAAGATCGGACGCGGAGCGTCACACCCGTGCGTGGGATGATCAAGCTACTGGCCGGTAACGTCGAGGTAAAACATGGGGCTCATTATCGGTATATCGGTACTTCTGATCCTGATCGGTGCCGTGCTCTATCTGTTCGATAAAGGCTCGCGGACTCGCTGGTTGCGGCCTTACGTCGGCCTCGCGCTGATTGGTCTGCTGATCGGCGGGATGGGGCTGCTGGTGGGGCTGGTCTCCGATGACATCGAAGGGTATTTTCTGCTGGCTGCCAAATGGGTGATCGCCGTGACCGGGATCATGTTCTGCCTGCGACTGATCATGTTGATCGCCAAACGCTTTATCGTTAAACATTGAGCGCGCAACCCGCCCATGCGTAACAGGACAACGTGGACAATCATTTCAAGTTTCTGACCTTGCCCAAGACCGCGGGCGAGGTCGCCAACGTCTTCATTCACGGCTATTCGTCCGGTCATGATCTGGATGACCGGCGCATGCTGGCCAACAGCATCCCCGGTGCCTTGCGCCACAGCGTGAATATCCTCGCCTTCTGGCCGTCGAGCCATTTCACGCAAATGGATAACCGCTCTCGCGGCCTGTTGATGGCGGCTGCTCGTGTGCATCCGCTGGCTGGTGCGGCGGCGCTTGCGGGAGACCGGGTGGTTCATTTTGCGCGTATCCGCAACCGAGCCCGCGACATGGGTAAAGTGTTGCTGGCACAGCTGGATCGCTACCTGTTCGAGCATCATCCGGGTGTAAAACGCGTCAATCTGATCGGCCATTCGCTGGGTGGCCGACTGCTGGTCAGTGCACTAAAGAACTTTGAACACCCCCTCGAACACGGCCTGGTGATCGTCGATGTACTGCTGATGGCCGCCGCGGTGCGCATCACTGCCGCCGAGGCACAGGTGCTCAAGCGCAGAATCAGTGGACGGCTGATCAACGCGTATTCCAGTGAAGACCATGTGCTGTTGCTGAACTTGGGCGAGAGAAGCCTGGGGCGCACGCCGGTCGAGCATTTTGAAAACGTGCGCATGCCTGGCTACCGCCATCACCATTACTGGCGACGCTTGCAGGAAGTGCTGATCGCGACCGGGTTCAGCGGCTGTGAAGGGCTGGAAACGGGCGTAGCGGTTCTGCCGACAACGACCCGTGATCCGGTCCTGCAGGACACTTGGCTGCACGAGGTTCTGGCGCGCTCGCCGGATTACGTGCTGGATGCAGCGATCAAGCATCTGCGCAGTAGCCGCTGGACCCGTCTCAAGGAAACCGAAGCGGACCGCACGTATGCATTCGTACGCGAATTCCAGCTGGTCGCCGGACACTTTCTGATCAACGCCGCCCGGCGTCGTGGCGTGCCCTATACGCGGGTGCTGGGCATGCTTGCGCGGCAATATGGTCTGGACGATGCGCTGCATCACTGCGCGACGGTGGTCGAGGTAGAAGAGCTTCTGCTCAAGACCTTCTTCCGGCAGGCGTTCAACAGCGCGCATCCGTTGGTGCAAATGCCTCGCGCCAGTGTCAGGGCGTTGAGTTGGGAGGTGTACGCGGCTCATGTCGATACATTGGCCGAGCGCCTGACGGTGGCGGCGTTTTTCAAGCCCGCACTGCCTGACCCGCCCGCGCAGCCCGAAAAGGCCCCCGGCTCGATCAAGGGGTTGCTGAGCGCCATTCGCCAGGCTCCTGTGCAGCGTTTACTGACACACTTCGGTACTGCACTCAGGCCCGGTTATTCAGCGCTGATCCCCACCGTGGCGATCATTTTCTATGCGCGCGTCACGCTTGATGATGACGCGCTGATGTAGTGCCTGTCAGGCGGCGCGCGCGTCTTCCAGCGCAGCCTCCGAGAGCTGCTGGCGATGGCGGCTGGCGTAGCTTTCGGCAATCACCGAACAGACGATCAGTTGCATCGGGTGATAAATCATGATCGGCAGCAGGATCAGGCCCAGCCCCGGATTGCCGCTGAAAATCAACGCTGCCATCGGCGCACCGGCTGCCAGCGACTTCTTGGTGGCGCAAAATACCGCCGCGACCTTGTCTGCATGGTCGAACTTGAGCGCCCGCGCGGTGCGCGTGGTCAGCAACAGAATCACCGCCAGCAGCAGCGCGGTGCCGATGAAGGCGGTCAGGATCACACTGTTGCCCTGGCTCTGCCACATACCGGAGATCATCGAGTTGCAGAACGCCGCGTAGACCAGCAGCAGAATCACCGATTTGTCGATCAGGTTAGTGGTCTTCTTGTGGCGTGCGAAGAATTTGCCCAGCAGCGGTCGCAGCATCTGGCCCAGAATCAGTGGCAGCAGGAGCAGTGCGCAAAGGCTCAACAGTGTATCGCCCAGATCGATGCCGCCAGCGCCACTGCCGACCACCAGGCTCACCAGCCACGGCGTGATGAAAATCCCGATGACGCTGGACATGCTGGCGTTGAGAATCGCTGCCGGAACGTTACCGCCCGCGCTGCCGGTCAGTGCCACCGACGACGAGATGGTCGAGGGCAGGGCACACAGGTAGAGGAAACCCAGCATCAGCAGGGCGGGGACATGCGAGCCCAGCAGTTTGTCGCAGGCCAGCCAGATCAGCGGGAACACCACAAAGGTGAACGTCTGGATCATCACATGCAGGCGCCAGTTGCTCAGGCCTCGCTTGATCTGCTCGCTGGACAGGTTCACGCCGTGCAGAAAGAACACCACGAACACACCGGTATTGATGACGTATTCGGCGTGCATGGTGCCGCCTGTGGCCCCGAAACGCGGGAAGAAATAGGCGAGGACTGTTGCCAGCACCATGCCCCACAGGAACCAGTCGGTGGCGACGCGTTTGAAGTGTTTGAGTGATTGCATAGCGGGCTCGGACAACTTTTCTAATCAGGAATGTGTGCAGGCTAACCTGCCCGACGCTGTGTTGCGACACAGGGCCGTAAGGCGAGTTGGCGCGCGACTGTCTTTTTCAGGTTCTGCACTGCAACAGCGCGTAAGTGTAACCAATACCGCGCGGCTGTGTGGGCGCTGCGTTCGAGGGATTGCCGGGGCATTCGGATGATGCTTTGTTCAAGTAGTGAGGCAAGTTGCGCGGGCGCTAATGAGGCGTCATGTGTGGTCTTTTCCTACGACAGTACATTTTGTCCCGGAATATCTTTCACCTGCCGTACGGCACGAAAGGTGCTTGAACCGGGGCATTGCGCGGTTTTTTCTTAAAAAACCCTTCAATCCAAAAGGCTCTACCCCTACTCGCTAGCGGAAGATTGCCGTATAACGGCAACAATCGCGTATCTGGCAACAAAGGACCCACAATAAAAGCTGATGAAAACTCCTAAACGCATTGAACCCCTGATCGAAGACGGTCTGGTCGACGAGGTGCTGCGCCCGCTCATGAGTGGTAAAGAGGCAGCTGTTTATGTGGTGCGCTGTGGCAATGAGCTGCGGTGCGCCAAGGTTTACAAGGAGGCCAACAAACGCAGTTTCCGTCAGGCGGCCGAGTATCAGGAAGGTCGTAAGGTACGTAACAGTCGACAGGCCCGGGCCATGGCCAAGGGTTCCAAGTTTGGCCGCAAGGAAACCGAAGACGCCTGGCAGAACGCCGAGGTGGCTGCACTGTTTCGTCTGGCCAGCGCGGGTGTCCGCGTGCCCAAGCCGTATGACTTCCTGGAAGGCGTATTGCTGATGGAACTGGTCGCCGACGAGTACGGCGATGCAGCCCCGCGCCTGAACGACGTGGTGTTGGAGCCGGATCAGGCGCGTGAGTATCACGCGTTCCTGATCGAGCAAATCGTGCTGATGTTGTGTGCCGGTCTGGTGCACGGTGACCTTTCCGAGTTCAACGTGCTGCTGGCGCCGTCCGGTCCGGTGATTATCGACCTGCCGCAAGCGGTCGATGCCGCAGGCAACAACCACGCGTTCAGCATGCTGGAGCGCGACGTCGGCAACATGGCTCTGTACTTCGGTCGCTTTGCGCCGGAGCTGCGCAGTACCAGGTACGCCAAGGAAATGTGGTCGTACTACGAGGCTGGCACCCTGTCGCCAACCACGGTGTTGACCGGCGAGTTCGACGAGCCGGAGGACGAAGCCGATGTGGGCGGCGTACTGCGCGAAATCGAAGCCGCCCGTCTCGACGAAGCCCGCCGCCAGGCAGCCCGTGCAGCAGACGACGCACCGCCGAGCAAATCCACCGAAGAACCGCCACCGCCGTGGATGCAGTAAAACGGTAGCGTGAGGATTTGAACGATAACCTCAACTATCGTGTGACGCTCCGCGTCGGCACCCATCAACAACAGCCACCCGACGCCAGATCCTTGAGGATCGGGCAGTCCGGGCGGTCGTTGCCCTGGCAGTGTTCCACCAGTTCCTGAAGCGTGTCGCGCAGGCTGGCCAGTTCGTTGATCTTGCGGTTCAGTTCGGTTATGTGCTGACGGGCCAGCGCCTTGACGTCAGCGCTGGCGCGTTGGCGGTCTTGCCAGAGGGTCAGCAGTTTGCCGACTTCTTCCAGTGAAAACCCAAGGTCTCTCGAACGCTTGATGAACGCCAGCGTGTGCAGGTCTTCTGTGCTGTACAGGCGATAGCCACTGTCGCTGCGATGGGCCGCCTTCAGCAGGCCGATGGATTCGTAATAACGGATCATCTTCGCGCTCAAACCGCTGCTCTTCGCTGCCTGACCGATGTTCATGGTGCGTCCTCCAAGTTGCGCGGTTTCCAGGTCTTCAGCAGCAGGGCGTTACTGACTACGCTGACGCTGGACAGCGCCATGGCCGCGCCAGCCAGGACTGGGTTGAGATAGCCGAACGCGGCGAGCGGAATGCCGATCAGGTTGTAGACAAATGCCCAGAACAGATTCTGGCGGATCTTGGCGTAGGTCCGACGGCTGATGTCCAGCGCGGCCGGCACCAGTCGTGGGTCGCCGCGCATTAGCGTGATGCCCGCCGCATGCATCGCGACATCCGTCCCGCCGCCCATCGCAATGCCGACGTCAGCCGCCGCCAGCGCCGGTGCATCGTTGATGCCGTCGCCGACCATGGCCACCACATGGTTGCTTTTCAACTGATTGACTGTAGCCGCCTTGTCGGCAGGCAGCACCTCGGCGTGTACATCCTGTATGCCCAGCGCTTTGGCAACCACCTGAGCGCTGCCCCGGTTATCGCCGGTCAGCAGATGGCTGGTGATGCCGCGCGCGGTCAGTTCCCTGATCGCCTGGTCCGTTCCGGGTTTCAGCGTGTCACCGAAGGCGAACATGCCGATGACTTTCGGCTCCGGAGCCTGCTCTATCAGCCAGGACAGCGTTCGCCCGTCGGCTTCCCAGATACGTGCGGACTCGGCCAGTTCGCCCATGGGCAGGCCGCTTTCGTCCAGCATGCGTCGATTGCCCAGCGCCAGTTCACGGCCCTGAACAGTACCGGCAATACCGCGTCCGCTCAGGGCGTGGCTGTTTTCAACCGGATCGAGTCTGAGTTGCCATTCATGGCAGACGTCCAGCACGGCCTCGGCCAAGGGGTGTTCGCTGCCGCGTTGCAGCGCGCCCGCCAGTTGCAACAGGTGCTCTTCGTTGCCCAGTACCGCGCTCATGTTGGTGATGCGCGGCGTGCCTGAGGTCAGTGTGCCGGTTTTGTCGAACACCACGGCATCGACGTCATGGGCGCGTTCCAATGCTTCGGCGTCCTTGATCAGAATGCCGTAGCGCGCCGCCACACCGGTCCCGGCCATGATCGCCGTTGGCGTTGCCAGGCCCAGAGAGCAGGGGCAGGCGATCACCAGCACGGCGACGGCATTGATCAGCGCCACTTCGAGGGACGCACCGACCAATAGCCAACCCGCCAGGGTACACAAGGCGATCACCAGCACGGTCGGCACAAACACCTGGCTGACTTTATCCACCAGCCGCTGAATCGGTGCCTTGCCCGCCTGTGCGTCTTCAACCAGGCGAATGATGCGTGCCAGGACGGTTTCCGCTCCCAGCGCCGTAGTTTTAATCAACAAGCGACCTTCACCGTTGATGGCGCCCCCGGTGACTCTATCGCCGGGCTGTTTGGCCACCGGCAGGCTTTCACCGGTGATCAGCGCTTCGTCAGCATGACTTCGGCCCTCGATCACTTCCCCGTCTACCGGGAAACGTTCGCCAGGCTTGACCAGCACTGCGTCGTCAAGCCGAAGTTCGCTGATCGCAACATCACGCTCAATGCCGTCTATCAAACGCAGGGCGCGATCCGGGCGCAACGCTTCAAGCGCACGAATGGCGCTGGCGGTCTGGCGTTTTGCACGGCTTTCCAGGTATTTACCCAGCAACACCAGTGCGATGACCACCGCCGAGGCTTCGAAGTACAGATGCGGCGCAGTGCCGGGCGAGGCGCTCAACCACTGGTAGACACTCAGGCCGTAGCCTGCGCTGGTGCCGATGGCCACCAGCAGGTCCATGTTGCCCGCCCCCGCCCGCACGGCCTTCCAGGCGGCCACGTAAAAACGCGCGCCCAGAATGAATTGCACCGGGGTCGCCATCGCGAACTGAGCCCAGGCGGGCAACATCCAGTGCACGCCCAGCGACGTCAGTAGCATCGGGGTGATCAACGGCAGCGCCAGTGCAATAGCCAGCAGCAAGGCCCAGCGTTCACGGTGCAGGTGGCGGCGCTTTTTATCGGCTTCAGCGTGACGGTCCTGAACCAGCGTTGCGCCATAGCCTGCACGACTGACGGCGTCGACCAGGGTCCGCGGATCGATGTGGGGTGCGCTCGTCACATGGGCGCGCTCATTGGCCAGATTGACTGTCACGCTGTTGACCCCTGGTACTTTCGCCAAGGCACGCTCGACCCGACCGGCGCAGCTGGCGCAGGTCATGCCGCTGATCGGCAGGTCGAAGGTGGTGGTGTCTTGCATGTCTGTCACTCCCTGAGGCTGATACCTACAAGGATCAACCTTGCCACATGGGCAAGGTCAAGCGCGATTCAATAGTTGAGATCGGCTTTCTTGAGGTACAGCCCGTTCAGGTCAGTGGCAATACGGTATTTGAGGATATCCCCGGCATGCAGCTGGATTTTGGTGCTGCGCTGCGCCTCCATGCCGCCCTCGCAGCCTCCCACATTGCCGCGAAGAGTGGTCAGACGCACAGACACCTCACCAGGCGGCAGGTTGAAAGATACCGAGTCTTCCTGAAAAAGCCTTCCGGCCAGGCGGTTCTGGACGTAGATGCCGATCTCGCAGGAGGTCGCCACTTCCAGCCGCTCCCGGGAAATGATCAGGATGCCGTAATCCTGAGCAGCCTGAGTGGCGGGTGCGATAGCCAAGAAACCGAGAATGCTGAAGAGCCCCACTGCTGACCAGCGCATCGCTGATACTCCTGATGTAAACGTTGATGGCTATACAAGATAAGCGTTGATGACCAGCTTGGCCCACGATTACGCTGAATGCCAGCCCGGCAGGAACAACAGAAACTTGACCTTGCCACAATGACAAGGTTGAAGATGCTGGCGTCCATCATCAAGGGAGACATCTCATGCAGTTATTCAACGTGCAAGGCATGACCTGCGGGCACTGTGTTCGCGCCGTGACCGAGGCGATCAAACATGAAGACGCAGCCGCTGAAGTACAGGTCGAGCTGGCCAGCAAGCAGGTAAAGGTACAGAGCAGCCTATCGCCGGAGCAGATTATCGGACTGATCGATCAGGAGGGTTATCAAGCGCAATTGGCATAATTCGAAAAGGGGGAGGTCAGTCGATTTCCCCGGTTATGTATCTGCAATCACGCTGAAAAATTTTGAATTAATTCCCCTGTCTGTCGTTCTGTGCAAGGTAAGCCGGGTAAACTAGCCCGTTGCTCTGCATCTGTGAATGGACACCTGATGAATCTACGAACGATCCTTATTTTGGGCTCATTGAGCGCCTTCGGCCCTCTGGCCATCGACTTCTATCTTCCTGGCTTTCCAGCCATGGCCTCGTATTTCGGGACCGATGAAAAACATATCCAGTTGACGTTGGCGGCCTACTTTCTGGGGCTTTCGCTGGGGCAACTTGCTTACGGCCCGGTGGCTGATCGGTTCGGTCGGCGCATTCCAATGCTGGTCGGCGTCACGCTTTTCATGCTGGCGTCAGTGGCCTGCGCGTTTGCGCCGAGTCTTGAATGGCTGATCGCTGCACGCTTCGTTCAGGCGTTGGGAGGCTGTGCCGGAATGGTGCTGTCGCGGGCGATTGTCAGCGACAAGTGCAATGCCGTCGAGTCTGCCAAGGTCTTTTCGCAACTGATGCTGGTCATGGGCCTGGCGCCGATTCTGGCCCCGATGCTCGGCGGCGTACTGGTCAGCACCTACGGTTGGCAGTCGATCTTTGTCAGCCTCGGATTGTTCAGTGGGGCATGCCTGACAGCGGTTGCGTTGGGGCTGCCGGAAAGCATGCCTGCCAGCACGCCGCGTCAACCGTTGAGTGGCGCGTTTCGGCAGTACGCCAATCTGTTCAAGGATGGGGTGTTCATTGGTCATGCCATGACAGGCGGCATCGCCATGGCCGGTATGTTTGCCTATGTCGCCGGATCGCCGTTCGTCTTCATCAAACTGTACGGCGTACCGGCCGAGCACTACGGCTGGTTGTTCGGAATGAATGCGGCGGGCTTTATTCTGGTCGCGCAGATCAACGCCCGTATTCTGCGCAAGACAGGCCCAGCGTTTTTGCTGTCGCGCACGGTCTGGATCTACCTGGCGGCGGGGCTGGTCTTGCTGGCGATCAGCTTGCTGCGCACCGAAGCGCTCTGGCCGTTGCTGGTGCCGCTGTTCATTTGCGTGGCGAGCCTGGGTTGCATCATCCCCAACGCATCGGCCTGCGCCATGAACGGGCAGTGGGCGCGGGCGGGCAGTGCCTCGGCACTGTTGGGCTGTCTGCAATTCAGCGTCGCCGCCATCGCCGCCAGTCTGGTCGGCTTGCTGCATGACGGCACGGCTACGCCGATGGCGTTGGTCATCAGCCTGTGCGGCGTGCTGACGGTGATCATCTCGGTGCTGACACGCCGTGCGCAGGCAAAACGGGATGCGCAGCTCAAAACTGCCTGATCGCTACGACGCTGGAGTCAGCCGCGCAGTGCGTGGCTGACTCCAGCGCTTTCAGGTTCAGAAGCCTTCAAGCACGACCTTGCCCTTGGCCTTGCCGCTTTCCAGCAGCGCGTGAGCGCGGCGCAGGTTCTCGGCGTTGATGCTGCCGAAGTGTTCACCGAACGTGGTTTTCAGCGTTCCGGCGTCGATCAGCTCGGCCACTCGATTAAGCAGGTTGTGCTGCTCGATCATGTCCTCGGTTTCAAACATTGACCGGGTGTACATGAACTCCCAGTGCAGCGAGAGGCTCTTGCGCTTGAGCTTCGACACATCCAGCGCCTTGGGGTCATCGATCAACGCCAGTTTGCCTTGCGGCTTGAGCGCTTCGACCAATTGATCCAAGTGCTGTTCGGTCTGCGTCAGGCTCGCCACATGGGTCACCTGATTCAGGCCAGCGCGCTTCAGTTCTTCGCTCAACGGCTTGCTATGGTCCAGTACTTCGTGTGCGCCCAGCTCGCGAACCCAGCGTTCGGTTTCGGGGCGAGAGGCTGTGCCGATGACTTTCAACGAAGTCAGTTGCCGTGCCAGTTGGGTCAGGATCGAACCGACGCCGCCTGCTGCGCCAACGATCAACAGGCTTTGCGAGCCTTCGCCTCTCTGCTGGGCAACCTGAAGACGCTCGAACAGCAGCTCCCAGGCCGTGATTGCAGTCAATGGCAACGCTGCCGCGTGAGCAAAACTCAGGGTCTTGGGCATGTGGCCTACGATGCGCTCATCGACAACGTGCAGTTCGCTGTTGGCGCCGGGGCGGGTCAGTGAACCGGCATAAAATACCTTGTCGCCAGGCTTGAACAACGTGACCTGGCTGCCGACGGCCTTCACCACACCTGCGACGTCCCAGCCCAGCACTTTGGCCGCGCCGTCTTCGGGCTGGACGTTCTGGCGAATCTTGGTGTCCACCGGGTTGACCGAAATGGCCTTCACCTCGACCAGCAGGTCGCGTTCGCCGGCGACCGGCTCCGGCAGCTCGATATCCTGCAATGACTGAGCGTCGCTGATCGGCAGGGACTGGTAGTACGCAATGGCTTTCATGGCAGAGGCCTCCATAGGGAAAGTGATGAAGGGATCATTAGCTATTTCCAGTAAAGATAAAACCCGCTAAAACGGCAGTCTCTTTCAATTTATTTTTGATAATACGAGGGTTCGATGCTGCGTTTTGATGACTTGCAGTTGTTTGTGCGTGCTGCCGACCTGGGCAGTCTGTCGGCTGCGGCGCGTGTCATGGACCTGTCGGCAGCGGTTGCCAGCGCGGCCCTCAAGCGCATTGAGCAGCAATTGGGTGCTCGCTTGCTGGCGCGTTCCACCCGCAGCCTGCGCCTGACTGCTGAAGGTGAGGGTTTTCTGGAATACGCACGCGCAGCTTTGAGCAGCCTGGAAGAAGGGCGACGTCTGCTGGCCAGCAGTCAGGATCGCTGCGAGGGCGTGCTGCAACTGTCGGCTCCTTCCGATCTTGGGCGCAATGTGCTGTTGCCGTGGCTGGACGAGTTCCAGCAACAGCACCCGCAACTGAGCGTGCGGCTGTTACTGGGTGATCGCATGGCGGACCTGTTTCGTCAGCCCGTGGACGTCGCACTGCGGTACGGCGAACCCGAGGATTCCAGCCTGGTCGCATTACCGGTGTTGCCTGACAACCGGCGTGTACTGTGTGCCGCGCCGAGTTATCTGCAGCGCCACGGCGAACCGCAGCAGGTCGAACAACTGGCGCAGCATAACTGCTTGTTGTTCATGCTCGGTGACCGTGTGCATGACCGCTGGACACTGCATGACGGCAAGCGCGAGATCAGCCTGACCGTCAGTGGCAATCGTTTCAGCGATGACGCCGACGTGGTGCGTCGCTGGGCGGTGGCTGGCGAGGGCGTGGCGTACAAGTCATGGCTGGATGTCGCGGCGGATGTGCGGGGTGGGCGCCTCAAGGTACTGATGGCTGATTTGCAAGGCGAGCGCGCACCGCTGAACCTGCTGTGTGCACATCGCGCGCAACTCAGTAAGCCGGTCAATCTGTTACTGGATATGCTCAGGTCGCGCTGTAAGCAACATGCTGTAGGCCAGTAGCCTGTTGGTTTGTTTTAACGGCTACGCCACGCGGGGAAACAGCCTACGGAAGTGTCGGAAAATAGAGTATTTAAATGCATTTCAAAAATGCAAAATTCCTGTACAGGAATGAAACAGAAACGGGCTGTTGTTGAGCGCTTTTGGCATTTTTGTCATGAGCGTTGCGCTTGTATTTTTAATTGTTGCTTTGCATAACGGCCCAAAGCCCTTGAATAGAGCTGTTCAGCCATCAAGGGCCAAACTGTTCAATGGCCTGGCACGAGAGAACGTCGAAGCGCTTTCCGAATAGTTGCGAGACAACAGTTTGTACGAATGGTTTTTTACTCAATTTGGCCGGAGGGCATAGAGTTTATACTTGTCATTTCAAGTTAAAGCCGCGTTCAACTTTATTAAAGTGTGATCGCTGTCATTAGCTCATCTCGACAGATGAATGTTTCAACAGGGAGTGAACACATGGAATATGCACCTTGCATCAGCCAGATAGCAACGTTGCTGGCTGATCCCAAGCGTAGCGCAATGATATGGGCCTTGATGGACGGGACGGCTCGCTCTACCGAGGAACTTGCCATTCTGGCGGGGCTCTCCGCTTCCTCTGCGGGCGCACACCTTGCGCGTCTGACCAGTGGTGGTCTGTTGAAACAGGAAACACGCGGGCGCAAGCGTTTCTTTCGATTGGCCGCGCCTGAAGTGGGCGCAGCGGTGGAGGCGCTGGCCAGCGCGTCAATAGCCAGTGCCGATCAGATCAGTCGCCGCTTGGCTCAGTCCGTTCCGCCGTTGCCGTTGCGTCGTGCAAGGATCTGTTCCGATCATCTGGGCGGAGAAATGGCCGCCGAACTTTATCAGCGTCTATTGGGGGCGGGCTGGATCGAGCAACAGGAGAAACGCATCGCAGTGACCAGCAAGGGCGTTGCCAGATTCGCCGAGCGCGGTATCTACATACCGGCACTTGCCCAGCGCAAGCGCGAAACGGTCTGTGCCTGCCCGAAATGGAGCGAACTCAGCCCGCATCTGGGCGGCGCATTGGGGGCTGGGCTGTTGCAGTTGTTCATTCAGATGGGCTGGCTGCGCACCACCGAAGAATCCAGCACCTTACAGGTCTCGTCGAACGGGCAGCGGGAAATCAGCAAGATAGCGGCCGCGGCGTGAGTGGAGCGGCAGGTGTAGCCTGCTCCACCACTATCGCGCCTATGCTCCGCGTCCTCTTGCGACGCAGAGCGTCGCGCAAGGCACTCCTGCGCGGAGCGTGAGGAACGATAGGTTTAGCCTGCTCAATTACTATCTAGGGCTTGATCAGTCGTGCATCCAGGCTGTTTTGCGCCAGGCGGCTGGCCTGATCCTGGGTCATGCCCAAGTGCGTATACAGCGCGTGGAAGTTCTCGGTCACGTAACCGCCGAAGTAGGCAGGGTCGTCCGAGTTCACGGTGACTTTCACGCCGCGTTCCAGCATGTCGAGGATGTTGTGCTGCGCCATATCGTCGAACACACACAGCTTGGTGTTGGACAACGGGCAGACGGTCAGCGGGATCTGTTCGTCGATGATGCGCTGCATCAGACGCTCGTCTTCGATAGCGCGCACGCCATGGTCGATACGCTGAATTTTCAGCAGATCCAGCGCTTCCCAGATGTACTCTGGCGGGCCCTCTTCGCCCGCATGCGCCACGGTCAGGAAACCTTCGTTGCGCGCCCGATCAAACACGCGCTGGAACTTGCTCGGCGGATGGCCCATTTCCGAGCTGTCGAGGCCAACGGCCACAAACGCATCACGAAACGGCAGCGCCTGGTCGAGGGTCTTTTCGGCTTCTTCCTGCGACAGGTGACGCAGAAAGCTCAGGATCAAGCCGCTGTCGACACCCAGCTTCGACTTGCCGTCTTTCAGCGCGCCGGTAATCCCCGCCAGCACCACTTCAAACGGAATACCACGGTCAGTGTGGGTTTGCGGGTCAAAAAACGGTTCGGTGTGGATAACGTTCTGTTCCTTGCAGCGCAGCAAGTAAGCCCAGGTCAGGTCGTAGAAGTCCTGCTCGGTGCGCAACACGTCTGCGCCGCGGTAGTACAGATCAAGGAATTCCTGCAGATTGTTGAAGGCATAGGCCTTGCGCAGGGCTTCGACGTCATTCCATGGCAGGGCGATTTTGTTGCGCTCGGCCAGGGCGAACAGCAACTCGGGTTCCAGCGAGCCCTCAAGATGCAAGTGCAGTTCTGCCTTGGGCAGGGCGTTCAACCAGTCGTACATATTCTTTTCTCATCAGGTGCAGATCGCGGGCATTCTACAGATGCACGCCGCTGCGCAGGGTAAAACCTGACCGAACGTTCAACTTGCCTCCTGTTCGCGACGATAAGCGTAAGTGTCGGCAAAGCGTGAAAGCAGAAATTCGGCGCAGGTCGTTACAGGATAGCGGGCCGGATGAGTTGCGCTCTGGCAGCCGGGCAGACATTCAATGCGGGTGTCTGGATGCGGCTCGGCGAAGAACGGCATCGAATAGCGATCAACGCCCAGCGGGCTGATGACCCGGTGCGGCGTGGACAGGTAACGGTCGTTGCTCCAGCGCGCCATCATGTCCCCGAGGTTGACCACGAAAGTGCCATCGACTGGCGGCGCGTCGATCCATTCGCCGCGCACATCGCGCACCTGCAAACCGCCTGCTGTGTCCTGATACAACAAGGTGATACAGCCATAATCGGTGTGTGCGCCGGCGCCCTGTTGCTCGCTTGACGTGGCCGTGTGGCGCGGCGGGTAGTGAATCATGCGCAGCACACTGACCGGGTCCTGGAAGCGCTGATCAAAGAAGTCACGCTCGATGCCCAGCGCCAGCGTCATGGCGCGCAGCAGGGTTTGCGCCAGCGCCTGCATGTCCAGGTAATGCTGCTCCATCAGGCTTTCCCAGCCGGGAATGTGTGGATGCCGATTGGGGCCGCGCAGCGGTTTGCCGGCCAGCACGTCGGGATGATTGGCATCCATATGCAGGCCCATGTCGAAGGTTTCTTTCAGGTCACTCGGCAGGCTGGGGTCCAGTTGCTCGGTGGCAATCGCGCCGTAGCCGCGATGATGTGTGCTCTGGGTGATATCGATGCTTAGCTTTTCGGCAGCATCCCGTGCGAAGAAATCCTTGGCTGCGGATTGCACCTGCTCGATGCGCTCTGCGCTAATCGGGTGACCTTTGATGTAGAAAAAGCCCCACTCCCGGCAGGCACTGTCGATTTGCGTGGCAACAGCTTGCCACGCCTGGGTATCTGCGCCGTAAAGCGGGCTGATGTCGATGACGGGAAGCTGGTCCATTAACCGGTCCTGGAAATTCTGTGGTGTTCAGTATCGATGAGCGTGCCCGCCGCAACGGGCACCAGACGCCACCCGGTTATTTAGGCAGTTCGGCCTTGATGCCTTCAACGTAGTAGTTCATCGACGCCAGCTCGGCGTTGGTCGCGACCGCGCCGTCAGCAATCTTGATCGTGCCGTTCTGGTCCTTGATCGGGCCGGTGAACGGGTGGAATTCGCCGCTTTCGATGCTGGCGATGATTTTCTGCGCCTCAGCCTTCACGTCCGCAGGCACCACGTCGCTGATCGGCAACTCGACGGTGCCTTCCTTCAGGCCACCCCAGTAATCCTGAGGCTTCCAGGTGCCGGCGATGGCGCCCTCGGCTGCCTGAATGTAATGCGGGCCCCAGTTATTGACGATCGAGGCCAATACCGCTTTCGGCCCGAAGTGCGCCATGTCCGAGGCATAACCTACGGCATAGACGCCACGACGCTCGGCCGTCTGGATCGGAGCAGGGCTGTCAGTGTGCTGGAATACTACGTCCACGCCCTGGTCGATCAGCGCATTGGCGGCATCGGCTTCCTTGCCCGGATCGAACCACGAGTTGACCCATACCACTTTGATCTCGGTGCCAGGATTGTATTTGTTCAGCGCCAGCTGGATGGCGTCGATGTCGCGCAGCACTTCAGGGATCGGGAACGAGGCGACGTAACCGATCTTCTTGGTCTTGGTCATCTTCGCCGCGATGTAACCGCTGACATAGCGGCCTTCGTAGGTGCGGGCCAGGTAAGTGCCCATGTTCTTGTCCTGCTTGTAGCCGGTCGCGTGCTCGAATTTTACTTTCGGAAATTGCTTGGCAACTTTCAGGGTCGGGTTCATGTAACCGAAGGAGGTGCTGAAAATCAGGTCGTAGCCACCCTTGGCCATGTTACGAATCACCCGTTCGGCATCTGCACCTTCCGGCACGTTCTCCACGTAGCTGCTGCTGACCTTGTCACCCAGCGCCTTGACCATCGCCTGGCGGCCCTGCTCGTGCTGATAGGTCCAGCCGTGGTCGCCGATAGGGCCGATATAGACGAATCCGACTTTCAGCGGATCGGCTGCCGAGGCGAGCAGGCTGGAGCCGATGCCGACAACGGCGGCCATGGCGCACAGCAGTTTTTTCAGGGGACGACGTGGGTTGCTCAGGTGCATCGGGTCTAGCTCCTTGCGGTCTTGTTGGAGTGCATACCCCCAGCAATGCAAATAACTGACCAACAGGACAACTTAAGATGCTGGCTTGCTCACCATCTAGCAACAGTGCGTGGGTAGGAGCGGACTTGTCCGCGAAGAAGGCAGTTCAGACGATGTATTTTTGGAGAATGTACCGACCTTTTGGCGAACAATGCGGATCGCCGCCCCGGTCGCTCCTGCTGCCTTCGGCGAGCATCAAGAGCAGTGTTGCGTATAGCCGGAGTGCAGCGGGAAGGTGCAGGCGCGGTGGGCTGCGCCGCTAACTGGTGCAGCGGGTGCTGCGCTCGACAATACACATCGGCGTGCCGGCCACCGGCTCGCGCATGATCTGCACCTGTACATCGAACACCTGGCAGACCAGCTCGGCGGTCAGTACATCGCCGGGTGCGCCGCAGGTCACCAGACGCCCGCCCTGCATCACCGCCAAATGGTCGGCGTAGCGGCAGGCCTGATTGATATCGTGCAGCACGGTAATCACCGTTTTGCCTTCGGCACTCAGTTCACGCATCAGGTCCAGCAGTTCGACCTGATGGCTGATGTCCAGGTAGGTGGTCGGTTCGTCGAGCAGAACGATGGCGGCGTCTTGCGCAAGGATCATCGCCAGCCATGCGCGCTGGCGCTGCCCGCCGGACAGATCTGACAGCGGACGCTCGGCCAGCGTCTCCAGCTCCATGCGCTGCATGGCCTGATCGACGCTGTGTTGATCGGCCCCGCTCAAGCGCCCCCACAAACTGTTGTGCGGGCTGCGTCCGTACGCCACCAGTTGGCGCACGCTGACCCCTTCAGGAATCGGCAGCACTTGCGGCAAAAAAGCGACTTTGCAGGCCAGTTCCCTGGCCGACAACTGGCTGTAGGCTTTGCCATCCAGGCTAAGGCTGCCCGATTGCGGCGTGAGAATTCGTGCAAACGCCTTGAGCAACGTGGATTTGCCGCAGCCGTTAGGGCCGATCAGGGCGGTAACCTGTCCCGCTGGCGGGCTGAACGACAGGTCCTGCACGATGCGCGTGCTGCCGTAACCGATATCGAGGTGCTGCGCCTTCAGAATGCTCATGGGTTCAACCTTTGAATCGGGCCAGCAGCCAGAGAAAATACGGAGCGCCAATCACAGCGGTGAGAATTCCGGCGGGAATTTCACTGGGGGCGATCAGCGTGCGGCCCAGCGTATCGGCCAGCACCAGCAGCAATGCGCCCAATACCATCGACGCAGGCAACAGGTATTGATGATGCCCACCCACCAGTCGGCGAGCCATGTGTGGCGCAACCAGACCGACGAAACTCACCGGCCCGATGATGCCCACGCCAAGACTGGTCAGCAGCACGGCACTGCCCATTGCCAGCCAGCGAGTACGTTTGAGGCCGGTGCCCAGGCTTTGCGCCGCCTCATCGCCAAGACCGATCAGATTCAGGGGCTTGGCCAGCAGCAGGCTGAGCGGGATCAGCAGCAGAAGCGGCGTGGCCAGCAACACATGGTGCCAGTTGCGGCTCCACAAGCTGCCGGTCAGCGCCAGCAGGGCAGTGTTGATGTCCAGCGGATTGGCCAGGATCAGGAATTCGGTGACGCTCGACAGCGTGACCGCGATCGCCACCCCGGACAGCGCGAAGCGCACGCCGGAAAACTGTACGCCGGTGTTGTACAGCGCCAGCAGCAGTGCGCCCGCCGCGCCGCCCAGACACGCCACGAACGGCAGCGCGGCCACTGGTAGTTGCGGCAGGCCGATGATCGCAATGGTCAGCGCCAGCCCTGCGCCCTGGGTTACACCAAGGATTTCCGGCGAGGCCAGCGGGTTGCGAATCACACCTTGCACGATGGCGCCAGCCAGGCCCAGTGCGCAGCCGGTCAGAATCGCAATCAGCCCGCGTGGCAGGCGATGATTCCAGACCTCAAAATCCTTGCTGTCGTGGGCGATCAGGTGATCGAGCACCGCACCGGGTGTCAGCCAGACAGTACCCGCGCTGAGGCTCAACAGCAGGGCCAGCGCGAGCAGCGTGATCAGCAACAACAATCGTGAGCGGGGCTGATTCATAGCGCGCGCCTCGCCAGAAACAAAAAGAACGGCGCGCCGATCAATGCCGTGACCACGCCGGCCGGTGTCTCCACCGGGAACGCCACGGCGCGGCTGATCAGGTCAGACGCCAGGACGATGGCCGCACCCAGCCCGGCGCTGATCGGGATCAGCCAGCGGTAGTCATTGCCCAGCCATTGGCGGGCAATGTTCGGCGCGATCAGGCCGACAAAGCCAATCGGCCCGACCGCACAGACACTGGCTCCGACGAGTAGCAGGCTGACCACGAACACAAGTAGCCGCAGGGCACCGATGCGCACACCCAGCGACCGGGCGGCGTCTTCGCCGAGGTTGATCAGGTTCAGGCGTGGCGCACAGGCAACCGCCAACACCAGGCCGATCAGCGTGCAGGGCCAGAGCAGTTGCAGTTGCTCAGCACCGACATTGGCCAGTGAACCGGCCAGCCAGTTAAGGACGCTTTGCGCCTGGGCTTCGACAAGAATCACGGTGAGACGGGTCAAGGCTGCGCAGAGTGCGGCGACTGCGACGCCCGCCAGCACCAATCGCCCTTGGGTGGTGGCAGGCGACCATGCGCCGCCAAGGCTGAACACGGTAATCCAGGCCAGCGCACCGCCGAGGCAGGTCATCAGCAGTGCGCCACCGGGGAAGGGCAGGGCGACCAGCCCGGTGGAAAACAGTGCCAGCCCCAGTGCCGCACCTGCCGTGACGCCGAACAGGGAAGGCGAGGCCAGGCGATTACGCGTGATGCCTTGCATCAACGCGCCTGCCACGCCGAGACACGCGCCGACCAGTGCGGCGCACAAGGCGCGTGGCACTCGCAACTGCGCGACGATGTAGGCAATGTTGCCGCCCTCGCGACCCAAGGTGAACAGCCCGTTCCAGGCATCGATTTGCCGGATGCTGAACGACGACAGCGCGAACAGCGATACCCAGAACAGCCCCAGACAGGTCGCCGTGATAACGCCTGCCATCAGCCAGCGGCGCATTTAAGGGTTCAACGCGGCCTTGCCGCCCTTGAGCACGGCAAGCGCGTCGTCGGCGATCTGTTCGGACGCCATGATCCCGCGATTGCGCGCCCAGCTGTCACCATCGACTTCGGCCACCTGTTTATTACGTACCGCGCCAAGCACCTGCCACAGCGGCTGCTTGCTCCAGCTGTCAACAATGCTTGGGCGACGATAATGGCCGACCAGCAGCCAGCCAGGGTCCAGCGCCAGCAGTTGCTCCAGGCTGACGAACTCGGTCGGCGCGGCCTCTTTGCGCACTTCCGGCACCTGCAAACCGATGGCCTGCAACACGCTGCCAGCGTAAGAGTGCGGACCATGCACTGAGAAGCTGTCTTCACGGGCAACCCCGAACAGCACGTTGGTATTGGCCGGGATCTGCTCGGCGACGGTCTTCAGGTGCTGTTTGTTTTCCGCGATACGTGCCTGCATTTGCGGCCCCTTGCCCAGCGCCTTGCCGATCAGTTCAGCCGATTTCAGGCTGCCCTGATAGTCCTCGCCGCGTGACGGCAACATCAGCGTCGGCGCCAGGCTGGCCAGATCGTTGTACAGCGCCTGATGGCGGCCCAGGTCAGCAATGATCAGGTCTGGCTTGAGCCGCGCGATCACTTCGATATTGGGTTGCGAGCGCAGCCCCACTGATTGCCACTCGCCCACGGCTTTGCGCACCTTGGGCAGTACGCGACTGGCATCACCATCGTCGGCAGCACCGACGGGTGTAACGCCGACCGAAGCCAGCCCGTCGAGAAACGAAAACTCCAGGACCACCACGCGCTTGGGGGTGTCTGGCAGATGGACTTTGTGCTGGCCGTCATCGATATCGATGGGCGCTGCCTGTACGGCGCTTGCCAGCAAGGTCAGCAGGCCGCAAGCCATTAGATGCGGAAGTTGAAAAGCACGCATGGCGTATGTCCTTTCTAACGGAAGCAGAATCGTGAAAAACAGGCGTGCCATAAGGCCGCGAAGAAAATGGCGGGCACTATTTCACATCGTGGCGACGGGATCAAAAGTCATTTACGCGTGGGTGCGGTTCTCATTCGGGCTATTTTATGAAACCTTTTGTCACACACGCTACTCTGAGACGCTTCACTGTTGGCCACCTTCATGTACATCCGCGGCGATGTCGCAAGGTTTGGGGAATAAAAAATGGGCGCATTGCTCAAGCAAGAAAAGTTTCTGCTACTGGCGATCATTGCCATGTTCGTCGCCTACCCACTGGAGCACGTGCTGCTGGGCAATGGCCAGGTAGTCGCACTGGTTTCCGGTCTGGCGCTGGTTGGCTTCATCGTCTGCGCCTCGATGCGCGTTGCGCACCACGCCGAGATGCTCGCGGAAAAAGTCGGCGATCCTTACGGGACGATGATCCTTACGCTGTCGGCGGTGACGGTCGAAGTGGTGATTCTGGCAATCATGATGAGCAACGAGCCATCGCCGACGCTGGTGCGCGATACGATTTACTCGGCGGTGATGCTCGACATCAACGGCATCCTGGGGCTGGCAGCCTTGATGGGCGGTATCAAACATGGCGAGCAATCGTATAACGACGATTCGGCACGCACTTACAGCGTGATGATTCTGACCGCCATGGGCGTTTCCATGGTCGTGCCAGAGTTCATTCCCGAGGGTGACTGGAAGATATATTCGGCGTTCACCATCGGCGCGATGGTTCTGCTCTACACCTTGTTCCTGCGCATGCAGGTCGGGCCGCACAGTTACTTCTTCAGCTACAGCTACCCGGAGAAGAAAAAGCGCCAGGGTCAGGCCGAAGAGCATGAGCCCGTCAATCTGCCCCGTTCGATTGGCACGCTGGTAGTCGGCGTTGTGGTGATCGGTGCGCTGGCTGAAGTGATGTCCAAGACCGTCGACCTCGGCCTGGAAGGCACGGGTGCGCCGCCGGTCATGACCGCGATTCTGGTCGCGGCGATTTCCGCTGCGCCGGAGATCCTGACCGCCTTGCGCGCAGCCCTTGCCAACCGCATGCAGTCGGTGGTCAATATCGCTTTGGGTGCGTCGCTGTCGACGGTGATTCTGACGGTTCCGGTCATGGAAGCGATGGCGCTTTACAGCGGCCAGCCGTTCCAGATGGCCATGACCCCGGTGCAGACGGTGATGATCTTCATTACCCTGCTGGTGTCTGCCATCAACCTCAACGACGGCGAAACCAATGCAATTGAAGGCATGACCCATTTCGTGCTGTTCGCGACGTTCATTATGCTGTCGTGCCTGGGGCTTTGAGGCTGTAGCGCTCATCGCCTATCGTTCCCGCGCCCCGCGTCGCAGTGGACGCAGAGCGTCCAGAGCAGCATGCCGACGCGGAGCGTCGCACGATAGTTGAAGGCATGACCCACTTGCTTATCTTTCCCACGCTCTGCGTGGTAATGCATTTCGTGACGCTCTGCGTCACATTGCAGCCATGACGCATCACCCAATGCATGCCAACGCGGAGCATTGGCACGATAGTCACGCTCTGCGTCGCACGATGTTGATATTTTCCTTGTGCAGGTTCAGCCCTGAATCAGTTCCCGCGCCGCCTGGCTGTGATCGGCGATCAGCTTCTTGATATCCAGCCCTTCGACCTGACCGTCGATCACTCGCCATTGCCCTGCAATCATCACCCGGTCCGCACGATCTGCGCCGCACAGCAGCAGCGCGGACAACGGGTCGTGGCTGCCGGAGAAGCGCAGTTTGTCCCGCTTGAACAACGCCAGATCAGCCTGTTTGCCCACTGCCAGCTCTCCAATATCAGTGCGCCCCAGCAACTGTGCCGAACCCTTGGTCGCCCAGCCAAGTACCCGTTGCGGGGTGATTTTCTCGGCGCCGTAGCGCAGGCGCTGCAGGTAAAGCGCCTGTCGGGCTTCGAGGATCATGTTCGATGCATCGTTGGACGCCGAGCCGTCTACCCCAAGCCCGAGCGGCGCGCCGGCAGCTATCAGGTCCAGGGTCGGGCAAATCCCCGAGGCCAGGCGCATGTTCGAACTGGGACAATGACAGACACCGGTGCCCGCTGCGCCAAGGCGGGCGATTTCATCGGGGTTGAAATGGATGCCGTGCGCCAGCCAGGTGCGTGGGCCGAGCCAGCCGACGCTGTCCAGATAGTCAACCGTCCGCAAACCAAAGCGCTGCAGGCAGAAGTCTTCTTCATCCAGGGTTTCGGCCAGATGCGTGTGCAGGCGCACATCGAGCTTTTCTGCCATCGCAGCGCTCTCGGCCATGATCTGCGGCGTCACCGAAAACGGCGAGCAAGGCGCCAGCGCGATCTGAATCTGCGCGCCGTCGCCGCGCTCATGATACGTCTCGATCAGGCGCTGGCTGTCGGCCAGAATCACCTCGCCCTGTTGCACCGTCTGCTGCGGCGGCAACCCGCCATCCGCTTCGCCCAGGCTCATGGAGCCGCGTGTCAGCATCGCGCGCATGCCGAGCTCTCGCACGCTCTGTACCTGCACATCGATGGCGTGCTCCAGCCCGTTTGGAAACAGGTAGTGATGATCGGCAGCCGTCGTGCAGCCCGACAACAACAGCTCCGCCAGCGCCACCTTGCTGGCAATGGCGAGCTTGTCTGGCGTCAGGCGCGCCCACACCGGGTACAGGGTCTTGAGCCACGGAAATAGAGGCTGATTGACCACCGGTGCCCAGGCCCGCGTCAGGGTTTGATAAAAGTGATGGTGGGTATTGATCAGCCCCGGCAACAACACATGCTCGCGGGCATCGAATGTCTGGGTGCAGGGCGTGGACGGTTGCTGACCGGCGGCCAGAACCTCAGTGATGACACCATCCTCAATGACCAGGCCGCCACGGGCGTCCAGGTCATTGGCGGTAAACACAGCAAGGGGATTTTTCAACCAGATACGGATCGCGGGCATGGGCCGGCTCCTCTGAAAAGGGTTCAGGGTTAGCCAGCTCAGTGATGCCCTGTCTGCTGATCCAGGGTTGCCAGGGCGTAAAGCGCCCCGGCAAGGTTTGCGAGTCTATCGGGGTGATCGGAGCTTGATCAATACCCGTCCGTTACCAGGCAATGGTCTTGCCCTGATAATCGATGAAGTGATGCCCACCTTTGCCTGCATAGGCATTGAGCTGTTCCACAAGCCCGGTGGTGCTGGTCAGCACGTCAATGGCGGCGTTCTCGCCGCCCATGTCAGTCTTGACCCAACCCGGATGCATCGATAGCACGGTCGGGCGTTTCTCGTCCAACTGACTGACAAAGGTGTTGGTCATCGAATTGAGTGCCGCCTTGCTGGCCTTGTACAGCGCCAGGTTCGCGCCATCCGGACATGTGACGCTGCCCAGCCAAGAACTCATGAATGCCAGAACGCCTGTTTCCGGACGAATTTGCGCGACAAAGCGTTCAGCCAGACGAATCGGCGCGACCGCATTGGTCAGGAACAACTGGCCTAGCTCGGCAGCGGTCGATTTCGCAGCGCTTTGATGCTCAGCACCGGTGATCCCGGCATTGACGAACAGGACGTCAAAGACTTCGCCTTTCAGCTTCTGGACCAGCACCTCAAGCGAAGCGGTTTCGTCCAGGTCCACGGCTTCAATTCGAACACCCTCGACGGCCCTTAGATTCTCGGCGTTCTGCGGATCACGAACGGTAGCCGTGACCTGCCAGCCCTGCTCGGTCAAACGCTGCACCAGCCCAAGCCCCAAACCGCGAGAGGCGCCGATGATGAGGGCGGTTTTTTTGGTAGTGGTCATGAATGATTCCTTGGCAGATTGAGAGACAGACTCCATGGCAGCGCCAGCAAGATCTCTCGAAAGTTTCGACCTTGCAGCGTACTCCTGCCCATGAGGTGTTGGAATCTCTGTCAGCCGAAATCGTTCAGGGGAATAACATGGACGCTCGGACATCTCTCGTTCCTCACGCTCCAGCGTAGGAATGCCTTTCGTGACGCTCTGCGTCAAACCTCTGCGCCGCGGCGCACAGTCAAGATCGGACGCAGAGCGTTCAGAACGGCGTGCCAACGTGGAGCCTTGGCACGAGCGGCAAGCAAATGTGTATGCATCCCGAGCACACAGTGCGGATCAAGCTTGCAGCTGCAAACCCGTCAATGCCCCGCCCGCCATGGCTGGCCCAGCGATACCGGCGCATAGAGCCGGGTGCGCAGGGCGTCGCGGGAGAGCAGGACGAGGACGATGATGGTTGCCACGTAAGGCAGCATTGCCAGCAGGTTGGACGGGATCGCCAGGCCAATGCCTTGTGCCACCAGATGCAGGATGCTGGCGAGACCGAACAGGTAGGCGCCAAGCAGCAGGCGCCAGACGCGCCAGCTGGCGAATACCACCAGGGCCAGGGCAATCCAGCCGCGTCCGGCGCTCATGTTTTCTGCCCACATCGGCGTGTACGCCAACGACAGGTAAGCACCGGCCAGCCCGGCCATCGCGCCGCCGAACAGCACTGCCAGCGTACGCACCCGCAACACCGGCAGGCCCATGGCGCTGGCGGCATCCGGGTTTTCGCCAACAGCCTGGATGATCAGCCCGATGCGGCTTTTCAGCAGTGCCCATGCCACCAGAGCAAACAGCGCGAACGACAGGTACACCAGCAGGTCCTGGGCAAACAGCATGCGACCGATGAGCGGGATATCGCTGAGGAAAGGAATCGCAACCGGCTCGAAACCACTGAGCGGCTTGCCGACCCAGGCCGCGCCGACGAAGCTGGAAAGGCCGACACCGAAAATAGTCAACGCCAGCCCGGTCGCCACCTGATTGGCATTGAATACCAACGCCACCACCGCAAACAGTGCCGACAACAGCATTCCCGCCAGCATTGCCAGCAGCACGCCCAGCCAGAGATTGCCGGTGCTCAACGCGATAATGAAACCGATCACTGCGCCAAACAGCATCATGCCTTCCTGGCCCAGGTTGATGACGCCGCTCTTTTCGCAGATCAGCTCGCCCAGTGCGACCAACAGCAGAGGTGTGCCGCAACGCACCATGGCGTAGAAAATATTGCTCAGCAGGTCGATATCCATCATGCGGCTCCTGTGACGGGTGTCATCTGGCGCTTGGCCCAGCGTTGTTTCAAGCGTGGGCGGTAGAGAATCAGCACGTCACAGGCGAGCAGGAAGAACAGCATCATGCCCTGAAACAACTGAGTGATTGCCAAGGGCAGGTTCAAGGTCATCTGCGCGCTTTCTCCGCCCAGATAGAGCAGGGCGATCAGCAGACTGGAGAACAGAATGCCGATGGGGTTCAGGCGCCCGAGAAACGCCACGGTAATCGCGGCATAGCCGTAACCCGGCGAGACCTGCGGCACCAGTTGGCCGATAGGGCCGGTGACTTCCGACACGCCCGCCAGCCCGGCCAGACCGCCGCTGATCAACAGCGCCAGCCAGACCAATTGCTTCTCACGGAAACCGACGAACCCGGCTGCGCGCTTGTCCAGCCCCAGCACTTTAATCTGAAAACCGATAAAGCTGCGTTGCAGCAAGACCCACACCGCGACCAGCGCCAGCAGCGCGAAGTACACGCCGATATGCGCGCGGCCATCTTCCATCAACAGCGGCAGACGGCTGGCGTCGCCGAAGGTCGCGGACTCCGGGAAGTTCATGCCCGCCGGGTCTTTGAGTGGCCCATGCACGAAATACAACAACAGATTCAGCGCGATGTAGTTGAGCATGATGCTGGTGAGGATTTCGTTGGCGTTGAAATGCGTGCGCAGCCACGCCGTCACGCCTGCCCAGGCCGCGCCAGCGAGGGTTCCTGCCAACAGCACCATGACCAGGGCCCAGCGGCTTTCCATCTCGATGATGTTCACCGCCACCGCGCTGCCTGCCAGCGCGCCGAGCAGCAACTGGCCCTCCGCGCCGATGTTCCAGATACGTGCCTGATACGCGACCGCCAAACCCAGCGCGCAGAGCAGGATCGGCAAGGTCTTGACCATCAATTCAGACAGGCCGTACCAATCGCTGACGGGCGCGATCAGCAAGGTATGCAGCGTCACCCACGGGTTCAGGCCGAGACCGATGAACAGCAGCGAGCCGCAGACCAGTGTCAGGGCGGCGGCCAGCAGCGGCGAGCACCACAGCATGGCGCGCGATTGCTGGCCGCGCGGTTCCAGAGAAAGCAGCATGTTTTGCTCCGTTAACCCGGTGTGTGGGCCTGGGTGTGAGAATGATCGAACTGCCCTGCCATCCAGCCGCCGATCTGCACGGTGCTGGTCTGTTCGGTGGGGATTAAATCGGAAAGCTGGCCGCCGCTCAGGGCCGCGAGTCGGTCGCTGATCTGGAACAGTTCGTCCAGATCTTCTGAAATCACCAGAATCGCTGCGCCTGCATCACGCAAGGCGATGAGTGCCCGGTGAATCGCTGCTGCGGCTCCGACATCCACGCCCCAGGTCGGGTGCGCGGCAATCAGCAGTTTCGGGTTCTGCAGGATTTCCCGGCCAAGAATGAATTTTTGCAGGTTGCCGCCTGACAGGCTGCGCGCCGGGGCCTGGGCATCGGGCGTCTTGACCGCAAAGCGGCGAATGATTTCGTCGGCCAGCGCGCGAACCTTGCCACGCTGAATCAGGCCGTTGCTCACCAGCCCTTGCTGGAAAGCAGTGAGCAGCGCGTTATCAGCCAGGCTCAGCTCCGGTACTGCACCGTGACCGAGCCGCTCGGCCGGAACAAATGCCAGGCCGCGTTTGCGGCGGGCATCAGGGCGCAAATGCCCGACCGGCGTCTCTTCGAAACGCAGGGTAGCCGCTTGCGCGTGCGCGAGCGTTTGTTCGCCGCTCAGCAGCGCAAGCAGCTCATCCTGACCATTACCCGCCACGCCTGCGATGCCGACAATCTCGCCGCTGCGCACGTCCAGGCTCAGATTTTTCAGTGAGCAACCAAACGGATCGGGGTTGTGCCAGGACAGCCTGTCGACGCGCAGAAACGCCGCGCTGCCGCTGACTTTCTCATAGTGCGCAGTCAGGCCCTCAGCATCACCGACCATCATCCGCGCCAGTGCCAGATCAGAGCACTCAGCCGGAATGCAGTGCCCGGAGACTTTGCCGTTGCGCAGCACGGTTGCGCTGTGACACAAGGCCCGAACCTCGCCCAGCTTGTGGCTGATGAACAGAATGCTGCAGCCTTCCTCGGCCAGGTGCCTGAGGGTGACGAACAGCTCTTCGGCTTCCTGAGGCGTGAGCACCGATGTGGGCTCATCGAGAATCAGCAGGCGGATGTCCTGCATCAGGCAGCGAATGATTTCGACTTTCTGCCGCTCGCCAATCGACAGGCTGTGGACCAGGCGTTGAGGCTCCACAGCCATGCCATAACGCTGCGACACTTCACGAATGCGCGGCTCGAGCTGTTTCGGTTTGCCAGCCGCTGCACCCATGGCCAAGGCGATGTTCTGCGCGACACTCAAGGTTTCGAACAGCGAGAAATGCTGGAACACCATGCCGATGCCCAGGCTTCTTGCCTGGGCCGGGTTGCGCATGACCTGCGCCTGACCTTGCCAGATGATCGACCCAGCGTCCGGTTGAGTGACGCCGTAGATGATCTTCATCAATGTGCTTTTGCCGGCGCCGTTTTCGCCCAGCAAAGCATGAATCTCGCCGGGCTGAATAGTCAGGTCGACTGCGTCGTTGGCCAGGCAGCCAGGATACTGCTTGGTGATATGGCGCAGTTGGAGGCGCGCAGGTATCGCGTGGTTTGGCATGAAAGACTCTGAGGCAGAAGTGGTTCGCCTGTGCATAAAGCAAAATCCTGGCCAATGAGTCAGGATTCAGGCTGGCCGCAATGAATCAGGTGTGGATGGGGGGTTTTTGCGTGTCTCGGCATTCAGAGGCTGCCAGTTCAGCACCAGTTCGGGGCGCGCTGGTGGGCAGTGCGTCGATTATGGCTCATTGATTTGAACAAGAAACGTACAGCCGCCGTGGAGAGCGGTACGGCCAATGGCTGCGCAACCCTTGCACCTGTTATCCACAGGTTATTCCACAGTTAATGTGTGCAAACCCGAAAGTGGAGAATAACGCCAGACGGGTTAGCTTCCAACGGATCTAAGGCGCTCCAACAGACTGTTTTTACGCCGTTTTTAATATTTCCATAGAATATTGTATAAAAAATGATCAGTCGTCTGAAACGCCCGTCCGGCAAGGCGCGCAGTGGAGTGTGCTCAGGTTATCCACAACCGGATGCACAGTAGATGTGGGCAATTGTCGAAAGGCTGTCGAGAGGAGCATTCAGTCGTCCATGACGCTGTGCAAAACGATCCTTCCACGACTCAGATCGGCCAATTGGCGTCGTAATGTGTCGAGATGCTCAGGGCCGATGGCAATCGCCATCTGTACACCATTGGCGGTGAAATCCTCGCTTTCCAACAAACCGTTCAGCTCTGCCAGCCGCACCTTGACCAGAGCCAGCTCACTGAAGCTGCACTCCAGATTGAACAATGAGCGCTGAATCAGCGGTAGACGTTCCGCCTGCTGCAAACACTTGTTGGCACCGCCACCATACGCACGGGCCAGCCCGCCGGTGCCCAACTGAATGCCGCCGTACCAGCGAATCACCAGGACCACGACCTGATCGAATTCCTGCGCTTCGATGGCTGCCAGAATCGGTCTGCCGGCGGTGCCGCCCGGTTCGCCATCGTCATTGCTGCGGTATTGGCCGCCGACTTTCCAGGCCCAGCAATTGTGGGTCGCGTTCAGGTCGCTGTGCTGCTCGATGAACGCTTGCGCGTCGACGGGGCTGGCGATGGGGGCGGCGAGGGTAATGAAGCGGCTCTTGCGAATTTCTTCACGAAACTCGCAAGGGCCGACCAGGGTAAAAGGCATGCAGGTGTCCTTGCTGGCGGCAAGGCACAGATTCTACAAGGCTGGCGGCGTCAGCCCACAACCTTTGAGGATGATCCTGATCAGATTGTCGCTGGCCTGATCCATATCCTGACGCGTCAGGCGGCTGCGCCCGGTCACGCGACAGATTTGGGTCGCGAAGTCGGCGTAATGCTGAGTGCTGCCCCAGAGCAGGAAGATCAAATGCACCGGGTCGACCGGGTCCATCTTGCCCGCATCGATCCAGGCCTGAAAAACCGCTGCTCGCCCTTGGAACCAGAGGCGGTAATCCTGACTGAAATATTCGCTCATGCATTCGCCACCGCTGATGATCTCCATGGCGAAGATACGTGAGGCCTGCGGCTGGCGGCGCGAGAATTCCATCTTGGCGCGGATGTAGCGCGCCAGTGCTTCGGTCGGATCGTCATCGACGCTGAGGTGGTTGAAGGTGCCGTCCCACAAATCGATGATGTTGCTCAGCACCGCGACATACAGGCCAAGCTTGTTGGTGAAGTAGTAATGCAGGTTGGCTTTCGGCAGCCCGGCTTTCAGCGCAATGGTGTTCATGCTGGTGCCCTTGAATCCGTGACGGGCGAATTCATCTTCGGCTGCCTGGATAATCGCTTCCTCATTCTTCTGACGAATACGGCTTGCGGGCTTGGTGATGTGCGCGCCGTGCGCTGGGACTTCAAGTGTCATGGGCAATTCCGGACAGGTCGTGGAGGCACAACAAGTGAACAGATAGCGCACCAGCGGCCATCCGGCAAGCGCTGGTGTGGCTGTCGACAGTTATCGTGGTTGCTCAAGGGGTTTGGGTTCCTTCACCGGATCAGCCTGAGTGACGCTGACGTTGCTTTCCGGGATCAGCAGGCACATGACGATGGCGGTAATGCCGCCGCTGGTGATAGCCGAGTCGAACAGGTTCTGCACCAGTTTGGGCATGAGATGCAGCAGTGCAGGCTGCGCGGCGATGCCCAGACCGACGCCGAACGAGGTTGCGATAATCAGCATGCTGCGTCGGTCCAGTGGCGACTGGGCCAGAATCCGTACGCCTGCCGCCGCGACGCTGCCGAACATCACCAGCGTCGCGCCGCCCAGTACCGGCTTGGGAATCTGCTGAACGATGGCGCCGATGTGTGGGAACAGGCCGAGGATGAACAGCACCGCGCCGATGTACAAACCCACATAGCGGCTGGCAACGCCGGTCAGCTGGATCACGCCATTGTTCTGCGCAAACGTGGTGTTGGGAAACGCGCTGAACGTGGCGGCAATCATGCAGCTCACGCCATCGCCGAGCACGCCCCCCTTTAGGCGTGCGATATAACCCGGGCCGCTGATCGGCTGGCGCGCCAGCATGCAATTGGCGGTCAGGTCGCCGACTGTTTCGATGCTGCTGATCAGATAAATCAGCGCGACCGGCAGGAAGGCGGTCCAGTCAAAATTGAAACCGAACCTGAACGGCACCGGCACACTGATCAACGGCAGATCGTGAATGGGTTGGGGAACCAGCTTGCCGCTGAACCACGCGGCGAGACTGCCGACGGCCAGGCCGATGATGATCGCCGACAAGCGCACCCACGGTGTATTGGAGCGGTTGAGCACGATGATCACCGCCAGTACGAACACTCCCAGCGCAAGGTTCAACGGCGCGCCGAAATCCGCTGCGTTGAAGCCACCACCCAGATCGGTCACGCCGACCTTGATCAGGCTCACCCCGATCAGTGTGATCACGATACCGGTCACCAGTGGCGTGATGACGCGCCGCAACTGGCCGATGCAGCGGCTCAGAACGATCTGCACCAATGCGCCGAAAAAACACACGCCGAAGATCATCGCCATGATGTCTTCCGGGCTGCCACCACGCTGCTTGACCAGAAAACCCGCTGACAACACAGCACCCAGGAATGCGAAGCTGGTGCCTTGCAGGCAGATCATGCCGGCGCCGATACCGAACGGTCGGCGTGCTTGAATGAACGTACCGGTACCCGACACCATCAAGGCCATGCTGATCAGGTAGGGCAAGTATTCGGTCAGTCCAAGCGTCGAGCCGATGATCAGCGGCGGGGTGATGATGCCGACGAAGCTGGCAAGGACGTGTTGCAGCGCTGCCAATAGGGCGGTCAAGGGTTTGGGGCGGTCATTCAGGCCGTAGATCAGGTCATTGTTTTCAGAATTCTCAACGCTTTCGGGCTGCATGGCGAAGTCTCGGAATGGGAAGTGCCATGTGCTGGCGTGACGTTATCCGGAATACCTGCAAAAAGCTGTCCACTTGCTCAGGTTATCTGTCTTGGGGCTTGTTTATTGCCAGATATATCAGCCTGATAGCGCTTTCGAGACGCTTCATTGCGTGAGCCCTCTGAGTATTCGCCATACGGCAGTGTGTCAGCGGGTAGCAGCGAGTCCTTCCAGAAAGCTCTCAAGCACCAAATGAGGGCGTCGGCCCTTGCGTGTAACGGTGACCAGATCAAGGTCATAGAATTTCGATTCGGGTTTTAGCGCACGCAACCTGCCTTCCTGCACCCAGGCGTTGGCGTAATGATCCGGCAGGTAGCCGATGTAGCGGCCCGTCAGGATCAGAAACGCAATGCCTTCACGGTCGGAGGCGCTGGCGGTGCAAGTGAGTGCCTGATAGTGAGCCTGAATGTCATTGGGCAGGCGAAAGGTCGGGGCGATGGCTTCCTGCAGTGCCAAGCGTTCATCATTCAGGGCTGCATTTTCTGCATAGAACAGGGGATGACCAACCGCGCAGTAGAGCAGCGAGCGCTCGCTGTAGAGGGCGTGATATTCCAGCCCTGGCAACGCGCTGGCCTGTGGCACGACGCCGACATGCAGCCCGCCGCCCAGCACGCCTTGCTCGACTTCGGCGGGAGCGCTCATGCGGATATTGATGTGCACGCCAGGACCGCGCTCCTTGAGGCGCGACAGCGCATGGGTGATGCGCATGTGCGGGAGGGTGACCAGATTGTCGGTCAGGCCGATGTTCAGCTCGCCGCGCAGATTCTGGTGCAGGCCGTTGACCTCGGTCCTGAAGCTTTCCAGAGCGCTGAGCAGTTGCAGCGAAGACTGGTAAACCTCACGCCCTTCGTCAGTCAACGAAAATCCCGCCCGTCCTCGCTGACAGAGGCGCAAGCCGAGACGCTGTTCCAGGTCGCTCATCTGCTGACTGATGGCTGAGCGACCGATGCCGAGCACGCTTTCCGCGGCCGAAAAACCGCCAGCCTCGACGACGCTTTTGAAAATACGCAGCAAGCGAATATCAAAGTCACTGACCTGCGCCAAGGGATCGGGGCGGCGGATGCTCATTGTTTAGTAGTTGCCTAACTAAAGATCAGGGAAATCAGGTTTTACGAACCTTAGTCGCATGGCAACTTGGCTGCAATCACTGTTCGCTCAAGCGCCTGCGAGGCCTGCTCCCATGAATATGTTCGAAGCGTCCGATCTGCCCGTCACCAGCCAGTTGAAACTTGATGCTCACTGGATGCCCTACACGGCAAACCGTAATTTCCAGCGTGATCCGCGCATGGTCGTTGCGGCAAGCGGCTGCTATCTGACCGACGACAAGGGGCGCAAGATCTACGACGGGCTTTCCGGCTTGTGGACCTGCGGTGCAGGGCACACGCGCAAGGAAATTCAGGAGGCTGTTTCGCGCCAGCTCGGTGTACTGGATTACTCGCCGGGCTTCCAGTTCGGGCATCCTGCTTCGTTTCAGTTGGCGGAAAAGATCACCGATCTGACCCCCGGCAACCTCAATCACGTCTTTTATACCAACTCCGGCTCCGAGTGCGCTGACACGGCCGTGAAAATGGTGCGGGCCTACTGGCGACTGAAAGGGCAGGCGACCAAGACCAAGATGATCGGCCGTGCGCGTGGCTATCATGGTGTAAACGTGGCTGGCACCAGCCTCGGTGGAGTGAATGGCAACCGCAAGATGTTCGGTCAATTGATGGATGTCGACCACCTGCCGCACACCTTGCTGGCCAGCAATGCGTTCTCCAAGGGCATGCCTGAGGCTGGCGGTATCGCATTGGCTGACGAAATGCTCAAGCTGATCGAGCTGCATGATGCGTCGAACATCGCTGCCGTCATCGTCGAGCCGATGGCAGGCTCGGCGGGTGTGATCGTCCCGCCACAGGGCTATCTGAAGCGCCTGCGTGAAATTTGCGACCAGCACAACATCCTGCTGATCTTCGACGAAGTCATTACCGGGTTTGGTCGCACGGGCTCGATGTTCGGTGCCGACAGCTTCGGTGTGACGCCGGACCTGATGTGCATCGCCAAACAGATTACCAACGGTGCGATTCCGATGGGCGCGGTGATTGCCAGTAGCGAGATCTACCAGACCTTCATGAATCAGCCGACGCCGGAGTACGCCGTCGAGTTTCCGCATGGCTACACCTACTCGGCGCACCCGGTGGCCTGTGCGGCGGGGCTGGCAGCGCTGGAGCTGTTGCAGCGTGAGAATCTGGTGCAGCAGGCGGCGGAAATCGCCCCGCATTTCGAAAGTGTATTGCACGGCATCAAGGGCGCGAAGAACGTCGTCGATATCCGCAATTACGGATTGGCCGGTGCCATCCAGATCGCTCCGCGTGATGGCGATGCGATTGTGCGTCCGTTCGAGGCAGGCATGAAGCTGTGGAAGGCTGGCTTCTACGTGCGCTTCGGCGGCGACACCCTGCAGTTCGGCCCGATGTTCAACAGTCAGGCGCAAGATCTTGACCGCCTGTTCGATGCGGTTGGCGAGACGCTGAACCTGATCGACTGATCGTGCTGCCAGCGCTTCTTCTTATATAGGTCACTTTTCAACCTTGGGCGCGGAGTCATTCGCGCCTGAAGCAGTTTTTTGGAGCTTTTTCATGAGCAGCATTCAGCACTTGATCCACGGCGAATTTGTATCCGGTAACGATCGCACAGCAGATGTGTTCAATCCTTCGACCGGGCAGGTCATTCATCAGGTCGCACTGGCCAGCCGTGAAACCGTCCAGCAAGCCATCGACTCGGCCAAATCTGCCTTCCCGGCCTGGCGCAACACACCGCCCGCCAAGCGCGCCCAGGTGATGTTTCGCTTCAAGCAACTACTTGAGCAAAACGAGGCGCGTATCGCTCAGTTGATCAGTGAAGAACATGGCAAGACGCTGGAAGATGCAGCGGGTGAGCTGAAGCGCGGTATCGAAAACGTGGAGTACGCTTGCGCTGCGCCGGAAGTGCTCAAGGGTGAGTACAGCCGTAACGTGGGGCCGAACATTGATGCTTGGTCTGATTTCCAGCCGCTGGGCATTGTCGCGGGCATCACGCCGTTCAACTTCCCGGCCATGGTGCCGTTGTGGATGTACCCGCTGGCCATTGCGTGCGGCAACTGCTTCATTCTCAAGCCATCCGAGCGTGATCCGAGCTCTACGCTGTTGATTGCCGAATTGCTGCATGAGGCCGGATTGCCGAAGGGCGTGCTCAATGTTGTGCATGGCGACAAAGTGGCAGTGGATGCGCTGATCGAAGCGCCAGAGGTCAAGGCGCTGAGTTTCGTGGGGTCAACGCCGATTGCCGAGTACATCTATAAAGAAGGCGCGGCGCGAGGCAAGCGGGTGCAGGCGCTGGGTGGTGCCAAGAACCACGCAGTGCTGATGCCGGACGCGGACCTGGACAACGCGGTCAGTGCGTTGATGGGTGCTGCTTATGGTTCTTGCGGTGAGCGCTGCATGGCGATTTCGGTTGCGGTCTGTGTGGGTGATCAGATCGCCGATGCGCTGGTCGCCAAACTGGTTCCGCAAATCCAGAGCCTGAAGATCGGTGCCGGGACGACCTGCGGCCTGGACATGGGGCCGCTGGTCACCGGGCAGCATCGCGATAAAGTCAGCGGCTATATAGAAGACGGCGTGCAGTCGGGCGCTACCCTTGTCGTGGATGGTCGCAATCTTCAGGTTGCCGGGCATGAGGCGGGTTTCTTCATGGGCGGGTGTCTGTTTGATCGCGTGACGCCACAGATGCGTATCTATAAGGAAGAGATCTTCGGGCCGGTGCTGTGCATCGTGCGCGTAGATAGCCTTGAACAGGCCATGCAACTGATTAACGATCACGAGTACGGCAACGGTACGTGCATCTTCACTCGTGATGGCGAAGCTGCGCGGCTGTTCTGCGATGAGATCGAAGTGGGGATGGTCGGGGTCAACGTTCCGTTGCCAGTGCCGGTTGCCTACCATAGCTTCGGTGGCTGGAAGCGTTCGCTGTTCGGCGACCTTCATGCCTATGGCCCTGATGGCGTGCGCTTCTATACACGTCGCAAGGCGATTACTCAGCGCTGGCCACAGCGTGCCAGTCATGAAGCATCGCAGTTCGCCTTCCCCAGCCTGTAAATTCTTCGGAGGGTAGATCGTCTTTAAAGAACAATCTCCCGTGTTTACTGGGGGGTCAGGAAGTGGAGGGCAGATAGTTGAAAATAACGGTTGACGCCCTCTGTGATCTGTCTATAATTCGCCCCACTTCCGGCGCAGACGGAAACGAAAAACTCTTGTAGATCAACAGTTTACGAAGGTTTGGAGTTGAGAGTCAGCGAGGAAGGAGGTCGAGTCTGGAGTGATCGACAGCGGTGAGAAAAAAGAGTTTGACACGCGGTTGTAACGCTGTAGAATTCGCCTCCCGCTGATGAGCAACCTAGAGTTGATCGAAGCGCAAGTGGTTGAAGTTACAAAGGAAACTTTGAAAGCTTCTTGAAATAACCGCTTGACAGATGCAAGAGACGCTGTAGAATGCGCGCCTCGGTTGAGAGTAAAGCTCTTAACCACCCGCTCTTTAACAACTGAATCAAGCAATTCGTGTGGGTGCTTGTGGTGTCAGACTGAAGTCAACAGATTATCAGCAACCCAAGTTACTCCGCGAGAAATCAAAGATGTAACCAACGATTGCTGAGCCAAGTTTAGGGTTTTCTCAAAACCCAGTTAGATGTTTGAACTGAAGAGTTTGATCATGGCTCAGATTGAACGCTGGCGGCAGGCCTAACACATGCAAGTCGAGCGGCAGCACGGGTACTTGTACCTGGTGGCGAGCGGCGGACGGGTGAGTAATGCCTAGGAATCTGCCTGGTAGTGGGGGATAACGCTCGGAAACGGACGCTAATACCGCATACGTCCTACGGGAGAAAGCAGGGGACCTTCGGGCCTTGCGCTATCAGATGAGCCTAGGTCGGATTAGCTAGTTGGTGAGGTAATGGCTCACCAAGGCGACGATCCGTAACTGGTCTGAGAGGATGATCAGTCACACTGGAACTGAGACACGGTCCAGACTCCTACGGGAGGCAGCAGTGGGGAATATTGGACAATGGGCGAAAGCCTGATCCAGCCATGCCGCGTGTGTGAAGAAGGTCTTCGGATTGTAAAGCACTTTAAGTTGGGAGGAAGGGCAGTTACCTAATACGTATCTGTTTTGACGTTACCGACAGAATAAGCACCGGCTAACTCTGTGCCAGCAGCCGCGGTAATACAGAGGGTGCAAGCGTTAATCGGAATTACTGGGCGTAAAGCGCGCGTAGGTGGTTTGTTAAGTTGAATGTGAAATCCCCGGGCTCAACCTGGGAACTGCATCCAAAACTGGCAAGCTAGAGTATGGTAGAGGGTGGTGGAATTTCCTGTGTAGCGGTGAAATGCGTAGATATAGGAAGGAACACCAGTGGCGAAGGCGACCACCTGGACTGATACTGACACTGAGGTGCGAAAGCGTGGGGAGCAAACAGGATTAGATACCCTGGTAGTCCACGCCGTAAACGATGTCAACTAGCCGTTGGGAGCCTTGAGCTCTTAGTGGCGCAGCTAACGCATTAAGTTGACCGCCTGGGGAGTACGGCCGCAAGGTTAAAACTCAAATGAATTGACGGGGGCCCGCACAAGCGGTGGAGCATGTGGTTTAATTCGAAGCAACGCGAAGAACCTTACCAGGCCTTGACATCCAATGAATCCTTTAGAGATAGAGGAGTGCCTTCGGGAGCATTGAGACAGGTGCTGCATGGCTGTCGTCAGCTCGTGTCGTGAGATGTTGGGTTAAGTCCCGTAACGAGCGCAACCCTTGTCCTTAGTTACCAGCACGTTAAGGTGGGCACTCTAAGGAGACTGCCGGTGACAAACCGGAGGAAGGTGGGGATGACGTCAAGTCATCATGGCCCTTACGGCCTGGGCTACACACGTGCTACAATGGTCGGTACAGAGGGTTGCCAAGCCGCGAGGTGGAGCTAATCTCACAAAACCGATCGTAGTCCGGATCGCAGTCTGCAACTCGACTGCGTGAAGTCGGAATCGCTAGTAATCGCGAATCAGAATGTCGCGGTGAATACGTTCCCGGGCCTTGTACACACCGCCCGTCACACCATGGGAGTGGGTTGCACCAGAAGTAGCTAGTCTAACCTTCGGGAGGACGGTTACCACGGTGTGATTCATGACTGGGGTGAAGTCGTAACAAGGTAGCCGTAGGGGAACCTGCGGCTGGATCACCTCCTTAATCGACGACTCAGCTGCACCATAAGCACCCACACGAATTGCTTGATTCATTGAAGAAGACGATTAGAAGCAGCTTTAAGCTCCAAGCTGATAGCTCAAAGCTAGCGGCTACAAGCTCGAAATTGGGTCTGTAGCTCAGTTGGTTAGAGCGCACCCCTGATAAGGGTGAGGTCGGCAGTTCGAATCTGCCCAGACCCACCAATTTTGTGTGGGGAACGCCTGTAGAAATACGGGGCCATAGCTCAGCTGGGAGAGCGCCTGCCTTGCACGCAGGAGGTCAGCGGTTCGATCCCGCTTGGCTCCACCACTTACTGCTTCTGTTTGAAAGCTTAGAAATGAGCATTCCATTGATCCTGAGGATTGATGCGTGAATGTTGATTTCTAGTCTTTGATTAGATCGTTCTTTAAAAATTTGGGTATGTGATAGAAAGAAATATAGACCGGGCACCTCTTTCACTGGTGTGTGTCCGGGCTAAGGTAAAGTTTGTGAAATGCAAACTTTCGGCGAATGTCGTCTTCACAGTATAACCAGATTGCTTGGGGTTATATGGTCAAGTGAAGAAGCGCATACGGTGGATGCCTTGGCAGTCAGAGGCGATGAAAGACGTGGTAGCCTGCGAAAAGCTTCGGGGAGTCGGCAAACAGACTGTGATCCGGAGATGTCTGAATGGGGGAACCCAGCCATCATAAGATGGTTATCTTACACTGAATACATAGGTGTAAGAGGCGAACCAGGGGAACTGAAACATCTAAGTACCCTGAGGAAAAGAAATCAACCGAGATTCCCTTAGTAGTGGCGAGCGAACGGGGACCAGCCCTTAAGTTGTATTGAGATTAGCGGAACACTCTGGAAAGGGTGGCCATAGTGGGTGATAGCCCTGTACGCGAAAATCCCTTTGCAATGAAATCGAGTAGGACGGGGCACGAGAAACCTTGTCTGAATATGGGGGGACCATCCTCCAAGGCTAAATACTACTGACTGACCGATAGTGAACCAGTACCGTGAGGGAAAGGCGAAAAGAACCGCGGAGAGCGGAGTGAAATAGATCCTGAAACCGTATGCGTACAAGCAGTGGGAGCCCACTTTGTTGGGTGACTGCGTACCTTTTGTATAATGGGTCAGCGACTTATTTTCAGTGGCGAGCTTAACCGAATAGGGGAGGCGTAGCGAAAGCGAGTCTTAATAGGGCGTCTAGTCGCTGGGAATAGACCCGAAACCGGGCGATCTATCCATGGGCAGGTTGAAGGTTGGGTAACACTAACTGGAGGACCGAACCGACTACCGTTGAAAAGTTAGCGGATGACCTGTGGATCGGAGTGAAAGGCTAATCAAGCTCGGAGATAGCTGGTTCTCCTCGAAAGCTATTTAGGTAGCGCCTCATGTATCACTGTAGGGGGTAGAGCACTGTTTCGGCTAGGGGGTCATCCCGACTTACCAAACCGATGCAAACTCCGAATACCTACAAGTGCCGAGCATGGGAGACACACGGCGGGTGCTAACGTCCGTCGTGAAAAGGGAAACAACCCAGACCGTCAGCTAAGGTCCCAAAGTCATGGTTAAGTGGGAAACGATGTGGGAAGGCTTAGACAGCTAGGAGGTTGGCTTAGAAGCAGCCACCCTTTAAAGAAAGCGTAATAGCTCACTAGTCGAGTCGGCCTGCGCGGAAGATGTAACGGGGCTCAAACCATGCACCGAAGCTACGGGTATCATCTTATGATGATGCGGTAGAGGAGCGTTCTGTAAGCCTGTGAAGGTGAGTTGAGAAGCTTGCTGGAGGTATCAGAAGTGCGAATGCTGACATGAGTAACGACAATGGGTGTGAAAAACACCCACGCCGAAAGACCAAGGTTTCCTGCGCAACGTTAATCGACGCAGGGTTAGTCGGTCCCTAAGGCGAGGCTGAAAAGCGTAGTCGATGGAAAACAGGTTAATATTCCTGTACTTCTGGTTATTGCGATGGAGGGACGGAGAAGGCTAGGCCAGCCTGGCGTTGGTAGTCCAGGTTTAAGGTGGTAGGCTGAGATCTTAGGTAAATCCGGGATCTTAAGGCCGAGAGCTGATGACGAGTGTTCTTTTAGAACATGAAGTGGTTGATGCCATGCTTCCAAGAAAAGCTTCTAAGCTTCAGGTAACCAGGAACCGTACCCCAAACCGACACAGGTGGTTGGGTAGAGAATACCAAGGCGCTTGAGAGAACTCGGGTGAAGGAACTAGGCAAAATGGCACCGTAACTTCGGGAGAAGGTGCGCCGGTGAGGGTGAAGCATTTACTGCGTAAGCCCACGCCGGTCGAAGATACCAGGCCGCTGCGACTGTTTATTAAAAACACAGCACTCTGCAAACACGAAAGTGGACGTATAGGGTGTGACGCCTGCCCGGTGCCGGAAGGTTAATTGATGGGGTTAGCGCAAGCGAAGCTCTTGATCGAAGCCCCGGTAAACGGCGGCCGTAACTATAACGGTCCTAAGGTAGCGAAATTCCTTGTCGGGTAAGTTCCGACCTGCACGAATGGCGTAACGATGGCGGCGCTGTCTCCACCCGAGACTCAGTGAAATTGAAATCGCTGTGAAGATGCAGTGTATCCGCGGCTAGACGGAAAGACCCCGTGAACCTTTACTATAGCTTTGCACTGGACTTTGAATTTGCTTGTGTAGGATAGGTGGGAGGCTTTGAAGCGTGGACGCCAGTCTGCGTGGAGCCAACCTTGAAATACCACCCTGGCAACTTTGAGGTTCTAACTCAGGTCCGTTATCCGGATCGAGGACAGTGTATGGTGGGTAGTTTGACTGGGGCGGTCTCCTCCTAAAGAGTAACGGAGGAGTACGAAGGTGCGCTCAGACCGGTCGGAAATCGGTCGTAGAGTATAAAGGCAAAAGCGCGCTTGACTGCGAGACAGACACGTCGAGCAGGTACGAAAGTAGGTCTTAGTGATCCGGTGGTTCTGTATGGAAGGGCCATCGCTCAACGGATAAAAGGTACTCCGGGGATAACAGGCTGATACCGCCCAAGAGTTCATATCGACGGCGGTGTTTGGCACCTCGATGTCGGCTCATCACATCCTGGGGCTGAAGCCGGTCCCAAGGGTATGGCTGTTCGCCATTTAAAGTGGTACGCGAGCTGGGTTTAGAACGTCGTGAGACAGTTCGGTCCCTATCTGCCGTGGACGTTTGAGATTTGAGAGGGGCTGCTCCTAGTACGAGAGGACCGGAGTGGACGAACCTCTGGTGTTCCGGTTGTCACGCCAGTGGCATTGCCGGGTAGCTATGTTCGGAAAAGATAACCGCTGAAAGCATCTAAGCGGGAAACTTGCCTCAAGATGAGATCTCACTGGAACCTTGAGTTCCCTAAAGGGCCGTCGAAGACTACGACGTTGATAGGTTGGGTGTGTAAGCGCTGTGAGGCGTTGAGCTAACCAATACTAATTGCCCGTGAGGCTTGACCATATAACACCCAAGCAATTTGTTCGAAAGGCCAGATTGCGGTGACTGTGGAGATGACATGAACCGAAGGTTTGCGTCACGAACGACACCTGAACGACTGACTATCACATACCCGATTTGCTGAAGCGCGCCGTAAGGCACGACTCGGTACCCGAATTTCTTGACGACCATAGAACATTGGAACCACCTGATCCCATCCCGAACTCAGCAGTGAAACGATGTATCGCCGATGGTAGTGTGGGGTTTCCCCATGTGAGAGTAGGTCATCGTCAAGATTAAATTCCAAAAACCCTCATCGCTTACGCGTTGAGGGTTTTTGTTTTTATGGCATTTGAAAAGCATTATCTCGCCCCTCATACATCCCCCGTAACCGTCCGGCCAACTCTACCCAGCCCCGCGAAGCCCGAACATGGCGTGCACTTGAATTTAAGTGGACCCTGAGTCGGAGGCTGTTTGCAAGGCCGAGGCGATGAGGCTGCGTAGCCAAATATGGGCGGGATCTCGGTGCAGTCGTTCGGGCCATAACATCAGCATTTCAAAACCCGGAATAGCGAGTGGAGGCGCTTGGACGCGAAGTGCTGGCTGATCTCGCACCAGCCTTTCTGGCACCACCGCAACCAAGTCGCTGTGCGTCAACGCTGAGACGAGCGAGTTGAAATTAGACACTGATAACACGACTCTTCGTTCCAGACCTTTAGCTGCCAGTGCCTGGTCAGTACTCCCAATGAATCCAGCGCCATTCGGTGACATAACGGCATGTTCAAGAGCGCAGAACGCTTTGAGCGATAGCCTGGTTGCCAAAGCGGGATGACCGCGCCGTCCTGCCAGCACGTAGTGTTCGTGAATCAAAGACCGCTGACGCAGTTTTGGCGGCGCTTCATCGCGAGTGTGCAGAGCCAGATCGAGCTGGCCGTTTTCCAGATCATTGGCAAGACTAACGGGATGTTTGTTCAACAGTGCCAAGCGGGTATTGGGGGCCAGGCGCCTAAGCAGCGCTAGCGAGGGCCAGACTAAAGCAGTCGCTGCATAATCACTGGCAGCAACCCTCCACGTCTGATTGGAAAGTGCAGGCTCAAAAGTAGCACCAGGGCTCAGTGCGCCTTGCAAAGCTACCAGTGCTTCACGCAGTGGCCCGCGTAATTGACGGGCACGCTCGGTAGGCGACATCCCTCGGGGCCCGGGGAGCAGCAACGGATCATCCAGAACTTCTCGCAGCCGACCCAGTTGCAGGCTGACGGTCGGTTGAGCGAGATTGAGCAATCGCGCCGCCCGTGTCACGTTTTGCTCAGACAACAGCGCATCCAGCGTGACCAACAAATTAAGATCTAGACGACGTAAGGTATTGTGCATGTAAATACCATCTGTTTCTGAAATTCATTTCTATCATATCGGGTTAGTCGTTACGGTGAGGAATACATCCACTCGGAGCCCCTTATGAAACTACTACTGATCTACGCCCACCCAGAACCTCGTTCGCTCAATGGCTCGCTCAGGGATTTCGCGATCGCTCATCTGAAAACCGCAGGTCACGAGGTCAAGGTCTCAGATTTATACGATATGGGTTGGAAAGCTGCCATTGATGCGAACGACGCACCAGGCTATGACGACGAAAAACCGTTCAACCCAGCAATAGAATCGCAGCGTGTATTCGCCGCCGGCACCCAGCCGACAGACATCGAGGAGGAGCAAGCCAAACTGTTATGGGCAGACGCCGTGATCTTTCAATTCCCACTGTGGTGGTTCTCGATGCCTGCGATCCTCAAAGGCTGGGTTGAACGCGTCTACGCCTACGGATTTGCCTACGGTGTCGGCGAACACAGCGAAAGCCACTGGGGCGATCGCTACGGCGAAGGCAGCATGGCAGGAAAGCGGGCTATGCTGGTGGTCAGCATGGGCGGGTGGCAGTCCCATTACAGTGGTCGAGGGGTGAACGGTGCGCTGGATGATCTGCTATTCCCTATCCAGCATGGGGTGCTTTTCTATCCTGGGTTCACCGTCATGCCACCCTTCCCAATCTATAAAACCGGCAAAATGGACGCTGCTCGGTTCGAACAGCTATGCAAGGCATATGGCGCTCGGCTGGATAACCTGTTCGATGATAAGCCTTTGCAGTTTCGTCGCCAGAATGCCGGGGACTATGAAATTCCAATGTTGACACTTAAGCCGCATCTCGCACCAGGACGTCACGATTTGGGAATTCATCTCTGTGAGGACATGGCACCTGAAGGCTAGACGTTCGCTGGCAGATGGTGACCATTTTTCTAAAGGTTGAGCGTTCCTTACCACGCCGGGCGACAGGTTGCCGCATCGCCGGTGATCGGCCTGGTTAAGCAAGGCGAGATGCCCCGGCGCATATCACCCCCCGACAGTCATCCGGATCAACATGCGTATGGCAATCCTGCGCGCTTGCCCTTATGGTTCGGCCTCAGGTTTCAATTGCACTGGTCAAGGAAGCAAGCATGCCCGTTACAACCTCACTAAGCGCCGGTTTCATGGTGGTTCAAGGTAACCGCCCGGACGAACTGCGCAGTCTGGTTGTGTCCTGGATGCGGCGATATCCCTTGTCGCCACTGGAGAACGAGATCGCTCTGGTGCAAAGCAATGGCATCGCGCAATGGCTCAAGCTGGCACTTGCCGAAGATGCTCAGGATGAGGACACCGGTGGCTGTGGTATCGCAGCAGCCATAGACGTTCAGTTGCCCGGCAGTTTCATGTGGACGCTGTATCGAACCGTTCTTGGCCGTGATGAAATCCCCGAGACCTCGCTGCTCGACAAAGGTCCTCTGACCTGGCGTCTGATGCGCCTACTCCCTGCGCTCATCAACCAGCCGCACTTCGAACCACTGCAGCGTTTTCTGACCGACGACACCGACCTGCGCAAGCGCTATCAACTGTCCGAGCGCCTGTCCGATCTCTTCGACCAGTATCAGGTCTACCGCGCCGACTGGCTGGAAGACTGGGCCGAAGGACGCCATCAATTACGCGACGCCCGAAACCAGGCCAGACCTCTGACTGCCGCCAATTGCTGGCAGGCCGAACTGTGGCGTGCGTTGCTTGACGATGTCGGTGCCGAAGGCATGGCGCAGAGCCGGGCGGGTGTGCATCAGCGCTTTATCGAACGCATCGGCAACATGACCGAAGCCCCTGCGGGCTTGCCGGCACGCGTGATCGTATTCGGTATTTCATCACTGCCCGCGCAAGCACTTGAAGCGTTGGCGGGCCTGGCGAAGTTCAGCCAGGTACTGCTCTGCGTGCATAACCCCTGCCGTCACCACTGGGCTGACATCGTCGCCGACAAAGACCTGCTGCGCCATCAGTACAAGCGTCAGGCGCGCAAGACCGGAATGCCGATGATCCTTGATCCACAAGCGCTGCACCAGCACGCTCACCCGCTGCTTGCCGCCTGGGGCAAACAGGGCCGTGACTACATCAACCTGTTGGACAGCCATGATGATCCGCGCAGCTATCGTTCGTCATTCAAGGACGAGCGCATTGACCTGTTCAGTGAAGTCGAGCCGGCCAACCTGCTGAACCAATTGCAGGACGACATCCTCGAATTGCGTCCCCTGGATGAAACGCGGGAAAAATGGTCAGCAGTCGATCCCCTCGAAGATCGCTCGGTGCGTTTTCACATTGCCCACAGTGCCCAGCGCGAAGTGGAAGTGCTGCACGACCAGCTCCTGGCCAGGTTCAGCAAGGACCCCGGCCTGCGCCCGCGTGACGTGATCGTCATGGTCCCGGATATCGACAGCTACGCGCCGCATATTCGCGCAGTGTTCGGCCAGATCGACCGTGATGATCGGCGCTTCATTCCTTTCACACTGGCTGACCAAGGGCAACGTGGCCGTGAGCCTTTGCTGATCGCGGTCGAGCATTTACTCAAGCTCCCCGACAGTCGTTTTCCGGTCAGCGAAATCCTCGACTTGCTGGACGTTCCGGCATTACGTGCGCGCTTCCGCATTCAGGAGCGCGACCTGCCAACGCTGCATCGCTGGATCGAAGGCGCGGGCATTCGTTGGGGGCTCAATGCTCAACAGCGTGCTGGCCTGGGGTTGCCTGATGCACTGGAGCAGAACAGCTGGCATTTCGGCCTGCGCCGCATGTTGCTGGGCTACGCAGTGGGTGCCGGTATGGCCTACGACGGTATTGAACCCTACGACGAAATCGGCGGGCTGGATGCGGCCTTGATCGGTCCTCTGATAGCCTTGATCGACGCCCTTCAGATTGCCCACTCGCAATTATCTACACCGACCACGCCACAAGCGTGGGGCGCACGTCTGCAAGCGCTGCTGCAACTGTTCTTTCAGGCCGAAAGCGAGCATGACGACTACTTGCTGGCTCAGTTGGAAACACTGCGCGAGAACTGGCTGGAAACCTGTGCGACAGTCGGGCTGATCGACGAACTGCCGCTGACGGTAGTTCGTGAAGCCTGGCTGGCCGGTCTTGACCAGGGTCGATTGTCCCAGCGCTTCCTGGCCGGCTCGGTGAATTTTTGTACGTTGATGCCGATGCGCGCCATCCCATTCAAGGTCGTCTGCCTGCTGGGTATGAACGACGGTGACTACCCTCGCGCTCAACCTCCGCTGGACTTCGACCTGATGGGCAGTGATTACCGTCCTGGCGATCGCTCGCGGCGTGAGGATGATCGCTATCTGCTGCTCGAAGCGCTGCTGTCAGCGAGGGATCAGTTGTACGTCAGTTGGGTGGGCCGGAGCATTCGCGACAACAGCGAGCGTCCTGCGTCGGTGTTGATCGGCCAGTTGCGTGACCACCTCGCCAGCGGCTGGAAACTGACAGGCGAAACCGATGCTGCCAGCCCGCAGGACGAAGGCGAGCGTCTGCTCAAAGCCCTGACTTTGCATCATCCGCTACAACCGTTCAGCGCCAGTTACTTCCATGCAGGCACAGGCTATTTCAGCTTCGCCCGGGAGTGGCGTTTGCTGCACGAGACAGAAGCTTCGTTGCCTGCCACGAGTGAGCTGCCACCCCACGTACAGGAAGAGCCGCTGACCATCGCGCAATTACAGGACTTTCTGAGAAACCCGGTTAAGCACTTTTTCAGTCAGCGACTGAAGATCTATTTCGAAGTGGCCGAAGCACCTCTGGCCGATGAGGAGCCGTTCGTACTCGACGCCCTTGAGCGTTACGGGCTTAGTGAAAGCCTGCTCAGCGCCGCCATGGCTGCACCTGACGACATTGACGCCGCCCTCCACGCGCAAGCGCTGAAACTGCAGGCCAGCGGTTTATTGCCGCTCGCCGGTTTTGGCACTTGCATGCAGGACGAACTGATCGAACCGCTGCCGGATGTGTTGAAGCGTTACCACGACGTGTTGGCGCTCTGGCCCGAGACGCTGAGCAGCGCCTTGCCGATCAGCTTCGTCCATGGCGCAGTCAGCATTGATGGCTGGCTGGGAGGATTGCACCGCAACGCCAATGGCGACCTGTTGCTGGTGACGGCGATACCCAACAGCATCGGCTCGAAAAAGACCCGTAAATGGCACCGGCTGATTCGTCCTTGGGTGAATCATCTGGTGGCCTGCGCCTGTGGGCTGCCATTGAGCACTGCGTTGGTCGCCAGTGATGAAAGCCTGATGCTGGAGCCGCTGGAAAAAGACGCTGCCATGACCACCTTGAGTCACCTGCTGATGGCCTGGCTGCATGGCATGCAGCAACCGCTGCCGGTGGCCGTCAAAACCGCGTTCGCCTGGCTGGGACAGCCCGCCGACAAAGCTGAAGCTGCTGCGCGCAAAGCGTACGAAGGCGATGGCCAGACCACTGACGGCGAGCGCCGCGAAAGCACTGCACTGGCCCGGCAGTTCCCGGATTTCGATGCGCTGACGGACAGCGAAGAGTTCGCAGGCTGGTGCGAGACGCTCTACAAACCGATTTACGACGCGCCCTGGCAATCATTGTCCGGCGGGGAGGGTGGCGCATGAATAACCTGTCACTCCCTCTGGCGTTACGCTTTCCATTACGCGGCAGTCAGTTGATCGAGGCCAGCGCCGGGACTGGCAAGACATTCACCATCTCGGCGCTGTACTTGCGTCTGGTGCTTGGCCATGGCGCCGAACCGTCAGGTTTTGGCCGTGAACTGCTGCCCCCGCAAATCCTGGTGGTGACCTTCACGGATGCAGCAACCAAGGAACTGCGCGATCGGATTCGGACCCGGCTGGCCGAGGCCGCTCGGTTCTTTCGTGACGAGATTTCAGCGCCAGATGGTCTGATTGCCGACTTGCGCGAGCAATTCGAGGCCGAACAGTGGCCAGCCTGCGCCAGCCGACTGGACATTGCCGCGCAGTGGATGGACGAAGCAGCCGTTTCGACGATCCACAGCTGGTGCCAGCGCATGCTGCGTGAGCACGCATTCGACAGTGGCAGTCTGTTCACCCAGACGCTGGAAACCGATCACAGTGATTTGCTCGGCGAAGTGCTGCGCGATTACTGGCGGCGATTCTGTTACCCCATGAGTGGCGACGCGTTGACCTGGGTGCGGGAAAACTGGAGCGGTCCGGCGGCGCTGTTGCCGCGTGTGCGAGGCCTGTTTGGCCGCGAACGCAATACGGACAATCGAGAGCCCGCCGAACTGATCGAAGCATCATTGCAGGAACGTCGAGCTGCATTGGTCGCCCTTAAAGCGCCGTGGGCCGCTTGGGCAGACGAGCTATACGCAATCTGCCAGGACGCCGTCGCGCGCAAGGCGGTCGATGGTCGCAAGATGCAGGAGCGTTACTTCAAACCGTGGTTCGAAAAACTCTCCGCATGGGCCGCCGACGAACATGAAGAAACGCTGGATCTGGGCACCGGTTTCACGCGCCTGACGCCAGAAGGCGTGGCCGAGGCCTGGAAAAGCGATCCGCCTTCGCACCCGGCGTTCGAGGCGATGGCCGGGCTCAAGTCTGCGCTCGATGCGCTACCCAAACCGGATGCTGCGGTGTTGCAGCACGCTGCGCAGTGGGTCAGCGCGCGCTTTGAAGAAGAGAAACGCCGACGCGCCGAGATGGGTTTCGACGACATGCTGCTCAGGCTCGACGCTGCCTTGCGCAGTGCTGGCGGCGAGCGCCTGGCGACCCTGATCCGCGAGCAGTTTCCGGTGGCGCTGATCGATGAATTCCAGGACACCGACCCGGTTCAATACCGCATCTTCGAGAGTATCTATCGTCTCGAAGACAACGACGAGCAAACCGGCCTGTTCCTGATCGGCGACCCCAAGCAGGCGATCTACGCGTTTCGCGGTGCCGACATCTACACCTACCTGCGCGCCCGTCACGCTACCCACGGTCGATGGCACACACTGGACACCAACTTCCGTTCGAGCCACGCCATGGTTGAGTCGGTCAATCATGTCTTCATGCGCGCAGAGCAGCGTCCGGAAGGGCGTGGCGCATTCCTGTTCCGCGAAGGCGGCGACAACCCGGTGCCGTTCTCCAGTGCGCTGGCCCAGGGTCGTAAAGAGACGTTGGAGCTCGATGGCAGCCCACTGACGGCGTTGACGGTCTGGCATCTGGAAAGCGAGCAGCCGGTGTCCGGTGTGGCCTATCGACAGCAACTGGCCGCCAGTTGCGCCAGCGAGATCGTGCGCCTGCTCAACGCGGGTCAGGAAAACCGTGCTGGCTTTGTCGCGCCTGACAAGCCACTGCGCGGGCTGCGTCCAGCCGACATCGCGATTCTGGTCCGCGACGGCAAAGAAGCGCAGGCCGTGCGCAGTCAACTGTCGGCACGGGGCGTGCGCAGCGTGTACCTGTCGGACAAGGATTCGGTATTCGCTGCCCAGGAAGCCCACGACCTGTTGTCATGGCTCAAGGCCTGCGCAGAACCGGACTCCGAGCGCATGCTACGGGCAGCGCTGGCCTGTATCACTCTGGACCTGCCATTGGCCGAGCTTGAGCGTCTGAATCAAGACGAACTGGCGTGGGAGCAGCGCGTTATGCAGTTCCGCCGCTACCGCGACGTATGGCGCATTCAGGGCGTGCTGCCGATGCTGCGTCGTTTGCTGCACGACTTTGCCCTGCCGCAGACACTGATCTCGCGTACCGACGGCGAGCGGGTGCTGACCAACCTGCTGCACTTGTCCGAGTTGCTGCAACAGGCGGCTGCGGAACTGGATGGCGAACAAGCGTTGATTCGTCACCTGAGCGATCACCTGGCGCTGTCCGGTCAGGCGGGAGAAGAGCAGATCCTGCGCCTGGAAAGCGACGAGCAACTGGTCAAAGTGGTGACCATTCACAAATCCAAGGGGCTGCAATATCCGCTGGTGTTCCTGCCGTTCATTTGCTCGTCCAAACCGGTCGATGGCAGTCGTCTGCCGCTGCAGTTTCACGATGCCGAGGGCCGGGCGCAGATCAGTTTGCAGCCCACCGAGGACTTGATTCAGCAGTCGGATAACGAGCGTCTGGCCGAGGACCTGCGTTTGTTATACGTCGCACTGACTCGCTCGGAACACGCCTGCTGGCTGGGCGTCGCCGATCTCAAGCGCGGTAATGCCAACAGCTCGATGCTGCACCGCTCGGCGCTCGGTTATTTGCTGGGCGGCGGCGCGGCGTTGCCAGAGTCGGCGGCCTTGAAAATCTGGCTGCGTGAACTGGCCGAGGGCTGCGCAGCGATTGCCTTGCAGCCCGTCCCTGAGCCCACCGTCGACAGCTTTGTCGCGCCCCGCAACGAGGCTTCACTGGTCAAGCTGCTGGTGCCCAAACGCCGTGCTGCCGAGAACTGGTGGATCGCGTCGTACAGCGCTTTGCGAATCGGCGACACGGTGACCGCCGGTGCCGACGAGTCGCCGGACAGCCCGCAGGCCCAGAAGCTGTTTGACGATGAACGTCTCGACCCTGAAGCACCTCGCGACATCCTTACCAGCGGCGGTGATATCCATCGTTTTCCACGCGGCCCGAACCCCGGCACCTTTCTGCATGGCTTGCTGGAGTGGGCGGGCAACCACGGTTTTGCGCTCACGGCGCATAACATGGCGCTGATAAGAGATGCTGTTGGCAGTCGCTGCAATCGACGCGGTTGGGCTGGCTGGATCGAGACCCTGCGCGACTGGCTGCATCACTTGCTGAACATGCCGTTGCGTCTTTCGCCCGGCACTACACCAGTGGCGCTGGGCGATCTGAGTCAACCAAATCAGTACCGCGTCGAAATGGAGTTCTGGTTCGCCAGCAACAACGTCAACGTGGCGCAAATGGATGCCCTTGTGCGCCGCTTCACCCACGACAATGCGCCGCGTGCCGCGACCGAAACCGTCTCGCTCAACGGCATGTTCAAAGGCTTCATCGACCTGACGTTCGAGCATGAAGGTCGTTACTACGTCGCCGACTACAAGTCCAACTGGCTGGGCGCCGACGACGATGCCTACACCGAGCTGGCGATGGAGGCCTCGATACTCGACAACCGCTACGACCTGCAATATGTCCTGTACCTGCTGGCGTTGCATCGGCAGCTCAAGGCGCGGCTGGCCGATTATGATTACGACCAGCACATGGGCGGCGCGCTTTACCTGTTCCTGCGCGGCAGTCGATCTGTGTCTCAAGGTGCCTATTTCACCCGCCCGCCTCGCGAATTGATCGAAAGCCTGGACTTGCTGTTTCAGGGCAAGCCTTTACCGCATGACCTCTCGGGAGCATTGGCATGATCCGCACGTTTGACGACCTGTCGCCCCCTGCTCTGGGCGATGCCGGCCTTGCGGAGCTGAGTCCGCTGACCCGTGTCGACGACCTGTTAATGCTCCTCGAACGCTGGGTCGAGCGCGGCTGGTTGCGCGCACTGGACCGGGCGTTCGTCGCGTTCCTTGGCGAACTCGATCCGCAGTCCGATCCGCTGGTGTTGGTGGCTGCGGCGTTTACCAGCCATCAGCTTGGCCACGGTCATGTCTGCCTTGACCTCTACGAGACGTTGAAAGAACCGGACTTCGCCTTGTCGCTACCGCCTGAAGGCGATCTGCAAAGCACACCCATGCTGCTGCCATCGCAATTACTGGCGGCACTGGACGGTGCGACCTGGTGCGAGGCCCTGGCCCGCAGCACGCTGGTGGCCGAGGAGGGCGACTCAAGCGCCGAGGCACTGCAAAAACCATTGGTGCTGGCGGAGCGGCGTCTATACCTGCGCCGTTACTGGACCTACGAGCGCCGTATCGCTACGGCACTGCGTCAACGGCTCGCATACGCTGACGCTGCGCCAGAAGACCTGCCGCAGCGCCTGGACGCGTTGTTCGGGGCTGCTGACTCTGCGCCGGGCGCCGTCATCGACTGGCAAAAACTGGCCTGTGCGCTGGCAACTCGTCGAGCATTCAGCATCATCACCGGCGGCCCAGGCACCGGCAAGACCACCACCGTGGTGCGCTTGCTGGCGTTGCTTCAGGCACCTGCCGTGCAGCGTGGCCAGCCGTTACGCATCAGGTTGGCCGCTCCGACCGGCAAAGCCGCGGCACGTCTTACCGAGTCCATCAGTCAGCAAGTGCAGAGCCTGGATGTCAGCGCCGACGTGCGACAGAAAATCCCCAGTGAAGTGACCACCGTGCATCGCCTGCTGGGCAGTCGCCCCGGTACTCGGCACTTCCGTCATCACGTCGGCAACCTGCTGCCACTGGACGTGCTGGTCGTCGACGAGGCATCGATGATCGACCTGGAAATGATGGCCAATCTGCTCGACGCACTGCCGCCCCATGCGCGCATGGTGCTACTGGGTGACAAGGACCAGTTGGCCTCTGTTGAAGCGGGCGCAGTGCTGGGCGATTTGTGTCGCGATGCTGAAGAGGGGTTCTACAGTCCCGAAACTCAGGCCTGGCTTGAAGCTGTCAGTGGTGAAGACCTGAGCAAAGGATCGCTGCAACCGGGTGATGTGCAACAGCATCCATTGGCCCAGCAAGTGGTCATGCTGCGGCATTCGCGCCGCTTCGGCCAAGGCAGTGGCATCGGCCAACTGGCCCGACTGGTCAACCAACAGCAGGACAAACAGGCACGCGTATTGTTGTCGGCAGGCAGTTACGACGACCTGTTCGCCTTGGCGCTCAAGGGCGAGCAGGACCTCAAGTTCGAACGACTGGTGCTGGACGGCCTTGGCAAAGGCGAGCAAGGCCCGCAAGGTTATCGGCATTATCTCAACGTGCTGGCCGCCGAGCGTCCCGCGCAAGATTCGGCACTCGACGACGCGTGCTGGACGCTCTGGGCGCGCTCGGTGCTGAACGCTTTCGATGCATTCCAGTTGCTGTGCGCTGTGCGCAAGGGGCCGTGGGGCGTGCAAGGCCTGAACCAGCGCATCACCCACGCATTGTTCAACGCTGGCCTGATCGAAAACGAACAGCAGTGGTACGAAGGCCGCCCGGTGCTGATGACCCACAACGATTACGGCCTCGGCCTGATGAATGGCGACATCGGCATCGCCCTGCGATTGCCCGAGCGAGACGGCGACGGCAAGCAAGTCCTGCGTGTCGCCTTCCCGCGTAACGACGGCAGCGGCGGAGTGCGCTTCGTCCTGCCCAGCCGCCTCAACGAAGTGGAAACCGTGTACGCCATGACCGTGCACAAATCCCAAGGCTCGGAATTCGCCCACACCGCCCTGATCCTGCCCGAAGCACTCAACCCGGTGCTGACCAAGGAACTGATCTACACCGGCATCACCCGCGCCAAACACTGGTTCAGCCTGATCGAGCCCCGCCAGGGCATCTTCGAAGAAGCCCTGCGCCGTAAGGTCAAACGCCTGAGTGGATTGATGTTGGGTCTTTGAACCTGCCAACGCCCGTGCCCAAGCGGGCTGCAGTCTGTAATCCACACGTCGTGAAGGCCCGAAAAGCTGGCTTCTGCCCGGAGGGCGTAAGAGCGAACTTGTTCGCGATCTGCCGGGAACCGGCAGTAAAGCCGGTGCACGCGGTACATCCGACGCAACCGAGATCACCGACGACTGTAGTGCCAATGCGCGTGGGCACGCGTCCCTTGACGCTCCGTGTCACAGATCTCCAGCCTTGCGCTATATCAGGCGTAACTGAGGTTGGAGTTTTGCCTTTACCCGACCTCGAGCAACGCTTCGCTACAGACTTTACACAACACCTCACACGCCATAATCCACATACCTCGCCATCAGATTAGGGCGGCTAAATGTGTCGATGGCATACACCCGCTGCCACATGGCATCGACCTCGGCTTTGAACGAGTCATTATCCATGTCGATCCAGTAGCGCGGGTTGCGGCCGTTTTGCTGATCGTAGCTGGCGGTGACGGGGTCTAAATGCCGGTACGGTTCGAACAGCGGAATATCCGGAATCGGGCCGCTGACGTCCATGTAGTTTTGCAGAAAGTCCCAGAGCGCGCAGGGGCGTTGCTGGAAGTCGTCAGGACCGAGCAATGCGTGAAAGTTTATGCGCTGATCTGTGTAGCGATGCTGGAGTAGCAGGCCATAGTAAGATCCATGGCGATCACGCGTGGTAACCATGTAGGCATCGAACTCGTAGAACGGGGCGATAAACTCGTCGATTACTCCTTCCTTTCTGTGGCGTTTGTAGTCGAAAATCGTGACCAGGCCGGTTCTGCGGTTTAGCTCCCAGAGTGGGCCTTTTGGTGGACGGAACCAGATTTTGGGGAAGTGGTTTATGACGGTGTAGCCAACGAGCCAAAGAACTAACCAAGGTCCCATAAGAACGGGAAATGTCTCTGTAATATTATTAAAGTACAGAGTGATAAATGAGGCGGTCTGTATATCGGTGCCTAATAAGCTTACGAGTAGGAATATAGGCAGTAAAATAATGAAAGACCATTTCCCTCCCTGTTGTACGAATAACCAAGCTTGCGATCTGAGCGGCAACTGGGCAAAGCGAAATCGCTCTTGATCATAATGTTGATGTAATTCAGCTTCTTCAAAGATTGCTGCTATGTAAGTTCCGTCAGCTTTCTGCTTTATCTTTTCTTTCTGGGCTTTTTGCCAAAATCTCATGCTCTCAGGCGATGGACTCTTCATAACCTCAATAGGCACTGCCTCCTGAGTCGATGACCAAGGCAAGCGCGTTGCGCCAGACATGATAGAGCGGTGCGTCACGGCACGCATTTGTTGTAAAGTGGCGTCGGGCCTGTACGAGCAAGGACCATAATAAGGCTTCTGGGTTGATTCAGTCATTGGGCCCGGTCCCGTGAGTCATTTCATCAGCCCAAAATGGCTGGTTGACTTTATTAAAATCTGGCTTGGCCCACGCGTCGCTAAACTGAGTTCTGTCCTTGATCGGCGGAGCAGGGAAGTATCGTTTTTCTCCACTGCGTACCAGAGTAAACTGGGCTCTTACTGCCCATTCGAAACTATGTGAATCGTTGATGTGTGATAGTGTTGTGTTTATGGGTGTAGAGAAAAATAGCTCAAGCGCTTCAGGATAAAGACGCTGCGCTTTAGGTAATTCTGCCTTTAGGGTATTTTCCCTGTTTGTCTGATAGGGTATCCCTTGATTGCTTGAAACGTTGGTAACACGTTTCAGCCTGCACTCGGCTTTGATGCTGAGGCTCTCCAGTGTTCCAATCAAGCCAGGTAGGCGACTATCTAAACGAATGATCGTGTCAGTACTACGTATTGCATGAGGTATTTCTGCGCGGGTATCAAATTTTGCTTGCGGTTCATAAAACGGGTTTTTACTAACGGTTATACGTATGCCGGCAAGCAGGCTAATAAGCCGATAAAATGCTTCCAGCGGGTCCTGTAGATAATTGTCCGATTGATTGCTTTCGCCAAATGGACCGTTCGCCATCCAGGATTCCATTGGTGTTGAACTGAGTGCAACAACTAACCCTATACCTGCACCGACCAGCAGTAGCGCTATCCAGCTCAGGATATTTAGTTTGAATAGCGTTGTTGCTCCTCCAAACCCTGTGCCCATGGTGCCTGCTAATCCTCCTGAAGATATTAGCAAATAACCGTACATGGCATGATCGGCCCATAGCCAAGCAGACCAAGCGTCATAGATGTTTAATCCGGTCAAAGCCACACCGGATAAAAACTGCAAAATCAATCGAGCCGTAAGCTCTTTAGTTAGTACGTTGCCTAGAAAACTACCAAGCCAACGTTTGGCCTGTTTTTCTGAAACTGTTAATAAAGTTTTTCTTGAAAATGCTACGGCAGATTGCGTGCCGCTCAGTTTTACAGCCAAAGCTTCCATTGCAATCAGCAAGTCCAGTCCTGCGCTTAGCACACCGCCGGATGCTCGAGATTTATTTTTCTCCCTAACCGCCTGCTCCCACGCAGATATCTCCGAGCTCACATTCCAAACCTCCAACATCAACACCGCCAGACAAAACGGCGTCGACGCCAGTACCCTATAAGCCGCCTTGTTCTTCTGCGAGTCCAGCCCTTCTATTGCTTCACTCAGCCCGCTTTTCGCCCGGATATGAGCCAGTTCCGCATCACTTACCGTACCTGCCGTTTCCCGAGCGTTTGTCAGCGTTCGGTTCATGTCACCGACCACCTGCGCAGTCTTGTGCCCGCGAGGGATCACCAGTACCAGGTTGTCGCCCTTGGGCAGGCGGGTGGAGGACGGGGGCGGCGGGGCGATGTCGCCGAAGGGGCTGCCGTCGGCGCGCATGTATTCGCCGTAACGTGTCTTTGGCAATGACTCCCGGCCGGGGAGATCTTCCAGGCCGAATACGTAGTGTTGAGGCGTGACCTGATTGCGGTGGGTCAGAAAGGCAGCGCCGAAATGCTCGGGCATCATGCTGCGCAGCTGTTGCACGCCGCGGCCCTGGCGGTTGATGTTGATCTGGTGTGCGTTGGCACCGAGTCGCTCTTGCATCTGGGCCAGTCGGTCAGTGGCAGACCGGGCTTTGGTATTGGCGCTTTGCACATTGCCTTTGGCTGATGCGAACGCCTGGCTGGCCTTGTCGACTGCATGTGCAGCGCCATCTGCGGCGTTCTGCAGATTTTCGAAGATCCCGACCAGCGCTGCCGTTGTGGCTTTGCCGTTATTGAGCAAGAAGAAGTTCTGCAGGCTGTCGCTTTCCAGCAGGTTGGCCAGCGTGGCGGCGTCCAGCGTGACTTGAGCGACTGGATCGGGCGTTGGGCTGTTCTCGAAGCCCGCGAGTTCGGTGGCCCGGAAGCGGCCGTCGCCCAGATTTTTATCGCCCTTGGCTGGCGTCACATAAGGCGCGCATGCGATTTGCAGGTCGCACTCGGGCCACAGCATTGTATGCAGAGGCGAGGCTTCGTCGCTGGCGATACCGTTCAGAAATTTCTGTCCCGGACTCACAGCCTGATCCCAAAGACCAATACCTGTGACTGCATCCACAATGTCGCCACCGGGTGCCAGCGGATCGAGATTGGACGGCACCAGCGCGACGGTCGCCAGTGTCCGGCTCAACTCGTACATTGCCGCCACATATTCAAAGCCGTCCAGACTCAGGTGGTCGGCGAGCATTTGCACGGTGCTGGCCTGCTTCAGGCTGTCGACCAGCGCGTCTTGAGCGCCGATCATGTGCCGCCAGACCATGGCGCGTTCGATGGTGGCGGTGCATTGATTGATGGCTTGCCTGCCGGGCTCATGCAGCTTCGCCATTGTTGCGTGTAGCGGGTTTTCCTGGCCGCGAATGCTGCGCGGCACGACCAACTGTTGTACCAGCAGCGCGCTGGCGTGATGAGGTTGACGAATGGCCTGTCGGGCGCACAGGCCGAACAGTTGCTGGCAAGTGTCGACGCGTTGTCGCAAATGACGCAGCCGAAAATACCCATCGTCCAGTAGCACGCCGCATACCTGACGCTGTCGCGCGTTGCTCAGCACATCTACTGCATTTTTTTGCGCTTCCCAGAGCGTATTCGTATCGTTGGTTTCACCATCTGTTTCAACCGGTAAGCTGGCCAGCAGGGTATCGGCCATCGCCGTCAGTTCCAGATGCTTGATGCCCTGAACGGTCGTTCCCCTCGCAGCCTGTGCCAGAAAGTATTTGGCTTCTCTGAAAGACTCGACTGGAAACTGCCCCGACAGATCACACAGATAGCGCGCCGGATGATCCAGCAACCGTTCGTAACCAGGCTGTCGAGCGCGCTGCGGGGCCGCCAGGCTGACCGGGAAGGCGCTTTGCTCCAGATTCAGGCGAGTGGCTTTGACCTGAGCGAGGGCGGCTTGGGCCGCATAATCCTGTGCATCAAATTCGGAAAACGCCTTAAGCATCGCTGCGCCATCGGGCTTGCCCTTGTACAGGTCTGTGAAGCGCTCTTTCGAGCAGCTCAGGTCAGGGCTTTTGCAGCGCTGTGCTCTCAGAGCAGTGTCGTCCTCCAGGCGCTCAAGACGCGGCGCGCTGAGCTGTACTTCCGAGAAGCACAGTTGCAGATCCTGCACGCGTCGGTTGTTGCAGATCGCTGGCAGCCAGATATCTTCGAGTGCTGCGCCGGATGTCTTGCGCTCGCCGGGCAGGAAACCGTCTTGCTGGCGATAACGGGCTACGTCTATGTCGTGATAAGTGCTGCCGGTTTCGCTGACCTGAACCTCCAGTTCACGCCACAGCTTCTCTTGATAAAACACGTACACGTAACCCGCACGAGCCAAAACGGGTGTACCCATGTCGTACACGGTCTTCGAACCGGGCAGTGACACGAATGGCAGCACCGGCACTATCTGGTTGAACTGCGCATCAGCCTGACGTGGCGTTACCTGCGGATTGCTGAGCAGGGGCAGGCGAATCGGCTCGCCTTCGATGGTCGCGATCTGCAGGTGCAGGTGCGCGCCATCGATGTGATCCCAGACCTCCAGGACGCTGCTGTACCGCGTGTGGTCCAGCTTTTCCGGTTGTGACGGATAAACCCGATCGCCTTTGGCGCTGACCAACAGAAGCTGTTGCTGGTCCGTATGATCCTTGCCCACAATCTGGGCGATCAGCTTCCCCGTTTCGCAGGAAGGTCCAACGCTCAAACGGCTTGCGGTCATTGTGGAAATTCCTTGTTCTGGCGGCGCAGTGCTTGTTCTTGACGCGGACTCAAAGCCAAGGCCATCCGAGTCAGCGGCGGTGCCCAGCGAGAGGCATGCTGATTATCGATGCTGATCCAGCGCTGATTGCCTTGAGCGAGGTCCGCCCAGGTTCCGCCATGCCAGCAAAGTCGAGAAATGGGCCCCAGCCAGTGGGCACTGGATTGCGGTGTGTCAGCGGTAAAGAAGTAGCTGGCAGTCACCGGGTGTGAATAGCGTAAAACGCCTCGGCGTATCCCCTCGAACCGGACAACTAAAATGTGCCTGAGATGAGCGAGCACTACCTCGGCCGATGAAGCGCTTTCGACGATCAGGCCGGGCCAGCCTTCGGGCGTTTCACGAACGATGTCCAGTAGCGAATTCTGGCCGGACGCATCCAGCAATATGGGGCTTTTCTCCCTGTAAGCGGCCAGTTCGGTCTTGTCAAATAGCAGCGTTGGCGCAGGGTTGGGCAGCGTCTGGTAAAGCTGTTCCAGTAGCGTGTCAGTGCGTTCCAGCAACAGGTAAATACTCATTGCTCGCTTCTCGGCTGCAATGCTTTTCGACAGCCACAATCGGCAAGCGGGCAGTCCGCAGGCGTACCACCCTTCGGTTTTTGGCAGAGTTCGACGATGGGGTCAGGCCCGCTCAGCCGTTGCATCAGCAATTGTCCCGGCCTGGTGTCATCGACCTGTTTCACGAGCCCCGGTATCATGGGTGTTGCCTCTGTTCCAGCAGCCGACTGGCCTCCAGAGTTGAGCTTTATTTGCGGCCCGTTCACGGTCACGCCACTGGCGTCGATCTTGATGAAGGAGCCGCCAGCGATGAGGGTGATTTCCAGGCCCGCCTCGATCACCACGGTGTCGCCAGCCTTGAGGTGAACTTCCTGCCCGGCCTCCGCCAGCAATCCATCGCCCACGTTGATGTGTTGTGTTCCGGCCACCGTCAGATGGTCATTCATTTTGAGCTCAGTCAGCCGGTCGCCATCAACGGTCCGATGCTCCTCTGCCTTGAACTCGCTGTAGCTATTGGCTTCAACCCGGTCATAGCGCTCATGACCGACGTTGATTGTCTGATCGTGCCTGATGTGTTGCTCCCAGTCGCGCTGGGCATGAAGGTAGATCTGTTCCTGGCCGGTCCGGTCCTCTATGCGCAGTTCGTTCGAGCCTTCGCCGCCAGGGCTACTCAAGGTTTTGAACACACTGCGGGTCTGATGCGCGGGCAAATCGTAGGGCGGGACATGCTCGGCGTGGTACAGGCAGCCGCTGATCAGCGGCCGGTCGGGGTCGCCCTCAAGAAAGGTCACCAGCACTTCCATGCCGACTCGCGGGATGACCATGCCGCCGTAACGATGGCCGGCCCAGCTGGACGAAACCCGCAGCCAGCAACTGCTGCGGTCATCGCCCTGGCCTTCGCGATCCCAATGAAACTGCACCTTGACCCTGCCGTGCTTGTCGCAGTGGATTTCCTGATCTTTCGGGCCGGTGACCACGGCGGTCTGGCTGCCGAAAATCCTCGGCTTGGGGTGACGCAGGGAAGGGCGGTACAGCGTCTTCCATGGCGTGGCCAGAAACGTATTGCGATAGCCCTGATGAAAGTCGTCATCGCCCTTGCCAATAGATGATGATTCCTCCAGCACCTGCGGCTGACGGCCTTCGTGGCGCACTTCGGTCAGTAGCCAGAGGTCGTTCCGGTCCTGGTTGGGATGTTCGCTCAACTGTAGAAAATGACCGCTGACCAGTCGGGGCTGATTACTGTGTCCATCGCTCAGCCGGTAATCGTAGCGATGCCGTTCAAGCGCACGTATGGCCAAATGTGCACCCCGATCACGATGGCTGAAGCCGCTGGGGTAATCGTAGTGCTCAAGGTCTGGATGGTCCTCATCCTGTGCCGAGCCCTCCATGGTCAGGAATGGTTTTTCAAAATGGTAATCGCGCCGGGTAGCGCGACTGGAGCGGGTTTCCAGACGCAACTGGAAATGCCTGATCACCGGATCGTCGGCGGCCATGCCGGTGTCTTGCTTGTAGGTCACCGGCCCCAGTTTCGGGAACACCGTCTGGTCATCGCCAAACACCAGCTGATGCGCTGTCGGACTGTGTTCAAAGTGGTAATGCAGACCTTCCTCTTCACACAGTCGCTGGACGAAGTGCAGATCAGACTCGCCATACTGCACGCAGTATTCTCGCTCCGGGTACGTTGCGCCGAGTTCGAAGCGGTAGGCGTTGGCCAGCAGACGGTGATCTTCCAGCACCTGGGCGATGATCTGCGGCACCGTCTTGTGCTGGAAAATGCGTTGATTGGTGCGGTGACCCAGTCGGGCCAGATGCGGTCGCAACGTGATTGCGTAATGCGTCAGGCGCGCGCCGGAATCGCCTTGTGCTATGCGATCAACCAACCCGTGGACGCCGCTGCCATCGGGGCTGAATTGCAAAAAAGCCGGGTGCCCAAGCAGGCTTTCAAGTTCCAGCGATGCACACTCGCTGACCAGTTCCAGCGTAAAGCAGAAGGGCTGGCTGATGGCTTCGTGGCCGGTGAATGCAAGTACCTGAAAGCCATGATCAGTGCCGTCGGGGCTGTCGATGCTCAAACTGAAGCGTGGCGTGTTGGCAGAAGCGAACATCCAAATCTCTCCGCAGTAACGGGCAATCGCGCCCGTTAAACTGGAGGAGTCATTACAAGAACAGTGCCAGCAGTATTTTTTCTATAAATATCAGTTGCTTAAAAATCTAATGGCTAAAAAATGAGCGAAACACAGAATAGATCTGCGCAGGTTGCTGCGCGCTTTCTACGTTACATTGCGCTGCACCCTGATAGGCCTACAACCCGGGCCGTCGGGTCTGAAAGTGGGTGGTAATGCCGGTTTGACTGAGCAACCTCTTGCGCATTACCCGACGAACCTCGCCGCCGCCACTTCCCCCAACAAAAACCCCTTGTTCAACTCCGTCACCTCCCGAATGTAATCCCACAGCAACGTGATCCGCTTCAGCTTCCTCAAGTCCTCCCGACAGTACATCCAGAACTGACGCGTGATGTTCACCTCATCCTCCAGCACTGGCAGCAGCCTCGGGTCCTGAGCTGCCAGAAAACACGGCAGGATCGCCAGTGCGCGACCTTGCAGGGCGGCGGTGTATTGGGCGATGACGCTGGTGCTGCGCAGTTGCGCATGGGCGTTGGGCAGCAGGTTGCTCAGGTACAGCAGCTCGGAGCTGAACGCCAGGTCGTCGACGTAGCTGATGAAGACATGTTCGGTCAGGTCGGCCTTGCGCTGGATCGGCGGATGGTTGTCCAGATACTCCTGAGTCGCGTACAGGCGCAGGCTGTAGTCGCAGAGTTTGCAGCACACGTAGGGGCCATGTTCCGGGCGTTCCAGGGCGATGACGATGTCGGCTTCGCGCTTGGACAGGCTGATGAAGTGCGGCAGTGGCAGGATGTCCACTGAGATGCTCGGGTAACTGTCGAGGAAGTGGCTCAACTGCGGGGTGATAAAGAAGCTGCCGAAACCCTCGGTGCAGCCCATGCGGATATGCCCGGACAACGCCACGCTGGAGCCGGAAACCTGCTCGCAGGCCATGTGCAGCGTGCTTTCTATGGATTCGGCGTAGCCCAGCAAATGCTGACCTTCGGCGGTCATGATAAAGCCGTTGTTGCGCGACTTTTCAAACAGCAATGTGCCGAGCGAGGTTTCCAGCGAGTTGATGCGGCGCGACACGGTGGTGTAGTCGACAGCCAGGCGTTTGGCGGCGCTGCTGACTTTTCGGGTGCGTGCCACTTCGAGGAAAAACTTCAGGTCATCCCAGTTCAACAGACTCAGGGAAGTGATGTTTTTTTGCATGTTGACCCTGCTTTTATCTGCGTTCTTATTAGAAGTTTGCACATCTATACTCCAAAGCGCGCGCCCTGACCAACTCAAAAACAATACTGTCGGGAGACCACGAGCATCCACCGAGAAACGCTGCGGATGGCGTGGTTTGCTGAAGGGAGAACAGCTGAAATGAATGCCTCGCTGAACACCACCACGACCTCGGTAGCCCGCGTCAAACTGCTGATCGATGGTCAATGGATAGACTCGCAGAGCAGCGAATGGCAAGACATCGTCAACCCGGCCACCCAGGAAGTGCTGGCGCAGGTGCCCTTCGCAACGGCCGCTGAAGTAGACGCTGCCGTTGCCGCTGCGCATCGGGCTTATTGCAGCTGGCGTGAGACGCCCATCGGCGCCCGCATGCGCATTATGCTCAAGTTGCAGGCGCTGATACGCGAACACTCGAAACGCATTGCGGCGGTGTTGAGTGCTGAGCAGGGCAAGACCCTGGCCGATGCCGAGGGAGATATCTTTCGCGGCCTTGAGGTGGTCGAGCACGCATGCTCGATAGGCACGTTGCAGATGGGCGAGTTCGCTGAAAACGTGGCCAGTGGCGTCGACACCTACACCTTGCGCCAACCCATCGGCGTGTGTGCCGGAATCACCCCGTTCAACTTCCCGGCGATGATTCCGCTGTGGATGTTTCCAATGGCGATTGCCTGTGGCAACACCTTCGTCCTCAAGCCGTCCGAACAGGACCCGCTCTCGACCCTGCTGCTGGTCGAGCTGGCGATCGAGGCTGGCGTACCTGCTGGTGTGCTCAATGTGGTGCATGGCGGCAAACAGGTGGTGGACGCTATCTGCACGCACAAGGACATCAAGGCTGTTTCCTTCGTCGGCTCGACCGCTGTCGGCACGCATGTTTACGACCTGGCCGGTCGGCATGGCAAGCGCGTGCAGGCGATGATGGGCGCGAAGAATCATGCAGTGGTGCTGCCCGATGCCAACCGTGAGCAGACGCTGAATGCGCTGGTCGGTGCAGGCTTTGGTGCGGCGGGGCAGCGCTGCATGGCGACGTCGGTGGTGGTGCTGGTCGGCGCGTCGAAACAGTGGCTGCCGGACCTCAAAGCACTGGCGCAGAAACTCAAGGTCAATGCAGGTCACGAGCCAGGCACCGATGTCGGGCCGGTGATTTCCCGACGGGCGAAGCAGCGCATTCTCGATCTGATCGAAAGCGGCGTGCGTGAAGGTGCGACCCTTGAGTTGGATGGTCGGGAAGTGTCGGTGCCGGGTTATGAAGGTGGCAACTTTGTAGGGCCGACACTGTTCTCGGGTGTTACCACCGACATGCAGATATACACCCAGGAAATCTTCGGTCCGGTGCTGGTTGTGCTGGAGGTTGGCACTCTTGATGAGGCCATCGCACTGGTCAACGCCAACCCGTTCGGCAACGGCACCGGCTTGTTCACACAAAGCGGTGCCGCAGCGCGCAAGTTTCAAAACGAGATCGATGTCGGTCAGGTAGGGATCAATATTCCGATCCCTGTGCCGGTGCCGTTTTTCAGCTTCACCGGCTCGCGGGGTTCCAAGCTGGGTGATCTGGGGCCATATGGCAAACAGGTGGTGCAGTTCTACACTCAGACCAAGACCGTCACCAGCCGCTGGTTCGATGACGACAGCGTGAATGACGGCGTGAACACCACGATCAATTTGCGTTGAGTGCTGACCGGTAAAGCGCCAGGTCAGGCCAAGGAGAACAACAATGAACATCGCCTTTATCGGTCTGGGCAATATGGGCGCGCCCATGGCCCGCAACCTCATCAAAGCCGGGCATCACCTGCAATTGTTCGATCTGAACAAAGACATACTGGGCGAGTTTGCCGAGTTAGGCGCACGGATCAGCGCCTCACCGAGGCAAGCTGCCGAAGGCAGTGAGCTGGTCATCACCATGTTGCCCGCCGCAGCGCATGTGCGCAGCGTGTACCTGAATGACGACGGTGTATTGAAAGGCATCGCGTCCGGTGTTCCGGCAGTCGATTGCAGCACCATCGATCCCCAGACCATCCGCGACATTGCCGCCATTGCCGCGCAACAAGGTGTTGTATTGGGCGACGCGCCGGTGTCGGGCGGGACAGGCGGTGCGCAGGCCGGGACGTTGACGTTCATGGTCGGCGGCTCGGCGCAGCACTTTGCAACGCTCAAGCCGGTGCTGGAAATAATGGGCCGCAACATCGTGCATTGTGGTGACGTGGGCACCGGGCAGATCGCCAAAATCTGCAACAACATGCTGCTGGCGATTTCCATGATCGGCGTGTCTGAATCGATGGCGCTGGGCAATGCGCTGGGTATCGACACCGAAGTGCTGGCCAGCATCATCAATACCTCGACGGGCCGTTGCTGGAGTTCCGAGGCGTACAACCCTTGGCCCGGCATTGTTGAAACCGCGCCGGCATCGCGCGGCTACAGTGGTGGCTTCGGTGCCGAGCTGATGCTCAAGGATCTGGGGTTGGCAACCGAAGCAGCGCGCTCGGCGCGTCAACCGGTAATACTCGGCGCGGTGGCCCAGCAGTTGTATCAGGCGATGAGCCTGCGCGGCGATGGCGGCAAGGATTTCTCGGCGATTATCGAGGGGTACCGCCAGAAAGCGTAGGTGCTTCATGGATGGGGCCTTGATATGTGTATCCGGTTTTTACATTAGGAAAACGCGGCATAACCGGCTACTTTGGACCTCGTCAGACCCGCGCAGGGATGCCCGGTACGCCTCGATAAGAAGCGCCGCGTCCCTTGCCCGGAGGCTGGCGCTGCACTCATCAAACGTCCCTGACTCAGAAAAAGAAGAGATCGATCATGAAGTTCGAACCCCTCGCCAGGTCGCTGCTCGCGACGGCATTGATTGTCGCGTATTCCCCCACATTCGCCGCGTCACAAGCCCCGGTTGCTGCAGAAAACGGCATGGTCGTGACTGCCCAGCAGTTGGCCACTCACGTGGGTGTCGATGTGCTCAAGAATGGTGGCAATGCGGTCGATGCCGCCGTTGCAGTCGGCTACGCGCTGGCAGTGGTTTATCCCGCAGCCGGCAATCTGGGCGGTGGTGGTTTCATGACCATTCAACTGGCAGACGGGCGGAAGACCTTTCTCGATTTCCGTGAAAAGGCGCCGTTGGCCGCCACTGCCGACATGTACCTGGACAAGGACGGCAAGGTCATCCCGGACCTGAGCGCCAAGGGCCATCTAGCCGTCGGCGTACCGGGCACCGTGTCCGGCATGGAAATGGCGCTGAGCAAATACGGCACGCGCAAGCGTGAGGAAGTCATCGCGCCGGCGATCAAGCTGGCCGAGGACGGTTTCGTGCTGGGGCAGGGCGACGTCGACATGCTGTCCAGTGCTACGGATGTGTTCAAGGCGGACATGGTCGATTCCGGTTCGATCTTCCTCGATAAGGGTCAACCTATGCAGGTCGGCCAGAAACTGGTGCAGAAAGACCTCGCCAGGACCCTCAAGGAAGTTTCCGAGAAGGGCAGCGACGGTTTCTACAAAGGCTGGGTCGCCAAGGCGCTGGTCGATTCGAGTCAGGCCGGCAAGGGCATCATCACCCAGGCGGACCTTGATCATTACAAGACCCGCGAGCTGGCGCCGGTCGAGTGTGATTATCGCGGCTACCACGTCGTATCCGCGCCGCCACCGAGTTCCGGCGGTGTAGTCATCTGCCAGATTCTGAATATTCTGGAAGGCTACCCGATGAAAGAGCTGGGCTTCCGCTCGGCGCAGGGGATGCATTATCAGATCGAAGCGATGCGTCACGCCTACGCGGACCGCAACAGCTACCTGGGCGACCCCGATTTCGTCAAGAATCCGGTCGAGCATCTGCTGGACGTCAAATACGCCGCCAAGCTGCGCGCAGCCATCGATCCGCAGAAAGCTGGTGACTCAAACAAGATCAAGCCAGGCGTCGCGCCCCATGAAGGCAGCAACACCACGCATTACTCGATTGTCGACAAATGGGGCAACGCGGTCTCGGTGACCTACACCCTGAACAACTGGTTTGGCGCGGGCGTCATGGCCAGCAAGACCGGTGTGATTCTCAACGACGAAATGGATGACTTCACGGTCAAGGTCGGTGTACCCAACATGTACGGACTGGTGCAGGGCGAAGCCAATGCCATCGCGCCAGGCAAGACGCCGTTGTCGTCGATGAGCCCGACCATCGTCACCAAAGACGGCAAGACGGTCATGGTCGTCGGTACACCGGGCGGCAGTCGCATCATCACGGCAACCCTGCTGACCATGCTCAACGTTATCGACTACGGCATGAACATTCAGGAAGCGGTGGACGCGCCGCGTTTCCATCAGCAGTGGCAGCCTGAAGAAACCAACATCGACACCTTTGCGGTCAGCCCTGACACGCTGAAGATTCTCGAGAGCTGGGGCCACAAGTTTGCCGGACCGCAACCGCTCAACCATGTAGCGGCGATTCTGGTCGGTGCGCCTTCGCTGGGGGGCAAACCGGTCGGTAACAACCGCTTCTACGGTGCCAATGACCCGCGTCGCAACACCGGGTTGTCGCTGGGTTACTGAGTTGCTCTGCTGATCACGCCACGGCCCTGAGCTTCAGGGACGTGGCGTTTTGGTTTGCGGGTATCGGGTCAGTTGCGCACCCAGCGCTGGCGGCTCCAGCTGCTCAACGCATCGACGGCGAACACCAGGATCAGCATCGCCAGGATCACGCTGCTGGCCTGCGCCTCCTGAAACAGACTGAGACTGACGTAAAGCATCTGCCCCAGTCCGCCTGCGCCGACAAAGCCCAGCACGCTGGCCATGCGAATGTTGTTTTCCCAGCGGTACAGCGTGTAGGCCAGCAACTGCGGCCACAGATCGGGCAGTGTGCCGTAGACGAATGCCTGCCACGCGCTGCCACCTTGCAGACGAATCGCAGCGGCGGGCTCTGGCGAGGTATTTTCCAGCGCTTCGGCAAACAGGCGGCCGAGCACCCCTGTGGTGTGCAGCGCCAGTGCCAGCGTGCCCGCATTGGGTCCGAGCCCGGCAGCCAGCACCATCAGCACCGCCCACACCAGTTCGGGGATGGCGCGTAGCGCATTCAACAGCAGACGACTCAGGCTGCGCAACGGCCAGCCCAAACGCCCGGCAGCGGGCAACGCGAGCAGCAGACCGCCGATGGCTGCCAGCAACGTTCCCAGTGCCGACATGGCCAGAGTTTCCAGCGCGCCCTTGGCGATTGCCTGTACATGATCGCCGCTGAGATCCGGGCTCATGAAGCGCAGCGCATAACGGCCCATCTGTGTCAGATTGTCGTGACTGCCCAGCGTAAACAGGTCCATGCCTAGGTACAGAAACGATCCGGCCACCGCTGCGACCATCGCCAGCAACAGCAGTACGTTACCTGCGCGCCTCATGTGAACTGCCTGCGCAGCAAGCGACTGAGCTGGTCGGCGAGCAGCACCAGCAGCAAGAACGTCAGCAGCATGCTCGCCACCTCATCGCCTGCGAACATACGCATCGACAGATCGATCTGCTGCCCCAGTCCGCCTGCGCCGACAAAGCCCATGACCACTGAGGCCCGCACGGCGCACTCCCAGCGATACACGGTGTAAGAAGTCAACTCGGCTGCGGCGTTGGGCAGGATGCCGTAGGCCAGCGCCGCGAGGCGTCCGCTGCCCGACTGGAGCAGGGCGTGGGCCGGGCGCTGATCCACTGATTCGAAAATCTCGGCGTACACCTTGCCGAGCATGCCCGCGTAAGTAATGGCGATGGCCAGCACGCCGGCAGTGGGTCCGAGGCCGACCGCGCGCACGAACAACAGCGCCCAGACGATCTCCGGCACGCTACGCAGGAAGATCAGGATGCCGCGCACCGGCCAGCGTAAACATTGGCCCGGCCAGCCGGTACGCCCGCCACGCGAAGCTGCCGACAGCGAAAGCGCCTTGCTGGCGAGCAGACTTGCCGGCACAGCCAGCAGCAGCGCCAGGGCGATACCGGCAGTGGCGATGGCGAGGGTTTGCAGGGTGGCCTCCAGTAGCAGGCCGAGGAATTCTGCGGAATGCGCAGGGGGCCAGAACCCGGCGAGAAAATTGCCCATCGTTCTGGCGTTATCGGCTTGCAGCAGTACAAACGGATTCAGCTCGGCCAGACGAATGCCCGGCCACAGCAGTGCGATGGCCAGCAGCGCCAGCAACAGACGCGGTACCGCCGCCGGGTCGCGCTGATCCCGACTCAGCATCGTGGCGTCCAGGCCGTTTCGGCGACGCTGGAGGGGTTCTGAGGGCTCAGTTGTTCATTGGCATACAGTGTGTCGAGGTGTTGCCGTTCGACCTCGCTGGCAGGGAGATCGAAGTGGATGCGTCCATCACGCACGCCGATGATGCGTGGAAAGTGCGCCAGCGCCAGCTCTACGGCGTGCAAGCTGGCGACCAGCGTCACATTGTGCTCGATGGCGTGCTGACACAGCAGCGAGAGCGTGTGATCGGCCAGACGCGGGTCCATCGCCGAAACAGGCTCGTCGGCCAATAACAGTTCAGGGGCTTGATACAAGGCGCGGGCGATGCCGACGCGTTGCAACTGACCGCCGGATAACTGCTGACAGCGCTCGAACAGTTTGTCGGCCAGGTCTAGGCGCGCCAGCACTGCGCGTGCGCCGGGCACGTCCAGTGGATGCAGCAGGTTCAACAGGCTTTTGCCCAGCCCCCATTGCCCCAGCTTGCCCGCCGTTACCGCCGTGACCACGCGCTGGCGCGGCGGTAACGGCGGTGCTTGATGAATCAGCGCAATGCGGCTGCGCAATTGCTGGCGTTGTCTGCTGGAGAGTTGCCAGGGATTTGCCCCCAGCACTTCCAGTTGCCCGGCACTGGGCGGCAGTGCGCTGGCCAGCAGGTTGAGCAAGGTGGTCTTGCCCGCCCCGGATGGCCCGATAATCGCCACACGCTCGCCGCGATCAATGCTCAGGTCCAGCCCGCGCAGCGCCAGCGTGCCATTGCTGTGGCGCAGGTCGATGGCGGACAGACGCAGGGTCATTTCAGCAGGTCGGCAGCGCGAGCGGCTTCTTCGATGCCCTTGTAGTTCTCAGGCTTGGTCTCGATGAAACGGCTGGCGGCCTGCAAATCGAGAATCGCCTTCTGCTCGGGGTTGGCCGGGTCGAGGTCAAGGAATGCCTGTTTGATCTTCGCCGCCAGTGCTGGGTCGAGGCTGCCGCGCACGGTCCAGTTGTAGTCGAAATAAGCCGGTGTGGTCTCGAAGACGTGGACCTTGCTGGTGTCTACCTTGCCGCTGGCGACCAGTTTGTCCCACACACTGGCATTCAATACGCCCGCATCGACCTTGCCAGCTTGAACCCAGGCAGCGGTCGCGTCATGCGCGCCCGAGTAAGCGACGCGGCTGAAGAACGTCTCCGGCTTGATGTTTTCCTTGAGCATGAAATAGCGCGGCATCAGGCTGCCGGATGTCGACGACACCGAGCCGAAGGCAAACGTCTTGCCCTTCAGGTCGGCGAGGCTTTTCACGTTCGGATCGGAGGTGATGAATTTGCTGGTGAATTTGGCGTCCTGTTCGCGCTGTACCAGCGGCACGGCGTTGCCAGTCTTGAGGTTGACCTGAACAAAGGTGAAGCCGCCCAGCCAGGCCATGTCGAGCCGGTCGGTGGCCAGCGCTTCAACCACTGCCGGGTAATCCGCCACCGGGACGAACTCGACTTTCATGCCCAGTCGTTGTTCCAGATAAGCCCCCAGCGGTTTGAATTTGCGCAGCAGTTCGGTGGGTGCTTCGTCGGGAATGGCTGAAACGCGCAGGGTGTCGGCTGCATGGCTGGTCAGCGCGGAGAAGGACAGGGCAAGGCCGGCGGCGAGCGCCAGGGTACGCTTGAGCATGGAAGTTCTCCGGTTCAATAGTGAAAAAAGGGGCGAAGGCCGCGTGAGTGAACAGGCAGCGTTGCGCAGGATTCAGTGGTGGTGCGCGGGGATTATAAGAGGCATGGCGAGAAAGGCCAGTTAAGCAGCGTACTGTCGGCTGGCACAACCGGCGGGCGACGCGGTTTGCGCTGATATGCGAACAGCACCTAGACTCCGCAGCCTGTTTCCCGCTTACCGAGAGTGTCGCCATGAATGAGCCAATCCGCCTGACCCAATACAGTCACGGAGCAGGGTGTGGCTGCAAGATTTCCCCCAAGGTGCTGGACGTGATACTCGCCGGCAGCGGCGCGCAGAACCTTGATCCGAAACTCTGGGTCGGCAATGCCTCGCGTGACGACGCAGCGGTTTACGCGCTGGACGACGAGCGCGGCGTGGTGTCGACCACTGACTTCTTCATGCCCATCGTCGATGACCCGTTCGATTTCGGCCGCATTGCCGCCACCAACGCCATCAGCGATATCTATGCAATGGGCGGCGACCCGCTGATGGCCATCGCCATTCTCGGCTGGCCAGTCAACGTGCTGCCGCCCGAAGTGGCGCGCGAAGTGATTCGCGGCGGTCGTGCCGTATGCGACGCTGCCGGTATCCCGCTGGCGGGCGGCCATTCCATTGATGCGCCGGAGCCGATCTTCGGTCTGGCCGTCACCGGTGTGGTGCAGAAAAAGCACATGAAGCGCAACGACACCGCCCAGGCCGGCTGCACGCTGTACCTGACCAAACCTCTGGGTATCGGCATCCTCACGACCGCCGAAAAGAAGGCAAAGCTGCGCGAAGAGGACGTCGGTCTGGCACGCGACTGGATGTGTACCCTGAACAAGCCGGGCAGCCGCTTCGGCAAGCTGGCCGGTGTAATGGCCATGACCGATGTGACCGGTTTCGGCCTGCTCGGGCATCTGGTTGAAATGGCTGACGGCGCGGGCCTTACCGCACGCCTGGATTACGCCGCCGTGCCGCGCCTGGCCGGCGTCGAGCACTACATCGCCGAGGGCTGCGTGCCGGGCGGCACATTGCGCAATTTCGACAGTTATGGCGACAGGATCGCGGCCTTGAGCGATGCCCAGCGCGACCTGTTGTGCGACCCGCAGACCAGCGGCGGCCTGCTGGTCGCGGTCAGCCCTGAAGGCGAAGCGGAGTTTCTCACCGTTGCTGCCGAACTCGGCTTGCTGCTCAACCCTATCGGCACCTTGCTTGAGCGACAGACCCACGCCGTCGAGGTGTTCTGATGGCCGACAACAGCAGCGACTACCGCGCACTCTTTCTCAACGATGTGCCGATGATGGATGCCCGCGCCCCGGTGGAGTTTTCCAAGGGCGCTTTTCCGGGTGCGATCAACCTGCCACTGATGAACGACATCGAGCGGCAGAAGGTCGGCACCTGCTACAAGCAACAGGGCCAGGACGCGGCGATTCAACTCGGGCATCAATTGGTCTGCGGTCAGGTCAAGGACGAGCGAGTCGAGGCCTGGGTCGAATTCGCCAGGGCCAACCCGAATGGCTATCTGTACTGTTTTCGCGGCGGTCTGCGCTCGCAGACCGTGCAGCGTTGGCTGAAAGACGCCGGGGTCGATTACCCGCGCATTCTCGGCGGCTACAAGGCCATGCGCACCTTCCTCCTCGACACCTTGCACGCCGCCGTGACCGAGTGTGAGCTGGTGGTTCTCGGCGGCATGACCGGCACCGGCAAGACCGAAGTATTGACCCGGTTGTCCAACAGCCTCGACCTGGAAGGGATTGCCAATCATCGCGGCTCCAGCTTCGGCAAGCGCGCCACCGGGCAACCGGCGCAGATCGATTTCGAGAACCGTCTGGCCATCGACCTGCTTAAAAAACGAGCAGCCGGTATCGAGCAATTCGTTGTCGAAGACGAAAGCCGTCTGGTCGGCAGCTGCAACGTGCCGCTGGAGCTGCACCAAGCCATGCAAAACTGTCCGATGGTCTGGCTGGAAGACAGCTTTGAACATCGCGTCGAGCGCATTCTGGCGGATTACGTGGTCGACCTCTGCGCCGAGTTCATCAACGTCAAGGGCGAAGAGCTCGGCTTCGGGCTGTTCGCCGATCGCCTGCTGCAAAGCCTGAACAACATTCACAAACGCCTGGGCGGCGAGCGTCATCAGCGTTTGCTGTTGCTCATGCAGGCGGCGCTTGAAGAGCAACAGCGCAGCGGCGCGGTTGACCTGCATAAGGGCTGGATCGAAGGTCTGCTCGGCGAATACTACGACCCGATGTACGGTTATCAACGCGAACAGAAAGCGGCCCGCATCGAATTCGCGGGCAATCAGATGGAAGTGTCGGGTTATTTGAATGAGCGTGCAGCGCGGCGGGGTTAGCTGCGAGGCCTTTAGCAAGCGGACAGGGATGCCATGAGCACAGTCTTCGATTTCTACCAACACCTTGGATGGGGCCTTTCGGCGCTGGTGATCGGCACCTTTCTGCTGGCGGGCATGGTCAAGGGGGTCATTGGCCTCGGTCTGCCGACGATAGCGATGGGCCTGCTGGGCCTGGCGATGTTGCCGGCGCAGGCTGCGGCACTGCTGATCATTCCCTCGACCCTGACCAACGTCTGGCAATTGGCCGCCGGCGGGAATTTGCGGCCGCTGCTGAAACGTCTATGGCCGATGCTGAGCATGATCTGTATCGGCACGCTGGCCGGTTCTTTCTGGCTGGGCATGAGCGGCAGTCATTCGATGACGCGGGTACTGGGCGGGGCGCTGCTGCTTTATGCGCTGAGTGGACTGTTCCTGCCGACGTTCAGGGTCGCGGCGAGTGCCGAACGCTGGCTGGGGCCGTTGTGTGGTTTGGTCACCGGGGTCATTGCTTCGGCGTCCGGGGTTTTCGTGATTCCGGCCGTGCCTTATCTGCAAGCGCTCGGGCTTGAACGTAATCAGCTGATACAGGCGTTGGGATTGTCGTTCACCGTTTCTACCCTTGCGCTGGCAATCGCGTTGTCATGGAGCGGCGCGTTGGGCGGTGCGGAACTGGGTGCGTCCATGCTGGCACTGGCACCGGCGCTGCTGGGCATGCTGTTCGGCCAATGGCTACGGCAGCGGATCAGCGCGGTGTTGTTCAAGCGCATGTTCTTTATCGGGATGGGTCTGCTGGGGCTGCATTTGCTGATCGCGGGCTAGGTGCTTCAGGGCTGACATGCTTGTCTTTTAGTACGTTTTTTGACCAGCGCATAAGGCCTCGAGGGTTTCGCCCGGCCTCTGTAGAAGCGGACCTGGCGAAGCTTTGATTGTCCACGAAGGCTATGTGCAGGGCGATAAATTCTCTGAGAATGTACGACCCTCTTCGCGGACAAGTCCGCTCCTACAAAAAACCAGCTTCACGCTCTTCCGTGAACTTCGCAAAAGTTTGCGTGGCTTGCGGGCCTGGAATTCATGCCCGCGCAATCGTCAGTGATGCTCGCGGGTAGCGCGGAATTTCACGTCAGGCCAGCGTTCTTCCATCAGGGCAAGGTTCACGCGGGTAGGGGCGAGGTAGGTCAGGTGACCGCCGCCGTCCACTGCCAGGTTTTCCACCGCCTTGTTTTCAAACTCTTCGAGCTTCTTCTTGTCGGCGCATTCGATCCAGCGGGCCGACCAGACGGTGATCGGCTCGTAGGCGCATTCGACCTTGTACTCTTCCTTCAAACGGCTGGCGACCACATCGAACTGCAGTACACCGACGGCACCGAGAATGATGTCGTTGCTGCGCTGCGGGAAGAACACCTGGGTGGCACCTTCTTCGGCCAGCTGTTGCAGGCCCTGACGCAGTTGCTTGGACTTGAGCGGATCCTTCAGGCGCACGCGACGGAACAGTTCCGGGGCGAAGTGAGGGATACCAGTGAAGCCCAGTGCTTCGCCTTCAGTGAAGGTATCGCCGATCTGAATGGTGCCGTGGTTGTGCAGGCCGATGATGTCGCCTGCGTAGGCTTCTTCCAGTTGTTCACGTTCCGAGGAGAAGAATGTCAACGCGTCGCCGATCCGCACGTCTTTGCCCAGGCGTACGTGGCGCATTTTCATGCCTTTCTCATAGCGGCCCGAGCAGATGCGCATGAAGGCAATCCGGTCGCGGTGCTTGGGGTCCATGTTTGCCTGGATCTTGAACACGAAACCGGCGAATTTCTCTTCGACCGGCTCGACGGTACGCTCGTTGGCCACGCGTGCCAGTGGTTTGGGAGCCCAGTTCACCACCGCATCAAGTACGTGATCGACGCCGAAGTTGCCCAGTGCCGTACCGAAGAACACGGGGGTCAGTTGACCGTCGATGAACTCCTGCTGATTGAACTCATGGCAGGCGCCCTGAACCAGCTCCAGTTGCTCGACAAAACGGTCGTACTCGTCGCCCAGGTGGTCGCGCGCTTCGTCCGAATCGAGCTTCTCGATGATCCTGGTCTCGGTGCGTTCGTGACCGTGGCCAGCGGTGTAGACAATGATGTAGTCGTCCGCCAGGTGATAGACACCCTTGAAGTCCCGGTAGCAGCCGATCGGCCAGGTGATCGGCGCCGCCTTGATCTTGAGGACCGCTTCGATTTCGTCGAGCAGTTCGATCGGGTCACGAATGTCACGGTCGAGCTTGTTGATGAAGCTGACGATAGGCGTGTCGCGCAGTCGGCAGACATCCATCAGGGCGATGGTGCGTGGCTCGACGCCTTTACCACCGTCGAGAACCATCAATGCCGAGTCGACCGCCGTCAGGGTGCGGTAGGTGTCTTCGGAGAAGTCTTCGTGGCCCGGGGTATCGAGCAGGTTGATCATGTGGTCGCGATACGGAAACTGCATCACGGATGTGGTAATGGAGATACCACGCTGCTTTTCCATTTCCATCCAGTCGGAGGTGGCGTGACGGTCGGATTTACGCGACTTGACCGTACCGGCGATGGAAATGGCCTTGCCCATCAGCAGGAGTTTTTCCGTGATGGTGGTTTTACCCGCATCCGGGTGGGAAATAATGGCGAAAGTGCGGCGTTTCGCGACTTCGGCGGCCTGTTGGGTCATGGGAAATCGCCTGGGATGGGATCGAAAAAGGGCGCAGATTATAGCTCAACTTGCGGCAATATCCGAACCGTTCAGACAATAAACGATGGCGAGATAATGTCTCGTGTGGGAACCTTTCGGGTCGTGGAGACGTCCACTCCCCCGTCAAGGCTCGCAACGAAGCCAACGCAAGGGGCTGATTCATCAGCATGTTGGTTTGACGAAGCTGCGCTTATGGCTTGTGTTTTCGCCGAGGTTAAACCCTTACCGGCGACCCACCCGCTGCTCTTCGCGAACGTTATTGTCGGCGTCCTTTCCGGATGTCCAGATCAACGCGTTCGCCGACTGAAATAAGGAGTCCGCCTGTGGCAAATCGCTATGGCAAGGGGCTATTGGGAGGTGCGGTTGCAATCGCATTCCTGGCCCTGCTGATCCACTGGATCGGCATTAGTACTATCAAGCAATACCAGGATGACCTGTTGTTCTACCTTCAGGCTCACCTGATTCTGGTTCTGGTTTCAATGTTGGCGGCCCTGGTGGTCGGCATCCCTGCGGGTATTGCCCTCAGTCGACCGAGTATGGTTGGACGCGCCGAACGCTTCATGCAGATATTCAACATTGGCAATACCATTCCGCCTCTCGCCGTTCTGGCCATTGCCCTCGGTATTCTCGGGATCGGCAGCGGACCTGCCATCTTCGCGCTGTTCCTCGCCTCCTTGTTGCCTATCGTGCGTAACACCTATGAAGGCCTGAAAAACGTTCAGGGCTCGCTCAAGGAAGCTGCCGTCGGCATCGGCATGACCCCGCGCCAGGTGCTGTGGCAAGTGGAATTGCCCAACGCCGTGCCGATCATCGTCGGCGGTGTGCGAGTGGCATTGGCGATCAACGTCGGTACTGCGCCGCTGGCATTCCTGATCGGTGCCAACAGCCTTGGCAGCCTGATCTTCCCGGGCATCGCCTTGAACAATCAGCCGCAATTGGTGCTGGGCGCAGCGTGTACCGCTCTGCTCGCGTTGCTGCTCGATGGCCTGGTGACACTCGCCAGTCGTACTTGGCTGGAACGTGGCCTGACTCGCTGAGCGAAGGAAATCCAATGAAAAAATTATGCTTGTTTCTAGGCTTTGCCGTGCTGTTGCCGGCATTGGCCCAAGCGGCTGATAAACCGCTGCTGCGCGTTGGCGCGCGGGTGTTCACCGAGCAGACCATGCTGTCTGAACTCACTGCGCAATACCTGCGGACCAAAAATTACGACGTGCAAGTCACCGGCGGTCTGGGCAGCACCCTGGCGCGCAGTGCCCAGGAAAGCGGCCAGCTGGATCTGATCTGGGAGTACACCGGTGTATCACTGGTCAATTACAACCACATCGATGAAAAGCTCGACAGCGCGCAGACCTATGCCCGGGTCAAGGAACTCGACGCAAAGAAAGGTCTGGTCTGGCTTTCCCCGTCGAAGTTCAGCAACACCTATGCCTTGGCCTTGCCGCAGAAAGTCGCCGACAAGTACCCACAGGTCAACACCATGACCGACCTGACTAAAGTCCTCAAGGACGAAGCCAACGAGGGTCATCTCGTAGCGCTGGACACCGAGTTCGCCAACCGTTCTGACGGATTGCTCGGCATGGTCAAGCATTACGACATGAATCTTGGTCGTGAGAACACGCGGCAGATGGACGCCGGGCTGGTCTACACCGCGTTGCGTAACGGCCAGGTGTTCGCCGGGCTGGTGTACACCACAGACGGCCGCTTGAACGCCTTCAAACTCAAGGTGCTGCAAGACGACAAAAGCTACTTCCCGGACTACACCGCTGCTCCGGTAATCCGTCAGGACTACCTGGACAAGCACCCGGACATCGCCGCGTTGCTCAAACCACTGGCCGACCTGCTGGACACCCAGACCATGATCGACCTCAACGCTCGTGTCGACGTCGGCCACGAAAGCCCCTCCACCGTTGCCGCAGATTTCCTGCGTCAGCACCCGATAAATTAAGGAAGGAGACGATATGAGTTTCTTGAGCGCCTTCTCCCATCTGGACTGGGCACAGGTTCTGCACCTGACCTGGCAGCACATCACGCTGGTCGGCATCGCAGTGACCCTGGCAATCCTCGTCGGTGTGCCGCTGGGTGTCCTGATGACGCGTTTCCCGGCATTGGCCGGTCCGCTGCAAGCCAGCGCCACGGTGCTGCTGACAGTGCCGTCGATTGCCCTGTTCGGCCTGCTGCTGCCGTTCTACTCCAAGTTCGGTCAGGGCCTTGGCCCGATGCCGGCGATTACCGCAGTGTTTCTCTACTCGCTGCTGCCGATCATGCGTAACACCTATTTGGCGCTGACCGGCGTCGAGCCGGGTATCCGCGAAGCCGCCAAAGGCATCGGCATGACGTTCGGCCAGCGCCTGCGCATGGTCGAGCTGCCTATCGCCGTGCCCGTCATTCTTGCCGGTGTGCGCACCGCGGTGGTGATGAACATCGGTGTCATGACCATCGCCGCAACCATCGGTGCCGGTGGTCTGGGTGTACTTATTCTTGCTTCTATCAGCCGCAGCGATATGTCGATGCTGATCGTCGGCGCGATTCTGGTCAGCATTCTGGCCATCATCGCCGACCTGCTTCTGCAATGGCTGCAACGCACGCTGACTCCAAAAGGATTACTGAAATGATCGAACTCCAGAACCTCTCCAAGACTTTCCAGAGCAACGGCAAAGAAGTGAAGGCTGTCGATTCGGTCAGCCTCACGGTCAACGAAGGCGAAATCTGCGTCTTCCTCGGCCCGTCGGGCTGCGGCAAGAGCACCACGCTGAAAATGATCAACCGTCTGATCATGCCGACCTCCGGCAAAGTGCTGATCAACGGCGAAGACACTACCGATCTGGACGAAGTGACCCTGCGTCGTAATATCGGCTATGTGATTCAGCAGATCGGTCTGTTCCCGAACATGACCATCGAAGAGAACATCGTGGTGGTGCCCAAGCTGCTCGGCTGGGACAAGCAGCGTTGCCATGACCGTGCTCGCGAACTGATGAGCATGATCAAGCTTGAGCCTAAACAGTACCTGCACCGCTACCCGCGTGAACTGTCGGGTGGTCAGCAACAGCGGATCGGTGTGATTCGCGCACTCGCCGCCGACGCGCCTTTGCTGTTGATGGACGAACCGTTCGGTGCGGTCGACCCGATCAACCGCGAGATGATCCAGAACGAGTTCTTCGAGATGCAACGGGCGCTGAACAAGACCGTGATCATGGTCAGCCACGACATCGACGAAGCCATCAAGCTGGGGGACAAGATCGCAATCTTCCGTGGCGGCAAACTGCTGCAGATCGACCACCCGGACACCTTGCTCGCGCACCCGGCGGACGACTTCGTCAGCAGCTTCGTTGGCCAGGACAGCACGCTCAAACGCCTGCTGCTGGTCAAGGCCGAAGACGCCGCCGACAACGCGCCGTCCGTCAGTCCGGAAACTCCGGTGGCCGATGCGCTGGAAGTGATGGACGAAAATGACCGTCGTTACATCGTTGTCACCGACAGCGAGAACAAGGCAATGGGCTATGTGCGTCGTCGTGATCTGCATCGTCAGCAGGGTACGTGCGCGCAGTTCCTGCAAGAGTTCAATGCCACCGCAGCGTACGACGAGCACCTGCGCATTCTGCTGTCGCGCATGTACGAGTTCAACCGTGCCTGGCTGCCGGTGCTGGATGCCGAGAACGTGTTCTTGGGTGAGGTCACGCAGGAGTCGATTGCGGCTTATCTGAGCTCGGGCCGTTCGCGTGGCATGAAGACCAGTATTGTTTCGCCGGCTGAAACGGCTGCGGCAGAAGCCGCGAGCTGATGGCGAGCGAACCCTGCGCCGCCAAGGCGCAGGGTTCAAGACCCACTCCCGATCCCTGAGACACGAATTCATTCGTGAAATCGGCACTTCAGGCAGGCAACATACCTACGCAGGTGCCTGATTCTTTGCGAATAAGTTCGCGCAGGGAACAGCTTCTAGTAAGGATTGCAGCCCTGTTTGAACACTTCATCCCATGAGACCGCCGGGCGAACAGGTTCGAGGTTCCAGACGCGTTTGTCGCGGGTGTAGATCTTTTTGCCGTTATCGTCGCCGCTCCATTCCAAATGGCACACCAACTGTTGGTACATGCTGCCGTTATCGGGATTCCATTGCTTGTCATTGCCGTATTTGCTGAACAGCTCGGCATACGCTGCCGCTTGCTGCTGTTTGGTCATATTCCTGCCGCATTCGGTGGGCGTAATTTGCAGCGACCAGGGTTGGCCTTTGAGAAACGGGTCGTCTCGTTGCAACCAGGTGGCGCTGGCAATATAGCTCTTGCATTCGTTGTCGATTTTAGGGACCGGGGCGTCTCGGTGTTGATCACCCTCGTTGTAGGTGAAGCGGGCGTCGACATTGTTTGTTGTCGGCAGGTCCACCCGGATAACAGGGACCCATTTGCCGGTCTTCTGAAAGTACCGTTTCTGGTCGCCCCTGGCTTTTTCCAGCCCGGACGGTAGCCCAGGGTTGGGCGTGTAGATGAAGGCAAGGACCGGTAGCTGCGCGTCCTCTTCTGCCCCCCATGCAGGCACCCGTATTTCGCTTTGGGTTTCCATGGCATCTCTGTCGTTCTGGATCATTTGTCTGGCACGGACACCCTGCCAAAATGATTCGGCTTTATCAGCGCGATCTTTGATTTCGAACCCGCATTGTTTTTGATGATCGCTGTTGACCCTTCGGTAATCAGCCAGCCATTGCTCTGCTGTTTTAACCCCGAGGTCCTGACAGGTTTTTTCAATATAGGTCGTCGTGTTACTGTTTTCGCTGCACCCCTCATGGGTTCGATAGTCCGTCCAGGCGTCCAGGGGAAAGAAACACAACGTACTTATTTTGTTTTCGTTCTTGCTAATGAAATCATTCGGTTTCAAAACGAAGCCGTTGGCCTTTTTCAGACCCAGATCTTTATATTTTATGTCCTTGCGCAAGAATGACATCGAGACGCCACCGCTTTTGACCGAGTTCGGGCTTGGGTCCCAGGGTTCGAAGGCCTGCCCGCTATCCGTGCCGCGCAGCCTCAGCCCTGAGCACTGATCAAGCGGTCTTCCCGTTCCGCAATCAGTCGGCGTTCGGTTGTAGTAGTAGCTCATCAGCCAGGCAACGTCGGTGCCTTGACCTGCATACACGGAAGGCGCAGCCAATAAGGCCGCTAATGAAAGTGCGATGAGTATTGTCTTTAGGCGATCCATGCCCCATTCCTCTTTCCTGTGGAAAAGCAGTCAGTAAATTTTTGCTTCGTGCACAAGGAGCGTAAGCAGGTCTGCGAGGGGCGAACACTGTCAGAACTGACAGTGGGTTAGAACGTTTGAGCGCTACAGTGGCTGTTATTAGTGCCAACGGTCAGGCGGGTGCTTGCGTCAGGTTTTGCCAAGTAGTCCGGGCGGGGGTGCAGTGACTGTTACATCTTTTGACGGTCGGCCCTGGAGGCTATTTCGGCGGGAAAGGGGCTCAGAATCTGGAACATTTTCCAGGGGAAAGGGCAGGTCTTACGCTGACAGGGGGATCGAAAAAAGTGGCAGATCATCAGCAAATCCTTTCCAAAATGAACATCAGGCTGTCATGCAGGTCGGTTAATACAATGGGGCATACGTGCCGTACCGGCAGAAACGTCTGCAAATGCGAGATTTTTTGTTGATCTATAACCCCTCAGGTCCTAAAGTTCGCGCCGAACGTCCATGCTGGAAACGATCCATCCGGCTCAAGTACTGACGACGAGACAGCAAGGCCAGGAAGGCAGCCCTTCAGGGCCTTTTTGCTTTCGGCGACATGCCTTGGGAAGTAGGCGAACCAAAGTGGGGATACAGAGGGCGTTCATTTGCACCCATTTACCAATACCGTTTGCCATCAGGAGTTCCAGCAGCATGTCGATCAATGTCGAAGACTACTACTCAGCCGAAACCTTCAAGAAAATGAAGGCGTTCGCTGACAAGCAAGAAACTCCGTTCGTGGTCATTGATACCGCCATAATCAGCAAGGCATATGACGACCTGCGCGCGGGCTTCGAATTCGCCAAGGTTTACTATGCGGTCAAGGCCAACCCGGCCGTTGAAGTCATCAATCTGCTCAAGGAAAAGGGTTCGAGCTTCGACATCGCGTCGATCTACGAGCTGGACAAGGTCATGAGCTGTGGCGTTGGCCCGGAACGCATGAGCTACGGCAACACCATCAAGAAATCCAAGGACATTCGCTACTTCTACGAGAAGGGCGTGCGTCTGTTTGCGACCGACTCCGAAGCCGACCTGCGCAACATTGCCAAGGCGGCACCGGGTTCGAAAGTCTACGTGCGCATCCTGACCGAAGGCTCGACTACGGCTGACTGGCCACTGTCGCGCAAATTCGGCTGCCAGACCGACATGGCCATGGATCTGCTGATTCTTGCCCGCGATCTGGGTCTGGTGCCTTACGGCATCTCGTTCCACGTTGGCTCGCAGCAGCGCGACATCAGCGTCTGGGATGCTGCCATCGCCAAGGTCAAAGTGATCTTTGAGCGTCTGAAAGAAGAAGATGGCATCGTTCTCAAGCTGATCAACATGGGCGGCGGCTTCCCGGCCAACTACATCACCCGCACCAACAGTCTGGAAACCTACGCCGAAGAGATCATCCGCTTCCTGAAAGAAGACTTCGGTGATGACCTGCCGGAAATCATTCTGGAGCCAGGCCGTTCGCTGATTTCAAACGCCGGGATTCTGGTCAGTGAAGTGGTGTTGGTCGCGCGTAAGTCGCGTACCGCAGTCGAGCGTTGGGTGTACACCGATGTGGGCAAATTCTCCGGCCTGATCGAAACCATGGACGAAGCCATCAAGTTTCCGATCTGGACCGAAAAGAAGGGCGAGATGGAAGAGGTTGTCATCGCCGGTCCTACCTGTGACAGCGCCGACATCATGTACGAAAACTACAAGTATGGCCTGCCGCTCAATCTGGCCATCGGCGACCGTATGTACTGGTTGTCGACCGGTGCCTACACCACCAGCTACAGCGCAGTGGAATTCAATGGCTTCCCGCCGCTGAAGTCGTTCTACCTGTAAATTCCTGCGTCAGAAAAAAGCCCATGAAAGTGGGTTTTTTTTTGTCCCGTTTTTCATGACAGACGGGGTTTTGTTTAGGGCAAAAGACACGTTACAGATGGACACGATATGGTCGTCGGTGCATTAATTGCGCCGCGCAATATGAGTGAGAGTAGCGAGCGTGTTGAAGAAAGCCTTGTTTCAGCTGCACTGGTTCTTCGGAATCACGGCAGGTCTGGTGCTGGCCCTGATGGGCATTACCGGAGCCCTGTATTCGTTCGAGGACGAAATTCTCGATGTTCTGAATCCGGACGTGCTGCTCGTTGAGGCGCGTGCCGCCACCCTGCCGCCCATCGAACTTGTCCACAAGCTGGAGGCCGCAACCGGCCTGACTGTCGCCATTCTGCGTGTCGAAACCCTTGGCAATCGGGCCGCTCAGGTGTATTTCACCCCTGAACCCGGCGAGCGGCGAGGTCCCAAACGTAATTTCGATCCTTATACCGGCGAGCTTAAAGGCGATGCCGTCGGTGAAGGCTTTTTCGATTTTGTCCTGCAATTGCATCGCTACCTCGCCGCCGGTGAAGTGGGCAAGCAGATTACGGCGGTCTGTACGCTTATTTTGCTGTTCTTCTGTCTGTCCGGGTTGTATCTGCGCTGGCCTCGCCAGGCGCTGAACTGGCGTGTCTGGTTGACAATGGACTGGGCGAAAAAGGGCCGTAGCTTCAACTGGGACCTGCATTCGATTTTTGGCACATGGTGCCTGGTGTTCTATCTGCTCTTCGCCATCACCGGCCTGACCTGGTCTTATGACTGGGTGAGCAATGGTCTGAACAAATGGCTGGGCGACTCGCCGCTGGAGCAGCGCAAAGTCTCTGCGGGTGGTGCCAGCAGCAAAGCGCCGTTGGTAGTGGATTATGTGGCCATCTGGGACAGCATTCAGAAAACCGCCGGGCCCGAGCTGCGCTCCTATAACCTGCGTTTGCCTGCTGCAGGCGGTCAGGCAGCTAGCGTGTTTTACCTGCTCAAGGACTCTCCGCACCCGCGTGCGCTGAACAGCATCACACTTGATCCAGCCAATGGGCGGGTCAGTTCGGTGTCGCGCTATGCCGAGCGCAGCTTCGGTGCGCAGCTGTTGGCCAGCAACTATGCGCTGCACGTCGGCAGCTACTTCGGCCTGGTCGGCCGAATCGTCATGACTGGCGCATCGTTGATGATGCCGCTGTTTTTCATTACTGGCTGGTTGCTGTACCTGGACCGCCGGCGAAAAAAGCGCGATATCAAAAGCGCTCGTTCTGCTGTGCCAGAAGGAGTGCCAGAAGACGTTTCTGCTGATACGCCTTCCTGGCTGATCGGTTTCGCCAGTCAAAGCGGTTTTGCCGAGCAACTGGCGTGGCAGACCGCCAGCCAGTTACAGGTTGCAGGAGTGCCTGCGCACGTACGGCGACTCGGCGATTTGACCGAGCATGACCTGAGCCAAAGCGCGAACGCGCTGTTTATCGTCAGTACGTTTGGCGACGGAGAGGCGCCGGACAGCGCTCGGGGCTTCGAGCGCAAGCTGCTGGGCAGTCCGCTTGTTCTGGATACGCTTAACTATGCGGTACTGGCGCTGGGTGACCGGCAGTACCCGCATTTCTGCGGTTTTGCCCATCGCCTGCACGAATGGCTGGCGCAATGTGGTGCTCGCACGTTGTTTGCTCCGGTCGAAGTGGACAGGGTCGATGCCGCAGCGTTGCAGCAATGGCAGCAGCAGCTCGGACAACTGACCGGATCTGTGCCGCAATCGAGCAATTGGCAGGGTCCTGTTTTCGAAAACTGGACCCTGGCGCGTCGCGAGCACCTGAACCCTGGCAGCAGCGGCTCGAAGGTGTATCTGCTGAGCCTGATAGCGCCAGTATCCGCCAATTGGCAGGCGGGTGATCTGGTCGAAGTAATGCCCCGAACCCCGGCATCTGTCATTGAACAGTTTCTCAACGGGTTGGGTATCGATCCGTTTACCCACGTGCAGGTCGATGCGTTGCAGGAGTCGCTTTTACAGGCCTTGGCCAGCCGTCAACTGCCGCAAAACCGTGCGCATCTGGTAGGGATGCATGCGCAAGCGCTGGTTAATGCGCTGGCGCCGGTGTCCGCTCGTGAGTACTCGATTGCGTCGATCCCTGAGGATGCCTGTCTGCAACTCATTGTGCGTCAGGAAATTCATCCCGATGGCAGTCTGGGATTGGGCTCCGGCTGGTTGACCGAGCATGCGGCGCTCGACAGTGCCATCAGCCTGCGGTTACGCCGCAACGGCAGCTTTCACCTGCCGACCGAGCCGGTCCCGTTGATATTGCTGGGCAACGGCACCGGACTTGCCGGGTTACGCAGTTTGCTCAAGGCGCGCATCGCTCAAGGGGCTGTGCGCAACTGGTTGCTATTTGGCGAGCGTAACCGGGCGCACGACTTCCATTGCGGTACAGAAATCGATGGCTGGCTGGAGGCCGGTTATCTGACTCGGCTGGACTTGGCCTTCTCTCGTGATCAAACAGAAAAAATCTACGTGCAGGACCGCTTGCGCGAAGCCGCGGATGAACTGTGCGCATGGGTAAGCGAGGGGGCGGCCATCTATATCTGCGGCAGCTTGCTGGGTATGGCGGCGGGGGTGGATGAGGTCTTGAAGGAAGTGTTGGGCGAGCAGGCACTCAGCGAGCTGATCGAGCAGGGGCGCTATCGGCGGGATGTGTATTGAATGGCGCTCGTAGCAATGTGTCGGCATGCGAGCAAGATCTGACGCGGAGCGTCCAGAACTGCATGCCCACGCTGGCGTGGGCACGATAGTCTTATAGCCTGAAGCTACGCCGCTACAAACTGCTCCGCGTAGTGGCAAGCCACCTGGCGGTTATCGACCAGCCTCAGTTCCGGGACGTCTGTTGCGCAACGCTCGGTCGCGTAGGGGCAGCGCTTGTGAAAGGCGCAGCCGCTTGGCGGGTTGAGAGGGTTGGGCAGCTCGCCGACGATCTTGATCTTCGGTTTGAGCGGGTCCGGGTGAATGGTTGGGGTCGCTGACAGCAGTGCTTGCGTGTAAGGGTGCAGCGGGCGGTTATAGATTTCTTCCTTGGGACCCATTTCCGCAGGGCGGCCCAGATACATCACCAACACCGTATCGGCGACATGACGCACCACCGACAGGTTGTGGGAAATGAATACATAGGCGGTATTGAATTCCTTCTGCAGGTCCATGAACAGGTTCAGCACCTGCGCCTGAATCGACACGTCCAGCGCCGAGGTGGGTTCATCCGCCACCAGTACTTTCGGCTGCAGCATCATCGCCCGTGCCAGCGCGATACGCTGACGCTGACCGCCGGAGAACATGTGCGGGTAGCGCTGATAGTGCTCAGGGCGCAAACCGACCTGAGCCATCATGGCCTGCACTTTTTCGCGGCGTTCTGCGGCTGACAGTTTGGTATTGATCAACAGTGGCTCGCCGAGTTGGTCACCGACCTTCTGGCGCGGGTTGAGCGAGGCGTAAGGGCTCTGGAAGACCATCTGCACGTCCTTGCGCAGCTGTTTGCGCTCGGACTTGCTGGCCCCGGTCACTTCCTGGCCGGCGATTTTCAGCGAGCCGGATGAAGGCTCTTCGATCAGCGTCAGGGCGCGGGCCAGAGTCGACTTGCCACAGCCGGATTCGCCGACCACGGCCAGGGTCTTGCCTGCTTCCAGTTCAAAGGACACGCCGTTAAGCGCGCGCACCAGCGCGGTACCTTTGAACAAGCCGCGAGAAACTTCGTAGTGACGGGTAAGGTCGCGGGCGGTAAGTACGACGCTCATTACGCCACCTCCTGGTTCAAGGGATAGAAGCAACGAGCCAGGCTATGCGCCTTGGGGGCCAGATCCGGACGCTGCGTCCGGCAGTTGTCACGCACATACGGGCAGCGCGGCGACAGCAGGCAGCCCTGCGGACGGTCATAGCGGCCCGGGACCATGCCCGGCAGCGTGGCGAGGCGCTCGGCGCCCATGCTGTGCTCGGGAATGGCCGCCAGCAAGGCTTCGCTGTACGGGTGGGCTGGCACGTTGAACAGGCCAGGCACTTGACCCACTTCGACCGCCTGACCGGCGTACATTACGCAGACGCGTTGCGCAGTTTCTGCCACCACGGCCAGGTCATGAGTGATCAGCACCAAGGCCATGTCCTGCTCTTTCTGCAGGCTTAGCAGCAGTTCCATGATCTGCGCCTGGATGGTCACGTCCAGTGCAGTGGTCGGCTCGTCGGCGATCAACAGCTTTGGCTCGCCGGCGATGGCCATGGCAATCGCCACACGCTGGCTCATGCCGCCCGACAATTGGTGCGGGTAGGCATTCAGACGCGCAGCGGCGCCAGGGATTTCGACCTTTTCCAGCAGCTCCAGCGCACGCTGGCGTGCAGCCTTGCCCGACATGTTCAGGTGCTGACGCAGGACTTCCTCGATCTGGAAGCCCACGGTGTAACTTGGATTAAGGGCGGTCATCGGGTCCTGGAACACCATTGCCAGGTCTTTGCCAATAATGCGACGACGCTGCCTGGAGTTGAGCTTGAGCAGGTCCTTGCCGTCGAAATTGAGCGCGTCGGCGGTGATGATGCCAGGGGAGTCGATAAGCCCCATCAGCGCCATCATGGTCACCGACTTGCCGGAGCCCGACTCGCCGACAATGGCCAGTACTTCACCCTTGTCGACGCTCAGGGACAGGCCGTCCACAACAGGTACAGCAGTAGTGTCGCCGAAGCGGACGTTGAGATTCTTGATTTCAAGAAGTGACATGCGAATCTCCTCAGGCGGCGTTTTTGAGTTTCGGGTCCAGCGCATCGCGCAGACCGTCGCCCATCAGGTTGATTGCCAGCACGCTGAGCAAAATGGTCAGACCGGGCAGGCTCACGACCCACCAGGCACGTTCGATGTAGTCGCGCGCCGAGGCGAGCATGGTGCCCCACTCAGGCGTTGGCGGTTGTACGCCAAGCCCCAGGAAGCCCAGTGCTGCGGCGTCGAGAATTGCCGACGAGAAGCTCAATGTTGCCTGAACGATCAGCGGTGCCATGCAGTTCGGCAACACGGTGATGAACATCAGGCGCGGCAGGGTTGCACCGGCCAGACGTGCAGCTGTCACGTAGTCGCGGTTCAGCTCGCCCATCACCGCAGCGCGGGTCAGACGAACATAGGAAGGCAGCGACACGATGGCGATGGCGATCACGGTGTTGATCAGGCCAGGGCCGAGGATTGCCACAATGGCGACGGCCAGCAGCAGCGAGGGCAGGGCCAGCATGATGTCCATCAGGCGCATGACCGAAGGGCCGAGTACGCGAGGGAAGAAACCGGCCAGCAGGCCCAGCAGGATGCCCGGGATCAGCGACATGACAACCGATGCCAGACCGATCAGCAGCGACAGGCGCGAACCCTGGATCAGGCGCGACAGCAGGTCGCGGCCCAGCTCGTCTGTGCCAAGGATGAACTGCCATTGACCGCCTTCAAGCCAGACCGGAGGGGTCAGCAGGAAGTCGCGGTATTGCTCGCTCGGGTCATGGGGTGCAACCCATGGGGCGAACAGGGCACAGAACACGATCAGGATCATGAACAGCAGGCCGGCAACGGCGCCTTTGTTTTTCGAGAACGCTTGCCAGAATTCTTTGTACGGGGATGGGTAAAGCAGGCTTTGATCGACTGCTACCGCAGGAGTAGGGGTGCTCATATCGATGATCTCAGCGCTGATGACGGATGCGTGGGTTGGCAAAGCCGTAGAGGATGTCCACCACGAAGTTGACCAGGATCACCAGACAGGCGATCAGCAGAATGCCGTTTTGCACGACCGGGTAGTCCCGCGCGCCAATGGCTTCAATCAGCCACTTGCCAATGCCGGGCCAGGAGAAGATCGTTTCGGTCAGAACCGCACCGGCCAGCAGTGTGCCGATCTGCAGACCGAAGACGGTCAGCACCGGGATCAGCGCATTGCGCAGGCCGTGAACGAACACTACGCGTGCAGGCGACAGGCCTTTGGCACGGGCTGTACGCACATAGTCTTCACGCAGCACTTCAAGCATCGACGAGCGGGTCATCCGGGCGATCACTGCCAGCGGGATGGTGCCCAGCACGATGGCCGGAAGAATCAGGTGATGCAGGGCATCGAGGAACGCGCCTTGCTCGTCGCTGAGCAGCGTGTCGATCAGCATGAAACCTGTTACTGGCGGAATGTCATACAGCAGATCGATCCGCCCGGACACCGGGGTCCAGCCCAGGGTCACCGAGAAAAACATGATGAGGATCAGGCCCCACCAGAAGATCGGCATGGAATAGCCGGCCAGGGAAATGCCCATGACCCCATGGTCGAACAGGGACCCTCGCTTGAGTGCGGCGATTACGCCTGCAAGCAGCCCGAGGATACCCGCGAAGATCAGTGCGGCAATCGACAGTTCGAGCGTTGCCGGAAACAGCGAAGTGAATTCACTCCAGACACTGGTGCGCGTACGCAGCGATTCACCGAGGTCGCCCTGGGCGAGCTTGCCGATGTAGTCGATGTACTGGGCATAAAGTGGTTTGTTCAGGCCAAGACGTTCCATGGCCTGAGCGTGCATTTCCGGATCGACCCGGCGTTCACCCATCATGACTTCGACCGGGTCGCCCGGAATCAGACGAATCAGTGCGAACGTCAATAAGGTGATGCCGAAGAAAGTGGGTATCAACAACCCCACTCGGCGGGCGATAAAACTAAACATCTTGGTGTGTACCTCATCAGCCGGTTAGGCGTGCTCCGGCGAGTCTCGGGTAGAGCTCGCCGGATTATTTTTCTACTTCACCCTGGTAGTGGCGAAGTTGTTAGTGGTGAGCGGGCTTATTTGGTAGCCCTCAACGTTGTTGCGCATGGCCGTGAACATTCTGGTGTGAGCCATACTGATCCACGGCTGATCCTTGTTGAATATTACCTGGGCCTGCTCATAGAGCGCGGCGCGCTCCTCCGGGTTCACTGTTTCACGAGCCTGATCGATCAGTTTCTGGAAATCGGCATTGCACCAGCGGGCGTAGTTCTCGCCGTTTTTTGCCGCTTCACAACTGAGCATCGGGGTCAGGAAGTTATCAGGGTCGCCATTGTCGCCTGCCCAGCCGGCAGACACCATGTCATGTTCGCCATTCTTGGCGCGTTTAAGCATTTCGCCCCATTCCATGACACGAATGTCGATCTTGATGCCGATTTTGGCCAGATCAGACTGCATCATTTGCGCGCCGAGCATCGGGTTGGGGTTGGTCGGGCCACCACCGTTGCGGGTGAACAGGGTAAACGTAGTGCCTTCCGGTACGCCTGCTTCCTTCAGCAAGGCGCGTGCCTTGTCCAGGTCAACCGGCGGATTCTTCAGGCTGTTGTTGTAACCCAGCAGGGTCGGCGGATACGGGTTGACCGCGACCAGCGCATTGCCTTTGCCAAACACAGCGTTGACATAAGCGTTCTTGTCGAACGTCATGTCAATGGCTTTACGTACCCGCACGTCGCTCAAGTACTTGTGCGTCGTGTTGATCGCAATATAGCCGGTGGTCATCGCCTCCAGTTCATCGACTTTCAGGTTCGGGTCTTTCTTGATGCTCGGGATATCGTCCGGCTTGGGGTACAGCGCGATCTGACATTCATTGGCCTTGAGCTTCTGCAGGCGCACGTTGTTGTCAGTGGCGATGGCCAGGATCAGCGCTTCGGATGGCGGCTTACCTCGGAAGTACTCCGGGTTGGCCTTGAAGCGGACCTGTGCATCCTTGGCGTACCGCTGGAAGATGAACGGTCCTGTGCCGATTGGCTTGCTGTTGAGGTCGCCGGTCTTGTTGGCTTTCAGCAACTGGTCGGCGTATTCGGCCGGGTAGATAGAGGCGAAAGCCATGGCTATGTCTGCCAGGAATGGCGCTTCGCGGCGGGTCAGGCTGAACTTGACGGTGTAGTCGTCGGTTTTCTCGACGCTTTTCAACAGCTCTTTGAAGCCCATGCTTTCAAAGTAGGGGAAGCCGACGCTCGACTTGTCATGCCACGGGTGTTTCGGGTCCAGCTGACGCTGAAAACTCCAGAGCACATCGTCGGCGTTCATGTCGCGGGTCGGTTTGAAGTAATCGGTGGTGTGGAACTTGACGCCTTTACGCAGGTGGAAGGTGTAGGTCAGGCCGTCGTCGCTGATGTCCCAGGATTCAGCCAGTGCCGGAATCACATCGGTAGTACCAGGTTTGAAATCCGCCAGGCGGTTGAACACGGTTTCAGCCACGGCATCGGCCGTTACTGCTGTCGTGTATTGCACCATGTCAAAGCCTTCAGGGCTGGCTTCGGTGCACACCACCAGAGGTTTTGCCGAAACACTGACGGCGACGCTGAGCAGGGCCAGGGCGATCGAGTTGCGTAGCGATAACAGTTGCATTGTGAACCCTCCATAGAGTTGACGCCGATGGTGGTGTTCTGACGCAAGGCTGTTGCCCGGCGCCAGAACGGTTTTCAGCGACTCAAAGAATGTTGAACGGAACGGTGGTCACCAGACGGAATTCGTTGATGTTGCCATCAGCCTGATTCTCGCTGGCGCGGTGCGTGGTGTAAGTCGCGCGGATAGCAGTGGCCTTGAGCGGGCCGGACTGCACGGAGTACGACGTACCGATGCCGTACTCGTAGTGAGTTTCGCCGTCCATTGCGTTTACGCCGGACGCTGTCCGAACACCATTGATTGTCTGGACGTCGCCATAGACGTTGCCTTTGTATTTGGTACCGTCGATGTCCCAGCCACGCGCCTGGTAGATGTTGAATTTCAGACCCGGCACGCCGTACTCGGCCATGTTCAGTACGTAGGCGATCTGCAGGGACTTCTCGTTCGGGCCGTTGAAGTCCGAGAGCAGGGAGTTCGCCAGGAAGATCGCGTTGGTGTCGTGCGCATAGTCGAAGTACTCATCGCCAGACACTTGCTGATAAGCAAGGCTGACGCTGTGAGCGTTATGCGTACCGGTGAAGGACAGGCTGTAGGTATCGTTGTCGATAGGGCCTTGTTTGCTCTGACCGGAGTCCTTGGTTTTGTAGTAGTTCAGGTTGGTGCTGAGCGCCAATGCCTTGCTGTCACCCAGTTCGTGGGTGAAGCCGAAGTAGTACTGGTGCCAGAAATCTTCCAGGTTCGATGCATAAAAGCTGGTTGTCAGGCTGTCGGTCGGCTTGTAGTCGGCACCGAACATGTCCAGACGGTCAGCGGTCTGGCTGCGATCACCGTACTCGGAACGGAACTTGTCCAGGCTTTGTTCCATACGTGGCGATACGCGGTCGAAACTACCGGCTTGAAAGGACAGGTTATTCAACTCATCGCTCTGTACGGCAACACCCTGGAAGCTGGAGGGCAGTGCGCGGTTGCCGATGAAGGCGATGACCGGGGTATTCACCGATTGGCGACCCATCGTCAGGACCGTGTTGGATACACGTGCCTTGACGTTGCCCAGACCCATTTTGCTCCACTGACCGACTGCGTCGCCGTCGCTGTGTGCCAGGGTACGGTTGGAGTTTCCTGCAAAGTCATCGGTGTCACGGTCCAACGCAATGGCGTTGTACAGCGCCAGTTCGGTGGAGAAACCTACAACGCCCTGGGTGTACCCCGAGGTGTAGTTGACGATGGTGCCCTGTTGCCAGTTGATGCGACGCGAGGTCTGCTCGGGAACGCCGTTGTCTCTGTAGCTGAACACTTCGCCGCGACGCTTGAGTTCATTGGCGTACCAGTTACGTGTCGTGCCGGTCAGGTGTTGATCTTCGATAAAGCCGTTGGCGTCGGCCTGTGCATTCTTTGAACTCAGCTCGGTCGGTACGAACGTCTGGCTTGCCGGTTCAGCCTGAACCAGTGCGCCAAACGACGATAGAGACAATGCCAGTAACGCAGTGCTAGTTGTTTTCACGATGTGCAGCTCCCTTTGTAACTTTTATAAATGCCAGTTCTTTAAGGTCTGGCTTTTGGTGGTGCAGGGTTTGTGGCCCTGCGTTGTTATAGGTATCAATGCGTAAGTGCTGGCTCCTGCCGTACACAAGACGGCAAGAGCAAGCCTGGCAGGTGGTCAGTCGACGACGCTCACCCCCGAAAAGTTGTTGCGCCCGAACGGGCTGACGTGAAAGTCCTTGACCTCGGTACGCAGCGGCTGATTTACGGTTGAGTGGGCGACCGGGGTGATCGGCACCTGTTCCTTCAGATAGCGTTGCGCCTGTTTGTACAGATCGGTGCGCTGCCCGCGATCGGTGGTGGCCACGGCGGCCTTGATCAACTGGTCGTATTTCTCGTCACACCACATCGAGTAGTTGTTACCGCCAATGGCGGCGCAGCTGTACAGGGTGCCGAGCCAGTTGTCCGGGTCACCGTTGTCACCGGTCCAGCCAATCAACGAGATATCGTGCTCGCCGTTCTTGGTGCGCTTGAGGTATTCACCCCATTCATAACTGACGATGTTGACCTTGATGCCGACTTTGGCCCAGTCGGATTGCAGCATCTCGGCCATTAACCTGGCATTGGGGTTATACGGTCGCTGGACCGGCATGGCCCAGAGGTTCAGCACGGTGCCTTCCTTGACCCCGGCGGCGCGCAACAGCTCTTTGGCTTTTTCCGGGTTGTACGGTGCGTCCTTGATGCTGTCATCGTAGGACCACTGGGTCGGCGGCATGGCATTCACTGCCAGTTGCCCAGCGCCCTGATAGACCGCGCTGATGATGGCCTTTTTGTTGACTGCCATGTCCAGTGCCTGACGAACCTGGAGGTTGCCCAATGGTTCATGGCGTACGTTGTAGGCGATGTAGCCTAGGTTGAAGCCCGGCTTCTCGATCACCTGCAGGCTCTTGTCCTCCCTGAGATTGGCGAGGTCCGCCGGGCGCGGATTAAGTGAGACCTGGCACTCGTTGGCCTTTAGCTTTTGCATGCGCGCAGAGGCGTCGGTCACGATGGCGAAGATCAACTGGTCGATCTTCACTCTGCTCTGATCCCAGTATTCCTTATTGCCTTTGTAGCGAATCTGCGAGTCTTTCTGATAGCGCTGGAACACGAAAGGGCCGGTGCCAATCGGCTGCTGGTTGATGTTTCTCACATCACCCTTGGCCATCAGTTGTTCCGCGTATTCAGCGGACAGAATGGCTGCGAAGTTCATCGCGATGTTTTGTATGAACGCGGCGTCGACCGTATTAAGGGTGAACACAACGGTCAACGGATCGGTTTTCTCGACGGACTTGATCTTCTTGTTCAGGCCCATTCCAGTGAAATACGGAAACTCGGTCGGGTAAGCGACGCGAAAGGGATGGTCAGGTTTGAGCATGCGGTTGAAAGTGAACAGCACGTCGTCGGCGTTGAAGTCGCGACTGGGCTTGAAGTCCTTGTTGCTATGGAATTTCACCCCTTCACGCAGATGAAAGGTGTAGATCAGGCCATCTGGCGAAACATCCCACGAAGTTGCCAGGGCTGGAACCACAGTTGTATCGCCCTGTTTGAACTCGGTCAGGCGGTTATAGATCGGTTCGGAAGCATCATTGTCAGTCCCGGTCGTGTACTGGGCAATGTCAAAGCCCGCCGGGCTTGCTTCCGAACAGAACACCAGATTGCTCGCCTGTGCCAGCGGAGCCAGAGCAAGCAGCCCCAGGCACGACGTCATCGCAAGAGTTTTACGCATGATGATCCCTATCCTTCAAAGGACGAGCCAAGGCTCGATGTCTAACACGCCCATAGGCAGCAATCGGAACAGCACGCCCGATACATCAGGATTTACCTGAGCCATGAAGCAGCAGCTCCCTGCCTGTTACTGCAACCTTTCGACGGTAAGTCGGTAGAGGCGGGCGGTATGTAGGCTTGAAGTCTGCAAAGCTCGTAGGAAAAATCTTGGTGACAGTGAAAAAGTGTCATTGACGACACTTTTTCAACTTGTCGCACGGGTCTCAGAGTCAGGTATAGCGGAGGGCTGCGCCGGATGAACGGCGCAGTAACCGCCGCGATTACTTCCCGGTCACGCTCACACCGTAGAAGGAGTTCAAGCCAAACGGGCTGATCTTGAAGTCCTGAACGCTGGTACGCATGGGCTGATAGACCGTCGAGTGCGCGATAGGGGTCATCGGCACTGCATCTTTCAGGAGGTGTTGCGCCTGTTTGTACAGTTCGGTGCGCTTGGCCTGATCCGATGTTTCCTTGGCCTGATGGATCAGGGTGTCGAATGGCTTGTCGCACCATTTGGCAAAGTTGTTGCCATTCAGTGCATCGCAGCCAAACAGGGTGCCGAGCCAGTTGTCCGGGTCACCGTTGTCGCCGCTCCAGCCAATCAGCATCGCGCCGTTCTCGCCATTCTTGGCACGCTTGATGTATTCGCCCCATTCGTAGCTGACGATCTTGGCGTTGATACCGATCTTCTTCCAGTCAGACTGGAGCATCTCGGCCATCAGTTTGGCGTTGGGGTTGTAAGGACGCTGAACCGGCATCGCCCAAAGGGTAATCTCGGTGCCTTCCTTGATGCCGGCTTCCTTGAGCAACTGGCGAGCTTTCTCGGGATCGTACTTGGCGTCCTTGATAGTGGTGTCATAGGACCACTGGGTCGGCGGCATGGCGTTGACCGCCAATTGACCTGCACCCTGGTAAACCGAGTCGATGATCTGCTGCTTGTTGACCGCCATGTCCAGCGCCTGGCGCACTTTCAACTGAGCCAGCGGGTTTGGATGGTCTTCGCCCTTGATCTGAGGCATCACGTTGTAGGCGATGTAACCCAGGTTGAAGCCCGCCTGATCAGGCATCTTCAGGTTTTTGTCGGCCTTGAGCGGTTCGAGGTCGGCAGGACGAGGATAAGCCGTGATCTGGCACTCGTTCTTCTTGAGCTTCTGCATGCGCACCGAAGCATCGGTGGTGATGGCGAAGATCAGGTTGTCGATCTTGACGTCTTCAGGCTTCCAGTAATCCTTGTTGCCGGTGTAGCGAATGTTGGAGTCTTTCTGATAGCTCTTGAACACGAACGGACCGGTGCCGATCGGCTGCTGGTTGATCAACTCCGGCTTGCCTTCCTTGAGCAGCTTGGCCGCATATTCTGCGGACTGGATCGACGCGAAGCTCATGGCCATGTTCTGGATGAACGCGGCGTCGACCTTGCCCAGAACGAACTTGACGGTGTGGTCGTCGATCTTTTCGATCCTGGTGATGTTGGTATCCATCGCCATGTCGGTGAAGTACGGGAATTCAGTCGGATACGCTTTGCGGTAAGGCATGTCCTTGTCAATCATGCGATTGAACGTGAACAACACGTCATCGGCGTCGAATTCGCGGGTCGGTTTGAAATATGGCGTGGTGTGGAACTTGACGCCTTCGCGAAGGTGGAAGGTGTACGTCAGGCCATCCTCGGAGATGTCCCATTTGGTCGCCAGGCCTGGCACAACTTTGGTGCCCCCGCGTTCGAACTGGGTCAGACGATTGAAAACAGTCTCTGCCGCAGCGTCGAAGTCAGTGCCAGTGGTGTACTGGCCTGGGTCGAAACCGGCAGGGCTGCCCTCGGAGCAAAACACCAGGTTTGATGCTGCGTGGGCGAAAGGTGCGCTGGCGAGCAAGCTGGCGCCGAGCAGAAACGGAATGACCGCGTGTTTGAGCATGGTTGCCTCAGTTGTTGTCATTTTTGATTAGAGGGAACGACCTCATGAGCCGATCCGTCCGATACTTATGCAGGGGCCATACCCAAAGCAAGACACTGACGCCAAAGAAGCGACAAAGAGTGGCACGTTCGTACAGGAATGTCGCGAAAGTGTAATTTTCCTGGTAGTTGATCGTTTGCGCGAAGCATTTTGATACGTTTAACGCACCATTGAGGCGCAACCGGGTGAGAAAAATGCACCCGGTTGGAGCCCTGTTGTTACTTCACTGTACCCAGACTGACACCATAGAAGGGGGTCAGACCGAATGGACTGATCTTGAAGTCCTGCACTTCCTGGCGCATTGGCTGAAACACCTTCGAGTTGGCAATCGGGGTGATCGGCACCTGTTGCTTGAGAATGTGCTGTGCCTGTTGGTAGAGCTTGATGCGCTCATCGCGATTGGTGGTGACCTTGGCCTGCTGCACCAGCTTGTCGTAAGCCGGGTCGCACCATTTGGCGTAGTTGCTGCCTTTAACCGCAGCGCAGCTGTAGAGCACGCCGAGCCAGTTATCAGGATCACCGTTGTCGCCTGTCCAGCCGTAGATCATCGCGTCGTGTTCGCCGGCTTTGGCGCGCTTGATGTATTCGCCCCATTCATAGCTGACGATGTTGGCCTTGATGCCGATCTTCTCCCAGTCGGACTGGATCATCTGTGCGGACATGCGCGCATTGGGGTTTGACGCGCGCTGGACGGTCATGGCCCACAGGTCGATTTTGGTACCCGGTGCTACACCTGCTTCCTTGAGCAGTTGTTTGGCTTTGGTCAGGTCGTGCGGGGCGTCCTTGATGGTCGGGTCAAAGCTCCACTGGCCGGGCGGCAGGGCGTTTTCGGCCAGTTGGCCTGCGCTCTGGTATACCGCCTTGATGATGGCCGGCTTGTCGATGGCCATGTCCAGCGCCTGACGAACCTTGAGCTGGTCCAGTGGCGCATGCGTCACGTTATAGGCCAGAAAACCCAGGTTGAAACCCGGCTGACTCAGGACCTTGAGCTTCGGGTCCTTCTTCATCTCTTCGATATCCTGCGGACGCGGATAGCCGCTGACCTGGCATTCACCGGCCTTGAGCTTCTGCATACGCACGGCGGCATCGCTGCTGATCGAGAAGATCAGGTTGTCGATCTTCACATCCTCGGGCTTCCAGTAGTCGGTGTTGCCGACGTAACGGATCTGCGAGTCCTTCTGGTAGCGCTTGAACACGAAAGGCCCGGTGCCGATGGGTTTCTGGTTCAGCTCCTCCGCCTTGCCTTCCTTGAGCAGCTTGTCCGCGTATTCAGCGGACTGGATGGAGGCGAAACTCATCGCCAGGTTCTGCACGAACGCTGCATCGATGTTGTTCAACGTGAAGCGGACGGTCTGCGGATCGACTTTCTCGACGCTCTTGATCGTCGTGTTGAGCCCCATGTCGGTGAAGTACGGCGACTCCGACGGATAGGCTTTGCGGAACGGATGGTTGGCGTCGAGCAGGCGGTTGAAGGTGAACAGCACATCGTCGGCGTTGAAAGTGCGGGTCGGCGTGAAGTAGTCGGTGGTGTGGAATTTCACACCGTCGCGCAGGTGGAAGGTGTAGGTCAGTCCGTCTGGCGAAACGTCCCAGCGTGTGGCCAGGCCCGGTTCCACTTCGGTGCCGCCACGCTTGAACTGGGTCAGGCGGTTGAAGACGGTTTCAGCGGAGGCATCGAAGTCGGTACCGCTGGTGTACTGACTGGGGTCGAAACCTGCCGGGCTGGCCTCGGAGCAATACACCAGCGTGCTCGCCGCCTGGGCAATGGGTGCGCAGGCTAGCAGCGCAGTGGTCAGCAGCAGCGGTTTGAAGAGTGTTTGTCCCATGGATCCCTCGCGTGGTACGGCAATAACCGTGCTTGAAAGTCGACAGTCAGGTAGACAACGGATAGTGCCGTACTTGGTCGGGATCGGACAATACGCTTACTTGCCGGTAATCCTCGCCCACAAGTCTGACAGCGAGGTACTTTCGAAAAAAACGCTGGAAAAGGTGCTGCTGTCCTGACTGAAACGCTGGATGTCTCGCTTTGCGTTGCCCTGCAAGTCGGCCTGGTACTGATTCAGCTCGCTCTTGAGTGCGGCACGTTCGACCTGCTCCGGATTTGCCTCGGCCCATTCACGGACGATGACGTCCTGCCAGTCGCTGTCCATTGGGTGAGTGAAAAATCGTGCGGCAACGTGGGCTGGACCCTCGGCACCCTCTTTGCCATGCCAGTCGCTCAGAACGGCCTGACCCACTTGAAGCACAGCGTTTCTGGCGAGTAGTGCGGCGAGCTGGTGCAGCGGGTGTTGCGCGTGATCCTTGGCCAGTTGCGAATGTGACGGGTCGGTCGAACCACTGGTGTTCGGATCTTCGTCGAGCAGGGTTTGCAGGTCGTCGACGCTGTTACCCAGCCACACGGCCAGGCTCTGCATGGCGATACCGAACGCATTGCCCAGCAAGCGCCCGGGCGTAGCGATGAATGCGTAGAACTGTTCGACCTGCTCGGAGAACGGCTGGCTGGCCCATTGGTCACGTGCCCGCAAGAAGGCCTCATAGCCTTCAAGCAATTTCTCGTCCGGGTGCTCGCCGAGGATGATCTGGATAATCTGGTCGCGCTCATAACGTTCTCCAGCCTTGAGCGCCTCGAACGGTTTGTCGTCTGGCGAAAACAGAATATTGCCAAGCGGTTCTGCGAGGCTGGCGATGATATCGCTGCCGCCGAACGTACCGGTCACCAGCGGCAGTTGATGCTTGCAGTCTGCTGTGGACGTCCAGGGCAGCACATGAGTATGGCCGAGCTTGATCAGGCTCAGTTCGGCGAAGTTGGAGTGGGCGAAGAAGTCCTCGAGAATATGCAGTGCCGCGCCCATGTCCCGGAGCCCTTCAGTAGACCCCTGACCTGCTTTTGCAGCCGACTCAAGACCGGTAGCCATGAGGTCCGCCGAGCGCTGGATATAACGCTTCATCGACGTGTCGTAGTCGACGTTTAAAGCCGGATCGTCGGGCAGTACCCAGTCATCAAAGTCGGCGTCGCGCTCTTTGGGGTTTACCGGGTTGGGGTTGATGGCCTTGGGGTTATCGATGTGCTCAGCAGGACGATAGACGCCGAGTCGCTCCGGCGTCACCACAAAGCGTGGGCGATCTATCTTCATCAGATCGGTGAATTCCTTCACTGCCAGCACGTCCACGATGCGGGTCAGCGCTTCACGGGACAGCAGGTCAGGAAAGCTTTTCGGCATGTTCGTCGCCCTGACGATTTTCGGGTCGAGTAGTTGCGAGTAGTCGCGCAGCCAATTGCCGAAATAGATCGCACGGATCTCTTCAGGACTGAAACCTGCAGATTCGAGAACGGTTTCGATAGCGCCATGAGTCTGTTTGTGTTCGTCGCCTTTTCCGGCTTCAAATCGTAAGGGGGTGGGAAGCGGCTCGCCGTTTGTATTCGCATCCTGATCAATGGCAGCAGCAAAGCTTTCGGCAGTAGTCTCTGGGGGATTCATCCTTGATTCCTTGAGGGTAAAGGCGCGCCGGCCGTTTCACTCGGTCAGGGCGGTTATAGTTAAAAGTAGGTGGGTAGTTTCGCCGTCGACGCAGCTGTCGCCAATCAGACGACACGTCAGCAGACGTAGGAGGTTGCCGAGGCGCAGAGGGGGATCAAGAGGGAGGGGGGCGGGAAGTGGCGGCAGTCGAAACTGCCGCCTGGTGAATCAAGGAATCGCGACTTCAATCACGCCATCAGCCGCAACGCTGACCTGGCTGGTGCCCGCTTCGACTTCTGGCGTTGGCGCCGAGTCTGCACGCAAAGACTTTGCCATCATCATGACCGGCGCGCGCAAATACGGCTGCGGGTAGCCCGAAGTATTAAGGTTCAGGTTGACCAGCTTGTAGCCTGTACCGCCCAACGCTTCGGTGACCAGTTGCGCACGGGCCTTGAACGCCGTCACGGCATCCTTGAGCAACGCGTCTTCGCTGGTCTTGCGGGTCGACGGCGAGATCGAGAAATCCATGCCGCCCATTTTCAGATCGGTCAGCATTTCCCCGGTGAGCTTTGACAGGACCGCGAAATCGGCGCTTTCCAGACGCAGTTCGGCACGCTCGCGCCAGCCGGTGATCTTCTGGCCTTTATCGTCGTAGACCGGATAACTGTTGCGGCTGCCTTGACGAATTTTCACGTCTTTGACCTGACGCGCCTGGCCTAGCGCCTTGTTCAGCGTTTCAGTGATCTGCGCCGCGAGTTTGGCTGGGTCGCTGTCCTGCGCTTCGGTGTACAGCGTCACGAGCATCAGGTCACGCTGGACTTCCTGATTCACTTCGGCGCGCAGGGAAATCTGGTTGTAACGGGCTTCTTCAGCCAGAGCCGGCAGGCTGGACAGAGCAGCGGCCAGCGCGACGAGCGCGGCAGCAGGGCGGAGATTGAACATGGAAGCTCCTTGTTATCAAACGGCCCTCCGACAATTGCCGGAGGGTGCAAAGCCTTGAGACTGTAGCGTTATACACGGGTTCCTGCGATGACCTGGCGTCCGCTGCGCCAGGTCAGGTATGTGGTGCGTTGACGCACGTTTCGAGTTTTGCCTCCCGCTTGGTTATACTCGTCGCGATCCACCTGGAGCACTCATCAGGAGAGCTCATGCTCGCCCCCGTTCAAATGCTTTCAGCCACACGTCAAAACCTGTGGCGCCTGACATTCATCCGCATTCTGGTGCTGGCCGCGCAAGCAGGTTCGGTCGGGATTGCGTGGCTGTTCGATTTTCTGCCGTTGCCTTGGCTGCAGCTGTCGATCACGCTGGGTTGCTCGCTGGTTCTGTGCGGCCTGACCGTCATCCGGCTGCGCACGTCCCTGCCGCTCACCGAGTTTGAGTACGCCTTGCAACTGGCCCTCGACCTGTTGATTCACAGTGCCTTGCTGTATTACTCGGGCGGCTCGGCCAACCCGTTCGTCTCCTATTATCTGGTGCCATTGACCATCGCCGCTGCCACGCTGCCCTGGCGCTACTCGCTGATCCTGTCTGGCTTCGCGCTGACGATGTACACGATGTTGATGGTTCGTTCCTATCCGCTGGAAACCGACTCCATTGCCCGCGAAAACATGCAGGTCTACGGTATGTGGCTGAGCTTTGCGCTGGCCGCGGGCGTCATCACCTTTTTTGCGGCGAAGATGGCCGAGGAACTGCGCCGTCAGGAACAGCTGCGTGCCGAGCGTCGTGAAGAGGGCTTGCGCGATCAGCAGTTGCTCGCCGTCGCGACTCAGGCCGCAGGCGCTGCTCACGAACTGGGCACACCCCTGGCGACCATGAGCGTGCTGCTCAAGGAAATGCGTCAGGACCACAGCGACCCGGCCTTGCAGGAAGACCTGTCGGTATTGCAGGAGCAGGTCAAACAGTGCAAACAGACCCTCCAGCAACTGGTGCGTGCTGCCGAAGCCAACCGGCGCATGGCCGTGGAGCATCAGACCGCCACCCGCTGGCTGGACGAATCGCTCAACCGCTGGCATTTGATGCGACCGGAAGTAAGTTACCGCTTCTATCAACTGGGCAAGGGCGAGGTACCGATGCTGGCCCCGCCGCCAGACTTGACCCAGGCGCTGCTCAATTTGCTCAATAACGCCGCCGATGCCTGTCCTGATGGGCTGGAAGTCAATCTGGACTGGGACAGCGCAGAAGTCTGCATCAGTATTCGCGACCACGGCGCGGGTGTGCCGCTGGCAATTGCCGAGCAGATCGGCAAACCGTTCTTTACTACCAAGGGCAAAGGTTTCGGCCTGGGTCTGTTCCTGAGCAAAGCCAGTGTTACCCGTGCGGGTGGCTCGGTAAAACTCTACAGTCATGAGGAAGGCGGTACGCTCACCGAGCTGCGCCTGCCCCGTGACACGCGAGGAGAAGAAGCATGAGTGACGATATTCAGGTTGAAGGCGAAGAGCTGCCGCATTTGTTGCTGGTCGATGACGATGCCACGTTCACCCGCGTGATGGCGCGCGCCATGAGCCGGCGCGGATTTCGCGTCAGCACGGCCGGGTCGGCTGAAGAGGGTTTGGCGCTGGCGCAGCAGGACATTCCTGAATACGCCGCGCTGGACCTGAAAATGGATGGCGATTCCGGGCTGGTGCTGCTACCCAAGTTGCTGGAAATGGACCCGGACATGCGCGTGGTGATCCTCACCGGTTATTCGAGCATTGCCACGGCGGTCGAAGCCATCAAGCGTGGTGCCTGCAATTACCTGTGCAAGCCCGCCGACGCCGATGATGTGCTTGCTGCGTTGCTGTCCGAGCACGCCAACCTCGACACGCTCGTGCCCGAGAACCCGATGTCGGTCGACCGCTTGCAGTGGGAACACATTCAGCGCGTGCTGGCCGAGCACGAAGGGAATATCTCTGCGACTGCGCGTGCGCTGGGCATGCACCGCCGAACCTTGCAGCGCAAGTTGCAGAAGCGTCCCGTGCGGCGTTGATGAAGGTTTTTTCATAGTGATCGTGTAGGCTTTTTTTTGCTTCATTGTGCTCAGGCATCGGACTTCCACAGAGAGCGAGCCTGAACTACATGAATCGCAATGCTGAATATTCTGTCGTTAACGATACGGTAAAAGGGGCGTTCTTCTCCGGTGTCTGGAGGCTGATAGCGCCGTATTGGCGCAGCGAGGAAAAGAAGTCTGCCTGGGCTTTGCTGATCGCGGTAATCGCCCTGTCGCTGTTCAGTGTGCAGATATCCGTCCTGTTCAACAGTTGGTATCGAGAGTTTTACAACGCCGTCCAGAACAAGGATCTGGCTGCGTTCACCCACCTGATCCTGTATTTCAGCGGGATTGCCGCTATCGCCATTCTGGCCGCTGTGTATCGCTTGTACCTGACTCAAATGCTGACCATTCGCTGGCGTCGCTGGCTGACCGAGCAGCACTTTGCCCGCTGGCTGGCGCAGAAAAATTACTACCACCTGGAGCAGGGCGGTTACACCGATAACCCTGACCAGCGCCTGTCCGAAGACCTCAACGAATTCACCACCAGCACACTGAGCCTGGCGCTGGGTCTGATGAGCGCAGTCGTAAGCCTGGTTTCATTTTCGGTCATTCTCTGGGGCGTTTCGGGCAGCATCGAACTGTTTGGCGTCACCATTCCGGGTTACATGTTTTGGGCGGCCATGCTCTATGCCTTGGTGGGCAGCCTGCTGACCCACTGGATTGGCAAGCGCCTGATCCCGCTGAACAACCAGCAGGAGCGTTATGAAGCAGACCTGCGTTTTGCCTTGGTGCGGGTACGGGAAAATGCCGAAAGCATTGCCTTGTCCGCAGGTGAGAAGAATGAAAACCAGCGCTTGAGCGAGCGTTTCACGATGATCTGGAATAACTTCCGGACCTCCATGAAAGTCCAGAAGCGCCTGACATTCTTCACCTCGGGCTATGGGCAAATCGCACTGATTTTCCCCTTCATCGTCGCTGCGCCCCGGTATTTCGCAGGCAAGATCGAACTGGGGGATCTGATGCAGATCAATTCGGCGTTCGGCAATGTGCAGGAGAACTTCAGCTGGTTCATCAGTGCCTACAGCACGCTGGCTTCATGGCGCGCCACGTCTGATCGTCTGCTGAGTTTCCGCCAGGCCATGACCGATTATGAGGCGCAACAGCCTGCCATCCAGACAGTCGTCGTCGATGACGCGTTGGTTCTTCGCGACCTGGGGCTGAGCATTGTGGGTGGTCGACAGCTGCTGAGCGATGCCAATCTGCGCATAGGTGCAGGTGAGCGGGTAATGCTCAGCGGTCGTTCAGGCAGCGGGAAGAGCTCTTTGCTAAGGGCGCTGGGCGGTTTGTGGACAGAAGGCGCAGGTACGATTCAGCTGCCGGCCGGCGCGGCGCTATTCCTGCCGCAGCGGCCTTATCTGCCAATCGGGACCCTGCGCGGGGCAATGAGTTATCCACAGCCCCCCGAGCACTATTCGGCGGAACGCTTTGCCGAGGTGCTGATTCAATGCCGTCTTGAGCATCTGGTGCCGCATCTGGATGAAAGCAATCACTGGCAACGCTTTCTGTCACCCGGCGAGCAGCAGCGCGTGGCGTTTGCGCGTGCGCTGCTGATTGCACCGCGCTGGCTGTACATGGATGAGGCCACCTCGGCCATGGATGAAGAAGACGAAGCAGCAATGCACCGCGCGATCATCGAAGGTCTGCCTGGACTCGGCTTGCTCAGCGTCGGGCATCGCAGCAGCTTGAAGCGTTTTCATGATCGGCATGTGCGGGTGGAAAGGGGGACGTTGATCGAACAATCGACTTCCGAGCCTGTTTGAGCTTGATTTTGCCCGGAGAACGGCGATTTTTGAGGGTGTGATCATACAACCGCTGAGCTATGATTAGCCCTTGTTTAGCAGTCCAGAGATCGACGTTGGATGGAAAATCAAAGCGCTCTGCCTCGCGCCCGTAGAAAACATCGCAGTCTCGCGCAGGAGCTGGTGACCGAGCTGTCCGAGCGTATTCGCAGCGGTCAGCTCAAGCGCGGTGACAAACTGCCCACCGAATCCGCAATCATGGAAGAGCAGGGCGTCAGTCGTACGGTAGTGCGTGAGGCGATTTCGCGCCTGCAAGCGTCCGGCCTGGTCGAAACCCGTCACGGGATCGGCACCTTCGTTCTGGACACGCCGAGCCCCAGCGGCTTCCGCATTGATCCGGCGACCATCGTGACCCTGCGTGATGTGCTGGCAATTCTGGAGCTGCGCATCAGTCTGGAAGTGGAGTCGGCAGGGCTTGCCGCCCAGCGCCGGAGCGACGAGCAACTGGCAGCCATGCGTGCTGCTCTGGACGCACTCAATGAAAGTGCCACACACGCAACTGATGCAGTGGCGTCGGATTTCCAGTTTCACCTGCAGATCGCGCTGTCGACCGGCAACCGCTATTTCACTGACATCATGACGCACCTGGGGACCAGTATCATTCCGCGCACGCGTCTGAATTCTGCGCGCCTGGCCCACGATGATCAGCAGCACTACATGGACCGCCTGAGCCGTGAGCACGAAGAGATCTTCGACGCCATCGCCCGTCAGGACTCCGACGCCGCCCGTGCCGCCATGCGCCTGCACCTGACCAACAGCCGCGAACGCCTGCGCCACGCGCATGAAGAGGCTGAATCGCAGCGGGCTTGATGCCCGCACCTGCCTACACCGCTCAATCAAGATCGGACGCAGAGCGTCCAGAACGGCATGCCGACGCGGAGCGTCGCACGATAGTCGAGATTATCGTTGCTCACGCTCCAGCGTAGGAATGCCCTGGGTGACGCTCCGCGTCACAGATCTGCGCCATACCGCCTGCTCAAACCGGACGCTGTCTCCTTGCGCTGAAAAAACCCGAAAATCCCTGTTGAGTGATTTTATTATCAGTTGTACGATGACTTACGACATCGGCACTGGCCCGGTGATCTTCTAACAATTATGTCCCCAGGGTGTTCGAATAATGAATCCACAAGAACTGAAGTCCATCCTCTCTTCCGGCCTGCTGTCCTTCCCGGTTACCGATTTCAATGCGCAGGGCGATTTCCATCGCGCTGGCTACATCAAACGCCTTGAGTGGCTGGCCCCGTATGGCGCCAGCGCTCTGTTCGCTGCGGGCGGTACAGGTGAGTTCTTCTCCCTGGCAGCCAGCGAATACTCTGAAATCATCAAGACTGCCGTCGACACCTGCGCTACCAGCGTGCCGATTCTGGCCGGTGTGGGCGGTGCGACTCGCCAGGCTATCGAATACGCTCAGGAAGCCGAACGTCTGGGTGCCAAAGGCCTGTTGCTGCTGCCGCACTACCTGACCGAAGCCAGTCAGGACGGCGTTGCTGCCCACGTTGAAGCGGTGTGCAAATCGGTCAAGATCGGTGTGGTGGTCTACAACCGCAACGTTTGCCGCCTGACGCCAACCCTGCTGGAGCAACTGGCCGAGCGTTGCCCGAACCTGATCGGTTACAAGGATGGCCTGGGTGATATCGAGCTGATGGTTTCGATCCGTCGCCGTCTGGGTGATCGCTTCTCGTACCTGGGCGGTTTGCCTACCGCCGAAGTCTACGCCGCTGCCTACAAGGCGTTGGGCGTACCGGTCTACTCGTCCGCGGTGTTCAACTTCGTACCGAAACTGGCGATGGATTTCTACCACGCCATTGCCCGTGACGATCACGAGGCAGTCGGCAAGTACATCGACGATTTCTTCCTGCCTTATCTGGAAATCCGCAACCGCAAAGCCGGTTATGCCGTGAGCATCGTCAAGGCTGGCGCGAAGATCGCTGGCTACGACGCAGGGCCGGTTCGTGCGCCATTGACCGACCTGACCCCCGACGAGTGCGACATGCTCGCCGCTCTGATGGACAAGCAAGGCAAGCAATAACACTTGCTACGACAGAGCCGCTGAGCAATCAGCGGTTTTTTCGTTGCAATGCATGACCCTTACAGGTGGTAGATGTCGTCGCCGTGGCACTGCCAAGGGGCCTGTAACGCTTTACCCAAAAACAGCTTTACCCGCCTAAAAAAATAATCAGTGGGAGCTCTACCATGCAAAAGTCCAAGCCGACGCACGTCCGCTATTTGATTTTGTTGATGCTGTTTCTCGTCACCACGATCAACTACGCCGACCGTGCCACCATCGCTATCGCTGGTTCCAGTATCCAGAAAGACCTCGGCATCACTCCGGTCACACTGGGCTTTATCTTCTCTGCATTCGGCTGGGCCTACGTGGCTGGCCAGATCCCTGGTGGCTGGCTGCTTGACCGATTCGGGTCGAAAAAAGTCTATGCCATGAGCATTTTCACCTGGTCGCTGTTCACCCTGCTGCAAGGCTATGTGGGTGAATTTGGTATTTCCACGGCCATCGTCGCGCTGTTCATGCTGCGCTTTCTGGTCGGGCTGGCCGAAGCGCCTTCCTTCCCAGGCAACGCACGCATCGTCGCCGCCTGGTTCCCGACCGCCGAACGCGGCACAGCTTCGGCAATCTTCAACTCGGCGCAATATTTCGCCACCGTCCTGTTCGCTCCGCTGATGGGCTGGATCGTCTACACCTACGGCTGGCAGCACGTGTTTGTGGTCATGGGCGCAGTCGGCATCGTGTTCTCGATGATCTGGATGAAGGTCATTTATGGCCCGCGCAACCACCCGATGATCAACGAGGCCGAGTTCGAACACATCGCCAGCAATGGTGCGCTGGTCGATCTGGATCAGGACAAGGGCAAAGGCACTCAAGCGGCAGCCAACAGCGGCCCCAAGTGGGACTATATTCGCCAGTTGCTGACCAACCGCATGATGCTTGGCATCTACCTGAGCCAATACTGCATCAACGGCATCACCTATTTCTTCCTGACCTGGTTCCCGGTCTACCTGGTTCAGGAGCGTGGCATGACCATCCTCAAGGCAGGCATGATCGCGTCCTTGCCAGCCATCTGCGGGTTTATCGGCGGAGTATTGGGCGGGATCATTTCCGATTATCTGCTGCGCAAGGGCCATTCGCTGACCTTCGCCCGCAAGGCGCCGATCATCGGCGGTCTGCTACTGTCGACCTCTATCGTGACCTGCAACTATGTGGACGTGGAGTGGGTGGTCGTCGGCTTCATGGCCCTGGCCTTCTTCGGTAAAGGCGTGGGCGCGCTGGGCTGGGCGGTCATGTCCGACGTCTCGCCCAAGCAGATTGCCGGTTTGAGTGGCGGCCTGTTCAACACCTTCGGTAACGTTGCATCGATCACCACCCCGATTGTGATTGGCTACATCATCAGCAGCACCGGCTCGTTCAAATGGGCACTGGTGTTTGTCGGCGCCAACGCGCTGGTGGCGGTGATCAGTTACATTTTCATTGTGGGCGAAATCAAGCGTGTGGAATTGAAAGAGCCGCCTGCCAAGGGGCCATTGCTGAACGACTCGGTCAGCGACCTTTCCGAAGCAAAATCCTGAGGAAACCGTGATGAACCTGATTCAACATGCCGATTCTCCACGCTACATCCGGCTGCATCCGCTGGATAACGTTGTGGTCGTGGTCAACGACCAGGGCGTGCCGGCCGGAACCGAATTCGACGACGGCCTGGTGACCGTCGATAACGTGCCGCAAAGCCATAAGGTCAGCACCGTTGACCTTGCGGTAGGCGAGGCGATCATTCGCTATGGCCATACCATCGGCTACGCGCTGCAACCGATACCGCGCGGCAGTTGGGTCAGGGAAGATCAACTGCGCATGCCATCCGCGCCAGCGCTCGACAGCCTGCCGATGTCCGATGCAGTGCCAGAGAAACAGCCACCGCTGGAGGGTTTTACCTTCGAAGGCTACCGCAATGCCGACGGCACGGTGGGCACCCGCAATATTCTGGGCATCACCACCACCGTGCAGTGTGTGACCGGCGTACTGGATCATGCAGTCAAGCGCATTCGTGAGGAGTTGTTGCCCAAGTACCCTAACGTCGATGACGTGGTAGCGCTGACCCACAGTTACGGTTGCGGCGTGGCCATTACCGCCACCGACGCCTACATCCCGATTCGTACTGTGCGCAATTTGGCACGCAACCCGAATCTGGGTGGCGAGGCGTTGGTGATCAGCCTGGGCTGCGAGAAATTGCAGGCCGGGCAGGTCATGCATGAAGGCGACAGTTCGGTTGACCTCAGCGATCCTTGGCTGTACCGACTTCAGGACTCCAGCCACGGCTTCAACGAAATGATCGAGCAGATCATGGAGCTGGCCGAAACGCGCCTGAAGAAACTGGATGTGCGCCGGCGCGAAACGGTTCCGGCTTCGGAGCTGATTCTGGGCATGCAGTGCGGCGGCAGCGATGCGTTTTCCGGTATCACCGCCAATCCGGCCCTCGGCTATGCTTCGGACCTGCTGTTACGTGCTGGCGCGACTGTAATGTTTTCCGAAGTGACGGAAGTGCGGGATGCCATTTATCTGCTGACGTCCCGTGCGCAGGATCAGGACGTCGCCCAGGCACTGGTTCGCGAGATGGATTGGTACGACCGCTACCTGGCCAAAGGTGAGGCGGATCGCAGCGCCAACACCACGCCGGGCAACAAGAAGGGAGGATTGTCGAACATTGTCGAGAAATCCCTGGGGTCTATCGTCAAGTCCGGCAGCAGCGCGATCAACGGCGTGCTTGGCCCTGGCGAGCGGGTCAGCGGCAAGGGGCTGATCTTCTGCGCCACGCCTGCCAGTGATTTTGTCTGCGGCACATTGCAACTGGCCGCCGGGATGAACCTGCACGTATTCACCACCGGACGCGGTACGCCGTATGGTCTGGCGATGGCGCCGGTGGTGAAGGTCTCGACCCGCACCGAACTGGCCCAGCGCTGGCCTGATCTGATCGACATAGACGCCGGACGCATCGCGACCGGTCGTGCGAGCATCGAGGATCTGGGCTGGGAGTTGTTCCATTTCTATCTCGACGTGGCCAGCGGCAAGAAAAAGACCTGGACCGAACACTACCGGCTACACAACGACATCACGCTCTTCAACCCTGCACCGATTACCTGACGGGAGTGTGAGGCGCAGCGTCGCGAACGGTATTCCGACGCTGGAGCGTGAAGAACGATCCGTGTCTGAACATGTACCGATCTGTGCGTGAACGCACGCCTATTGTGCCCATGCTCCGCGTGGGCGTGCCGTTCTGGACGCTCTTGCCTCTGCGGTGAAGCGCATTCCAGTGTCGAGCACCCGGTTACATTCCGAAAGATTCTCTGAACTTTCAGGTACTTTCATGCCTCTTCTACAGTATGGGCAGCCGGTCTGGCTGCCTTCGTTGAAGGTGCAGGAGATTTCAAATGGGTTGGATATCGGAAAATCATTTGTGGTTGTTCGCAGCGTTGACTGCCTTGATTGTGATTTCGGACATCTGGGCAGTGTTGCGTATTCGCAAGAGCAAGACGCAGTCCAGCAACAAGCTGATGTGGATCATCATCGTTGTCGCCGTGCCGATTGCTGGCGTACTGGCACTGCTGGTTGCAGGTCCGCGCCATGTGGACACCCCGGCCAAACCTGAACAGCAAAGCACCAAGTACTGACCCCGCCTTCCGGAAATGCCCCGCCAGCCGGCGGGGTATTTCTTTTTCAAAGACTCCATCGTCCCGCTCGCTGAACATCTTCATGGAAAGATGCGCTGCCGACTGGCAAAAAGAAAAATCTCTGCAATTCTTCTGCAATGGTGAGGTGTTTACATGCTCGCCATCCAGACCGGAAAAGGAGAGAGCACATGTCGATCATTACCAAGTGGGCGTTGCAGGCGGTTGCATTGTTTGTGTTGGGCTGGATGGCGACGGTGACTGCGAGCTGGAGCAACAATGTTGCCACCGGCACGGGCAGTGATCGATTGGCAGAATTGAGTAGCGGTGTGCTGACGGCGTCAGCGACGACCGTCCTGAGCGCTACAGCGCCGCAGAGTGAATGATCAGGCTTGGCGAGCCGGGTAGAGCGTTACTTTTTCGCAGGCAAAAAAATGGCCCACAACGGGGTGGGCCAAATGGGATTCATCAAAGGAGTGGGTTCAATTTACCCAGCCTCACGTGAAGAAGATGTGAAACGGATGTCATGGAAACGAGAACTGTTTTAAAAGAGTGCCTGGTCGATAATTCAGTAAAGGCGGCGTGGTGACGGGGATTTGCAGGATATGCTTATCGTACCGACGCGATGCATCGGCACGATAGGCAAAGAAATGTATGTCAGCCGTATACAGCGCTGATCAGGGATTCAGTTTGGAGATCGGCGCCTTAGCGGGCCATTGCTCTGGCGCTTCGCTCGGGAGCGGCATGTTGCGTCATGTAGGGGAGTGTATGAGGCGCATCGATCCTGGATTTCATGCGATCTGCAAATTCTCTGGCTTCCTGCCAGCTCCGGCAGCTCACCGGGTAGTCACCCAGCTTTACAACCCAATTAGCTCCGTACATACCTTCTTCAATTCGGATAAGCATTGTTGGCATCCTCCAGTCAGTAAGGTTGAATCTGTGCCGGGTCATCGGCTATCAAGCAGACGACCGAAAGCCTGCGCCGAAAATCTGCGTGGTGCTACAAAAAAATACAAATCCCGATGAGTGCAACTCACCGACGAACCGCTGCATCAGGAACTCTGAAAAAGTGTGCACGCGGGCAGCCTGACGCAGAAATGTGACAGGCTGATGAGGCCGGCGTCAGAACGCCAGTTTGAAGCCGATGATGCCGAGCATGATTGCCAGGCAAGGGCGCAGCAAATCATCGGATATACGACCCGCCATGTGGCTGCCCAGGTAAATGCCCGGCAACGACCCCATCAATAGCCAGCCCAGCAATTCCCAGTTCATATTGCCCATGCTCGCGTGGCCTAAACCTGCGACCAGTGTCAGCGGAACGGCATGCGCGATTTCCGTGCCGACCAGGCGGCGAGTGGGCAGCAATGGATAAAGAATGAACAACGCCACAGTGCCCAGCGCGCCCGCCCCGATAGACGTCAGCGCCACCATGGTGCCGAGAATCAGGCCAGTGATGACCGTCAGTACGGTCAGGCTGGTGCCGCTGAAAAAAGATTTTCCATCGCCGCGCCCGTGGGCGAACGCCAGCAGCTTCTTCTTGAACAGAATGGCGGTAGCGGTGAGCAACAGGACAAACCCCAGTGCCTGCTTGATAATCGCGTTCAACGCGTCAGGTGCTGTATGCAGCGAGCTGAGGAACCACAGCGTCATCAATACTGCCGGGACGCTGCCCAAGGTCAACAGCCCAGTGACTTTCCAGTCGATATTGTCATTTTTACGGTGAACCAGAACCCCGCCGGATTTGGTAATCGCGGCATACAGCAGATCCGTCCCCACAGCTGTCGCCGGATTGATGCCGAACCACAGCAGAATCGGCGTCATCAACGAGCCACCACCGACGCCCGTCATGCCCACGATGAAACCGACCACCAACCCTGCTACTACAAAACCCAGATTACCCGCTTCCATAACCAACCCTGTCGAACACATGCATCAGGCAAAAAGTGCCGGGAAGCATAACGACTTGAGTCTGAAACGGTTATGAAGAAAGGATCTAAGGTTATAACCGCTTATCGCGGGTTATCGCCGCTTCGGCCGCTTCGACAACGCTTTGAAGGCGACGGGTCGGGCCCAGCCAGTCAACCAGTGCGTTAGCCTCCATGGGCTTGGCAATCAGATAGCCTTGACCCTCGTCACAGCCCCATTGCTTGACCAGGCGGCGAATCTCTTCGGTTTCGATACCTTCAGCCACGACGCAGTAGCCCAATTTCTTGGCCAGACCGATTAATGCTTTAACCAGCCGCTGATCAGTCTTGTCGGACGCGAGATTACGAATCAGGGACTGGTCAAGTTTGACCGTGGTGGCCGGCAACTGGCGCAGATAATTCCAGTTGCTGTAGCCCGTGCCGAAGTCATCAATTGCGACATCCATGCCCATCTGGCGCATGCGTTCCAATTGGTGGCGCACTTCGGCCGGATTGTGCATCAACGCACCTTCGGTGAATTCCAGCTCAAACCGGGTCGGATCGATCTTGTGCTGCCCCAAAAGGCGGATCATGCGGTCGGTAAAGGCTGGGCCGGTGAGGTCTTCCGGGCTGACGTTGATGGCAATGCGGAAGTCGAAGCCCTGCTGCTGCCAGCGTGCTGCCTGTTCGATTGCGCTCTTCAATACCCACAGGCTCAGCGGGCGCATCAGGGCGGTCTTTTCGGCCAGCGGTACAAACTCGGCAGGGCCGATGGGGCCAAGCGTCGGATGGTTCCAGCGCAGCAAGGCTTCCACCGAAGTGCACAGGCCGGACTCGAGGTCGATGCGGGGCTGATAAACCAGGCGCAACTGATCGTGGGCATGCACGGCGGTGGTCAGCGAACTGAGCAACTTGAAAGCGCGTTGCTGGGCGGCATCGAAGTGCGGTTCGTACATCGCCCAGCCGAGATCGCGGTCACGTGCGTCGTCAGCCGCGCTGATGGCCATGCGCATCCAGTCCTGTTTTCCATTCGGGTCGCGATTCAAGGTCACGATTCCGAGACCCACCTGCATCAGCACCGGAATGCCCCTGCATTCGACCGGCGTCTCGAAGTCTCGCAGGAGGGTGCGAAACAGGTGATCAGGCACACGGTCCCCCGGCAGCAGAAAACCGAAGCGGGTAGGGCTGACCTTGTACAGTGAACAACCCTGCGGTAACAGGCTCTCCAGGCGCGCCTTGATCTCCGTCACCATGTCCTGAGAGAAGCTGTAACCGAGCGCTTTGACAATATCGTTGAGGAACGTGGAGGTGATCATGTCCACCGCCACCAGTTGGTAATCGATACCGGACGCCAGCGCCTGCTGAATGTCTTCCTGCAGGCGCGACCGGTTGTACAGGCCGGTGGGCTGGTCGATGAAGCAACTGAGCCGCAGACTGACGATGCGCTTCATGACCAGTGACGCAAAGCCCTTGAGCATCTGCATCTGGTGTTCGGTCATAGGCTCGCGAGGCTGGGTGTCGATCACACACAGACTGCCCAGCGCCAAGCCGTCATCAGTAATCAGCGGGGCTCCGGCGTAATAGCGGATATCAGGGTGCCCGGTGACCAGACCGTTGTTCATGAAACGCTCGTCGATCGTGGCGTTGGGCACCTCGAACAACGTGTCGGAAAGGATCGTATAGGCACAAAACGAAACGTTGCGCGGCGTCTCTATGGCCTTCATACCGACCCTGGAGCGAAACCACTGGCGATTTTCGTCAACAATCGAGACCAGCGCGATGGGCGCCTGAAAGAACGCAGCGGTCATCGCCACGATCTCGTCCAGTACCTCATCTGACGTATCTTCAAGGACGCACAGCTCCCTAATACGCAACAGGCGTTGCGTTTCATTCATCGGGATGGGGGCGCTGGCGTTCATAGAATTCTCGCTGGGTGCTCAATGATGACTATTTGACATCACGTTATTCACTTTAACAGACGAAAAATTTTCGACTACGGGCGCGCGACATACAATTAGTCGGCAGAAGCGCAGGTTTTTTGAGGGCGGTTTGTCCTACAAGCCCGATTAACAAGGCTTTGTCCTTTTATTTTCGGGGCTTTATAGCTATTGCCGTTCGTCGCCTGGTTGTAAACGGCACGAGATAATGGGGGCATGTTGAACAGTGTCTGTACTTCAAGCGCTGGCCAGCATCGTTTGAGAAGGGCTTGGAAGTTCGCCTGAGCAGAAGAAACCTGGCATAAAACGTTTACGTATCGAATCCGTTACAAAGGCGCCAAATGTTCATCAAGGACCTGCGTAGCAGTCATTTACCTATTTTGCCGCCGGCATAATCTCAGTCTCAACAAGCCAAAAAAAATGACTCTCCACATCCGTCCTGCCACCCCATCAGACACACCCGCCATCAGCCGTCTGATCCTGACCACGCTGCGCACCAGCAACGCCATGGATTACCCCGTCAGTGTTATCGAGCGCGTGGAGCAGAGTTTCACCCCGGAGGCATTAGCCGTATTGATGTTGCGGCGTCTTGTGTTTGTCGCCGCAGCGGGGGAGGTTATCGTCGGAACCGCGAGCCTGGACGGGCGGGCTGTGCGTTCGGTGTTTGTTGATCCCGAATGGCACCGGCATGGGGTGGGACGGCTATTGATGTGTGAGGTCGAGCGGGTTGCCCGTGGGAATGGCGTGTTGTCTCTGGTGGTGCCGTCATCGTTGACTGCACAGGGGTTCTACGTCGCGCTGGGTTTTGAGGTCGTGCGCGAGCAACAGCATGGCGAGGAGCGTACCTTGATCATGGAGCGGAAGTTAAGCGTCTGAGGCTTACCGCGTATCAGGCGGTGACCTCTTGAATTTCCTGCAACTGGTAGTGCGCATACAGCGTACTGGCGATCAGTGTGCAGAATACTTTCAGGGTGTCGAGGGTGTCGTGATCGTCGAGTTGCGCCGGCAGAGTGTCCAGGCCGCACAGCGTGCCGAAGAAATCGCCATTGGGAAAAACGATGGGCAACGAAAAATAGCTCTGGAAGCCGTAGAGCTTTGGAACGGGGTGCTCTGCGTAAACCGCATCGGTAGCCAGCTCGTTGATGACAATGGGCTGCCTGTGCTGGCGCAGTTCATTGCACAGCGTGGCTTCAAGCTTGAGCTCGTGACCCGGTTCCAGTCCGAAATTGATTTCGTCGTAGACTGCGCACGCGGTCCAACTGCTATCAGTCACTTTCGCAATCGCTGCAAATCTCAACCCCGTCAGGCGGGTAACCAGCCGCAAGAGGCTGGAAGTGGCTTCGATTTCACTGATGACTGCCAGCTCTGCTGAAGTCAGGTTGCTATTCAAAATGTATCACCCTGGTCATAAAACACTCATGCAGCGTCGGCAGTAAGCCTGGCGCTGTCGATTCCGTGCAGAGTGTGATCGTGCCATATCTGATCAGGGCTTACATAGCTATCTTGTCGTTACCCATAATATTTAGTATCAACTTTTAGAATTGGTCAGGACGCACGCTTTGGCAACGCTGCATTCGTCAGCGTTGCAAACGCAAGAGCATCACGTTTTGAATCGTAATACCAAATCATTCAGATTTACCGCTAGCTCAGAAAGCTCGTTACTGGCTTCCAGCGTCTGGCGTGTGCCTTCGCTGCTTTGCACGGCCAGGTTGCGGATGCTGATCAGGCTTCTGTCCACGTCCCGCGCTACATGCGCTTGTTGTTCAGAGGCGGTGGCGATTTGCAGGTTGCGGTTGTTGATCTCCAATACCGAATCGGTGATCTGGCGCAGTGATTGCCCGGCGTCCTCTGCCGTTTTACGAGTGTTGTGAACTTCCAGCGTGCTCTTCTGCATGGATTCGACGGTAGCGGACGAGCCCGCCTGGATCGCCGAGATCATCTGTTCCACTTCCTGGGTAGAGGTTTGTGTGCGATGCGCCAGTGCCCGAACTTCATCAGCCACCACTGCAAACCCGCGACCCTGTTCACCTGCGCGAGCAGCTTCGATGGCGGCGTTGAGTGCCAGCAGGTTAGTCTGCTCTGCAATTCCGCGAATCACGCCCAGTACCTTGCTGATGTCCTGTGCCTGACCGGCGAGGGCGGTGACCTGTGCGGATGAACCTTCAACCAGTCCGGTCAGGTTCTGCATGGCGATCAGGGTTTCCGAAACGCGCTGGTTACCCAGGTCGGCAGAGACGCTGGACTGTTGAGCCGCTTCAGACGTGGACGTAGCATTACGAGCGACCTCCTCTACGGCAGCACTCATTTCGTTTACGGCAGTCGCGGCCTGTTCGATTTCGCTGTTCTGTTGTTGCAGGGTGCGGTCGGCGCTTTCGGTGATTGAAGTCATTTCGACGGCGGCGGTGCTCAGTTGAGCCGACGCGCCGGAGATTTGCTGAATGGTCTCGCGCAGGTTTTTCGACATCAGGTTCAGCGAGGTCATCAGGCGGGACGCCTCGTCGTTGCCGGTGACTTCCAGTTGTCGGGTCAGATCGCCTGCCGCGATGTCTTCTGCGAGCTTCAGGGAGACGCTGATCGGATCGACAATACTGCGGGTCAGCGCAATCGCAAGGAACACCGTCAATATCGACGCAATAATCACCACGGTCAGCAGTACATTGACGCTGTGGTCATAGACCGCCGTGGCGTCACTGCCAGAGAGTTCAGCTTCTTTCGCATTCTGCCCACGGAGTGTGCTGAGATCGGCCTGATAGGCATTGGCCCGTTTGACTTGCTCGTTGTTGGCGAAAGACAACGCTTTTTCGTGATCCGTAGCGTCGGTTGTAATGATCTGCTTCACACCTGCCACGTAGGCGTCCATCTTGTTGTGGGCGTCCTCGAACTGGATTCGGTCCTGCTCGCCGGAAATCAAATGCTGCCGGTAGAACTCACTGCGTGATTGCAGCGTATCAATGGCTTCCCGGGCGCTGGTCGCGGCGGTACTTCGCACTGTAGGGTCTGTGCTTGCCAGCATGCGGATGCTTTCCAGGCGGGCATGAAGCAGAGCGATCTGAATATCGTCGACGACCTGAATGCTGGGCAGCGAGTTCTCCTCTATGTTCTGCTCCGCCCCGCGCAAGTGGCCGATCTGAACGTAAGAAAACGCCCCCAGGCCTATTAAAAGCAGGGTAATGATGCCAAAGCACAACGATGCCCTGCGCGAGATATTTAACGATCTGAGGTTCATGGTTGCCTCCAGCGGCAAAAAAACAGGCGGACGGGTGAAAAGCCCCTTCCAATAACGGGTTTTCTGCCGAAGCCGGGCGAGCTTTAATTAAAAGCCATGAAACTTATTTCATGCCGGCGGCAAGTTACTGGATGTACAAAGTTGACGTCAGACAAGCGTGTTAATAGTTGAGGGTGTGAGTGATAGCACCTCCACACTTAAGTATTAACTCTAATTTTAGTGCTTCGGTTTTGATGACGCGGTTTTGTTTATCCATAGCGTCTTTCCAGATCTACCCGAGCCAGCGCTGGCAGATGTACATCGATCTGCAGAAAATGGCCAAAGCGGACGTCAACTGGAACGATCTCTACTACAGTCGACACATCAGTGTTTCGCGCAAGAACATTGAGCACTTCGGCCAGAACCCGTTGAGTCGTTTTCATGCTTGAAGAAACCGCCAGGAAATGCAGCAGACAGGGCTCTCTGCTTAGCGCAAGGAGCTCTGATTCCTCGAACGATGACTGCCCTGCGGGCTAATTTGTATCTTCAGGTTTACCAGGTCTTTGACAGGCTTCGCGAGTGGTAAGGTTCGCCCTTTTTGCGCTTGTACCCTGCGGAGCCTTCATGCACAAACCCACCCCTCGTACTGAATCCCCGAACGCGCTGGCGTTCATCACGCGGTTTTTCGCCGCAGAGTCCGCTGGTGGCCTGATCCTGATGGCCGCTGCGCTGGCAGCCTTGATTGTTGCGAACTCGCCGTTGGCTGACAGCTATTTTGCCGCATTGCATGCGGTAGTCGCGGGGCTCTCGGTTTCGCACTGGATCAACGACGGCCTGATGGCGATCTTCTTCATGCTGGTCGGCCTGGAAATCAAACGGGAAATGCTGGCCGGCCAGCTTGCGTCCTGGAGCCAGCGAGCATTGCCGGGTTTCGCCGCGTTGGGCGGCATGGTGGTTCCGGCACTGATCTACGTGGCATTCAACTGGGGCCAGCCAGACACCATCGGCGGCTGGGCCATTCCGGCGGCGACCGACATCGCCTTCGCGCTGGGTGTGCTGTCCTTGCTTGGCAAGCGCGTGCCGCTGTCCCTCAAGATATTTCTGTCTGCCCTGGCGATCCTCGATGACCTCGGCGCGGTACTGATCATCGCGCTTTTCTACACCAGCGACCTGTCGATCCCCATGCTGCTGGCAGCGTTTGCCAGCATTGCCGTACTGGTGGCACTGAACCGACTAGGCGTGAAAAAACTGCTGCCCTACCTGATCATTGGCGCGCTGCTGTGGTTTTTCATGCTCCAGTCCGGCATCCATGCCACCCTCGCAGGCGTTGCGCTGGCGCTGTGCATTCCGCTCGGCAAACCTGACGAAGAGGCCAGCTCGCCGCTGCTGCATCTTGAAGAGAAACTGCATCCATGGGTCGCTTTCGCCGTCGTGCCGATTTTCGGATTCGCCAACGCCGGCGTGTCGCTGTCAGGCATCACCGCAGAGAAGCTGGTTGACCCGGTGCCGCTTGGCGTCGCCCTCGGGCTGTTGATCGGCAAACAGGTCGGCATCTTCGCCCTGGCTGCGCTGGCCATCCGCGCCGGCCTGGCTCGCTTGCCCGACGGCAGCAACTGGGGTCAGCTTTACGGTGTTGCAGCACTGTGCGGCATCGGCTTCACCATGAGCCTGTTCATCGGCGCACTGGCCTTCCCGGGCTCACCGGAACTGGTAGACGAGGTGAAGGTGGGTGTGTTGATTGGCTCGGTATTGTCGGCTGCGTTGGGCGTTGTGGTGTTGCGCAGGTTTGGGCGGCAGGTGTGAGAAGGCGTAAGTAGCAGGCAGAAAAACGCCTCCACTCGGGAGGCGTTAATCTTTACTCAGTACATCACTAAAGAATCAGGCCAGATCGAAACGGTCCAGGTTCATCACCTTGGTCCAGGCGGCCACGAAGTCTTTAACGAACTTCTCGTTTGCGTCCGAGCTGCCATACACCTCGGAGATCGCACGCAGTTGAGCGTGTGAGCCGAAGACCAGATCGACACGAGAGCCGGTCCACTTCACTTCGCCGGTCTTGCGGTCACGTGCTTCGAAGGTGTCGTTGGCACCCGAAGTCGCTTTCCACTCGACACCCATGTCCAGCAGGTTCTTGAAGAAGTCGTTGGTCAGGGCTTCTGGCTGGTGCGTGAACACGCCATGTTTGGTCTGCCCTACGTTGGTGTTCAAGACCCGCATACCGCCCAGCAGCACCGACATTTCTGGTGCAGTCAGCGTCAGCAGCTGCGCCTTGTCTACCAGCAGCGACTCAGCCGACACCTTGTAACGGCCTTTCTGATAGTTGCGGAAGCCATCGGCAATCGGCTCAAGGAAGCTGAACGACTCAACATCGGTCTGCTCTTGAGAAGCGTCTGCACGACCCGGTGTGAACGGAACCGTAACCTGCTGGCCTGCGTTCTTCGCGGCTTGTTCGACGCCTGCATTACCGGCCAGAACAATCAGATCGGCGATGGAGACCTTCTTGCCACCCGACTGAGCAGTGTTGAACTCATTCTGAATACCCTCAAGGGTCTTCAGTACGCTCGCCAACTGCGCAGGCTGGTTGACGGCCCAGTCCTTCTGCGGAGCGAGACGCAGACGGCCACCGTTGGCACCGCCGCGCTTGTCGGAGCCACGGAAGGTGGAAGCGGCTGCCCATGCGGTCGACACCAACTGCGAAACCGACAGGCCCGACGCGAGAATCTTCGCCTTGAGCGCGGCAACATCCTGATCATCGACCAGCGCGTGATCGACGTTTGGAATCGGGTCTTGCCAGAGCAGCTCTTCGGCTGGCATTTCCGGACCGAGGTAGCGGGCGAGCGGGCCCATGTCACGGTGAGTCAGCTTGAACCAGGCACGGGCAAATGCGTCGGCCAGTTGCTCAGGGTTAGCCAGGAAGCGGCGCGAGATCTGCTCGTAAGCCGGATCGAAACGCAGCGCCAGGTCAGACGTCAGCATGCTTGGCGCGTGACGTTTGCTTGGGTCATGGGCATCCGGAATCTTGCCAGCGCCAGCGCCGTTTTTCGGTGTCCACTGGTGTGCGCCCGCCGGGCTTTTGGTCAGCTCCCAGTCGAAAGCAAAGAGGTTTTCGAGGTACTCGTTGCTCCACTGAGTTGGCGTCGAAGTCCAGGTCACTTCCAGGCCGCTGGTGATGGTGTCACCACCTTTACCGGTGCCAAACTTGTTGACCCAGCCCAGGCCCTGCAACTCAAGACCGGCCGCTTCCGGCTCCGGACCGACGTTGTCAGCCGGGCCTGCACCGTGAGTCTTGCCGAACGCGTGACCACCGGCGATCAGCGCCACGGTCTCTTCGTCATTCATCGCCATGCGGCCGAAGGTTTCACGGATATCCCTTGCCGAAGCAACCGGATCAGGAACACCTTCCGGGCCTTCCGGGTTCACGTAGATCAAGCCCATCTGCACAGCGGCAAGCGGGTTTTCCAGATTACGTTCGCCACTAGCAGTACGGCTTTCTTCGTTAGCGTGATTTTCCGGTTCGGCCACCAACGTGCCGTCGCCCGGTTGCTGCATCTTCTTCTGCGCGCCGTAACGCTCTTCGCCACCCAGCCAAGTGGTCTCGGAGCCCCAGTACACATCTTCTTCCGGTTCCCAGACGTCAGGACGACCACCGGAAAAACCGAAGGTCTTGAAGCCCATCGACTCCAGCGCAACGTTACCGGTGAGCACGATCAGGTCAGCCCAGGAAATCTTGCGGCCATACTTCTGCTTTACCGGCCAGATCAGACGACGGGCCTTGTCCAGGCTGACGTTGTCAGGCCAGCTGTTGAGCGGCGCAAAGCGCTGCTGACCGGCACCAGCACCGCCACGACCGTCACCGGTCCGGTATGTGCCGGCGCTGTGCCAGGCCATGCGAACGAAAAAGGGACCGTAATGACCGAAGTCAGCCGGCCACCAGTCCTGGGATTGAGTCATGACATCGCGCAGGTCTTGTTTGACCGCTTCGAAATCCAGGCTTTTGAATTCTTTGGCGTAGTCAAAACTCTCGCCCATCGGGTCAGAGAGCGAGGAATGCTGATGCAGAATCTTCAGATTCAGCTGCTTCGGCCACCAGTCACGGTTGGTGGTGCCGCCGCCAGCAGCGTGGTTGAAAGGGCACTTCGATTCAGTTGACATGCTTGATACACCTTTTTGTCATTTCCATCCGGCCGTTCACTCCACTCTGGAAATTCGGACCGCGATGAAGGAACTCAGTAGCACAGGGTTCATACCGGCCGCTCGATCGGGCCGACTCTACAAATACGCCGCGTAGCGCCAATCAGATTGCTACGCTGCTAGCCCACAACCTGCGCAGTAAGCTTGAGCTCATTCTTATCTCCTTATCAGGGCAAAACCGCACGGCCTCCGCCGGTGCATTCCTAGATTAGCCTTCTTGGTGGATATTTCTAATAGAAAGAACGTTGGGAGGTGATAGGGAGATTTTGGTACTGGCCTGGATTGGTGAATCTACGTTGTGCCGTCATCGAAATGCCCGGTCATTCTGCTAGCCTGTCCGGTCATTCAGCCTGCATATCAGACGTACCCATGATCACGATTAGAACCATGACGATGGACGACTACGACGCCGTTATCGAACTCATGAGCAATACACCAGGCATCTCGATTCGCGATGCCGACTCACGCGAATCGACCGCACGTTATCTGGAACGCAACCCCGGCATGAGCTTTGTGGCTGAGGCAGATGGTGGTTTATGCGGCTGTGTCATGTGTGGGCACGACGGTCGCCGGGGGTATTTGCAGCATTTGGTGGTGCTGCCTGAGTATCGGCGGCGGGGGATAGCGAAAGACCTGGTTGAGCGGTGTCTTGGGTGTCTGGAGGCAGTGGGGATTTATAAGTGTCATCTGGATGTGTTGAAGGGGAATGAGGCGGCTGGGCGGTATTGGTTGGGGCAAGGGTGGGTTTTGCGGGAGGATATTGATCGGTATTCGATGGTGCGGCGGGGTGGGGGGAATGTTTGAGGTGGGGGGAGGCGTCGGCAACTCTGGATTTTAGGCGCAGAAGAAGACGTCTGTAGACGTCTTCATTTGCAATTTGGTGGCCGGGGTAATCTGAAACAGTCGTTTATCCTATTGATTAATATAATAAACTCTTGTCCCAGCTTTTGACTGGAATACCAATTGGAATACCTCAAGGGAAACTCTGAAAAAGACTTCCAAATCTGGTGAAATACACCAGGCCTAAAAAATGAACGGTTGAGCCCGGATGAAACAGATCTCCTTCGCTGACGCCGAATACGCTGGAAAACGTAAACAGACCCGCCGTGAACGCTTCCTGATCGAGATGGATCAGGTCGTGCCTTGGAAAGGCTTGATCGAGCCGCACTATCCAAAGGGCGAAGGTGGGCGTCCGGCATACCCGTTGATGGCAATGCTGCGGGTTCATCTGATGCAAAACTGGTTCGGTTATAGCGATCCGGCGATGGAAGAGTCCCTCTACGAGACCACGATTCTGCACCAGTTTGCCGGGCTGCATCTGGATCGGATTCCAGACGAAACCACGATCCTCAACTTCCGCCGACTGCTGGAAAAGCATGAACTGGCTGGCGGGATTTTGCAGGTTATCAACGGCTATCTTGGCGACCGTGGTTTGTTGCTGCGCCAGGGCACCGTGGTCGATGCGACGATCATCCATGCGCCCAGCTCGACGAAGAACAAGGACGGCAAGCGCGACCCTGAAATGCACCAGACGAAGAAAGGAAATCAATATTTCTTTGGGATGAAAGCGCACATCGGTGTGGATGCCGAATCCGGTTTGGTGCACAGCGTGGTGGGCACGGCGGCGAATGTGGCGGACGTAACCCAGGTCGATCAGTTACTGCACGGAGAAGAAACTTACGTCTCTGGCGACGCCGGTTACACTGGCGTCGAAAAACGTCCCGAGCATCAAGGTCGTCAAATGATCTGGTCGATTGCAGCGCGGCCGAGCCGTTATAAAAAGCATGCAAAGAAGAGCCTGATCGGGCGCATGCGTCGCAAAATCGAATACGCGAAGGCCCAAGTGCGAGCCAAGGTTGAACATCCATTTCGCGTGATCAAACGCCAGTTTGGCTATACGAAAGTGCGCTTCCGAGGCCTGCTGAAAAACACGGCGCAGCAGACCACGTTGTTTGCTCTGTCGAACCTGTGGATGATGCGAAAGCGATTGCTGAGCGCGGGAGAGGTGCGCCTGTAATGCGGACAGTGAGCGCTGAAAAGCGCTTTATCGCAGAAAAAGAGGTGATTGAGGGAGGGAAAGGTCTGATTTCGATTGAGTCGACGTTTTTTGAACACTGAAGCAACGTGTAGATTAAAAACGTCTGCCTACTTCAGACCTTCCCAAGGTATCCTGTTAGCTCTCGGGTATATCCGAGGTGGTAATTTTTTCGCATCTATGATTGGCAGGGGCCTTCGAAAATCTGTCGGGATAACAGACCGCAATCGAACTGAGCTGAAAGTTGCGACAGGCAAAGCTGGCCAGTAGTTTGCTGGTCAGCTGGTATCGGCTGTAGGAAAAAGCTAATGTTAGAGTCCGCATAGAAAATCCAGGATGGTTTACTAATTATTGCGCCGGGCAGAGGATAGAATTTGTGATAGTACCTACGGACGGTTTGCTTTTGTGGCTGGCGCCTTGCGTTGTTATATCGGAATTTAGTCCGCTGATGGAAACCAGGTCGAGCTCGCCACATCCTTGAACGAGTTGCGGAGTTAATGGATTTTCGTTTGCTGTCTGTCCAACGTGATAATCAGATTGCTCGGCAAACCGTTGTCATTCGTTCCTTGGCGGAGTATGTACGCGCCAGAGACGCTATCTCACATTGGGATGTAAACTTTTTTGGCTGAATAGAATTCCTATAATGCTAGCAGAGGAAAATAATTGAAAAATGGGATATGTGGATTGTGCAAAAGACAGGCAATTCTCAAGAAAAGTCACTTATTGCCTAAGTCGGCCTACAAAGTACTAAGGTGCTCAGGCACTAAGTTTTCACCACCAACTAAAGTTGAAATTGATCGGAAAAGATTTGTAAAAACGGATCGGCAGATCGTGGAGTATTTTTTATGTGGAAAATGTGAGCAAAGATTCTCCACAAGAGGTGAAGACGTAGTTTCAAAACTTTGGGCTAGAAGAGAAAGATTTCCGCTTCTGGATATTCTTCAGCTGCTTCAACCCGTAAGTATTCGCGGCGAAAATTGTGGATATGCAACTGAAGATTTAGATCAATTTATTGTCAGGTCTTTACATTATTTTGCGATTAGCGTCGTATGGCGTGCAATAAAATGGCCTGGTGAGAATTGTAGCTTTGGTGGTGCTGATGTTCGAGTTAGTTGCGAGAGCTTGAGGCGGATCGAAGAGTACCTGTTGGGAGGACGTGTCAATCTCGAAAATTCTCTAATAATGATTTCTGTCAATACGTATGACGGGTTGAATGATATAATATCAATTCCATCATCTCACGCTTGGGAAGAATTCAATTTTTTCGAATTTTACATTTTAGGTTTGAGATTTAGAGTTTTTTTAAATTTTCGTTTTTTTGAGTCAAAAATAAGAATTATTGAAAATGGGCTAAATGTCATGATCATGACTGCGGATCATGGTAATGAACCATTTATAAAGGAGGTCGCCAATTTCTTTTTTAAAAACAATATAGGTTAGTGTTGTTCTGATTTTAGTTAAATATTTTCAATGTGTTGTATCCTGATTGTAACTTTACTTTGGCGTGGCTTAGAGGCGTATGGTACGTCTTCAAAGCCAGGCGATTTTGCAGGGGGGGGTAACAGGGAACTGTCTGGAGCATAGGCGAAAGAGCACTAAGTTTCACCAAGATAGTCTGAGTCGAGTTTGTATGTAGAGTATTGTTTTGTTTCTATAACGCCCAGTCCGTACTCTATCATCAGTTGTGCTAAGTTATTTTGTAAGCGCTCCACAAACCCCATCTAACCAAAGACGACGGTGCGTCTAGGAATGCAAACGAGGCGTACAGTTCCACGGCAGCAAGGCTTCGTAATCTTCAACCGAGGTCGCCAGTGGTAGCCGTTCTAATGCGTGGCGCAGCCACGCATAGGGCTCCTGGCCGTTGGCTTTAGCCGTCTCGACCAAGCTGTAGAGTTGAGCACTGGCCTTGGCACCCTTGGGGGTATCGCTGAATAGCCAGTTCTTGCGTCCGATCACAAACGGTCTGATCGCACGCTCTGCCGCATTGTTGTCGATGGGCAAAAATCCAGCTTCGGTATAGCGCAGCAGCTTTTGCCAGTTGCTGGCTAGATAACTGATCGCCTTACCCAGCGCATTTTGCGCCGTGACGTGAGGCAGCGTTTTCTCCATCCAGGTGTGCAACTGAGTCAGCACCGGTACGCTGTTTTGCTGGCGAGCTTCATAACGCTGCTCATCGCTGCCTTCTTTCAACGCCCGCTCGATACCGTAAAGCTTGTTGATCAAATTCAGGGCAACATCAGCCCGCCCGGTTTTGCCCTTGGGCTGCACTTTTTGTGCTTCTACGAACTTGCGACGAGCATGCGCCCAACAACCCAAGCGCTCGACACCGGCTTGCGCTCCAAGCGCGTTGTAACCGGCGTAATCATCAGTCATCAAGTAGCCACGATAGCCTTCTAGCAGGCGCGTCGGTACCTCCTGCGCACGGCTGGTTGAGTAGTCGAAAAGAACAACAGGCTGATTAGGCGGGCCTCCAGTTTGTACCCACATCCAGGATTGACTGGCGGGCTCTCGATCAGGCTCTTTATTAACCTGCACTCGCGTCTCATCGCAGTGGATGACACGACTTTCCAGCAGTCGATCCCGCATCAAGTTGAGCAAGGGTTGCAGATGCTCGCCGCACTGAATCACCCAGCGCGCCAACGTTTGTCGAGGAATATCCATGCCGTGGCGGCCCAACACTTTTTCAAAGCGGTGAAGCGGTAAACCATCTACATATTTAGTGGTAAGCAGCATCGCCAAAACGCTAGGGCTGGCCATGCTCTTCTCGATCACTTGCGCAGGTTTATCAGCAGTGACCGGGGCTGTTTCGCAGTCGCGGCAGGCATAGACTTTTCGGATGTGTTTGATCACGCGGATCTGCATCGGCACGATTTCAAGCTGCTCGCTGACTTCTTCGCCAATGGTGTGTTTGCGGCAGCCACAAACGCAGGTCAGTTCGTGCTCATGCAGTTCGTGGATGACTTCGACGCGGGGTAAATCGGCAGGCAAAGGTTTGCGCTTGCCACGGCGCCTGGTCGGAGCAACGACCTCTTCATCTGAAGCTTCGTCCACAGGCTCGATGACGCTTTCTACTTCATTGAAGAGGGCCAGTTGCGGCGTTGCCGCATCAGCTGTTTGCTCGGACTTACGTCCGAACAAACGCTGAAGCAGGAGGGCATTCTGTTCTTGTAGCCGAATAATCTTTCCCTTATCCAACTGACGCTCGTCGAACATCTGCCCAAGCAGTTGCTTGAGCAGAACGGGATCATCTGGAAGGTTTTCGGGCACGGAATTCATGCCCTGGATTATACCGAATCAGGCTACGAATCGCGGCGTCAAAACTTGATGAGGACGGTTGCGCCAGAGGTCAAAGCCATCGAGCATCCAGTTGAGTTCCTGAACCGTCAGGACAATCGCTTCGTCGGTGGCGTCTGGCGATGTTTTGAATCGTTCGGACTCCAGACGCTTGAGCCAAAGGCAAAAGCCATTGCGCTCCCAGTACAAGATCTTCACGCGGTTGCGTGGCTTGTTGAGGAAGACGAAAAGTACTGGATCAAAGACGGCGACCTTGATGTCCAGTTCGACCAATGTAAGCGCTCCATAAACCCCACATTCAAAGTGCTTAGCTGATCCCGGAAGCTGTGATCCCGATTCCCTCAGGAGCCAGCTCGCCATGATGCGACCCGATGCCAAAGTCGAAAAAGTGTATCTGTACCCCAAGCCTGTGGACTTCCGAAAGTCTATCGACGGTCTGGCGGCATTGGTCGAACTGGACATCAAGGTCGCCGTCTTTGATCCAGTACTTTTCGTCTTCCTCAACAAGCCACGCAACCGCGTGAAGATCTTGTACTGGGAGCGCAATGGCTTTTGCCTTTGGCTCAAGCGTCTGGAGTCCGAACGATTCAAAACATCGCCAGACGCCACCGACGAAGCGATTGTCCTGACGGTTCAGGAACTCAACTGGATGCTCGATGGCTTTGACCTCTGGCGCAACCGTCCTCATCAAGTTTTGACGCCGCGATTCGTAGCCTGATTCGGTATAATCCAGGGCATGAATTCCGTGCCCGAAAACCTTCCAGATGATCCCGTTCTGCTCAAGCAACTGCTTGGGCAGATGTTCGACGAGCGTCAGTTGGATAAGGGAAAGATTATTCGGCTACAAGAACAGAATGCCCTCCTGCTTCAGCGTTTGTTCGGACGTAAGTCCGAGCAAACAGCTGATGCGGCAACGCCGCAACTGGCCCTCTTCAATGAAGTAGAAAGCGTCATCGAGCCTGTGGACGAAGCTTCAGATGAAGAGGTCGTTGCTCCGACCAGGCGCCGTGGCAAGCGCAAACCTTTGCCTGCCGATTTACCCCGCGTCGAAGTCATCCACGAACTGCATGAGCACGAACTGACCTGCGTTTGTGGCTGCCGCAAACACACCATTGGCGAAGAAGTCAGCGAGCAGCTTGAAATCGTGCCGATGCAGATCCGCGTGATCAAACACATCCGAAAAGTCTATGCCTGCCGCGACTGCGAAACAGCCCCGGTCACTGCTGATAAACCTGCGCAAGTGATCGAGAAGAGCATGGCCAGCCCTAGCGTTTTGGCGATGCTGCTTACCACTAAATATGTAGATGGTTTACCGCTTCACCGCTTTGAAAAAGTGTTGGGCCGCCACGGCATGGATATTCCTCGACAAACGTTGGCGCGCTGGGTGATTCAGTGCGGCGAGCATCTGCAACCCTTGCTCAACTTGATGCGGGATCGACTGCTGGAAAGTCGTGTCATCCACTGCGATGAGACGCGAGTGCAGGTTAATAAAGAGCCTGATCGAGAGCCCGCCAGTCAATCCTGGATGTGGGTACAAACTGGAGGCCCGCCTAATCAGCCTGTTGTTCTTTTCGACTACTCAACCAGCCGTGCGCAGGAGGTACCGACGCGCCTGCTAGAAGGCTATCGTGGCTACTTGATGACTGATGATTACGCCGGTTACAACGCGCTTGGAGCGCAAGCCGGTGTCGAGCGCTTGGGTTGTTGGGCGCATGCTCGTCGCAAGTTCGTAGAAGCACAAAAAGTGCAGCCCAAGGGCAAAACCGGGCGGGCTGATGTTGCCCTGAATTTGATCAACAAGCTTTACGGTATCGAGCGGGCGTTGAAAGAAGGCAGCGATGAGCAGCGTTATGAAGCTCGCCAGCAAAACAGCGTACCGGTGCTGACTCAGTTGCACACCTGGATGGAGAAAACGCTGCCTCACGTCACGGCGCAAAATGCGCTGGGTAAGGCGATCAGTTATCTAGCCAGCAAAACAGCGTACCGGTGCTGACTCAGTTGCACACCTGGATGGAGAAAACGCTGCCTCACGTCACGGCGCAAAATGCGCTGGGTAAGGCGATCAGTTATCTAGCCAGCAACTGGCAAAAGCTGCTGCGCTATACCGAAGCTGGATTTTTGCCCATCGACAACAATGCGGCAGAGCGTGCGATCAGACCGTTTGTGATCGGACGCAAGAACTGGCTATTCAGCGATACCCCCAAGGGTGCCAAGGCCAGTGCTCAACTCTACAGCTTGGTCGAGACGGCTAAAGCCAACGGCCAGGAGCCCTATGCGTGGCTGCGCCACGCATTAGAACGGCTACCACTGGCGACCTCGGTTGAAGATTACGAAGCCTTGCTGCCGTGGAACTGTACGCCTCGTTTGCATTCCTAGACGCACCGTCGTCTTTGGTTAGATGGGGTTTGTGGAGCGCTTACAAACCATCTACATATTTAGTGGTAAGCAGCATCGCCAAACCGCTAGGGCTGGCCATGCTCTTCTCGATCACTTGCGCAGGTTTATCAGCAGTGACCGGGCTGTTTCGCAGTCGCGGCAGGCATAGACTTTTCGGATGTGTTTGATCACGCGGATCTGCATCGGCACGATTTCAAGCTGCTCGCTGACTTCTTCGCCAATGGTGTGTTTGCGGCAGCCACAAACGCAGGTCAGTTCGTGCTCATGCAGTTCGTGGATGACTTCGACGCGGGGTAAATCAACAGGCAAAGGTTTGCGCTTGCCACGGCGCCTGGTCGGAGCAACGACCCCTTCATCTGAGGCTTCGTCCACAGGTTCGACGACGCTTTCTACTTCATTGAAGAGGGCCAGTTGCGGCGTTGTCGCATCAGCTGTTTGCTCGGACTTACGTCCGAACAAACGCTGAAGCAGGAGGGCATTCTGTTCTTCTAGCCGAATAATCTTTCCCTTATCCAACTGACGCTCGTCGAGCATCTGCCCAAGCAGTTGCTTGAGCAGAACGGGATCATCTGGAAGGTTTTCGGGCACGGAATTCATGCCCTGGATTATACCGAATCAGGCTACGAATCGCGGCGTCAAAACTTGATGAGGACGGTTGCGCCAGAGGTCAAAGCCATCGAGCATCCAGTTGAGTTCCTGAACGTCAGGACAATCGCTTCGTCGGTGGCGTCTGGCGATGTTTTGAATCGTTCGGACTCCAGACGCTTGAGCCAAAGGCAAAAGCCATTGCGCTCCCAGTACAAGATCTTCACGCGGTTGCGTGGCTTGTTGAGGAAGACGAAAAGTACTGGATCAAAGACGGCGACCTTGATGTCCAGTTCGACCAATGCCGCCAGACCGTCGATAGACTTTCGGAAGTCCACAGGCTTGGGGTACAGATACACTTTTTCGACTTTGGCATCGGGTCGCATCATGGCGAGCTGGCTCCTGAGGGAATCGGGATCACAGCTTCCGGGATCAGCTAAGCACTTTGAATGTGGGGTTTATGGAGCGCTTATGCTCATTTCGGAGTGCGAAAGATTTTATTAACTAGGCCAGACGCAAGTTATCAATATAACCAGCTCTTCAGGTAGTACTTTATCCATCAGTCCCTTGGCGTGGTGTCTTCTTGAGTTAGCGTAATCCTGTAGCTCCTAAGGTCGTCGCCTTCACTGACATACTCCTTGCTAAAGTAACGGTAGACAGCACCCTTTACCGTAATTCCTACGCCATTAGGTGTATCATGGATTGCGACGTTTTCTAAAGAACTGTCCGTGATCAGAAATTCGCTTTCCTTATTTAGTTTATGCAGTACTTCTGAATCATCGCCTTCAAGCGGTTTGCTGATGAAAAAGCGTAGTGTGTCCACGTCAGTAGCCATGGCGCCGTAACGTGTAATATAAAGCCAATCACCCTGAGGAAGCGCCCGCTTCAACACTACTTCATCCGCGTCACTACCGAAATCAAAAAAGTCGCCAAGAAATGCCTTGGCTATTAAAAAGACTACAAGTATCCAAAACGAATTCTTGTAAGTAAATCTAAAGTTAGTATCCTTTGGATTTTGCATACAAGATCCCCATTCTTATCCATTTCTGGTCTTTGGGGTCATCCCCGTATGGAGGCAGCCAGAACCAATAGCCCCACTTATGCTTTCGTGTTTTGGCTTCTCCTTGGGCGAACCCAGCGGCTCTCAGTAGAAGCTGCTCAGTTAATTGGCCGGCTGTCCCAACAGCGCCGTAATGAAAATTGCCGAAGTCCTCCCACTCAGGATGTTTCTGCTTGTAGTCCCACGGGCTCTTGTTACGTACTTTGTAGTAAAACCAACTCATGAACGCACCCGTACTAGGATCTTTTTTCCACTGATCGTTCGCGAGCTTCATGTGGACGTCTACATTGACTCCGGGAGGAATGACTGCTGGCATTTCGTAATTCATCGCCTGTCCCTGCGAAATCTAATGAGTGGTTATGAAAATATCTTGTTGCTGATAGCATCCCAGCCGCCAGCAATTTGTCCAGCGCTTTGCCCTGTTTTTCGACTTTGTTTGGAGTAAATAAGTTTAATTCTTCCATAGTTTAGAGCGATAAGTTCGCTTGGGAAGCTATTGTCTTGGTCGCCATTGCCCGTTAATGAAAAAGAACTGATAATAACTTCTTCAAGTTTTATCTCCAGGTATTTGACTTTTGGATCGCCTGCGCGGAAAAGATGCACAGATACTTGCTTGAAGTGCTTACCACTGCAGCAAGCCTCATGAAGCTTTGGGGTGGCATTATCAACAGCCTTACGAACTAGCATGTCGCTCATGTAAGCCCTGCCAGAGGTTGCGCCGCCGGCTGACGTGGAGGTAGCTGAGGCCGTCTGACTAGCCGAAAGGTCGAAGTCTTGCAGCTCTATCCAGTTTTCGTAGCCTTCTGAGAGGGTCTCGCCGGGAACACCTTCGATCTGCAGATATGCTTCTAATGACATTTTAAATTCCTTTTAATGCGATCCTGAGCTTTTGATAATACACGGAAGCTTTTTTGATGTGAATCGCTCAGTCGGGTGGGGCAGGACGCGCATTTTGCAGAAAGGCGGGACAAAAAAATGCCAGTAGAAAACCAGGCCCGCCGCCAGCCCTTGCGGGCAGTCAAGGCTGTCATAAAGCTGGCATTACTGAGCCAAAACTGCCCAATAAGACACAAAAAAAGCACTTGCGATAAACGCTAAGTGCTTGATTTGTAACGCTTGTATGGTGGAGCCGGGGGGATTTGAACCCCCGTCCGCCAGTACTCCGCTGTCGGTACTACATGCTTAGCCGTGTCTATTAAGTTAACCCTCAGCGACCCGACGGGCAGGGTGCTTTGGGCGAGTTGCGTAAGTTTTAGTCGCTTCGTCCGCAACGTACTAGGCGACGATCCTGTTCTATATGACAATCATTTCGGGTTTACAGGCATCCCCTGATGATTGCTGGAGCCGAAGCTACCAGAAGGAAGGCTAGCACCGCTTACGCGGCGAGAGCGTATTCCCCGTAGGTTTCGTCATTGGCAACTATAGAAAGTTGCAACAGTGGATTTACGAGTTCTGTTACCAACTCGGCATGCACCTAAAGTTTCATCACCGGCGTCGAATCCAAATCGGCCCCGAGATCGCTTTCGCAATCGCTGGTGCGGAGTGTACGCCGTTTGGCGTGTCACGTCGACCCGTTTGCTGCACTCGATCAGGTCAGCCCTTGAGGCTGACCTGATCAAGGGGGTTACTTGGCGGCGCCTTCGCTGCCCGAACCAGTATTTTTCAGCGAGGTGATCACCTTGGTGGTGATCTCGATGCATTTTTTCTCGTCGTTCTGAGCCTGGGCAGCTTTGGCGTTCTTCTCAGTGGTTTCGAGCATGGTCTTGTTTTCAGGGCTCAGGTTGGTGCCGGAAGAGGCCTGAGCATTTTCGATGGTCTTGATGTTGGCGGCACACAAATCATCGGCGGCGAAGACTGGCGAAGCCAACAGGGCAGCGCTGAGGAACAATCCAGTGAGGGCGGTACGCTTCATGTGTCTCTCCTTATAACCTGTGGACTCGGTATGGCCGGTCTTTGACGCCGTCGCCCGAGGGTTTTGAAAGCCCGTTAATTGTCAGGGCCTAAAGGATTGACTGTGTTGTAACGCAGGCGTTCTATTTATTTTCGGACACATGCGAAAAAGCCACATTGGGCAGTTAAGGCACCAAAATGGGGCGATCTTCGGGTAAAGGTTATGATCGTGCTGAAGCGGGAGGGGAGGGCAGTGAGGTAAAGCTTTGAGGCGCCTAATGCCTGAGTCAAGGCATCGGGCGCCTGGCGAGGTCTAGTCGTCCTTGCCCTTCGAGCGAACGGCACGTTGCAGCTCACGGTCCGAATCGCGTTCGCGTTCGGTGTGGCGCTTGTCGTATTCCTTTTTACCCTTACCCAAAGCAATTTCGCACTTGATCAAGTGCTGCTTCCAGTAAATGGAAAGGGCCACGCAGGCATAGCCTTTCTGCTGAACCGAAGAGGTGAGCTTTTCGAGCTCGCGCTGGTTGAGCAGCAGTTTACGGGTGCGTGTCGGGTCAGCGATGACGTGCGTGCTGGCAGTCTTCAGAGGCGTGATGTGGCAACCCATCAACCATGCCTCGCCGTCTTTGAGCAGCACATAACTGTCGACCAGCTGTACCTTGGTGGCACGCAGGCTTTTTACTTCCCAGCCAGACAGGACCAGACCGGCCTCGAACTTGTGTTCGATGAAGTAATCGTGACGCGCTTTCTTGTTTTGCGCGATGGTCCCTGTAGGGTGTTGCTTGAGCTTAGCCATAGGGGGCGCATTATAGGGAGTTGCATCAATGTCGGCTACGGGAAAGCGCGTGCTTGAGCACAAAGGTTGAATCCCGGACAATGCGCGATCTTTTTTGGCTGGGCTTTCAATAATGTCGACGGACAAGGTTTCGGTCCACGGTAGCTGGGCGAGTCGCTGGGTGTTCATCCTGGCTGCCACCGGTTCCGCCGTGGGGCTGGGCAGCATCTGGAAATTCCCGTACATGGTTGGCGCCTATGGCGGCGGCGCGTTCGTGCTGGTTTTTCTGGCGTGTATCGCACTGATCGGTATCCCGGTCATGATCGCCGAGACGCTGATTGGTCGTCGTTCGCGGCTCAGTCCGGCGAATGCGCTCAAGACCCTGGCGGTCGAGGCGGGGCATTCGGCGCGTTGGTCGTGGGGTGCTTTCGCAGGGATGATCACGGCGCTGCTGATTCTCTCCTTTTATAGTGTGGTGGGCGGTTGGTCGCTGGATTACCTCATCGATATGGGCCGTGGCGACTTTCAGGGTGTGTCGCCGGATCAGGTGGGTGCCTATTTCGGCGCGGTCATCGCTGATCCATGGCGCCTGATCCTCTGGCATACGATCTTCATGCTGCTATCGGCGGTGGTGATCGGCAAGGGTGTCGAGGCCGGTCTGGAGAAAAGTCTGCGCATCATGATGCCAATGCTGTTCCTGCTGATGCTGGCGCTGTTGGGCTACAGCCTGACCACCGGGCATTTTATGGAAGGCGTGCATTTCATGTTCGACTTCAATCCCGACAAGGTGCTGGATGGCTTGCTGCCGGCGATGGGGCACGCGTTTTTCTCCTTGAGCGTCGGTGTCGGCTCGATCATGGTGTACGGTGCGTACATGACCAAAGGCGCGTCGATCAGCACAACGGTGGTCGGCATTGCACTGCTCGACACCTTTGTTTCCCTGCTGGCGGGGCTGGCGTTATTCCCTATCGTGTTTGCCGCAGGTCTGAACCCGAGTGAAGGTCCTGGCCTGATGTTCGTCACATTGCCTTACGCATTCGGTAATGTGGCGTTCGGTCAGTTGATGGGTGTCGTTTTCTTTGTGCTGGTAGCGGTTGCGGCCTGGAGTTCGGCGATTTCATTGCTTGAGCCGATGGTCGCGTACCTGGTCGAGCGCACCCGTATTCGCCGCGTCTGGGTGACGTTCTGGCTGGCATTTACCTGTTGGTTCGTTGGCCTTGGAACGGTGTTCTCGTTCAATATCTGGCAGAAAGCCAAGTTCTTCGTGAACGATGGGGGCGTATTCCACCTCTATCAATGGGGCGCATCGAATGGCCTGGACTTCTTTGGGGTCATCGATTTCTTCACTTCGCGGATCATGTTGCCGCTGGGTGGATTGTGCTTTGTGGTATTCGCAGGTTGGGTGATGGGCCGTGAGGCGGTGCGCGATGAGTTGTCGATTCGCAGCCCGTTGCTTTTCAACCTGACCTTCTTTCTGATGCGCTACGTGGCGCCGCTCGGCATTCTTGTGGTGTTTGCCGCTCAGCTCTGGAAATAACGCTCATATGACGACGCATATACAACGTTCTGCGCTTTTGCCCTATCCGGCCCGGTTTCTTTATGACCTGGTCAATGACGTGGCTCATTACCCCCAGTTTCTGCCGTGGTGTTCTTCGGCTACCGTGCTTGATGCCAGCGATGAGCAGATGCGCGCCAGCCTGGAAATCGCCAAGGGCGGTCTGAGTCAGAAATTCATGACGCGCAACACACTGGTTCCCGGCGAATCGATTGTGATGGATTTGATCGAGGGGCCGTTTGAGCAGTTTCACGGTGTCTGGACCTTCAAGCCTTTGGGCGAAAAAGCCTGCAAGATCAGCCTGGACCTGTCTTTCGATTACGCCGGGACGATCGTTCGTGCGACTTTGGGGCCGCTGTTCAATCAGGCGGCCAATACACTGGTGGATGCGTTCTGTCAGCGAGCGAAAGAGCTGCATGGCTGAGGCAATGATTCAGATTGAGGTGGTGTATGCCACCGCACAGCGCCAGGTGCTGATGACGGTCGATGTTCCGGCCGGCTCGTCAGTGCGTGAGGCGTTGGCGCTTAGCGGTATGAATCGAGAGTTTCCCGAGCTGGATCTGGCCCAATGTGCTGTAGGTATCTTCGGCAAAGTGGTAGTGAACCCTGCCGAGCGTCTGCTGGAGGCTGGCGAGCGGATTGAAATCTATCGTCCGCTGTTGGCCGACCCTATGGAAATCAGACGCCTACGTGCGGCCAAAGCGCGTGAGAAGAGAGCGCTGTCTGGCTGAACATCAGCTGAAAGAAAGGTACAAAAAAGCCCGGCATGCCGGGCTTTTTGCTGAGCGTCTGGAGACTAGCGGTTGTTGGTGTCCAGAGGCTCTTGAGTCGGGACCGGTACAGTCTCGACGCTGTCTACGTCTTTCTGAATGGTGTCCAGCAGCGAGCCTGGTTTGGCTGGCTCTTCCGGCTTCTGCTGCGGCTGATTCTCCACCGGAGCAGTGCCTTCAGTGCCTTTGCCGAGAATGGCTTCATCGCGGCTCACGCCTGGCATGAAGTCACCGGAGAGGCTGACGAGCTGGTCATTACCGTTGAATATCAGGCTGACACGTTCCTGCTGGCGTTCACCGCCACCGGGCTGCAGGCTGTACAGGTAATCCCACCGATCGGCGTGGAAAGTGTCGGTCAGCAGGGGGTTGCCCATGATAAACCGTACTTGCCGCCGGGTCATTCCGGGGCGCAACTGGTCTATCATGTCCTGCGTGACGACATTACCCTGCTGGATGTCGATTTTGTAAACCCCGGGGAATGAACAACCGGCGAGTGCGAGCAGTCCCACGAAGGTGAAACTGGTTAGCAAGAGCTTGGTGTTTTGCATCGGTGGGCGACTTCCACTATCTTGGCTGGGACAACGTAAACCCCGATCATACCTGCATTAAGAGAAGCTGCGAAGCAGCGTCTGCGAGAAAGCTGACCATGGTTGAAAATAGCGAACTACGTAAAGCAGGACTCAAGGTAACTCTGCCTAGGGTCAAAATACTCCAAATGCTCGATTCTGCCGAGCAACGCCACATGAGTGCCGAGGATGTTTACAAGGCGCTGATGGAGGCTAGCGAGGATGTCGGCCTGGCCACGGTCTACCGTGTCCTGACCCAGTTTGAAGCCGCAGGATTGGTGGTTCGCCACAATTTCGATGGTGGTCATGCTGTGTTCGAGCTGGCTGATGGCGGCCATCATGACCACATGGTCAACGTGGAATCAGGTGAAGTGATCGAGTTCTTCGACGAAGAAATCGAGAAGCTTCAAAAGGCGATTGTCGAAAGACACGGCTTTGATCTGGTGGACCACAATCTGGTGCTCTACGTCCGTAACAAAAAGGCGTAACACCATGCGACAAAGGCGACCTGGGTCGCCTTTGTGCTTTCTATTGCTCAGTTTTTAGCCGTCACGACCATCTTTTTGGCATGCGCCAGCGATTCCTTGGTCAGATCGATACCGCCCAGCATTCGTGCGACCTCTTCTATGCGTTCGGTCTTTGTGAGTTTTGACACGGCAGTGCGGGTTGCATCGTTGTCTCTGACCTTGTGCACGAACAAATGCTGATGACCTTGCGCTGCAACCTGCGGCAAGTGGGTTACGGTCATGACCTGGCCGCGTTCGCCCAGCCGACGCAGCAGCTGGCCCACGATTTCAGCAGTCGGCCCGCCGATCCCCACGTCCACTTCGTCAAACACCAGAGTTGGCACGCGTGATGTCTGCGCGGTGATGACCTGGATCGCAAGGCTGATGCGTGACAGTTCACCGCCCGATGCGACTTTCGCCAGCGCTTTCAACGGCTGTCCGGGGTTGGCACTGACCAGCAGTTCTACCTGTTCCAGACCGTGAGGAAGTGGGTCGGCATTGGCGTTGGGTTTCAGCTCGATATGAAAGCGCCCGCCCGGCATCCCGAGGCGATGAATCTCCTGTTCGACCGCGCTGGCCAGTCTGGTGGCCGAGGTGCTGCGCAGGTCGCTCAGTTCACGGGCCTTTTCCTGATAATGCCGGGCGAACGCCTGAACTTCGTGCTGCAAGCGCTCGATGGATTCGTCGTTGGCATTCAATGTCTCGATTTCATCCAGCAGCTTCTGTTGCAGGGTCGCGACTTCGCCTGGCTGGATGCGGTGCTTGCGCGCGAGTGTATAGATGGCGTCGAGCCGTTCTTCAAGCTGTTGCAGCCTTGCCGGATCGGCGTCGAAATGATCAAGAAAGCGATTCAGCTCGCCAACGGCTTCTTCTACCTGAATCTGCGCGCTGGACAACAGGTCCGTGGCTTCGCTCAAGGCTGACGGCGAGTGATCTACGCTGCCAAGACGATGCAGACTGGCAGTAAGGGTGGTGAGCACGTTGCCGGAATCACTTTCGCTGCATTGTTCGACGACCTGACGGCAGATGCTCAGCAGGCTTTCGGCGTTGGTCAGGTCCTTGTGTTCCTGTTCGAGTTGCTCCAGCTCGTTTTCGCCGAGGCTCAGGCTTTCCAGCTCTTCAAGCTGATAGCTCAGCAACTGATGGCGTGCGCGCTGTTCGTCGCCGGAATTGGAAAGGCGCTCCAGCTCTTGCCGCGTCTGCTTCCAGCGCTGTGCGGCAAGGTGTACTTGACGAGCCAGATCGGTCGCGCCCGCGTATTCGTCGAGTAGGCGCCTATGGGTTTCGGTCTTGAGCAGTGACTGGTGTTCATGCTGGCTGTGAATGTCGATGAGCAGTTCGCCCAGCGCTTTCAGATCACCCTGAGGGCAGGGCGATCCATTGATATAAGAGCGCGAGCGGCCTTCGGCGGTGATCACGCGGCGCAGGATGCACGGCCCGTCGTTATCCAGATCGCGCTCTTTCAGCCAGGCCTCTGCCTCGGGGATGTCGCCAAGATCGAAGGTGGCGAGGATGTCTGCCTTGTCGGCGCCCGGCCTGACCACGCCGCTGTCGGCCCGGTCGCCCAGTGTCAGCCCCAGAGCGTCGAGCATGATCGACTTGCCAGCGCCAGTTTCGCCGGTGATGACGCTCATGCCTCGATCCAGTTCCAGATCAAGGTGTTCAACGATGGCGTAGTTGTGTACGGAAAGGTGCACCAGCATTGAGCGGCTCCCGGGCTATTTGTCTGGTTATTTATACAGTGTTTTATTTGCTGCTGACAATGCCTTGCCTTAGCTCGATTTGATTGGTCGTTACTGTTTTTTAGTCGCTGTTGTGAAGAGCCGCGAGTTTCTTCAGGGCTGAATCCGGATTTTTTTGTCAGGGAATACGTATCTCGATCACACAAGCCCCTTGAACGAGGGAAATCCGATCCCATATAGATGGGCAGAAGCGCGAGTCGGGATCGCGGACGTTTTTAGAGGAGAACATTTATGGCTGACGAACAGAATCTGGATGCGCAAGCTCAGGATCAGGCTGCCGAGGCAGGTACGGGTGAAGAATTGACAACCCGCGTGCAGTTGCTTGAAGAGCAGCTGGCTGCCGCGCAGGACCAATCCCTTCGAGTGGCTGCGGATCTGCAGAATGTCCGCCGCCGCGCCGAACAGGATGTTGAAAAGGCTCACAAGTTTGCGCTGGAAAAATTTGCCGGTGATCTGCTGCCGATCATCGACAGCCTGGAGCGTGGGCTCGATCTGTCCAGCCCGGACGACGAGAGCATTCGCCCTATGCGCGAAGGCATTGAGCTGACCTTGAAGATGTTTCAGGACACCCTCAAGCGTTATCAGCTCGAAGCCATTGATCCACATGGCCAGCCGTTCAGTGCCGACCGGCACCAGGCAATGGCCATGCAGGAGAGTGCAGATGTAGAGCCCAACACGGTGCTCAAAGTGTTTCAGAAGGGTTATCAGCTTAATGGTCGCTTGTTGCGCCCGGCCATGGTTGTGGTCAGCAAGGCACCATCGCCTGCAACGCCGTCAATTGACGAGCAGGCTTGAAATCAGCTGTAAGGCCCCCATTTAAAGGTCAAGCGCTTAAGAGCTACCGCAATTTGTAAACGCAATTGCGGCAACCACATTCAAATTTTGCAAGTTTCGGGAGAGTCAAGATGGGCAGAATTATCGGTATCGACCTGGGGACTACCAACTCCTGCGTCTCCATTCTGGAAAACGGTAACGTCAAGGTTATCGAGAACGCTGAAGGCACTCGCACCACGCCTTCGATCGTTGCTTATGCCAATGACGGTGAAATTCTGGTCGGTCAATCCGCCAAGCGTCAGGCTGTAACCAACCCGCACAATACGCTGTACGCGGTGAAGCGTCTGATCGGCCGCAAGTTCGACGAGCAGGTTGTTCAGAAAGACATCCAGATGGTCCCTTACAAGATCGTCAAGGCTGACAACGGTGATGCCTGGGTTGAAGTGAATGGCCAGAAAATGGCACCTCCTCAGATTTCCGCTGAAATTCTGAAAAAGATGAAGAAGACTGCCGAAGACTACCTCGGCGAAGCAGTAACCGAAGCGGTCATCACCGTTCCGGCCTACTTCAACGACAGTCAGCGTCAGGCGACCAAGGATGCTGGCCGTATCGCCGGTCTGGACGTCAAGCGCATCATCAACGAACCGACCGCAGCCGCTCTGGCTTACGGTATGGACAAGGCCAAGGGCGACCACACTGTCATCGTTTATGACCTGGGTGGCGGTACGTTCGACGTCTCGGTGATCGAGATCGCTGAAGTCGATGGCGAGCATCAGTTTGAAGTGCTGGCAACCAACGGTGACACGTTCCTCGGTGGTGAAGACTTCGACATTCGTCTGATCGATTACTTCGTCGACGAATTCAAGAAAGAAAGCGGCATGAACCTCAAGGGTGATCCGCTGGCAATGCAGCGTCTGAAAGAAGCTGCCGAAAAAGCCAAGATCGAGCTGTCGTCCAGCACTCAGACCGAAGTCAATCTGCCGTACATCACTGCAGACGCTTCAGGTCCGAAGCACTTGGTCGTGAAAATCTCGCGTTCCAAGCTGGAATCGCTGGTTGAAGACCTGGTTCAGCGCACCATCGAGCCTTGCCGCATGGCGTTGAAAGATGCTGGTATCGACATCAGCAAGATCAACGACGTGATTCTGGTCGGTGGTCAGACACGTATGCCGCTGGTGCAGAAGCTGGTGACCGAGTTCTTCGGTAAAGAAGCACGTAAAGACGTCAACCCGGACGAAGCGGTTGCCATGGGTGCTGCTATCCAGGGCGCGGTATTGGCCGGTGATGTCAAAGACGTTCTGCTGCTCGACGTCAGCCCGCTGACCCTGGGTATCGAAACCATGGGCGGCGTGATGACCGCGCTGATCGAGAAAAACACCACGATTCCTACCAAGAAATCCCAGGTGTTCTCGACTGCCGACGACAACCAGAGCGCCGTGACCATTCACGTGCTGCAAGGCGAGCGTAAGCAAGCGACGCAGAACAAGTCGCTGGGCAAGTTCGATCTGGCCGAGATTCCACCTGCTCCACGTGGCGTGCCTCAGATCGAAGTGACCTTCGACATCGACGCAAACGGCATCTTGCACGTTGGCGCGAAAGACAAGGCTACCGGCAAGCAGCAGTCCATCGTGATCAAGGCCAACTCCGGTCTGTCCGAGGAAGAAATTCAGCAAATGGTTCGTGATGCTGAAGTCAACTCCGAAGAAGATCGCAAGTTCGAAGAGCTGGCCTCTGCCCGTAACCAGGGTGACGCGCTGGTCCACTCGACTCGCAAGATGATCGCTGACGCAGGTGACAAGGTCACTGCTGAAGAGAAGACCGCTGTCGAAGCTGCGCTGGTTGCTCTGGAAGCTGCCATCAAGGGCGACGACAAGGCTGCCATCGAAGCCAAGGTCGAAGAGCTGTCGAAGGTTTCCGCGCCAATCGCTCAGAAGATGTACGCCGAGCAGGCCGAAAACCCTGAAGCAGCCGCCAAGCCTGCTGAAGAAAATAACAAGGCCGACGATGTTGTCGATGCCGAGTTTGAAGAAGTGAAAGACCACAAGTAAGCGCAGGCTCACTTGAAAGCCGGTTGACCTCTTTCGAGCGGTGGCTGGTAGGATGTCGCCGCGCGGGAGCTTGCTCCCGCGTTGGCGTGTCTGGAACAAGCAAAAATTCCGGCGTGCGGATTCGCTCCGCACGCCACGTGGCAAGATCGCGACGCTCCTGCGTGGCGATCATTCTGCCGCTTTCTCGGTCAGTCAGATCTGGCTGTTGAACGAAGACCAGGATCGTTGAATCGACGTGAGTTGGGTCCGGGCCTGTATGGGGCTCAACGAGTTTTGCATGGCTCAGGAGAGTGGTGCCGAACGTCCTCAAGAGTGCGGAAGAATTATGGCTAAGCGTGATTACTACGAAGTGTTGGGCGTGGAGCGAGGCTCCAGCGAGGCGGACCTGAAAAAGGCGTACCGTCGTCTGGCGATGAAGCACCACCCTGACCGTAACCCTGATGACAAAGCGTCTGAAGAGTTGTTCAAAGAGGCCAATGAGGCCTACGAAGTGCTGTCCGATGCCAGCAAGCGCGCTGCCTACGACCAGTACGGCCACGCCGGTGTCGATCCGAGCATGGGCGGTGGCGGTGGTTTTGGCGGCGGTGCCGGTGGCGCCAACTTCTCCGATATCTTCGGTGATGTGTTCAGTGACTTCTTTGGTGGTGGTCGCGGCGGTGGCGGCGGTGGTCGTGGCGGTGCTCAGCGCGGCAGCGATCTGCGTTACACGCTGGAGCTGAACCTTGAAGAAGCGGTTCGCGGCACCTCCGTGAATATCCGTGTTCCGACGCTGGTCAACTGCAAGCCTTGCGACGGCAGCGGCGCGAAGAAAGGCTCGTCTCCGGTGACCTGCCCTACGTGTGGCGGTATCGGTCAGGTGCGTATGCAGCAGGGTTTCTTCTCTGTGCAGCAAACCTGCCCGCGTTGCCATGGTCAGGGCAAGATCATTTCCGATCCGTGTGATTCGTGCCATGGCGAAGGCCGTGTCGAAGAGTACAAGACGCTCTCTGTCAAAGTGCCGCCAGGTGTTGACACCGGTGACCGTATTCGCCTGTCTGGCGAAGGTGAGGCGGGTGTCCAGGGTGGGCCGACCGGCGACCTGTATGTCGTGATCAATGTGCGCGAACACGCAATCTTCCAGCGTGACGGCAAGCATCTTTACTGCGAAGTGCCGATCAGCTTTACCGACGCGGCGCTGGGCGGTGAGCTTGAAGTGCCGACGCTCGATGGTCGCGTCAAACTCAAGATTCCTGAGGGCACCCAGACCGGCAAGCAGTTCCGCTTGCGTGGCAAGGGCGTGGCTCCGGTGCGTGGCGGTGGTGCAGGCGACTTGATGTGCCGTGTAGCGGTCGAGACGCCGGTCAATCTGAGCAAGCGTCAGCGTGAATTGCTTGAAGAGTTCCGCACATCGCTTGAGAACGACGAATCCCACTCTCCCAAAGCCAGTGGCTGGTTCGAGGGTGTGAAGCGTTTCTTCGGCGATCTGTAAGGCTATCAACGGGAGCAAGGCATGCGACGTATTGCTGTAGTAGGCGCCGCCGGGCGTATGGGTAAAACCTTGATCGAAGCGGTTCAGCAGGCGCCTGGCGCCGGTCTGACTGCTGCTGTCGATCGCCCCGACAGCACACTGGTCGGCGCTGACGCCGGTGAGTTGGCGGCATTGGGTCGTATTGGTGTGCCGTTGTCGGGTGATCTGGCGAAAGTGGCCGATGAGTTCGACGTGCTGATCGACTTCACTCACCCGTCAGTGACGCTGAAGAATCTGGCTTTCTGTCGCAAGGCAGGCAAGGCCATGATTATCGGCACCACGGGTTTCAGTGCTGAAGAGAAGCAGCGTCTGGTTGAGGCGGGCAAAGACATTCCGATCGTGTTTGCCGCCAACTTCAGTGTCGGTGTGAACCTGTGCCTGAAGCTGCTCGACACGGCCGCGCGCGTTCTGGGCGATGAGGTCGATATCGAGATCATCGAGGCGCACCACCGGCACAAGGTTGATGCGCCATCCGGAACAGCCTTGCGTATGGGCGAAGTTGTCGCCAATGCGCTGGGTCGTGATCTGGAGAAAGTCGCGGTGTACGGTCGTGAAGGCCAGACCGGTGCGCGTGATCGCGAGACCATCGGTTTCGCGACCATACGTGCGGGTGACGTGGTGGGTGATCATACCGTGCTGTTTGCTGCAGACGGTGAGCGGGTCGAGATCACTCACAAGGCGTCCAGCCGCATGACGTTCGCCAAGGGCGCAGTCCGGGCTGCAATGTGGCTCGACGGCAAGGCCCCTGGGCTGTACGACATGCAGGATGTGTTGGGTCTGCATTGATTTCATACAGGGTCATTCACGGCCGTGTCGCATTTTCCCGCTTTTCAGGCTCATTGGTGGTAGACCAAAATGAGCCTTTTCTGTAAGCTACAGCTTTAGTGTGTCCACTAAAAGCGCGCAGATGATTCCATAAGAAAGCGGGGTGACGTTACTACGTCATTCCGCTTTTTTGCAGCCTGCGATCGCCCTTTCAGGTTTTATTTACGGGAGGTCTTCTTGACTAAGCCAGCCATACTCGCCCTTGCTGATGGCAGCATTTTTCGCGGCGAAGCCATTGGAGCCGACGGTCAGACCGTTGGTGAGGTGGTGTTCAACACCGCAATGACAGGCTATCAGGAAATTCTTACCGATCCTTCCTACGCCCAGCAGATCGTTACTCTGACTTACCCGCACATTGGCAACACCGGCACCACGCCTGAAGACGCCGAGTCGGATCGTGTCTGGTCCGCCGGTCTGGTCATTCGTGACCTGCCGCTGGTAGCCAGCAACTGGCGCAACAAGCTGTCCCTCGGTGATTACCTGAAAGCCAACAAGGTTGTTGCCATCGCCGGGATCGACACGCGTCGCCTGACCCGCATCCTGCGTGAGAAAGGCGCCCAGAACGGCTGCATCATGGCCGGTGATAACATCTCCGAAGAGGCAGCCATCGCCGCTGCTCGCGGGTTCCCGGGCCTCAAGGGCATGGACCTGGCCAAAGAAGTCAGCACCAAAGATACGTACGAGTGGCGTTCCAGCGTCTGGGACCTGAAAACCGACAGCCATGCTGAAATTGCAGCGTCCGAGCTGCCGTATCACGTTGTTTCTTACGACTACGGCGTCAAGGTCAACATCCTGCGCATGCTGGTCGAGCGCGGTTGCCGGGTCACCGTGGTTCCGGCGCAAACGCCTGCCAGTGAAGTGCTTGCCTACAAACCGGATGGCGTGTTCCTGTCCAATGGTCCAGGCGATCCCGAGCCCTGCGATTACGCTATCAAGGCGATCAGAGAAGTGCTGGAAACCGACATTCCGGTATTCGGCATCTGCTTGGGTCACCAGCTTCTGGCATTGGCCGCGGGCGCCAAGACCGTAAAAATGGGGCATGGTCACCACGGTGCAAACCACCCGGTTCAGGATCTGGACACCGGCGTTGTCATGATCACCAGTCAGAACCACGGTTTTGCGGTTGATGAAGCGACCCTGCCGGGCAACGTTCGCGCCATTCACAAGTCGCTGTTCGACGGCACCCTGCAGGGTATCGAGCTGACCGACAAGAGCGCCTTCAGCTTCCAGGGTCACCCTGAAGCGAGTCCTGGTCCGAACGACGTAGCGCCTCTGTTTGATCGCTTTATAGAAGCCATGGCCAAGCGCCGCTGACCGGTTGCCTTGAGACTGTAATACGCAGGTGCCCAGGGCGGCCCCGGACCCAGAGTCCGGTCGCTGCCGCCCAGGTCACCTTAGATAAATGTTCAAGACGGCTTGCCGACTGAACCTGCGGATTTGAGTGACCACCCATGCCAAAACGTACAGACATAAAAAGTATCCTGATTCTCGGCGCCGGCCCTATCGTGATCGGTCAGGCCTGTGAATTCGACTACTCCGGCGCCCAGGCCTGCAAGGCTCTGCGCGAAGAGGGTTACCGCGTCATCCTGGTGAACTCCAACCCGGCCACCATCATGACCGACCCGTCGATGGCCGACGCCACCTACATCGAGCCGATCAAGTGGCAGACCGTTGCCAAGATCATCGAAAAAGAGCGCCCGGATGCCTTGCTGCCCACCATGGGCGGCCAGACTGCACTGAACTGCGCGCTGGATCTGGAGCGCGAAGGCGTTCTGGAGAAATTCGGCGTCGAGATGATCGGTGCCAACGCCGACACCATCGACAAGGCTGAAGACCGCTCGCGTTTCGACAAGGCCATGAAGTCCATCGGCCTTGCGTGCCCGCGCTCCGGTATCGCGCACAGCATGGAAGAGGCCAATGCGGTTCTTGAGAAGCTTGGCTTCCCGTGCATTATCCGTCCATCGTTCACCATGGGCGGCACCGGCGGCGGTATCGCTTACAACCGTGAAGAGTTCGAAGAAATTTGCGCCCGTGGTCTGGACCTGTCGCCGACCAAGGAACTGCTGATCGACGAATCGCTGATCGGCTGGAAAGAATATGAAATGGAAGTTGTCCGCGACAAAAAGGACAACTGCATCATCGTCTGCTCCATCGAAAACTTTGACCCGATGGGCGTGCACACCGGAGACTCGATCACCGTTGCTCCCGCACAGACCCTGACTGACAAGGAATACCAGATCCTGCGTAACGCCTCGCTGGCGGTACTGCGCGAGATCGGCGTCGAAACCGGCGGCTCCAACGTGCAGTTCGGCATCTGCCCGGACACCGGCCGTATGGTCGTGATCGAGATGAACCCGCGTGTGTCGCGTTCCTCGGCGTTGGCATCCAAAGCCACAGGCTTCCCGATTGCCCGGGTTGCAGCCAAACTGGCGGTCGGTTATACCCTTGACGAGCTGTCCAACGAGATCACTGGCGGCAAGACTCCAGCGTCCTTCGAACCGTCCATCGACTACGTCGTGACCAAGCTCCCGCGCTTCGCTTTCGAGAAGTTCTCCAAGGCCGACGCTCGCCTGACCACGCAGATGAAGTCGGTCGGTGAAGTCATGGCCATCGGCCGCACGTTCCAGGAATCGCTGCAGAAAGCCCTGCGCGGTCTGGAAGTCGGCGTTTGCGGTCTTGATCCGAAGCTGGACCTGAGCCACCCGGAAAGCATGAGCACGCTCAAGCGCGAGCTGACCGTGCCGGGCGCCGAGCGTATCTGGTACGTCGCTGATGCATTCCGTGCCGGCATGTCGGTCGAGGACATCTTCGCCATGAACATGATTGACCCCTGGTTCCTGGTGCAGATCGAAGATCTGGTCAAGGACGAAGAGAAGGTCAAGACCCTGGGTCTGTCGGCTATTGATCGCGACCTGATGTTCCGTCTCAAGCGCAAGGGCTTCTCCGATGCGCGTCTGGCCAAGCTGCTGGGTGTGACCGAGAAGAATCTGCGCACTCACCGTCACAAGCTGGAAGTGTTCCCGGTCTACAAGCGTGTCGACACCTGCGCAGCCGAGTTCGCAACCGACACTGCTTACCTGTACTCGACGTACGAGGAAGAGTGCGAAGCCAACCCGTCGACGCGCGACAAGATCATGATCCTCGGCGGTGGCCCGAACCGCATCGGCCAGGGTATCGAGTTCGATTACTGCTGCGTACACGCTGCATTGGCGCTGCGTGAAGACGGTTACGAGACCATCATGGTCAACTGCAACCCGGAAACCGTCTCCACTGACTACGACACCTCGGACCGTCTGTACTTCGAGCCTGTAACCCTTGAAGACGTGCTGGAAATCGTCCGCGTCGAGAAGCCGAAAGGCGTGATCGTGCAGTACGGTGGTCAGACGCCTTTGAAGCTGGCGCGAGCTCTTGAAGCGGCCGGTGTACCGATTATCGGCACCAGCCCTGATGCCATTGACCGTGCAGAAGACCGCGAGCGTTTCCAGCACATGGTCGAGCGCCTGAACCTGCGTCAGCCGCCAAACGCCACCGTGCGCAGCGAAGACGAAGCGATTCGTGCCGCCGCCAAGATCGGTTATCCGCTGGTGGTGCGTCCGTCCTACGTATTGGGCGGTCGTGCGATGGAAATCGTTTACCAGGAAGACGAACTCAAGCGTTACCTGCGCGAAGCGGTTCAGGTATCCAATGACAGCCCGGTGCTGCTGGATCACTTCCTGAACTGTGCAATCGAAATGGACGTCGATGCGGTCTGTGACGGCACTGACGTGGTGATCGGCGCGATCATGCAGCACATCGAACAGGCAGGCGTTCACTCCGGTGACTCCGCCTGCTCGCTGCCGCCGTACTCGCTGCCTGCCCATATCCAGGACGAGATGCGCGAACAGGTCAAGAAAATGGCTCTGGAACTGGGCGTTGTCGGCCTGATGAACGTACAGCTGGCACTTCAGGGCGAAGACATCTACGTCATCGAAGTGAACCCGCGTGCTTCGCGTACCGTGCCGTTCGTGTCCAAGTGCATCGGTGTTTCCCTGGCGATGATCGCTGCGCGCGTGATGGCCGGCAAGACGCTGAAAGAGCTGAACTTCACCAAGGAAATCATCCCGAATTTCTACAGCGTGAAAGAGGCGGTGTTCCCGTTCGCCAAATTCCCTGGCGTTGACCCGATCCTTGGCCCGGAAATGAAGTCGACCGGCGAAGTGATGGGCGTGGGCGATACCTTCGGTGAAGCGTTTGCCAAGGCCCAGATGGGTGCCAGCGAAGTGCTGCCGACCGGCGGTACTGCGTTCATCAGCGTGCGTGACGACGACAAGCCTCTGGTGGCTGGCGTTGCGCGTGACCTGATTGACCTGGGCTTCCAGATCGTCGCCACCGCAGGTACTGCCAAGCTGATCGAAGCAGCAGGGCTGAAAGTGCGCCGCGTCAACAAGGTTACCGAAGGTCGTCCGCATGTGGTCGACATGATCAAGAATGACGAAGTCACCCTGATCATCAACACCACCGAAGGTCGCCAGTCGATTGCGGATTCGTACTCTATCCGTCGCAATGCCTTGCAGCACAAGATTTACTGCACCACCACCATTGCAGCAGGCGAAGCGATTTGTGAAGCGCTCAAGTTCGGTCCAGAGAAGACCGTACGTCGCTTGCAGGATCTCCATGCAGGATTGAAGGCATGATCAAGTACCCTATGACAGTTCAGGGCGCTCAAGCCCTGGAAGAAGAGCTGACCCACCTGACCAAGGTTGTGCGTCCCAAGTTGAGCCAGGACATTGGTACTGCGCGTGAACTGGGTGACCTCAAGGAAAACGCCGAATACCATGCTGCCCGCGAGCAGCAGGGCATGGTTGAAGCGCGTATCCGTGATATCGAAGGGCGCATGCAGAACGCCGTGGTGATTGATGTCACCACGATCGAGCCTACCGGGAAGGTAATCTTCGGCACCACGGTCGAGATCGCCAACGTCGAGACTGACGAGCGTGTGACCTATCAGATCGTTGGTGAGGACGAAGCGGATATCAAGAAGGGCAAGATTTCAGTGGGTTCGCCCATTGCCCGTGCCTTGATTGCCAAGGAAGAGGGTGACGTCGTGGCCGTGAAAACGCCGGGTGGCGTTATCGAGTACGAAATCATCGAGGTGCGTCACATCTGATGTCAGCGCCCGCCGAGGCGGGCGCTTTCAGCGGTAAAAACGAGTCAGGGCACGCTTGAGGCGGCCCTGACGTGTGTTTTTATCCGTGTGCGCGGTGGACGTTGGACAGTTGCTTGTTTACCTTTGGGTTCTTGCGATAGATCAACGCCATTTTGCCGATGACCTGTACAAGGTCGGCTGAGCCAGCCTTGCACAATTCTGCAACGGCTCCCAGACGGCTTTCGCGGTCGAGGATATTGAGCTTGATCTTGATCAGCTCATGATCGCTCAAGGCGCGTTCAAGTTCTGCAAGCACACCTTCAGTCAAACCATTGTCCGCCACGATCAATACCGGTTTCAGGTGGTGGCCAATGGATTTGTATTGTTTCTTCTGCTCTGGAGTGAGCGGCATAATCTGACCTCTGCGTCTGATCTTTTAAAAGCGGCGGCCAGTTTACCCGAGCGAGTCCGGGACCGCCCGGTTAATCACGACTCGTTTATTTTTGAGGTGCCCTGTGGCCCGTTCCAAGACAAGCCATAACTGGCTCAAAGAACACTTCGACGACAAGTACGTCAAAATGGCACAGAAGGACGGCTACCGTTCACGTGCCAGTTACAAGCTTCTCGAGATTCAGGAGAAGGACAAGATTATCCGCCCGGGCATGACCGTGATCGACCTCGGTGCCGCGCCAGGCGGCTGGTCGCAGGTGACCAGTCGTCTGATTGGTGGTCAAGGGCGTCTGATCGCTTCCGACATCCTTGAGATGGACAGCATTCCTGACGTGACCTTCATTCAGGGCGATTTCACTGAGGATGCAATTCTGGAGCAGATCCTCGAAGCAGTCGGTAATACGCAGGTAGACCTTGTGATTTCCGATATGGCCCCCAATATGAGTGGATTGAGCGCTGTCGATATGCCGCGTGCAATGTTTCTCTGTGAATTGGCGCTCGATCTGGCCGGCCGGGTACTGCGTCCCGGTGGCGATTTTCTGATCAAGGTCTTCCAGGGTGAAGGCTTCGATGTCTACCACAAGGATATTCGCAAGCTGTTCGACAAGGTGCAGATGCGCAAGCCTTCGTCGTCGCGTGACAGATCGCGTGAGCAATACCTGCTGGCACGTGGCTTTCGTGGAATCGATGGCGCAGCCAGCATCGAACGGTTTTGATGTCATGCGATAGCTTTTTTCAAATGGCCTTTGCGATGCAGCATGAACGAGTATCGCGTTGTCATAGTTTCACAAAGGGTTACAGACGGTGTCTGCCGCATCTGTAGGTTCTGTAGTAAGTTAGGCCGGTGAATATCATGCGAGGCACGCTTGCTGCGTGGAGCTTGCTTCAGAGGGTAGCTAATTGAACGATATGGCAAAGAATTTGATCCTGTGGTTGATCATCGCAGCTGTCCTGGTGACGGTGATGAACAACTTCTCCAGCCCGAACGAGCCGCAGAACCTCAACTATTCCGAGTTTATCCAGCAGGTTAAGGATGGCAAGGTCGAGAAGGTTTCTGTTGACGGCTACGTCATCACGGGCAAGCGCAGCGACGGTGACACCTTCAAGACCATCCGCCCGAACATCCCGGACAATGGTCTGATCGGCGATCTGGTCAGCAACAATGTCGTGGTCGAAGGCAAGCAGCCTGAGCAGCAGAGCATCTGGACCCAGCTACTGGTGGCCAGCTTCCCGATTCTGGTGATCATCGCTGTCTTCATGTTCTTCATGCGCCAGATGCAGGGCGGTGCGGGCGGCAAGGGCGGCCCGATGAGCTTTGGCAAGAGCAAGGCGCGTCTGCTGTCTGAAGATCAGGTCAAGACGACCCTGGCGGACGTTGCAGGTTGTGACGAAGCCAAGGAAGAAGTTGGTGAGCTGGTCGAGTTCCTCCGCGACCCGGGCAAGTTCCAGCGCTTGGGTGGCCGGATTCCTCGCGGCGTGCTGATGGTCGGCCCTCCGGGCACCGGTAAGACGCTGATCGCCAAGGCCATTGCCGGCGAAGCGAAAGTACCGTTCTTCACGATTTCCGGTTCCGACTTTGTCGAAATGTTCGTGGGTGTTGGTGCAAGCCGCGTCCGTGACATGTTCGAACAGGCCAAGAAGCACGCACCCTGCATCATCTTCATCGACGAAATCGATGCGGTCGGTCGCCACCGTGGCGCTGGCATGGGTGGTGGGCACGACGAGCGCGAGCAGACCCTCAACCAGTTGCTGGTCGAGATGGATGGTTTCGAAATGAATGACGGCATCATCGTCATCGCTGCGACCAACCGCCCTGACGTGCTGGACCCTGCGTTGTTGCGTCCAGGCCGCTTCGACCGTCAGGTTGTGGTAGGTCTGCCGGATATCCGTGGTCGTGAACAGATCCTCAAGGTTCACATGCGCAAAGTGCCGATGGGTGAAGATGTAAACCCAGGCGTTATTGCTCGCGGTACTCCGGGTTTCTCCGGTGCCGATCTGGCCAACCTGGTCAACGAGGCTTCGTTGTTCGCTGCCCGGTCCGGCAAGCGCGTTGTAGAAATGAAGGAATTCGAGCTGGCCAAGGACAAGATCATGATGGGCGCCGAGCGCAAATCGATGGTCATGTCCGATAAGGAAAAGCGCAACACCGCTTACCACGAGGCGGGCCACGCTATCGTCGGACGTCTGGTGCCTGAGCATGATCCGGTCTACAAGGTTTCGATCATTCCTCGTGGTCGTGCCCTGGGTGTGACCATGTTCCTGCCGGAAGAAGACCGTTACAGCCTGTCCAAGCGTGCGCTGATCAGCCAGATATGCTCGCTGTACGGTGGTCGTATCGCGGAAGAAATGACGCTGGGCTTTGATGGTGTCACGACCGGTGCTTCCAACGACATCATGCGTGCCAGCCAGATCGCCCGGAACATGGTCACTAAATGGGGCTTGTCTGAAAAGCTTGGTCCATTGATGTACTCCGAAGACGAAGATGCTGGTTATCTGGGTCGCGGTGGTAGTCAGAATTCCAGTGTTTCTGGTGATACTGCCAAGCTGATCGACTCTGAAGTGCGCAGCATCATTGATCACTGCTACGGCACCGCCAAGCAACTGCTCACGGAAAACCGTGACAAGCTTGAGGCGATGGCCGATGCATTGATGAAGTACGAAACCATTGATGCCGATCAGATCGACGACATCATGACCGGTCGTCCGCCGCGCGAACCGCGTGACTGGGGTGGTGGTTCGGGTACCAACGGTACTCCGATAACACCGGACCCACGTCCTGAGGCGCCAATCGGCGGCCCGGCTGCCGAGCATTAAGGTCTGACATGACATCTGCGCTGTACCCAACCCGGTTGCCTTGCGGCAACCGGGTTCTTGATTTGGCCCATACGCACGTTATGGGTATCCTCAATGCAACCCCCGATTCCTTTTCAGACGGCGGCCGTTACAGTCAGCTCGATGAGGCGTTGCGTCATGCCGAGTCGATGGTGCTGGCGGGCGCGACACTGATTGATGTCGGTGGCGAGTCCACGCGTCCGGGCGCACGTCCGGTGTCAGCGCAGGAGGAGGTCGAGCGTGTCGCGCCGATCGTCGAGATTATCGCGCGCGAACTCGATGTGATTATTTCAGTTGATACGTCTACGCCTGAGGTCATGCTGGAGACGGCTGCGCTGGGTGCTGGCCTTATCAATGACGTCCGCTCGCTACAGCGTGCTGGTGCGGTGCAGGCGGCTGCAGGCACTGGGTTGCCGGTCTGCCTGATGCACATGCTGGGTGAACCGGGCACCATGCAGGAAAACCCTCACTACCAGGATCTGCTGAGTGAGGTCAGCGCGTTCTTGCTTGAACGCATGCATCAATGTGTCGCTGCCGGTATTGGCAGGCACCAGATTATCCTGGACCCGGGCTTTGGTTTCGCCAAGACACTGGATCACAATCTGAGCCTGTTCCGCCACATGGAAGCGCTGCATGCGCTCGGTCAGCCACTGCTGGTGGGTGTGTCACGCAAAAGCATGATTGGCGCGGTGTTGAACCGTTCGGTCGACCAGCGTCTTTCCGGTGGTCTGGCGCTCGCTGCTTTGGCAATGACCAAAGGAGCAAAAATTCTCCGTGTGCACGATGTCGCCGAAACGGTTGACGTGGTGCGCATGATCGCAGCTGTTGAAGCAGCTGAATAACAACAGTGGGGCATCCATGAGTACCAGGAAATATTTCGGAACCGACGGCATCCGTGGTCGTGTAGGGCAATTCCCGATCACTCCCGAATTCATGTTGAAACTGGGCTGGGCTGCGGGTATGGCGTTCCGCAAAATGGGTACGTGCCGGATTCTCGTCGGCAAGGACACCCGTATTTCCGGTTATATGTTCGAGTCCGCACTTGAAGCCGGTCTCTCCGCAGCGGGTGCCGATGTGCTGCTGCTCGGGCCGATGCCGACCCCTGCGATTGCCTACCTCACGCGTACTTTTCATGCTGAAGCGGGCATTGTCATCAGCGCTTCGCATAACCCGCATTACGACAATGGCATCAAATTCTTCTCGGGGCAGGGCACCAAATTGCCTGACGAGATCGAGATGATGATCGAAGAATTGCTTGATGCCCCGATGACCGTTGCCGAATCCGAAAATCTCGGCAAGGTCTCGCGCATCAACGATGCTGCCGGCCGGTACATCGAGTTCTGCAAGAGCAGTGTTCCGACCAGCACCGACTTTGCCGGTCTCAAAGTGGTTATAGATTGCGCGCATGGCGCGACTTACAAGGTCGCGCCCAATGTCTTCCGCGAGCTGGGTGCCCAGGTCGTGGTGCTTTCCGCGCAACCTGACGGGCTGAACATCAACAAGGATTGCGGTTCTACGCACATGGAAGCCTTGCAGGCTGCCGTGGTCGCAGAGAACGCCGACATGGGTATCGGCTTCGATGGCGATGGTGACCGTGTATTGATGGTCGACCATACTGGCACCATCGTTGATGGTGATGAGTTGCTGTACATCATTGCTCGCGATCTGCACGAGCGCGGCCGCTTGCAGGGCGGTGTGGTGGGTACGCTGATGAGCAACCTCGGCCTTGAGCTGGCCCTCGCCGAACAAAATATTCCGTTCGTGCGCGCAAATGTCGGTGACCGGTATGTGATTGCAGAGCTGCTTGAGCGCAACTGGCAGATTGGTGGCGAGAACTCTGGGCACATCGTGTGTTTCCAGCACGCTACCACGGGTGATGCGATCATCGCTTCGTTGCAGGTCATACTGGCGCTTCGTCGCAGTGGTATCAGCCTTGCCGAGGCGCGTCTGAAATTGCGCAAATGCCCGCAGATCCTGATCAATGTGCGTTTTGAGGGTTCCAGTGTCGACCCTGTTTCGCATCCTTCGGTGCAGGAAGCCTGCGCGCGCGTCACCGAGCAGATGGCAGGCCGTGGCCGGGTTCTGTTACGCAAGTCCGGCACCGAACCGTTGGTGCGCGTGATGGTGGAGGGTGAGGACGAGGCGCAGGTCCGCGGCTATGCCGAAGGGCTCGCAAAACTGGTTGCTGAAGTTTGCGCCTGATTTCGGCTTGCCAGTGTCGAAAGTGTTGGGTAACATCTGCGCCCACTTTGACCCACGAGGTGTAGCATGCGCCGCCCAATGGTAGCTGGTAACTGGAAAATGCACGGTACCCGCGCCAGCGTCGCTGAGCTGATCGAGGGGCTGGGCAAACAAGTGTTGCCGGACAACGTCGATGTTGTCGTGATGCCTGCGAGTCTGTTCATCAATCAGGTGATCGAAGGCCTTGAAGGGACTGCGATCATCGCAGGTGCGCAGGACGCAGCCATACAGGCAGCGCAAGGCGCACTGACCGGTGAGATCGCATCCAGTCAGTTGGCTGATGCAGGTTGCAGGCTGGTCCTCGTCGGGCACTCCGAGCGTCGTCAGTTGATTGGCGAGCAGGATGATGTGCTCAACAAGAAGTTCGCAGCGATCCAGGCAAGTGGTTTGACACCTGTTCTGTGTATAGGTGAGACCCTGGAGCAGCGCCAGGCCGGTCAGACGCTTGAAATCGTCGGGCGTCAACTGGACAGCGTGATTGCCGAGTTCGGCATCAATGCACTGGTCAATGCAGTAATTGCCTACGAGCCAGTCTGGGCCATTGGCACCGGATTGACCGCTTCGCCTCAAGAGGCGCAGGAAGTGCACGCAGCTATTCGTGCGCAGTTGGCGAAAGAGAATGCCGAAGTCGCACAAGGCGTGCGACTTCTCTATGGCGGCAGCGTGAAGGCGGCCAATGCGGTCGAGCTATTCAGCATGCCGGATATCGATGGGGGGCTCATTGGTGGAGCTTCCTTGAATGCAGATGAGTTCGGTGCGATCTGTCGCGCCGCGGGAAACTGAAAAAATGCTGGAAACAGTCGTAATTGTTTTTCATCTGTTGGGCGCGCTGGGCGTTGTTGCCCTGGTATTGCTGCAGCAGGGTAAAGGTGCCGACGCAGGTGCGTCTTTCGGAGCGGGTGCGTCAAATACTGTCTTCGGAGGTCAAGGAACCTCTACCTTTCTCAGTAAGTTTACTGCTATACTCGCCGCATGTTTTTTCATAACCAGCTTGGGGTTAGGTTACTTTGCTAAAGAGAAAGCTCAACAGCTGACTCAAGTAGGTTTGCCAGATCCAGCGGTATTGGAAGTGAAGCAAAAACCGGCAGCAGATGATGTGCCGGTGCTCGAAGCGCAAAAGCCAGCAGTTGTTCCTGCTGACGTACCTCCAGCTTCAGGGCAGAAGTAAAAAAGAATTCGGCGATGTTTCGCGAGGTCGCCAAAGAGTTGTAATGCCGAGGTGGTGGAATTGGTAGACACGCAACCTTGAGGTGGTTGTGCCCAATGGGTGTAGGGGTTCGAGTCCCCTTCTCGGTACCAATTAACAAGAAGGCCCGCATTAGCGGGCTTTCTTGTAGGTGGATGTTGGATTGACCCAGCAATGGATCGGTCGTATACTTCCGCCCCAGCTTTGTCGCGGGGTGGAGCAGTTTGGTAGCTCGTCGGGCTCATAACCCGAAGGTCGTTGGTTCAAATCCAGCCCCCGCAACCAGTTTTAGCGGAGCCCCTTTTAAGGGGCTTTTTGTTAGCTGGACAGTACATGACGTCGATGTTCAGCGGCGTTTTCAGGGATGGGCTTTTGCCCATTTTTTTATTTTTAAAGCATGCACGAGGGGGTTCAGGTGTCGAGCAAGCTAGAACAGTTGCAGGACTTGTTGGCCCCGGTGGTCGTGGCCCTAGGCTATCAATGCTGGGGGATCGATTTCAGTTCCCAGGGCAAGCATTCGGTGCTGCGCATTTATATCGACAAGGAAGGTGGTGTTCTGGTGGATGACTGCGCAATCGTCAGTCGCCAGATCAGCGGTGTGTTGGATGTAGAAGATCCAATCAGCACTGAGTACACCCTCGAAGTATCTTCTCCTGGCATGGAGCGCCCGCTGTTCACTATTGAGCAGTTTGCTTCGTACGCCGGGGAACAAGTAAGAATAAAGCTGCGCTCGCCCTTTGAAGGCCGGCGCAACTTTCAAGGCCTTCTCCGCGGGGTGGAGGAGCAGGATGTCGTGGTGCAGGTTGAAGACCATGAGTTCCTGTTACCGATCGACTTGATCGACAAGGCCAACATTATTCCCACGTTTGACTGAGACGTGCCGGTTACTGCGGATCCCGCGGATCCAATGGCTTGCGAAAGGCGAGGCGTACGATGAGCAAAGAAGTACTGCTGGTTGTTGAGTCGGTGTCCAATGAAAAGGGCGTTCCGGCAAGTGTGATTTTTGAAGCGCTGGAGCTGGCCTTGGCCACTGCTACCAAAAAACGTTTTGAAGATGAAGTTGAGCTGCGTGTAGAGATCAACCGCCAAACAGGTAACTACGAGACTTTCCGTCGCTGGACAGTTGTCGAAGACGAAGATCTGGACGATCCGGCTTACGAGCTGGCCGTTGATCAGGCTCAGGCTAAAAGGCCGGGTGCCGTAGCTGGCGAACTGATCGAAGAAAAAATCGACTCCATCGAATTCGGTCGTATCGCTGCACAGACTGCCAAGCAAGTCATCGTGCAGAAAGTCCGTGAAGCCGAGCGTGCTCAGGTCGTCGACGCCTACCGCGAGCGTCTGGGTGAAATCATTTCTGGTACTGTTAAAAAGGTTACGCGTGACAATGTCATCGTTGACCTGGGTAACAATGCCGAGGCATTGCTGGCTCGTGAAGACATCATCTCCCGGGAGACTTTCCGGGTCGGTGTCCGCGTCCGCGCATTGCTCAAGGAAATTCGCACTGAAAACCGTGGCCCTCAGCTGATTCTGTCGCGTACTGCGCCAGAGATGCTGATCGAGCTTTTCCGCATTGAAGTGCCGGAAATTGCCGAAGGTCTCATTGAGGTGATGGCTGCCTCTCGTGACCCGGGTTCACGTGCCAAAATCGCTGTTCGCTCCAAGGACAAACGAATCGATCCGCAAGGTGCCTGTATCGGCATGCGCGGTTCGCGCGTTCAGGCTGTTTCCGGCGAGCTGGGTGGCGAGCGTGTGGATATCGTGCTCTGGGACGATAACCCGGCGCAGTTCGTGATCAATGCAATGTCCCCTGCAGAAGTAGCGGCAATCATCGTAGATGAAGATGCGCATGCAATGGACATCGCGGTTGGCGCGGACAACCTGGCCCAGGCTATTGGTCGTGGTGGTCAGAACGTTCGTCTGGCGAGCCAGTTGACTGGCTGGACCCTGAACGTAATGACCGAATCGGACATCCAGGCCAAGCAGCAAGCTGAAACCGGTGACATCCTGCGCAACTTCATCGAAGAGCTCGAAGTCGATGAAGAACTGGCACAGGTACTGGTTGATGAAGGCTTCACCAGCCTGGAAGAGATTGCCTACGTACCGTTGGAAGAAATGCTCAACATCGACGGCTTTGACGAAGATATCGTCAGCGAGCTTCGCGCTCGTGCCAAGGATCGTTTGTTGACCAAAGCCATCGCTACAGAGGAAAAGCTGGCAGACGCCCATCCGGCCGAAGACCTGCTCTCGCTTGAGGGTATGGACAAGGATCTGGCGATGGAACTGGCGGTGCGCGGCGTAATTACCCGCGAAGACCTGGCCGAGCAGTCTATAGACGATCTGCTCGACATCGACGGCATTGACGATAATCGTGCCGGCAAGTTGATCATGGCCGCCCGAGCCCATTGGTTCGAGTAAGTAAGCGCGGCCTGAGGAGAGAAGTGCATGACGCAAGTCACGGTGAAAGAACTGGCCAAAGTGGTCGACACACCGGTAGAGCGCCTGTTACAGCAGATGCGTGAGGCAGGTCTGCCGCACACCGCCGCCGAGCAAGTTGTGACCGATAACGAAAAGCAAGCCCTGCTGACGCACCTGAAAAGTGGTCACAAGGCCAAGGTGGAAGAGCCACGCAAGATTACCTTGCAGCGCAAGACCACCAGCACCCTGCGCGTTGCTGGCAGCAAAAGCATCAGCGTTGAAGTGCGCAAGAAGAAAGTATTTGTACAGCGCAGCCCGGAAGAAATCGAAGCCGAGCGCAAGCGCGAGATGGACGAACGCCGTGCGGTAGAAAATGCCGCTCGTCAAAAGGCTGAAGAAGAAGCCAAGCGTCGCTCCGAAACAGACGCGACCAGCCAGCCAGCTGCCGCTCAGGATGCTCCGGCACCTGCGCAGCCTGTTGCTGCTGCCGAGCCTGCGCGTGAAGCACAAGCGGCCGCTGCTCCGGCACCTGCCAGCGCTGCGCCATCGGCCGACGCTCGCAAGCGTGACGAACAACGTCGCCCTGACAAGCCTCGCGCTGACGATCGCAATGCCCGTGGCGGCGACGGCGATCGCAAGAACGCTCCGCATCGCGCCTCCGTTAAAGAGAAGGCTCCGGCCCCTCGCGTTGCGCCTCGCACTACCGACGAAGAAAGCGACAGCTTCCGTCGTGGCGGTCGTGGCAAGGGCAAGCTGAAGAAGCGTAACGCCCACGGTTTCCAGAGCCCTACCGGTCCTGTGATTCGTGACGTTGCCATTGGCGAGACCATCACTGTCGGCGAGTTGTCGGCACAGATGTCGGTCAAGGCTGCCGAAGTCATCAAGTTCATGTTCAAGATGGGCACTCCGGTGACCATCAACCAGGTACTGGATCAGGAAACTGCCCAGTTGATCGCCGAAGAGCTGGGCCACAAGGTCACGCTGGTCAGCGACAATGCCCTGGAAGATTCCCTGGCCGAATCGCTGAAGTTCGAGGGTGAGTCGTTCTCCCGTGCGCCGGTTGTGACCGTAATGGGCCACGTCGACCATGGTAAGACTTCCCTGCTCGACTACATTCGTCGTGCCAAGGTAGCGGCTGGCGAAGCCGGCGGTATCACTCAGCACATTGGTGCCTACCACGTTGAAACCGAACGCGGCATGGTTACCTTCCTCGACACCCCGGGTCACGCTGCGTTTACCGCAATGCGTGCTCGTGGTGCCAAGGCGACTGACATCGTGATTCTGGTTGTTGCTGCCGATGACGGCGTGATGCCGCAGACCATCGAAGCTGTTCAGCATGCTGTTGCTGCTGGCGTGCCGCTGGTTGTAGCCGTGAACAAGATCGACAAGCCAGGTGCTGACCTCGATCGCATTCGCAGCGAGTTGTCGGTCCATGGCGTGACGTCCGAAGAGTGGGGCGGTGATACGCCTTTCGTTTCGGTCTCCGCGAAAATGGGTACTGGCGTCGACGAGCTGCTGGAAGCTGTTCTGCTGCAAGCCGAAGTCCTGGAACTCAAGGCCACTCCATCGGCTCCTGGCCGTGGTGTTGTTGTCGAGTCCCGTCTGGACAAGGGCCGTGGTCCGGTTGCTACTGTTCTGGTTCAGGACGGTACGCTGCGTCAGGGCGACATGGTTCTGGTCGGTTCGAACTTCGGCCGCATCCGCGCCATGCTCGACGAGAACGGCAAGCCAGTCAAAGAAGCAGGTCCTTCCATCCCTGTCGAGATCCTCGGCCTGGACGGTACACCGGACGCTGGCGACGAGATGAGCGTGCTGTCGGACGAGAAGAAAGCCCGTGAAGTGGCTCTGTTCCGTCAAGGCAAGTTCCGCGAAGTCAAACTGGCCCGTGCTCACGCTGGCAAGCTTGAAAACATCTTCGAGAACATGGGTCAGGCAGAGAAGAAGACGCTCAACATCGTCCTCAAATCTGACGTACGTGGCTCCCTCGAAGCGTTGAACGGCGCCTTGAACGGCCTGGGTAACGACGAAGTGCAAGTGCGCGTGGTCGGTGGCGGTGTCGGTGGTATCACCGAGAGCGACGCCAACCTGGCACTGGCCTCCAACGCTGTACTGTTCGGCTTCAACGTGCGTGCCGATGCTGGCGCTCGCAAGATCGTCGAACAGGAAGGTCTGGATATGCGTTACTACAACGTGATCTACGACATCATCGAAGACGTCAAGAAAGCCCTTACCGGTATGCTTGGCAGCGACGTTCGGGAGAATATCCTGGGCATCGCCGAAGTCCGCGATGTGTTCCGTTCGCCGAAATTCGGCGCGATCGCAGGCTGTATGGTTCTGGAAGGCACCGTTTACCGTAACCGTCCGATCCGTGTTCTGCGTGAAGACATCGTTATCTTTGAAGGCGAGCTGGAATCCCTGCGCCGCTTCAAGGACGACGCTGCCGACGTACGTGCCGGCATGGAATGCGGTATCGGCGTCAAGAGCTACAACGACGTCAAGGTTGGTGACAAGATCGAAGTCTTCGAGAAGGTCCAAGTGGCTCGCAGCCTCTAAATCGCGAGCTTCAGGAGTCATGGTGGGAGCGTCGCATGCAAATGCCCTGCTTTCCTCCATGGGCTCTAAACGCAACGCCCGGTCTGGCAATTGTCAGGCCGGGCGTTTGCCGCTTTCAGACTGTCAGGGTTTGGTCCCGGATCAGTAACAGGTAACAAACATGGCAAAAGAATACAGCCGTACCCAGCGTATCGGCGATCAGATGCAGCGCGAGCTGGCACAACTGATCCGTCGCGAAATCAAGGACCCGCGTGTGGGTCTGGTCACCATCACCGCCGTAGACGTCAGCCGTGACGTAGGTCATGCGAAGATTTTCATGACCGTCATGGGCCAGGACAACGCGGAAGATATTGCACAAACCATCAAGGTGCTTAACGCTGCCGCAGGTTTCCTGCGCATGCAGCTGGCCCGTGAAATGAAACTGCGTAGCGTGCCTCAACTGCACTTCCACTACGACGAAAGCGTTGTGCGTGGTGCGCATCTCTCGGCTCTGATCGAGCGCGCCGTGGCGCAGGACAGTCAGCACCAGGAAGGCGCTGCATCGCCTGATGCAAAGCCTGAAAGTACCGAGGAGTAAAGGGTGGCTCAGGTCAAGCGTATACGCCGCAATGTCAGCGGGATCATCCTGCTCGACAAGCCACTGGGCTTCACTTCCAACGCCGCGCTGCAAAAGGTTCGCTGGTTGCTCAATGCCGAGAAGGCCGGGCACACGGGCAGCCTCGACCCTCTGGCAACAGGCGTTCTGCCGTTGTGCTTCGGCGAGGCGACCAAGTTTTCGCAGTACCTGCTCGATTCGGACAAGTCCTACGAGACCCTCGCGCAACTGGGCAAGACCACCACTACTGCTGACTCCGAGGGTGATGTTCTGCTGACGCGCCCTGTGACCGTTGGTCGCGACGATATCGAAGCGGTTCTGCCGGACTTTCGCGGGAAAATCAGTCAGATACCTCCCATGTACTCGGCCCTCAAGCGTGATGGTCAGCCACTTTACAAGCTGGCTCGTGCAGGGGAAGTAGTGGAGCGCGAGCCCCGTTCTGTTACTATTGCGCGCCTGGAATTACTTGCTTGCGAAGGCGAGACAGCACGTCTGTCGGTGGATTGCAGCAAAGGCACCTACATCCGGACTCTGGTCGAGGATATTGGTGAAAAACTTGGTTGTGGTGCTTACGTGGCAGAGCTGCGCCGTACCCAGGCCGGGCCTTTTACACTGGCTCAGACGGTTACGCTGGAAGAGCTGGAGCAGGTGCATGCCGACGGCGGCAATGAAGCGGTTGACCGCTTCCTGATGCCTTCGGACAGTGGCTTGCTGGACTGGCCCCTGCTGAAGTTTTCCGAGCACAGTTCGTTTTACTGGTTGCATGGTCAGCCAGTACGCGCCCCGGACGCGCCGAAATTCGGCATGGTACGGGTGCAGGATCACGAAGGTCGCTTCATCGGTATCGGTGAAGTCAGTGAAGACGGGCGTATTGCGCCGCGTCGATTGATTCGGTCAGAGTGACCGGAACCAGTCCGTTTTCAGGCTAGCCTGCAAACGGGGTGGAACGAGGATGGCTGTCAACAGGCACGGTCATATCTCTTTTTTTAATACGAGGTTTCGTCCTCGGCCTGTTGGAAACGTTTCTCCGGAAGCGCTTCCCTGAAATAAGGATTGCCCACATGGCACTCAGCGTTGAAGAAAAAGCTCAGATCGTAACCGACTACCAGCAAGCTGTTGGTGACACTGGTTCGCCAGAAGTGCAAGTTGCACTGCTGACCGCCAACATCAACAAACTGCAAGGCCACTTCAAGGCCAACGGTAAGGACCACCACTCCCGTCGTGGTCTGATCCGTATGGTAAACCAGCGCCGCAAGCTGCTGGATTACCTGAAAGGTAAGGACGTTAGCCGTTACAGCGCCCTGATCGGTCGTCTGGGTCTGCGTCGCTAATAACGACGTTGCTAGAGGTTGGTTGTCTGTCACGATCCATCGGGTTTGCCCGGTGGTTCTGGCAGGCTCCCAGCCTCAAGTTTTATCTGGGCTGTGGAAGGGGCCGATTCCCCACGCTGCCCAAGAATTCGCAAGAAACCAGTTCCCCAAGAGCCACAAAGAAAGGTAGGAAACCGTGAACCCGGTAATCAAAAAGTTTCAGTTCGGTCAATCGACCGTAACCCTCGAGACAGGCCGTATCGCCCGTCAAGCCTCTGGTGCAGTATTGGTCACCGTTGACGACGACGTCAGCGTACTTGTGACTGTGGTCGGCGCCAAACAGGCTGACGCTGGCAAAGGCTTCTTCCCTCTGTCCGTGCACTACCAGGAAAAAACCTACGCTGCCGGCAAGATTCCCGGTGGTTTCTTCAAGCGTGAAGGCCGTCCTTCCGAGAAAGAAACCCTGACCTCGCGACTGATCGACCGTCCGATCCGTCCGCTGTTTCCAGAAGGCTTCATGAACGAAGTGCAGGTTGTCTGCACCGTCGTTTCCACCAGCAAGAAAATCGATCCGGACATCGCTGCGATGATCGGTACATCGGCTGCTCTGGCCATCTCCGGTATCCCGTTTGACGGTCCGGTCGGCGCTGCGCGCGTTGCTTTCCACGAAAGCACCGGCTACCTGCTGAACCCGACCTACGAGCAGTTGCAGGCTTCAAGCCTGGACATGGTTGTAGCCGGTACTTCCGAAGCCGTTCTGATGGTTGAATCGGAAGCCAAGGAACTGACCGAAGACCAGATGCTGGGCGCCGTACTGTTCGCCCACGACGAATTCCAGGTGGTCATCAACGCCATCAAGGAACTGGCCGCCGAAGCCGCCAAGCCTACTTGGGACTGGCAGCCGAAGCCTGAAGCGACTGCACTGCTGGGCGCTATCCGTGCCGAGTTCGGCGATGCGATCTCCCAGGCTTACACCATCACCGTCAAAGCCGACCGCTATGCGCGTCTGGGCGAACTGAAAGATCAGGTCGTTGCCAAGCTCGCTGTTGAAGACGGCAGCCCGTCTGCCAGCGAAGTCAAAGCCGCTTTCGGTGAAATCGAATACCGCACCGTTCGCGAAAACATCGTTAACGGCAAGCCACGTATCGATGGCCGCGACACGCGCACCGTCCGTCCTCTTAACATCGAAGTCGGCGTTCTGCCAAAGACTCACGGCTCGGCACTGTTTACCCGTGGCGAAACTCAGGCGCTGGTTGTGGCCACCCTGGGTACTGCACGTGATGCACAGCTGCTCGATACCCTTGAAGGCGAGAAAAAAGACCCCTTCATGCTGCACTACAACTTTCCTCCGTTCTCGGTGGGCGAGTGTGGTCGCATGGGCGGTGCCGGTCGTCGTGAAATCGGTCACGGTCGTCTGGCTCGTCGCAGCGTGCAGGCTATGCTGCCGGGCGCTGACGTGTTCCCGTACACCATTCGTGTTGTTTCGGAAATCACCGAGTCCAACGGTTCCAGCTCCATGGCCTCGGTCTGCGGTGCTTCCCTGGCACTGATGGATGCAGGTGTTCCGATGAAGGCGCCGGTTGCCGGTATCGCCATGGGTCTGGTCAAGGAAGGCGAGAAGTTCGCCATTCTGACTGACATCCTGGGTGACGAAGATCACTTGGGCGACATGGACTTCAAAGTAGCTGGTACCTCCAAAGGTGTTACCGCGCTGCAGATGGACATCAAGATCAAAGGCATCACCGAAGAGATCATGGAGATCGCCCTGGGCCAGGCTCTGGAAGCTCGCCTGAACATCCTCGGTCAGATGAACCAGATCATCGGTCAGTCGCGTAACGAACTGTCGGCCAACGCGCCGACGATGATCGCGATGAAGATCGACACCGACAAGATCCGTGACGTGATCGGCAAGGGTGGCGCAACCATCCGTGCAATCTGCGAAGAAACCAAGGCTTCGATCGATATCGAAGACGACGGCTCGATCAAGATCTTCGGCGAATCCAAGGAAGCGGCTGAAGCGGCACGTCAGCGCGTTCTGGGTATCACCGCAGAAGCAGAGATCGGCAAGATCTACGTCGGCAAGGTTGAGCGCATCGTCGATTTCGGCGCATTCGTCAACATCCTGCCGGGCAAGGACGGTCTGGTTCACATCTCGATGCTGAGCGACGCTCGCGTAGAGAAAGTGACCGATATCCTGAAAGAAGGTCAGGAAGTCGAAGTACTGGTACTGGACGTGGATAACCGCGGTCGTATCAAGCTGTCGATCAAAGACGTAGCGGCTGCGAAAGTATCCGGCGTCTGATTGATCTGATCAGCGTTTGAAAAAGGACTCTTCGGAGTCCTTTTTTTATGTGCGCAATTAAAGGGTTAGGTTTCGGTCGCGCAAAATGCTCGGTCTGAACATGCATCTTGCAAGCCTGAAACCGGGTTAGCGGGCAATCTGCACGATTCCGTAAATTAGCCGAAAATATAACTATATGATTTTAAACGGATTTTAAGGTTCTTCATGTTTGGCACAGCGATTGCGACATAACGGTTAACCCTGCAGCCATTCACCTGGCGCAGTTTTTGAGAAAAACAGGAGTTATCGTATGAAGAAGTTCGCTATCGCTGCCGCTACCGCAACTGCCCTGACTCTGACCATGGCTAACGCTGCATTCGCTCAGACCTCGGCTCAAGCGCCAATGGTTCTGGCAGCTAACACCACGACTCAAGAAGTCAAAGAAGATACTTCTGACACCTGGATCACTACTAAAGTCAAAGCTGACCTGCTGACTGAAAAAGGCATTCCTGGTTCGGACATCAAGGTTGAGACCAACAAAGGCGTGGTTTCCCTGTCCTCCATGGTAAAAGTCACCGAAGCTCAGAAAAACACTGCCGTCGCTATCACCAAGAAAATCAAAGGTGTTAAAGACGTATCGGCTGCTGGCCTGAAAGCCGAGTAATCGAATACTGCCCATGAACAACCGCAGTCATTGATTGATGGAAGGTTCATGCGAGGCTACAAGGATGTAGCCATTAAAGGCCCCGACTGAAGAGTCGGGGCCTTTTCTATTTCTGTGGCGTTTGTTTTACCGGGAAGGTGATAGAGGGATCAGCGACGACGTTTGCTATCAATCCTCACCAGGCGTCCACCCTCAAAATGCAGATACTGATACATGCCATTGTCAGGGCCGTAGATCCATTCCTCGATTTTGACGGTCTCGGACTGGCGATAATCAGTGCTGAAGCTTTCCTTTGTGCCGATCACTTCCTGACTGACCGGCTCACCGCATTTCTGCTGAACCTCGAATGTCCGGTCACCGGTGCTGATCAACTGGCTGCCGCATCGCAAGGTTGATGCCGCATGGGCAGGTAAGACGACTGCCCCGGCCATTGCGGCCAGGGTCAGGCTGATCAGCATCTTGATTCGCATCTGTGGCAACGGGTTCATTCACTGTCCAGGTGGAGTGGGCTGATGACTTTACCATCTGGCTGAGCCTGTCCGAGGCGTGCGTCGACGAAGTACACGCGAGCGTCTTCAAGCTTGCCCTTGTCCACCAGATAATCCTTGATGCTGCTGGCTCTGCTCTGGCCCAGCTCACGCAGCAACACCTCATTGCCGCTCCAGAACGTGAGCACCGCAGCGCGCATCTGGCTGGCGCGTTGTTCCTTGCTCAGGTTGGCCCATTCTGCGGGCGGTTGCTGTTTCAGGCGCGTACGGTAAATGCCTTCCAGCATCGGCGCTTTTTCAGCATCCGGAACCTCGATCAAGCCAGCCTTGGCCGGGACCTTGTCGCCACGCCGCTGGAGGATCTTGTAATACGTGTACTGATATTCCCGCTCCAGTCGCTGCTGCGCTATCAACGGGCCGTCGCTGCTGGCAGCGCTGGTGCCTTCGATCTCCAGCTTAAGGTCCGGACGCGCCTTGAGGGCGGCCGAGAGCTTGTCCAGCGCACGTTGTGTCTCGACCGACAACTCGCTGGTGCCCGGCGCGAAACTCACGCTGCCGAGGTCCTCGGAGCTGCCGCCTGAAACCAGGCTGCCCAGCATCTTGAAAGGCGCCTGTGCCGCACGCAGCACGAGATTGCGCAGCGTTTGCCAGACAATCGGCATCACGCTGAACTGCGGGTTGTTGAGGTCGCCTTCGATAGGCAGCTCAAGCGAAATCCGTCCCTGCGTGTCCTTGAGCAGCGCCACGGCCAATCGTATAGGCAGGTCCAGCGCGTCCGGGCTGTCGACCCGCTCACCCAGTTGCAGCTGTTCGATCAGGACCTTGTTCTGCGCCTTGAGCTGGCCTTTGGTGATCAGGTAATGCAGATCCAGATTGAGCCGGCCCTTGCGAATCCGGAAGCCTGCGAATTTTCCGGAATAGGGCGTCAGGTTGGTCAGCTCGACCCGCTTGAAGCTGGTGGTGATGTCGAGGCTGGCCATCGGATCGAAAGGGTTGAGGCTGCCTTTGATGGTCACAGGTGCGTAACGGTCGACCTTGCCTTCGATATCGACCGGAGCAGGCGTGGCCTTGCGGTTGTCGATGGTGCCGATGCGACCGTTGAGTTGTTGCACGGCCGTCGCGAAGTTGGGCGTCAGGGTCATGTCGGCAAAGTTTGCCGAGCCATCCTTGATGTTCACTTCGCCGACATAGATCGCCAGCGGATTGTCTTTTTTTGCCTTGGGCTGTGTTTGGGCTGCCTTCGGCTTCGGAGCTTTCTTGTCGTCCGGCTGTGGAATCAGCAGGTCATCGATGTTGGTGGTGCGGTCTTCGTTGATCATGAAGCGCGCATACGGCTGACTCATGTTCACCTTGGCAATCGAAAGTCCGGTGCCATGCTGATAATCCAGCCCTTCAAGGTCCAGTTGCTGCCACTTGAGGAAGTCGCGCTGTTTGACGGTATCAAGTGTGTGCAACTGACTGACCTGCGCTTTACCGGTCACGCCGAACGCCAGTGGCTCGGTACTCTTCAGATTGACGGCCAGGTCGCTGCCCAGCATGCCACTGCGCAGTTCAAGAAGAATGAACGGGCTGATATAGGCCTGAGCCAGTCGCAAATCGATGTCACGGGTCGTCACGTTCAAGCGCGCGCTGACCGGGTTCAGATTAACGTCGCCGGATGCGGTCAGATTGCCCTGTTTGCCCAGTCCGGTGTCGAGCTTGAGGGTAAAGGGTGATGTGTTCAGGCTGTCGAAATTCTGAATATCCACATTCAGCGGGCCGACATCCAGTGCAACAGGTTCCTTGGGGACGCGATCCGCGAGGTGGACCATATAGTCGCGCAGTTGCACATCGCGCAGCAGCACTTGCCACGGTTTGCTCGGCGTTGCCCTTTGGGCGCTGGCATTGCCAGGTGCGGGTTCCGCCGCTTTTTCGTCCACCGCCGGTTTTTGCGACGCGGCAGGCTTGTCCGGTTGACTGGCGAACAGTTTCTGCCAGTCCAGTTGCCCGTCGCTTTCGCGTGCGGCCCAGGTTTCCAGCTTCTGGCTGCGAATCTTGCCGACAGTTACCTTTTGCTTCGCCAGGTCTACTGATGTATCGCTCACATCCAGGCGTTGCAGACGCACCAGAGGGCGTCCGTCAGGCGTGTTCAACGCAAAGGGCGAGACGCTGGCCGAAAGGTTGGTCAATTGAAGCTCGGTTTCCTTGGCCAGATTGAGCTTGTAGGCGGTACTGAAATTTAGCACGCCATCCTCAAGAGCCAGCGGCAGCGCATCACGCACGTAGGGCCACCACAGCTTCATTTTGCCGTCGGTGACTTTCAGCGTGCCTTCGGAGGCGATCGGCACCAGGCTGATGCGACCCACCCAGTCGATCTGTCCGCCGTCGGGCCCGGCCGCGACCAGGGTCATGTCGGCATTGTCTTCCGGCAGGGTGCTGAGGTTCTTGAGTTCGAAATTCAACGCGTCGTAGAGGAATTCGATGGGTGCGCCTGGGCGCATGTCCTGAAAGTGCACGTAACCGTCAGCCAGCTTGATCTCGCCGATGCGCAATGGAAACGGCTTGCTCGGCGGTTCGTCCGGGGTCGGCTCGCTGGCAGGCAGCTTGAACAGTTGCGCCAGGTTGAGCTGACCTTGCTTGTCAAATAACAGTTCGGTCTTGGGCTTGATCAGCTCGACGCGCTGCAAATGCAGGGCTCGGGTCCAGAGGCTGTCGATCTGCAGATTGGCGTAGAGCTTTTCGAACGCGACCTGTTCTTTGCCGGGTGTGCCGATGTTCAGGCCCCAGAGGGTCAGTTCCAGTGTGTAGGGATTGAACTCCAGGCGTTCCAGCTTGGCCGGCACGGTTGAATAATTGGCCAGTTGTTGATTGGCAATGCGCAGAGCGACACCGGGAAGGATGAAGAAACCCAACAGGCTATAGAGCACGAGCACAGCCAGCACGGAGCCAAGTGTGTATTTCAATCCTCTGGACATGGGCAGCGGCGTCTCTCTCTTTTGGAGGTGCTTGGAGTATGGCATGCCTGTTCGGTTCCCAAGGCAGTGCCGCTCTGGCTTGTAGGATTTTTCATGATTCAGGCGGCATATTTAAGCGGCTTGAGGCAGGTGGCTGATCAGAGTTGCAGAATCAGGGTTTTCAGTGGCGGTTGGCCGTCCTTCGACGGGAAGTCCTCGGCAGGCAGCATCATTTGCCAATCGCGCACCGGACGACCGGCCTTGCTGGCGCAACGCAGGACCTGCTCGCGCCAGTCCTGCATGCTGACCTTCGCCAGATTGTTGCAGCAGATCAGCACGCCATCGTTTGCCGTTGTAAGCAGTGCAGGTTTGAGCAGGCTTTGATAATCGCGCAACAGATCGACCGTGCCGAACGCGCTTTTGGCCCAGGCGGGCGGGTCGAGCAGGACCAGGTCGTATTGGCGCTGATCCAGCTTTACATGGCTCGGCAGCTTCTGGCTGCGGCGGGCGGCGACCGGCAGGCCGGCGAGTTGACGGATGGCCGGAAAATAGTCTGACTGGATGAATTGCATGGTCGGGAGTTGCGGGTTGAGCGCGCCGTTTTCGCGGCCCACGGCCAGATTGCCCTCGGCAAAATCCAGGTTGCACACTTCGCTCGCGCCACCGGCTGCGGCACTCAGGCCTACGCCGCAGGTGTAGGCGAACAGGTTCAGCACGCGCTTGCCTGCGCTGTTCTGCTTGACCCAGCCCCGTGTATTGCGCAGGTCGAGAAACAGCAACGGGTCTTGCCCGGCATGCCGCCCGCGGACCCGATAATTGAGCCCCCACTCGCGACCGACATGGTCTGCCAGCGCCGCTTCGTCGGCCTTGTAGATGGCGTCCTGACGATCTACCCGCGAGTTGCCTTGTGAGCGGTCGTTATAGACCAGCAGCGTCTCCAGACCCAGACGCGCATTGACCTGCGCATGCAGCTCCAGCAACGCATCACGCTCCAGCCCTGTGTGAAAACTCTGCACCAGCAATTGCGGGCCATAGCGGTCGATGGTCAGGCCGCTGGCGCCTTCCTGACTGCCGTGAAACAGGCGATAGCAGTCGGTGCCTTGCAGGTGCAGTTCGGCAAGCAGCGAATCACGGTTGTCGAGGGCGACGCTAAGCGCCTGATTCAAGGAAGACATGCAAAGCGTCCCGGACGGCAATAAAGGCGCGGGAGTTTACCAGTTACCGGCTGCGCGCGGTTTTTGAGTCTTCTTGATTCGCTGAATAACTGTCAGGCCTGTCATACAGCGCCAACATTGTCCTGCTAGGTTGCTGTTTTGCCTGTCAGTGAGGGGATACCCGTGAGCCAGTTCGATCTCAAGCGTCGTCGTGTCATCCAGGCCGTCGGGACCGTGGGTGCCGGTCTGCTGTTACCCGGTGTTGCACCGGCAGTCATTGCCTCGGTGCAGGACCGCCCGAAAATGACTGACGGCGTGCAGTCCGGCGATGTGTTCGGCGACAAGGCGATAGTCTGGAGCCGCAGCGACCGGCCTTCGCGTATGGTCGTCGAGTGGGACACGCGCAGCATGTTCACCCAGCCACGGCGTGTGGTGTCGGCGTTGGCTGATCAGCGTACTGACTTCACGGCCCGCGTCGAACTGAGCGGGTTGCCGGTCGATCAGGCGATTTTCTACCGCGTTTCGTTCGAGGACGCGCAGAGCGGTGTCGCCAGCGAACCGTGGTTTGGTCATTTGCGCAGCACGCCCCAACAGCGTCGGGACATCCGCTTCGTCTGGAGTGGCGATACGGTGGGGCAGGGTTTCGGGATCAACCCTGATATCGGTGGCATGCGCATCTACGAAGCCATGCGCCTGCGCTTGCCGGACTTCTTTATCCACAGCGGCGACACGATCTACGCCGACGGCCCGGTGCCGGAGCAGCTCACCACCGAAGGCGGTCGGATCTGGCGCAACATTACCACCGAGGCGAAAAGCAAGGTCGCGGAGACGCTTGACGAATACCGGGGCAATTACCGCTACAACCTGATGGACGAAAACCTGCGCCGCTTCAACGCTGAAGTGCCGCAGGTCTGGCAGTGGGACGATCACGAGGTGACCAACAACTGGTCACCCAGCAAGCAGCTTGATGACCGCTACAAGGTCAAAGACATCCAGTTACTGTCCTCCCGCGCACGTCAGGCGTATCTGGAGTACGCACCACTGCGCCTGCAAGCGGCGGATAACGGCGGGCGCATTTATCGCAAGATTCCCTATGGCCCCATGCTCGACGTGTTTGTCCTCGACATGCGCAGCTACCGCGACGGCAACGATGCCAATCTGGCTGACAAGCCTGGTCCGACCACTGCATTCATGGGCCGTGAACAACTGGACTGGCTCAAGCGCGAGCTCAATGGCTCGCGCGCGCAGTGGAAAGTGATCGCCGCAGACATGCCCATCGGCCTTGGCGTGCCGGATGGCGAGGTGAGCCCCGGTGTGGCGCGTTGGGAGGCCATCGCCAACGGCAATGATGGACCGGCGCTGGGGCGTGAGCTGGAGGTCGCCGAGTTGCTGGCGTATCTGCGTACGCAGAAAATTCGCGATTGCGTGTGGCTGACAGCTGATGTGCATTACTGCGCTGCGCATCATTACCAACCGGATCGGGCGGTGTTTCAGGATTTCGATCCGTTCTGGGAGTTCGTGGCCGGGCCATTGAATGCGGGCAGCTACGGTCCCAACGTGCTGGACAAGACGTTCGGGCCTGAGCTGGTGTTCCAGAAAGCGCCTCCCGCGCAGAATACTTCGCCGTTTGCGGGTTATCAGTTCTTTGGCGAAGTGAACATCGATGGGCAAACCGGTGAGATGACAGTCGCTCTGCGGGATCTGGACGGCGTGTCGGTGTTCGAGCGCAAGCTACAGCCTGTGAAGGAAGTCAGCCGAATTGTCTGACAGGTAGCGGGCTACAGGCTCGTAGGGTTTCCTGAAAATCCCTGCAACATGCTCGGCATGGGTGGCTTATCATGAGCCACCTAATGATGGATCGGGTACGTTGCATGCTGGCTATCTTTCTCGAAACCCTGAACATCACTGCCCCGGTATTCGCCATGCTGTTTCTGGGCGTGTTCCTCAGGCGTATTGGCGCGATCAATGACGGGTTCATCGTTGCGGCCTCTGGGCTGGTATTCAATGTCACCATGCCGGCATTGCTGTTTCTGGGCATCATCCACGCGGACCTGCGCACGGCACTGCAGCCCAAACTGTTGATCTTTTTCAGCCTTGCCACGCTGCTGAGTTTCGCGTTCGTCTGGGTCTGGGCAGTCTGGCGTTGCCCGTATGAAGAGCGTGGCATCTACGTTCAGGGCGCGTTCCGTGGCAATAACGGCGTGATCGGCCTGGCCCTGGCGGCCAGCATGTACGGCTCGTACGGCATCTCGCTGGGTGCCATCCTCGCGGCGCTGGTCATCGTCTTCTACAACACGCTGTCGACTGTGGTGCTGGCGGTCTATAGCCCGGTGATCAAGTCCGACCCATGGAGCATTTTCAAAAGTGTGTTGGCCAACCCGCTGATCATCAGCGTGATCATTGCCTCGCCCTTTGCTTATTTCAGTATCGGCCTGCCCAAATGGCTGGAAACGTCCGGTAGCTATCTGGCGCAGATGACGCTGCCTTTGGCGCTGATCTGTATCGGCGGCACGCTGTCGCTGGCGTCACTGCGCAAGAGCGGCGAACTGGCCGTCAGTGCCAGCGTCATGAAGATGGTCGCGTTGCCGGTGCTCTGCACGCTGGCCGCATGGTTGGTCGGCTTTCGCGGCCCAGAGCTGGGGATTCTGTTTCTGTATTTCGGCAGCCCGACCGCTGCCGCCAGTTACATCATGGCGCGCACGGCAAACGGCAACTACGAACTGGCGGCGGCAATCATCGTGATCACCACGCTGGCCGCGGCAGTCACCACCAACGTGGGGATTTTCATCCTGCAATGGGGTGGCTGGATCTAGTCCGGTTTGACGTAACTGTCGATCACTTCCTGAGCCGCACGAAACGCATCGATGGCTGCGGGTACACCGGCGTACACCGCGCAGTGCAGCAGCGCTTCGCGAATTTCTATGACCGTGCAGCCGTTGTTCAGTGCGCCACGAACATGGCCTTTCAGCTCTTGCGGGCATTTGAGGGCGGTGAGGGTGGCCAGGGTGATCAGGCTGCGGGTTTTCAGCGGCAGGCCGTCACGACTCCAGACGCTGCCCCATGCGTGTTCGTTGACGAAGTCCTGCAGGGGCTGGCTGAAATCGGTGGCATTGCCCAGTGCGCGGTCGACGTAGACATCGCCCATTACCTGGCGGCGGATCTGTTCGCCTTCGCTGATCGTGTTGTCTGTCATGGCGTTTCTCCTCTGATTGATACAGATTGAAATCAGTGCTGGCGTCGCCATGCACGCACGGTGCGCCAGGCGACAATGATGCCCAATAGCGGTAGAACCAGCCTCAGCATCCAGCCCTCAAGCCTTTCGGCCAACACCATGCCGGTACTTATCGACGCGATGTGCAAGCCGTAGGTCAGGTACAAAGCCAACAGCAGCAGGCCTTCGATGCGGTCTATTCGGTGACCGGAATAGAACAGCGGTACGCAAAGCAGCGACACGCCCAGCATGATAGGTAAATCGAACACCAGTGCGTTGGGCGATATCGTCAGCGGCACTGGCGCAACCAGCGCGGTCACGCCCAGCACCCCGAGCAGATTGAACAGGTTACTGCCGATTACGTTGCCGACCGCAATGTCGCGTTCGCCGCGCAGTGTTGCGATCAGCGAGGCCGTCAGCGCGGGCAGCGAGGTGCCTATGGCAATCACGGTCAGGCCGATAATGCGCTCCGACAGCCCCAGATGGATGGCAATCACCACCGAGGCATTGACCAGCAGATGCCCACCAGCGGTCAGCATCAGCAAGCCCGCCGCCAGCATCAGCATGCGCGTAAAGGTGCGAGGTTTTTCCTTGATGTCGGCATGACCGTGGCGCGGACTATGGCCTCCCTGGCGCACGATGATGAACAGGCAGACCAGCAATCCGACCAGCAGCACTGCGCCGTCGAACCTGCTGAACTCACCGTTCCAGGACATGCCGATAGCCAGCAGGCACGCGCCGATCATCAGCGGTATGTCAATGTGTAGCACTTGGCGCGCCACCCGCAACGGAATGATCAAGGCGCACAGGCCGAGGATCACCAGCACGTTGAATATGTTGCCGCCGATGACGCTGCCCACCGCAATGTCGGTGTTGTCCGAGAAGGCAGCTTGCAGGCTGACGGCCATTTGCGGGGCGCTGGTGCCCATTGCCACGACGGTCAGGCCGATGATCAACGGCCTGACCTTGAAAATGGCGGCCAGGTGTACGGCCGCGCGCACCGACAAGTCCGCCCCGATCAGCAGGAGAAGAAAGCCGCCGAACATCTGAATGAGGGCGGGAGCGGGCAGGGCCGATAGCTGGAGAATATGCGTGTCCTTGGTGGGAGTTTAGTCGAGGGCCTGAACGCGGACAGGCGCCGTGCCGCTGCGCAGCATACCTAGTTGTTCGGCTGCTTCGCGAGAGACATCGATCAATCGGCCACGCGTATGAGGGCCGCGATCATTGACGCGGACGACCACTGACTTGTCGTTGTTCAGGTTGGTGACCTTGACTCGCGTACCAAACGGAAGCTGCCGGTGCGCGGCGGTCAGGGCATTCTGATTGAAAGGCTCGCCGCTGGCAGTGCGGTTACCACCGCCGTAATAAGCGGCGGTGCCGGTCTCATCGTAACCGTGAGGGTCGATGATGTGATTGGCGCAGCCAGCCAGTAAGGTCAGCAGGCTGCAGGCAAAAAGAAGTCGGCGCATGGTCAAAGGTCCTGAGTGCCGTTGGCTTGGGGGTTCTACACGTCCCTATGACGCTAGTGCCAATGCTCGCGTTGGCTCACAACTCTGTGCCTAAGCGCGCATTAAACATCGGACGCAGAGCGTCCAGAAATGCGTACCCACGCGGAGCGCGGGTACGATCATCAGCGTTGAGATGATCAGCCCTGACGCTCGTGCCAATGCTTCGCGTTGGCATGCATCTCGTGACGCTCCGCGTCACAATTCTGTGCCGCACCACGCACTCGACATCGGACGCAGAGCGTCCAGAAATGCGCTCCCACGCGGAGCGCGGGGACGATCATCAGCGTTGAGGTGATCAGCCCTGACGCTCGTGCCAATGCTCCGCGTTGGCATGCATTTCGTGACGCTCCGCGTCACAATTCTGTGCCGCACCACGCACTCGACATCGGACGCAGAGTGTCCAGAAATGCGCTCCCACGCGGAGCGCGGGTACGATCATCAGCGTTGAGATGATCAGCCCTGACGCTCGTGCCAATGCTCCGCGTTGGCATGCATTTCGTGACGCTCCGCGTCACAATTCTGTGCCGCACCACGCACTCGACACCGGACGCAGAGTGTCCAGAAATGCGCTCCCACGCCCTGCCGGCAGAAGCCTGCATGCCCTATTTTTCGGGTTCATTGGACTTGCATATAACACTTGGTCCAGGGCTTGGGAGCGATGGTGAATCGAGCGTTCAGCCCTCCAGCTTGGCCTTCAGCAGTTCGTTGACCTGTTGCGGGTTGGCTTTGCCTTTGGAAGCTTTCATGGCCTGGCCGACGAAGAACCCGAACATCTTGCCGCGCTTGGCTTCATCAGCCGCACGATACTGTTCGACTTGCTCCGCGTTGGCAGCCAGTACATCGTCGAGCATCGATTCGATGGCGCCGCTGTCGGTTACCTGCTTCAGGCCGCGCTTCTCGATGACTTCATCGGCGCTGCCTTCACCATTGGCCATCGCTTCGAAGACCATTTTCGCGATCTTGCCCGAGATGGTGTTGTCGGTGATGCGTTTGAGCATGCCACCCAACTGCTCAGCGCTGACTGGCGATTGTTCGATCTCGACACCCTGCTTGTTCAACAGGCTGCCCAGCTCGACCATGACCCAGTTGGCTGCCAGCTTGGCGTCGCCGCTGATGCTGACTACTTTTTCGAAATAGTCAGCCTGCTCGCGGCTCGACGCCAGCACGCTGGCGTCGTAGGTCGACAGGCCGAACTGGCTCTGGAAGCGTTCGCGTTTCTGCGGTGGCAGTTCCGGCAACGTGGCGCGGGTTTCTTCAAGGAACGAATCCTCGATGATGACCGGCAACAGATCCGGGTCGGGGAAGTAACGGTAATCGTTGGCTTCCTCCTTGCTGCGCATGGCGCGGGTTTCGTTGGTGTTCGGATCGTAAAGGCGCGTCTGCTGGATGACCTTGCCGCCGTCTTCGATCAGGTCGATCTGGCGCTGGATCTCGCTGTTGATCGCCTTCTCGATGAAGCGGAACGAGTTGACGTTCTTGATCTCGCAGCGGGTACCGAACTCGATCTGACCCTTGGGGCGAATCGACACGTTGCAGTCGCAACGCAGCGAGCCTTCGGCCATGTTGCCGTCACAGATGCCGAGGTAACGGACGATGGCGTGGATGGCCTTGACGTAGGCCACGGCCTCCTTGGCACTGCGCATGTCCGGCTCGGAAACGATCTCCAGCAGCGGCGTGCCGGCGCGGTTCAGGTCAATGCCGGTCATGCCCTGGAAGTCTTCGTGCAGGCTCTTGCCTGCGTCTTCTTCAAGGTGCGCGCGGGTGATGCCGATGCGCTTGACCGTGCCGTCTTCCAGAGTAATGTCCAGGTGGCCCTTGCCGACGATCGGCAATTCCATCTGGCTGATCTGATAACCCTTGGGCAGGTCAGGGTAGAAGTAGTTCTTGCGGGCGAACACGTTGTGCTGGCCGATCTCGGCATCCACCGCCAGGCCGAACTTGACGGCCATGCGCACGGCTTCCTTGTTCAACACCGGCAACACACCCGGCATGCCCAGATCAACGAGGCTTGCCTGGGTGTTGGGCTCGGAGCCGAACGTAGTGGCGCTACCGGAAAAAATCTTTGATTGGGTCGAAAGCTGGGTATGAATCTCCAGCCCGATGACGACTTCCCATTGCATGTGTTTCTCCTCAGAAGCCTTCAGGTGCGCGAGTGTGCCAGTCAGTGACTTGCTGATACTGATGCGCCACATTCAAGAGACGGCCTTCCTGGAAATACGGGGCGAGCAATTGCACGCCGACCGGCAGCCCATCGACAAACCCCGCTGGCATGGACAAGCCAGGCAGACCCGCCAGGTTGGCGGTGATGGTGTAGAAATCTTCCAGGTATTCGGCAATCGGGTCGTGAGTCTTGGCGCCTATTTTCCAGGCCGGGTTGGGTGTGGTCGGGCCGAGAATTACGTCGACTTCCGCGAATGCGCTCATGAAATCGTTTTTGATCAGGCGACGGATTTTCTGCGCCTGCAGGTAGTAGGCGTCGTAGTAGCCCGCCGACAGTGCGTAGGCGCCGACCATGATGCGTCGCTGGACTTCCGGGCCAAAGCCTTCGGCGCGCGAGCGCTTGTACAGGTCGGTCAGGTCTTTCGGGTCTTCACAACGGTAGCCGAAGCGCACACCGTCGAAGCGCGACAGGTTGGACGAAGCTTCTGCCGGTGCGATGACGTAGTAGGCTGGAATGGCGTGTTGCAGGTTCGGCAGGCTGACTTCCTTGACGATGGCGCCGAGCTTTTCCAGTTCCTTGACGCTTTCGTGGACCAACTGCGCGATGCGTGGGTCGAGACCGGCGCTGAAATATTCCTTGGGCACCCCGATACGCAGGCCCTTGAGCGAGGTATTGAGGCTGGCGGAATAGTCCGGAACCGGCTCGTCGATGCTGGTGGAGTCCTGCGCATCGAAGCCAGCCATGCCTTGCAGCAGCAGGGCGCAGTCTTCGGCAGTCCGCGCCATCGGGCCGGCCTGATCAAGGCTGGACGCGTAGGCAATCATGCCCCAGCGCGACACGCGACCATACGTCGGCTTGAGGCCGGTCAGGTTGGTCAGTGCCGCAGGCTGGCGAATCGAGCCGCCGGTGTCAGTGCCGGTCGCGGCAGGCAGCAGGCGTGCAGCCACTGCCGCTGCCGAACCGCCGGACGAGCCACCAGGGACGCATTCGAGATTCCACGGGTTTTTCACCGCGCCATAGTGGCTGGATTCGTTGGCCGAACCCATGGCGAATTCGTCCATGTTGGTCTTGCCCAGCGTGACGGTACCCGCCGAGGCGAGCTTCGATACCACGGTGGCGTCGTACGGGGCCTTGAAGTTGTCGAGCATCTTCGAGCCGCAACTGGTACGGATGCCTTGGGTGCAGAACAGGTCCTTGTGCGCCAGCGGGGCGCCGAGCAACGGGCCGTTCTCACCGGCCGCGCGGCGTGCATCTGCCGCCTGGGCCTGAGTGATGGCCAGGTCTTCGGTGAGGCTGATGAAGCTGTTGAGCTGCGGGTCGAACTGTGCGATGCGCGACAGCAGGACACGGGTCAGCTCTTCAGAAGAGAACTTTTTTTCGGCGAGTCCGCGAGCGATCTCGGCCAGAGTCATTTGATGCATGCAGGCGCTTTCCCTTACTCGATGACTTTCGGAACCAGATACAGACCGTCCTGGACCGCTGGTGCGATGGCTTGGTAAGTGTCGCGGCGATTTCGCTCGGTAACCGCGTCTTCGCGCAGGCGCTGGGTCGCTTCCAGCGGATGAGCCAAGGGTTCGATGCCGGTGGTGTCAACCGCCTGCATCTGATCGATCAGGCCGAGAATGCTGTTCAGTGCTTCGGTAGTACGCGGGATATCGGCGTCATTGAGGCCAAGTCGGGCCAGATGAGCGATCTTTTCCACGTCGGAGCGTTCAAGCGCCATGGGGTATCTCCAGTGGAATGCTGACGGATTTGCTTTGTTGCCAATTGCGGAACACTATCGCGTTATTACTGTCTCAAGCCGCTAACGTCGAGGGTGGTGTTCGGAAAACCGCCAATTTAGCATATTGGCTCCTTGCCCAAAATCCCTGTCGTTGTTAGAGTTTGCCGCACTTTTTTTACCACGCGTTCCCTAGGGTCCCTTTCCCATGTTCAAGAAACTGCGTGGCATGTTTTCCAGTGATCTATCCATCGACCTGGGCACTGCCAACACCCTTATTTACGTGCGTGAGCGCGGTATCGTTCTGAATGAACCCTCTGTCGTTGCCATTCGTACTCACGGCAACCAGAAGAGCGTCGTCGCTGTCGGTACCGAAGCCAAGCGCATGCTGGGCCGTACGCCAGGCAACATTGCAGCCATTCGCCCCATGAAAGACGGTGTTATCGCCGATTTCAGCGTCTGCGAAAAAATGTTGCAGTACTTCATCAACAAGGTCCATGAGAACAGCTTTCTGCAGCCCAGCCCTCGTGTACTGATCTGTGTTCCGTGCAAATCCACTCAGGTTGAACGTCGCGCCATTCGCGAATCGGCTTTGGGTGCAGGTGCGCGCGAAGTATTCCTGATCGAAGAACCAATGGCTGCAGCGATCGGTGCCGGTCTGCCGGTGGAAGAAGCCCGCGGTTCGATGGTTGTCGACATCGGCGGCGGCACCACAGAGATCGCCCTGATCTCCCTGAACGGTATTGTGTACGCAGAATCCGTGCGTGTGGGCGGCGACCGTTTCGACGAAGCGATCATCACCTACGTGCGTCGTAACTACGGCAGCCTGATCGGCGAATCCACCGCCGAGCGCATCAAACAGGAAATCGGCACCGCCTACCCGGGTGGTGAAGTACGCGAAGTTGACGTGCGCGGCCGTAACCTGGCTGAAGGCGTTCCACGTGCGTTCACGCTGAACTCCAATGAAGTGCTCGAAGCGCTTCAGGAGTCGCTGGCGACCATCGTTCAGGCGGTCAAGAGCGCTCTGGAGCAGTCGCCTCCGGAACTCGCTTCCGACATCGCCGAGCGTGGTCTGGTATTGACCGGTGGCGGCGCGTTGCTGCGTGATCTGGACAAACTGCTGGCTCAGGAAACAGGTCTGCCGGTGATCGTCGCCGAAGACCCGCTGACTTGCGTAGCGCGTGGCGGTGGCCGTGCGCTGGAAATGATGGATAAGCACACCATGGATCTGCTCTCCAGCGAGTAAATCGCCGGGGTGCCATTCACGGAGTCTTTTGTATGCAGGTAGCGTATGTGCTACCTGTATGCGTCAGGCTGACGCCGAAACAGGCTGCCTATCTCTTTCATTTGTCCAGGCCGGTTCCATAGAGCATGAATAAAAGCCCATTGAAGCTCGATCCCACGATCGCATGCCCCGTAGGAGCGGCCTATTAAACCGCTTTTCGCAAAAGGCCCGTCGCTGGGCGTACGTCTGCTGGTGCTGGCCGTTCTGTCGGTTGCGTTGATGGTTGTCGACGCCCGTTTTACGATCCTCAAGCCTGTGCGCAGTCAGATGTCCATGGTGCTCATGCAGTCCTACTGGATTGTCGACTTGCCACAACGTTTGTATCAAGGCGTTGCCAGTCAGTTCGGCAGTCGCACAGAGCTGATCGCCGAAAACGAAAAACTCAAGACCGAAGCCCTGCTCCTGCAAGGTCGCCTGCAAAAACTGGCGGCATTGACCGAGCAGAACGTGCGCCTGCGCGAGTTGCTGAACTCTTCGGCGCTGGTCAATGAAAAAGTCGAGGTCGCCGAACTCATCGGCATGGACCCGAACCCTTTCACCCATCGGATCATCATCAACAAGGGCGAACGCGACGGCGTCGTGCTCGGTCAGCCGGTGCTCGATGCGCGTGGCCTGATGGGCCAGGTTGTCGAGCTGATGCCTTACACCTCGCGGGTTCTGTTGCTGACTGACACGACCCACAGCATTCCGGTTCAGGTCAATCGCAACGGCCTGCGCGCCATCGCCAGCGGCACCGGCAATCCGGAGCGTCTGGAGCTTCGCCATGTGGCGGATACCGCGGACATCAAGGAAGGCGATCTGCTGGTCAGCTCTGGTCTTGGTCAACGTTTCCCGGCCGGTTATCCGGTGGCAACGGTCAGGGAGGTCATCCACGACTCCGGTCAGCCGTTTGCAATTGTCCGCGCTGTGCCGACTGCGGCGCTGAATCGCAGCCGTTATCTGCTGCTGGTGTTCTCGGATGGTCGCTCCCCGGAAGAGCGGGCCGCCGATGCTGCGCAGGCGCAGGAATCGATTGAAAAGGGCATCGAGCCCACCGTGATGGCGACGCTGCCGCCGCCGACGCCGGCATTCCCGATGTGGCCACAAGCGACCATTCCGGTGTTCCCGGGTGCCACGGTTACCCACAAACCTGCGTCCCAGGCGGCCACCCCAGCGTCTGCCGCCCCTGCTGCAACGCCGGTCAAGCCGGCTCGACCAGCCTCCCGTCCTGCCACCTCGCAGCCGCCTGCGTCCACACCTTCCAACGCTCGGGAGCCTATTGATGGTTAGTCACGTCTCCGGGCGCAACGGCTGGGTAGTCTGGCTGACCTTTGCGATCGGCCTGTTGCTGAGCGTTTCGCCGCTGCCGCAATTCATGGAAATCTTTCGCCCCTTGTGGTTGGCACTGTTGCTGACCTTCTGGGTGCTGGCGTTGCCGCACAAGTACGGGATGACCACCGCCTGGATACTCGGTCTGATGGAAGATGTGCTGTATGGCACGCTGCTCGGTCAGAACGCGCTGATCCTCAGCCTGATTACCTTTCTGGTGATGTCCCTGCAACAGCGTCTGCGCATGTTCCCCATGTGGCAGCAATGTCTGGTGCTGCTGGTGGTATTCGGTCTGGCGCAGCTTGCACAGCTGTGGCTCAGCGCCCTGACCGGCAACCGTCAGCCGACCCTGGCGCTGGTGTTGCCTGCTCTGGTCAGTGCGTTGCTGTGGCCTTGGGTCAGTTACGGTCTGCGTGGATTGCGCAAACGTTTGAAAATCAATTAAGCGCAAGGTGAGCGCAGCGCCCTCAAGGGGTTTGCGCGTTCACCGTCACCGACACGGAGATGTCCTTATGCCCTCGCTCTATCTGGCTTCTGGCTCACCGCGCCGTCGCGAACTTCTGACTCAGATCGGCGTGCCCTTCACCGTATTGAGCGCGCAGATCGACGAAACTCCCTTTGCCCATGAAACCCCGGCTGTCTACGTCGAGCGTCTTGCGCTGGGCAAGGCTCAGGCTGGCCTGTCGTCGTTGGCGGCTAATCAACAGGCCTGCGTAATGGGCGCGGACACCGCAGTGGTGCTTGAGGGGCGGATTCTCGGCAAGCCGGTCGATGAGGCGGACGCGCTGGCCATGTTGAGCGCGTTATCCGGGCGCGAACACGAGGTCATGACGGCTGTCGCAGTGATTGACGGGCAGCGCAGCGCAACCTGTGTGGTGACCAGCCGGGTTCGCTTTCGCCCGATTCAGCATCATGAAGCACAGGCCTACTGGGCCAGTGGCGAGCCTGCCGATAAAGCGGGCGGCTATGCCATTCAAGGCTTGGCGGCGATATTCGTCGAAGGCTTGCAGGGCAGCTATTCTGGGGTAGTGGGTCTGCCTCTGTGTGAAACCGCAGAATTGCTCGGCCGTTTCGGCATACCCTGCTGGCAAGGCCTGGAAGGTGACAAGTCATGAGTGAAGAGATCCTGATCAACATCACCCCGATGGAATCGCGGGTGGCCGTAGTGGAAAACGGCGTGCTGCAAGAGGTGCATGTCGAGCGCACCCAGCGTCGCGGCATCGTCGGCAATATCTACAAGGGCAAGGTCGTGCGCGTGCTGCCTGGCATGCAGGCGGCATTTATCGACATCGGTCTGGACCGCGCCGCGTTCATTCATGCATCGGAAATCTCCATGCGTGAAGGGCCAGCAGTCGAAAGCATCGCGTCGCTGGTGCATGACGGACAAAGTCTCGTGGTCCAGGTCACCAAGGACCCGATTGGCAGCAAGGGCGCACGCCTGACCACGCAACTGTCGATCCCCTCGCGCTATCTGGTGTACATGCCACGCACTGCGCATGTGGGCATTTCCTTGAAGATCGAGGATGAAGCCGAGCGCGAGCGGCTCAAGAAAGTGGTCAGTGATTGCGTCGCGCTGGAAGGCATCAAGGAGGCCGGGGGCTTTATCCTGCGCACCGCTGCCGAAGGCGCGGGTGCCGAAGAAATCCTCATGGACATTCGTTACCTGCGCAGGCTCTGGGACCAGATCGGCGAACAGATCAAGACCGTCAGCCCGCCCACCGTCATCTACGAAGATCTTGGTCTGGCGCTGCGCACCTTGCGCGATCTGGTCAGCCCGCGCATCGAGAAGATCCGTATCGATTCGCGTGAAACCTTCCAGAGGACCACCCAATTCGTCGCTGAACTGATGCCTGAAATTGCCGACCGGCTTGAGCATTATCCGGGCGAACGACCGATTTTCGACCTGTACGGCGTCGAAGACGAAATCCAGAAAGCCCTTGAGCGCAAGGTGCCGCTCAAGTCTGGCGGTTATCTGGTCATCGACCCGGCCGAGGCCATGAGCACCATCGATGTGAACACCGGAGCGTTTGTCGGGCACCGGAATCTGGAAGAGACCATCTTCAAGACCAACCTGGAGGCGGCAACAGCGATTGCCCGCCAGCTGCGCCTGCGCAATCTCGGCGGCATCATCATTATCGACTTCATTGACATGGAAGACGGTGAGCATCAGCGTCAAGTACTGCGCACCTTGGAGAAACAGCTGGAGCGCGATCACGCCAAGACCAACATCATCGGCATCACCGAGCTGGGGTTGGTGCAGATGACGCGTAAACGCACCCGCGAAAGCCTTGAGCAGGTGCTCTGCGAGCCGTGTCACTGCTGCATAGGACGCGGCAAGCTGAAAACACCCGAGACCATTTGTTACGAAATTTTCCGCGAGATTCTGCGCGAGGCCAGGGCTTATCAGGCGGTTGGCTACAGGGTGCTGGCCAATCAGCGGGTGGTCGATCGGCTGCTCGACGAAGAGTCAGGCAACGTGGCGGAACTGGAGAGCTTTATCGGACGCACCATCCGTTTTCAGGTAGAAACCATGTACTCGCAGGAACAATACGACGTGGTCCTGCTCTGAGGTTGCTGGGCGCAGGGAAATATTGACGACAATTGCCCCACGGGTTTCTGGCAGGTATGCCGTTTATTGAGAATGATGCGTGGCGAACGAGCAAAACCTGAATCTGATTGCACCTGCCGACCCGAGCCGAAAACTGTTCGCTGAATCCGGTCTTTGCATCTCGCAGCAGAGGGTGTCCTGAGATGGGACGTCTTTCTCGCATCGTTGCCACGCTGACGCGCTGGGGCCTGAGCCTGTGCGCGTTGATTCTGGTAGTGGCGGCGCTGTATGTCAGCCTCGGCCGGCAGTTGACTCCTCTGGTGGCCGAATACCGTGTCGATGTCGAAAGCCGTGCCAGCACTGCGTTGGGCATGCCACTGAGCATCGGCAGCCTGGAGGGTAGCTGGAACCGATTCTCCCCGGTATTGCTGGCCCACGACGTCATGGTCGGTGAAGGTTCCAGCGCTTTGCGTCTGGACCGCGTGCGTGTTGTCCCTGACCTGTGGGCGAGTCTGCTGGCGCGTGAGGTGCGTATCGAGCATCTGGAAGTCGACGGCTTGCAGTTCATCCTCAAGCAGGATCAGGACGGTGGCTGGGCGGTGCAAGGCTTGCCGATACGCGATGACAGCCCGTTCGACCCCGAACAGGTATTCAAGCAGATGCAGAGCGTGTTGCACCTGTCGCTGCTTGACAGCCAGGTGACGGTGCAACCGTTTGATGCCGCGCCGTTGACCCTGACCTATGTCAACCTCAGCCTGACCACGGGCAGTTATCACCAGCGCCTGGATGCGCGCCTGACCCTGCCGGACGGCCAGCCGCTGGCGTTGAACCTGCGCTCCCGGGCCCAGGCCAGCCAGTGGAAGGATGGCGAGGCTGATGTTTACGTCAGCCTGCCGCAAAGTGACTGGGGTAAATGGCTGCCCAAGAGCCTCACTCGCGAATGGACGCTGTCGAAGCTGCAAGCCGGCGGAGAAGTGTGGATGAGTTGGGGCAAGGGCACCGTGCAAAGCGCCACAGCACGCCTCAATGCTCCGAAAATCAAAGGTGTCTACGCGGCTCGCAAGCCGACCACGGTGGAAAATCTGGCGCTCAATGCCTGGTTCGCCCGTACTGAAACCGGCTTTGAGCTGAAGCTTGATTCACTGGCAATGGACCTGGCCAGCAAGCGCTGGGAAAGTCGTTTGCAACTGACGCAAACCGCTGCAACGCCGGACAGCGAAGAACTCTGGCACGTGCAGGCCGACCGCCTGGACCTGACGCCGCTCACACCGCTGATCGATTCCCTCGCGTCGTTGCCGGACAAGGCGATGGCGGTGGTCGATGGCCTCAAGGTGACGGGTGGGCTGCGCAACGTACTGCTCGATTATCGTCCGCAGGCGACTGGCGACAAGCGTCTCGGTTTTGCCGCCAACCTGGACAAGGTAGGCTTCAACGCTTATCGCGGCGCACCGGCAGCAGGCAATGTCAGCGGTGCGATCAGCGGTGATCTGGGGCAGGGCGAGTTGCGACTCGATACCGACGACTTCATGCTGCATCTGGACCCTATTTTCGCCAAGCCGTGGCGCTATCAAAAGGCCAATGCGCGCCTGAACTGGAAACTGGACGATCAGGCGTTCACCCTGATTGCTCCCTACATCAAAGTGCTTGGCGATGAAGGCAAGATTGCTGCGGACTTCCTGATCAGGATCCACCTCAGCCATGATCAGGAAGACTACATGGACCTGCGGGTCGGAATGGTCGATGGCGATGGTCGCTACACCAGCAAATACCTGCCAACCGCGCTTAGTCCGGAACTGGATCACTGGCTGCGTACTGCTGTGGTCAGTGGCGCGGTCAAACAGGGCTTTTTCCAGTATCAGGGGTCACTCAACAAGAACTCGGCTGACACCTCCCGGGTTATCAGCCTGTTTTTCGATGTCAGCAACGCGACGCTGGCGTTTCAGCCAGGCTGGCCTTCGCTGACCGGTGTCGATGGCAAGGTCTACGTTGAAAACAGCGGCGTGCGGGTCAAGGCGAGCAAGGGGCAGCTGCTCGACACCAAGGTCAGTAATGTACTGGTCAATATTCCCCATGTCCCGTCAGGGCAGGACAGCCACTTGCTGGTCGACGGCAGTTTTTCCGGAAGCCTGGGCGATGGCCTGAAAATTCTTCAACAAGCGCCAATCGGCACGGGCAGCACCTTTGCCGGGTGGCAGGGCGAGGGGCCGCTGAACGGCAAGCTCAAGCTGGATATTCCGCTGGCCAAGGGTGTCGAGCCAAAGGTCGTTGTCGATTTCAGTACTGACAAGGCCCGTCTGAAACTGGCGGACCCGGTGCTGGAACTGACCCGGCTCAAGGGTGACTTTCGCTTTGACAGCGCCAGCGGGTTGAGTGGCAAGGGCATCAAGGCACAGGCATTCGATAACCCGGTAACTGCGGAAATCTCGGCAGAAGGCACGCCCGGCGCCAACGTGACGCGCATTGTGGCGAATGGTCTGGTCTCTGTGAAAAAACTGACTGACTGGCTGAGTGTCACGCAGCCATTGCCGGTGTCCGGTGACCTGCCGTTTCAATTGCAACTGACGCTGGACAGCAAAGACAGCCCGCTGCTGATCAGCTCCACGCTCAAGGGCGTGGCAATCGATCTGCCGGCGCCGTTCGGCAAGACTGCCGACACAGAGCGTCCCAGCGAATTCCGCATGACCCTGCAAGGCCCAGAGCGTCGACTGGGTGCTGCCTACGATAATCTGGCCAACTTTGCGTTCGCCGCACCGGGCGGCAAGTTTGCAGACGGTCGAGGTGAGCTGTACCTGGGCCGTGGCGGGGCCATTGTGCCGGACGCCAAGGGGTTGCGAATCCGTGGCGAGCTGTCCGAGCTGGACGTCGCTCCCTGGCAAGAGCTTGCAGGACGCTATGCCGGAGGTGATCCGGGCGGCAGCGCCAGACAATTGCTCAACAGTGTGGACCTGCAAATCGGCAAGCTGACGGCCATGGGCACCACGCTGGATAATGTGCGTGTCCAATTGCAGCGCAACGCTGCGGCCTGGGCCCTGTCGCTGGACAGTGCGCTGGTCAAGGGCACGGCGCTGCTTCCGGATGCCAAATCCGCGCCCATTGGCATCGACATGTTGTATGTACGCCTGCCTGCGTCCGACCCGAATGCTGTGGTGGTCGAGAACGCACCTGATCCGCTGGCAGACGTCGACCCACGCAAGATTCCGGCACTGGATATCAAGATTTCTCAGCTGTTTCAGGGTGACCAACTGTTGGGCCCGTGGGCGCTGAAAATTCGTCCGACAGCTACCGGGATGCGCATGTCTGACATGAGCCTCGGGCTCAAAGGTATCCAGCTTGAGGGCGATGGATCCTGGGACGGTACGCCGGGGGCGAGCAACAGTTGGTTCAAAGGGCATCTGGAGGGCAAGAACCTCGCGGATGTGCTCAAGGCCTGGGGGTTTGCACCGACCGTCACCAGTGAAGATTTCGAGTTGAATGTCGACGGCCGCTGGCCTGGTTCGCCTGCCTGGGTCGGGCTCAAGCGCTATTCCGGTAGTCTCGATGCCACGCTGAACCGTGGCCAGTTCGTGGAAGTGGAGGGCGGTGCTCAGGCGCTCCGAGTGTTCGGGCTGCTGAATTTCAACTCCATCGGCCGTCGTCTGCGTCTGGACTTCTCGGACCTGCTGGGCAAAGGGCTGAGCTACGACCGGGTCAAGGGGCTGCTGGTGGCCAGTGATGGAGTCTATGTCACTCGCAAGCCGATCACCTTGACCGGGCCGTCCAGCAATCTGGAGCTCAATGGTACGCTGGACATGGTCAGCGACCGCGTCGATGCCAAGCTGCTGGTGACCTTGCCGGTGACCAACAACTTGCCGATCGCGGCGCTGATTGTCGGCGCGCCGGCCATTGGCGGAGCCCTGTTTCTGGTCGACAAGCTGCTGGGCGACAGGGTTGCCCGCTTCGCCAGCGTGCAATACAAGGTCGAAGGGCCGTGGAAAGAACCGAAGATCACCTTCGACAAGCCATTTGAAAAGCCCCAGTAGCGTCTCATGGAGTACAGTGGTGACCATGACATCAAACAGCGGGTCGCCATGTCTTTTGCCGTGATTCAAATGGTCAGCCAGAGCGACATCGAAGCCAACCTGGCTCGGGCGCGCTCACTGCTGGAGCAGGCCGCCGAGGGCGGTGCGCGACTGGCGGTGCTGCCTGAAAACTTCATTGCCATCGGGCGTCGCGATGTCGCTGAGATCGGCCGCGCCGAAGCTCGGGGGCATGGACCGATCCTGCCATGGTTGAAACTGGCCGCTCGCGACCTCAAGTTATGGATAGTTGCCGGAACCCTGCCACTGCCGCCGAATGATCGGCCCGATGGCAAGGTGACGGCGTGTTCGCTGCTGATCGATGAACACGGCGAACAGGTGGCGCGTTATGACAAGCTGCACCTGTTCGATGTGGACGTAGCGGATAATCGGGGTCGCTATCGCGAATCTGATGACTATGCTCACGGCAATAAAGTCGTGGTGGCTGACACCCCTGTGGGGCGTTTGGGGCTGACGGTCTGTTACGACCTGCGCTTTCCCGAACTGTATACCGCGTTGCGCGAAGCGGGCGCTGAGTTGATCACCGCGCCATCGGCATTCACTGCGGTGACGGGGGCTTCGCACTGGGACATTCTGATCCGGGCGCGGGCTATAGAAACCCAGTGCTATGTGCTGGCGGCGGCACAAGGCGGGATCCATCCGGGACCGCGCGAGACTTACGGGCACGCAGCCATCGTTGATCCATGGGGCCGCGTGCTGGCTCAGCAGGCGCAGGGTGAAGCCGTGCTGTCGGGCACACGAGACCGTGAAGAACAGGCGTCCATACGGGCGCGGATGCCGGTGTCCAGTCACCGGCGCTTTTTTTCGCAGGACGCCTTGCGGCCTGCTTCGGAGTGAATATGAGTGATCTGTCCTCAGTCAGCGAACACCTTCTGGCACCGGGCGGCCTGAGCCTCGACAGCCTGCAATCGGTGCTCGGCGAGCTTGCCGGCCCCGGCATCGACGCCGCTGACCTGTATTTTCAGGGGATGATCTCCGAGTCGTGGTCGCTCGAAGACGGTATCGTCAAGGAAGGCAGTTTCAATCTCGATCAGGGCGTGGGCGTACGCGCTCAGTCAGGTGAGAAGACCGGCTTCGCCTACAGCAACGCGATCACTGAAGATGCGCTGCGTACCGCTGCCCGCGCCGCCCGGTCGATTTCTCGCGCTGGCCAGAATGGCCGCGTGCAGACCTTTACGTCGCAGGACGTGGCTCAGCTGTATGCCCCGGATAACCCGCTGGAAGTGCTGAGCCGTGCCGAGAAGGTCGAGTTGCTGAAACGCATCGACGTCGCGACCCGTGCCCTGGACTCTCGCATTCAGCAGGTGTCGGTGAGCATGGCCGGGGTCTGGGAGCGTATTCTGGTGGCCGCCGCCGATGGCAGTCTGGCTGCCGATGTACGCCCGCTGGTACGCTTCAATGTCAGCGTCATCGTCGAGCAGAATGGCCGTCGCGAACGCGGCGGGCATGGCGGCGGGGGGCGTACCGACTACCGTTATTTTCTGACTGACGACCGTGCCATGGGCTATGCCCGTGAGGCATTGCGTCAGGCCCTGGTCAATCTGGAAGCGATCCCGGCACCTGCAGGTACATTGCCGGTGGTGCTCGGTTCCGGCTGGTCAGGGGTGCTGTTGCATGAAGCGGTGGGTCACGGTCTGGAGGGTGATTTCAACCGCAAGGGCAGTTCGGCCTACAGCGGGCGCATGGGCGAGATGGTTGCGTCCAAGCTCTGCACCATCGTTGACGACGGCACGCTGGCGGGGCGTCGTGGCTCGCTGAGCGTCGATGACGAAGGCACGCCGACCGAATGCACCACGCTGATCGAGAATGGCGTGCTCAAGGGCTACATGCAGGACAAGCTCAATGCGCGCTTGATGGGCGTGGCGCGGACCGGCAACGGTCGTCGCGAGTCCTACGCCCATCTGCCGATGCCGCGCATGACCAACACCTACATGCTGGGCGGACAAAGCGATCCGCAGGAAATCATTGCGTCGGTCAAGCGTGGCATCTACTGCGCCAATCTGGGCGGCGGTCAGGTCGACATCACCAGTGGCAAATTTGTGTTTTCGACCAGTGAGGCCTACCTGATCGAAGACGGCAAAATCACTGCTCCTGTCAAAGGCGCGACCTTGATCGGCAACGGGCCGGAAGCCATGAGCAGGGTGTCGATGGTGGGTAACGACCTGTCGCTGGACAGCGGCGTCGGTACGTGCGGAAAAGACGGCCAGTCGCTGCCGGTCGGTGTGGGTCAGCCTACGCTGAAAATCGACGCGATCACGGTTGGCGGTACAGGTAGCTGAATGTGAGCCGGGGCTGGCTGCTTGCTGCTGCCCGCCCCGAGGTCGACATCAACGCAGACCGCGTTGAAGCTCGTCCAGCTCACGGATGTATTTGAAGATTTTGCGGCTGGTGGCCGGCGGTTTGTTGCGTGCTACTTCGTGTTGCGCCTGACGAATCAGCGAGCGCAGTTGCTGGCGGTCGGCGTCGGGGTATTCGATAACGAATTTCTCGAGGTCGGCGTCATCACCCGCGATCAGGCGATCACGCCAGCGCTCCAGATTGTGAAAACGTTCATTGTACTGGCGAGTGGAGGCATCAAGTTGGTCGAGCAACACCAGAATGGCTTCCTGGTCCTGATCGCGCATCAGCTTGCCGATGAACAGAATGTGCCGCTTTCGCGCGATGTTGGCCGTGTGCTTGGGCGCTTCGGCCAGGGCCTTGCGCAAAGCGTCGGTCAACGGCAGCTTGGCCAGCACATCGGCTTTGAGTGTTGTCAGTCGCTCACCGAGGTCAACCAGCGCATGCAGCTCGCGCTTGACCTGAGTTTTGCTTTTCTCCCCGTCGAGGGAGTCGTCGTAAGAATCAACCATGGGGGCAGTCCGCAAAGAAACGCCGCCATGATAACCAGTCGTGGGCCGCTTGTCCGGCCCGGTCGGTATTCGGCCTGTGCTGAAAGAAGAATTTGATGGAGAAAGTCATGAGTGCAACCCAAAGCGTCGGCCCGCAGGCCTTGCCCGAATTGCAGGAACAGGTCGAGCAGATCATCGCCGAAGCCAGGCGTCAGGGCGCCAGCGCCTGTGAAGTGGCCGTGTCGGTGGATCAGGGGCTGTCGACATCGGTCCGCCAGCGTGAAGTTGAAACCGTTGAGTTCAATCGAGATCAGGGATTCGGCATTACGTTATACGTGGGGCAGCGCAAAGGCTCGGCCAGTACGTCGGCTACTGGTGCCGACGCTATTCGTGAAACGGTGGCCGCTGCACTGGCGATCGCCGAGCACACCTCTGAAGACGAAAGCTCCGGGCTGGCTGATGCCGCGCTTATGGCCAAAGAGGTCATGGATTTTGACCTTTATCACACGTGGGACATCACGCCCGAGCAGGCCATCGAGAAAGCGCTGATCTGCGAAGCGGCGGCCTTCGATGCCGACAACCGGATCAAGAACGCCGATGGCACCACCCTTAACACCCATCAGGGCTGCCGCGTGTATGGCAACAGCAATGGTTTCATCGGCGGCTATGCGTCAACCCGGCATAGCCTGAGTTGCGTGATGATTGCCGAAGGCGAAGGCCAGATGCAGCGCGATTACTGGTATGACGTGAACCGCAAGGGCCAGCTGCTGGCCGATGCCGAGAGCATTGGCCGCAAGGCTGCGTTGCGCGCTGCGAGCCGTCTGGGCGCGCGGCCGGTGCCTACGTGTGAAGTGCCGGTGTTGTTTGCCGCTGAGCTGGCGGGTGGCTTGTTCGGCAGCTTTCTCGGCGCTATCTCAGGAGGCAACCTGTATCGCAAGTCGTCATTCCTCGAAGGCTCTCTTGGCCAGCGACTATTCCCGGAGTGGATGACCATCGATGAGCGTCCACACCTGAAGCATGCCATGGGCAGTTCGGCGTTCGACAGCGATGGCCTGGCGACGTACGCCAAACCATTCGTGGATCAAGGCAATCTGGTGTCCTACGTGCTGAGCACCTATTCCGGTCGCAAACTGGGCATGCCAAGCACCGCCAATGCTGGCGGGGTGCACAACCTGTTCGTCTCCCATGGTTCCGAAGATCAGGACGCTCTGATCCGGCGCATGGGCCGCGGCTTGCTGGTCACTGAGTTGATGGGCAGCGGACTGAACATGGTCACCGGCGATTATTCCCGCGGCGCAGCAGGCTTCTGGGTCGAGAACGGCGAGATTCAGTTTCCGGTTCAGGAAGTGACTATCGCTGGCAACATGCGCGACATGTTCAAACAGATCATCGCTGTGGGCAGTGATCTCGAACTGCGCAGCAACATCCGCACCGGCTCGGTGCTGATCGAGCGCATGATGGTGGCGGGGAGCTGATTAGCGTACATCGTCACGCCTGTATACCTGACTGACTCGCATGCCAATGCTCCCGCGTTGGCATGCGCTCCCTGTCACTTCACGTCAACTGTCCTTGGCATGCCACGGCCCCAGGTCATGAGCAATCAATAGCTCATGAAGCCTCGCTTCATTCCCTTCCCAGGATCCCCTCCCAAGAGCCGCCTCATCAACGCGCTTGTGTTGAGTTAAAATCTCATTTAATAATGAGTATCATTTGAGGGTGCGCTATGATCGCCTGGGTCACCTGGTCCGGCCAGCCTGCGCCTCTGGAGGTATGTCATGCAGCATTGGAAACGCACCATTGAACAGGCCAATCGCTGTTTCAGTCTGGGTGAGTGGGTCGAAGCCCGTGAGCTGTACCTTCAGGCGCTGGCCTTGGCACAAGTGCTGTTCGAGCGTTGGCCGGACGTTGATGAAGCTGTTGCGGCGTGTGTGATTTCCCATCACAACCTGGCAGACCTGCACCTCAGCCTGGGGCAGCCAGAGGAAAGCGCCGAATACCTGTGCGCAATCCATCAACACCTGTTGCAGACCATGCAGAGCAAGCGCCTGACGCCCGCCCTGCGCGAAGCGGCCCTGCGCCATAGCAGCAAGACCTACGCCGAGCTACTGAGCTTTATCAGCGAGCATGGCGAATACCCGCGCACCCATCGACTGCTGAACAGCAGCAGCGAGCACACGCGCTCATCGCTGCAGCGCCATTCAGCGACTCATTCCGGACTTTTCTACGGAGCACATTGAAATGTCTCATACCTTGCCAGCACTGCCGTATGCCTACGATGCGCTAGAGCCGCACATTGATGCGCAGACCATGGAAATCCATTACACCAAGCATCACCAGACCTATATCACTAACCTCAATGCGGCGGTCGACGGTACTGAATTCGCCGATTGGTCGGTTGAAAAACTCGTCGCCAGCGTCAAGCAACTGCCTGAAAATCTGCGCCCGGCAGTGATCAATCAGGGGGGTGGTCACGCCAACCATTCGCTGTTTTGGGAAGTCATGGTGCCCGGCGGCGGTGGTTTGCCCGAAGGCGCGATTGCGGCTGCAATCGATGAACAATTAGGTGGTTTTGACAGCTTCAAAGAGGCCTTTACCAAAGCCGCACTGACGCGTTTTGGCAGCGGCTGGGCCTGGCTGAGCGTTACCCCTGACAAAAAACTGATAGTCGAAAGCAGCGGCAATCAGGACAGCCCGCTGATGAATGGCAACACACCCATTCTGGGGCTGGACGTGTGGGAGCACGCTTATTACCTGCGCTACCAGAACCGCCGTCCCGAATACATCAATGCGTTCTACAACGTGATCAACTGGCCGGAAGTATCCCGACGTTATCAGGCTGCTTTGGCCTGATCCCCTCGATAACCCGCAAGGGCGCCCATGCGTTCTGAATTACCTGGGATCAGCAAAGTGCGGTTGCTGCGCAGGGCCGCAGGGGCCGTGCTGCTGGTGGCAGGTATGGTGTGGCGTGCGGAACGGGAGTTGAGCTGGCTTCAGGCGCGCGGCTTTTGATGGCTGTGACACGCTGGAAAGGAAAGTGTGAAGCCGAGGGCTTATTCGCCCTCGTCGAACCTGTTATTGATCAGTTCCACCAATCCATCGAGGGCTTCATGTTCGAATTCACCTTCGGTGTGCAGGTGGATCTCGGTGCCTTTGCCCGCTGCCAGCATCATTACGGCCATGATGCTCTTGCCATCGACCATGCTTTCCGGCGTACGGCCGACGCGGATCTGACAGGGAAACTTGCCGGCAACGCCTACGAACTTGGCGGCGGCGCGGGCGTGCAAACCCAGTTTGTTGATGATGGTGATTTGACGAGCGGGCATCGCAGTGTAAATCCTTTCAGCTAAGGTCGCGGTGGCGGACCTGAACGTTCTTGAGTGATTGTTGCAATACCTGACCCAGGCGTTCTGTCAGGTAGACGGAGCGATGGTGCCCGCCTGTGCAACCGATGGCAATGGTAACGTAAGAACGGTTGCTGGCTGCGAATCGAGGCAGCCATTTGTTCAGATAGGTGAAGATGTCCTGAAACATTTCTTCAACGTCGGGCTGCACAGACAAGTAATCGATAACGGGCTGTTCGAGGCCTGAATGATCGCGCAATTCAGGCTTCCAGTACGGGTTGGGCAGGCAGCGCACATCGAAGACCAGGTCGGCATCAACGGGCATGCCACGCTTGAAGCCGAACGACTCGATCAGAAAGGCAGTGCCAGGCTCGGGCTTGTTGAGCAGCCGCAACTTCAGCGCATCGCGCAACTGGTAGAGGTTCAGGTGGGTGGTGTTGATCTTCAGGTCGGCCAGATCGATGATCGGGCCCAGCAGCGTGGTTTCGTCGCGTATCGCCTCGGCCAGCGAACGATCTGCCGTGCTCAGGGGGTGGCGACGTCGGGTTTCCGAGAAGCGCTTGAGGAGGGTGGCTTCGTCCGCGTCCAGGTACAGTACGTCGCACTGGATATTGCGTGAGCGCACTTCATCGAGCATCTGCGGAAAACGGGTCAGGTGGCTTGGCAGATTGCGTGCGTCAATCGAAACCGCCAACAGTGGTTCTGCCAGCTCGGTATTGATCAGTGCGCGCTCGGCCAGTTCCGGCAGCAGACCGGCCGGAAGGTTATCGACACAGTAGAAGCCGTTGTCTTCCAGCACATCCAGCGCGGTACTTTTACCCGAGCCGGAACGGCCGCTGACGATGATCATGCGCATTGTCAAAGACCTTTTTGTGCGTCCAGCACCACGTTATATAGCGCTTCATCGCTTGCCGCGTTGCGCAGGCTCTTGCGCACATCGGCCTTGTCCAGCATACCGGCAATCTGGCTAAGCAACTCCAGGTGATCGTCGGTGGCCTTCTGCGGGACCAGCAAGACAAACAGCAAGTCCACTGGCGCGCCGTCGATGGCGTCGAAATCTACAGGGGCGTCGAGGTGAATCACTGCACTGACAGGTTCGCCACAACTGGCCAGTCGGCAGTGAGGGATGGCGATACCGTTGCCGAAACCGGTCGACCCCAATTTCTCACGGGCAACCAGACTTTCGAACACAGTGTCCGAATCCATGCCCGGCACCTCTCGGCCGATCAGGTTGGCAATCTGTTCGAGTACACGCTTCTTGCTGCCACCCGGCATGTTCACGAGTGAACGGCCGGGGGTCAGGATATTTTCAAATCGGATCATTTAAATGGGCGTTAGCGAGCGGCCGCACCTTTGAGGATGCTTTGCTGCTTTTCCTTATGCTTGAGCAATTGTCTGTCGAGCTTGTCAGTGAGCAGGTCGATTGCCGCGTACATGTCGTCATGTTCAGCATTGGCAACCACCTCCCCACCGTGGATATGCAGCGTGGCTTCGATCTTCTGCTTGAGCTTCTCGACCGCCATCGTGACCTGCACGTTTGTAATCTTGTCAAAATGCCCCTCCAGCTTCTTGAGCTTCAGCTCAACATACTCACGAAGGGGCTTGGTCACTTCCAGTTGGTGTCCACTGATGTTGACTTGCATACAGCTTTCTCCTTTTGCCAATGCATAAAGAGACAGGCGTGACGCCTGCCACTGGAACGCTGTGGCTCGGCCTGCATCACATCAATCGCTTACGCTCACTGGAAGGCGCTATCCCTAGTGATTCGCGGTACTTGGCGACTGTGCGACGGGCTACTTGAATGCCTTGTGCCTCCAGTAAACCAGCGATCTTGCTATCACTCAACGGCTTTTTCTGATTTTCCGCCGCAACCAGTTTTTTGATAATTGCGCGAATTGCCGTGGACGAGCATTCGCCGCCTTCGGAGGTGCTTACGTGGCTTGAAAAGAAGTATTTCAGCTCGTAAATACCCCGTGGGGTATGCATGAATTTCTGGGTCGTGACGCGGGAAATGGTCGACTCGTGCATGCCCACCGCCTCGGCGATGTCGTGCAGCACCAGCGGCTTCATGGCCTCGTCGCCGTATTCCAGAAAACCACGTTGGTGTTCGACGATTTGGGTGGCGACCTTCATCAGGGTTTCGTTGCGGCTTTGCAGGCTCTTGATGAACCAGCGAGCCTCTTGCAACTGGTTGCGCATGAAGGTGTTGTCCGCGCTGGTGTCGGCGCGACGGACAAACCCGGCGTATTGAGGATTCACGCGCAGGCGGGGCACCGATTCCTGATTGAGCTCCACCAGCCAGCGTTCGTTATCCTTGCGCACGATCACGTCAGGAATAACGTATTCGGCTTCTGTGGATTCGATTTGCGAGCCGGGGCGCGGGTTGAGGCTCTGAACCAGTTCTATGACCTGGCGCAGCTCGTCTTCCTTGATTTTCATGCGTCGCATCAACTGGCCGTAATCGCGGCTGCCCAGCAGATCGATGTAATCGGTGACCAGCCGTTGTGCTTCCATCAGCCAGGGCGTTTTCACGGGCAACTGGCGTAATTGCAGCAGCAGGCATTCGCTCAGGGTGCGCGCACCGATGCCGGCAGGTTCGAACTGCTGGATGCGGTGCAGGACGGCTTCGATTTCGTCGAGTTCGATGTCCAGCTCGGGATCGAAGGATTCAAGAATCTCTTCGAGCGTTTCATCCAGATAGCCCTGGTTATTGATGCAGTCGATCAGCGTCACTGCAACCAGTCGATCCTTGTCGGACATCGGCGCTACGTTCAGTTGCCACAGCAGATGGCTTTGCAGGCTTTCGCCCACTGATGTACGGGTAGTGAAATCCCACTCATCGTCATCGCTGCTGGGCAGGCTGCTGGCGCTGGTCTGGTAAACGTCTTCCCAGGCCGTGTCGACGGGCAGTTCGTTTGGAATGCGCTCGCCCCATTCGCCGTCTTCCAGGTTGTCCACCGTGGGGGCGGCTTCCTGATAGGTCGGTTCCTGAACGTCGGGGTTGGGCTTTTGTTCGATGTTGTCGGCAAGCGGATCGGAGTTATCGAAATCGTCGCCTTCTTCCTGCCGTTCAAGCATAGGGTTGGACTCCAGCGCCTCCTGAATCTCCTGCTGGAGGTCCAGAGTGGACAACTGAAGTAAACGGATTGCCTGTTGCAGCTGCGGTGTCATCGTCAGCTGCTGGCCCATTCTCAAGACTAGCGATGGTTTCATGGCAGGGGCTAAACACCTTATTCGCTGACGCACGTGCGTCATCTACTACAGGCGCCGGGGCGCCATCATTAAGCAAATTATATGCCTGAAACCTGTGGCTTTGCCTAGAGCGATATGACAAATAAAATCCTATCAATACGCTATACGGGCATCAATCAGCCGGGGACGCGCCAAAGGCGATTGATCAAAGACGGAACTCGTGGCCGAGGTACACTTCTTTCACCAGCTGATTCGCCAGAATGGTTGCCGAATCGCCTTCTGCGATCAGCTGTCCATCGTTGACGATGTAAGCGGTTTCACAGATATCCAGCGTTTCACGGACGTTGTGATCGGTGATCAGCACGCCGATGCCCTTGGCTTTCAGGTGGTGAATAATCTGCTTGATGTCGCCCACCGAGATCGGGTCCACGCCTGCGAACGGTTCATCCAGCAGGATGAATTTCGGCGAAGTGGCCAGCGCGCGAGCAATTTCCACGCGGCGACGTTCGCCACCCGACAGGCTCATGCCCAGGTTGTCGCGAATGTGCGTGATGTGGAACTCCTGCAAGAGGCTTTCAAGCTCCTTGCGGCGTGCTCCGGCATCGAGTTCCTTGCGGGTCTCGAGGATCGCCATGATGTTGTCGGACACGGATAGCTTGCGGAAGATAGAGGCTTCCTGCGGCAGGTACCCGATACCGGCGCGTGCACGGCCGTGCATGGGCTGGTGGCTGACATCCAGGTCGTCAATCAGCACGCGGCCCTGATCCGCCTGGACCAGGCCCACGATCATGTAGAAGCAAGTGGTCTTGCCGGCGCCGTTGGGGCCCAGCAAGCCGACGATCTGCCCGCTTTCGATGGATATACTCACATCGCGCACGACCTGTCGGCTCTTGTAGCTTTTAGCCAGATGCTGGGCTTTGAGCGTTGCCATTTACGGGGCCTTCTGCGGTTGATCGGTTTTCTTCTTCGGCTGGATGACCATGTCGATACGCGGACGTGGCGTAGTCAACTTGGTGCCGCCATTGGCCCGGCCAGCACTGACGACCTGTCTGACCGTGTCGTAGACGATTTTCTCGCCTTCCGACGTGTTGCCGTCGTTGATGACCTTGGCCTTGTCGATCAGGACAATGCGGTCCTGGCCGGCGTAATACTGGATCGTGACGGCGTAGGCCTGCACGATCGGCTTGTCCGGGGCCGGTTTCTGCTCGTAGTAAGCCAGATTGCCGACAGAGGTGAACACATCGACTTCGCCCTGGGCGTTACGGGTAATCGTCACGGTGTTGCCGGTGACCTTCATCGAGCCTTGCGTGATGACGACGTTGCCCCTGTAGGTTGCAACGCCTTTCTTGTCATCAAGCTGAGCATCGTCAGACTGGATGTGGATAGGCTGATCACGGTCGGTTGGCAGGGACCAGGCGCTCGCGCTTCCCAGTGCTGCGCCCAGGCCGAGCAATAAAGGAAGAGTTTTAACGAGCCTCATACTGTCCTCTTACGTTGGATAGCAGGTCCATCCTGCTGTCTTTCAAATACGCTTTCATTCCCTTGGCCGTAGTGACACCGCCCGCGCCGTCGATTCTAACGTCTTGGTCGGTCTCCGCATATTGCTTCTGCGGGAATACGGTCATGCGACTGCTGGTGATAATAGTCGTACGTTGTTTTTCATCGGTGCGTTCAACGCGAACGGAGTCCATCAACTCGACCTGATCGCCGGCGGACGACACTTCGCCTCTTTTACTCTGCACATGCCAGGGAAACTCACCGCCGCGATACATGTTCAGATCGGGCGTGGTCAGCAGGCTTACATCAGAGGCCTTCACGTGCTCCACCTTGTCGGCGGTCATGTCGTATTGAAGTGTGCCGTCTGGCAGGTACTGAACACTTCGCGTATTAAGCGCATAGTAGTCGATCGCGGTGTCGTTAACCGTCCCGTCAGGCCTGTCCATGAAACTTTCAGGGCTGACATTCCAGTAGCCGACGGCCGCCAGCAGCACCGCCAGTACCCCGAGAAGCAGGAACTTCCGAATTTTTTTAGTGAACATAATGGCTTCTATAAATAAGCAGAGTGGGCCGCTTCAAGGTTGCCTTGCGCACTCAGAATCAGTTCGCAGAATTCGCGTGCCGCACCTTCGCCGCCTCGCGCCGTTGTTATTCCGTGTGCATGCTCGCGTACAAAACTTGCCGCATTGGCAACGGCCATGCCCAGACCGACACGCCGAATGACTGGCAAGTCTGGCAGATCGTCACCCAGATAGGCGACTTGTTCGTAACCCAGTTTCAACTCTGCCAGCAATTGGTCCATGACGACCAGTTTATCTTCGCGGCCTTGAAAAAGGTGTGCGATGCCCAGGCTCTTCGCCCGGCGCTCGACTATCGCTGTTTTACGGCCACTAATGATGGCTGTGGTCACGCCTGAGGCGATCAGCATTTTTATGCCTTGCCCGTCCAGCGTGTTGAATGTCTTTATCTCGCTGCCGTCTTCCATGAAATACAGACGGCCGTCAGTCAGTACGCCATCCACATCGAAGACTGCCAGTTTGATGGCCTTGCCGCGCTGCATGAGTTCCGGGTTCATCGTTTTGCCTTCCATTACATGACGCCTGCACGCAGGAGGTCCTGCAGATTGAACGCACCTACCGGCCGATCATCCTGGTCCACGACAACCAGCGCACTGATTTTGTTGTCTTCCATGATTTTCAGCGCTTCGGCCGCCAGCATCTCTGCATGAGCGGTTTTGCCATGATGGGTCATGACCTCATCAATGGTGGTCTGGCGGATGTCGAAAGGGCGGTCGAGGGTTCGACGCAGGTCGCCGTCGGTGAAGATGCCTGCGAGTCTGCCGTCGGTTTCGATAATGGCGGTCATGCCCAGACCCTTGCGGGTCATCTCCAGTAGCGCATCCCGCAGCAGGGTGCCGCGCTGGACGCTCGGCATTGCGTCGCCGGAGTGCATGACATTCTCGACTTTCAGCAGCAAGCGTCGGCCAAGTGCTCCGCCTGGGTGCGAAAACGCGAAGTCTTCGGCGGTGAAGCCTCGTGCTTCGAGCAGTGCCACGGCCAGTGCATCGCCCATGACCAGTGCCGCAGTCGTCGAGGAGGTCGGTGCCAGGTTGAGCGGGCAGGCTTCGTGTTCGACGTGGACATTGAGGTTGATGTCCGCAGCCTTGGCCAGAACCGACTCTGGATTGCCGGTCAGGCTGATCATCCGGATACCCAGACGTTTGATCAGCGGCAGCAGGGTCACGATTTCATTGGTGGTGCCGGAGTTGGACAGCGCGAGAATGATGTCGTCGCGAGTGATCATGCCCATGTCACCATGGCTGGCCTCGGCCGGATGCACGAAAAACGAGGTGGTCCCGGTGCTTGCCAGCGTTGCGGCAATCTTGTTGCCAACGTGCCCGGACTTGCCCATGCCGACCACGACAACACGTCCCTTGCTGGCCAGAATCATCTCGCAGGCGCGCACAAAGTCCCCGTCGAGGCGTTCAAGCAAGCCTTGTATGGCTTCTATCTCGAGACGGATGGTGCGTTGTGCCGCCTGGATCAGGTCACTGGATTGAGTCATGTCTGGGAAGGGTCAGCCGGTTGAAAGGCGGCGATTATAGCGGTAATGAACGATTCCCTCACGTCTGATCGTCGTTGTGTTGTTTTTAAACGAATTTCCTACGCGCTTGCGGGTCTGTATGCACGCCTGTAGCCATAACATTGTGGTACAGAATAATTCGGCGGATACCTGAACCGGTTGGTTCTCTTCTTGGGGGCGGGTGCCTGCGGTGATATAGTTCGCGGCTTGTTCGGCCCGCCTATACAGCTTGTCTGCCTCCGAGAACGGGCGGCTGAGGGCGGAGGCTGTATCGCAAGGAGTTTAGATGAGTCCTGATGACGCCTATGCGGTCGAGTTGAAAGGTGTGTCTTTCAAACGCGGTGCGCGCAGTATTTTCAATAATGTCGATATTCGTATTCCGCGGGGCAAGGTCACCGGGATCATGGGCCCCTCGGGCTGTGGCAAAACTACTTTGCTGCGTCTGATGGGCGCTCAGTTGCGCCCGAGCGAAGGTCAGGTGTGGGTCAATGGCCAGAACCTGCCGGAACTGTCGCGCAGCGACCTGTTCGACGCGCGCAAGCAGATGGGTGTGCTGTTTCAGAGCGGTGCGCTGTTTACCGATCTGGACGTTTTCGAAAACGTCGCCTTTCCGCTGCGGGTGCATACAGAACTACCGGAAGAGATGATCCGCGACATCGTTCTGCTCAAGCTCCAGGCCGTTGGCCTGCGGGGTGCGATCGAACTGATGCCGGATGAATTGTCGGGTGGCATGAAGCGCCGCGTTGCACTGGCACGTGCGATCGCGCTCGATCCGCAGATTCTCATGTATGACGAGCCCTTCGTGGGGCAGGACCCGATTGCAATGGGGGTCCTGGTGCGCCTGATCCGGTTGCTCAATGACGCGCTTGGCATCACCAGTATTGTGGTGTCTCACGACCTCAGCGAGACCGCGAGCATTGCCGACTATTTATACGTAGTGGGCGACGGGCAGGTACTGGGGCAGGGTACGCCTCAGGAGCTGATGTCTTCGGACAATCCACGCATTCGTCAATTCATGACCGGCGAGCCCGATGGCCCTGTGCCGTTTCACTATCCGGCGCCGGATTTCCGCGAAGATCTATTGGGGAAGCGCTGATGCGCAAGAAGTCACTGATGGACCGCGTCGCCCTGATGGGGCGCTCGGCCATTGATATCGTTGCTGTTCTGGGTCGTTCCGGCCTGTTCCTGGTGCATGCCCTGCTCGGGCGCGGCGGTGCCGGTAGCAGTTTTCAGTTACTGGTCAAACAACTGTATTCCGTCGGCGTCATGTCGCTGGTCATCATTGTGGTGTCCGGCATCTTCATCGGGATGGTGCTCGCCCTGCAGGGTTTCAGTATTCTGGCCAAGTACGGCTCGGAACAAGCCGTCGGTCAGATGGTTGCGCTGACCTTGCTGCGTGAGCTTGGCCCTGTTGTCACAGCCTTGCTGTTCGCCGGTCGTGCAGGTTCTGCATTGACCGCCGAGATCGGCAACATGAAGTCCACCGAGCAGTTGTCGAGCCTCGAGATGATCGGTGTCGATCCGCTCAAGTACATTGTTGCGCCGCGTCTGTGGGCAGGTTTTATCTCACTGCCGATTTTGGCCATGATTTTCAGCGTGGTCGGTATCTGGGGTGCTTCGTGGGTGGCAATCGATTGGCTGGGCGTCTACGACGGCTCTTTCTGGTCGAACATGCAGAACAGCGTTTCTTTTACGAACGATGTGCTCAATGGGGTGATCAAAAGCGTCGTATTTGCCTTCGTGGTGACGTGGATTGCCGTTTTCCAGGGGTATGACTGCGATCCTACTTCCGAGGGGATCAGCCGCGCGACAACCAAGACTGTCGTATACGCCTCGCTGGCCGTGTTGGGACTGGACTTTATTTTGACCGCCTTGATGTTTGGAGATTTCTGATGCAAAACCGTGCCATCGAAACCGGAGTCGGCTTGTTTCTGCTCGCCGGGATACTGGCTCTGCTCCTGCTGGCCCTGCGAGTCAGTGGTCTGAGCACAAGCGCGAGTACCGATACCTATAAACTTTATGCCTACTTCGACAATCTTGCCGGTTTGACTGTCAGAGCCAAGGTCAGCATGGCTGGCGTGACGATTGGCAAGGTGACCGCGATTGATCTGGATCGCGATACCTTTACCGGGCGTGTCACGCTGGAGATTCAGAAAAAGGTCGATAACCTGCCTTCCGACTCGACAGCGTCGATCCTGACCGCCGGCTTGCTGGGTGAAAAATACATCGGTCTCAGCGTCGGTGGCGATGACAAACTGCTCAAGGATGGCGGGACCATTCATGACACGCAGTCTTCGCTCGTACTTGAAGACCTGATCGGAAAATTCCTGCTCAATACTGTAAGTAAAGACGCCAAGTGAGGAGCTTCAAATGATCTCTATTCTGCGCCGTGGCCTGCTGGTATTGCTGGCCACCCTGCCAATGCTGGCGAATGCCGCGGCGACCCCCTCGGCTCATGATCTGGTGGAACGCACCACCAAGGAATTGCTGAGTGACCTGGCGACCAATCGTGAGCAATACAAAGCCAATCCAAGCGCGTTCTACGATGCGCTGAACCGGATTGTCGGCCCTGTCGTGGACGCGGATGGCATTTCCAAAAGCATCATGACCGTCAAGTATTCCCGCAAGGCAACGCCTGATCAGGTGAAGCGGTTCGAAGAAAACTTCAAACGCAGCCTGATGCAGTTCTATGGCAATGCCTTGCTTGAATTCAACAATCAGGGCATCACCGTTGCACCTGCCAAAGACGAAGGCGATGACCGCACCAGCGTGGACATGCAGGTTAAGGGCAGCAATGGCGCGGTCTATCCGGTTTCCTACACGCTGGTCAAGCTGAACGGCGAGTGGAAGGTACGTAACGTTGTCATCAACGGTATCAATATCGGCAAGCTGTTCCGTGATCAGTTCGCCGACGCCATGCAGCGTAACGGCAACAACCTGGACACCACGATCAACAACTGGGCTGGCGAGGTCGCCAAGACCAAGTCCACCGTAGACGCTGCGCAGAAGCCTGCACAATGACTGAGTCCGCTGTCCGTCTCGTCGGGCCAGGCGAGCTCAAAATGATCGGAGTGCTGGACTTTCGCACCGGGCCGCAACTGCGCAAGCAGGGCGCGGCACTGATCAAGTCCGGGGATCTGACCGAGTTGACGCTGGACTGTTCGGATGTCGAGAAGTCCAGCAGTGTAGGCCTGGCGCTCGTGCTGGCGTTCATGCGTGACGCCAGGGATGCTGGCAAGTCGCTCACCGTGCGTTCGCTGCCCCAGGATATGCGTGAAATAGCCCGTGTCTCCGGTCTGACCGAGCTATTGAACATTCACTGACAGGCGTTATCCTGAAAGCCCTTTGTACGGAGCCGCTCGTTGGGCTTCGCATAACATGGGCTTTTTTGTATGATGGCCGACCCGCGCGCGTACAGCGCCGATCGAGGTTGAGCATGCAGGCTGTAGAAGTGAAGAGCTTCCTTGAAGGAAAGCTGCCGGAAATCAAAGTGGAAGTTGAAGGCGAAGGCTGCAACTTTCAGCTGAACATTATCAGTGACGAGTTGGCCAGCCTGAGCCCCGTCAAGCGTCAGCAACAGATTTACACCCATCTGAACCCCTGGATTGCCGATGGCAGCATCCACGCGGTGACCATGAAATTTTTCAGCCGCGCTGCGTGGACCGAGCGTACCTGAGCCAATAGGTGTCGAGACTCTAATGGATAAACTGATTATTACCGGCGGCGTTCGTCTTGATGGCGAAATTCGTATTTCCGGGGCAAAGAACTCTGCCTTGCCGATCCTTGCCGCGACCTTGCTGGCTGACGGTCCGGTGACTGTTCAGAACCTGCCGCACCTGCACGATATCACCACCATGATCGAGCTGTTCGGTCGCATGGGCATCGAGCCGGTGATCGACGAGAAACTCAGCGTCGAGATCGACGCGCGCACCATCAAGACACTGGTCGCACCGTACGAACTGGTGAAAACCATGCGTGCGTCGATTCTGGTGCTGGGCCCCATGGTCGCTCGCTTCGGTGAGGCCGAGGTGGCTCTGCCGGGTGGTTGCGCCATTGGTTCGCGTCCGGTTGACCTGCACATCCGTGGCCTTGAAGCCATGGGCGCGATCATTGACGTCGAAGGCGGTTACATCAAAGCCAAGGCGCCTGAGGGCGGTTTGCGCGGTGCGCACTTCTTCTTCGATACCGTCAGCGTGACCGGCACTGAAAACATCATGATGGCGGCCAGCCTGGCCAACGGTCGCAGTGTGCTGCAAAACGCTGCGCGCGAGCCTGAGGTTGTCGATCTGGCCAACTTCCTGATCGCCATGGGCGCGAAAATTCACGGTGCAGGCACCGATACCATCACCATTGATGGCGTCAAGCGTCTGGGTCCGGCGACCTATAAGGTCATGCCTGATCGCATCGAGACCGGTACCTACCTGGTGGCTGCTGCCGTTACTGGCGGCCGCGTCAAGGTCAAGGACACTGATCCGACCATTCTGGAAGCGGTGCTGCTCAAACTTCAGGAAGCCGGTGCGGAAATCACCACCGGTGAAGACTGGATCGAACTGAACATGCACGGCAAGCGCCCCAAGGCTGTCAACGTCCGGACCGCGCCATACCCGGCGTTCCCGACCGACATGCAGGCGCAGTTCATCTCGCTCAACGCCATTGCCGAAGGCACCGGTGCAGTCATCGAGACCATCTTCGAAAACCGCTTCATGCACGTGTATGAAATGCACCGCATGGGCGCTCAGATTCAGGTCGAAGGTAATACTGCAATCGTGACCGGTACTGAAGTGCTCAAGGGCGCGCCTGTGATGGCGACCGACCTGCGCGCTTCTGCCAGTCTGGTGATTTCGGCGCTGGTCGCTCAGGGTGACACGCTGATCGACCGTATCTACCACATCGACCGTGGTTACGAGTGCATCGAAGAGAAGCTGCAAATGCTGGGCGCCAAGATCCGCCGCGTTCCGGGCTAGTAGCGTGCGGCCCTGATACCGCTGGTATCAGGGCCGCCTGTTCTGTCGCGGGTGTGATTTCTGATTCGTTTCACCTCGGGCCTGTCAGGCCCGAGGGTTGTCAGGCGCCGTTTGCGTCCTGACAAAAGTTTCCTGATAAGGACTGACGTTTCCCATGTTGACCATCGCACTGTCCAAGGGCCGCATTCTGGATGACACCCTGCCGCTTCTCGCCGAAGCAGGCATCGTGCCGACCGAGAATCCGGACAAGAGCCGCAAGCTCATCATCCCCACGACCCAGGCTGACGTACGTCTGCTGATCGTGCGCGCAACCGACGTGCCGACTTACGTCGAGCATGGCGCAGCCGACCTGGGTGTCGCGGGCAAGGATGTGCTGATGGAATACACCGGTCAGGGCCTCTACGAGCCGCTGGACTTGCAGATAGCCAGATGCAGGCTCATGACTGCTGGTGCAATCGGCGCCGTCGAGCCCAAGGGCCGTCTGCGCGTTGCCACCAAGTTCGTCAATGTTGCCAAGCGTTACTACGCCGAGCAGGGTCGACAGGTCGACATCATCAAGCTTTACGGCTCCATGGAGCTGGCTCCGCTGATCGGTTTGGCGGACAAGATCATCGACGTGGTCGACACCGGCAACACTTTGCGTGCCAACGGTTTGGAGCCGCAGGAGCTGATTGCGCACATCAGTTCGCGCCTGGTAGTAAACAAGGCTTCCATGAAAATGCAGCACGCGCGCATCCAGGCGCTTATCGACACCCTGCGCAAAGCAGTGGAGTCGCGACACCGCGGTTGATCCCTTCACGCAACGTTGAGTTGCGTCCAGCTATCCGTGTCATAGCCAAATTTCTCAGGTGCCTGCGCGGATAGCTTGGTAGCTTTAGGCTCCTGAGCATCCGCCAATTATTGAGGCCCCGCTATGACCACGCCCACTGCAATTCGCCGACTCGACGCTGCTGACCCGGATTTCGCACGACATCTGGATCATCTGCTGAGCTGGGAAAGTGTGTCTGACGACTCGGTCAACCTGCGCGTGCTCGACATCATCAAGGCCGTGCGTGAGCGTGGCGATGCAGCACTGGTCGAGTTCACCCAGAAGTTTGATGGTCTGCAAGTCGCCTCAATGGCCGATCTGATTCTGCCTCGCGAACGTCTGGAGCTGGCGCTGACCCGCATTACGCCGGTTCAGCGCGAAGCACTGGAAAAGGCCGCCGAGCGCGTGCGCAGCTACCACGAGAAGCAGAAGCAGGATTCCTGGAGCTATACCGAGGCTGATGGCACGGTGCTGGGCCAGAAAGTCACGCCGTTGGACCGCGCCGGTTTGTATGTGCCCGGCGGCAAGGCTTCCTACCCGTCTTCGGTGTTGATGAATGCCATCCCGGCGAAAGTTGCCGGCGTGACCGAAGTGGTCATGGTCGTGCCGACGCCGCGTGGCGAAATCAACGAGCTGGTGTTGGCCGCTGCGTGCATCGCTGGCGTTGACCGGGTGTTTACCATTGGTGGTGCGCAGGCGGTTGCAGCCCTGGCTTACGGCACGGAAAGTGTGCCGAAGGTGGATAAAGTCGTCGGCCCTGGCAACATCTATGTCGCCACTGCCAAGCGCCATGTGTTCGGTCAGGTGGGCATCGACATGATTGCCGGTCCGTCCGAGATTCTGGTGGTGTGCGACGGCCAGACTGATCCTGACTGGATCGCCATGGACCTGTTTTCCCAGGCTGAGCACGACGAAGATGCCCAGGCGATTCTGGTCAGCCCGGACGCCGAGTTTCTCGACAAGGTCGCGGCCAGTATCACCCGCTTGCTGCCGACCATGGAGCGCGCGGCGATTGTCGAAACCTCGATCAACGGCCGCGGTGCGCTGATCAAGGTGGCGGACATGGCTCAGGCGATCGAAGTGGCCAACCGCATTGCACCTGAACACCTTGAGTTGTCGGTGGCCGATCCTGAAGCCTGGCTGCCGCATATTCGCCACGCAGGCGCAATCTTCATGGGGCGTCATACCTCGGAAGCACTGGGCGATTACTGTGCCGGTCCCAATCATGTCTTGCCGACTTCAGGTACGGCGCGTTTCTCCTCGCCGCTGGGCGTTTACGATTTTCAAAAGCGTTCCTCGATCATCTATTGCTCACCGCAGGGTGCGTCCGAGCTGGGTAAAACCGCTTCCGTACTGGCTCGCGGTGAATCGCTGAGTGGTCACGCGCGCAGCGCCGAATACCGCATCACAGACCCCGACTGGAAAGCTGGCAACACAGAGGACGGCAAATAATGAGCAAATTCTGGAGCCCTTTCGTCAGCGGACTGGTGCCTTACGTGCCGGGCGAGCAGCCGAAACTGACCAGGCTGGTCAAACTCAATACCAACGAAAACCCGTACGGCCCGTCGCCCAAGGCGCTTGAGGCCATGCGTGTTGCGCTGACCGACGATCTGCGTCTGTATCCCGATCCCAACAGCGACCTGCTCAAGCATGCGGTCGCCAGCTATTACAGCGTGCAGCCCAATCAAGTGTTTCTCGGCAACGGTTCCGACGAAGTACTGGCACACATCTTCCACGCATTGTTTCAGCACAATGCGCCGCTGCTGTTCCCGGACATCAGCTACAGCTTCTACCCGGTGTACTGCGGCCTTTATGGCATTGATTATGAAGTGATCCCACTGGACGAGCAGTTCCAGATTCGCGCCGAAGACTACGCCAGGCCGAATGCCGGGATCATCTTCCCCAACCCGAACGCACCGACTGGCTGCTTGCTGGGCCTGGACGCGGTCGAGCAGATCATCAAGGCCAGCCCGGATTCGGTGGTGGTGGTCGACGAGGCGTACATAGACTTTGGCGGCGAAACCGCGATCACACTGGTGGATCGTTATCCGAACCTGCTGGTGACCCAAACGCTGTCCAAGTCACGCTCGCTGGCCGGATTGCGGGTTGGCTTGGCAGTGGGGCATCCGGACCTGATCGAAGCACTGGAGCGGGTCAAGAACAGCTTCAACTCCTACCCGCTTGACCGCATGGCCAACGTCGGCGGGGCAGCGGCTTTCGAGGATCGCGAACACTTCGAATCGACGCGCAACAAAGTCATTGAAAGTCGTGAAGCGTTGGTCGAGCAGTTGCAGGCCAAGGGTTTTGAAGTGCTGCCCTCGGCCGCCAACTTCATCTTCGCCCGCCACCCACAGCACGACGCTGCCGGCCTGGCGGCAAAGCTGCGCGAGCAGGGCGTCATCGTCCGCCACTTCAAACAGCAGCGAATTGCCCAGTTCCTGCGCATCAGCATCGGCACGCCAGAGCAGCACGAAGCGTTATTGGAAGGCTTGAGCGGGATTTAAGAAGCAGCAGCGCTGAGATTGGACGCAGAGTAACGCCTTTCGTGACGCTCTGCGTCACAGGTCTGCGCTGTGCCGCACCTTCAGGTACCGGTGCATCACTCAGGCGCCGCCACAGGCGTCGGAGCGGGAGGTGGACGCAAGCCGACTTCGGCGCTCAGGCGCATTTCCTTGCCGTTGCGCATCACGTCGATGGCGATCTTGTCCTTGGGTTTGGTGCGCGCTACCTGGTTCATCGAGCGGCGGCCGTCACCGGCAGGTTCGCCGTTGATGCTCAGAATCACATCACCCAATTGCAGCCCGGCTTTCTGCGCCGGTCCGTCACGGAAAATGCCTGCCACCACGATGCCCGGACGATCCTTCAAGCCAAAAGACTGAGCCAGTTCCGGAGTCAGCGGTTGCACTTCGATGCCCAGCCAGCCACGAATCACCTGACCGTGCTCGATGATCGACTTCATGACATCCATTGCCAGCTTGGTCGGAATGGCAAAGCCAATCCCCTGAGAACCGCCTGACTTGGAGAAGATCGCGGTATTGATGCCGATCAGGTTGCCGCTGGCATCCACCAGTGCGCCACCGGAGTTGCCGGGGTTGATGGCGGCGTCGGTCTGGATGAAGTCTTCGTAAGTGTTGAGACCCAGCTGATTGCGCCCCGTAGCGCTGATGATGCCCATCGTCACGGTCTGTCCGACGCCGAACGGGTTGCCGATGGCCAGCGCGACGTCACCGATGCGAATGCTGTCGGAGCGCGCAATGGTGATGGCCGGAAGGTTTTTCAGGTCGATCTTCAAAACGGCCAGGTCGGTTTCCGGGTCGTTGCCGATGACCCTCGCGATGGTTTCGCGGCCGTCCTTGAGTGCCACCACGATCTGGTCAGCCCCCGTGGTCACATGGTTGTTGGTCAGGATGTAGCCTTCGGGGCTCAACATCACGCCGGAGCCCAGGCTGGATTCCATGCGTTTCTGCTTGGGCGTGTTGTCACCAAAGAAGCGTCGAAACTGTGGGTCTTCGAAGAGTGGGTTGGCGCCCTTGTTGACCATCTTGGTGGTATAGAGGTTGACCACCGCAGGCGCAGCGGCGATCACTGCGTCGGCATAGGACGTCGGGCCCTGAATGACTGTGGTGGTTTGCGGTGCCTGCTGCAGATTGACATCCAGGCTCGGCAGACCGACCCACTGCGGGTAGCGCTGAATGATCAGCATGGCGATAAGCACACCTGCCAGCAGTGGCCAGCCGAAAAAGCGCAGTGCCTTGAACATTGAACAAGTCCTGATGGTTGCGGGCGCAGAAAATTTTGCCACGGGTGCGCCATAATGGCGGGCATTATACGAGTACAACGCAGCTCTGAACTGCATATTTAGGAGTCTTTTATGGCTGTTGCCCTGAGCACCCTGGTTGAAGAAGCCGACCGCTACCTGAACAGTGCGCGAATTCAGGATTACTGCCCCAACGGCCTTCAGGTCGAGGGGCGTCCGCAGGTCATGCGCATCGTCAGCGGCGTCACGGCCAGTCAGGCGTTGCTGGATGCTGCGGTCGACGCTCAGGCCGATCTGATTCTGGTCCACCACGGTTACTTCTGGAAGGGCGAAAACCCTTGTGTGGTCGGCATGAAGCAGCGCCGCCTGAAAACCTTGCTCAAACATGACATCAGCCTGCTGGCCTATCATCTGCCGCTGGATGTGCATCCGGAGGTCGGCAATAACGTGCAACTGGCTCGTCAACTGGACATCACCGTCGAGGGGCCGCTGGACCCTGAAAATTCGCGGGTCGTCGGGCTGGTAGGTTCGTTGCCTGAAGCCATGACCCCGCGCGATTTTGCTCGTCGGGTGCAGGACGCACTGGGGCGCGAGCCGCTGCTCATAGAAGGCAGTCAGATGATTCGCCGGGTCGGCTGGTGTACCGGAGGCGGCCAGGGTTATATCGATCAGGCGGTGCTGGAAGGCGTCGACCTGTTCCTGAGTGGCGAAGCGTCAGAGCAGACCTTTCACAGCGCACGGGAAAACGACATCAGCTTTATCGCAGCCGGTCATCACGCCACCGAGCGCTACGGTGTTCAGGCGCTGGGTGATTACCTGGCAAGGCGTTTTGCGCTGGAGCATATCTTTATCGACTGCCCGAACCCGATCTGACGGACCAAGCGGGGTGGCATATGCATAGATCGTTTCGATCTAGATGCATCGCTGATTAGCGATATCACGCATGTTAAAGTCACCGGCTCGAAAACGGCCCGCAGGCCGCCCCGGGTTTACCCGGTCCATAACGAAACGTGAGTAGCCATGGTTGACAAACTGACGCATCTGAAACAGCTGGAGGCGGAGAGCATCCACATCATCCGTGAGGTCGCCGCCGAGTTCGATAACCCGGTGATGCTGTACTCGATCGGCAAGGATTCGGCCGTGATGCTGCATTTGGCGCGCAAGGCATTCTTTCCTGGAAAACTGCCATTCCCGGTCATGCACGTCGATACTCGCTGGAAATTCCAGGAGATGTATCGTTTTCGCGACCAGATGGTCAAGGATCTGGGCCTGGACCTGATTACCCACATCAATCCCGATGGCGTAGCGCAGAATATCAATCCGTTCACCCACGGCAGCGCCAAACACACCGACATCATGAAGACCGAAGGCCTGAAGCAGGCTTTGGACAAACATGGTTTCGATGCCGCTTTCGGCGGTGCCCGACGTGACGAAGAAAAGTCCCGGGCCAAGGAGCGCGTTTATTCGTTCCGCGACAGCAAACACCGCTGGGACCCGAAGAACCAGCGTCCCGAGCTGTGGAATGTCTATAACGGCAACGTCAACAAGGGCGAGTCGATCCGCGTGTTCCCGCTGTCCAACTGGACCGAACTGGACATCTGGCAGTACATCTACCTTGAAGGCATCCCCATCGTACCGCTGTATTTCGCCGCCGAGCGCGACGTGATCGAGAAGAACGGTACGTTGATCATGATCGACGACGATCGCATCCTCGAACATCTGACCGATGAAGAGAAGTCACGCATCGTCAAGAAAAAGGTCCGCTTCCGCACCCTCGGCTGCTACCCGCTGACCGGCGCGGTGGAGTCCGATGCGACCAGCCTGACCGACATCATTCAGGAAATGCTGCTGACGCGAACTTCCGAACGCCAGGGCCGGGTCATCGACCACGACGGCGCTGGGTCGATGGAAGAGAAGAAACGTCAGGGTTATTTCTAAGGAGGATGTCACATGTCGCATCAATCTGATTTGATCAGCGAGGACATCCTCGCCTATCTGGGCCAGCACGAACGCAAGGAAATGCTGCGCTTTCTTACCTGTGGCAACGTCGATGACGGCAAGAGCACGCTGATCGGCCGTCTGCTGCACGACTCGAAGATGATCTACGAAGACCATCTGGAAGCCATTACCCGCGATTCGAAGAAGTCCGGCACTACCGGCGATGATGTCGATCTGGCGTTGCTGGTAGACGGCCTGCAGGCCGAACGCGAGCAGGGCATCACCATCGATGTCGCCTATCGCTATTTCTCGACCGCCAAGCGCAAATTCATCATTGCCGATACCCCGGGCCACGAGCAGTACACCCGCAACATGGCCACTGGTGCATCAACCTGTGACCTGGCGATCATTCTGGTGGACGCGCGCTATGGCGTGCAGACCCAGACCCGGCGTCACAGCTACATCGCTTCGCTGCTGGGCATCAAGCACATCGTCGTCGCCATCAACAAGATGGACCTCAACGGTTTCGATGAAAGCGTCTTCGAGTCGATCAAGGCGGACTACCTCAAGTTTGCCGACGGTATTGCCTTCAAGCCGACCACCATGGCGTTCGTGCCGATGTCGGCGCTCAAGGGCGACAACGTGGTGAACAAGAGCGAGCGTTCGCCCTGGTACACCGGTCAGTCCTTGATGGAGATTCTTGAAACCGTTGAAATCGCCAACGACCGCAACTACACCGACCTGCGATTCCCGGTGCAGTACGTCAATCGTCCAAACCTCAACTTCCGTGGTTTTGCCGGTACGCTGGCCAGCGGCATCGTGCATAAGGGTGATGAAATCGTCGTGCTGCCTTCGGGCAAGAGCAGCCGCGTGAAGTCCATCGTCACGTTCGAGGGCGAACTGGAGCAGGCTGGACCGGGTCAGGCGGTGACGCTGACCATGGAAGACGAGATCGACATCTCCCGTGGTGATTTGTTGGTGCATGCCGACAACGTTCCGTTGGTCAGCGATGCGTTCGACGCCATGCTGGTGTGGATGGCTGAAGAACCGATGCTGCCGGGCAAGAAGTACGACATCAAGCGTGCGACCAGTTACGTGCCGGGCTCGATTGCCAGCATCACTCATCGGGTCGATGTGAACACGCTGGAAGAAGGGCCTGCGAGCTCCTTGCAGTTGAACGAGATCGGCCGCGTCAAAGTCAGCCTTGATGCCCCCATCGCGCTGGATGGCTACGACAGTAACCGCACCACCGGCGCCTTCATCGTTATCGATCGGTTGACCAACGGCACCGTGGCGGCGGGCATGATCATCGCCAAGCCGGTTTCGGCGGGTGGCTCGCAGCATCATGGCGAGCTGGCTCACGTATCCACCGAAGAACGTGCGCAGCGTTTCGGACAACAGCCTGCCACGGTGCTGTTCAGCGGATTGTCTGGCGCAGGCAAGAGCACACTGGCGTATGCGGTCGAGCGCCGGTTGTTCGACATGGGCCGTGCGGTCTATGTGCTGGACGGCCAGAACCTGCGTCATGACCTGAACAAGGGCTTGTCCCAGGATCGTGCCGGGCGTACTGAGAACTGGAGTCGTGCCGCGCATGTCGCGCGTCAGTTCAACGAAGCGGGCTTACTGACTTTGGCCGCGTTTGTTGCACCGGATGCCGAAGGGCGTGAGCGCGCCAAGGTGTTGATCGGCAAGGAGCGTCTGATCACTGTCTACGTCCAGGCCTCGCCAGCTGTCTGCCGCGAACGCGATCCGCAAGGCCTGTATGCCGCCGATGGCGATAACATTCCGGGCGAGTCCTTCCCGTATGACGTGCCCCTGAATGCCGATCTGGTGATCGACACGCAGACATTCAGCGTGGAAGAAAGCGTCAGGCAGGTGCTGGAGCTGCTGCGTGAGCGCGGCGCGATCTGATTACAAGCACTGACACCTTGTCAGTTATCTGAGCGGACGCGGAGCGTCCAGAGCTGCATGCCACGCGGAGCATGGGTACGAGAGGGGTTCCAAGGGCATCTCTCGTTCCTCACGCTCCAGCGCGGGAATGCCTTTCATGACGCTCCGAGTCACCGTTTTGCGTCACACAGCGCCCACAAAAAAGCCCGCCGCAGATGTCTCTGCGGCGGGCTTTTTGTGTTGTGGCATACGTTACTTTTTCAAGCCGTAATGCTCATCCAGCATGCCTGGGGAGTTAGGCGACTTGGGCGCGTAATCCTTCGGTGTCTCGGTATCCCGCGGTGGGGTCAGGCGGTCGCGATGATCGCGATGCGCATGGTTGGCCTCCGGATGCAGGGCGGCCAGCAGGCGTTGACGGGTCAGCTCATCAAGGGCCAGACGGTTGGCGCCCTCGGCGAGGTGTTCCTGAACGTCCTGATAACTCTGCGAAAGCTTTTGTACCAGATTGGCCGTGCTGTTGAAGTGAGTGACCACCTCGTTCTGATAGGTATCGAAACGCTCCTGAATGTCATCCAGCTGGCGCTGAGTGCTGTTCGGAACGGTGTTGGGCAGCAGACGTGCCACCAGGAAACCAATGACGACACCGGCAACCAGGGCGAGCGTCGGCAGCAACCAGACTAAGAGCGAGTGTTCCACGAGTCCTTCCTCTATAAACGGCTTTGCTTTACGTTAACGGCTCGAACCTGCGCTGTATACCCGCGACATGTCGTTGATATGCAAGCCGCAGACAATCAGCTAGACGAGTCGACCCATTTCGAGGTCACGGAGTTCTGTTTTGCTCATGCGTGAAACCCCATTATTTATCGATGGCCCAGAAGGGCAGCTCGAAGCGCTGTATCAGGATGTACCCGACGCCAGAGGCGTTGCGCTGATCTGCCATCCTAACCCGATCCAGGGCGGAACGATGCTCAATAAAGTCGTTTCGACGCTGCAGCGTACCGCACGCGACCAGGGTTTGATTACCCTGCGCTTCAATTATCGCGGCGTCGGTGCCAGTGCCGGCACATCGGTTGCCGGGCCGGGCGAGATTGAGGATGCCCAGGCTGCCGCGCAATGGCTGCGGGCGCAACACCCGGATCTGCCGATGACGCTATTCGGTTTTTCGTTCGGTGGCTATGTCGCCGCGAACCTTGGCGGAAGGCTCGAAGCGCAGGGTGAAAAACTCACCCATCTGTTCCTGGTCGCGGCAGCGGCCTCACGGCTTGAGGATCAGCGTGTGCTGCCACAAAACTGCCCGCTGACGATTATTCAGCCCGAGAACGATGAAGTGATCGATCCCGAGACTGTCTATGCATGGTCTGCTGCGCTGCAACGTCCCCATGAGCTGCTGAAAGTGGCAGAATGCGGACACTTTTTTCACGGCAAGCTGACCGATCTGAAAGATCTGCTTCTGCCGCGACTTCCCAACTGATTGCAGCCTTTAGATAAGCGACTTGCCATGACCACTCGTATCCTGACCGGTATCACGACCACCGGCACTCCCCACCTGGGCAACTACGCGGGCGCGATTCGTCCGGCCATTGTTGCCAGTCGCCAAAGTGACTTCGATTCGTTCTATTTCCTGGCGGACTACCATGCTCTGATCAAATGCGATGACCCGCTGCGTATTCAGCGCTCGCGTCTGGAAATCGCAGCGACCTGGCTGGCTGCCGGGCTGGACGTTGATCGCGTGACCTTCTATCGCCAGTCGGACATCCCGGAGATTCCGGAACTGACCTGGCTGCTCACCTGCGTCGCCGCCAAGGGCCTGCTCAATCGTGCGCATGCCTACAAGGCATCGGTCGACAAGAACGTCGAAGGCGGCGAAGACCCGGACGCGGGCATCACCATGGGCCTGTACAGCTATCCGGTACTGATGGCTGCCGACATCCTGATGTTCAATGCGCATCAGGTTCCTGTCGGCCGTGACCAGATTCAGCACGTCGAGATGGCGCGTGACATCGGCCAGCGCTTCAATCACCTGTTCGGCAACGGCAAGGAATTCTTTGTCATGCCCGAAGCGCTGATCGAGGAGAGCGTCGCCACTTTGCCGGGGCTGGACGGTCGCAAGATGTCCAAAAGCTACGACAACACCATTCCGCTGTTCAGCAGTGCCAAGGAGATGAAAGGCGCCATCTCGCGCATCGTCACTGACTCGCGTGCGCCCGGCGAAGCAAAAGATCCGGATACGTCCCACCTGTTCACGCTGTATCAAGCGTTCTCGACGCCTGAGCAGTGCGCTGAATTCCGCTCTGAGCTGTTGCAAGGGCTGGGTTGGGGCGAGGCGAAGAATCGTTTGTTTACGTTGCTGGACGAACAGCTGGGTGAAGCGCGCGAGAACTACCTCGGGCTGATCGAACGTCCGGCTGACCTGGAAGACATTCTGCTCGCCGGAGCCCAGAAGGCGCGTCGTGTGGCCACGCCGTTCCTTGAGCAACTGCGTGAGGCAGTCGGCCTGCGCTCGTTCCGTACCGTCGTGCAGAATGCCGATACCGGCAAGAAGAAAGCCAGCAAAGGCGCGCGATTTGTCAGTTTCCGTGAAGACGACGGCAGTTTCCGTTTCCGTCTTCTGGCAGCCGATGGCGAGCAACTGCTGCTGTCGCGCACTTTTGCCGACGGCAAGGCTGCCGGGATTGTCAGCAAACAGCTGCAGCAGGGCGGCGAGCTGGATCTGCGCAGCGAAGACGACCGTTTCACCCTGTGGCTGGACGGCGAGTGTGTGGCCGACAGCCCGGTGTTTGCCGACGCTGCTGCGCGTGAAGCCGCCATCCAGACCCTCAAGCTGGCGCTCGCTCCTCAACAGGACTGATTGCCAATCCCCAGGGTCGTCGCTACAGTGACGACCCGTTTTTGCCGCCTTGCTAACGAATTATGACGCCCCTAGAACGATATCAAGCTGATCTGAAACGCCCGGACTTCTTCCATGATGCTGCGCAGGAAAATGCTGTGCGTCATTTGCAGCGCCTGTACGACGATCTGGTTGCCGCTCACGGCAGCAAGCCCGGCCTGTTCGGCAAGCTGTTTGGCAAGAAAGAGCCGACTCTGGTCAAAGGCCTGTATTTCTGGGGCGGGGTCGGGCGCGGCAAGACGTATCTGGTCGATACGTTCTTTGAAGCGCTGCCTTTCCAGGACAAGGTCCGCACGCACTTTCACCGCTTCATGAAGCGTGTGCACGAAGAGATGAAGACCCTCAAGGGCGAGAAAAACCCGCTGACGCTTATCGCCAAGCGTTTTTCCGACGAGGCGCGGGTCATCTGTTTCGATGAGTTCTTTGTCTCCGACATCACCGACGCCATGATTCTGGGCACGCTGATGGAAGAGTTGTTCAAGAACGGCGTGACACTGGTGGCGACGTCGAACATCGTTCCCGATGGCCTGTACAAGGACGGTCTGCAGCGTGCGCGGTTCCTGCCTGCGATTGCGCTGATCAAGCAGAATACCGACATCGTCAACGTCGACAGTGGCGTCGATTATCGTTTGCGTCACCTTGAGCAGGCCGAGTTGTTCCACTTTCCGCTCAATGAAGCTGCGCAAGACAGCATGCGCAAAAGCTTCAAGGCGCTGACACCGGATTGCGCGGAAACCATCGAAAACGATGTGCTGATGATCGAAAACCGCGAAATCCGCGCGCTGCGCACGTGTGATGACGTGGCCTGGTTTGATTTTCGCGAGCTGTGCGACGGCCCGCGTAGCCAGAACGACTACATCGAGCTTGGCAAGATCTTTCATGCCGTGCTGATCAGTGGCGTCGAGCAAATGGACGTCTCCACCGATGACATCGCCCGACGCTTCATCAACATGGTTGACGAATTCTACGATCGTAACGTCAAGCTGATCATCTCGGCTGAAGTCGAGCTGAAGGATCTGTACACCGGCGGCCGGTTGATGTTCGAGTTTCAGCGCACCCTCAGTCGCCTGTTGGAAATGCAGTCCCACGAGTTCCTGTCACGGGCGCACAGGGCCTGACGGCAGTTTCAAGCTGCAAGCCGCAACTCAGGCTTGTAGCTTGTAGCTTATAGCTTCTCCCTTTGACTCTCGAACTGGTGCCGGTACTGATTGGGTGAAAGCTCGGTGTGTTGGCGGAACAGGCGGGCGAAGAAGCTGGCGTCGTCGTAGCCGACTTCATAGCTGATGGTCTTGATGCTCTTGCGAGTACCTGACAGCAATCCCTTCGCTGTTTCGATACGCAGCCGTTGCAGGTAATGCAGCGGTTTGTCGCCGGTTGCGGTCTGGAAGCGGCGCATGAAATTGCGAATGCTCATGCCGTGTTCGCGAGCCACGTCCTCGAAGCGGAATTTGTCGGCAAAGTGCTCTTCCAGCCAATGCTGAATCTGCAGAATCACCACATCCTGATGCAGCTTCTGCCCGCCGAAGCCGATACGTCCCGGCGCATAGGTGCGGCGCACTTCATAGAGAATGTCGCGGGCCACGGCCTGGGCCACGTTGGCGCCACAGAATCGCTCGATCAGATAAATGTACAGGTCGCATGCCGAGGTGGTGCCTCCAGCGCAATACACGTTGTCGGCGTCGGTCAGGTGTTTTTCCTGATTGAGCAGCACGTTGGGGTAGCGCTCGGCGAAAGCACTGAAGAATCGCCAATAGGTGGTTGCTTCCTTGCCGTCGAGCAGTCCGGCCTCGGCGAGCCAGTAGACGCCGGTGGCTTCGCCGCAGATTACCGCGCCGTTGGCATGTTGTTCGCGCAGCCAGGGCAGGATCTGCGGGTAGCGCTGGCAGAGGATGTCGAAGTCATCCCAGAAGGCCGGGATGACGATGATGTCGCTTTGGCACAGTGCCCCGTCCACGGGTAACGTGACGTCGCTGAAGCTGCTGACCGGGAGCCCGTCCGGGCTGATCAGACGGGTTTCGAAGGCGGGTACCAGGCCTTGGCCCAATTGCTTGCTGTAGCGCAGGCTGGCCAGGTGGAAAAAGTCCTTGGCCTGCATCACGGTGGAGGCGAACATTTTATCGGTGGTCAGGATGCTGACGCGCCGTAGAAGGGCGGTTTGCTGAATCGGCATAATCTTTATTCTTATATGGGTAAATGGTCAAGCAACGGCTGGATCGTCTTATTTTTTGACGATTATGTCCAGTCTGCCTTGGCAGGCATCCCGAGAGCCTATGAGTGATGGCTTTGTGCTTCGCCGGCAAATATCCATCAATCGGCCCCTCGCAGGCAATAAACAGAACGTGAACAACAAAATCCGGTTGAGGTTATTTTCGCAGTCTGTATAATCCGCCAGCTCTTTGCAGTGGAAGTGATGCGCCGTCTGCCGAAGAATCTTGCCGTATAACGGACGCGCTGACCCGAGCCCCCGATAGCGTCTGTTTCCGGCTGCCTTTGACTTGTCAAAGTACGCACTATTCAGTAAGATCCGCCGTCTAATTTTCAGGGCGGCCCCTGAGGCTATAAAGAATGAAAACTTTTACTGCTAAACCGGAAACAGTTAAGCGCGACTGGTTCGTCGTCGACGCTGCTGGTCAGACCCTGGGTCGTCTGGCCACCGAAATCGCGAGCCGTCTGCGTGGCAAGCACAAACCGGAATACACTCCGCACGTTGACACCGGCGACTACATCGTCGTGATCAATGCCGAGCAGATCCGCGTTACTGGTGCCAAGACGACCGACAAGATCTACTACTCACACTCCGGTTTTCCGGGCGGGATCAAGTCGATCAACTTCGAAAAGCTGATCGCCAAAGCTCCTGAGCGCGTGATCGAGACCGCGGTCAAAGGCATGCTGCCTAAGAACCCGCTGGGTCGCGACATGTATCGTAAGCTGAAAGTCTATGCGGGCGCTGTACACCCTCATACTGCTCAGCAGCCCCAAGAACTGAAGTTTTAACGGAATAGTTCATTATGTCGGCGACTCAAAATTACGGCACTGGCCGTCGCAAGACCGCAACCGCACGCGTTTTCCTGCGTCCGGGTACTGGTAATATCTCGATCAACAACCGCACTCTGGAAAACTTCTTCGGCCGCGAAACTGCCCGCATGGTAGTTCGTCAGCCGCTGGAACTGACCGAGACCGTTGAAAAGTTCGACATCTACGTCACCGTTATCGGTGGCGGTGTAAGTGGTCAGGCTGGCGCAATCCGCCACGGTATCACTCGCGCTCTGATGCAGTATGACGAGACGCTGCGCGGCGCTCTGCGTAAAGCAGGCTTCGTGACTCGCGATGCTCGTGAAGTTGAACGTAAGAAAGTCGGTCTGCGTAAAGCGCGTAAGCGTCCGCAGTACTCGAAGCGTTAATTCGCTTTTCGTTCGAAGCTCTTTTTTCAAAGGGCTTCGTTCGAAGCTGTTCGTTCAAAGAAAAAACGTCCACCTCCTCTCGGAGCTGGGCGTTTTTTTATGGGCGCGGTCTTTATGGGTTGGCGGGTCTCAAGCTCTCCTGCTACGCACATATCGCGGGGCTCATAGCCTACCGATGCAAGATTGCAGAATTTACATCGCGTAAATAAGCTATCTTGTCGCCCGCGACGAACACCTGTCCTGTTGCGATCATTATCGGAGGCGCCTTGAGGCGCGTTCGTTCGTGTTTCCGATAAATTTTAACAAGCGAGGAGGATCACCATGGGCGTGACCAACCGGTTGGCCTGTTACTCCGACCCCGCCGACCACTATTCCCATCGCGTGCGCATGGTGCTCGCGGAGAAAGGTGTCAGCGCCGAAATCATTGAAGTCGTGGCAGGTCGTCATCCGCCTCAGCTTATTGAAGTGAACCCTTATGGCAGCGTACCCACCCTGGTCGATCGTGATCTGGCGTTGTACGAGTCGACGGTGGTGATGGAATATCTGGATGAGCGTTATCCTCATCCACCCTTGTTGCCTGTTTATCCGGTGACCCGTGCCAACAGCCGTCTGTTGATTCACAGGATTCAGCGTGACTGGTGCGGTCTTGTGGACCTGATCCTGGATACTCGCAGTAAAGAGCCTGCTCGTGTTCAGGCGCGCAAGGAGCTGCGTGAAAGTCTGACCGGGGTTTCTCCGTTGTTCGCGGAAAAAGCTTTTTTCATGAGCGACGAGCTAAGTCTCGTTGATTGCTGTCTATTACCCATACTCTGGCGTTTGCCGATTTTGGGTATTGAACTGCCGCGGCCAGCCAAGCCGTTGCTTGATTATATGGAGCGCCAATTTGCGCGTGAGGCTTTTCAGGCGAGTCTGTCTGCTGCCGAACGTGAAATGCGCTAAGGCTTAAGGAGCCGTTAATGAACTCCAGTCGCCCTTATCTTGTTCGTGCTCTTTATGAGTGGATCGTCGATAACGATTGCACTCCGCATGTGCTTGTCAATGCGGAGTACCCGTCCGTTCAGGTCCCTCAGGGGTTCGCCAACGATGGACAGATTGTCCTGAATGTTTCGCCCAGTGCTGTGCGTCATCTGCACATGGACAACGACGCCGTCAGCTTTGAAGGTCGCTTCGGCGGCGTGCCACACACGCTTTACGTGCCTGTTGCTGCCATCCTGGGTATTTATGCCCGGGAGAACGGGCAGGGCATGGTCTTCGATCTGGAGCCCTCTCTTGAGGGTGTAGAAGAGATCGAGATTGAAATCGAAGAAGATACGCCGCCAGACAGCGAGCCGCCGCGTCCAAGCGGCCGGCCGAGCCTGAAAGTGGTCAAGTGACACGGTGCTGAAACAGCAGCGCTGAAATAAAAAAAGGCGATCTCAGGATCGCCTTTTTCATGTCTGCCAGTTGGCCGTCAGTCGATGTACTCGAACAGTTTGACGATCTTCTGCACGCCAGAGACGCTTTGTACAAGGTTGGTTGCGCGGTTGGCTTCGTCCTGAGTCACCAGGCCCAGCAGGAATACGATACCGTTTTCGGTCACGACCTTGATGCGCGAGCCGGGGATCGACGCGTCAGCGATCATCTGGCTTTTGATCTTGGTGGTCAGCCAGGTGTCGTTATTGCGGGCCAGCAGCGAAGACGGCGCCATGACCTGGATCTCGTTATTGACCTTCTTGACGCGCTGGACTGCGCTGGCGGCCTGTTCGGCCATTGCCTTGAGGTCTGCGCGCGGTGTCTGGCCTGCCAGCAGTACGATGCCGTTGTAGCTGGTCACAACGATGTGCGAACCTTCGGCCAGATCGGGGCTTGCCTTGGAGATATTGACGGCCGCCTTGGTTTCGATCAGTGAGTCATCGATCTTGCTGCCAAAGGTGCGCGTGCCGCGATCATCCTCGATCGGTTTTTCGCGAGCGGCTGTGATCACCGAACTGCATCCGGTGATGCTGAGGCACAGTGTCAAAACCAGTAGGCTGAGACGATTAGGGGTCATTCTTCACTCCCGAACAGTTGGCTGTCGATCAGATCGCAAAGGCAATGGATCGCCAGCAGGTGGACTTCTTGTATGCGTGCCGTGACGTTGGCCGGTACGCGGATTTCCACGTCCTCCGGCAATAGCAGGGAAGCCATCCCGCCGCCGTCGCGTCCCGTCAATGCTACGACAATCATTTCACGATCATGTGCGGCCTGGATGGCCTGAATAATATTCGCCGAGTTGCCGCTGGTGGAAATAGCCAGCAATACATCGCCCGGCTGGCCCAGTGCGCGGATCTGTTTGGAGAAGATTTCGTTGTAGCTGTAATCATTGGCAATCGAGGTGATCGTCGAGCTGTCAGTGGTCAGCGCAATGGCTGGCAGGCTCGGCCGCTCACGCTCGAAGCGGTTGAGCAGTTCCGAGGAAAAGTGCTGCGCATCACCCGCCGACCCACCGTTGCCACACGAGAGCATTTTGCCTTCGTTGAGCAGGGCATTGACCATGACCTGGCTGGCTTGCTCGATATAGGGTGCAAGGACTTCCATCGCCTGTTGCTTGGTTTCGATGCTGGCCTGAAACAGCCGGCGAATTCGGGATTGCATGTCCATCAATGTGACCTTAATTAGAGCGTACGGCGGCGGGACGGATGCGCCGGGGTCTCCCGGATGCTATCCGGCACACAGGGTGTGCAGCCGGCAAAACAAATAGCGAAATCGATGATGGCAGAGGCGGGTTGCAGGTCTTGAAGGTAGTCGGGCTGTTCGCCCTGATGCACTTCAGCTGTCAAAAGCGCTTCTGATCCAGTTCAGCGGTGCGGCACTGCCAGGGTCGCCTTCAATAGCGATCACGTCGAAACGACAGGGGTGATCGGCCCATTCCGGGACCTGTTGCAGAAAAAGCTGTGCGGCAGTGACGAGTTTCTCCTGCTTGCGAAAATCGACGCTTTCGACAGCGCCACCCCAGCCAGCGTGGCGGCGATAGCGAACTTCGACGAATACTACTGTATCGCCGTCAAGCATGACTAGATCAAGCTCGCCGCGTTTGCATAACCAGTTTTGTTCGATGAGACGCAGCCCCTGCTGTTGCAGATACTGCAGGGCGAAGGCTTCTGCCTCGCGCCCTGCCTGCTGTCGGGTGCCGCGTTGCATCAAGGGGCGGTGTCCGGCAGGCGCTGAATCTTGCCGTCCACAAACTCTGCCCATGGCAATTGACGCTCGATACGGCGACCAGGGCTCATGCTCAGGCTGCCGGAGAGGCCGTCGATGCGGGTATCAGGCATCGCCTTGAGTTGGCCAAGGCGCGGGGCCAGGCGGTAAGCATCGATGCCCATCGCGTACAAGCGACCCAGGCTACCCGCAGCCTGCGGCCATTGCGCCGTCACTTGCTGGCGCAGCGGGTCGTCGGCGTTGAGCAGCCATGGTGTTTCGCAGAAGCGCACGCCGTTCAGGTCCATGTACTGCGCGTGGTCATTGCTGTTGGTAAACAGGTGTGACGTCGCATACACCGGAACGTCGCCAGCATACTGGAAGACCATGGTCGGTTTGATTTGCTGCGCTTGCTGAGGTGTGGCGGCGAGGAACATGAAGTCGATGTCCTGGCGACGGCTAGGCTGTGCTGCTACCTGAGTGCCGGCAGTGCTTTGCAGGCGTTGGGCACGACCTTCACTGTTACGCAGCTGGAACAGATCGGCGACCTGTTGGGCCAGCTCTACCGGCTGATCGACGTGCTCGGCTGCAATCAGCGTACCGCCCTTCGCTTGCCAGGCTTTGCGGAAGGCATCCAGAACGCGGTCGCCCCATTCGCCTTTTGGCACCATGGCAACGGCACTGCGCTTGCCGTCGGCCCACGCGCGGCGGGCCACTTCGCGGGCTTCGTCTTCTGCGGCCAGACCGAATTGATACAGCTGCGCCGGGCCTTCCGTGCCCATGTCACTGTAGTTCAGCGCCAATGTGGTGATCGGCAATTGCTGGCGGCTGTTGAGCTGTTTTACGAGGTTCTTTTCCAGCGGGCCGACGACCAGTTGAACACCGGCAGCCTGTGCCTGACGATAGAACTCATCCATCGAGGTGATGCGCGAGCTGTCGAAGACCTGGATGGCAGGCGGGTTTTCACCTGCCTGCTGAGCCTGGAAGTGCGCAGCCATGAAGCCTTCACGCAGTGCCTTGGCGACCGATGCCAGTTGGCCGTCCTGCGGCAACAGCAGGGCGATTTTGGTCAGCGGCTCACTGGTCAAGGCGCGCAGTTTGGCGAGGGCAGTAGGCAGTTGCAGGGCGGCAGGGTGTTTCGGGTTCTGTGCTTTCCAGTTGTCGATGGCAGCCTGTTGCTGATCAAGCGTACCGGCACCTTTGATCGAGCGCGCGAGGTTCAGCCAGCCGCCCATGTCGTCGGTAGCGGAGCTCTGCAGTTGCTCGGCCGGAAGGGCGGAGACCAGCGTCCAGATCGCATCATTGTTGGCGCTGAGGTCTGCGCCCTGCAGGAGCGGTCCGGCAACAACCCGTTCGTGAACGGCAGCCAGCATCTGGCCGTCGGCTTCCAGCGCGCGCGCCTTGACCATGTGGGTACGAACCTGCTGTTCGACCGACAGTTCACCCAGGCGCTGCATGCTCGGATGATTCAGGGCGGTCAGCGCGGCCTTGGGTTGATTGCGACCCATCGCCAGCTCGGCGGAAAGCGTGCTGGCGTAGACCTGAAGACCTGGCTTGAGTTGATCAAGCTGGACCTGGCCAAGGATCTGCGCTGCGCGTCCTGCGTCGTTCTGGCGGCTGGCCAGGTCGGCAGCACTCAAGCGCAGCGTTGCGGCCTGCTCGGGTGTTTTGGCGTTGGCAGCCTGATCGAGCAATTGCTCGATGCTGGCATCAGGGGTGCGCGGTAGCTCGCCAAGGCTGGACGAGGGTGAGCTGGCGCAGGCTGCAAGAAGCGCAGCGAAGCAGAGGGCAGAGAGCAGCCGCAGACAAGCGATCATTGGTATGTTCCTGATACTCGAGCGAATTAACGTGGAATTGTACCCAAGCGCTGGCCGGGGTGCGACGTCGAAGGTATGTAAAGCCGTGATATTGATCGCGTTAGGGTCATCTGCCGACCAAATCGTTCAATTCGGGGCTGTCGGCGCGTGCTTCGGTTAGGCGTCATCGCGTTTTTATTCCTTTTTTACCGGCTTCCCTGATGCCCGAGCCGTAGGTTCGCGTCGCAGTCTGTACAATGCGCGCTTCCAAGCATCAAGCTTTAACACAAGAGGTCTGCGTTTTGACTGTTCCGGTTGTTTCGAATTCCACTCCGGGCTCGCTATATGTTGTAGCGACCCCCATCGGCAATCTGGACGATATGAGCGTGCGGGCGCTGAAGGTGTTGCGTGAAGTCGCGTTGATCGCGGCAGAAGACACGCGTCATTCAGCACGCCTGATGCAGCACTTCGGAATATCGACGCCACTGGCGGCTTGCCATGAACATAACGAGCGAGATGAGGGTAGCCGGTTTATCGCGCGGCTGCTGGCAGGCGAAGATGTCGCGCTGATTTCCGATGCGGGTACACCGCTGATCTCCGATCCAGGCTATCACCTGGTTCGCCAGGCGCGTGCCGCTGGTGTGCCGGTTGTGCCGGTGCCGGGTGCCTGCGCGTTGATCGCCGCGTTGTCTGCTGCGGGTCTGCCGTCTGATCGTTTCATATTCGAAGGCTTTCTTCCGGCGAAGACGGTCGGGCGTCGGGCGAAGCTCGAGCTGGTAAGGGAAGAGCCGCGCACGCTCATCTATTACGAGGCGCCACACCGGATTCTGGAGTGCCTGCAGGATATGGAGCTGGTATTCGGCGCCGACCGTCATGCTCTGCTGGCGCGTGAAATAACCAAAACTTTCGAAACGCTCAAGGGTCTGCCTTTGGGTGAACTGCGGGCTTTTGTCGAGGCCGACAGTAATCAGCAGCGTGGCGAGTGTGTCGTGCTGGTGTCCGGCTGGACCCCGCCCGAAGACGAGGATGTCATCGGTGCCGAAGCGCGCAGGGTGCTCGATCTGCTGCTTGAAGAGATGCCGCTAAAGCGTGCTGCTGCCCTTGCAGCAGAGATAACAGGGGTGCGTAAGAATCTGCTTTATCAGGTGGCGCTGGACAAACAGAGGGGCGAGTGAGCGGTGCTTGCGAGGGACCATGCGGGTTGCAGGCACTTTAAAGCTTGTTCTTGATGGCGTGTGCCGCTAACCTTGTCGGCGGAGAGTCGATTGGACAGTCGCTGCCTTTTGTTGTTCCGCAACAAGGGGGGGAGGAAAGTCCGGGCTCCATAGGGCGGAGTGCCAGGTAACACCTGGGGGGCGCGAGCCTACGGAAAGTGCCACAGAAAATAACCGCCTAAGCACTTCGGTGCCGGTAAGGGTGAAAAGGTGCGGTAAGAGCGCACCGCACGTCTGGCAACAGTTCGTGGCAAGGTAAACCCCACTCGGAGCAAGACCAAATAGGGTTCCAAGGCGTGGCCCGCGCTGGAACCGGGTAGGTTGCTAAAGACGTCCAGTGATGGCCGTCGTAGAGGAATGACTGTCCTCGACAGAACCCGGCTTACAGATCGACTCTCCACCTTTTTTCTACCCTTCGTTTTACGCAGCAAATCCCCTTCGTAATACCAAAAAAATCTTACAGCTCATAAATCACATTAACTTCGAATCGCAACGATTTGAGTTGTGTGGGATTTATCTGTCGGATAGCGCCTGATTTATCCGTTTTGACTTCGAAACCACTCCTAAATCTCCGAAATGTAAGGGTTTTCCTTAAGACCGTGCCTTGACGGTGTGGTGGGCGCGTTCCTATAGTGTGCGCAAGTGGCAGAAAGTGGCACGAAGTGGGTTTTTTTAGCGCAAAAAGCTGATATTCGGAGAATGCGCCTGTGTTCCGTGGTGCCAACGCGATCAATCTCGATGCCAAAGGCCGTCTCGCTATGCCGAGCCGGTATCGTGACGAGTTGGATTCGCGCAGTGCCGGGCAAATGATCGTGACGATTGACGCTGTTGACCCCTGCTTGTGTCTCTACCCGTTGTCCGAGTGGGAACTGATAGAAGCCAAGCTTCGGGATCTGGCGACCTTTCGTGAAGAGAACCGTCGCTTGCAGCGGCTTCTGATTGGTAACGCGGTCGATCTGGAGCTGGATGGCAGCGGGCGTTTTCTGGTGCCGCCACGCCTTCGCGAGTACGCGAAGCTCGACAAGCGCGTGATGTTGGTGGGCCAGCTCAACAAGTTTCAACTGTGGGACGAGGACGCCTGGAATGCTCTTGCTGATGCTGACCTTGCGGCCATTCAACAACCTGGCGCCATGCCTGACGAATTACGTGACCTGATCCTGTGACTATGAATAGCGCCTTTACCCACATCACCGTACTGCTTGAAGAAGCCGTGGAGGCTCTCGCGGTACGCGCGGATGGCTGCTATCTGGACGGTACGTTCGGACGTGGCGGGCACAGTCGTTTGATCCTCAGTCACCTCGGTCCGGACGGCCAGCTGCTGGGATTCGACAAGGATCCCCAGGCGATTGCCACTGGGCAAGCGCTAGCGGCCGAAGACGGCCGCTTTGTCATTGTGCAGCGCAGCTTTGCAGAACTGGGTTCGGAAGTTCAGGCGCGCGGTATGGCGGGCAAGGTCAGCGGTATCCTGCTGGATCTGGGTGTGTCGTCCCCGCAGCTGGACGATCCTGAGCGTGGCTTCAGTTTCATGAACGACGGCCCGCTGGACATGCGTATGGACCCGACGCGTGGTATCAGCGCTGCCGAGTTCATCGCCTCCGCACCGGCCGAGGAAATCGCCCGCGTCTTCAAGGAATACGGCGAAGAACGCTTTGCCAAACGCATGGCCAACGCGGTTGTGCAACGCCGTGAAGTCCAGCCATTCGAGCGCACCGCCGACCTGGCCGAAGTGCTCAAGGTCGCCAACCCTGCCTGGGAAAAAGGCAAGAATCCTGCAACGCGTGCCTTTCAAGGCCTGCGTATTCACGTCAACAACGAATTGGGTGATCTGGAAGCCGGGCTTGAAGCCGCCCTGGACGCGCTGGAAATCGGTGGCCGTCTGGTGGTGATCAGCTTTCATTCGCTTGAAGACCGCATCGTCAAACTGTTCATGCGCAAGCTCGCCAAAGGCGAAGCCGATAACATGCCGCGCGATCTGCCGATCCAGTTCAAGCCGTTCGAACCAAAGATCAAGATTCACGGCAAGGCTCAGTTTGCTTCGGAGGCAGAAACCAAGGCTAATCCACGCTCGCGCAGCGCTGTCATGCGTGTAGCGGAGAAGCTCAGGTGAGCCGGGTTTTCCTCAAGCCTTTGCCAGGTGGCAGCTTCATTATGCTGCTGCTGTTCATCGCTGTCCTGATTTCGGCAATTGGTGTTTCCTATAGCGCCCATTGGAATCGTCAGCTGCTCAACTCGCTGTATTCGGAAATGAGCGTGCGCGACAAGGCGCAGGCCGAATGGGGTCGTCTGATCCTTGAGCAAAGCACCTGGACGGCCCACAGCCGCATCGAAACCCTGGCCACCGAACAGCTGAAGATGCACATTCCAAGTGCTGCTGAAGTGCGGATGGTGGCGCCATGATGAAACTCGAAGGCGCACTTTATCCTTGGCGCTTCCGCGTGGTTGTGGGCCTGCTGGTTTCGCTGGTGCTCGCGATTTGCTGGCGCATCGTCGATCTGCAGGTCGTCGACCACACGTTCCTCAAGGAACAGGGCGACGCCCGCAGCCTTCGTCATATCCCTATTCCGGCTCACCGTGGTCTGATTACCGACCGTAACGGCGAGCCTCTCGCCGTCAGTACGCCGGTCACCACACTGTGGGCCAACCCGCGCGAAATGCAGCAGGACAAATCCAAGTGGCCGATGCTCGCTGCCGCGCTGGGCCAGGACCTCAAGGCCCTCACCGAACGTCTCGACTCGCAGGCTACCAAGGAATTCATCTACCTTGTTCGTGGCCTCACGCCTGAGCAGGGTCAGTCGGTTATCGACCTGAAAGTACCTGGTGTCTACGGCATCGAAGAATTCCGCCGCTTTTATCCCGCTGGTGACGTGACTGCACACATGGTTGGCTTTACCGACCTTGATGACCACGGCCGCGAAGGTGTCGAGCTTGCTTATGATGACTGGCTTGCCGGTGTGCCCGGCAAGCGTCAGGTCATCAAGGACCGGCGAGGGCGACTGATCAAGGATGTTCAGGTGACCAAGAATGCCAAGGCCGGGAAGACCTTGGCTTTGTCTATTGACCTGCGTCTGCAATACCTGGCCACCCGTGAACTGCGCAACGCCATCGTCGAGAACGAAGCCAAAGCAGGCAGCATGGTGATCATGGACGTCAAGACTGGCGAAGTCCTGGCGATGGTCAATCAGCCTACCTACAACCCCAATAACCGTCGGACCATGGTGCCTGCTGCCATGCGTAACCGGGCGATCATCGACGTGTTCGAGCCGGGTTCGACCATGAAGCCGATCTCCATGACCGCCGCGCTGGACAGTGGCCGCTGGAAACCGACTGACAAGGTCGAGGTTTATCCGGGGACGTTGCAGATCGGCAAGTACACGATTCGTGACGTGACCAAGACCGAAGGCCCGATCCTTGATCTGACCGGCATCCTGATCAACTCCAGTAACGTCGGCATGAGCAAGGTCGCATTCGACGTCGGCGGTGAAGCGATTTTCCGCGCCATGCAGCGTGTCGGCTTCGGTCAGTACACCGGTCTGGGTTTCCCTGGCGAACGCGTCGGCAACCTGCCCAACTATCGCGAATGGCGCAAGGCAGAGACCGCCACACTGTCCTACGGCTATGGCTTGTCGGTTACCGCGTTGCAACTGGTGCATGCCTATGGCGCGCTGGCCAACAACGGCAAGCTCGTGCCGCTGACCATCCTGAAAACGGATAAAGAGCCGGAGTCGACGCAAGCCATCCCCGAGAAAACCGCCAAGACCCTGCAAGGCATGTTGCAGCAGGTGATCGAAGACCCTCGCGGCGTGTATCGCGCCCGTGTGCCGTCCTATCACGTTGGCGGCAAGAGCGGTACAGCACGTAAGACTTCCATCGGCACCAAGGGCTACGCAGAGAATTCCTACCGCTCGCTGTTTGCCGGTTTCGGACCGATGAGCAATCCGCGCTACGCCATCGTTGTGGTGATCGACGAACCGAGCAAAGGCGGCTACTACGGTGGCCTGGTGTCGGCTCCGGTATTCAGCAAGGTCATGTCCGGCACATTACGTCTGATGAACGTGACGCCAGACAACCTGGCGCCACCGGAGCAAGTCAATGCAACACCGGCAGCCAAAGGAGGGCGCGGTTGATGGCTTTTAATCTGAGCAAGATTTTCGCTCACACCGACCGCGATCCATTGATTCGCGAGTTGACGCTCGACAGCCGCAACGTACGTCCGGGGGATCTGTTTCTGGCTGTGCCGGGGATCAACTCCGACGGACGCGCGCACATTGCCGACGCCTTGAAGCGCGGCGCAGCAGCAGTGGCCTACGAAGTCGAAGGGTCGAGCGTTTTGCCGATTACCGACGTGCCGCTTATCCCGGTCAAGGGCCTGGCAGCGCAGCTGTCCGATGTCGCCGGGCGTTTCTATGGCGATCCGAGCCGCAGCCTGAACATGGTTGGCGTCACTGGCACCAACGGCAAGACCAGCGTGACTCAACTGGTCGCCCAGGCGCTGGACCTGCTCGGTCAGCACTGCGGCATCGTCGGCACGCTGGGCACCGGCTTTCACGGTTCGCTGCAAAGCGGCCGTCACACCACGCCTGACCCGATCGCCGTTCAGGCGACGTTGACCGACCTTAAAAAAGCCGGCGCTCGTGCCGTGGCAATGGAAGTGTCGTCCCACGGTCTTGACCAAGGGCGTGCGACGGCCATTGCATTCGATGTAGCGGTGCTGACCAATCTGTCCCGTGATCATCTGGATTATCACGGCACCATGGAAGCCTATGGCGCGGCCAAGGCCAAGCTGTTTGCCTGGCCCAACCTGAACTGCCGGGTGATCAACCTCGATGACGAGTTCGGTCGCACTCTGGCCACCCTCAAGCATGAATCGCGGCTTATCACCTATAGCCAGCTGGACAGTTCAGCTTACCTGTACTGCCGCGACGCAAAATTCGACGACGATGGCGTGCGCGCCACGCTGGTCACGCCTCAGGGCCAGCACTTCCTGCGCAGCGCTTTGCTGGGCCGCTTCAACCTGAGCAACGTACTGGCTGCAGTGGGTGCGCTGTTGGGGCTGGATTATGCGCTGGATGAAATTCTCAAAGTGCTGCCGAAACTCGAAGGTCCGGTCGGACGCATGCAGCGTCTCGGTGGTGCCAGCAAGCCGCTGGTCGTCGTCGATTACGCGCATACCCCGGATGCACTGGAAAAAGTCCTCGAAGCACTGCGCCCGCATGCCAAGGGCCGCCTGTTGTGCCTGTTCGGCTGCGGCGGTGACCGCGATCGCGGCAAGCGTCCGCTGATGGCCGAAGTGGTCGAGCGTCTGGCTGACAGTGTCTGGGTCACGGATGACAACCCGCGTAACGAGCCGCCTGCGCAGATTTTCGATGATATTCGTCCAGGCTTGGTCAATGCTGACAAGGCACGGTTCATCGAGGGCCGTGGTCGGGCTATCGCAGAGCTGATCGCCACAGCCAGTGCCGACGATGTCGTGGTACTGGCTGGCAAGGGCCACGAGGACTATCAGGAAATCGCCGGGCAGCGTCATCCGTTTTCCGATCTGCAAGAAGCCGACAAAGCGCTTGCTGCATGGGGGCCTGCGAATGATTAAGCCAATGACGCTCAGCGAACTGGTTATGCACCTCGACGCCCGGCTGGTGGGTGGCGACTGCAGTTTTGACGGCGTCAGCACCGATAGCCGTGGCATTGCGCCGGGCCAATTGTTCGTCGCCCTGACCGGGCCGCGCTTCGACGGGCATGAATACCTGGAGCAGGTCGCTGCCAAAGGTGCCGTCGGTGCCTTGGTCGAGCGCGAAGTGGAAGGCGCGAGCCTGCCCCAACTGGTGGTGCTCGACACGCGCATGGCGCTCGCGCAACTCGGCGCTATGAACCGCAATGCGTTCGTCGACAAGCCTGTCGCGGCGATGACCGGTTCCAGCGGCAAGACCACGGTCAAGGAAATGCTGGCCAGCATCCTGCGTACGCGCGGCCCGGTTCTGGCCACCCGTGGCAATCTGAACAATGAACTGGGCGTGCCATTGACGCTGCTGGAACTGGCACCCGAACACACTGCCGCCGTCATTGAGCTGGGCGCATCACGGGTGGGTGAAATTGCCTTTACCGTGAGCCTGACCAAACCGCACGTCGCGATCATCACCAATGCCGGAACCGCCCACGTGGGCGAGTTCGGCGGTCCGGACAGGATCGTTGAGGCCAAGGGCGAGATTCTTGAAGGTCTCGATGCCACCGGCACTGCGGTATTGAACCTGGATGACAAGGCGTTTCCGATCTGGCACCTGCGCGCTGGCAGCCGCAAGGTCATGACGTTCGCATTGAATGATCCGTCAGCCCACCTGCATGCAACCGATTTGCGGCGTGATGCGCGCGGCTGCCCGGCGTTCACCCTGAACAGCCCGCTCGGTGCCGCACCGGTACAACTGAATTTGCTGGGCGCACACAATGTGTCCAACGCCTTGGCTGCAGCGGCCGCTGCCTGCGCGCTGGGCGTCAGCCTGGAAGGCATTGTCGCCGGGTTGAACAACGTGCAGCCGGTCAAGGGCCGTGCTGTCGCGCAGATCGCCAGCAATGGCGTCCGCGTCATCGACGATACCTACAACGCCAATCCGGCCTCTATAAATGCTGCTGTCGATATCCTGACCGGCTTTACCGGTCGTACCGTGCTGGTGCTGGGTGATATCGGCGAGCTGGGCGACTGGGCCGAGCAGGGCCACCGTGATGTAGGTGCCTACGCTGCCGGCAAGGTTTCAGCGCTGTATGCCGTCGGCCCTCTGATGACGCATGCCGTGAGCGCGTTTGGCGAGCATGCGTATCACTTTGCCAATCAGGCAGAGCTGATCGCGGCGCTGGGCGCAGAGCAGGACCCTAATACCACTTTATTGATCAAGGGCTCGCGTAGCGCTGCGATGGAAAACGTCGTGGCTGCCTTGTGCGGTTCTAGCCTGGAGAAACATTGATGCTGCTGCTGTTGGCCGAGTTCTTACAACAGTTCTACAAAGGCTTCGCGGTCTTTCAGTACCTGTCTTTGCGCGGGATCCTTGGCGTGCTTACTGCACTGACGCTGTCGTTATGCCTGGGGCCGTGGATGATCCGCACTTTGCAGATGCGCCAGATTGGCCAGTCCGTGCGCAACGATGGTCCACAGTCGCATCTGTCCAAGTCCGGCACGCCGACCATGGGTGGCGCGCTGATTCTGTCGTCGATTGGTATCAGTACCCTGTTGTGGGCGGACCTGAGCAACCGTTACGTCTGGGTTGTGTTGCTGGTGACCTTTCTGTTCGGTGCCATCGGCTGGGTCGATGACTACCGCAAGGTGATCGAAAAGAATTCCCGAGGCCTGCCGAGTCGCTGGAAGTATTTCTGGCAATCGGTGTTTGGCCTGTGCGCGGCCATCTTCCTTTATACGACCGCACCGTCCGCGACCGAGACCACGCTGATCGTGCCGATGCTGAAAGATGTACGCATCCCGCTGGGCATTGGCTTCATCGTGCTGACCTATTTCGTGATCGTCGGCTCCAGCAACGCCGTCAACCTGACTGACGGTCTGGACGGTCTTGCGATCATGCCGACGGTGATGGTCGGCGGCGCGCTGGGCATCTTCTGCTACCTGTCGGGTAACGTGAAGTTCGCTGAATACCTGCTGATCCCTTATGTGCCGGGGGCGGGTGAGTTGATTGTGTTCTCCGGTGCTCTGATCGGTGCTGGGCTCGGATTCCTGTGGTTCAACACCTATCCGGCGCAAGTCTTCATGGGCGACGTCGGTGCGCTGGCACTGGGCGCTGCACTGGGCACCATGGCCGTGATCGTGCGTCAGGAAATGGTCCTGTTCATCATGGGCGGTGTGTTCGTGATGGAAACCCTTTCAGTGGTCATTCAGGTTGCGTCTTTCAAACTCACCGGCCGCCGGGTGTTTCGCATGGCGCCGATTCACCACCACTTTGAACTCAAAGGCTGGCCCGAGCCACGCGTGATCGTCCGTTTCTGGATCATCACCGTGATTCTCGTGTTGATCGGTCTTGCCACGTTGAAACTGAGGTAGAACGAGTGTCCCTGATCGTTTCCGACCGCTTCCGCATTGTCGTGGGTCTAGGCAAAAGCGGCATGTCTCTGGTTCGCTTTCTGGCGAACCAGGGCGTGTCCTTTGCTGTGGCCGACACGCGGGAGAATCCTCCTGAGCTGGCGACCTTGCGTCGCGATTATCCGCAGGTGGAAGTGCGTTGTGGCGAGCTGGATGTGGACTTCCTCTGCCGTGCCGACGAGCTGTATGTCAGCCCTGGCCTCGCCTTGGCAACACCGGCCCTGCAACAGGCACATGCGCGTGGCGTCAAGCTGTCGGGCGATATCGAACTGTTCGCACGGCACGCAAAGGCGCCGGTGATTGCAATTACCGGTTCCAATGCGAAAAGCACCGTGACCACGCTGGTCGGCGAAATGGCCGTTGCCGCTGGAAAACGTGTCGCAGTCGGCGGCAATCTTGGCACCCCGGCGCTGGACCTGCTCAGCGACGAGGTCGAGCTTTATGTCATGGAGCTGTCCAGCTTTCAGCTCGAAACCACCGATCAGCTCAACGCTGAAGTCGCCACTGTGCTGAACATCAGCGAAGACCATATGGACCGTTACAGCGGCCTGCCTGCCTACCATCTGGCCAAGCACCGCATTTTCCGCGGTGCGCGGCAGGTGGTGGTCAATCGTCAGGACGCGCTGTCCCGCCCGTTGATCGGCGAAGGTCTGCCGTGCTGGACGTTTGGTCTGAACAAACCTGACTTCCACGGTTTTGGCCTGCGTGAAGAGAATGGCGAAAAGTACCTGGCCTTCCAGTTCGAGAACCTGATGCCAGTGCGCGAACTGAAGGTGCGTGGCGCGCACAATCAGGCCAACGCGTTGGCGGCACTGGCCCTGGGCCATGCGGTCGGGCTGCCGTTCGACGCCATGCTTGCCAGCCTGCGTGAGTTCACCGGTCTTGAGCACCGCTGCCAATGGCTGCGCGAGCGCGAAGGCGTTCACTACTACAACGACTCCAAGGCCACCAACGTGGGTGCCGCACTGGCCGCCATCGAAGGCCTCGGAGCGGATATAGACGGCAAGCTGGTACTGATCGCCGGTGGCGACGGTAAAGGCGCCGATTTCAGCGGTTTGCGTGCGCCAGTGGCTGAACATTGCCGCGCTGCCGTATTGCTCGGTCGCGACGCCGAGCTGATCGCTCAGGTGTTGGGCGATGCCGTTCCATTGATTCGTGTCGACACGCTGCAAACGGCGGTCGAGCGCAGTGCTGAACTGGCCCGCAGCGGCGATGCCGTGTTGCTTTCTCCCGCATGCGCCAGCCTGGACATGTTCAAGAATTATGAAGAGCGCGGACGTGTGTTCGCGCAGGCAGTGGAGTGCTTGTCATGATCTTCGGTGTGATCAAGCCATATCCATCGCCGCTGATCAGCGGACGCGGTATCGACCTCGATTTCCCTATGCTGGTCGGTTGTCTGGCATTGCTGGGACTCGGTCTGGTGATGATCACGTCCGCCTCGTCGGAAGTGGCGGCCGTGCAGTCGGGTAACACGCTGTACATGATGACTCGCCACCTGGTCTATCTGCTGCTCGGTCTGGGCGCCTGCGGTGTGACCATGATGATCCCGGTCGCCACCTGGCAGCGCCTGGGCTGGCTGATGCTGCTGGGTGCATTCGGTCTGCTGCTGATGGTGCTGGTGCCCGGCATCGGGCGCGAGGTCAACGGTTCGATGCGCTGGATCGGCTTCGGCGCGTTCAACGTGCAGCCCTCGGAAATCGCCAAGGTTTTCGTGGTGATCTTTCTCGCCGGTTACCTGATTCGTCGTCAGCAGGAAGTCCGCGAAAGCTGGATGGGCTTCTTCAAGCCGTTCATTGTGTTGCTGCCGATGGCGGGTCTGTTGCTGATGGAGCCTGACTTTGGTGCCACCGTGGTCATGATGGGTTCGGCTGCCGCGATGCTGTTTCTCGGCGGAGTGGGGCTGTTCCGCTTCTCGCTGATGGTGGTGCTGGCGGTTGCTTCGGTGGTCGTGCTGGTTCAGGCCCAGCCCTATCGTATGGCGCGTCTGACCAACTTTACCGATCCGTGGGCTGACCAGTTCGGTTCCGGCTACCAGTTGACCCAGGCGCTGATCGCCTTCGGTCGCGGCGAGTGGTTTGGCGTCGGTCTGGGCAACAGCGTGCAGAAGCAGTTCTACCTGCCGGAAGCGCACACCGACTTCGTGTTCTCGGTTCTCGCAGAAGAGCTGGGCGTCATCGGCTCGCTGCTGACCGTTGCGCTGTTCCTGTTCGTCAGTATTCGTGGCATGTACATCGGCATGTGGGCAGAAAGGGCCAAGCAGTTCTTCGGCGCTTACGTTGCCTATGGCCTGTCATTCCTGTGGATTGGTCAGTTCCTGATCAATATCGGTGTGAACGTCGGTCTGTTGCCAACCAAAGGCCTTACGCTGCCGTTCCTCAGCTATGGGGGCAGTTCGTTGGTGATCTGCTGTGCGAGCCTCGGCCTGTTGCTGCGCATCGAGTGGGAGTCGCGCAACAACATGGGCAGTGAAGAAGCCGAGTTCCAGGAAAGCGACTTCGCCGAGGAGACGCACAATGGACGCTAACGTGCTGATCATGGCAGGCGGTACCGGCGGGCACGTATTCCCGGCGCTGGCCTGCGCACGCGAGTTCCAGGCCCGAGGCTACAAAGTCCACTGGCTGGGCACGCCACGCGGCATCGAAAACGAGCTGGTGCCACAGGCCGGTCTGACGCTGCACCTGATCAACGCGACCGGTTTGCGTGGCAAGGGTCGACTGTCGCTGCTCAAGGCGCCGCTGATGTTGCTGAAAAGCCTGATGCAGGCGCGCAAGGTGGTTCGCCAGGTGAAACCGGTCTGTGTGGTCGGCTTTGGTGGTTATGTCACCGGCCCTGGCGGTCTGGCGGCGAAGCTGGCGGGCGTGCCGTTGATCATCCATGAGCAGAACGCCGTCGCCGGTACTGCCAACCGCAGCCTGGCTTCGTTCGCCAGCCGCGTGTGTGAAGCGTTCCCGGACACGTTTGCGGCATCGGCCAAGCGCCGCACCACCGGCAACCCGGTGCGTGTCGAACTGTTTCTGGAAACACCGCGTCAGGCGCTCGCCGGGCGCAAGGCGCGTCTGCTGGTACTGGGCGGGAGCCTGGGCGCGGAGCCGCTGAACAAGTTGTTGCCTGAGGCGCTGGCGCAGTTGCCGCAGGACATCCAGCCCGAAGTGTTTCACCAGTCGGGCAAGAATCATGATGCCGTCACCGCCGAGCGTTATCGCAACGTCGGTGTCGAGGCGCAAGTTGCGCCGTTCATCCAGAACATGGCCCAAGCCTATAGCTGGGCCGATCTGGTGGTCTGCCGCGCAGGCGCATTGACCATCAGCGAACTGGCCGCCGCCGGTCTGCCGTCGTTGCTGATACCGCTGCCCCACGCGATTGATGACCATCAGTCCCGTAACGCCGACTATCTGGCCCGAGAAGGTGCAGCCTTCGTCATGCCACAAGCAACAACTGGCGCCGCCGAGATGGCCGCACGCCTGAAAGAGGTTTTGATGCAACCCGAACAATTGAACAGCATGGCCCGCACTGCACGCCGTTTGGCCAAGCCTGATGCAACCAACACCGTCGTCGATGTCTGTGTGGAGGTGGCCCATGGTTGAGAATCAACGTGCCATGCCTCAGCCGGAAATGCGCCGTATCCGCCGCATCCACTTCGTCGGTATCGGCGGGGTCGGCATGTGCGGCATCGCCGAGGTACTGCTGAACCTGGGTTACGAAGTGTCGGGTTCCGACCTCAAGAGTTCCGCCGTGACCCAGCGCCTTGAATCGTTCGGCGCACAGATCTTCCTCGGCCATCGCGCCGAAAACACCATCGGCTCCGATGTGCTGGTGGTGTCCAGTGCCGTGAACACGTCCAACCCGGAAGTGGCCACAGCGCTGGAGCGCCGTATCCCCGTCGTACCGCGCGCCGAAATGCTCGCCGAGCTGATGCGTTATCGCCACGGCATCGCCGTTGCCGGTACGCACGGCAAGACCACCACCACCAGCCTGATCGCTTCGGTGTTCGCGGCCGGTGGCCTGGACCCGACGTTTGTGATTGGCGGCCGGCTGAACGCTGCCGGCACCAACGCGCAGTTGGGCACCAGTCGTTATCTGATCGCCGAGGCCGATGAGAGCGATGCCAGCTTCCTGCACCTGCAACCGCTGGTGGCTGTGGTCACCAACATCGACGCCGATCACATGGCGACCTACGAGGGTGACTTCAACAAACTGAAGAAGACCTTTGTCGAATTCCTGCACAACCTGCCGTTCTACGGTCTGGCGGTGATGTGCATCGACGATCCTGTGGTGCGTGAGATTCTGCCGCTGGTCAAACGTCCGACCCTGACCTACGGCTTCAGCGAAGAAGCCGACGTGCGTGCGATCAATGTGCGTCAGGACGGCATGCTGACTTTCTTCACCGTGCTGCGCCGCGACCGCGAGCCGCTGGATGTGTCAGTGAACATGCCCGGCAACCACAACGTACTCAACTCGTTGGCCACCATCGCCATTGCGACCGACGAAGGCGTCAGCGATGAAGCCATCGTCCAGGGCCTTTCGGGCTTCCAGGGCGTGGGCCGACGCTTCCAGATCTACGGCGAACTGCCGGTCGAAGGCGGCAACGTCATGCTGGTCGACGACTACGGTCACCACCCGCGTGAAGTCGCAGCGGTGATCAATGCTGTACGCGGCGGCTGGCCGGATCGTCGTCTGGTCATGGTTTACCAGCCGCACCGTTTCAGCCGCACACGCGATCTGTACGACGATTTTGTGCAGGTGCTGGCCGACGCCAACGTGCTGTTGCTGATGGAAGTCTACCCGGCCGGTGAAGAACCGATCCCCGGTGCGGACAGCCGCAACCTCTGCCACAGCATTCGTCAGCGTGGCCAGCTGGACCCGATCTACATCGAACGTGGCGTAGAGCTGGCGCCATTGGTCAAGCCGCTGCTGCGTGCCGGTGACATTCTGCTCTGCCAGGGCGCTGGCGACATCGGCGGTCTTGCACCGCAGTTGCTCAAAAGCCCGCTGTTCGTCGGCGCGAAAGTGGCGTCAACCGAAGGGAAGCTGAAATGACAGCCCTTGCCTGGTCTTCCCTGTGCTCGACACTCGAGCCGAAAAGCTTCGGCCGCGTTGCCGTGCTCTTCGGCGGCAAGAGTGCCGAGCGGGAAGTGTCCCTGAACTCGGGGCAGGCGGTACTCAAGGCGCTGCTCGACGCTGGCGTGGATGCGTTCGGCGTCGATGTGGGCGTTGATTTCCTGCAGCGACTGGTCAGCGAGAAGATCGACCGCGCCTTTATCGTTTTGCACGGACGGGGCGGCGAAGACGGCACTATGCAAGGCCTGCTGGAGTGCCTGGAAATCCCTTATACCGGCAGTGGCGTACTGGCGTCGGCACTGGCCATGGACAAGCTGCGGACCAAGCAGGTCTGGCAGAGTCTGGGCCTGCCAACCCCGCTGCACGCCGTGCTCGAAAACGAGAGCGATTGTATTTGCGCCGCGACGGAACTGGGCTTCCCTTTGATCGTCAAACCGGCCCATGAAGGTTCAAGTATCGGTATGGCCAAGGTGAGCAGCGTCGATGAATTGATCGCCGCCTGGAAAGCCGCCAGTACCTACGATTCGCAAGTGTTGGTCGAACAGTGGATTCAGGGGCCGGAGTTCACTGTTGCGTCTCTGCGTGGCCAGGTATTGCCTCCCATAGGCCTGGGCACACCTCACAGCTTTTATGATTACGACGCCAAGTACCTGGCCTCCGATACCCAGTACCGGATCCCGTGCGGGCTTGGTGATACGCAGGAACAGGAACTCAAACAACTCGCTGCACGTGCTTGCGAAGCCATCGGCATTGCAGGCTGGGCGCGCACGGATGTGATGCAGGATGCGCAGGGCAAGTTCTGGCTGCTGGAAGTGAACACTGTACCGGGCATGACCGATCACAGTCTGGTGCCGATGGCGGCACGCGCTGCGGGCCTGGATTTTCAGCAACTGGTGTTGGCGATTCTGGCCGACAGCGTTCCGGTGAGAGGGTAAAGCATGTACGGCCCTTCGGCACGTCCTCAGCCACCCGCCCCCGGCCGTAACAAGCCGGTGCCGCGTGGCGCCAGCCGGATGGTGGCCAAGGAGCCACTGTCGGCGCGCCTGCCGAAGGCCAACTTCAGTTTTCTGAAGCGCCTGTTCTGGCCGGTGTTGCTGGTGATTCTGGGCTTTGCCACGTACGAGGGAGCTCAGCGCCTGCTGCCGTATGCCGATCGCCCGATTACCCGTATCAACGTGCAGGGCGATTTGAGTTACATCAGCCAGCAGGCTGTGCAGCAACGTATCGCTCCCTATGTGGCGTCGAGTTTTTTCAAGATCGACCTTGCCGCCATGCGTACCGAACTGGAGCAGATGCCGTGGATCGCGCATGCCGAAGTGCGTCGCGTCTGGCCGGATCAAGTGGTGATTCGTCTTGAAGAGCAACTGCCGGTGGCGCGGTGGGGCGATGAGGCGTTGTTGAACAACCAGGGGCAGGCTTTCACGCCACGTGAACTGTCCAATTATGAACATCTTCCCCAGTTGTTCGGCCCGCAGCGGGCTCAGCAACAGGTGATGCAGCAGTATCAGGTGTTGAGTCAGATGTTGCGCCCGCTGGGCTTCTCCATCGTACGCCTGGAGCTGCGCGAGCGTGGCAGCTGGTTCCTGACAACAGGCGCCGGTAGTGCAGGCCCGGGTATCGAATTGTTGCTTGGACGCGACCACCTTGTCGAAAAAATGCGCCGCTTCATCGCGATTTACGACAAGACGCTTAAAGAACAGATCACGAACATCGCGCGCGTCGACCTGCGTTACTCCAACGGCCTTGCGGTCGGTTGGCGCGAACAGGCAGCGCCGACGACGGAAAAACCCGCCGTCGCGAAGAATTGATAAGAGGCAGGACCATGGCAAACGTGCAAAGCGGCAAAATGATCGTCGGGCTGGATATCGGTACCTCCAAGGTGGTGGCGCTGGTAGGCGAAGTCGCGGCCGATGGCTCGCTGGAAATCGTGGGTATCGGCACCCACCCCTCCCGCGGCCTGAAAAAGGGCGTGGTGGTGAATATCGAGTCGACCGTGCAGTCGATTCAGCGCGCAATCGAAGAAGCGCAGTTGATGGCCGGTTGCCGCATCCACTCGGCCTTCGTCGGTGTCGCGGGCAGCCACATTCGCAGCCTGAATTCGCACGGTATCGTGGCGATTCGTGATCGTGAAGTCAGCTCTGCGGACCTGGAGCGCGTGCTTGATGCTGCTCAGGCAGTGGCCATTCCTGCCGACCAGCGCGTGTTGCACACCCTGCCTCAGGATTACGTGATCGATAACCAGGAAGGCGTACGTGAGCCACTGGGTATGTCCGGTGTACGTCTGGAAGCCAAGGTGCACGTAGTGACTTGCGCAGTGAATGCCGCGCAGAACATCGAAAAGTGCGTGCGTCGCTGCGGCCTGGAAGTCGACGACATCATTCTCGAACAACTGGCTTCGGCCTATTCGGTTCTGACCGATGACGAGAAAGAACTTGGCGTCTGCCTGGTGGATATCGGCGGCGGCACCACCGACATCGCGATTTTCACCGAAGGCGCCATTCGTCACACCGCGGTGATCCCGATTGCCGGTGATCAGGTGACCAACGACATCGCCATGGCGCTGCGTACACCAACCCAGTACGCCGAAGAAATCAAGATTCGTTATGCCTGCGCCCTGGCCAAACTGGCCGGTGCCGGCGAAACCATCAAGGTACCGAGTGTGGGCGACCGTCCACCTCGCGAGCTGTCGCGTCAGGCGCTGGCTGAAGTGGTCGAGCCTCGTTACGACGAGCTGTTCACCCTGATCCAGGCCGAACTGCGTCGCAGCGGCTACGAAGACCTCATCCCGGCCGGCATCGTGCTGACCGGTGGTACGGCGAAAATGGAAGGTGCGGTCGAACTGGCCGAGGAAATCTTCCACATGCCGGTGCGCCTGGGCGTACCGCACAGCGTCAAAGGGCTCGCAGATGTCGTGCGTAACCCGATCTATTCAACGGGCGTAGGCCTGTTGCTGTACGGGCTGCAAAAACAGTCGGACGGCATTTCGTTGTCCGGGATTGTCGGCAACAGCAGTTACAGCGACGAAACCAAGGCTCCGGTGCTTGAGCGGATCAAGCGTTGGGTGCAGGGCAATTTCTAAGTTTCAGGTTGTAACGTTTCAGGGCGACAAAAAAGCAGTATCGGCAGGCAGTAGGCAAAACTAACTAGAAAGCGGAAGGAGAGAGAAAATGTTCGAACTCGTAGACAACGTCCCGCAAAGCCCGGTCATTAAAGTTATCGGCGTAGGCGGTGGTGGCGGCAACGCCGTCAATCACATGGTCAAGAGCAACATCGAAGGCGTGGAATTCATCTGCGCCAACACCGATGCTCAGGCGCTGAAAAACATCGGCGCGCGGACCATTCTGCAACTGGGCACAGGCGTGACCAAAGGTCTTGGCGCTGGCGCCAACCCTGAAGTCGGTCGTCAGGCCGCCATGGAAGACCGTGAGCGCATTGCTGAAGTCCTGCAAGGCACCAACATGGTGTTCATCACCACCGGCATGGGCGGCGGTACCGGTACCGGTGCAGCGCCAATCATTGCTGAAGTGGCCAAGGAAATGGGCATCCTCACGGTAGCAGTCGTGACCCGTCCGTTCCCGTTCGAAGGTCGCAAGCGTATGCAGATCGCCGATGAAGGCATCCGCATGCTGTCCGAAAGCGTCGACTCGTTGATCACCATTCCCAACGAGAAGCTGCTGACCATCCTCGGTAAGGACGCCAGCCTGCTGTCGGCTTTCGCCAAGGCTGACGATGTACTGGCCGGTGCCGTTCGCGGTATCTCCGACATCATCAAGCGTCCGGGCATGATCAACGTCGACTTTGCCGACGTTCGTACGGTCATGAGCGAAATGGGTATGGCGATGATGGGCACTGGCTGCGCCAGCGGTCCGAACCGTGCACGTGAAGCGACTGAGGCAGCCATCCGTAACCCGCTGCTCGAAGACGTCAACCTGCAGGGCGCTCGCGGCATCCTGGTCAACATCACTGCCGGTCCTGACCTGTCTCTGGGTGAGTACTCGGACGTGGGTAGCATCATCGAAGCGTTCGCTTCCGAGCACGCCATGGTCAAGGTCGGTACTGTTATCGATCCGGACATGCGTGACGAGTTGCACGTGACCGTGGTTGCCACCGGCCTGGGCGCGAAAATCGAGAAACCTGTCAAGGTCATCGACAACACGCTGCAGACCACCCAGCAGGCTCCTGCACACCAGGCAGCCCGTCAGGAAGCGCCGTCGGTCAACTACCGCGATCTGGATCGCCCTACCGTTATGCGCAATCAGGCACACGCCAGCGCTACCGCTGCGGCAAAGATGAACCCTAACGATGACCTCGACTACCTGGACATCCCGGCTTTCCTGCGTCGTCAGGCCGATTGATGAAATGTATCAGGGGTATTAGGGTGATTGGTGTTCAGCAAAGGCATGGTCTGCTATTATCGCCAGCCTTTGTTGATACCAGTTCGCAACTTGCGCTGAAGCGGCCCATGCCATGATTAAACAACGCACCCTGAAAAATATTATCCGTGCCACAGGTGTAGGCCTGCACTCCGGGGAGAAGGTTTACCTGACCCTCAAGCCCGCACCTGTGAATACCGGCATTGTGTTTTGCCGAGCTGACCTTGACCCCGTCGTGCAGATACCTGCGCGTGCGGAAAACGTCGGCGACACCACCCTTTCGACCACACTGGTGAATGGTGATGTCAAAGTTGACACGGTAGAACACTTGCTCTCGGCCATGGCTGGCCTTGGCATCGATAACGCCTACGTCGAGCTCTCTGCCTCCGAAGTCCCGATCATGGACGGCAGCGCAGGCCCTTTCGTATTCCTGATTCAATCGGCAGGCCTGGAAGAACAGGACGCGCCGAAGAAATTCATCCGGATCCTGCGTGAAGTCACAGTGGAAGAGGGCGGTAAACGCGCTACTTTCGTGCCTTTCGAAGGCTTCAAGGTCAGTTTCGAGATCGATTTCGATCACCCCGTCTTCCGTGACCGCACCCAGAGTGCAAGCGTGGACTTTTCCAGTACTTCCTTCGTGAAGGAAGTCAGCCGTGCCCGGACCTTCGGGTTCATGAGTGATATCGAGTACCTGCGCAAGCACAACCTCGCACTCGGCGGCAGTGTGGAAAACGCCATCGTGGTCGACAAGGACGGCGTATTGAACGAAGACGGCCTGCGTTACGAGGACGAATTCGTCAAACATAAAATCCTGGACGCCATCGGTGACCTTTACCTGCTCGGCAATAGCCTGATCGGGGAGTTCCGTGGCTTCAAGTCAGGACATGCACTGAACAATCGTCTTTTGCGCACGTTGATCGAGCAGAAAGACGCCTGGGAAGTGGTGACCTTCGAGGATGCCAGTACGGCACCTATTTCTTACATGCGCCCTGTCGCGGCGGTGTAAGCAAGCTTTACTCTCTTTCCTTTTGTTCTTTAAAGGCTGCCCTCGGGTGGCCTTTTTTTATGGGTTTCTTCCGCAAATCGAAGGTTGGGTTGACGGCACATCGCTGTCTCTTATCATTAGTGATTAACGGCATGGATTAGCCGTGGATTCAGGCTTATGGAGTGTGTCTTGATCAGATATATGAATGCGGTTGCAGTGCTGACATGTGCGGCCTTCGCTTCTGTTGGCTGGGCCAGGGATGACGCTGCGAATTCGCCTAAGGCGGGTGGGCGTACCTACGCGCAAAACTAGTCGAGTCAGAAGTGAAGGGCGTTCGCTTTGACCTGCTGAAGTGCCTGGATCTTTATCACAGCAAAGAGCTGGACAGTCAGGTCAAAGAGCTGGTTATCAAGCCTGACCACACTTACCGCCAGGATAACCCGCCGAAGACGAAATGACGTACGTCCCGCTTGGCTGCCTGTTTCCCGGCCTCTTATTTCCTGTCCCGGGCATGGCTGGCGAGTCGCTCCAGTGCGGCGCGCAGCCTGGGGTCGGTGATGCCCTCGGCAGTGGCCTGGATGTTTTCGGCGGCGACGGTCGACAGGTCGATGGTGTGGGTCGCGGCCCCGCGAGGCGCTTCGGGCGGCTGGACCTTGAAGACGATTCTGGTCAGGTTGACGAAGTCGTCAAAGGCGATCAGTTGTCGATGCAGGCGCTTTTGTTGATAACGCAGGCGCGTGGCCCAGTGGCCGTCGGTCACGATCAGCAACAGCGTGCCCTCGCGCCATGAGGCCACATGGCAGTGCTCGCGCGCTGCCGGTTGCAACTGGCTTTCGAGCAAGCGTTGCAGGTGGCTCAGGCGTTCGGCATGGCGAAAAATAGCCTTCAGGGGCTTGGCTTCGCGCAGCAGAACCGCAGGGGGGCGGGCATTGAGGGGACGAAAGGCCATGGGTAAGTGCCTGGTAACAAGATGAACATCTTAACAGAAAGCATTCTGACGGCTGCTTTCCGAGGCGTTTCCGTGCTTTCATATGCAAATCAATGAGTAACTTCCCCGGTTTATGGGTTGAAGTGCTTGAAAATGGCCCCATTGTAAATCTGCCCCGTCACAGCGCTGTGCCAGCATCGTGGAATAACGCCACTTTCCTCACCATCGTTTCCGGGTAGAATGCTCGTTCGCATGTGGCCATCTGGGCTGCACGGGCGACTCACGGGGCCGCCCTCCATTCCTATGTGTGGAAGATCCTGTCGATATGTTTGCGCCTTTGTTGAAAAAACTTTTTGGAAGCAAGAACGAGCGTGAAGTCAAACGCATGCTCAAGACGGTACAGATCGTCAATGCCTTCGAAGAGCAAATGGTGGCCCTTTCGGACGAGCAATTGCGCGCCAAGACCGAAGAGTTCAAGGCCCGCATAGCCAAAGGCGAGACCCTCGATCAATTGCTGCCTGAAGCCTTTGCCGTCGCTCGTGAAGCGGGCAAGCGTGTCATGGGCATGCGCCACTTCGACGTTCAGTTGATCGGCGGCATGACCCTGCACGAAGGTCAGATCGCGGAAATGCGTACCGGTGAAGGTAAAACCCTCGTCGGTACTCTCGCTGTGTACCTCAATGCATTGTCCGGCAAGGGCGTTCACGTAGTTACCGTGAACGACTACCTCGCTCGCCGCGATGCCAACTGGATGCGCCCGCTGTACGAATTCCTCGGTCTGACCGTAGGCATCGTCACGCCATTCCAGCCACCGGAAGAGAAGCGCGCCGCATACGCTGCCGACATCACTTACGGCACCAACAACGAATACGGTTTCGACTACCTGCGCGACAACATGGCGTTCAGCATGGACGACAAGTTCCAGCGTGAACTCAACTTCGCCGTGATCGACGAAGTCGACTCGATTCTGATCGACGAAGCGCGTACGCCGCTGATCATTTCCGGTCAGGCCGAAGACAGCTCCAAGCTGTACACCGAAATCAACCGCCTGATCCCCAAGCTCGAGCAGCACATCGAGGAAGTCGAAGGCGAAGTCACCAAGCCGGGCCATTTCACCGTTGACGAGAAGACGCGTCAGGTCGAGCTGAACGAAGCCGGTCACCAGTTCATTGAAGAAATGCTCACCGAAGTCGGCCTGCTGGCCGAGGGCGAGAGCCTGTACTCGGCGCACAACCTTGGCCTGCTGACCCACGTCTATGCCGGTCTGCGTGCGCACAAACTGTTCAATCGCAACATCGAATACATCGTTTCGGACGGTCAGGTTCTGCTGGTCGATGAGCACACCGGTCGTACCATGCCGGGTCGTCGCCTCTCGGAAGGTCTGCACCAGGCCATCGAAGCGAAGGAAGGTCTGAACATCCAGGCTGAAAGCCAGACGCTGGCTTCGACCACGTTCCAGAACTACTTCCGTCTCTACAACAAGCTGTCCGGCATGACCGGTACAGCCGATACCGAAGCGTTCGAATTCCACCAGATCTACAATTTGGCCGTGATGGTCATTCCGCCGAACAAGGCACTGGCGCGCAAGGACTTCAACGACCTCGTCTATCTGACGGCGGAAGAGAAGTACGCGGCCATCGTGACCGACATCAAGGCCTGCATGGCGGAAAACCGCCCGGTGCTGGTCGGTACGGCGACCATCGAAACGTCCGAGCACATGTCCAATCTGCTCACCAAGGAAGGTATCGAGCACAAGGTTCTGAACGCCAAGTTCCACGAAAAAGAAGCAGAAATCATCGCACAGGCCGGTCGTCCGGGTGCGCTCACCATCGCCACCAACATGGCCGGTCGTGGTACTGACATTCTGCTGGGCGGCAACTGGGAAGTCGAAGTTGCCAACCTGGAAGACCCGACCCCGGAGCAGATCGCACAGATCAAGGCTGACTGGCAGAAACGCCATCAGCAAGTGATCGAAGCCGGTGGTCTGCACGTGATTGCCTCCGAGCGTCACGAATCGCGTCGTATCGACAACCAGTTGCGCGGCCGTGCCGGTCGTCAGGGTGACGCCGGTTCCAGCCGTTTCTACCTGTCGCTTGAAGACAGCCTGATGCGCATCTTCGCCTCTGACCGGGTGAAGAATTTCATGAAGGCCCTGGGCATGCAGTCCGGTGAAGCCATCGAACACCGTATGGTGACCAATGCCATCGAGAAAGCGCAGCGCAAAGTGGAAGGTCGTAACTTCGACATCCGTAAGCAACTGCTTGAGTACGATGACGTTGCCAACGAACAGCGCAAAGTGATTTATCACATGCGTAACACGCTGCTGGCCGCCGACAACATTGGCGAAACCATCGCCGACTTCCGTGAAGAAGTGCTCAATACGCTTATCAGCCAGCACATTCCGCCGCAGTCCCTGCCTGAGCAGTGGAATGTCTCTGGTCTGGAAGCTGCGCTGAATACCGACTTCGCTGTGCAACTGCCGATTCAACAGTGGCTCGATGAGGATGATCGTCTTCACGAAGACAGCCTGCGCGAGAAAATCATGGCGCAGCTGCTGGTGTCGTACAACGAGAAGGAAGATCAGGCCAGCGCCGAAGCGCTGCGCTCCTTCGAGAAGCAGATCCTCCTGCGTGTGCTGGACGATCTGTGGAAAGATCACCTGTCGACCATGGACCACCTGCGTCACGGCATTCACCTGCGCGGTTACGCTCAGAAGAACCCGAAGCAGGAATACAAGCGCGAGTCGTTCACCCTGTTCCAGGAGCTGCTCGATTCGATCAAGCGCGACACTATTCGTGTCCTGTCGCATGTTCAGGTTCGTCGCGAAGATCCGGAGGAAGAAGAGACACGCCTGCGTCGCGAAGCCGAAGAACTGGCCAGCCGCATGCAGTTCGAACACGCGCCAGCGCCGGGCATCGATCAGCCGTTGCTGGATGAAGAGGGCGGCGAAGTACCTGTTGCAGTCGCTTCGGAACCCGTGCGCAACGACCAGAAACTGGGTCGCAACGAGCTGTGCTGGTGCGGTTCGGGCAAGAAATTCAAGCACTGTCACGGCCAGATCAACTAAGCCTTTGACCGTGTAATACCTGCGCCGCGACCGGCTTGCCCGTCGCGGCGTTTTTTCATTGATAGCCGTACCGATGTGGACGGCGCCACACTCCTTGAGGAGCACCCCGATGGCTGTTGGTCTTGGTCCTTTGCCTGCGTTGCACCCGGTTCCCGGTTTTGAACTCGGCATTTCTTCTGCCGGCATCAAGCGTCCGGGGCGCAAGGACGTCGTGGTCATGCGCTGTGCCGAAGGCTCCAGCGTTGCCGGTGTCTTCACGTTGAACGCGTTTTGCGCCGCTCCGGTCATTCTGGCCAAGCAGCGTGTGCAGGGCGTTGTGCGTTACCTGCTGACCAACACTGGCAATGCCAATGCGGGTACCGGCGAGCCGGGTCTGGCTGCGGCGCGTCGTACCTGCGAAGCGCTGGCGCAACTGACGGGCGTTGATGCGTCTGCAGTGCTGCCGTATTCAACGGGCGTAATCGGCGAGCCGTTGCCTGTGGAAAAGATCGAAGGCGCCCTGCAAGCCGCGCTCGACGATCTGTCTGTGGATAACTGGGCCGCTGCGGCAACCGGGATCATGACCACCGATACCTTGCCCAAAGGCGCAAGCCGCCAGTTCACTCACGATGGCGTCACCATCACCGTGACCGGCATCAGTAAGGGCGCGGGCATGATTCGCCCGAACATGGCGACCATGCTCGGTTACATCGCGACCGATGCCAAAGTTTCGCAGAGCGTCTTGCAAGACCTGATCCGCGACGGCGCCAACAAGTCGTTCAACCGCATCACCATCGATGGCGATACCTCGACCAACGACTGCTGCATGTTGATCGCGACCGGCCAGGCTGATCTGCCCGAAATCACCGAAGCCAAAGGCCCGCTGTTCGAGGCTTTGAAGAAGGCCGTGTTCGACGTCTGCATGGACGTCGCTCAGGCCATCGTGCGCGACGGCGAAGGCGCGACCAAATTCGTGACTGTCGAAGTCAATGGCGGTGGCAATCATCAGGAATGCCTGGACGTCGGCTATGCCGTCTCTCACTCACCCCTGATCAAGACCGCGCTGTTCGCCTCCGACCCGAACTGGGGGCGTATCCTGGCCGCTGTCGGCCGTGCGGGCGTGCCGAATCTGGACGTGAGCAAGATCGATGTATTCCTCGGTGGCGTCTGTATCGCCAGCCAAGGCTGCCGAGCGACCACCTACACCGAAGAGCAGGGTTCGGCGGTCATGGCTGAAGAAGAAATCACCATCCGTATCGAACTGGGTCGTGGTGATTGCAGCGAAACCATCTGGACCACCGATCTTTCTCACGAGTACGTGAAGATCAACGCGGAATACCGCACCTGATTCAACGTCCGGCGTGTGGGCAGCCTGTCTTCGCGCCGGACTCAGTGGAGCTGAACCATGAGCCTGCATCTGATTATCGGCGACAAACGCTACTCCTCCTGGTCGCTGCGTCCATGGCTGGTGCTGGAAATGACCGGCGCGCCGTTCACCGATCAGGTGATCCGCCTCAACCAGCCTGATACCCGCCAGAACATCCTCAAATACTCTCCGACCGGCAAGGTGCCTGCACTTCAGTGCGAACACGGCACGATCATCGATTCTCTGGCGATCTGTGAATACCTGGTCGAGCGCTTCCCTGATGCGGCGCTATGGCCGAGCGACACCGCTGCCCGAGCTCAAGCTCGCTCGGCATGCGCGCAGATGCACAGCGGTTTCGTCAGCCTGCGCTCGAACATGCCGATGGACCTGCGCCATGATCAAGCGCTGGAAGTGATTCCGGTCGACACCCAGAACGACATCGACCGCATCGTCGCGCTGTGGGCCGAGTGCCACGCCGCGGCTGCTGAAAGCGGTCCGTTCCTGTTCGGTAAACCGAGTATTGCCGATGCGTTCTTCGCACCTGTGGCGATTCGTTTGCGCAGCTATCGTGTCGAGTTGCCGGCAGAAGCGCTGGCTTACATCGAAACCATCTACCACTGGCCTGCCTTCAAGCGCTGGCAGCAGGCTGGTCTGCAGGAGTCCTGATCGTGAAACGAGTGCATGTGGCCGCCGCTGTTATCCGTGGCGCAGACGACAAAGTCCTGATCGCCCGACGTGCCGACAGCCAGCACCAGGGCGGGCTCTGGGAGTTTCCCGGTGGCAAGGTCGAGGCGGGCGAGACCGTTGAGGCGGCACTCGCACGTGAACTGCAGGAAGAGCTGGGCATCGTGGTGACCACTGCTCGTCCATTAATCAAGGTGTGCCACGATTATCCGGACAAGCAAGTGCTGCTGGATGTGTGGGAGGTTTCTGCATTCACCGGCGAGCCGCATGGCGCAGAAGGTCAGCCGTTGGCCTGGGCGACGCCTCGGGAGCTGGCCAGCTATGAGTTTCCGGCGGCCAACCAGCCGATTGTCGCAGCGGCACGCTTGCCTGGCGAATACCTGATCACGCCTGACGGGCTGGACAACATCGAGTTGTTGCGTGGCGTGCAGAAAGCAATCGCCGGTGGTATCAAGCTGGTTCAGTTGCGGGCACCGGGCGGCTACGATCCGAAGTATCGCGATCTGGCAGTCGATGCAGCGGGCTTGTGCGCAGGCAAGGCGCAACTCATGCTCAAAGGCCCTCTGGAGTGGCTGGGGGACTTTCCGTCCGCTGGCTGGCACCTCACGGCGGAACAGCTGCGCAAGTACGCCAGCCGCGGCCGTCCGTTCCCTGAGCATCGCTGGTTGGCTGCGTCCTGTCACAACGCAGAAGAACTGGCCCTGGCCGAACAGATGGGCGTGGATTTCGTCACCCTGTCACCGGTCCAGCCAACCCTGACCCATCCAGATGCACAGCCACTGGGCTGGGAGCAGGCGACACAGTTGATCGCAGGCTTCAACAAACCGGTTTTTCTGTTGGGTGGGGTAGGCCCTGCGGAACGTCAAAAAGCCTGGGAAGGCGGCGCGCAAGGCGTGGCTGGAATCCGCGCGTTCTGGCCTGACGAGATCGTCTGAGTCGCAAAACAGGACGCAGAGCGTCCTGAACGGCATGGCAACGCAGAGCGTCGCACGATAGTTGAGATTATCGTTCCTTACGCTCCAGCGTGGGCATGCCTTTCACGACGCTCCGCGTCACACGCAGCCCGCCTGCCAATTAAACCGGCTTGGGCGCGGGCTGCCAGAGTATCTCGGCAATGCCCTGTCTTCTGGCGATCAATCGGGCGGCGACAAACAGCAGGTCCGACAGCCTGTTGATGTACGCCAGCCCTGCGCCTTCCAGCGGTTCTACTGCGTTCAGGTGCTGGCAGCGGCGTTCGGCGCTACGCGCCAGGCTGCGGCAGATGTGCGCTTGGGCGATCAGCGAGGAGCCGCCCGGCAGGATGAAGTTTTCCAGCGGCCCCAGCTCGTCATTCCAGACATCAATCGCCGCTTCCAGCCGCTCGACCTCGGCGCTGTTCAGCGCCTTGTAGCTCGGCATCGCCAATTCGCCACCCAGATCAAACAACCGATGCTGGCAGGGCGCAAGCACCTCAATCACTTCATTGAGCGCCGGAACGCGCTGAGCCTCGTCAATCAACCCCGCCAGCAACAGCCCCAGCTGGCTGTTCAGCGTATCGACCTCACCAATGGCCTCGACGCGCGGGTGATCCTTGGAGACACGGCGGCCGTCACCCAGCCCGGTTTCTCCGGTGTCGCCAGTGCGTGTGTAAATCTTCGACAAACGAAAGCCCATTGCGATGGCTCCTGATCAGGATTTAGAAATAACCTGCTGCTGCACACTTACCTGATTGGCGACCAGAGGCAAACGCAGCGTGAAGCAGGTTCCCATGCCGAGGGAGGATTGCACCTCCATCTGGCCTTTATGGTTATTGGTGATGATGAAGTACGACACCGAAAGCCCCAGTCCAGTGCCCTGGCCAATTTCCTTGGTGGTAAAGAAAGGCTCGAAGGTACGTTTGCGCACGCTTTCCGACATGCCGATGCCGTTGTCTTCTACCTGAATTTCGGCCCACGGCGGATTAAGGCGAGTGCGCAGAATGATGCGCCCTGGTTCAGCGCTGTCAGGCCGTTGATGAATGGCCTGCGCTGCGTTTTTCAGCAGATTCAGGAGGACCTGCTCCAGTTCGTTGGAGATGCACGGCACCGGGCCCAGCTCCGGGTCGAACTGGCGAATGATGTGCTGGCCCTTGAAGTCGAAACCGATGGTCAGGTCGAAGTCGTTACTGGCGATTTCCACCGCCTGATCGATCAACGCGGGCAGATCGCAGGGCGACAACTGGCGGCTGCTCAGGCGGCTGAAATTGAGCATGTGGCTGACAATCTTCGCCGCCCTGGCGCCTGCCTGCTGAATGCCATCCAGCAGCTTTGGAACCTCGCGGTTCTCCAGATACTGATTGACCACCGCCAGATCAATGCCGTCGGCTTCGGCTTGTTCGATGTTCTTTGGCAGTTCCGGGGACAGGCGCCGACGGATGTTCTGCACGTTATGCAGAATCGCCCCCAGCGGATTATTGATCTCATGTGCCATACCCGCTGCCAGGCCGCCGACAGACAACATCTTCTCCGACTGCACCATCATTTCTTCCAGCGAAATACGCTGGGTGATGTCGTCGATGCGGATCACCACACCACGCCCGGCATCGCCGGTCAGCGGGTAGAACGTCAATGCGTAATGGCGCGCCTCGTCGTTCTTGATCCAGGTCACGCGCTCGATCTTGGTCACACTGTGCCGCTCGACAGTGTGTTTGATCTGCGGCAGGAACGAGCGCATCGGTTCGAAGGCGAGGAAGATCGGCTGATTCAGTGCTTCGTCCAGCGTCGTCCCGGACAGCGCGGTAGCCTCCTGATTCCACTGCGTCACGTAGAGCTGCTCGTCCAGCGCGATCATTGCCGAAGGCATCGAATCGATGATGCTGTTGAGGTAGTTCTGAAAGCCGGTGAGCTTCTTCTCGATCTTGCTGCGTACCTGAACCTCCAGCTCCAGCTTGCGGTTGGTGTGGCGTGTTTCCTCGGCCAGCCCCTGGGCTTGATCGTAGGCTTCCTGAGAGTCGTCCCGGGCGCGCTTGAGTTGCTGCTCGCGGGCCTCGATACGCGACAGCATGGTGTTGAATGCTTCGGCCAGGCTACCGATTTCATCTTCATTGCCAGGCTCGGCGCGCAGGGCGTAGTTCTCTTCGCGGGTCACCCGCCGGGACAGTTCTTCCAGTTGATAGATAGGCTCGGTGATCAAGCGCCGGATCTGCCGTGCGACCACCAGCCAGAGCAGCACACTGAACACCAGAATGCCCAGGCTGGCGGTCAGCGTGCCCGTGTAGAACGCAGGCGGCAGCTCGCTGCTGGCGACCAGTAACAGATGCCCTGGCGGTTCATTGCCTTTTGGCACGGTAATGACCTGAGTGCTGCGAAATTCCGTCAGGCGCCAGCTGTCCAGGTCCTTGAAATGCTTGGGCAGCTCAAGGCTTTCGCCCTGATGCATCTGTTCGAGCCGCTCGCCGTTGTTGTCATACACGGCGGCTGCACGTAACGGCCCGTAGCTTCTCAGTTCCTTGAGCAGGGCACGCGCCTCGTTCGGCGAGTACAAGGCTCGCTCGTTGAGGTTGGCGCTGCTGATCAGGCGGCCGATGGTTTGCAGGGCCTGCGGGGCCATGGCTTCCTGAGAGATGTAATAGGCCGCGCTGATGAAGGTCAGGTTGGCGACCAGCAGCACGGTGGTCATCAGGACCAGCAGGGCGGCCAGCAGTTTCTGGCCTACCGGCAGGTTTTCCAGGCGTTGGCGCAAGGGCATGGGCAAGTCGCATTGACGGGTGGTGCGAGCAGGGTAGCGCGGGCTAGTCAGTACGCAAACCCTTGCTTGCCAGATGAGCTGTCAGACGCGCCTGCAAATGCTGCAGGTGGGGCGTCGGGCAGCGATGGCGGATGGCGGCAGCACACGCGAAGCCAAGCAGGTAGCTGATTTCGGTGCGGCGCCGGTGGGCGACGTCCTGATGCATCGACGCGTAGTTGGCCGCCGTGGCAGTGATCACGCGCAGCACTTCGCTGTGCAACTCCTGCGCGGCGGCGGGCTGGCCGCAGCACTCCAGCAACTGAGCCAGTTCTGCGCATAACGTCGCAACCTCGCAGCCGTGTTCCAGCAAACCGCCATTTCGGCAATCGTGGAGCACCGTCAGCGGGTTGATCGCGCAATTGATCGCCAGCTTGCGCCACAGGCGAGAGAGAATGTCCGGCGTCCATTCGTGCGGGATACTGCTGTCGTGCAGGTCCTGCAAAAACTGCGGTGCAGCCGGGTTTGCGGGATCACCCAACCAGGTGAAACCATGGCCGGCGAACCTGACGCACCAGTCCGACTCTCGAAACGCGCCTTCGGTACTGGACGCGAAAATGCAGCGAGCGTGTGGTATTCGAGCGGCCACCGCATCCTGACTGCCCATACCGTTCTGCAGCAGGATGACGTCGGCGTTGGCCGTCAGACGCGGCGTCAGTTGCGCAACAGCCTGCTCAGCGTCGTAGGCCTTGCAGGCAACCAGCAGCCGTTCGATGGGCGCTTGCTGCTCAGCCGTCTGCGCTTCGACGGCATAGGCATGCGGCACAGCGTTTTCGACCAGCGTCACGCAGCCACCATTGGCGTGATACGCCGCCAGCCGATCGGCGTCGCGCAGTATCAGGCGCACCGGCAGACCTGCCCGGCTCAGACGTGCCGCCCACAGGCTGCCCAGGCTGCCGGCCCCCAGCACATGCCAGATCACCGCCATCAGCGTGGCACGATCATGGGCTGGAACGGTCTGTTGAACGTGAAAACAGGGATGTGCATGAAAGGCTCACAGTGAACGCAGGGAAAGTCTCGTTATAATGAGCGTTCTTTCAAACCGTCAAGTCATGCGTGCCCGAACATTGTGCGCACGCCGTTTATCTGGAGAACATACATGCCCTCGTTCGACGTAGTGTCCGAATTGGATAAACACGAAGTCACGAATGCCGTCGACAACGCCATCAAAGAGCTGGACCGTCGCTACGACCTCAAAGGCAAAGGCACGTTCGAGTTCAAGGAACTGACCATCACGCTGACCGCTGAAGCAGACTTTCAGCTGGAAGCCATGATCGAGATCCTCAAGCTGGCGCTGGTCAAGCGCAAGATCGACGCCAAGTGCCTGGAAGTCAAAGATGCGTATGCGTCCGGCAAGCTGATGAAGCAGGAAGCCACGCTGCGCGAAGGCATCGACAAGGAGCTGGCGAAGAAAATCGTCGCCCACATCAAGGAAGCCAAACTCAAGGTTCAGGCCGCCATTCAGGGCGAGCAGGTTCGCGTGACCGGCAAGAAGCGTGACGACTTGCAAGAAGCCATCGCGGCACTGCGCGCCTACGATGCGGACATGCCGCTGCAATTCAACAACTTCCGTGACTGAACAGGTGCACTGAGCTGCGGGGAACCGTTGCGTTCCCCCGCCAGTTCGAATCGCCTTGAGCGCGATTTGACATCGGTTAGTAACGGGTATGGGGGCAACAATGGATTTAAACGCTGAAGTCGGTCATCTGTGGCAAGCGTCGCAGGCGTGGATTCCGATGATCATGGAATACGGCAGCCGTTTGCTGCTGGCCTTGGTAACACTGTGCCTGGGCTGGTGGCTGATCAACCGGCTGACCGGCAAACTGGGTGCTTTGCTGGCATTGCGACACGCCGACCTGGCCTTGCAGGGCTTTGTCAGCAACCTGGCGAACGTCATTCTGAAAATCCTGCTGGTGGTCAGCGTCGCGTCGATGATCGGCGTCGAAACCACCTCATTCGTGGCCGCAATCGGTGCTGCCGGTCTGGCCATCGGTCTGGCTCTGCAGGGCAGCCTGGCGAACTTCGCGGGCGGCGTGCTGATTCTGCTGTTTCGCCCGTTCCGCATCGGTGACTGGATCGAGGCCCAAGGGGTATCGGGAACCGTCGACAACATCCAGATCTTCCACACCGTGCTGCGCACCGGCGACAACCGCACCGTGATCATTCCCAACGGCAACCTGTCCAACGGCATCATCACCAACACCAACCGTCAGCCAACCCGCAAGATCACCTTCGACATCGGTGTCAGCCACGATGCAGACTTGAGGAAAGCATTGCAGGTCCTGCTGGACATGGCCGACGACCCGCGCGTGCTGAAAGACCCAGCCCCGCAGGCCGTGGTGGCCGCGCTCGGCGAGAACGCGATTACCTTGTCATTGCGGGTCTGGACCAGTACTGGCGACATGGGCGATGTGACGTCGATGTTCAACATCGAAGCGCGCGACCGCTTGAAGGACGCGGGCATCGAGATCCCACTGCCGCAGCGGATTGTGCGGATGGTTCAGGAGTAACTGACAGCTCTTCTGATACGAAAGAAGCCCTGACATTGTAAACGTCAGGGCTTTTTCGTCTCGTCTCACTACATCCTGGCCAACGTAGTAATGATCGTGATCGCCGCGGCAACTGCGGCCATTGCGTTGATCCAGAACACTGCGCGTACTGTTCTGGACAGCCTCCACGGCTTTATCGCGATGGCGTAAAGCAACAGGAAGATGACGGCGAAGATTTCAATCTGCGCGAGGATGACTGTGCCACCGCCAAAGGCCGTCGAGCCGGACGCATCAGCAGGCCCTTGCGACAGGTAGGCGGCGCCTATGATCGGCAGCCAGACCCCAAGGCTGATAAGGCCCAGTGGAACCGGGTTGAAAGGGCGTGCTTTGTTTTCAGTGTCCAATGGTGTTCCTTGATGGGTTGGCCAGGGATCAGGGCTGGTCGATGGAGGTCGCTTCTTTAGGCTCCTCGGTCTTCGCCGTGCGTAGCTCTCTGTTCCATTGCAGGATGATCATCACCAGTGTCGGGATACCCAACAGGGCGGTGATCAGGAAAAAGTTGTGGTAGCCGAACTTTTCCACCACCACGCCAGAATAACCGCCCAGCAGACGTGGCAACAGCAGCATGATGGAGCTGAGCAAGGCGTACTGGGTGGCGGAGAACTTCAGGTTGGTGAGGCTCGACAGGTAGGCGACGAACGCCGACGTCGCCAGTCCGGAACTGAGGTTGTCCAGCGAGATAGTCAGAATCAGCATCTTCACATTCGGCCCCATGTCCGCCAGCAGCAGGAACAGGATGTTGGTCGCTGCCGAAGTAAAGCCGCCGATGAACAGGATTGGCATGATGCCGAAGCGCACGATCAGCAAGCCACCGGCACCTGCGCCCAGCAGGGTCATGACCAGACCGAATATCTTGCTGACACTGGCGATCTGGTCCTTGGTAAAGCCCTGGTCGATGTAGAACACGTTGGCCATCACGCCCATGACCGTATCCGACATCCGATAGGTCGCGATCAGGCCCAGCAGCAGCAGGGCCTGCCAGCGATAGCGCATGATGAAATCGTTGATAGGCGTCAGTACGGGTGCCAGACCACGACGGCCCATCGAAGACAGGCAGGCGAAGGTCAGGAGTGTGTAGAGGATCGCGCGCAGGAAGGCCCGGTCTTCCAGCAGCAGGTCCATCCAGCTGGTTCCGTTGAACAGCACGCTGGCGAAGTCGGTGTTGTAAAGCTGGGTAAACATCGCCGGTACTGAGACCAGCAACACAATGAGCACGAACACCGACGCCAACTGGTGCGTGAAGCCGTAACGTGCGGCTGACAGTTGGGTGCGCAACGGCACTGGCGGCTCGCGCATGATCAGCGTGGTGGCCAGTGCTGGCAGCATCAGCAGGCCGAACAGCACGTAGGTGCCGGTCCATGCGGAGTGCTTGTAGGCAAAGCCGGTCGAGCCGAAACCCTCGGCGAAGTACAAGGCGCCCGCGGTTGCCAGCAGTGCCGCTACTCGATAGCCGGACATGTAGCTGGCGGCGAGGGCAGCCTGTTGGGTGTCCTGAGCGATTTCAAGGCGATACGCATCAATGGCAATGTCCTGGGTCGCAGACGCAAAGGCCACCACCACGGCAATGGCGATCAACCACGATAGGTGCTTTTGCGGATCGCAGAAGCCCATGCCGATCAGGCCCAGGATCACCAGGCTCTGCGCAAGGACCAGCCAGGAGCGACGCCGCCCGAGTTTACCGAGCAGCGGCAGACGCCATTGGTCGAGCAAAGGCGACCACACCCATTTAAAGGCGTAGGCCAGACCGATCAGGCTCGCATAGCCGATGGTTTCACGAGCGACACCGGCTTCGCGCAACCACACGGATAAAGTTGAAAAGACCAGCATGTAAGGCATGCCCGCAGCGAATCCGAGCAGCAGTAATACTAATGTCGACGGGCTGGCATAAGCGGCGAGCGCGGCGCGCCAGGTTTTACGGGGCATGGGCTGGAATCTGCCTCAGGTTACGAAAACAAAGGGCGCACTCTAACCGCTGTGCTATAGGGGACGCCAGCCATGGCGCTGCATATCCACCCGATTATTTATAATGGTAACGCCCTCGGCCCGTAAGCGTGCGCGCTGTTCGTCACCTGACGCGCTGCCCACCGGCAGGCTGATGCGGCCGCCCGCCCCTAAAACCCGATGCCACGGCAGGGCGGAGCCCTCCGGTAACTGGCTCAGCGTGCGCCCGACCCAGCGCGCGGCGCGGCCAAGGCCAGCCAGCTCGGCCAGTTGCCCGTAGGCGACCACTTTGCCTTCCGGTATTTGCGCCATCGTCAGGTAGAGAGCGGCACGTCGTACCTCGTTGGGTGACTGTCCATCGGGGTAAGGTAATGTTAAGTCCGGGTCGGCCACACAATAATCCTGTATAAAACGATATTGATTGTCGTTCGCTGAACTTTTGCTGGATAAGGCTGTCAGTTACCACCGTGCCTAGTGGTACATGGATAGCCCCCGAACGCCCTCCTGCAGGATAATGCCCGATTTCCCGCCTTACAGAGCCTAGTTATCGCTTATGTTGTCCAGAACCTTGCTGTGCCTTGCAATCACCGCCGTATCCACTCCGTTGCTTGCCGATACCGTCTGGTTGAAGAATGGCGATCGGCTGACCGGCACCATCAAAGTGTTCGATGGCGGCAAGTTGCTGCTGCAGACCGAATACGGTGGCGCTATCGCGCTGGACTGGAAACAGGTCAAGACCCTGAAAAGCGACCAGCCTTTGCTGGTCAAGCAGGATGAGCACACCGGCGAAGTCGCCAAGTCGTTGCAAGCTGCCGACGACGGCAAGGTGGTGCTGGCCAATGGCGAGGCACCGAAGACGGTCGAGCTGGCCAGCATTCAGCAGATCATCAAGCCGAAGCCGGTCATCACCGATCTGGTCTGGAAGGGCAATATCGATGCCGCGCTGGACTTCCAGCAGGCCGAAAACGATACTGATGACTACAACGTCTCCTTCAAGACGTCGGCTCGGCATGGTGACTGGCGTCATAACGCCAAGGGCGATTACAACCGCGAGACTACGGATGAAGTGGTCGGCACCGACAACTGGAGCGCCGAGTACTCGCTGGACCGCTTCCTGACCGAGAAATTCTTCTGGGACGGCCGCATCAGTTACAAGCGCGACAAGGTAGAAGACCTCTCCCGTCAGCGCGTTGTGGGTACCGGTCCTGGCTACCAGTTGTGGGATGACGAACTGGGTGCCTTCAAGGTCGGTGCGTTGCTGAACCGTACAGACTTCGAATTTTCCAATGACCAGAAGGAAAACTTCTACTCTGTTGCCGGCACCTGGGACTACAACCGCTACCTGATCGGCAAGAAAGTCGAGTTCTTCACCAACGGCGAGCTGGGCAAACCGTTGAGCGGTGTGGCTGATTACTCGCTGGATGTCGAAGCGGGCCTGCGTTACAAGGTGACCGAGTGGGCCTCGCTCAATCTGAAAGCCGAGAAAAACGTTATCAGCGGTTCGGATAATGGCGATGTCGACAAGACCCGTTACACCGCTGGCTTCGGCGTAAGCTGGTAAACCAATAAGTGGGCGACGACGCTTACGGTGCGTCGCTCACTTATTGATGTGACTAAATGCGCATCGCGCCATCCAGCTCCAGGATGCGTCCGCTGAAATAATCATTCTCCAGAATATAAGCCACCGAGTGCGCAATCTCGTCCGGCTTGCCCATGCGTTTGAGCGGTATTGCTGAGGTCATTTTTTCCAGTGCCTCGGGCTTCATGCCGCCAGTCATCTCGGTTTCAATGAACCCCGGCGCTACGCCCGCCACGCGAATGCCGTAGCGCGCCAGTTCCCTCGCCCATGTGACAGTCGCTGTAGCGACACCGGCCTTGGCGGCTGAATAGTTGGTCTGTCCGATATTTCCGGCCCGGGAAATCGAGGAGATGTTGATGATCGCGCCCTGACTCTTCTGCTCGATCATTTTCGCTGCGACTTCGCGTGTACACAGAAAGACACCGGTCAGGTTGACATCGATGACCGACTGCCATTGCGCAAGGCTCAGCTTGGTCATGACGCCATCCTTGACCTTGACCAGCAGGCCGTCACGCAGGATGCCTGCGTTGTTGACCAGACCGTGAATGGCACCGAAGTCCTCAGCGACCTTGTCGACCGTATCAACGACTTGATCTTCGTTGGCGACGTTGCACAGATAAGCGCGAGCCTTGACGCCCAGCGCCTCACAGGCCGCGACGGCCTGGTCCAGCTTCTCCTGATTCAGGTCCAGCAGCGCCAGATTCGCGCCCTTGCCGGCCAGATACTCGGCCATGGCTCTGCCCAAGCCCTGGCATCCGCCGGTGATGATTATCAGCTTGCCTTTCAATTCCATGTGCGTGCCCAATCAAGTGATCGTTTCCATGGCGTCACTGGCTGGATGCGAGTGCTTATGCCATAGCCAGACGACGTTATATTCTGTTTCGACGCGTTCGTCTTCCCTTCGCACAAGGCTGCCGTGACTGAGCTTTAGCCCAGGTCCGCCGCCGTCGTCGGTGGGTATTTTTGCGGCTCTGAAATACACCGATACACGTTCGTGAAGCCTGTGTTCAGCTGGTTTATGCGCATAATCAGCGTGCGGCCGAGACGTATGGCGCTTGAATTAACGATCTTCTGACATCACATACGGTCTACTCGGAAGGCATTCTTCCCTTGAGGAACTCATTTGATGCGTGTTTTTTTACTGCTGTTTTTATTATTCCCGGTTCTTGAGCTGTTTCTGCTGGTTCGGGTCGGGATGTCCATCGGCTTTCTCTGGACGTTCCTGCTGGTCGTCGCGACGTCCATGCTCGGGTTGTTCGTGATGCGTGTGGCCGGGTTTGCAACGGCACTGCGTGCGCGCGAAAGCCTGGCGCGCGGCGAATTGCCTGCTCAGGAAATGCTCGAGGGTCTGATGGTTGCCGTGGGTGGTGGTCTGTTGCTGCTGCCCGGCTTCATCAGCGACATTCTGGGCGTGATCTGTCTGTTGCCGATAACCCGCCGTCTGCTGATCAGCAAGGTGCGGCAGCGCGCCGAGGCTCAGGCAATGCGTCAGCGCGCGTTCGCGGATGATTTGCAGACCCCGGCCAATCATGGGCCTGCAAGCCGCCCCGGAGCGATTCATCAAGCGACCCGCGATCCCGATGTCATCGAGGGCGAGTTCGAACACCGCGACAAGTGACCTGTATCGCCCGGCAGCGCGGCACCTTCGGGTGCCGCGCTCGTTTTCGGGCCGACATCCGATTATAAAAATTTTCTGCGCCAAGACTTGTAATCACCTTGCTCGCCCTTATGTATGGGTCACCGAAAGGTTTCTGGCCTGAAGGCCAGACCGTATTCTGCGGTTCGCGCGTCGAACCGTAACCGGCAAGTCCGGATTTGAACCGGCCGGTGCACTCACCGGGCGATAAAAAAACATAATCAGGAGATCGCAATGAAGCTTCGTCCTCTGCATGACCGCGTCGTAATCCGTCGCAGTGAAGAAGAAACGAAAACTGCCGGCGGTATCGTTCTGCCAGGTTCGGCTGCTGAAAAGCCTAACCGTGGCGAGATCGTTGCTGTGGGTACCGGCCGCGTGCTGGACAACGGTGAAGTGCGTGCGCTGGCTGTGAAAGTGGGTGACAAGGTTGTGTTCGGCCCTTATTCCGGCAGCAACACAGTGAAAGTTGATGGCGAAGACCTGCTGGTGATGAGCGAGAACGAGATTCTTGCTGTTGTCGAAGGCTGAGTGCTTCCGCTGATTTCCGTTACCACCAAGTATTAAGGAATAATGATCATGGCTGCTAAAGAAGTTAAGTTCGGCGATGCTGGCCGTAAAAAAATGCTCGCCGGTGTAAACGTCCTGGCTGACGCAGTAAAAGCGACTCTGGGCCCTAAAGGCCGTAACGTCATTATCGAAAAAAGCTTTGGCGCTCCACTGATCACCAAAGACGGTGTGTCGGTTGCCAAGGAAATCGAACTCAAAGACCGTTTCGAGAACATGGGCGCGCAGCTGGTCAAAGACGTTGCCTCCCGTGCCAACGATGACGCTGGTGACGGTACTACCACTGCGACCGTTCTGGCTCAGGCCATCGTCAACGAAGGCCTGAAGGCTGTCGCTGCCGGCATGAACCCGATGGACCTCAAGCGCGGCATCGACAAGGCGACCATCGCCATCGTTGCAGAGCTGAGAAAGCTGTCCAAGCCTTGCACCGACACCAAGGCAATTGCCCAGGTCGGCACCATCTCGGCCAACTCTGATCACTCCATCGGCGACATCATTGCCGAAGCCATGGAAAAAGTGACCAAAGACGGTGTTATCACTGTTGAAGAAGGTTCGGGCCTGGAAAACGAGCTGTCTGTTGTAGAAGGCATGCAGTTTGACCGTGGTTACCTGTCCCCGTACTTCATCAACAAGCCGGACACCATGGTTGCCGAGCTGGACAGCCCGCTGCTGTTGCTGGTCGACAAGAAGATCTCCAACATTCGCGAAATGCTGCCGGTTCTGGAAGCAGTCGCCAAGGCTGGTCGTCCTCTGCTGATCGTGGCTGAAGATGTTGAAGGCGAAGCGCTGGCAACTCTGGTTGTCAACAACATGCGCGGTATCGTCAAAGTTGCAGCCGTCAAGGCTCCAGGTTTTGGCGATCGTCGCAAGGCCATGCTGCAGGACATCGCTGTTCTGACTGGCGGTACCGTCATCTCCGAAGAGATCGGTCTGAGCCTGGAAACCACTACCCTGGAACACCTGGGTAATGCCAAGCGCGTCATTCTGAACAAAGAAAACACCACCATCATCGATGGTGCTGGCGTCAAGACCGACATCGACTCGCGCATCTCCCAGATCCGCCAGCAGATCGGCGACACCAGCTCGGACTACGACAAGGAAAAACTGCAAGAGCGTCTGGCCAAGCTGTCGGGCGGCGTTGCAGTGATCAAGGTCGGTGCTGGTTCCGAAGTTGAAATGAAAGAGAAGAAAGCCCGCGTTGAAGACGCCCTGCACGCAACCCGCGCAGCCGTTGAAGAAGGCGTGGTACCTGGCGGTGGCGTAGCGCTGGTTCGCTCGCTGCAGGCTATCGAAGGTCTGAAAGGCGACAACGCCGATCAGGACGTCGGTATCGCTCTGCTGCGTCGTGCAGTTGAAGCACCTCTGCGCCAGATCGTTGCCAACTCCGGTGACGAGCCAAGCGTTGTTGTCGACAAGGTCAAGCAGGGTTCGGGTAACTACGGTTACAACGCTGCTTCGGGCGAATACGGCGACATGATCGAAATGGGTATCCTCGACCCGGCTAAAGTGACTCGCTCTGCTCTGCAGGCGGCGTCCTCCATCGCCAGCCTGATGATCACCACCGAAGCGATGATCGCTGACGTGGCTGACGACAAGGCCGCTGGCGGCGGCATGCCGGACATGGGCGGCATGGGTGGTATGGGCGGCATGATGTAAGCCGGCTTTACCCCTCGAGCAACACCCATAAAGCTGCACCCATAAAAAACCCCGCCTAGTGCGGGGTTTTTTATTATGCAGCGTATGTCCGAATAATCAGACTCAGCGAACCGCTTGAGTTTGCGCATTCGCGACTTGCTTCGGTGCTGGCCGATACAACACGAAATAATAAACTCCCAGACAGATCAGCCAGCAGAACACGGCCGTCCAGATGTTATGGGAAAAGAAGTGCGCGCCTTGCAGCATACGGCCAATGGAAAATATCGACCCCAGGCCGAAAGCCAGTGCCAGCCCTGCTTTTGCCAGCCGAGGGCGACGATCACGAAGCATGAAAAACAGTGCGAACAGGGTGAAACCGGTAGCCGCATGGCCGCCGGGCCAGCAGCGCCCTGGTTTGTCGGTGGCTGGACGTGTGCTCAACAGCTCGCTGTAGGTTTCCTGGCCGCCGAACTCTTTCAGGCTCCAGGGGCACTGCACCGAAGTCACCACTTTTACAGGAGTAACGAAGGCAGTTGAAAGGGCCATGGACAGCACAAGGCACCCCAGCTCTCTGCGCCATGGAATCAGCCGTTCTACCTTGAATGACGCAGCAAAACCGATGATGGCCAGCGCACCGAAGGCCATGACCATCTGTTTGGCGCGGTCATGCAGGACATCTTCGAGAAAGTAACTGTGCCGGCCGATGAACTCGCCGCTGACGGGGTCGTAGACCATTTTGGCAATGTCCATGTCCAGCGGGGTTAGTTCGAGCAGTATCAGCGCTATCGCAACAGCGATAGGGATACCCAGGTAAATCCAGGGATTGAGCGAACGAGAGTAGGGAAGGGCAGTTTTCGACATATCGAATCCAGAACGATGGGTAAAAGGCGGCTGTTTTACGTGCGACAGCAGGTCTCAAAGTGTGTCATGGGCTTTGTTTATCATAGGTGAAAAAAACGTCATGCCATATCGGCGCTGGCTCTGAGGCCCACTTCGTCTTAAGCTGCGCCAGCCCAAACTGCATATGAGAGTGCTCCATGCGAATTCTTCTGGTTGAAGACAACCGCGACATCCTGGCGAACATGGCCGATTACCTGGGCATGAAAGGCTACACCGTCGACTGCGCCCAGGATGGCCTCTCAGGACTGCATCTGGCAGCCACCGAGCATTACGACCTTATCGTGCTCGACATCATGCTGCCGGGCATTGACGGCTACACGCTGTGCAAGCGCCTGCGCGAGGACGCTCGTCGCGATACGCCGGTCATCATGCTTACCGCCCGCGACCAGCTGGACGACCGTCTGCAAGGGTTTCGCTCGGGGGCCGACGACTACCTGCTCAAACCCTTTGCCCTGTCAGAGCTTGCCGCCCGTATCGAAGCCGTATTGCGTCGCGCGCAGGGCGGCGGGCGGCGTACCTTGCAGGTCGGCGATCTGATCTACGACCTCGACACGCTTGAGGTCACCCGCGAAGGTCGCATGCTCAAGCTCAACCCGGTCGGGCTCAAGCTGCTGGCCGTGCTGATGCAGAAAAGCCCGCATGTGCTGCGCCGCGAGATTCTTGAAGAAGCGTTGTGGGGCGACGATTGCCCGGACAGCGACAGCTTGCGCAGCCATGTGCACCAATTGCGTCAGGTGATCGACAAACCGTTCGCCAAACCGCTGTTGCAAACGGTGCATGGTGTGGGCTACCGCTTGGCCGAGGGCCGGGATGGAGTTTAAACAGAGTCTTGCCCAACGGATCATCATTGCCTTCGCATTGATGAGTGCACTGGTCGCCGGGTCGTTCGCCATTGGCATCATCTCCACCGTCCATCTGGTTGAAGAAAAACTGATCTCTGCAGGCCTCGGTGGCGACCTCAATCGCCTGATGCTGATGGACAGCGTCAGCGACTGGAGCCACCGGCCCAAGCCTGACCAGCTGTTCTATTTCAGCAACGGTCCTGGCGATTTCGATCTGCCCAAGGACCTTCGGCATCTTGAACCGGGCTTTCACGAGGTTTTTCGCGGGCCATTGTCCTACCACGCCATGATTGAAGTGGTGGACGGTCGGCATTACGCGCTGCTTCAGGATCAAAGCGATTTCGAAGAGCGCGAGCGCGTCCTGTTCGCCGTTGTGCTGGTGGGTTTTGTGCTGGCTCTGGCATTGGCGGTGTTTCTCGGCTGGGTACTGGCGCGTCGAGTCATGGCACCGGTCGTGCGTCTCGCGAGGCAGGTGCGGCACCGTGACCAGCTTCTGGGGCTTGCGCCGCCACTGGCACCCGACTACGCCGCCGACGAGGTGGGTGAGTTGGCCGTGGCGTTCGACGCAACGCTGGGGCGCCTCAGACAGGCGCTGATCCGTGAGCGCATGTTTACCAGCGATGTGAGTCATGAACTGCGGACGCCGTTGATGGTGCTGGCCAGTTCCTGCGAGCTGTTGCTGGAAAACCCTGCGCTCGACCAGCGCGCGCGCCGACAGGTCGAACGTATCGGCCGTGCCTGTGAAGAAATGCGCGATCTGGTACAGACCTTCCTCATGCTCGCTCGCACCCAGCGTGAAGACCCGGCCATGACGCCGAAAGCCACCCTGGTAGGTGTTGCCGAGCAACTGATCTCCCAGTGGCGAGACCCTATCGAGAGCAAGGGCCTCACGCTGACCTACAACCCTCCGCCCGAAGACCAGCTGTCCGACATTCGCTACAACGCGACTTTCCTGCACGCGGTCATGGGCAACCTGCTGCGCAACGCCCTGCACTACACAGACGAAGGGTTCATTGTGTTGACCTTGCAGGCTGAAAGCTTCACGGTCGAGGACAGTGGGGTCGGCATTCCCGAAGAAAAGCGCGAGGCCATGTTCGAGCCGTTTGTGCGTGGCAACGAGCAGCGTGGCGAAGGGCTGGGTCTTGGTTTGTCGTTGGTCCAGCGTATTTGTGTCAACCAGGGCTGGAGCGTGGAACTGAGCCCGATGGAGCCCCATGGTTGCCGGTTCAGTGTGACCCTGAATGTGACCAAGGCCTGAACGCCCTGTTCGATAAAAAATGCTGGTGTGTGATCAGAAATCGACTGCATTTCGTCGATTGGTCACACCTGGTGTTTATCTCCCTGTAAAATCTCGAAACACCTGCCTCGCCAACATGACAAATTTTTCACATTGAGATGACCTGACAGTGACAGCGTGGCCTTTATTTTGGCCGGCATCATTGTCAGGAGATGCTCTTATGAGTGAGCGCATAGAACTAGAGTTTTCCCGGAAGTACGATAAAGATCATGCTCGTCAATATCTTGAGAAACATCAAGACGGTCTATGGCGCAAGCTGTCGCACTATCGCGATGAGCAGTTGGCGAGAAAAGCCCTGCACATGGCGGGTGACCCGGGTCTGGTTCTGGATTTGCCTTGCGGTGCAGGGCGTTTTTGGCCGCTCCTCGCCGAAAAGCCCAACCGGACGATCATCGGTGCCGACAACTCTGCTGACATGCTCGCCACAGCCTGTGCGTCGCAACCGGGAGATGTTGTAAAAAGGGTACAACCCTTGCAGACATCTGCTTTTGCCATTGATCTGCCTGATAACTCGGTAGACAGCATTTTTTGTATGCGTCTGTTGCACCATGTCGGCCAGGCCAGTGATCGAATGGCTCTATTGCGTGAGTTTCAACGCGTTACCCGTGACAGCGTAATTATTTCGCTATGGGTCGACGGCAACTTCAAGGCATGGAAGCGCGAACGTCTGGAGAAACAGCGTTTGCAAAAAAACGGGCAGGAAAGTTACCAGAATCGTTTTGTGTTACCCGTAGCAACCGCAGAAACCGAATTTGAGCAGGCCGGATTTCGCATTCAGAACCGAATGGATTTCCTGCCGATGTACGCCATGTGGCGTGTCTATGTCTTACGAAAAAGGTAAAAAGATGGGTTTGCAGTCCTTGAAAACGCCAGTTGTAAACTCGATGCAGGATGAGTTCAGCCATTTCTGGAACCAGCGCGGCGAATGGGTTGAAGAGCCTAATGTGCGCCGTGGCGGAGAGAGTGGTGTACAGCGGCTAATCATGGACGACGGCCAGATGCTTTATGCCAAACGCCAGACAGGCCATATCTATCGCAGCCTGCTGCATCCGCTTGGTCGTCCGACTGTCTTGCGTGAGCGCGAGGCACTCGAAGGGCTGCGCAAGCAGGGTGTTGTTGTGCCGGAAGTGGTGTATTGCGGCGCCAGGCGTGGCGATGGCAATGCCTGGCAGGCATTGTTGGTTACTGGTGAACTGGTGGGTTTCGAGGAAATCGAGAAGTGGCTCGATGCAGGAGGACGAGAGCGCCATGGCGAGCTTTTTTATGAGCATATGCTCAAGGAAGTGGCCCAAACCCTGGCGCGCATGCACCTCGGCCGCTGGCAACACAGCTGTCTGTACATCAAGCACATTTTTGTTCGGGTGACAGGTGACGGTCCTGACGCCAGCGTAGAGGTTGCCTTGCTTGATCTGGAGAAAGGCCGCCGTCGCGTCACCGCCTACGGTGCTGCCCAACACGACATGAAACAGCTGAGACGCCATTCGTCATTCAGCACCGCAGACTGGCAGAAACTGGTCTACTTTTACCAAGTGGCATTTGGCAGTTCCATCAAAGGTTTAGAGTCATGAAACTAGAAATGGCAAGAGGTCTGTTTGTCTTCGGCGCGCTGGCGACAGCGACCGTCGCAATTGCAGCGTTTGAGCAACCGACTACCCGAATACTTAGCGCGGCGCACGGTGAAGGGTATTGCCCTATGCCGCGTGTGGCGAAAAGCCTGGTGCCGGTGAGTCCGGATCACGACCTCTTGCTGCTCATGTATGGCCTGGTTCAAGGAACCGGCGTCCGTAACTGAGCCTGTTTCACCTCACGCAATAAGGCCCCTGAAGGGGCCTTATTGCTTGCTGCGTGCAGTCTCCTCTCCATGAATGGCTATGCCACATGCAGGTGGTTGTCCCAGAGCCCTGCGGGCAAATTCAGAGGCTCGGCCAGCAACCCGGTTTTACGGCAATCGTAGAATCGGCAACGACCCTGGCCTGACGTCACCACAAAGCCATCTGCTACTGCACCTACGCCCGCGCAGTCCGGTAACGGTGCATCCAGCTTCAATGCGCCGCTGTCCAGATCCCAGATGAAAAACCGATTGCCACGCGGTGCGGTGAGGGCCACCAGTCGCAGCTCACTGTGCACTGCGACGCTGGCCGTGTAGTGAGCCATTGCGCGAAGTTGTTCTTCTGCCACCGGAAACGCCTGGAACGGCTGGCCCGGACGCTTGATTGCCAGCAGCTCGGCCAGCTCATGGCTGGCGCCCATGAATTGCTGACTGGCAACGATTGTGCCGTCAGCGGCGATGCCCATATGGCGCACGCTGTTCATCTGCTGCGAAAGGGTTTCCTTGCTCAGCAACGTCCCGTCGCGCTGCATCAACACCAGACTGGGCTGCATGGCATTGAGGTTCATTTCCACGCGGCTTTCCGCTTCGGTACGAATGCCACCGTTGGCGACGACCAGTGTCTCGCCGTCCGGCATCCAGGACACTTGATGCGGGCCAATGCCGTGCGTAGAGATTTCGCCCGAATACTCCAGTCGCTCACCGACAAACCGATAGATGCCCAGCAGACCGCGGCCTGGATCGCTCGTGTCGTTTTCCGTAGCGTAAAGCCACTCGCCGTCGCGATGGATCACGGCATGGCCATAAAAGTGACGATCAGTCTGTGACGTGATGGTTTGCAGCAGGCTGCCGTTGCGCAGGTCGATCAGATAGCTTTCGGTCCCTGGACGACGCGCGATGAACACCGCCAGCGGCAGGCTCGGATGGTTGATGATGTCGTGACAGCGCTGGCCGACCTGTGTGGCGAACACCTGCTTGCCGTCAAGCCGGTAACCCACCGCGTAATGCCGACCGTCGGCATCGTCACGCGCGGAAAGCAGCAGGGGGCCCTGATCCTTTTGCCTGAACAACATCCAGCCACCCAGCATGCGAGCACTGGGTAACCATTTGGCGAGGGCCGTGGCCTGACGTCGCAACATCACTCGTCTCCTCTTGATCAGTCGCCGTCGTTGGCGTTGAAGCCCAATTGAATGCCCAGTGCCTTGGCCAGTTCGCCTTCGTGCAGGCGATGCACTGTGTTCAGGCTGTCATAGAACGCATTGAGTTGCTGGCGTCCTGCCTCGGTGGCCAGCAGGTCGGCCAGCGGCGGCTTGAGTTGCGTGAGCAATGTGCGGCTGCTGGCGTAGGCTGCATCGATTTTGTCGGCCAGTGGTTTCTGTTCGGCAGGGAGCAGGCCTCGCAAACCCTTGTTATCGACCCCAGTCCAGACGGTTTCGGCGCTGATCAGGCTGGCTTCCAGGCTGCTGAGCGACGCTTTGCTGCGCCATGCATCTGCCTGGAATGGCTGCGGCTGGCCTTTGCTCTGGCGACCCAGTGGCGTACCCAGTTTTTTCTTCAGGCTGTCCAGTGCAGTGACCTGAACCCGCAGCAACTCGGCAATGGCTTCGTGGGAATCGGCGTAACGCTGGTTGGGAAACTTGCTCAGTTGCGCGAGCATGCCGTCGGTGCTGTTCCAGCTGTTGAGGATCTCTTCGGCCAGCTGTTTCTGACGCTCGCCAATAGCCATCAACAGCGGGCAGTACCGCGCTTTCTGCTCTGCATTGGCCATGTCGATGTCGGCATCGAACAGAATGTATTCGTAAGCGGACAGGCCTTGCACCACCACACTGGCTTTGGAAAGCTCACCGGCGGTGATCTGCGGTTGAGCGGCGACCAGTTGCTCGACCTGACGCCCAACCAGATTCTTCTTGTCGGGCCAGAACTGTATTTGCCAGGCGCGATTGCCTTCGGCCAGCGGGCCGATCAACAGCGGTTGCAGCTCCGCCCAGGTCTTTTGCGCTTTTAGAAAGTCTGCGCGGGCTGCTGCCAGATCGGTCTTGCCCTGGCAGAACGCCAGAGCGCTGGCCGCCAACTGACGATCGGCGTCTACCCAGCGACTGTAGGTCGGCAGGATCACCTGCTTGGCGATGGCCGCAGACGTGACCGCTTGAGGATCGGATGGCGAACAGGCACCCAATGCGAGAGCCGCAAGGCTGGTCAGCAACAACTTGGGTCGGAACATGTCCGGCTCCTTATTTTTTGAAGAAGTAGTCTGGAAGGGGAGCAATCATAACGAATTCAGAAAGGCGAGCAGCGCTTCACGCTGTTCGGCGTCGAATGTCAGTACTTTTCGTTGCGCCGTCTGGGCCTCGCCGCCGTGCCAGAGTATCGCCTCAAGCACAGTACGGGCGCGACCATCATGCAGCAGTTGGGTGTGTCCGCTCACCGTGCTGGTCAGGCCCAGCCCCCACAGCGGTGGCGTGCGCCATTCGCTTCCTGTGGCTTGAAACTCGGTACGATTGTCGGCCAGCCCGTCGCCCATATCATGCAACAGCAGGTCGCTGTAAGGGCGAATCTCTTGATTGGCCAACTCTGGCTCGGCGGCGTCGCTTCGGGTTTTGAACGCGGGCGTGTGGCACTGCTGACAGCCTGTTTCGAAAAACAGATTCTTGCCGGCCAGCACTTGAGGGTCGTCCACCTTGCGACGCGCCGGAACGCCCAGGTTGCGGGTATAGAACTCCACCAGACGCAGTATGTTGTCGCTGACTTCCGGCTCGCCTTCCGGGCCGTTGCCGTTTGGCGCTGCCCGGCAGTCGGTCTGCGCCGGGGTGCAGTCATCGAAGCGCCGCAGGCTGGTGGTCAGCCCCATGTCACCGGCAAACGCATGCACGTTCTGCTGATTGAGGTTGGGCTGCCCGGCTTTCCAGCCGAAGCGTCCCATCACGACTTTCTGTTGCGCGTCGTCCCACACCCAGTTGGCGCGCCCGGAGATACCGTCGGCGTTCTTGTCATCGGGATCGGCGTTGGCGAGGATCGCTTCGTCGGCGATGGCTTCCAGCAACCCGAGGCCAATCATTGGCGGTGCGATGCGCGCTGAAATGTGGGTTTCGGGATGCATCGGGCCGTAGCCCAGCTGTGTGATTCTGAGGGTAGGCTGGCGTAACGCTACAGAAGTGCCGTCGCGAAACGTGACCGCCAGCGCGTCATATTGGACCCGCACCTTGCCCTCTGGTGGCACGCCGGGGTTGGACATGTCCTGCAATTGTCCGCCGTAGGTCGGTTCGGGCAGTACACCGTTGCGCTGGATCAGGTCGGCGTAGGCCGGGTCGTCTGGAATGGACAGCCTGACCAGCATCGACACCGCATTGCTGTCGCCCGCTTCAGGTGGGTGCCCGCGACCGTCCTTGATATGGCAATTCTGACAGGCGTTGGTGTTGAACAGCGGCCCGAGGCCGTCGCGAGCCGTGGTGGTAGACGGCGCGATCACCCAAGGGCTGCGGAAGAAGCTGTTGCCGACGCTGAAGTCCAGCCGCCGTACCGGTGACAAATTGGCCGAGGGCATGGAGAACGCGTTCTGGTCAGTCTTGCGCACCGTGGCGCTGCCTGCGGACAGGGCTTCGCCCGGCTCGGCATGCGTGAAGCGCGGGGCGTCATCGCACGCGCCCAGGACCAGCGTCGAGAGCAAGGTAAAGAGAAGACGGAACCGCGTACTCATAAACATCCTGCAACGAGGCGCCAATCAGGGCGTGCAAGCTTATCAGTCTGCTGCGGTTTGAATAAGAGGGATTATCGTTTGCTGGGCTTCAAGCAATGCGTTGTTACGAATCTTTCAAACTGGCCGGATTTCGACATTCTTGCCTATCCTGCATGTGCCGTTTCAAATTGCGACCAATCGCATCACTGTCATCGTGACCTGCTTAGACTGATCACGCGTGTCGCAGCCAGCAGCCCTCAAAGACAAATGCCCAGTAGAGATCATTCGATGGATAACCCGGACAACAGTGCGTTCGTGACCACTACCCAGGCGCTGGAAGCGCTCTATGGCCCGATTGCTCCTCCTTCCCTCATCAAGGAAGTCGACCATATTCACCCGGCCTACCGACCCTTCATCGAGTCGGCACCTTTTGTTGTGCTTGCCTCTGCCGGACCCGACGGGCTCGACGCCTCGCCGCGCGGAGATCAGGCGGGCTTCGTGCATATCGAGGACAGCAAGACGCTGTATTTGCCTGACCGACGCGGCAACAACCGGATCGATACCCTACGCAACATCGTCAACGATCCACGCGTCGCGCTTCTGTTTCTCATCCCCGGCGTCGGTGAAACCTTGCGCATCAACGGCACAGCGCAGATCTCGATTCAGCCCGCGCTGCTGTCGCGTTTTGAAGTGCAGGGACAACGGCCCAGATCAGTCCTGCGCATCACGGTGACCAGCGTGTATTTCCAGTGCAGCAGAGCCACTATCCGGTCTGGTCTGTGGAACGCAGCACGGCACATCGAACGCAGTGCGCTACCCACTGCGGGGCAGCTACTGAAAGCGGTTTCGGCGGCGCAAATCGACGGTGATGCCTATGACAAGGCCTTGCCGGGACGCATTGCGGATACGTTGTATTGATAACCCGGGCCGCGCCGACGACGTGGGTAGACACAATCGGATTTGCCTGCTGGAAGATTGCCTGTGGCCGGGCAGTACCCTCCACGTGGCCGGGCGAAAGAGATGAAAACAGCGTAGGCCCATGTGCAATAAAAAACGCCGGTCAGCGAACTGACCGGCGTTGTTTTTACAGCGCGAAACGCAGTTGATCAGAACTCGTGGTCAGCGTTATCCGGGTTCAGGTCGGTGATGCCCAGCTTGCCCGCCGCTTGCTCGATGGCGCCGGTCTGTTTGACCAGTGCGGCGATGGCGTCACGGACCACTTGATTGCCCGCGGTGTTGCCGGCGGCGATCAGTTGGTCGAAGTGTTCGCCCTTGTTGGCGTGATCGACGATGGCCTGCAGCTTGGCCTGGGTGTCGTCCAGGTCCGCGCGCAGTGTGGCGTCGGTGGCCGGATCTGCTTTAGCCACCAGCGACGAGAGGCTCGGGCCGCTTATTTTGCTGCCGTCGGTGCGGGTGTATTCGCCCAGATAAACGTTGCGAATGCCTTTGCCGTTGTAGAAGTGCGAATTGTGCGTGTTGTCGCTGAAGCAGTCGTGTTCGTCTTCGCTGGAGTTTGCTTCCAGCGCGACCTTCATGCGCTCGCCTGCCAGTTCACCCAAGGACAGACTGCCCATGCCGAACAGCATCTTGCGCAGGCCGCTTTCGCCGGACTCGGCTTCCAGCGTGGCGCGGTAGTTGTCGGCAACACCGGCTTTCCAGTTACCGGACATTTCTTCCAGGTCGCTGACCAGCAGGTCAGTGACCGCCTTGAGGTAGGCGCGGCGACGGTCGTTATGACCACCGGTAGCACCCGCGCCTTCAAGGTAGTCACTGGCTGGACGGTTGCCGGCGCCCGGGCCCGTGCCGTTCAGGTCCTGGCCCCAGAGCAGGAATTCGATGGCGTGGTAGCCCGTGGCGACGTTCGCCTCGGAACCGCCCAGCTCGTTGAGGCTGGCGAGTTTGTCGGGGGTGATCTCTTTGACGTCGACCTTGTCCTCGCCTACCTGAATTTCGGTGTTGGCGATGATGTTCGCGGTTGCGCCAGGATTGCCCAATGCGTGCTGGTAGTCCTTGGCCACGTAATCGATCAGGCCTTCGTCCAGGGGCCAGGCGTTAACCTGTCCTTCCCAGTCGTCGATAATGGTATTGCCGAAGCGGAACACTTCGCTCTGCATGTAAGGCACGCGGGCAGCAACCCAGGCATCCCGAGCAGCTTTCAGGGTTTCGTCATTGGGTTTGGCCAGAAACGCGTCGACGGCGGTGCTCAGTTTTTTCGCACCGGCTTCGGCATCGTCGAACACTGCTGACACCATGTTGGTGTAGTTGGCAACGACAGCTTTGGCAGCGGCATCGTCTGTCTGGGCTGCGGCAGCCGGTGCGGCGGCGGGTGCAGCAGGCGCTGGCGCGCTAGCCGGGGCGGCAGGGGTTGCGGCGGGAGCCGGTGCGGCTGCCTTGTCCTTGCCTTCACCGCAACCGGCGAGAGAGATAGCGATGGCCAACAGACTAGCGGTTGCCAGAGGCATACGAATCATGACGGAATCCTGCGTCGATAGGGTTAAGGCGGAGGTGCGCCCAGAAAATCTGCGACATGATGCGAAAGATTTGCATTCGATGTAAAGGCAAAACGCCTTTGCCGGCGTGATCAGGTATTCGAGAGGTTGTAACAGATGGTTTCAAGGCAGCTTGAGCAGCCCGGCCTGTGCGTCAATTTTCAGGGTATGACCGGATTGCCCTGACGTGCCTGCTTCAAATACGTCAGCAGCTCACGGCTCGGCAGCGGTTTGCTGTACAGGTAGCCCTGACCTTCATGGCAGCCTTCGGCCACGACGTAGGCTTCCTGCTCAACCGTTTCCACGCCCTCGGCAATCACCTGCATACCCAGGCTTTTGCCCAACTGAATAATCGCCCGCACGATCGTGGCGTCATCGTCGTCATCAATCAGGTCCTGGACGAAACTCTTGTCGATCTTGATCTTGTCCAGCGGCAGACTTTTCAGGTAACTAAGCGATGAGTAACCCGTGCCGAAGTCATCGATGGCAATCAGCGCACCAGAGCGTCGCAAGCTGAGCAAGTGCTGGGCGGCGGTGTTGATGTCTTCCATCAGGCCGGTTTCGGTGACCTCCAGTTCCAGGCTGCGGGGCGGCAGGCGATATATCTGTAACAGGTTGTTCACGACCCTGGGAAGCTCGGCGTGATGCAGCTGCACGGTCGACAGGTTCACCGCCATGCGTAAATCGGTGAAGCCCTGATCAAGCCACTCGCGCAGTTGGCGGCAGGCCTGGTCGAGCACCCATTCGCCAATGGCGATGATGGTGCCGTTCTGCTCGGCCAGCGGGATAAACACGTCCGGCGGCACCAGGCCATGCTCCGGATGCTGCCAGCGAATCAGCGCTTCAACGCCGACCACACTGTGGTCGCGATAGCTGACCTGCGGTTGATAGACCAGGTACAACTGATTGCGTGGCAAGGCGTCGCGCAGGTCTTTTTCGAGTTCACGACGGCGGCGCATTTCGCTGTCGACGCTGGCAATGTAAAACTGATAGCGATTGCGCGAGCGGGCCTTGGCCAGCGTCATGGTCTGCTCGGCTTTCTGCAACAGTTTCTCGGTGCTGTCGCCATCCTCGGGGAAGAGGGTGATGCCGATGGTTGCCCTTAGCTGGATTCGCTGTTCGGCGACATCAAACGGGGCTTCGAGCTCATCAAGAATATTTTGCGCCAGTTCTGCCGCTTCGTAGGGCTGCTCGATGGTGGCCTGAACCAGCGCGAACTGATCGCCGCCCAGGCGCGCCAGAGCACCGAGTCGCCCGCTGTGCGCACGCAACCGGTCGGCGAGCGCCAGCAGCAACTGGTCGCCAGCCTGGTAGCTGAACTGCTCGTTGATGCCCTTGAAGTCATCGAGACCCACGCAGAGCACTGCAACCCGGTGCTGTTGACGTCCGGCATCCTCCAGAATCCGGTCCAGCCGAGTCTGCAACTGGAGTCGGTTGGGCAAACCGGTCAGAAAATCGTACTGCGCCATGCGCTGCAGATTGCTTTCGGCCTCGTGACGCAGATAGGTGTTGCGCTCAATGGAGGCCAGCAGTTGATTGGCGGTGTTGACCCAGATTCCCAGCTCGTTTTCTTCATGCCCCTTGAGCAGCGGCAATTGATGCTCGCTGGGGCGATCCGGGTTGATGGTGGTCAGGTGTTCGATGATTTTTGACAATGGCTTGGTCAGCAGCCAGTGATAAACCAGATACAGCACCAACCCCATCGCCAGTGCCCGCAGTACGCCTGCGATGAAGATGATCCCGGCGTTGACCAAAAAGCTTTCGCCATAGTTGGCGGTGTCCAGCGTGATGCGCAAGTCGCCGTAGTACTCACTGTACGGGCTGCGTCCTACCAGTTGCGTGGAGAAGCTGCGCTCCTGGCCCAGAATGAGATCGGTCAGCCAGCGCGTCGGTGATGCCTTCAGCGGGCGGTCTTTTTCGGCAAGCAGGGTTTCGTTGGGATGTCCGATCGAGGCCATGCGTACCGAGTCATCCTGAAACAGACCTTCGATGACCTGCATGCCCATTTCCCTGTCCAGGCTGTAGACCGCCTGGGTTGAGGGATCGCGAAACATGCCGAGAATCCGCTCTGCATCGCTCGCCACTGTCTGGCGGGTCTTGTACGCATCGAAAACGATTTGCGCGCAGCTCAATACAACGCCGACCAGAAGCGCCGACAGCAGCACTACACGCAGCAGCTTTACCGACAGGCTGTTCTTGAGTTCCAGCTTCAATGGCCGTTCCTTAGTTCGTGTCGGAGGGCGCGTATGGCCCCGTCACCCTCGAAAAACCGGTTGACCCATAGAGGGCTCGCACCGGCTGATCTTCGCGTTCCTTGCACCCACTGGCCCACGCCACCTCGATGCATCGGGCGGCCATGTGCGTAACTTGAGCAGGACACTGTAAAGAATTAAGTCGTGATAATTAGCTAACTAGCGTTTTCTGACAATACAAAAGTACAGGCGGCAGGTTAAAAACATTTCTGCTTCGCATGGATGAAAAACTGGTCGTCCGAGGGCATTTCGCTGGGGGCAGGCCATAAAAAACCCGGCGCATGGCCGGGTTCTTCAGGGTTGCCGGACTCAGGAAGCGAATTGCTCAGCCACGAATTTCCAGTTCACCAGGTTCCAGAACGCTTCTACATACTTCGGACGCAGGTTGCGATAGTCGATGTAGTAGGCGTGTTCCCAGACATCGCAGGTCAGCAACGGCTTGTCACCGCTGGTCAGCGGGTTGCCAGCGCCGATAGTGCTGGCCAGTGCCAGGGAGCCATCAGCCTTTTTCACAAGCCAGCCCCAGCCGGAGCCGAAGGTGCCGATGGAAGTCTTGCTGAACTCTTCCTTGAACTTCTCGAACGAGCCGAAGGCGGTGTTGATCGCATCAGCCAGCGCACCGGTAGGTTCACCACCAGCGTTTGGCGCCAGGCAGTTCCAGTAGAACGTGTGGTTCCAGACCTGCGCGGCGTTGTTGAAGATACCGCCCGAGGAAGTCTTGATGATCTCTTCCAGCGTCTTGCCTTCGAACTCGGTGCCTGGCACCAGGTTGTTCAGGTTCACGACGTAGGTGTTGTGGTGCTTGTCGTGGTGATATTCCAGAGTCTCCGCAGAAATGTGCGGCACCAGAGCGTCTTTGGCGTAAGGCAGTGGCGGCAATTCAAAAGCCATGGTTTATCTCCTTTCAGGTCAATTGCGGTAGTCGCACGGCCGATCACGGGCGGCCAGATACAGCATGCACCGGGAGTTTTACTCTTTTGCGGCGCAGACCCCGGACTATAGCACCGGGCCTGCGGCTTAACCACGCAACAACTGTGTGGGATAGAGGTTCCCGCGCTGTTGCCTCAACGACATGAAACCTTCAGGCCGACTGGATCAATTGCCACGCCACGCTGAACATCATGACCGCCACCATCACATCCAGCAGACGCCATGTGGCAGGGCGGGCCAGCCAGGGAGCGAGCCAGGCCGCGCCGATGGCGAGGCAGGAGAACCACAAAAAAGAAGCGCTTGCGGCGCCGGCCACATAGGCCCCCGGCACACTTTGCTGTGCCCCGAGCGAGCCGATCAGCAATACGGTGTCCAGATAAACGTGCGGGTTGAGCAAGGTAACGGCCAATGCACTGAGCAGTACCGTGCGGCGCGACTTTTTGCCCGCCGCCGCGCTTTGTTCGAGGCTCTGTTTCGAGCAGGCCCGGCGCAGGGCCTGCAAACCGTACCCACTGAGAAATATCACACCGCCCCAGCGTGCTACCGCCAACAAGGTCGGGTTTTGCGCCAGCACACTGGCCAGACCGAACACCCCGGCGGTGACCAGAATGACATCGCAGATAACGCAGAGCATCGCGACCGACACAGGGTGTTCACGGCGCAGACCCTGAGCCAGCACGAAGGCGTTTTGCGAGCCGATGGCCATGATCAGGCCAGCGGCGATCAGCAATCCGTTGAAGTAGCTTTGCCACATAAATACGTTCCCATCGAGCAGATTGAGATGGCGATTCTCGGGACTGAAGCGGTATAAGGAAAACCAATAATCCTGATCGCTCATTAGGGAAAGTGATGTTCGACTACAAACTGTTGTCTGCGCTCGCTGCAGTCATCGAACAGGCCGGGTTCGAACGGGCGGCCCATGTGCTGGGGCTGTCGCAGTCAGCCGTCTCGCAACGTATCAAATTGCTTGAAGCGCGTATCGGCCAGCCGGTTCTGGTCAGGGCCACGCCGCCCAGCCCGACAGACATCGGGCGACGCCTGCTCAATCACGTGCAGCAAGTGCGACTGCTGGAACGCGATCTGCAAAGCCAGGTGCCTGCCCTGGATGAAGAGGGCAGGCCCGAGCGTTTGCGGATCGCCTTGAACGCCGACAGTCTGGCAACCTGGTGGGCACCGGCCATTGGTGATTTCTGTACGCAGCATAGTCTGTTGCTGGACCTGGTGGTCGAAGATCAGGACGTCGGGCTCAAACGCATGCGTGCTGGTGAAGTGGCGGCCTGCCTGTGTGGCAGCGAGCGCCCCGTGGCCGGGGCGCGCAGTCAGTTGCTGGGGGCGATGCGCTATCGGGCGCTGGCCAGCCCGGCATTCATCGCACGCCATTTTCCGGGCGGTGTCAGCCCGGAAAAGCTGGTCAGATCAGCGGCGCTCGTTTACGGGCCGGATGATCTTTTGCAGCATCGTTATCTGGCGCTGCTTGGTGTGCAGGACGGTTTCGAGCATCATTTGTGCCCGTCCTCCGAAGGTTTCATCCGTATGATTGAAGCCGGAATGGGCTGGGGGCTGGCGCCCGAGCTGCAAGTACGCGAGCAATTACGCAGTGGCACGCTGCTTGAGCTGCTGCCGGATCGCTGTATTGATGTGCCGTTGTACTGGCACCATTGGCGCAACGGCGGTCAGTTGCTGACCCGTCTCACCGAGCATCTGGCACAACATGCTGCCCACTGGCTGGTGCCGTTGAGCGATGAATGATCGTCATTACGATCATGTGTAATCAATGCGGGTCGGGTTACTCCCGTCACGCAGACGCGTTAATGGAGCGGTAAATGAAAATTCTGGTCACCGGCGCAAGCGGCTTCATCGGCGGACGCTTCGCGCGTTTTGCCCTTGAGCAGGGCATGAGCGTGCGGATCAATGGCCGTCGTGCCGATGCTGTCGAGCATCTGGTCAGGCGCGGCGCCGAGTTTATTCAGGGCGACCTTGCCGACCCGTATCTGGTGCAAGCGCTGTGCGATGACGTCGAGGCCGTGGTGCATTGCGCCGGCTCCGTCGGCGTGTGGGGGCGTCGTCAGGATTTTATGCAGGGCAACGTGCAGCTCACCGAGAACATTGTCGAGGGCTGCCTGAAACAAAGAGTGCGCCGGCTGGTCCACCTGTCATCGCCGTCGATCTATTTCAATGGTCGCTCGCGCCGCGATATTACCGAAGACCAAGTGCCCAAGCGCTTCCACAACCACTATGCGGCCACCAAATACCTGGCCGAGCAAAAGGTCTTCGGCGCTGAAGAGTTCGGCCTGGAAGTGATTGCCCTGCGGCCGCGCTTCGTCACTGGTGCAGGCGACAACAGTATTTTTCCGCGCCTGCTGCACATGCAGCGCAAGAAGCGTCTGTCGATTGTCGGCAACGGCCTGAACATGGTCGACTTCACCAGCATGCAGAACCTTAATGAAGCGTTGTTAAGCAGTTTGCTGGCAACCGGGTCTGCGCTGGGCAAGGCGTACAACATCAGCAACGGCACGCCTGTCCCGTTGTGGGATGCGATCAATTATGTGATGCGGCAGATGCAGTTGCCTCAGGTTACTCGTTATCGTTCTTACGGGCTGGCCTACAGTGCGGCGGCGATCAATGAAGCGGCCTGCATGCTATGGCCGGGCCGACCTGAACCTACGCTGTCCAGACTGGGCATGCAGGTCATGAACAAGGACTTCACGCTTGATATAAGCCGTGCAAGGCATTATCTGGATTATCAGCCGCAGGTCAGCCTGTGGACGGCACTGGATGAGTTCTGTGGCTGGTGGCGGGTACAGAACGGGATGTGAATGCAGTAGTGGCACAGTGAGATTGGTCACGGTGCTGTTGTTATACTGCCCGACTTTGGTTTCAACAGCTTCCTGAAGGGTTATCCATGCGCAACGATCCATACGATGACGTCGATGACGTTCCCCACCTCACCGCCAAAGACGACGATGACGATTTTGTCGTGGGCAGTGAAGCGCGTGATCGCACCACGGTCTATTCGCGCACCACGCCTGTGGTCAAGGTCAAGGGCCCGAGCACCGGGCCGCTCTGGGCATTGGTCGGTGCGCTGTTTATCGCGTTTTGTGGTCTGGGCTGGTGGAGCTTTCAGCAGGTTTCCCTGATGGAGCAACAACTGGTGGCGACGCAGGAAAGCTTTGCGCGCATCAGCGAAGAAGCGGCGGGGCGTTTGCAGGATATCTCCGGCAAGGTCGTGGCCACCGAATCGCTGTCCAGCGACGGCGAAGCTCTCAAGCAGCGTATCAAGTTGCTCGAAGCGCAACTGGAAGACCAGGACAAACAACGTGAAGGCGTTGAAGGTCAGCAGGGCAGCCTCGACAAGCGTCTGGAGCAGATGGCCGCGCAAACGGCGCAGCAGCACACCGAAAACGCGCAGACCCAGGAGCAACTGAAAAGCGTAGTCGCTGAACTGGCCGCGTTGAAGGCCGTGTTGCCTGACCTGAAAACCGCCCAGGCTGAGCAGGGCAAGCTGGACGCCCAGATCAAGAGCGTGGCAGCCGATGTAGCAACGCTGAAAAAGCAGGGCAATCCGTCCGCTACTGTCGAACGACTGGAGCAGGAGCTGATGGTCTTGAAAAGCGAACAGGAAAACCGCCCGGCACCGTCAGCAGAAACCAATACCGCCGAGTTCGACGCATTTCGTGCTCAGGTCACTCGTAACATCAACACCCTGACCAGCCAGATCCAGAATCTGTCGCAACAGCTCAACGCACGTCGTTGAAACCGGGCCTTGCCTGCTGCTATCCATAGCGGCAGGCAGGTGGCCCGTTTTTTTTTTGCACTCCGTACATAGTTATATGCCTGCCAATTGAGGGAAGGCTTACGCTTGCCTGGCAGTTAAATAAATGGAGTTTCAATAATGAATGGAATCAAGGATATGCGCCCTAATACGCCGGAAGAAACCATCGAAATAGATGACAGCGTTGCTGAAGAACTTCAGCCCGTGCATCCAGAGTATCTGGTATCAACCAAACCAAAAGTAAACGTCAAGCCTCCGGTCAAGGTGAAAACCCCACTCAAACCGCCGGTGAAACCTCCGATCAAGACAACGGACCCGCTCAAGCCGCCAGTCAAACCTCCGATCAAGACAAAGGACCCGGTCAAGCCGCCGGTCAAACCGCGGGTCAAGCCCTCTATCAGTGAGCCATTGCCGCAGGCGATGCCCCCGATACCTGCGGCACCCTCGCGTCTGGACAAGCTACTGGCAGTCGTCAACACCGCAACAGGTGTTCTGCAACTGGTCCAGCCGCTCAATAGCGTGGTCAACCCGGACGGCACGGTCAGCTATCCAAACGGCAGCGTCGAGTCTGCAGATGGTCAATCCGTCACCCATCCTGACGGAGCCTTGCAGAACCTCGACGGCACGACGGTGCATGTCGATGGCTCGATAGAGCACCCCAATGGTGATGTCCAGCACAAGGATGGAACCTGGGTTTTTGCGGATGGCTCGGTCAACTACCCGGACGGCCGCTGGAAAATGGTGGATGGTACGATCACCGACGCCGAAGGCAATGTGTTAGGTACAGTCAAGCCTGACGCTGCACCGTAACGTTCCCCGTTAGACGGGCGATAAAAAACCCTGACTCTTGCGAGTCAGGGTTTTTTGCCTTGCAGTAACGTGTTACAGGCGTGGGTAGTCGATGTAACCGACCGGGCCTTTGGCGTAGAACGTCTCCGGATGAGCTTCGTTCAGAGGGGCATCGCTGGCCAGCCGCTCCGGCAAGTCCGGGTTGGCGATGTAAGGCACACCGAACGCGATTGCGTCGGCCTTGCCTTCTGCCAGCCAGGCATTGGCACTGTCTTTGGTGAACTTCTCGTTGGCGATATAAACGCCGCCGAAGTCTTTCTTCAACTGCGGGCCGAGGCTGTCTTCGGCGTCATGCTCGCGAGCACAGATGAACGCGATACCGCGCTTGCCGAGCTCCCTGGCCACGTAGCTGAAGGTTTCAGCCCGGTTTTCATCGCTCATGTCATGCATGTCGGCGCGCGGCGAAAGGTGCACACCCACGCGACCGGCACCCCACACGTCAATGACTGCATCGGTCACTTCCAGTAGCAGACGGGCACGGTTTTCTACCGAACCGCCGTACTCATCGGTGCGCTGGTTGCTGCCGCTCAGCAGGAACTGCTCCAGCAGATAGCCATTGGCACCATGGACTTCCACGCCGTCGAAGCCCGCTGCCTTGGCGTTTTCCGCGCCGATCCGATAGGCCTCGACGATGTCGCCGATTTCCGCCAGCTCCAGCGCGCGCGGCACTGGCAGCGGCGTGATAGGGCGCATCAGGCTCACATGCCCTTCAGCTGCAATGGCGCTCGGCGCAACCGGGGTTTCGCCGTTCAGGTAAGAAGGGTGGGAAATGCGCCCTACGTGCCACAGTTGCAGCGCGATGCGGCCACCGGCGTTGTGCACCGCCTTGGTGATGTTGCTCCAGCCACGCACCTGATCATTGGACCAGATGCCAGGGGTGTCCGGGTAGCCCACGCCCATCGGCGTGACCGAGGTAGCTTCAGTCAGGATCAGACCTGCCGAGGCGCGTTGTACGTAATACTCGGACATCATTGCATTGGGGACGCGGCCTTCATCGGCGCGGCAGCGTGTCAGCGGCGCCATGATGATGCGGTTTGGCAGTTGCAGATCGCCCAGGGTGATAGGGTCAAAGATAGTCGTCATGTATCGAATCCTCGTAATTGATCAATTAGTAGCGTGTGCCAGATCCGGGTTGCCGGTCTGACGGAAAGTAATCAGGGTGATCAGCAGCGCGAGCACTGCCAGTACAGCAGCCGCCAGTGGCACGCTGGTCAGGCCCAGGCCGTGAGCGATAACGCTGCCGCCGACCCAGGCGCCGAGCGCGTTGCCAACGTTGAAGGCGCCGATGTTCAGGGTCGAAACCAGGTTGGGTGCCGCCTTGCCGAAGGTCACCACATTGATCTGCAACGCCGGGACCGCAGCGAAAGCCGCGACCGCCCAGAGGAACAGGGTGATTTCAGTCGGGATCAGCGATGCGCTGGTCCAACTGAGGACGGTGGAAATCACCGCCATCGAAACGAACACGGCAATCAGTGTGGACGACAGGCGGCGGTCGGCCATTTTGCCGCCGAGCACGTTACCGGCGGTCAGGCCAAGGCCGATCAGCAGCAGGGTCCAGGTCACGCCGTTGGGCGATACGCCAGTCACTTCGCCGAGCAGCGGGGCGATGTAAGTGAACAAGGTAAACATGGAGGCTGAAAACAGCGCAGTCATGCTCAGCGACAACCAGATACCGGCACCTCTGAGGGCTCCCAGTTCGGCGCGCATGTCGAGCTTTTCTTCATTGCGATTGGTCGGCAGAAAGCGAATCAGGCCGATCAGCGCAATGACGCCGATGACGGTCACTGCCCAGAACGTCGAGCGCCAGCCTGCGTATTGACCCAATGCGGTGCCCAGCGGCACGCCCAGCACGTTGGCCAGGGTCAGACCGGTGAACATCAAGGCCACAGCGGACGCACGACGGTTGGCCGGCACCAGGCCTGCGGCAACCACCGAGCCGATACCGAAGAACGCGCCGTGGCACAGTGCGGTAACGACACGGGCGAACATCAGCACGTTGTAATCACTGGCCAACGCACAGAGCAGGTTACCGATGATGAAAATCCCCATCAGCGTGACCAGTGCGGCCTTGCGTGGCAGTTTTGCCGTGGCCATGGCCATGAACGGTGCGCCGACTGCCACGCCCAGGGCGTAGCCGGTCACCAGCCAGCCAGCGCCGGGGATCGATACGCCGAGGTCGGCGGCGACGTCGGGCAGCAGGCCCATGATGACGAATTCAGTGGTGCCGATGGCGAAGGCGCTCAGGGCCAGAATGAGTAGCGAAAGGGGCACGGGGCATCTCCAGGAACAAAAGGTGAAAAAAATCAGGTCGGGTTGTTCAGCTCTTCAAGCAGTGCCTGTACGAATGCCTGGATGACTTCTTCGTTGCGTCTGAAGAAATGCCATTGGCCGACCTTCTTGCTGCTGATCAGCCCGGCGCGTTGCAGCGTTGCGAGGTGGGCTGACACAGTGGATTGGGACAACCCTGCGCGCTGATCGATCTGTCCGGCGCAGACGCCATGTTCGATCGAGTGTTCCTGAGCCGGAAAACTCGCGCGCGGGTCCTTCAGCCAGGTCAGGATTTCTCGGCGGACCGGATGGGCCAGAGCTTTTATTATGTCGTCGAGGTCAATTGGCATGTCGTTCTCACAGGCGTATAGCGATATATCGCGATGGGGCGAACTTTATATCTGTATTTCGCGATATACAAATATGATTTCGTGCTGAGCAACGATCAAATCGGAATATCGGGTTATATCGATATATGGACCGGAACCCCATAAGCGGCGTAGGCTTGCGGTCATGAACTATCTGGCACATCTTCATCTTGGCGGGCATCGACCTGCCCAATTGCTCGGCAGCCTGTACGGCGACTTCGTCAAAGGCCCGCTGCCGGGGCGTTTTCCTGTCGAGCTGGAAGCGGCGATTCGTCTGCATCGCAGCATCGATGCGTTCACGGATGCTCATCCGCTGATCAAGTCGTCCATTGCCCGTTTTCCAGCGCAACGCCGCCGTTATGCGGGCATCATGCTTGACGTGTTTTTTGATCACTGCCTGGCGCGTGACTGGCAGCTGTATGCCGATCTGCCGCTGGACGTGTTCACTCGCAAGGTCTATGGCACGCTGGCCGCCGAGCCGCAGTTGCCCGAGCGCCTGGCGCTGATCGCACCGCGTATGGCGGCGCAGGACTGGCTGGGTTCCTATCGGGATTTCGAGGTGCTGGAGCAGGTGCTGCGGGGTATCTCCAGCCGCCTGTCACGACCCGAAGGGCTGGCGGGCGGCATGCAGGAGTTGCAGGCGCTTTACCAGCCCTTGAGCGAGGACTTCGCGGAGTTTTATCCGCAGTTGCAGGATTTCGCTCAGGCCGCTCTGGCCGGGCGCGAGACCACTTCACTCGGCTGAGCAGGCTCGCCGATCACCGGTTCACCAAACAATGCCGTTTGCACAGCTTGCTGAGCCTTGAAGGCCAGGGCCGCACGTTCCTGATCTGCAGTCGGGATCGGTGTCAGAAGGTGAATATGCACGTCGCTCTGCTCGTTGGCGAACAGTCGGCGCAAATGCGACAGCAAGTCATCGTCGCCAATGAACGGGGCTATCGGGTCCGGTTTGCCGTCACGTGAGTAACCAATCGCCACCGGCTGGATCGGCACACCTGCTTCGATGGCGCTGGACAGCAAGCGACCGTGAAAGGTGCGCAGGCTCTTGCCATCGGTGGTGGTGCCTTCCGGGAAAATCAGCAGCGCGTTACCTTGTTGCAGGTGATTGCACATCTGCTTCTGGATCAGACGACTGTCGCCCGAGCCACGTCGAATGAACAGCGTACCGGCTTTCAATGCCAGCCAGCCGGCCACCGGCCAGGTGCGTACTTCGGCCTTGGACAGAAACGACAGCGGCGCGAGCATGCCCAGCAGTGCGATGTCGGTCCAGGACACATGATTGCTGACCCACAACATCGGCTGCGTGGGCAGCTCGCCGGTCACGGTGACGCGAAATGGCAGGGCGTTGCTCAGGCGTGCCATGAACCAGCGGCTCCAGCGCTGCCTGCGCTCCATCGAACTGCCGAACTTGATACGCTCCAGAATCGCGAAGGCTCCGGCAATCATGAGGCCGAGCGCCACGACCATCAGCACCCTGACCACGCGGGCGTAGCCGCGAATCCGGCTCATCATACGGCCGCCTTGAAATGGCGCGCGTAACGTGGGCACAGGTCGTCGCGCTTGAGCAGAATGAACACGTCGGCGACCTGGAAATCTTCGTCCCAGCACGGTTCGCCACAGATCTTGGCGCCCAGACGCATGTAAGCCTTGAGCAGCGGCGGCATTTCGCAGATCACGTTGCTCGGGATGTCGAGGGTCGGCAGCGGGTTCTTCGGTTCGGCGCGCAGGTGCTCGTTGCACAGGTAGCGTTCGCGCAGACGCTGCATGATCGCGTGGGCCTGAATGCCGCCGTCCTGCATCGGAATACTGGCGCAACCCATCAGGTAGCTATAGCTGCCTTCATTGAGCACTTCGGCCAGCTCGCTCCACAACACGGCAATGGTGCCGCCGTTGCGGTAGGCTGGATCGACACACGTGCGACCCAGTTCCAGAATCGGACCTTGCAGATGAGTCAGGCCGTGCAGGCTGAATTCTTCTTCACTGTAAAAGCTGCCCAGTGTGCTGGCAGCCTTGTGGTCGAGCAGCCGAGTCGTGGCCACCAGGCGCCCGGTGTTCAAGTCGCGAACCCCGATGTGCGAGCAGTGAATATCATAGTCATCGATATCCAGACCGTGTTCAGCGCCATTGAGGCGGGCGTTGAACTCTTCGCTGAACACACTGAAACGCAACGCCTGTGCTTCCTGCAAGGCGCGCGCTCCAATCAGGCGCTCGGCCTGAAGACGACGTTCAGAAGTGTTGTCACGAATGCGGGCGATCTGGGTCATACGAATCTCCATGAGCCAGCCTTGCATATTGGCTGGTTGACTGATTTGTCCAGGCGCTTTGCCGTAGTTGCAGGCTAGGGAGATGGCGTGTCATGCCTGTGAAGCTTTGGTGATGGTTGTGTGACGGAGGCTCTGACGCCTCATCGTGGTCATCCTCATCCGCCCGGTTATGGGTCTATCGTGCCGACGCTCTGCGTCCGCCCTTGAAGGGGAGCGGCAATCCTGCGTGTTGACTGGCTGTCATGAAGCGCTGCTAATGTGCGCGGATAAACTTTTCGAGACTTAGCCATGCCTCGTCGATTCATCCATCTGTGTCTGCTTTTGATTTTGGGCATCAACCTGCACAACGCTGCCGCCGAAACCTGGCCAGCCGAGCAGTGGCCCTCCCGCTCAGTGCCGCGATCTTCGGCCATTGAAGAGCTCGAAACCTACGCCTTCCCACCCAGAGACGAAGAAACCCGCAAAGGCATCCGCACCGATGCGCTGCTGGTCATCCGCGATGGTGAAGTGGTCTACGAGCGTTATGCCGGTGTCACCACTGCCCAGACCCCGCACCTGACCTGGTCTATCAGTAAGAGCATCATGGCGACTGTGTTGGGAGTGGCATTCACAGAGGGGCGCTTTCAGTTGAATGATCCGGTCGCCAGGTTCTACGCGCCGTTCCAGGCGCATCCCGATATCACCCTCAAGGACCTCATGCACTGGGCGTCAGGCCTGGACTGGCAGGAGGACTACGAGTACGCGCCGCTCAACTCTTCCGTGGTCGCCATGCTCTACACCCGCGGGCGTGACGACATGGCGCGCTTCACCGCCGATCACGCCGCAGCCAGGCCGGCAGGCAAGGCGTACCTGTATTCCAGTGGCGACAGCGCCGTGCTGGCCGCGGCGTTGAAAACCATGGTCGGGCAGCAGGCTTATGCGGATTACCCATGGAAAGCGCTGTTTGACCCGCTGGGTATTCGGGGGGCCGTCTGGGAAACCGACGGCAGCGGCACCTTCGTGGGCTCGTCCTATGCCTACCTGACGGCTCGCGACCTGGCACGCATCGGCCTTTTGATGCAGCGTGGTGGGCAGTGGCAAGGTCGGCAGTTGCTCAATCAGGAGTGGATGAACTTCGTGCTGACGCCTTTTGCCGGCGAGCAAGTAGACGCGACTGTCGAAGTGCCGGGCGGCCAGTGGTGGCTTAATCACACCGCTGATGGAGGCAAAGGGCCGTGGCCCGACGCACCCGCCAATACCTTCGCCGCGCTGGGCCATTGGGGGCAGGCGTTGTATGTGATCCCCGACGAGAAACTGGTGATCGTGCGCTACGCCGATGATCGCGATGGCACGTACAACCACAATCAAATGCTCAAGCTGACACAAGCAGCATTCGGTAAGGAGGGTGGCCAATGAGCAGCCGTCGAATGTTCATCCTGCGTCGCCCGTTCAGCAGCCTGTTGTTGCTGATCGTTGCTGCACTCGCGGTACTTGCCTGGCAGTATCGCGTTAATTTGCAGGCATTCCCGACCATCATCAGCGCCTACACCGCCAAGGAATACTGCTCGTGCCGGTACGTGATGAACAATCCCGAAGCGTACTGTCGGGGCTACGTCAAACAGTACGTGCCGAGCACCCTGACAGACGACTCCGGGCAGAAACGGGTAGTCGCCAGCGGCCTTGGACGAACCAGCAGTGCGGCGTGGCAAGGCGAGCGCCAAGGCTGTCGGCTGTTGCCGCCCGCCCCATGAAAATTTTGGGCGAACATAGCGGTATGCCGGTGGTCTGACAGGCGGTAAGGTGGCCCTCAAATGCTCGTCTGGAGTCTGCATGCTCAACACAATTCGTCTGCTGCTGGTCATGCTGGCCGCAGTGGCGTTACCTGCCCATGCCAACTGGTATCTGGACAACGAGTCTTCACGGCTCTCTTTCACGTCAACCAAAGATTCCGACATTGCCGAAGTGCAACGCTTTCTGGTGCTGCACGGCAAGGTGGGCAACAAAGGGCTGGCTGAGGTCGAGATCGAGATGGACTCGGTCAGCACCGGCATTCCGTTGCGCGACGAGCGCCTTCGTGAACAGGTGTTTCAGGTTCGAACATTTCCTTCTGCGCAGATCAACGCGCAACTGAATATGCGGCCGATCAATGATCTGGCCCCTGGCGCGCAACTGGAGCTGCGCCTGCCGCTGTCCGTGCGCCTGCGTGGCAAGACCCATAGTTACAATGCCGAATTGTTGGTCACGCGCCTCGACGAGCGTCGCTTTCAGGTGGTGACGCTGGAGCCACTGGTGGTTCATGCACAGGATTTCGACCTGGTGCCAGACTTCACCGCCTTGCGCAAAACCGCAGGTTTGTCTGCGGTCAGCCTGTCGGTGCCTGTAGGCGCTGTCCTTATTTTCACGGCGCGCTGACATGAACGGTGCGATTTTTCCATGGCGTGAAAACAACCGTTTCCAATTGTTGATCGACGGCCCGGCGTTCTTCCCGCGTATGATCGCGGCAATAGATCGGGCCGAGCAGCAGGTTGATCTGGAGCTGTACCTGGTCGAGGCCGGGGCCTGCGCGGATGCCATCGTGCGGGCGCTGGTCGAGGCGGGACGACGTGGCGTGATAGTCCGTTGCCTGTTCGATGACTTCGGTTCAAAAGCATTCGATGCCGGGTTGCGCCAGCAACTGACCGATGCCGGCGTCATCCTGCGCTTCTACAACCCGATTCACTGGCGGCGTGGCGTGCGTAATTTCTACCGTGACCATCGCAAGATCCTGGTCGTGGACAAGACCCTGGCTGTGGTCGGCGGCACCGGTGTGACCGATGAATTCTGGGAGCCGGACAAAGACGTCAGCCAATGGCACGAGGTCATGGTGGAAATCAGCGGGCCGCTGGTTCTGGACTGGCAGGCCTTGTTCGACCGTCAGTTTCACGCCAATGCCCGGCGCTTTGCCTGGCGCCCGAAGCAGAACTTTGGTCTGACGCAGTTGCCGAAAATGCCGGCATCCGGTGAGGGGCTGGGCCGTGTGGCGTATGCCGACTCGCGCCAGCATCGCGACATTCTGCAGTCATTGGTGCGCACCTTGCACAGCGGCCAGAAGCGTATCTGGCTCGCCACCCCGTATTTTCTGCCCACCTGGAAAGTTCGCCGGGCGCTGCGTAGTGCCGCGGCGCGGGGCGTCGATGTGCGTCTGTTGCTGACCGGCCCGCGCACCGATCACCCGTCCGTGCGCTACGCTGGCCACCGCTATTACCCGCGTTTGCTGCGTGCCGGTGTCAAAGTCTTCGAATACCAGCCGTGTTTCCTGCACCTGAAAATGGTCCTGATCGATGACTGGGTGAGTATTGGCTCGTGCAACTTCGACCACTGGAACCTGCACTTCAACCTGGAGGCCAACCTCGAAGCCCTTGACCCGGGCCTGACCCGGGATGTGGTTGCCAGCTTCGAAAAAGACTTCGCCCTGAGCGCCGAAACAACGCTGGAAGACTGGAAAGCCAGACCATTGTGGAGGCGGGTCAAACAGCGCTTGTGGGGCTGGATCGACCGGCTGGTGGTGAACATGCTGGATCATCGGAATTGAGGTGTTATATGTTATAGGGTAGCTTGCAGCTGCTTGCTGTACTCTAGCTACGCTGTCCCGAATACTTTGAGAAAAGAGGGGCAAGGTCCGACACAGCCTGCGTAGAATTGTCTAAAGCTATTGCTGAATGTTGATACTATCAGATTTTTTTCTGGCGTTTTTTCGTGCAGGCGCTGGTGTTAGAATCTTCAAAATTGCATCATGCGTTTCTTTAACTTTCAGGTTGTCAGGGTAAAGCTCAACAGCCTTTTGGATTATTTGTTTAGCCTCGTTACTCTTCATGTATTGAAAAGCTAAAAATTTTGCATAATTAAGCAAAATAAGGACGTTGTGGGGATTTAGCTCCATTGCTCTTTGGTAGTATTTTTCCGCTAGATCGTAGTTATTAAGATGGTCAGATAAAAAATCAGCGTAACTCAGTGAGATATCTGCATTGTCGGGGTGGTTTTTTACTGCTTTCTGATAAACTTTGCTCGCTCGCGATAGTTCTTTATTTTTAACAAGTGCTTCTGCATAAAGACCAATTACATCAGAGTCTTCAGGAGCAATAGATAAGGCCTCCTCAAGGAGTTCCAATGCTTTGCTGTAGTCCCCGTCATGATTAATAACTATCTCTGCATAGTTATGCAGGATCTCGTGGTCTTTTGGTGCTAGTTTTAAAGCCTTTTCATACATCGATTTTGCGCTATCTGGATCATTTTTAGTGGCGGCTAAAAAAATGGCGTAGTTATAAAGTAGCTCAGGGCTGTCAGGGAACTGAGATAACCCCTGCTTGTATATCTCCTCTTTCTCTTCAGGGGCAGACGCCGCGACCGCTTCTATCTCCCATGACCACCAACTTTTTTTGCTATGAACTGACTGTGCCATTACTCTTCGCGTATTCAGTTGCTCCTCAGTGCCTTTTTCCAAGCTTTTTATCAACTGCTCGGCTTGCTTGCGATACCGTTCAGCACTTTTCTTTCCGAGCTCTTCGGTGCGCTCAGAAATTCTATTTAAATCAAAGTTTGGCACAAGTTTTGCTGCTAGTTGCAACATGAACTCGTCAAATCCGGGGATCTGTACTTTTATTCCATCATGCTTGGCGAGTACTTCCTGGGCTAGTAACGGAGGTGGCGAGCCATTTCGATAGCACCAAATCATTCTACCAGCGATATCTCCCAGCTCAAGGCTATTGAGCAACCCCATCAAGCTTCCATCATTGCCACCGTAACCCACTACGACAGGGGTGAAGTACTGAAAAAGTTTTTTAAGTGCAATTTTCCAACCTTCTTCCAGGTTGGACACCCCATCGTGATCATTGATAGGGTTGAAATAAAGGTCGCGGTGAATCTTTGCAACGAGCGGTCTACGAAGTTGGGGGCGAACGAAACCGACTAATGATTCATGAGCAACAACGAGTGGTGATTGGTGAGCATGCATTGATAGAGCATCTGCTACCAGATTGTCAAAGTTGGTTGTAATAACTACCTTGTGTCTAGTTTCTTGTATTATTTCGGCAAGCAGTGTGTACCCTAGGCTTGGGGTTTTACCATCCATGTGTTTTTCCAACTCTGCGTACCCTGATTCGCGATCTCCCCGAAAGCGGCGCTCAAAAATCTGAGGGTAGAACTCGGCAGCAGTTTCGAATGTTAATTCTCCGTTTCCTATACCGCTTTCCTTGGTCCACTCTTGAATCGATTGCCCGTTCCTGCATTCTCGAAGATGAAGGTCGGTAAGCCAGCGCTGGGCGAGGTCTTTTCCAGTCGGTATATTAGACGAAAATGACGCTCCAGAGCCGAGAATAAATGCAAAGTGCCTATCATGCATTGAGCCGTCCAAGCGGGCCAGTTCGTCCAAAACACCTTCCAGTGTCCATTCCTGCACTTCATTATGAGGCATCAGTCATCCTTGAGAGTAAGCAAAGAACAGGAGGTATCATAATGCCTCTACGTTTGCATTTCTATCTAAGATCGCTAAGTTTTTCGCTGAGGCAAATCTGATGGGCAGGGGTGAGAAGCATGCATGGAGCGAGGTATTCTCTCGTGGCCCAAAATTTAGGAATCGACGGAGCTCGTTGAAAAGCGAGTTTCTTGCTGGTATCTAGGGCAGAGCTTATGCCCTTAATACTTACACAGGGCCCTTATTAATGTTTTCTGCATAGAAATATGTCTCAGCGACGATTTGGGTATTCTGTCAGTGCCAATAAATTACTGGTATCTTGAATATAGGCTTAAACCGATTACAAATCCGGCATTCGCCGGGTTTGTAATCGCGTTTCACGTCAAAACCTACTGCACTTCCACCGCCAGACTGTCGCTGATCTTTTTCTGCCAGATCTGCGGACCGGTGATATGGACGGATTCACCGGTGCTGTCTACCGCAACGGTCACCGGCATGTCCTTGACCTCGAACTCGTAGATCGCCTCCATGCCCAGTTCGGCGAAGGCCACGACTCGGGATTTCTTGATCGCCTGAGCCACCAGGTAAGCTGCGCCACCGACGGCCATAAGGTACACGGCCTTGTGGTCGCGGATTGCTTCGATAGCGGTCGGGCCGCGTTCGGATTTACCGATCATGCCCAGCAGGCCGGTCTGGTCGAGGATCTGGCGGGTGAACTTGTCCATCCGCGTCGCCGTTGTCGGGCCGGCAGGACCAACTACTTCTTCACGTACCGGATCAACCGGGCCAACGTAGTAGATAAAGCGGCCCTTGAGGTCCACCGGCAGGGTTTCGCCCCTGTTGAGCATCTCGACCATGCGTTTGTGCGCAGCGTCGCGACCGGTGAGCATCTTGCCGTTCAGCAGCACGGTTTCGCCCGGTTTCCAGCTTTGCACGTCTTCCGGGGTCAGGGTGTCGAGGTCGACGCGACGGGCCGATGGACCGGCTTCCCAGACGATTTCCGGATAGGCATCCAGTGATGGAGCCTCCAGCGAAGCAGGGCCGGTGCCGTCGAGGACGAAGTGGGCGTGACGGGTGGCGGCGCAGTTGGGGATCATGCACACCGGCAGTGAAGCAGCGTGGGTTGGGTAATCCATGATCTTGACGTCAAGCACGGTGGTCAGACCGCCAAGGCCCTGAGCGCCGATGCCCAGTTGATTGACCTTCTCGAACAGCTCCAGACGCATCTCTTCGATACGGCTCTGCGGGCCGCGGGCTTTCAGCTCATGAATGTCGATGGACTCCATCAACACTTCCTTGGCCATGACCGCGGCTTTTTCAGCCGTACCACCGATGCCGATGCCGAGCATGCCGGGAGGGCACCAGCCAGCACCCATGGTCGGTACGGTTTTCAGTACCCAGTCGATGATCGAGTCGGACGGGTTGAGCATCGCCATCTTCGATTTGTTTTCCGAGCCGCCGCCTTTCGCCGCCACGTCCACTTCCACGGTGTTGCCCGGGACGATGGAGTAGTGGATGACCGCCGGCGTGTTGTCCTTGGTGTTTCGGCGAGCGCCTGCCGGGTCGGCGAGTATCGACGCGCGCAGCACGTTCTCGGGCAGGTTGTAGGCGCGACGCACACCTTCGTTGATCATGTCGTCCAGGCCCATGGTGGCGCCGTCCCAGCGTACGTCCATACCGACGCGCACGAAAACGGTGACGATGCCGGTGTCCTGACAGATCGGGCGATGACCGGTCGCGCACATACGCGAGTTGATCAGGATCTGGGCGATGGAGTCGCGAGCGGCAGGCGACTCTTCACGCAGGTACGCCTCGTGCATGGCCTGGATGAAATCCACGGGGTGGTAATAGGAAATGAACTGCAGGGCGTCTGCAACGCTCTGAATCAGGTCGTCTTGCTTGATCACGGTCATGCGGCGCGCTCCTCTGTAAGGACGGGAACATTCAATTACGCTATCGGCGGCAGTCTGGAACTGCGGCTTGAACCAGAGCTGTCAGGTTAGCCGTAGCGGGCGCAAAAAGGCGCGGCAGTATAACCCGCCCGACAGACCAGTCTGTACAATCGCGTTTATTTTCTGCATAAGGCGGTTTGATGCCTCAATTGCGTGTTGGTGAGCGTAGCTGGACGGTGGCAGCGGCCGACAATCTGCTCGATGCCCTGAACGATGCGGGTGTGGCGGTTCCGTTCAGTTGTCGTGCGGGCAGTTGCCATGCGTGCTTAGTGCGCTGCGTTCAGGGTGAACCTGCCGATGCATTGCCCGACGCGTTGCCCGCTGAAAAACGCCAGCAGGGTTGGCGTCTTGCCTGTCAGTGCCGAGTGAGCCAGGACCTGGCGGTCGAGGTGTTCGACCCGCAACGCGACGGCCTTCCTGCAACAGTGACCGGCTGCGACTGGCTCAGTCCGACGCTGCTGCGTTTGCGTCTGGCACCTTTGCGCCCGTTGCGCTACGGCGCTGGTCAGCATCAGGTGCTATGGACTGAGAATGGCGTTGCACGGCCTTATTCACTCGCTAGCCTGCCGGGTGAAGACCCGTTTCTGGAATTCCATATCGATTGCCGTTATCCCGGTGCATTCTGCGACGCTGCCCGACAACTGCGTGTGGGCGATGCGCTGAGGCTTGGCGAACTGCGTGGCGGGGCACTGCGTTATGACGCTGACTGGCAGGAAAAACCCTTGCTGCTGCTGGCGTCGGGTTCCGGGCTCGGGCCGTTATGGGGCATATTGCGTGAAGCTTTGCGTCAGGAGCATCAAGGCACGATCCAACTGATCCATCTGGCCCGTGACAGTCAGGAACACTACCTGGCAGACGAGTTACAGGCGCTGGCCGCGCTTCACCCGCACCTGTCAGTACAACTCATCACCGCGCAGACGCTACAGGCAGCGCTGGCCGACCTGCGCCTGTTGTCCCGGCGCGCCATGGCACTGGTATGCGGCAGTGCTGATAGCGTAGAGATGTTTGCCAAGCGGTTGTACCTGGCAGGGTTACCGCGCAATCAGCTACTGGCGGATGTGTTTTTGGCGCGGGAATAAGAGGCTCGTCAGTTACCGCTCTCGTTCCGCACGCTCCAGCGTGGGAACGCCTTGCGCGACGCTCTGCGTCACATTCCGGCAGGCATGACACCATGCAAAAGGCCCCGACTCTTGAGAGCCGGGGCCTTTGTTTGCAGCGTGTGGCTATCAGACCAATGGGTCGCCAACGTGCAGAATCTTCATGCCGTTGGTGCCGCCAATGGTGTGGTAGCTGTCACCCTTGGTCAGGATGACCCAATCGCCTTGCTCGACCAGCCCACGCTTGAGCAGTTCGTCGACTGCAGCCTGACTGACCTGACCTGGCGGCAGGGCTCCCGGATCGAAAGGCACGGTGTAGACGCCACGGAACATCGCCGCGCGCGCCTGAGTGCCACGGTGCGGGGAGAACGCGTAGATCGGTACCGAAGAGCGAATACGCGACATGATCAGCGGGGTATAGCCGCTTTCGGTCAGCGCAATGATCGCCTTCACGCCAGGGAAGTGGTTGGCGGTGTACATGGCGGCCAGCGCAATGCTCTCGTCACAACGCGTGAACGAGTGGCCGATACGGTGGCTGGACGTTTTACCGGTCGGGTGCTTTTCAGCGCCGACGCAGATACGTGCCATGGCCTGCACCGCTTCTACCGGGTAGGAACCTGCTGCGCTTTCTGCCGAGAGCATGACGGCGTCGGTGTAATCGAGCACGGCGTTGGCCACGTCTGAAACTTCAGCACGGGTCGGCATCGGGCTGGAAATCATCGACTCCATCATCTGCGTGGCGACGATTACTGCCTTGTTGTGGCGACGTGCGTGCAGAATGATGCGTTTCTGAACACCCACCAGTTCGGCGTCGCCGATTTCAACACCCAGGTCACCACGAGCAACCATGACAGCGTCACTGGCGCGGATAAGTGCGTCGAGCACTTCGTCATTGGCGACCGCTTCAGCGCGTTCGATCTTGGCAACCAGCCACGCTGTGCCACCGGATTCGTCACGCAACTGGCGGGCATATTCCATATCAGCGGCATCGCGCGGGAAGGAAACGGCCAGGTAGTCCAGGTCCATTTCGGCAGCGAGCTTGATGTCCTGCTTGTCCTTCTCGGTCAGCGCCGGAGCCGTGAGGCCGCCGCCGCGACGGTTGATGCCTTTATGGTCGGACAGCGGACCGCCGATCAGCACCGTGCAGTGCAGCTCGTGCGCGGTCTGGGTGTCGACGCGCATGACCACGCGACCGTCGTCGAGCAACAACTCGTCGCCTACGCCGCAATCCTTGACCAGATCCGGGTAGTCGATACCCACGATTTGCTGGTTGCCACTGGTCAGCGGATGAGCGGTGGAGAAGGTGAACTTGTCACCGACCTTCAGCTCGATTCGTTTGTCTGTGAACTTCGCAATACGGATTTTAGGACCTTGCAAGTCACCCAGCAGAGCGACGAAACGCCCGTGTCTGGCGGCAATTTCACGGATCAGTTTAGCGCGAGCCTTATGCTCATCCGGGGTGCCGTGGGAGAAGTTCAGGCGGGCAACGTCGAGACCCGAGAGGATCAGTTGCTCGATGACTTCTGGTGAATTGCTGGCAGGGCCAAGTGTGGCGACGATTTTGGTGCGGCGTACGGTCATGCACAAACTCCTTGATTGAAGCGCAGCGAGAGGCTACTCCTCTCTGGGTGTTTAGTCATTGTTCCTTTGCACAGCCGCGCCGGGGGCGGGCAGGGCACCTGGCTGACGATTGGTGCTCGATTTGCCTGAAGAAACTGGCTGTCGAGCCGATAAAGCGCAGAGAACAGGAGACTCCCATGCGTATTGTAACGATTGTTGTATTACTGATTACGCTCAGCGGATGCAATCGCTGGGCAATGAACTCCAATCTGGATCATGCCTACCGCGCTTATCAGGAAGGCGATTGCGAGCGCGTGATGCTCGATCTGTCCAAGGTCGAACGCCAGAGCCGTGAGCGTCGCTATGTGCAGCCGGAGGTCTCGATGCTGCGCGGGCAATGCCTGGAACGTCAGAAATTGTACGTAGATGCTGCGCAGACCTATCAATTCCTTCTAACGCAGTACCCGCAAAGTGAATATGCTTACCGTGCACGGGCAAGGCTCGACACGCTGGCGCAACTGGGTCATTACCCTCAGGCCCAGCCGGTCAGAGTGATGCCTGCCCCACGCCCTCCCGTTTCAAAATAGCCGCATCCATTTGGGTGGAAAATATCGCTGTCGGGTGGATTTCGGATGAAACTGGGCTAGTCTGTCGCTTAAGGAACAGACGAGCTGTAAAGCTCTGCTTCAAGGACTTTCTGCAGCTCGACGTATTGGGTAGCTGTGGTGAGCGTGCAGTTTTACGTAACCATGCCCAGTGGTTTCCGAAGGCGGCCTGCCATGCATAAAGAGCGAAGAATAGAACGGCACCAACTGCATGACTACCTTCAGGTTTTCAACTTCCATACAGGCAAGCCTGTAGGTTGCCTGGGTAATGTTTCCGAAGACGGACTCATGCTTATAAGTCACATGCCCATGCTCGTGGGCGCGCGGTTCGACCTGGTCTTGAAAATGCCCTTTGCAACCGGCGCCGAGGTCATCGATGTAAACGCCTTGTGCCTCTGGTGCAACGAGGACGAAACGCCCGGTAGCTACGATTCTGGCTTCGAGTTGTCGCAGGTTTCGTCAATGTATCTGGACTATGTCCAGATGCTGCGACGTTACTTCTCGTTCTACCCGTCCTATGAGGCTTCTGCCTGAGCTGTGCTGACCTTGCCGATTACACACAAAGGTTCTGCCTCATAGTGTGCCTGCCTTTTTCCAGCTCAAGTAACGAGTAATCAGCTGTGGCCCAAGTTCTTTAGGGCGCGCATCCATGACCGCAACGCCTTGAGCGCTGATCCGGTCATGAAGTGCTGTCCGGGCGTTGAGAAAATTCATCGTCCCGCAGTAGTCCAGCGCCTGGTCATAGGTTTGCACGGGTGACTGGCGCAGACTGTCCAGCACTTCCTCCCGCAGACTGGCGACCAGCACGCGATGCTGGCGACTCAGTTGCCTGACCGCCGCCAAAAGCTCTTCGTCGTCTTCGTCGCGAAGGTTGGTCACCAGCACGATCAGTGACCGTCTTTTATGTCGGATCATCAATTGACGAACGGCTGCGCTGTAGTCGGCCGGACGCCGGGTGGTCTGCAGGTCATAGACCGTATTCAGCAGCAGGTTAAGATGCCCCGGCCCTTTGACAGGCGACAGGTAGCGGTCCTCGTCGCCGGCAAATGTCGTGAGGCCTACCGAGTCGCCCTGACGCAATGCGACATAACTCAGCAGCAGACAGGCATTGAGAGCGTGATCGAAATGCGAAAGGTCACCGTCCTGGCTGCGCATGCGGCGTCCGCAATCGAGCATGAAGACGATCTGCTGGTCGCGCTCGTCCTGATATTCGCGGGCTATCGGGGTACGCTGACGCGCCGTGGCTTTCCAGTCGATCTGGCGCAGGCTGTCGCCCTCCCGAAATTCGCGCAATTGGTTGAATTCCATACCCAGCCCGCGCCGTTGCAACTGACGCACACCCAGCTGGCTTATCCAGTTATCCACCGCCAGCAGTTGTCCGCCGTAAAGCCGTGCGAAGTCCGGGTAGACGCGAGTGCTGCTGTGCAAGGCCAGATAGCGCCGGGTTGTCCACAATCGCAAACGGCCCGGCAGGCTGATTTCACACTGTTCGAACGTGAAGTAGCCCCGGCTTGACGGTCGCAGCCGGTAGCCGAGCTGGCCTTTTTCGCCTGCTGGCAGCGTAATGGATTGCGGCAGGTTTTCGCATTCAAGGCCGTGGGGCAGATGGTCGAAAACGCGCAGCGTCAACGGTCTGGAACCGTGGTGTTCAAGATCGAGCCGAGCTTCGTTCCAGCGATCCAGCGCCAGGCTTCCCGGCAGATGGCGCTTTACCTGCGGCGACGCCTGGCGAGCCAACCAGAATGCGTCGAGCACGCTGGCAATCGCCAACACCAGCAATGCCCCCCAATACAGGCTGTCGAGCTGCGCCGGATAGTCGATACCCAGCGCATGCAGCGTCCCGAGCAGCATTGCGCCGCACGTCAGCGCCCCGAGCCAGCGGAGCATCGTGACCGACGGCCTGAGCATCTGCTTCACAGGCGCGGTGCCGAAACCTGATCGAGGATCTGCCTGAGCACCTGATCCACCGACAGCCCTTCGATGTCCAATTCTGGCGACAGGCGTACCCGGTGCCGCAGCACAGCCAGCGCGCAGCCCTTGATATCATCCGGGGTGACGAACTCGCCACCCCGCAGCACGGCCCGCGCGCGTCCACCCCGAACCAGCGCAATCGACGCTCGAGGGCCTGCGCCCTGGCTGAGTCCGGGCCAGGTTCGCGTGCTGCGGGCCAGCCTTACTGCGTAGTCCAGAACCTGCTCGTCAAGGGGCAGCTCGCTGGCAATGCGTTGCAGGGCCTGAACTTCACGGGCCTGCATGATGACCCTGAGCGGTTTTACATCCAGCATGTCGGCGCGCGAAGAGCGAGTGACCTGACGCACCATGTCCAACTCTTCCCTGGCTTCGGGATAGTCCATGCGCAGCTTGAGCATGAAGCGATCCAGTTCGGCTTCGGGCAGGGGATAGGTACCTTCCTGCTCGATGGGGTTCTGGGTCGCCAGCACCATGAATGGTTGCGGAATTGGCAGGGCTCGTCCTTCAAGCGTGACCTGCCGTTCTTGCATGGCTTCCAGCAGGGCGGCCTGTGTCTTGGCCGGTGCCCGGTTGATCTCGTCGGCCAGCAGCAGGTTGGTGAACAGCGGCCCCTTGCGCAGCTTGAACTGCTCGGTCTGCATGTCGTACACAGCGTGCCCGGTGACATCGCTGGGCATCAGATCCGGCGTGAACTGGATGCGCGCGAACTCGCAACCGATGCAACTGGCCAGCGCCCGGACCAGCAGCGTCTTGCCCAGCCCCGGTACGCCTTCCAGCAGAACATGCCCGCCACCGATCAGCGCGGTCAGCACGTCGTCGATGACCGCGTTCTGACCGATCACGGCTTTTTGCAGCTCAGTGCGCAACGCCTGAGCCAGCTGGCTGGCGCGCTGGCGTTGCTGCGCCTGGGTGCTTGCAGTGCTCGTCGGGCTGACCTGCTCGGTGACGGGCTCTACAACAGGCTCGGCGCTGGCGATGTGTTCGGGCGTTTGATCGCTCATAAGGCATTCCTGAGGGTTTGCAGGTGGGCCACCTGACGGGTGAATTCGCTGTGTGAAAGGCGTTGCGCCGGTCGTGGGCGCAGGGCATCGCTGATGGCGCTGGTCGGTTGGCGTGTCAGGCGCGACAGCACCTGCCATTGTTCGGCGACCACCAGTTGCTCGAAGCCGGGATGAACCTGACGGGCGCGGCGCAGTACATCCTGTTGCAGACTTTTGATCAGGGTCTGCTGGCCGGTGCGTCTGCGCAGAAACTCGGCGCTGGCGCGCAGGTGCTCGGTCAACTGGCGGCGCGCCAGGGAGGCAGGTTTCTGCAGCGGGCCTTCGCGCATTCCGACATGCCACAGACCGAAGGCAATCAGTAACGCCGATGCCAACAGCGCCTGGGGGAAGTTGCGCAGCAGCAGACTCAACAGGTTGTCGTGTTCGGTTTGCAGCACCATGGTCACTTCGCTGCCTTGCGTCAGGTACCAGAGCAGCCAAGCGTTGTCGTAATTGCCGATCGAATGGGTTTTCCATAGGTCGGCGTCAGTGATCACCGTGATCATGCCGTCGCCACGGCTGATCTGCATGAGGTGCGTGGCGTCACCACTATTGGCCCACGATTGGGCATTGTCTTCCGGGTCCTCCAGATGAAATGCTGGCTCGAAACTCATGTAGGCTGGCGCGCTTTCGTTCTCCAGATACAAGCGGGTCAGCTTGGGCCAGGGCACTTTTTTGTGCGGCAGGGCGGGTTTCATCAGGGGAATGGGCGGCATTGGCTGCGCGTCGTCCAGTTGCCGTTCCTGAGCGTTGATGTCGCGGGTCAGGTATTGATGAATCTGTAACCTGTCCAGCAGCAGATCACCGCTGCGGCCCTTTTTTTCATTCCAGAGTTTTTCCGCGACGAACAGCAAGTGCCCACCCGATTCGGCCCAGCTCAGCAGGCGCTCGGTTTGTGCGGGTGTCATGTTCGTTCGGTCATTGAACAGCAAAAGAGTCTGTGTGCTCTGACGTGGATCGGGCAGCTGCACCAGCGTGTCGGTGGTGTTGACCGGAACCGACAGCCCTTGCAGGAACTGCTTGGCTGCCAGCCACGGGTTGGCCTTTGCCTCAGGTGACGGTCCCTGATCGACAGTTTTCTCGTAGCGCTCCAGATGGCTGCTCAGGTAAATCCCTGCGGCTGCCAGCAGTGCGACGACCAACAAGCCGATCGATATGCCAATCATTGCTCCATTGCGGCGGCTCATGATTTCGCCGCCGAATTGAACAGTTGCCGCCAGCCGTCGCAGAGTTCCTGCTGCGCGTGAGCGGGAGGCAGGCGGTGGCCGTAGGCGAGTGCTTGCCAGTGACGGGTCAGGGTGTTGCTGAATTCGTTCAATAGCGGCTGGTCCAGCGACGCTATACGCTCCAGAACCTGCCCTTCAGTGTCGGCGCTTTTCAACGGCAGTTGGTAGTCGGTCAGCAAGCGGCTGAGGAGGGCGCGGTACAGCAAGCCCAAGGCTTCACGCGGCTGGCTGGCCCAGAGCTGTTCGGCATGACCAGCGACATCGTCCGGGAGGCTTTCGGCGCTCACTTGAAGGCCGAAAAGCTGCTCGGGTCTCGCGGTTACGGTTTTTTTCCTGCCCGTACCACGGCTGACAAAGGTCGTTACCCACTGTCGATAACGCCAGATCAGCAAGCCGGTCAGGCCCAGCACTGCCGTCCAGAGAAGTACTTCGACAAAACGGGCGATGCCGTGGGTCGCCAGCAACAACCTGTTTAGCCATTTGATCAGCCAGCCTTGATCGTGATGTTCCCGCCCGCTCGGTTTGTCCGCCTGTTTTTCGGGGAAGCGCCAGCCTGTTTCGGTCTTGAGGTTCTTGAACGGTGGCTGTTGCAGCACCTCGTTTATCTTGTTTCGGGACGCTTCGCTGGTCAGCGTCTGGCGAGTCAGGCGTGGTGTGTCGGGCGCAGCCAGAGACTGATTCGCTTGCAGCTCGCTGCTGTCGGGCAATGGGCAGCTGTATTCTTGCTGCTCTGCCCATGCCGGCGCCGGCGCGGTCGACAGGACCAGTCCGAAGCCGATCAATAGCACATAGGCGCTGCCGATCAGCCGCTGGCGCAAACGTCTGAACACCAGCTCGATATCCCACGCTTCAAGGACGGTGCGGCGGTTGAGATAAAGGGTGAAGCCGCAGGCGACATAGACCGGCTCCCAGAGGACCAGCGCCAGCACATAAAACAGGTTGGTCAGGTGATCGATCCACACTCGCTGGCTTTCAAGATCGAGCACGCTCAGCCAGCGCCAGTCGACCTGTACCTGTTGAGGAATCAGGGCATAAAGCAGAATCAGCAGGCCGATCCACAGCGAGTATTCCAGGTGTGCGCCTACGACCGTGAGCATCCGCGCGGCGCGCAGGTCTTTTTGACTGAGCAGACCGACACGTATGGCGCGTTCGGTGCCTGACAGATGTTCAAGTTGCTGCACCGGTAACTCAAAGCTGCGGCTCAGGCTAAGGCGGTGCCATAGCAGGCTGGGCAACAGCTGACTTTTCAGGGTGGCCGGCCAGGCTTTCAGGGCTTGTCTGAGGGTCGGTGGCGCGCCGAACAGCGACTGGGACAGGATGAGCAGCGGCAGGCGTTCGAAGGCGGGCTTCAGCCACCAGAACAGGAAAATGACCGCCGAGGGATAGTCCCAGAGCAGCAGGCTGAGCAGGCAAAAAAACGGCAGCGTCACAATAGCCCAACTGCCCATCAGCAAGCTGCGATGCTGTCCGGCCAGCAGCACGCCAAGATCAATGGCTTCCCAGGGAGAACGAGGACGTATGGCGACGCTCGATTCAGTCAGGCGCATGGGTTATCCGTCCGGCGAAGGTCAGATAGGCGGCCACCAGCCCCCATAGCAGGGCACCCACCAGGTACTTGATCACGGGACCAGGCCAGGTCATTGATGACCAATAGGCTTCGATGAACGCCGCAATCAGCAGAAACAGAATCACCCCGCCGATCAGCTGCACGCTGGTTTTGGCTGCAACGCGCAAGGCTGCGCTGCGGGTCAGTCTGCCTGGGGCGAGCAGCGCCCAACCTAGTTTGAGCCCGGCAGCCCCGGCCAGGGCGATGGCGGTCAGTTCGAAAGCACCGTGGCCGATCACGAACGACCAGAAGGTCTGACCGTAGCCGATATCGGTCAGATGCCCCGCGACTGCGCCGATCATCAGGCCGTTGAATAGCAGGAAGAACAGGCTGCCCAGGCCGAACAGCAAACCGCTGGCGTAGGTTTGAAAGGCGATGCCGATGTTGTTCATGATGTAGTAGCCGAACATCATCCAGTCGGCGTCGGATGTGCGTTCGGCGGCTTGCCCGATCCGGCTGGCGGACGGGTCATACATGCTCTGCATCTCGCTAAGCTGTTCCGGGCTCACGACGCTGTAGATCAGCTCTGGAAAGCCGTAGACCAGCAGACCCATGCCAATCAGGCTGACGAAAAACAGCAGACTGGCGACCAGCACGAAGCGCCACTCCGCGCGAACCAGCCTGGGGAAACCCGCCAGAATAAAGCCCAATAAGCGTGCGCCCGATGCGCTGCGATGGCGATAGAGCTGTTGATGGCCGCGCATGGCCAACTGGTGCAGCGGGTCGATGAGGTGGCTGCTGTAGCCTCGTTCCTGAGCCAAGGCCAGATGCTGGCAAATGCGGCGGTAGTCGCCGGGGAAGGTCTCACTGGCAGCGGCATCGGCTTTGCCGCGCTCCAGCGCATCCAGACGTTGGCCGAAGCGTTGCCACTCCTGTTCATGACGGGTTTCGAACTGGCTTTGTTTCATGTAGGCCCCAGCAGGCTGCGGGCGATGCCATTCACATGCCCCACCGCCTTGTCGGCCGGGATGTGCAACGGCTCGGCCAGAATCGCAGCCAGCTCCTGGGTGCGGGCGGCGGACAGTTCTCCCTGTCGTTCAGCCAGGCTCAACAGTGCCCGCTGTTCGTCCAGCCGCAGGGCAAACGGCACAATAACCGGCTCGGCGTGCGGTACCACAGGGCGCAGGGCGGGCCGGTCGCTGTAAATCACCAGCGTGCCGGCGGCCAGGTCGCCCAAGCGTTTGAACAGCGGATGATTAAGGCAGGTAATCGCTCCAAGGCTGTACCCCAGCGGTAGCATGTCGACGAAACGCAGCAGGTTGCGTATCACCGATGAAGACCAGTCAATGGGAGTGCCGTCGTCATGCACGACGCGGAGGCCGAGCATTCGCTTGCCCGGCGTGCGGCCTTGATTGAGGACTTCGAACAGCACCATGTACCACCAGTTGACCAGAAAGATGGCGATGGCCGCGAGGCCCATTCCGAGCTTGTCGAATAGTTGCAGTAGCACGAACAGTATGCCGATGACGCCGGCCCGAATGGCGAGGTCGACAGCGAAAGCCAGCGCGCGGGAAACCAGGCCGGCAGGCCGAAGAATCATGTCGATACCTTCCGGGGTTTCGATCTCGATGCGAGTGTCCAGCGGTCTGTTCACTGCATTCCTTGGCAAAGCTGGAGAGGGTGACATTATCGAAGAGCGCACCTTGAGACCGAATACTGATGCTAGCCACCCGCGCAGTGCTAAGCAACCAGCCATTCATTACGCGAGCTGTAAGAAAAGATTTCCCGGTGGGCGGGACTTTACCCGATTAGCCAACGACGTCTTTGACACCCTACACTTGGCGGGTCTTTTGTTCAGGATCAGCCCGTGACTTCCAGCATTTTTTGGTATGACTACGAAACCACCGGCATCAATCCGCGCAATGATCGTGCGTTGCAGATGGCTGGCATCCGTACCGACGCCGAGCTCAATGAAATCGCGCCTCCGGTCAATCTGTATTGTCAGCCCAGTGATGACATCCTGCCGCACCCTGCTGCGTGCATGATTACCGGAATCACACCGGCCACGCTGGCGGAAAAGGGCCTGTGTGAAGCAGACTTCATGACCCGTGTACACGCTGAGCTGTCTGCGCCCGGCACCTGTGGCGCGGGGTACAACACGCTGCGTTTTGATGACGAAGTGACCCGTTATAGCCTTTATCGCAACTTTTTCGATCCGTATGCGCGCGAGTGGCAGGGCGGCAACAGTCGTTGGGATCTGATCGATGTGGTGCGGGCGGCTTATGCCTTGCGTCCCGATGGGATTGTCTGGCCCGAACAGGATGGGCGGGTAACGCTTAAGCTGGAGCGCCTCACGGCTGCCAACGGAATCGATCATGGGCAGGCGCATGACGCATTGTCCGATGTGCGTGCAACGATAGCGCTGGCCCGTTTGATTCGTGAGAAACAGCCAAAACTTTACGACTATCTATTTGCGCTGCGCAGTAAACAGAAAGTTCAGGATCAGATTCGTCTGATGCAGCCAATGGTGCATATCTCCGGACGTTTTTCTGCAGCGCGCCATTACCTGGGCGTGGTGTTACCGCTGGCCTGGCATCCGCATAATCGCAACGCGCTGATCGTCTGTGACCTGCATCTGGATCCCTCGCCTTTGTTGGACCAGGACGCGGCGACACTTAAGCAGCGCTTATATACCCGGCATGAGGCGTTGAACGAAGGTGAACTACCCGTACCGCTCAAATTACTTCATATAAATCGCTGCCCGGTGATTGCACCCATGGGCGTGCTGCGCAACGAAGATCAAGAACGTCTGCAACTGGACATGACAGGTTATCAATCGCGTGTGGCGCGTCTGAGTGAAAGCCGCGAAGTTTGGCAGGACAAAGTGTTGGCCCTTTACGGCAAGGATGACTTCACGGCAAGTGAAGATCCCGAACAACAGTTATATGACGGATTTATTAGTGACCGTGATCGTCGGCTGTGCGAGCAAGTACGACTTGCTGACCCCGAGCAGTTGACGCGCGACGCCTGGCCCTTCGACGATGCGCGTTTGCCTGAGCTGTTATTTCGCTATCGAGCGCGTAACTTTCCGGAGACCCTGAGTCTTGAAGAGCAGCAGCGTTGGCAGCGTTTCTGTCAGGACCGGTTACGCAGCCCGGAGTGGGGCGCGCCCAACACCCTGCAGGACTTTACGGCCGCGCTGATTGAACAGTCGCTTAGTGCCACACCAGAGCAATTGGAGGTGTTACGTCAATGGCAGGATTACGCCCAGCTGTTGACTGCGCGTTTGCAGCTATAAGCCGCTATAAATAGCAGGCAATAAAAAACGCCAGCACGCTGGCGTTTTTTCAATCGCAATGAATAGCGACCGTGTGCAGCTTAGCCCAGCAGAGTGGCCCAGCTTTCTACGTCATCGCTGCCCCACTTGGCTTTCCACTCTTTCAGCGTTTTGTGGTTGCCACCTTTGGTTTCGATGACTTCACCGTTGTGCGGGTTCTTGTATTGCTTGACCTTGCGAGCGCGCTTGGTGCCGGCAGGTTTAACTGCGCCGCCACGTGGAGCCTTGTTAACCTTGGCGTCCGGGTCCAGCAAAGCAATGATGTCACGCAGCGATTTTTGATATTCGCCCATCAGTGTGCGCAGTTTGCCTTCGAATTCCAGCTCGGTTTGCAGTTTGTCGTCTTGCGACAGGTTTTTCAAACGGGCTTGCAGTTCTTTGATGGCTTCTTCTGTGGCACGGTATTCGTTGATCAGGGACATGAGGGGACCTTATGTTGTGAGGGGTGCAGGGATACAGTGCGGTAATAATAGTCACTGCAAAAGGGCAAGTAAACATTAAATAAAAGTTTTATTTGAATTATTTAGAAATATACACACGTCCTACAGACGTCTGAACTAGAAGCGGGCGGCGCGCTCTTGAAAATAACCTCGGATAAAACCCTTCTTAATAGAGGTCTTGTTTAGCATCGGGCTCGCTAAAAGCAGATAGTGGCACGGTGCAATCTTTTGTGTCGGGGCCGTGCTTTTCGAGGGCTGCATTCAGGCAACAGAGATACTGCAGTTTTCCTGCGCAGCCGCTAGAATGGCGGCTTTGCGAAGTTCTGGAGTTTCCCCTAATGCGCACTTTTCGTCTGGTGATTGCTTGCCCGGACCGCGTCGGCATCGTTGCCAAAGTCAGTAACTTTCTGGCCTCCCATAACGGCTGGATCACCGAAGCGAGTCATCACTCGGACAATCTCAGCGGCTGGTTTTTCATGCGTCACGAGATTCGTGCCGACACACTGCCTTTTGATCTGGACGGGTTCCGTGAGGCCTTCACGCCGATTGCCGAAGCGTTTTCGATGGACTGGCGCATCACTGATTCGGCGCAGAAGAAGCGCGTCGTGCTCATGGCCAGCCGTGAATCGCACTGCCTGGCGGACTTGCTGCACCGCTGGCACACTGATGAACTCGATTGTGATATCGCTTGTGTGATTTCAAACCACCAGGACCTGCGCAGCATGGTCGAGTGGCATAACATCCCTTACTACCATGTTCCGGTGGACCCCAAAGACAAGGAGCCCGCGTTTGCCGAGGTGTCGCGTCTGGTTGGGCATCATCAGGCGGACGTTGTGGTTCTGGCGCGTTATATGCAAATTCTGCCGCCGCAGTTGTGCCGCGAATACGCCCATCAGGTCATCAATATTCACCACAGCTTTCTGCCTTCATTTGTGGGCGCCAAGCCCTATCATCAGGCATCGCTGCGCGGCGTGAAGCTGATTGGTGCGACGTGCCACTATGTGACCGAAGAGCTGGATGCCGGTCCGATCATCGAGCAGGATGTGGTGCGCGTCAGCCATCGCGACAGTATCGAAAACATGGTGCGCTTTGGTCGTGATGTAGAAAAGATGGTACTTGCCCGTGGTCTGCGTGCGCATCTGGAAGACCGTGTTCTGGTGCATGACAACAAAACGGTAGTGTTCGACTAATCTCTGATGCAGGCGCGCCTGTTGCGCGCCTGCCATTCCCTGTGGGTTATGGCGTTACGCGCAAGGTGCCAGCCTGATGACCGACCCTCTCGACAAAGCTGTCTCGACACCGCCCGCAGTCCTTGGCGAAGGCTGCCTGAGCCGCTACGACCCCGCTGCCCTGACTCCGGAAAACGGTGCCGACTTCGACGGTGCTGCAGAGCTGTGGCGCCAGTTGCAGCAATCAGATGAACAGCCGTCCCCGCTACAGGAAGATGCCTGAGCGCAATCAAGTCGAGTTTTGAGTAGAGCGGGCAATGAAGAGTGTCATGCCACAGGCGGTCAGTTGGCTGGGGTATGAGCTCACCGTCGCGCAGCAGAAAGCGCACGCAACAGACGTTATGGAAGCGTTCAGGCGGTGCGCAGTGCGCACCGCCTGAAAAGGCTCAAATCAGGACAGCGCCTTCGAGGCCAGCCAGAACAGGGCGGCGGACAGCGCGACAGTGGCGGGCAGGGTAAGGACCCAAGCCAGCAGAATGGTTCGAACCGTTCCACCTTGCAGGCCGCTCTTGTTGGCAACCATGGTCCCGGCAACACCCGATGACAGAATGTGGGTGGTGGAAACCGGCAGGCTGAATACGTTGGCGAGGCCGATGGCGCAGGCCGTTGTGATCTGTGCCGACATGCCCTGGGCGTAAGTCATGCCCTGCTTGCCGATCTTCTCGCCGATGGTCAGCACGACACGTTTCCAGCCCACCATGGTGCCAATGCCCAGCGCCAGTGCGACCGCCAGAATCACCCAGAAAGGCGCGTATTCAGTGGTGGCGGTCAGGTCCTTGCGCAGCTTCTCCAGGTCGGATTTTTCACGCACGCCCAAGTCTGGCAATTTGCCGACCTTGCGCGCGGTGTCATCCAGGCACAGTAAATAGCGGCGCACTTCGATGCGGCTTTCGGACGGTAACGCATGGTAGTCGGACACACCTTTGAGGCGGTCGAGCAGTGCGTCGATGGTCGGCTCGGTCTGTTTCGGGTTGCAGGCAGAGCTGGACGGCAAGTCGCCTTTTTCAGCCTTGCCCATCGCCAGGTATTCGCCGAGCGTACTGCTGTTGCGCTGATAGAACTGGCTCAGATGCAACGTGGCGTCGCGGGTGCGCTCGATCTGGTAGGTGGTACTGGTCAGGTCCAGCACGAACTGGCTCGGTACGATGCCGATGAGCACCAGCATGATCAGGCCGATACCTTTCTGACCATCATTGGAGCCGTGTACGAAGCTGACTGCCATGGCGGAGATGACCAGCACCAGACGGTTCCAGAACGGCGGATGCTTCTTGTCGTCAAGCTTGCGGCGTTGATCCGGCGTCTTGTGCATCTTCGACTGCGGCCGCCACCATTTCAGACCGATCAGCACCAGCCCTGCAACGATGAAACCTGCGAGCGGCGAGAACACCAGCGAGGCGCCGATATCGATCGCCTTCTGCCAGTTGACGCCATCGGCCAGAGGGATGTCGTTGATCAGGGCGTTGGCCAGACCTACGCCCAGGATCGAACCGATCAGGGTGTGCGAGCTGGAGGCAGGAATACCGAAATACCACGTGCCCAGATTCCAGGTGATCGCCGCCGCCAGCAGCGAGAACACCATCGCCAGACCGTGTCCGGTATTGACGTTGATCAACAGCTCAACCGGCAACAGATGGACGATCGCATAGGCAACGCCCACACCGCCCAGCAGCACACCGAGAAAGTTGAATACACCGGAAAAGAGCACGGCCAGATGAGGCGGCATGGCTTTGGTGTAGATGACTGTCGCCACCGCATTTGCGGTGTCATGAAAGCCGTTGATGAACTCGAAGGTGAGGACGAAAGCCAGGGCGAGCAACAGGCTCACAAGCACCCAGGCATCAAGCCCGCTGAATAAATCGATCATGTAGGTTTTCTGACCGGGTCTGAAGGGGGCGCGATTATGACAGAAAAAATACAGGAGGACTTGTCGTCGCTGTCCGGTGTCGCCTCAAACCAAAAAAAAGACGCATGAGCACCGCCCCGTTGAACACTCAATGGGGCAGTCATGCAGGTATTCCGGATGCATCAAGGCAGACGTGGCAGGGGTATTCAAACCTGTGCTGTCACGGCTCTTCTTTTAATTCTTCTTCCATTTTCTGCAATTCCTGCTTGAACGCCTGGTCCAGCAGGCTGGCCCTTTTGCGCCAAGGCTTGCGTTCCGGTTCCGGTTGCGCGGCGTAGGTGGTGATTTCCCCGCCGTAGACATCCTTGAAACGTTGCTCCTGGCGCTCAAGTTCCGCGCGCAGTTCATCTTTAGTCACTGTATTACCTGATCAAGTCAAAAGGGATCCGGTGAGAACGCAAAACATCGCAAGTATGTTCATTCTGGCTCTTCGTATTCCGGAAGCAGGCACAAACCTGGCCGGAAGGTCGCGTAGAGGGGCGCTGAACATCTTGCTATTGCTTGCGGCTACGTACACCAGAGGAACAGCTGTCGTAGCGACATGCATTCTGATTTCAAGCACTGGGCTCGGGTTGGCAGGCTTGCCGGCGATCGGCAACGTGTTGCGTCACAATACAACGCATTGGCTTCGCGTCGAAAGGATCATCGAAGCAGAGCGGCCTTGCAGCGGACAATCGTCAGAGGGGTAATGCCTGTCAACTGAGAGGTACTATCTCCAAGATGTTGTGATACGTCAACTACCGGCGTTGCATGAGTTCACATATCTTGGTTTTTTGTACGATTGTTCCGAAGTTTGAGTGGGCCGTTTATATGAAAGAACTTTTATAAAACACTTTTTCTGGGACGGGACAAAACGTTCACTCTGACATTCAGAGAGTTCTATATCCGCACCGAGTTGAGGTGTTGCCATATATTCAAGGTTGGGTGAAAAGCGAAGGTGATGCTCGTGACAGGGTCGTGAGGGTGAGAACGATGCGTCGTAATGAAAACGGCCTTGCTTGGTAAGCAAGGCCGCTGCCTATGACTTCTCAGTGGGTACCTGACCAGTAATTTCCAAGAAGTCACTTCATGGCAGAGGTAAAGGTATAAGTATATTTGCGAGGGGTCAATTGCGATTATCGGCCACCTGTTCGATAATCGCACAAACCGGGGTATGCAGAAGATCTTGAAATCGATCTGAAACCCTCGGTTTACAAGGCCTGAACACGCGTTACAGAGGGTGCGGTAATGAACGATGAATTGCGTAATTCTTTTGCCTCACTGGCGCCGCCCATCGTGGCGTCGCCTGCCAAGCGCATCCAGGCGCTGACCGGTGACCCCGATTTCATGACCTCGCTGGCGCGCGGGCTGGCTGTTATTCATGCCTTCCAGGAGCGCAAACGGCATCTGACCATTGCGCAGATCAGCCACCGCACTGAAATCCCCCGTGCGGCAGTGCGGCGCTGTCTGCACACATTGATCAAGCTGGGTTACGCGACCACTGACGGGCGCACCTATTCATTGTTGCCCAAGGTCCTGACCCTTGGTCACGCCTATCTGTCGTCAACACCGCTGGCAACCTCGTCGCAGCCTTATCTGGATCGCATGAGCGATCAACTGCATGAGGCATGCAATATGGCCACGCTGGAAGGCAACGACATTCTTTATATCGCGCGCTCGGCGACCACTCAGCGCTTGATCTCGGTCGACCTTTCCGTCGGCGGCCGATTGCCAGCCTATTGCACGTCCATGGGGCGCATTCTGCTGGCTGCGCTGGATGATGTGTCACTGCAGGAGTATCTGGATCACGTCGATCTGCAGCCCAAGACCAGCCGGACCATCCGCACGCCGGAAGCCTTGCTCGAATGCCTGCAACTGGTTCGTCAGCAAGGCTGGTGTATTGTCGACCAGGAACTGGAGCAGGGGCTGCGCTCGATTGCCGTACCGGTCTATGATGCGTCGGGCCAGGTGCTGGCGGCGTTGAATGTCAGTACCAGTGCCGGGCGTGTGGCGCGTAGCGAGCTGGAACAACGCTTCCTGCCGATCATGCTGGATGCCAGTCGTGACCTGAGTACGCAACTGTTTACCTGAAGCGACCGTGTTTCTGACTGATTGAATTCGTTCGGTTACCGAACGGTTAGTCGATTATCGGATTGTTTGCCTTCTTGCTCAGGCATAACCTCATTTTCATTCCGGCGCAGGTCTTCGCGCTGATCATTGAACGTGATGTTGGGTTCGGAGCACCTCATGGCAGATATTCTTTCTCTACGCGATGCGGTGAAGCAACTGGTCAACGATGGCGACACCGTTGCGCTTGAAGGCTTCACCCATTTGATCCCCACGGCTGCTGGCCATGAAATCATTCGTCAGGGTAAAAAAGACCTGACGCTGGTACGCATGACGCCCGACCTGATCTACGACCAGTTGATCGGTGCCGGTTGTGCGAAACGACTGATTTTCTCGTGGGGAGGCAACCCTGGCGTTGGCTCCCTGCATCGTCTGCGCGATGCGGTCGAAAAACAGTGGCCATATGCGATGGAAATCGAAGAACACAGCCATGCCGACCTCGCCAATGCCTACGTGGCCGGAGCCTCTGGCCTGCCGTTCGCAGTACTGCGCGCTTACGCAGGGTCCGACCTGCCCAAGGTCAACCCGCTGATCAAGACGGTGACCTGCCCGTTCACCGGCGAAGTGTTGGCGGCGGTGCCTTCGGTACGCCCGGACGTAACCGTGATTCATGCTCAGAAGGCCGACCGTAAGGGCAACGTTTTACTGTGGGGCATTCTCGGCGTGCAGAAAGAAGCCGCGCTGGCCGCCAAACGCTGCATTGTGACCGTTGAAGAAATAGTCGATGACCTCAAGGCGCCGATGAACGCCTGCGTGCTGCCCACCTGGGCGCTGAGCGCGGTATGTCTTGTGCCCGGCGGCGCGCATCCTTCCTACGCGCATGGCTACTACGAGCGGGACAACCCGTTTTACCAAGCCTGGGACCCGATTGCCCGCGACCGCGAGACGTTCACGACGTGGATCGATGAATACATCCATGGCACAGCAGATTTCAGCGAATTCCAGAGCAAGCTGGCTCATGCTTCGGAGGCCAAATAATGACTTACTCCACCAGTGAAATGATGACCGTCGCCGCCGCACGCCGTCTGCGTAATGGCTCGGTGTGCTTTGTCGGCATCGGTCTGCCTTCCAAGGCCGCTAACCTGGCACGCCTGACGTCGTCGCCTGATGTTGTGTTGATTTACGAATCGGGTCCGATTGGCGCCAAACCTAACGTTTTGCCGCTGTCGATTGGTGATGGCGAATTGGCGGAAACTGCTGACACGGTTGTTTCCACCAGTGAAATCTTCCGCTACTGGCTGCAGGGCGGACGTGTCGATGTCGGCTTTCTCGGCGCAGCTCAGGTTGACCGTTTCGGCAACATCAACACCACCGTGGTCGGCGATTACCACCATCCCAAAGTGCGTCTGCCGGGAGCCGGTGGAGCGCCGGAGATTGCCGGTTCGGCGAAGTCGGTGTTGATCATTCTCAAGCAGTCGGCGCGCTCGTTCGTCAACAAGCTGGATTTCATCACCTCGGTCGGTCACGGCGAGGGTGGCGATTCGCGCAAACGCCTGGGCCTGCCCGGTGCCGGTCCGGTGGGCATTATCACCGACCTGTGCATCATGGAGCCGGAAGCCGACACTCATGAATTTGTCGTGACCACGCTGCACCCCGGGGTGACCCGCGAGCAGGTGATCGCGGCGACTGGCTGGGACATCCGTTTTGCCGACACTGTTGTGGTGTCGGAAGAGCCCACTGACGTCGAGCTGAAGGCGCTGAGGGACCTGGAAGCCCGTACCGCCGCAGCCCATGGCCAGGTTGCAGGAGAAGCGTGATGCGTGACGTCTTTATTTGCGATGCGATTCGTACACCGATCGGGCGTTTCGGCGGCGGTTTGTCCACTGTGCGTGCTGACGATCTGGCTGCCATACCGATCAAGGCCTTGATGGCGCGCAACCCCAGCGTCAATTGGGAGGAGGTCGATGAGGTGTTCCTCGGTTGCGCCAATCAGGCCGGTGAGGACAACCGTAACGTAGCGCGTATGGCGGCCTTGCTCGCCGGGCTGCCGAAAAGCGTTCCGGGCGTCACCCTCAATCGCCTTTGTGCTTCCGGAATGGATGCCATCGGCACCGCGTTCCGTGCCATTGCTTCAGGTGAGATGGAGCTGGCGATTGCCGGTGGCGTCGAGTCCATGTCGCGCGCGCCGTTTGTCATGGGCAAGGCCGATGCGCCTTTTTCGCGCAACATGAAGCTGGAAGACACCACCATCGGCTGGCGCTTTATCAACCCGGCCATGAAAGCGCTGTATGGAGTGGACTCGATGCCCGAGACCGGCGACAACGTCGCGACTGACTTCAGGATTTCTCGAGCCGATCAGGACGCTTTCGCCCTGCGCAGCCAGCAACGCACTGCTGTTGCCCAGGCTGCGGGCTTTTTCGAGGAGGAGATCGTGCCGGTGCGGGTTGCGCACAAGAAGGGCGAAACGATCATCGACAAGGACGAGCATCCGCGCGGTGATACCAGTCTGGAGACCCTGAGCAGACTCAAACCGGTCAACGGTCCTGACCAGACGGTTACTGCTGGCAATGCGTCAGGCGTCAACGACGGTGCGGCGGCGTTGATCCTGGCGTCGGCCGAGGCGGTCAAAAAGCATGGTCTCACTCCTCGCGCCAGGGTGCTGGGCATGGCCAGCGCAGCGGTCGAGCCTCGGGTGATGGGCATCGGCCCGGTGCCAGCAGTGCGCAAGCTGGTCGAGCGGCTGGGTATGGCCGTTGCCGACTTTGACGTCATCGAGCTCAATGAGGCCTTTGCCAGCCAGGGCCTGGCCGTGTTGCGCGAGTTGGGGCTGGCGGATGATGCGCCGCAGGTCAACCCCAACGGCGGCGCCATTGCGCTTGGGCACCCGCTGGGCATGAGCGGCGCTCGGCTGGTACTCACGGCGCTGCACCATCTGGAAAAGACCGGTGGGCGCAGAGGTCTGGCAACCATGTGCGTTGGGGTAGGGCAGGGCTTGGCGCTGGCGATTGAGCGTTAAAAACATTCCGTTTTAAAAAGTTGCCCGGCAACCCGGTTCATTTGTCTGTCTCCACGAAAAGACAGGCTGATGATCCGGGTTGTTGTGCGAATAACGCCAGGTTTTCCATCGCTCTCAACATAACCCTGTCAACTGAATTGGCCAGGGTGATTGTGCTTGATTAAAGACGGTGTTACAGATTGTTGCTAAATGGACAGTTCTGCTTGGGGAAAATAATGACTACAACAGCAAAAGCACCGCATTACACGGGCGAGGAGCGAAGCAAAAGAATTTTCGCTATCGTCGGCGCGTCTTCCGGGAACCTCGTCGAATGGTTCGATTTTTACATTTATGCCTTCTGTGCGATTTATTTCGCACCTGCTTTCTTTCCTTCCGATGACCCGACCGTCCAGTTGCTCAACACTGCAGGTGTGTTTGCAGCAGGCTTTCTGATGCGCCCGATTGGCGGCTGGCTGTTTGGTCGTGTGGCTGACAAACATGGTCGCAAGAACTCGATGCTGATTTCGGTCACCATGATGTGCGCAGGGTCGCTGATCATCGCCTGTCTTCCGACCTACGCATCGATTGGTGCCTGGGCACCGGCATTGCTGCTGATGGCGCGTCTGCTTCAGGGGTTGTCGGTGGGGGGCGAGTACGGCACCACGGCCACTTACATGAGTGAAGTGGCGTTGCGCGGCCAGCGCGGTTTCTACGCTTCGTTCCAGTACGTGACGCTGATTGGCGGCCAGTTGCTGGCAGTACTGACCGTGGTGATTCTGCAGCAATTTCTCACCACCGAGGAACTGCGTGCCTATGGCTGGCGAATCCCGTTCGTGATCGGCGCTGCTGCGGCTGTCATCGCCTTGCTGCTGCGCCGTACGCTCAATGAAACAACCACTGCTGAAAGCCGTCAGGACAAGGACGCCGGCAGCATCACGGCGCTGTTCAGAAATCATACGGCTGCTTTTATTACGGTGCTGGGTTACACCGCGGGTGGCTCGCTGATTTTCTATACCTTTACCACTTACATGCAGAAGTATCTGGTCAATACCGGTGGCATGGAGGCCAAGACCGCCAGCTACATTATGACTGGCGCACTGTTCCTGTACATGTGCATGCAGCCGTTCTTCGGCATGCTGGCGGACCGTATCGGTCGTCGTAATTCGATGTTGTTGTTTGGCGCGCTGGGCACGTTGTGCACGGTGCCGATCCTGATGACCCTGAAAACCACCACCAACCCGTTCATCGCGTTTGTACTGATTACCCTGGCGTTGGCGATTGTCAGCTTTTACACCTCGATCAGCGGGCTGGTCAAAGCCGAGATGTTTCCGCCTCAAGTGCGTGCGCTGGGTGTGGGCCTGGCCTACGCCGTCGCCAACGCCATGTTTGGCGGCTCGGCCGAGTGGGTGGCCTTGAAGCTCAAGAGCGCCGGGATGGAAAACAGCTTTTACTGGTACGTGACTGTCATGATGGCAATAGCGTTCCTGTTCAGTCTGCGGCTGCCGAAAGAGCCTAAGTACCTGCATCAGGATCATTGATCGCAGGTTTGTTTCGGCCACAAAAAAACCACCTGATCAGGTGGTTTTTTTGTGTGCCGCTGTCAATCAGAATAGCTGAACCGAAGGCTTCTCCTTGGAGATGGTTTCGGTTTGTCCGGTTCTTTCATACCAGCCGCCGCCGAGAGCCTTGTACAGGTTGACCTCGCTGGTCAGCTGCGACAGGCGATCAGTGATCAGCGTTTGTTGCGCACTGAACAGCGAGCGCTGGGCGTCGAGGAAGGTCAGGTTGCTGTCGATGCCGATACGGTAGCGACGCTCGGCCAGACGGTAGTAGTCCTGGTTGGCCGCGACGAAGTCACGTTGCGCCTGGAGCTGCTCGTCATAGGTCTTGCGTGAAGCCAGGCCGTCGGACACTTCCTGGAAGGCGGTCTGAATCGCCTTCTCGTAGTTGGCGACGCTGATTTCCTTCTGGATCTTCGAGTAATCCAGGCTGGCACGCAGACTGCCGGCGTTGAAGATCGGGATGTTGATGCTTGGCTGGAACAGCCAGGCGCCCGATCCGCCCTTGAACAGACCGGACAGCTCGCTGCTGCTGGTCCCGGCACTGGCCGTCAGGCTGATGCTCGGGAAGAACGCTGCACGTGCGGCGCCGATGTTGGCGTTGGCCGCCTTGAGCGAATGCTCGGCTTGCAGAATGTCCGGACGACGCTGCAACAGGTCGGACGGCAAGCCAGCCGGCATTTCCGTCAGCATGTCGGAATCGAGCAATTGACTGGCTGGCAGGTTGTCGGGCAAGCCGGTGCCAAGCAGCAGCACCAGGCTGTTCTGATCCTGAGCGACCAGGCGCTGATACTGGGCCAGTTTGGCGCGGGCGCTTTCGACGGCGGTGCGCGACTGGCTGAGGTCCAGCGCCGAAGAAACACCGACTTCATTGCTGCGCGAAGTGAGGCGGAAGCTTTCTTCGTAGGTCTTCAGGGTGTCCTGCGTCAGCTTGAGCAGTTCCTTGTCGGCCTGCCAGGTCATGTAGGCATTGGCAACGTTGGCCACCAGACTGATCTGGGTGCTGCGACGCGCTTCTTCAGTGGAGAAGTAGTTTTCCAGCGCTTGTTCACTGAGGCTACGCACTCGACCAAACAGATCCAGCTCGTAGGCGCTGACGCCCAGCGTTGCCGAATAGCTGCTGGTAATGCCGGCCTGACCAGTCTGCGACTGGCCGGCAGGCACGCGTTGGCGGCTGCCGCTGCCGGTTGCCGAAACAGCCGGGAACAGGTCCGCGCGCTGAATGCGGTACTGGGCGCGGTAGGCGTCGATGTTCAGCGCCGCGACCCGAAGGTCACGGTTATTGAGCAACGCGGTCTGAATCAGCTGTTGCAGCGCCGGATCATTGAAGAAGTGGCGCCAGCCTTGTTCCGCAGCGGCCATTTTGGCCGCCTCGACCGGCGAGTAAGCCGGACCTTGCGGGTATTGTGCGGCGACCGGTGCTTCCGGCTGCTTGTACTCGGGGATCAAAGAGCAGCCGCCGAGAATGAACGCGGTAACTGCAAGAGAGATCAATGACTTGCTCATTGGCCAGCCTCATCGTGTGAAGTATGTTTCTGCTTGCTCTTGAACAGCCCTGAGATCGAGACGAAGAACAGGGGCACCCAGAAGATCGCCAGAATAACGGCTGTGATCATACCGCCAATTACGCCAGTACCAATCGAATGCTGACTACCTGAACCCGCACCCGACGAGATCGCCAGTGGCACAACGCCAAGAATGAAGGCCATGGAGGTCATGATGATCGGGCGCAGACGCATGCGGCACGCTTCGATCGCTGCCTCGGCAAGGCTCTTGCCCTGTTCGTGCAGCTCTTTGGCGAACTCGACAATCAGGATGGCGTTCTTCGCCGCCAGACCCACTGTCACCAGCAATCCGACCTGGAAGAACACGTCGTTGGACAGACCGCGCAGGCTGGTTGCCATCAGTGCACCGATAACCCCCAGTGGCACCACGAGGATGACCGCGATCGGAATCGACCAGCTTTCATACAGCGCAGCCAGACACAGGAACACGACCAGCAACGACAGGGCGTACAGGGCAGGGGCCTGCGAGCCGGACAAGCGCTCCTCGTAGGACAGACCGGTCCAGGAGATGCCGATACCTTGTGGCAGTTTCTTGGCCAGTGCTTCAACTTCGGCCATCGCATCGCCGCTGCTGTAGCCCGGTGCCGGCGTACCGAGAATTTCCTCTGCCGCCACGCCGTTGTAGCGCGACAGTTTTGGTGAGCCGTAGGACCATTTGCCGCTGGCGAAGGCCGAGAACGGCACCATCTCACCCGCGCTGTTGCGCACGTACCACTTCTTCAGGTCTTCAGGCTTCATACGCGCACCCGCGTCGCCCTGGATGTACACCTTCTTCACACGGCCACGGTCAATGAAGTCGTTGACGTAGCTGCCACCCAACGCGATGGACAGAGTGTTGTTGATGTCCGACAGGGTGATACCCAAAGCACTGGCGCGTTCGTCGTCGATGATCAACTGATATTGCGGCTCGTCGTTCAACCCGTTCGGACGCACGCCTGCCAGAATCTTGCTCTGGGCGGCCATGCCGAGGAACTGGTTACGGGCTGCCATCAGTTTTTCGTGACCGACGCCGCCCTGGTCTTGCAGGTAAACGTCGAAGCCTGTTGCGTTACCCAGTTCCAGCACCGAAGGCGGCACGATGGCAAACACCATCGCATCGCGCAGGCTGAAGAAGTAGCCTTGGGCACGCTTGGCCAGTTCGAAGACGCTGTTGTTCGAGTCACGCTCTTCCCACGGCTTGAGCATCACGAACGCAATCGCCGAGCTTTGGCCGCGGCCCGCGAAGTTGAAGCCGTTTACCGAGAACACCGACTTCACTGCGCCGCTTTCCTTGGTCAGCAGGTACTCACGCATTTGATCGATGACTTCCTGCGTCCGCTCGGTCGAAGAGCCGGCAGGGGTCTGGATCTGGGCGAAGATAACGCCCTGGTCTTCTTCCGGCAGGAACGCTGCAGGAATCCGCATGAACATGAAGACCATGCCTGCGCAGATCACGATGTAGCCCAGATACGACAGCCATTTGTGCTTGAGCATATTGCCGACGCCGCGCTCATAACTCAGAACGCTGCGGTCGAAAGTACGGTTGAACCAGCCAAAGAAACCACGTTTCGGTTGCCCGTGCTTCTCGTGATCGATGGGCTTGAGCATGGTGGCGCACAGCGCCGGGGTGAAGATCAGGGCCACTACGACCGACAAGGCCATGGCCGAGACAATGGTGATCGAGAACTGCTTGTAGATCACCCCGGTGGAGCCGCCGAAGAACGCCATCGGCAACAGAACCGCCGACAGCACCAGGGCAATACCGACCAGCGCGCCCTGAATCTGGGTCATGGATTTTATCGTGGCGTCGCGCGGGGAGAGCTTTTCCTCCTCCATGACCCGCTCGACGTTTTCCACCACCACAATCGCATCGTCCACCAGCAAGCCGATGGCCAGCACCATACCGAACATGGTCAGGGTGTTGATGGTGAAGCCGAAGGCCGCGAGGATGCCGAACGTACCCAGCAAGACCACCGGAACCGTCATCGTGGTGATGATGGTGGCGCGGAAGTTCTGCAGGAACAGGTACATCACCAGGAACACCAGCACGATCGCTTCGATCAGGGTGTGCACCACTCCGTTGATCGATTCGCTGACCACCGGTGTCGTGTCATACGGGTAAACGACTTTCATGCCAGGCGGGAAAAACGGCTCCAGCGACGAAACGGTCGCGCGGATGGCCTTGGCAGTGTCCAGTGCGTTGGCGCCGGTGGCGAGCTTGATCGCCAGACCGGAAGCCGGTTTGCCGTCGAACTGCGAGTCAGTGCTGTAGTTCTCTGCGCCCAGGCCCACCGTGGCGACATCTTTCAGGCGAACCTGCGAGCCGTCGGTGTTGACCTTGAGGAAGATGTTGCCGAACTGCTCGGCGGTCTGCAGACGGGTCTTGCCGATGATCGTGGCGTTGAGTTGCTGGCCACTGATCGCTGGCAGACCGCCCAACTGGCCGGACGACACCTGGACGTTCTGCGCGGTGATCGCGTTTTTCACGTCAACCGGGGTCAGCTGGAAGTTGTTCAGCTTGGCCGGATCCAGCCAGATACGCATGGCGTACTGCGAACCGAACACCTGGAAGTCGCCCACACCGGAGGTCCGGGAGATCGGGTCCTGCATGTTCGACACAATGTAGTTGGCCAGGTCTTCCTTGCCCATGCTGCCGTCTTCCGACACCAGGCCGATCACCATCAGGAAGTTCTTCACTGCCTTGGTGACGCGGATACCCTGTTGCTGAACTTCTTGCGGCAGCAGCGGGGTCGCGAGGTTGAGCTTGTTCTGCACCTGAACCTGCGCCGTATCCGGGTTGGTGCCCTGATTGAAGGTCGCAGTAATGGTCATGCTGCCGTCGGAGTTACTTTCCGAACTGACATAACGCAGGTTGTCGATACCGTTGAGCTGTTGCTCGATCACCTGAACCACAGTGTCCTGCACCGTCTGGGCAGATGCGCCCGGATAAGTGACCTGGATACCGATGGCTGGCGGTGCGATGCTCGGGTACTGGTTGATCGGCAGGCTGGAAATCGACAGCGCACCGACCAGCATGATCACGAGGGCAATAACCCAGGCAAAAATGGGTCGATCAATAAAAAATTTCGACATGGGTTACTCCCCTTTGCTGCCTGCGGCTTTATCAGTGGCCGGGGCAGGCGCCGGGTTTGCTCCTTTGACGTTGGTCGCTTCGGCGACTTTCACTTCTGCACCTGGTTTGACGTACTGCAAGCCTTCGGTGATGACGCGATCACCCTCTTTCAGGCCGTCTTCGATCAGCCAGTCGCTGCCCACCGTGCGATTGGCAACCAGCGTGCGCACTTCAACCTTGTTGTCCTGGTTGACGACCATGGCGGTCGGTGTGCCTTTAAGGTCGCGGGTCACGCCTTGCTGCGGTGCCAGGATGGCTTTTGAGTTGACGCCAGCCTGCAACTGCGCATGCACGAACATACCCGGCAGCAGACGGTGTTCAGGGTTCGGGAACACTGCACGCAAGGTGACCGAGCCGGTTGTCTGGTCAACCGACACTTCGGAGAACTCCAGTTTGCCTTCCTGGCCGTAGACGCTGTTGTCTTCCAGTGTCAGCTTGACCTTGGCCGCAGTGTCGCCGGCTTTCTGCAGCTTGCCGCTGTCCAGGTCGCTGCGCAGCTTGAGCATGTCGGCAGATGACTGCACCACGTCGACATAGATCGGATCGAGCTGCTGGATGGTTGCCATCGCGTCGGTCTGGGCACTGCTGACCAGTGCGCCTTCAGTGACCGCAGAGCGACCGATACGACCGGAAATAGGTGCCAGCACCTTGGTGTAGCGCAGGTTGATCTGGGCGGTCTGCAGGGCAGCCTGAGCTTCCTGGGTGGATGCCAGCGCCGTGTCGTACTCCTGACGGCTTACCGCTTGCTCACTGACCAGTTGCTTGTAGCGATCGGACATCGACTTGGCGGACTGCAGGGTGGCCTTGGCGCTGTTGGCGTTGGCTTCATAGACAGCCGGGTCGATCTGGTAGAGCTGCTGACCGGCTTTGACATCGCCACCTTCGGTGAACAGACGCTTGAGAATGATGCCGTTGACCTGAGGGCGAACCTCGGCGACGCGGAATGCGGTGGTCCGGCCCGGCAGCTCGGTGGTCAGCGTGTAGGGCTGTGCTTTTATGGTAACGACGCCTACCTGAGGGGTTTGCGCAGGCGGGGCGGCCTGTTCCTTCTTGCTACAGCCACTGAGCAGGGTTGCCAGGGCGATGGCAGTGACCAGAACGGTAACAGCTGGCTTGAATTGCATGAAGATCCTCGGGGCAGGAGCCTGTTTTCTCAACAGTACGTTGAAGTGTTAAAAAATATTTCGGCTAGATAAGTAGCATGCTAAGGAATATACTTACATTCGCGGCTGTTTGTAAATACCCGCCGTGCGCATTCGGCCAGTATTCAGGGAGCCGACAGCCAATTCGGGACAAGGCGAGACAAATGCCGCCCGGTGATATCTCGAGGCATGACGCAAGACGCGTGCCTGAGGTGAATTTTTTGAGGTCTTATTGCCATGGTTCGTCGCACCAAAGAGGAAGCTCAGATCACTCGCAGCCAGATCCTGGAGGCTGCCGAGCAGGCTTTTTATGAGCGAGGCGTCGCCCGCACCACGCTGGCTGATATTGCGTCCCTTGCCGGTGTGACGCGTGGTGCCATCTATTGGCACTTCAATAACAAGGCCGACCTGGTCCAGGCGATGCTCGACAGCCTTCAGGAGCCTCTCGACGAAATGGCTCAGGCCAGCCAGAGCGAGGAGGAGGAAGACCCGCTGGGGTGCATGAGGAATCTGTTGATTCATTTATTCCATGAACTGGCACTGGACCCGAAAACCCGTCGCATCAATGAAATCCTTTTCCATAAATGCGAGTTTACTGACGAGATGTGTGATTTTCGTCGTCAACGGCAGGAAAACGCCATTCAATGCCATGAGCGGATCAACCTGGCGCTGCGCAACGCGGTACGCCAGGGGCAGCTCCCACAGGGTCTGGATACCGCACGTGCAGCCGTCGCCATGTTTGCCCACATCAACGGCATCATCTATCAATGGTTGCTGGTTCCCGACAGTTTCTCGCTGCCTGAAGAGGCCGAGCAAATGGTCGATGTGTGTCTGGACATGCTTCGCTACAGCCCGTCCTTACGGGTGAAGGCTGTTGCTGCCTGAAAGTGACAAGACGCCTGCCGCTTCCTGGTGCGCGATCTTTCTCACAAAGGCTGACTCCATTCCTTGCTTCGTATGCAGCAGATTTACCGACTGTTTATCTGTCTGGCCCGACTATGTCCGTTTATTACGACCAATTGATCTGCGGATTACAAAAGTTTTGTAGGACGCGAGTAGGACATTTCCCTATACATGTAGCTGATTTCCCAAAGTAATTTCCGACTATTGCTCCGTGGGAAAACTCCCTTCACTCTGCGCCTCCTGAAAAACAGAAGAGAGGAAGGTTGCATGCTTTTGCCGAATCTTGCGCCGATGTGTCCCGAAATCGACCCCAGCTCCGCCGATGTCCATTTTGGCGTGTCTGGTCGTGCCTCTCGTGGAGCCAGACGCACGCAGCAGGTAACCGAAACGCGCAAGACGGCTTCAGGCAATGGCGCTACCCGATCCACCAAAGGACTGAAAGGAGGGCAGGTAATGTCGGACAGCGGATCTGATGTTGTGAGGTTTTTGAACAGTATCGGACAACAATCCGGACCTGTTTCCGTAGATTCGATATCGGGGGTACCTGTCATACGACTGGGTTTGATAACCACCTTGTACTTCCGTGACGGTCACAGCCTGGAGGCCAGACGACGGATCGAAGGCTGCTTCACACGCTTTTACGAAACCTTCAGACCGAAACTCAAATGGCAGCTGTTCAAACGCATGCGTCGCCTCACTTCGTCGGCGTTTGCCGCGACCTGCCGGCAGGTTGTGGAAAGCTCGCCGGACGAGCAGTTCACCTGGTCGATTGCCAGCGCTACTCAGTCTGAGGTCGCGATGCACAGTCTGTTTGTGATGAATACCCCGGAGGGTCAGGCCGAGAATGACCGGTCGTGTCTGAAGATGGTGTTGCCCTGGTCATACCTGAATGAGCCTGACGGTCTGAAAAACTACGAAACCTGGATCAGATACCTGAGCAGCGAAGTGCGGGCCGAACACGGTTACGGTGGGCTGGCCTGCGTGCTGCCCTGCGATGGTCATCAGTATTTACCGTGGGAATATCGCCTGGCTCAGGAATACATCGGGCTGATGGTCGATCCGGGACCGCATATAGAAAGCCTGCGTCTACTGGATCGCATCAAGGGCGTGAGCTGGTACACCGTACTGGGTGATTCTTTCGTCAGGCAACTGGGCGGCAGCGACCGAATGCGCGGCCAGATGAGCGCGCACAGCGACATCGTTTTCCACAGTTACCGCAATGGCCTGCTGATTCGTGCTGGCGCGTCACCCGATCTGGGTGGCAGAGGCCTGCCGCCACCGCAGCCTTACGTCACTGTCAATAGAATGATCAAGCCGATCCGCTTGCAGGACACCGGCAACCTTCATCCTTATCTGGCCCCGGCGCTCGGCTTCACTGAAGAGACCACGGCGCAGTGGTATGCGCGGTTCGATGAAAAGCCCTTGCCGCCGGTTGACGCAGGGCAGGCCTGTCCGAGATCAGGTTGCTGGTTCAGCAGCGCACAGTTTGGCTCTCGACGGCATTTCGACGAGGGCGAAATCATGCCGGCTTTCGCCCACGTAAAAAACAGGAAAACCCAGTGGTTCTGGGCCGGATAATCGTCCCGAGCCTGAACGGCTGCTCAGTCCCGGCCGCGCAACAGGGTGTTGGGCATGATCCAGGCCGCAGCCAGACCGAACAGTGAAATGGCGGCGCTGGTGATCAGCAGGTTTCTGAAGGTCAGCCCCAGTTCAGCCCGCAAGGTATCCAGCGCGGGCCCGGTTGCTGCATTGAGGCTGTCGAGCAGCACGTTGCCGGAACCGCTTTCGCTACCAGCCGACGCTGCGCCAGCCACTGCAGTTCCTGACAGGGCTACGCCCGTGTGTTGCAGCATCGCCAGCAACAACGCCGACATGAGGGCCACGCCGACGGCGCCACCCAGTGAGCGGAACAGATTGGTTGTGCTGGTGGCCACGCCCATGTCCTTGGTCTGCACAGCGTTCTGGGTCCCGACCAGCGATGTGGGAAATTGCATGCCGGTTGCGACGCCGGTCAGGATCATGAACAGGCTCATCAGCACAATAGACTGTGGCGGTGTGAAGGCCATCGCCAGAATGGCGATCGGCATCAGCAGCGCGCCAGTCAGGATCAACGGCTTGTATCGGCCGGTATGCGCGGTGCGTCGCCCTGCAAAATAAGCCCCCATCGGCATGCCGATTGCCAGTGGCAGCATGTGCAGGGCTGCACTGTCGGCGCCACCGCCGGTAACGGTCTGGTAGCGCAGCGGCATCAGGACAATCAGTGAAATGGCCTGGAAGCTGGTAAAAAACACCGTACACCAGCAGAGCACTGCGCTGCGGTTGGTAAACAGATGCATGGGCAGCAAGGGCTCAGGGGCGCGACGCTCGTACCAGACGAAAACCGCCAGCGCCAACAGGGCGATGCCGAGCAGCAGCTGAACCTGGGTATCGCCCAGATTCAGGCCTTGACCGATTTCGGTGATACCCAGCAACAGCGCGGTCAGGCCGATGATCATCAGCACGGTTCCCAGATAGTCGATGATCGGCTTGCGCTGGGGGATGGGCAGACCGTTAAGGGTCCGGTAGGCGACGATCAGCGCAGCGGCACCCAGCGGCAGGTTGATCAGAAACACCCAGCGCCAGGACAGGTATTCGGTCATCAAACCGCCCAATACCGGGCCTGCGACGCTGGCGACAGCGTACATGCTGCTGAAATAACCCTGATAGCGACCGCGCTCACGAGGCGGGACGATATCGGCGATGATTGCCTGGCTCACCGACACCATGCCGCCTGCGCCAATCCCTTGCAGTACGCGCGCCAGCACCAGTTGCTCCATGCTTTGCGCAACACCGCAGAACAGGGAGGCCAGCGTGAACAGACCAAGCCCGAACAGCATCAGATTGCGTCGCCCGTAAAGGTCGCCCAGCTTGCCGTAGATAGGAACCGCCACGGTCAGCGCGACCATGTAGGCAGAGATGACCCAGGCCAGTAGGTCGATGTCTCTGAACTGGGCGGAAATGGCAGGCATCGAAACAGCGACGATGGTCTGGTCCAGCGCGCTGAGCAGGACAGCCATCATCAGCGCGAACAAAATGCTGCGAATGGCGGGCGGCGTTTGAGTAAGACTGGTCAAGGCTCAACCTGATGGCAGTGTTGACCCGCCGCGAGGGAGGCGGGAGAAGTCTGGCCAGTCTAATCCGATAGCTTGCTAATCGATAGCTGCCTTTGCTGAATGGCGCTGTAATTAAGTGCGCATAAGCCTCATCGCAGGGCGCTGAAGCTTGCGTCGAGCGGCGCGCAATGGCCGAACGTGCAGTTGGCATATCCAGTGGCCTGTCGGGACAGTTCGTTTTGATACGCACCGGCAGCGTACACGGCCAGTACCGCGAGAATGCCGATGGCGGCCATACATCTTCTTGTTATTACTTTCATGACGCACTCCTTGCTTTACCTACAGAGCAGCTTGAAAGATCTAATCGAAGTGTAGGACAAGAAAGCGCTTCAGGCAGGAAGATATTCGTACCGCACACGAGGGGAGTGAACGGTTAGAATTCGCGTTTTGATTGATCGGCAGGTTAGAGACACATGGCGCGCAAGGAATACAACGGGTTTGAAGTAGTATCTGCGGTAATACCGTCAGAGCAGGAGGGTTATAGCGCAGCAGTTGCCGTCAAGTCATTGGCAGCAGGCGGTGCGCCGCGCTTCCACGCGATATTGCCAGGGCAGAAATTCAAGACCGCTCATGACGCCGATCTGGCCGCAGTCCAGGAACTGGAGCGGCTGATCGACGTGGATCAAGAGGGCGAGCCGGTGTGGGCTTGCTGATCAGGCACCTGGACGAAACATCTTGAACAGCGCTTCCGGGCCAAGCTGGAAGTAATCAGCCGGGCCACCGCCGCGCAGAATCGGCTCTGCCGCAGCGGTGTCGTAGATGCCGTCTTTGAGCAGCGACTTGTCGATGTGTACCGCAACCACCTCGCCCAGAATCAGCCAACTCGGGACCAGTTCCTTGTCCGCCCGTTGCAATTGAATGATCTGCGTGACCTTGCATTCGAAGGACACCGGCGTTTCCAGCACGCGCGGCACCGAAACAATGTGCGACGCCAGCGGCGTCAGGTTCGCCAGCTCGAACTCGCTCACGTCAGGGGCCACCGGTGCGCAGCTCTGATTCATGGCTTCGGCCAGCGAGCGGGTCGCAAGGTTCCAGACAAACTCGCCGGTCTGTTCGATGTTATTGAGGCTGTCCTTCCGACCGACGCTGCAGAAGCCAATGATCGGTGGCACGTAGTTGAACGCGTTGAAGAAGCTGTAAGGCGCGAGATTCAGCTTGCCGTTGGCATCCTGTGAGGATATCCAGCCAATCGGGCGTGGACCTACAATCGCGTTGAACGGGTCGTGTGGCAGGCCGTGCCCTTTGGATGGCTCGTAGGAGTGAATAGCGTCTGACATGCTCGGTTCCTGATGGCTCATGGTAGAGGTGAACATAGTGCTGCGCATCGGCGCTGGATGCCAGAGTCGTGTGTGTTTCCGTCTGGGCCAGAAACGAAGAAGCCCGGCATAGCCGGGCCTGGGGTGTCGCTTGAGGGATCAGCTCAGGCGGTTTGCACCGACGTGATCAGCGCCATCAGCAGCTTGACGATTGGCGCCTACACGATCAGCGCCATCAGCGGCCAGACGATTTGCACCAACGTGATCAGCGCCATCGGCAGCCTGACGGTTTGGACCTACACGATCTGCGCCATCAGCCGCTACACGGATCGAGCCGACGTTAGTGTGCTTGGTGCCGCCTTCAGCAACGATGGTTGCCTTGGACATGTCGTTATGTACGGTATTGACTGCTGGAAGAGCGAAGGCGCTCGACGCCAGAACAGAGAAGGCCAGGCCGAAGATCAGTTTGTTGGTTTTCATGAGAGTGTCTCCAAGTAGTGTCGGGTGAGTTGTCATCCCGGTATGGAGGCAATGCTACGCGCCAGCGGATTATTAAGAAGTTAATAGGATTGCTAGCGATCATCGCTGAAAATGATAGTAGGCCGTAACGCGCTGATTTCGGGCCTCTTAACCCGAATTGCATTGTTGTGGTGCAATTCCTGAAAAGTCTTGTAATAAAGCCTATTGACAAAATATAAGTGTTATTTATTCAACAGGTTGTCGCTGGAAATCACCCAAATAATGCACCGTACTGAAACGCTTTGTTTCAGATGATCTGTGAAAGAGGGGGCTTTTACACAGTAGTTATATCGATGCGGGCAATGATACTGATCGTTATAAGTGAGCTTCGATGACTCTCGTGCCTGCGCGAAGCATGGACACGAGAATCGTCGCAGTCGTTATCAGATCAGTCAGTTTCGATCCGCGAGTGTTTACGCGTGTCCTTCATGAACACATACACCAGCAGCGAGCAGGCGATGCACGCGGTGACGTACCAGTAATAACCCGTCTCCATGCCGATGCTCTTGAACCACAGTGCAAGGTACTCCGCAGTGCCGCCGAATATCGAGACGGTCAGTGCGTAAGGCAGGCCGACACCGAGTGCGCGGATTTCGGTAGGGAACAGCTCGGCTTTCACCACTGCGTTAATCGACGTGTAACCGCTGACGATGATCAGCGCGGCCATGATCAGGAAGAACGCGCCCCACCAGGTCTGAATGGTGTGCAACGTGGTCAGGATCGGCACTGTGCACAACGTACCCAGCACGCCAAAGGCAATCAGGATCGGACGTCGACCAACCTTGTCAGACAGCGCCCCAACCACCGGTTGCAGCAGCATGAACAGGAACAGCGTCGCTGCCGATATCGAGGTCGAGTCGGTGATGCTCATGCCAACGGTGTTGACCAGATACTTCTGCATATACGTGGTGTAGGTATAGAAGGCCAGGGTGCCGCCCATGGTCAGGCCGACCACCGTCATCAATTCCTTGGGATGGCGCATCAACGTGCGCATCAGGCTTTCCTTGCGCTTTTCCTTCTTTTTGCGGGTGAATGACTCGGTCTCTTCCATGCCGCGACGAAGGAACAACGCTACTACTGCGCACAAGGCGCCGATGACAAACGGAATGCGCCAGCCCCAGGCATACAGCTGTTCGGTGGTAAGGGTTTGTTGCAGCACGATCAGCACACCCAGCGCAATGAGCTGGCCGGAAATCAGCGTGACGTACTGAAAGCTGGAGAAGAAGCCGCGACGCTCCTTGGTCGCCATTTCACTGAGGTAGGTCGCCGAGGTTCCGTATTCGCCGCCGACCGAAAGGCCCTGCAGCAAGCGGGCGAATACCAGCAGGATCGGTGCGCCGACGCCGATGCTTTCATAGCCCGGTGTCAGGGCAATGATCAGCGAGCCGAAACACATCAGCAGCACCGATGCCATCAGCGCGGCCTTGCGGCCCTTGTAGTCGGCATACAACCCCATCAGCCAGCCACCAATCGGTCGCATCAGAAAGCCGACGGCGAAGATTGCGGCGGTGTTGAGCAGTTGCGCGGTGGTGTCGCCTTTGGGGAAGAACGCTTTGGCGAAGTACAGCGAGAACGCGGCGTAGACGTACCAGTCGTACCACTCGACCATATTGCCGACCGAGCCACTGAAGATCGATTTGATACGGCTGGAGGTGGTTTTTGGGCCGGCTGCAGTAGCAGCCGACCCGTTGGAGGCGGGATTGGAGGTTTCCATGATGTTCCTTGATTTCATTATTTTTAGAAGGAGGCATTCAGTGCCCTGCTCAGTTCCATAGCAGGAGCTGTGCCACACCATGAGGGCTTGGGCTAGAGCGGTCGCGAGAGCGTGGTAAGCAAGAATCCGCTTATAGACGCAGCGCGGATAGGCGGATTCTTGCTGATAGGAGGGGAGAGCTACTAATGACCGCGTGCCGGTCCGAAAGCAATCACGGCTCCAACAAAGGCGAGCATCAGGCCCATGAGGATCATGATGCCTTTGAACGTGTTCCTGGCGCAGAAGGCTTTTACTCCGTGCCAACCTCCGGTACGAGCCGAAACAGCGTCTTGAAAAAGAGAAATCCGGTAGGGCGACAGGACAATCCATGACGCCAGGCCAGCGCTGAACAGCGCTAAAAGCAAAAGTCCTTCCTGTATGCAGGCGGCCCCGATGGTGACCACCGGAATACCATGGCGCAGCAGCAGAGTCTGGTAGCCAGGCCAGCTCAGCCAGCCGGGCAGCAGGCGTTCACTCCAGCGCTTGTCCGCGGTCTTGAAGCTTTCGCTGACAGGCCCCCAGAGGGTCATGACCATGTAGCTGATAAGCAAGAAAAGTACGGGGGCGCTCAGCGCAATGCCGATTACTTCATACCAGGCAACGTCGGCTCTCGAAGGGTCGAGTGAGGCCGTTATGAATATCGCCAGTGCACCGAACAGATAGGTCCTGAGGTTCGGATTGAACGACACCTGCTCAGGCAGTTTTCGCCAGGACTGCACATCAGCGTCCGGAAATACCTCCATGGCCTCCGGAAAACGATGGATCAGATCAGACGTGAGCGTCTCGCAGGCTTGCCAAAGCGCTTGATCACCTTGTCTTGCCAGGCGCAGTCGTTCATTCAGTGGCGGTGGCTGCAGGATCAAGTGCGCTGCGGTCGCTTCAGGGCTGTCTGCCGGCCCTTCGAGCAAGTGATGCAGGCGAGTGATGAAAGCCTTTTTTTCACAGCGCTGAACCAGGTTCATCCACAACGACATTGGCCCGGAATGCACATCATGTTTCTGATCCCAGTCAAACAGGGCGCTCAGGCGTTCGAACAACGCAGGTGACCAGTGAGGGTTGTTGAGCAGCAGCGACATGGTCCATTGCTCCAACTGCTCCTGACGATCAAAGGACGCCAGCCATGGCTGCTGCTGAAGTGCCTTCAGCGCATCGAGAAAGGCGCGCTCTTCACTGTTTTCAAGCAGCGCGTGCAACGGCTGAAGCGAGCTGTCCAGCAGCGCCTGGGTCAAGCGCTGTGACTGGTGCGCCCTGAGCTGCACCTTTTGCCAGGGTGTCAGCCAGTGCAGTTGCTCAACCGCAGCCTTTATCAGCGGCAGGGTGCCTTCCGGGTCCAGCAGGCATCGGCGAGCCAGGTGCTGCTGAAAAACCTCGTCGCAGCCTTGGTCCTGGGCGAGCTGGTGTTGTGAGTGCAAATTCTCCGGCGTGGTTCGAGACGCTTGCTCGTGCCAGCTCAACTCTATCGCCGGGCGCACCAGTGGATAAGTACTGTCAACATCCGGCAGTGCTCGCTCATCGTCCGGCTGGACGGCCCGTGCAGGCTTGTCCAGAGTCAGCGACTCTGGCGCCTGGTCTGCGAACGACCAGAAGCCTGCGCCCTCGGGGGCGTATTCAACACGATTTCGAGCCCGTTCCAGGGCTTGTTCGTAAGCATCACGCAGCCTCTGGAAGGCGACAGGATCGTCGTCAGGCCGAGTAACTTTAAGCAGTCTTGCGTATTGCCGTTTGATGCTGCGCTCGTCGGCGTCGTCCTGCAGTTCCAGTACGCTCCAGCAATCCATTGCAATCACCATTCACCCCGTTCAAAACGGTCTGCTTCCTGTTCGATCTGCTTGCGCACTTCATTGATCTGCCGGTCATCCTGCGTTTCCAGGACGCGCTGGAATTGCGCTGCCCAGACGCCGATGGTTTCACGGGCTTCGCCCAGGTACTCCTGATAGAGCCGTTCCAGCCGGGCTGTCAGGTGAGTATTGACCTGCCGTTCGCGAGGATGGACCTTGAGCGCTTCCAGCACCTTGAGGCGTTCCTGGATTTCCGCCGGGGTCATGACGCCGGGGTTGTTCTCGATTACCAGCTTATGGTTCTCGCCGGTCATCTGGATAAGCACGTCGGCCTCCAGAAGGCCGTTGTTATCGTAGGTGAAGCGCACGTCCAGTTCGACCTCGCCAGCCTTGGCCTTGGGGACGGGAATGTTCAGTTCGCCCAGTGCGATGTTGTCTTTGACCAGGCGACTTTCGCCTTGAAAGATCTTCAGCAGCACGTGTTCCTGATTGTCGGCAATGGTGTTCACGGTGCGAACCCGGCTGACCGGCACCACGCTGTTGCGCTCGATGATCGGCAGGTAATGGCCGGCCTGATAGCCATTGAACACGTATTGCGTAGTTTCGATACCCAGGGTGTAAGGGCAAACGTCGGTCAGTACCACTTCCTCCAGCGCCGCATCGCGCTGCTTGAGGGCTGCCTGAATCGCGGCACCTTGCGCGACCACCTCATCCGGATTGAGGGTGATGGCCGGAAAACGCCCGAACATCCCCGCAGCCAGTTTGCGGATCAGTGGCATGCGCGTAGTGCCGCCCACCAGCAGGATCTCGTCGAGATCGGCGACGCGAATTTTCGCGTCACGCAAGGCGCGTTCAATTGGCGAACGCAGCCGGGCCAGCAAAGGCGCAAACTGCTCGGTCATCTGCTCCTGGGTGATGGTCTTGCGCCATTCCCTATCTGCATGGCGCAGCACGAAGTCGGCGCTGTCATCCTGCCCCAGCGCCTTGCGCACACGTTCGGCCTCACGCCGTAGCGAGGGGCTCACCAGTTCTTTGGCCGGGAAGTCACTCTCGTCGCGGTGCAGGTCAAGGAAGTGTTCGACCAGCAAACGGTCGAAGTCCTCACCGCCCAGAAAGTTGTCACCTGCGCTGGCACGCACTTCCATCACGCCGTCGAACAGCTCAAGAATCGAAATATCGAACGTCCCGCCGCCCAGGTCAAAGACCAGAAACGAGGTTTCGCCTTCCTTCTGATGCAGCCCGTAAGCCAGCGCCGCCGCAGTTGGCTCATTGATGAGCTTTTCGACTTTAAGCCCTGCCAGTTCACCGGCGATACGCGTGGCCTTGCGCTGAGCGTCGCTGAAATACGCGGGAACACTGATCACTGCTTCAGTGACCGGCTCGCCGAACGCGCGCTCGACATCTGCTTTCAGGCTCTTGAGGACCAGCGAGGACAGTTCTTCCGGGCGATAGGTCTCGGTGCCCAGTCGGATCTCCTGAGCACTGCCCATGTAGCGCTTGAACAGCGCTGTAGTTTTCTGCGGATGGGTCTGCAGGCGTTCGCGAGCGGCCTTGCCGACCAGAATCTGCCCTTCATCGTCCAGCCCGACAACGCTTGGGGTGAGCGTCTCACCCAGGGCGTTGGTAACCAGCTGGCTGCTGCCGTCGCGCCATACGGCTACCAGGCTGTTGGTGGTGCCCAGATCAATACCGACGATCATCTCAAAGATGCTCCCTGCTCTAAATTTGGCGTGATTCTAAATCAAGGTGTTTTTCAGTGCCTGCAACTGCGTGTTCAGTATTGCTGCTCCCCGCTGCGGCGCACGGCCTTGTACAGAAGGGCTGCCAGATCATCTCTGGAATAGGGCTTTTGCAACAGGTCGAAGCGATGTGTTTCGTCCTGAGCAATGGAGGCGAATTCGGTGCTGTAGCCAGTGGTCAGAACCACCGGCATCCACGGATAGCGCGCTTCGATTTCTGTGTACAGCTCCAGCCCGCTCATTCCCGGCATGGCGATATCGGAAAACACCACGTGGAAGTTTTCAGGGTTGCCGGACAGCTCTTGCAGTGCCTCGCGGGCGCTGGATACCCAGAGCACCTGAAAGCCGAGTTGTTCGAGCATCGGGCAGGTGTAGGTGCCAATGTCCTGATTGTCTTCGACCATCAACACGCACAGGCCAGGAGGCGCGGAGAGCACGTAGTGTTGGTTTTCCGGGGCGATTTCTTGATTTTGTGCGCTGGGCAGGCATAACGTAAAACGGCTGCCGCTGCCCAGTTCACTCTCGACCAGCACTTCGCCACCCGATTGCTTGGCAAAGCCGAAGACCTGCGACAGGCCCAGCCCGGTGCCCTGGCCAATACTCTTGGTGGTATAGAACGGTTCGAAGATCAGCCCCAGTTTGTCTTTGGGGATGCCTGACCCGGTATCGGTCAAGGACACCGTCACGTAGTCGCCTTCGCTGAGCGAAGGCGCCAGTTCGCTGGAAGAGCAGGCCGAGCGTTCGACCTTGATGGTCAGGCGACCGGAACCCGCCATGGCGTCGCGGGCATTGACTACCATGTTGACCAGCGCCGTATCGAACTGGCTGCCGTCGGCAAAGATAAAGCAAGGATCTGCAGGCAGGTCGATGTGAACCTGAATGCGCGAGCCGGTGAGGGTGTCCATCATTTCGCCGATCCGCGCCACGCTTTTGCAGACATCGAAGACTTCCGGCTGCAATGCCTGACGGCGGGCAAAGGCCAGCAATTGTCCGGTCAGACGAGCCGCGCGGTCGACTGTACTGGAAATGGCTTCCACATATTTAATGCGCCGCAGTTCGTCGAGGCTGGTGGATTTCAGCAGGTCGGTGCAGGAGCGGATAACCGTCAGCAGATTGTTGAAATCGTGCGCCACGCCGCCGGTCAACTGGCCGATGGCTTCCAGTTTCTGGGCTTGATGAAGTGCTTCCTGGGAAACCCTCAATGCCTCGTTGGCGGCTTCTTCGGCCTGGATATCACGGCCGACAGCGTGAATGAATTCATTGTCCGGAACAGCAGTCCAGGCGATGGTCCGGTATGAACCGTCCTGATGACGGTAGCGATTCTTGAAATGGGGGATGGTTTTACCGTTTTCCAGCCCGCTCATGGCAGCGAGGGTGCTGTCGATATCGTCCGGATGCACCAGCGCGAGGAATTGACTGTCGAGCAATTGTTCTTCCGACCAGCCCAAAGCCTGAGTCCATGCCGGATTGACCGCCGAAATGATGCCGTCAAATTGCGCGACCAGCATCAGATCGGTAGACAGCCGCCAGATGCGGTCGCGATCCCGGGTGCGTTCGATCACACGCTGCTCCAGGGTTTCGTTCAGGGAAAGCAGCGCTTCCTCGGCGTCCCTGAGTTGAGTGATGTCCCTGGATACGCAAAGTATCTTTTCCGGTTTGCCGTCCTTGCCAAAAATAGGGCTGACCTGCACATGCCACCATTTGACATTGCCACCCAGCGTTTGCGCCGAGCCCATGAAGCTGGCGCTTTGTCCGGCGCGGGCGGCTTCGACGGCAGCAATAGCGTCCAGATTGCCCTGGTTCTGCCAGAAGTCCGGCCATGGACAGCCGCGAATCGCGTTGAAATCGCTGACTTCCATGATCCGCTGACCGCCTTCACTCATGAAGGTCAGGCGCGAGTCGAGATCCAGTACTTTGATGCAGTCGTTGATGCTCGACAAAACGCGGTCGGTGAACGCTTCGTTTTCATTTTGCCGGGCTTTGGCAAGAACCTGAGAAGTGGTTTCGTTGACTCGGCTGAATACGCCCTCGATCTGCCCCGTGTCGCCGTAGAGGGGTGAGTAGGAAAGCGACCACCAGGTCTGTACGGATTTGCCATTGCGGATGACGGTGCGCTGAATGTCGTCGGACCTGCAACTGTGCCCGGCGAGCGCCTGCTCGGCCAAATGGCGAACCGCTTCCCACGCATCGCCCCATACGGACGCGATGGGTTGCCCCTGTGCCTGTTGAGCCTCGACGGGCAGGACCGGGCAATAGGCGTCGTTGAAAAACAGTGTGAAATCCTGCCCCCAGAGCAGGTACATGCTGTCCGGACAGTTGAGCATCAGGTTCATCGAAGACAACAAAGCTGCAGGCCATGTGTGCTTCGGCCCCATTGCAGACATCGACCAGTCTGTCTCGCGGATAAGCCGGCCCATTTCGCCGCCTCCCAGTGGGAGGTCGAGGGGAGTATTCACGGTAGAAAATGTCCCATCTTTCGGGCTGCCAAAGTGAGCTGAATGGTTAAAGCAGAAGTAGTGTCATTATGCCTTGTCTGACTCGGCGATCGCTATCGAATGCGACCGCGATCAGTAAGCAGACCCGGTGCAGCCGGAAATGTTCGGTTATGCCCTTGAAGAAGAAGCAGGTCGAGCCTGAAGTCCTCAATTGAGGAACATTTCCCGTGTTAGGGCATGACGTTGCATTTTCTCGTTCAGCGTCCGGCGTGGCAGTTGCAATTCGCCGAGCACGGCTTTGATGTCGCCTTTATGGCGGGTCAGCGAAGCGCGCAGGCATTGCGCTTCGAAGGCTTCCTGACGGGCCGCCAATGATTGCCCCTGCACGGCGCTGTCGGGCGCTGAAGGTGTCAGCTCCAGCCCGAGCGTCTGACGCTCGGCTGCATTGGCCAGCTCGCGAACATTGCCGGGCCAGTCATGGCTGAGCAACTGGCTCAGACGCGCAGCGCTGAGGGACGGCGCATCCCGGTTCAGACGTTCGGCGGCGGATCTGGCGAAGTGGCTGAACAGTTGAGGAATGTCCTCCCGGCGTTCACGCAAGGGCGGCAGGCGCAGCTCGGCCACATTCAGGCGATACGCGAGGTCTTCCCGAAAGCGTCCGGCACGCGCCTCCTCAAGAAGGTCTGGCTTGGTGGCGGCAATGATCCGCAGGTCGACTTCGATGCTTTGATTCGAGCCCAGCCGCTCCAGGCGTTTATCCTGCAGCACGCGCAGCAGCTTGACCTGTTGTGCCATCGGCATGCTTTCTATCTCATCGAGAAACACCGTCCCACCGTCGGCGTATTCCAGACGACCGATGCGCTTGCCTTGTGCGCCGGTGAACGCGCCGCTTTCGTGGCCGAACAGCTCGGCCTCGAACAGGTGTTCCGGGATGGCTGCGCAGTTGAGGGCAACAAAAGGCTTGCCTGCGCGCGGGCCGAAGTCATGCAGGCAGCGGGCGACCAGCTCCTTGCCGCTGCCCGTTTCGCCTCTGATCACCACATTGACCGGCAGCTGCGACAGGTCCAGCACCTGACGGCGGAGGGTTTGCAGGCTGGGCGAGGTGCCGAGCAGGGTGGCGTCCAGCCGGGTGCGTGCGTCGGCCTGCTCATGCAAACGGCGGTTTTCCAGCACCAGTTGACGTTTTTCCAGGGCGCGACGCAGGTTGCTGATCAGGGTTTCAGGGCTGAACGGTTTCTCCAGAAAGTCATACGCACCTTCGCGCATGGCCTCGACCGCCATCGGCACGTCGCCATGGCCGGTCAGCAGGATGACCGGCAAGTCGCGGTCCAGGCCTTGCAGCTGGCTCAGCAGCTCCAGACCGCTCATGCCCGGCATGCGCACGTCGGTCAGCACCACGCCGGGAAAGTGTTCCGGCACGCAGCTCAGGCATTCTTCGGCGCGGGCGAACACCTGCACCTCGAAACCTGAAAGGGTCAGCCACTGTTCGACGGCTTGCCGGATGGGCGCTTCGTCGTCTACCACGATGACCGAGTTCAACATGCCGGGTCAGGTCTCCAGAGCGTCATTGGGCAGGCAGAACCAGAACACCGCGCCATCGGCATGGTTTTCTGCGGTCAGTTGCCCGCCCAGTTGGTGAATGATGGCGTAGGAAACGGCCAGACCGAGGCCCAGACCGTCGCCTACCGGTTTGGTGGTAAAGAACGGATCGAAAATGTTAGCCAGATTGTCCGGGGCGATGCCGGTCCCGCTGTCCCTGACGCTGAGTCGCCAATGCGGGTCGAGCGCATCAATGCGCACTTCGAGACGCCGGGTGGTGCAGTCACGCATGGCATCCAGCGCGTTGCGCAGCAGATTGATCAGCACCTGTTCGAGACGTATGGCATCACCGCGCACCCAGGCCGGGTGCGGCAGGTGCAGCACGCAGTCGATGTGGTCTTCCCGCAGGCGCGGTTCAAGTAACTGCAACGCCTGCTCGACCACCGTCGCCAGGTCCAGCCGCTCGCGCAAGCCACTGGGGCTCTTGCGGGCGAAGGTTTTCAAGTGGCCGGTCAGTGCGGCCATGCGCGTCAGCTGCTGATCCACTGCAGTCAGCGCCTTGCAGGCTTCGTCAATGCGGCCTTGATCAAGCAGCAGGCGCAAGGTTGCCAGTTGCATGCGCTGGGCTGTCAGCGGTTGATTGATTTCGTGGGCCAGCGCTGCCGACATCTGCCCCAGCGCAGCCAGCTTGGCCGATTGCACCAGGCCGTCCTGCGCGGTTTGCAGATCGCGGGTGCGCTCCTGAACCAGTTGCTCAAGCTCGTCCCGGCTGCGTTCGCGCAATCGCGCCAGGCGCCAGCGTTGATAAAGAAACAGGCCGAGAAACACCAGCGCCAGCCAGATGCCAGCAGCGGCGAGCCCGGCATTGCGCATGTCTTCGCTGGAGGCCGGCGGCTTGCGCAGCAGGTGCAGGGTCCACTGTTCGTCGGGCAGCGGCAGTGATTGCCAGAGATAGTCAGCCGTGCCGTCCGGTCCTTCAACACGGCTCAAATGACTGTTGATGCCGAAGCGATCAATGATCCGACTGCGCAGCGGCGATAGAGGTTTTTTGTCGTATTGGCGAGTGCGCAGCAGATTGGCCCGGCCCTCGACGGGGATGGGCAACAGTTCGTGATAACGCCAGTCGGGTCGATTGGCGATGAACACGATGCCTTTCTCATCACTGACCAGCAGCAGGTCGTCGCCCTGACCCCATTCCTGCTCAAGGTTGGGAAACTCCAGTTTCACGACCATCGCGCCACTGAAGATGCCTGCATCGTTCACCACTGCACTGGACAGAAAGTAACCGGGAATCCCCGTGGTCACGCCGACCGCGTAGAAGCGCCCGCTGCCCTTGGCACGGGTTTGCAGAAAGTAGGGGCGAAAGCCGTAGTTATGGCCGACGTAGCTATTGGGTGTGCGCCAATTGCTCGCACCGATGGCCAGCCCGTTTGCATCAAGCAACTCAAGGGTCGATGAGTGGGCCGCGCTGTTGATTTTTTCCAGCTTGATATTGAGCGCGCGTTGCACGTCATCGGTCACCGGACCGCTCAGCGCTGCACGAATTTCGGGGTCCAGTGCCAGGACCGAGGGCAGGGCGCGGTAGCGTTCGATCAGGGTGTGCAGGGTATTGGCGTACAGCGCCAGTTGTTCGCTGCCCCGCGCTGCATCTTCTGCAAGTGCGTGGCGCTGAGCCTGACGCATGGCCAGGCTGGCCGACAGGGCGGCCCCCGCCAGAATCAGCAGCACGTACAAGGAAAGTCGCCAGTAGCGATGCTTGATCGTCATGGTGCCGCCTGAACGGAATCCGCTGGCGTATTGGCAAGCGGTTGCCAGCCAATACGCCGGGGAGGGGCGTTACAGCAGATTGAACGTCGCTTCTTTCACCGCCTCCGAATCCAGGCCGATCATGACCTTGAATTCGCCAGGCTCTGCAGCGTACTTGAGTTCAGGATTGAAGAACTTCAGGTCGTTCTCGCTGAGGGTAAAGGTAACCACCTTCTCCTCGCCTGGCTCAAGCATGACCTTCTCGAAGTTTTTCAGCTCTTTCACCGGACGGCTAATCGACGCGGTAATGTCACGCAAGTACAACTGCACAATGGTTGCACCCGCGACCTTGCCGGTGTTCTTCACGGTAACGCTGGCGGTCAGCTTGCCCTTGCGCTGCATAGTGGCGTCCGACAGCTTGACATCCGAAACGTCGAATTGCGTGTAGCTCAAACCATAACCGAACGGGAACAGCGGGCCATTTGGCTCTTCGAAATAGTGCGAGGTGTAATTGCCCGGCTTGCCTTCGTGATACGGGCGACCGGTGTTCAGGTGCGCGTAGTAGACCGGCAGTTGGCCAATCGAACGCGGGAACGTCATGGCCAGTTTGCCCGACGGGTTGTAATCGCCGAACAGCACGTCAGCTACCGCATTGCCGCCTTCGGTGCCCGGGAACCAGGTTTCAAGCATGGCATCGGCCTGTTCCTGTTCGTCGACCAGCACCAGCGGACGGCCATTCATCAGTACCAGCACCAGCGGCTTGCCGGTGGCCTTGAGCGCCTTGATCAGATCACGCTGTTTACCCGGAATGTTCAGGCTGCTGCGGCTGGCCGACTCGTGGGACATGCCGCGCGACTCGCCCACTACGGCAACCACGACATCGGCCTGTTCGGCGACCTTGACCGCTTCGTCGATCATTTCCTGAGCCGGACGTGGGTCAATCTCCACTTCCTTCTCGATGAAGTTCAGGTAGGTCAGGACATGTTCGTTGTCGCTGACGTTGGCACCGCGGGCATAGACCAGTTTGGCCTTGTCGCCGACGGCATTGGCCAGACCTTCGTATACGGTGACTGACTGATTGGCACGACCCGCTGCCGACCAACTGCCGAGCATATCGAGGTGACTCTGTGCCAGTCCGCCGATGACTGCGATGGTGCCTTGCTTCTTTAGCGGCAGGGTGTCGTTCTGGTTTTTCAGCAGTACCAGCGTCTTGCGCGCGACATCGCGAGCTTCGGCGCGGTGCAGGCGGTCGTCGGAATAGGTATCGGCAGGGTCATCGGCGGCAACGCCTATGCGACCGTAAGGTGAAGCGAACAGGCCCATGTCGTATTTGGCACCCAGCACTTCACGCACGGCGTTGTCGATTTCCTTCATGGAAACCTCGCCGTCTTTCACCAGCCCTGGCAACTGCTCGCCATAGGCCGCGTCGTTCATGCTCAGGTCGACGCCCGCCTTGATTGCCAGTTTGGCAGCTTCGCGGTAATCCTTGGCCACGCCGTGGTCGATCAATTCCTTGAGCGCGCCGTGGTCACTGATGGTCACGCCCTTGAAGCCCCAGTCCTTGCGCAACAGGTCTTGCATCAACCATTTGTTGGAGGTCGCCGGGATCCCGTTGATCGAGTTGAGCGCGACCATGATGCCGCCAGCACCGGCATCGATACCGGCCTTGTAGGGCGGCAGATAGTCCTGATACATGCGCGTCATGCTCATGTCCACGGTGTTGTAATCACGGCCGCCTTCTACGGCGCCATACAAGGCGAAGTGTTTGACCGCCGCCATGATGCTGTCGTTGGCGGCAACGTTCTTGCCCTGGAAGGACCTGACCATCACATCGGAAATTCGCGACACCAGATAGGTATCTTCACCGAAGCCTTCCGAGCTGCGGCCCCAGCGTGGGTCACGGGAAATATCCACCATCGGCGCGAAGGTCATGTCGATACTGTCGGCACTGGCTTCTTTGGCCGAGATCCGCCCCATTGTTGCGATGGCGTCCATGTCCCAACTGGCGGCCATGCCCAGGCTGATCGGGAAAATCGTGCGGTGACCGTGAATTACGTCGTAGGCGAAGAACATCGGAATTTTCAGACGGCTTTTGGCGACTGCGGCTTCCTGAAGCGGACGATTTTCCGAACGGGTAATGGAGTTGAACGTGCCGCCGATTCTGCCAGCGGCAATTTCCTTGAGAATCTGTGGCTGCGGCATTTCCGAACTGATGCTGATGAGTCGCAACTGACCGATCTTTTCGTCCAGAGTCATTTGCTTCATGAGTTTGCCGATGAAGGCATTCTTGGCCTGAAGCGTTGTATTGTCCGCGGCAGAGGCGCTCTGGACCATCACTGACTGACTGGCCATGCCGACCAGCAAACTTAATAAACACAGCTTATTCATGAATGATTTCTCAAGGCTTTTGCCGGTAACTCGCGTTTAATGTCCGACAGCCAGTTTTTGGGTTATGGACCTTTGGCGTTATGGTTCGCACTTGAAGCAAGGATAGTTGCCATCCGCTTCACGGTACGAAGTCTCCCCAAGGTGTGTACAAAAATGGCGGTTTGATTGATTTTTGTACAGACCCTGTTCAATCAAATAGTGACCGCGTCAGGTGTTGGCGGTCGATTATGCCGGGGAACTTGTGTTTTGGCTAAGGCGTGTCGTTTCAATGGATTCAAAAAAACACCGGAGGTCTGGATTTTGAAGTCTGTTTCACAGTGGATGTTGTACGTGGTGATGCTGTTGGGAGGGGTATTGCGTGCCGAGGCAGAGCCATCAGCACTGGTGTTTCCGCCGATGACCGGCAGTGTGGTGGATGCCGCACAAATGCTCGACAGCCAGACTACGGTTCGTCTGGCCAGACTTCTGCGTGCCCATGAAAAGGCGACCGGGGAGCGGGTGGTGGTCGTGACCCTCGCTGATTTGCAGGGCACGAGCATCGAAGAGTTCGGCTCTCGACTCGGTGACGCCTGGGGCCTGGGGCTGCACGGCAAGGATGACAGTGTTCTGCTGGTGGTCTATCGAGACAAGCGCAAGGTCTTCATGGAAGTCGGCGGTGCGCTGAAGGATCGTCTCAATGACGCCCAGACGTCTCTGATCATCGACATGCTGATGACCCCAGAGTTTGACGACAACCGGTTTGCCGTCGGCATAGAACGCGGTACGCGCGCGGTCATCGCGGCATTGGGTGGGCAGATACCCGATTATCCCGAGCCGACAATGCAGATGTCTGAGTATGACGAGCAGACCAATGACGACCATGTCTGGCTGATTGGTATCGTGTTGACCCTCATCGTGTTGGGGATTGTAATCATCAGCGTCAGACGCGGCGGCGCCACCCGGCCCCGCCGTGAAAGAGCCGCTGATCGCAGTGGCGGACGTTTCGGCGGTGGCGGTGCTTCAGGCAATTGGTAGTTGATGGATTCGGAATGAGGGAACCATGGCTTTACTGAACAAAGACGAACAGCGGCAGGTCGCCGAAGCGATTGACCGCGTCGAGCAGCGCACTGACGCCGAGCTGGTCACGGTGCTGGCCGCTCGCGCTGACGACTATGCCTACATGCCGCTGATCTGGGCCGGGCTGATCGGCCTGCTGTTGCCGGGCACGATCAATTACTGCCTTCAATTGATGAGCGCGGACGAGTTGATGCTCGCGCAGATGAGCACGTTCATTATCGTGGCGCTGGTGTGCCGCCTGTCCAAGGTCTCAGCGTTGCTGGTGCCTGTCTCGGTCAGGCGCTGGCGGGCAGGTAATCTCGCCCGTCGCCAGTTTCTTGAACAGAACCTGCACAAGACCCACGACGGAACCGGCATTCTGGTGTTCGTCAGCGAAGCCGAGCGTTATGTCGAAATTCTGGTTGATCATGGCATCGCCAGCCGCCTCCATGACGACACGTGGAAGGCGATGGTCGATGTGTTTACCCAGCAGGTGAAAGACGGGCAGACCCTGCAAGGTTTTCTCGGCTGCATCCATGCCTGTGGCGAGCTGCTTGCCGATCATGTGCCCGTGACCCACGGCAGGAATGAATTACCGAACAGGTTGGTGGTGCTCGGCTAAAAGCGAAGGCAGGCGTCTACTTTATCGACACCTGCCTTTTTAATAGGGGGGGATCAGAGCGTGCGGTTGATATCGTGGAACGATTTCAGGTAAGCCTTCAATTGTGCAACGTGCTCGCTGACCGAAACCGTTGAGTCGTCTTGCTGTGCGCTCTTGTCCAGAAAGCGATACAGCGATCGATACATGTGTTTAGCCTCCTGAGCCCAGGCCTCTTTGCTCTGCTCGACGCGTGACAACAGTGTCAACTCTTCAAGTTTGAACAGGGCGGCCTTGATTTCCTGAGCGTTGGCACGCGACTCGTTCAGCAGCGTGTTGTAACGCTGCCTCAACTTGTCGCGCTCTCCGGTCAGCTCTGAATAATTGATTGCGTCGCTGATTTTTCCCAGCAGCTTTCCGAGTCGGGCAATCCCGGCTTGTAGAAGGGCAATCTCTGGTGACGGTACATTGATCAGCGCCAGTTCTTCTGCGGTGGGGAGCTGGTCTTTGAAAAGATCTGCCAGATTGTATTTCTCGTACGTCTTGATCGCTTCATCCAACAGGCGTCGGTCTTCGGCGATCACGCTCATCCGGATGTCCAGATCGGTCACGCGCTGAGTCAAGTGATCAACGTGCTTCTGCAGCGTACTCTGCACGCGGCTGTCGTCCAGCTTCAGGTTGATCTGTTGCATGTCATCGCTGCTTTCGGCGATGGCGTTGGCCGCTTTAAGGATGATGGCTGTCAGCCCTGTAAGTTGACGAGTACGCTCGACGTTCAGCATACGAATGGCCTGCTGTTTCTGCAGATCACTCAAGTCAGCGTGCGCTTCGATCTGCTGCTGTTTCAAGTCAATCGGTGCCAGATTGACGCTACGCAGTTGCGCCACGATGGCGGACAGGTGTTCACCCCACAGCGCCTCGGCATGACTGAGAGCCCTTTGAAGAGGCAGCAGCTTTTCTTTCATGACCGGTAAGAAGTCCAACTGCAACGACATGACGTGGTCGTAGATATTCTGCCGAGCGGACTCCATGATTCGGGTGCCGGGCGGGGTAAGTTCCATACTGCTAGAGAGGGTGTGTGCGTTCACGGTAATATCCTTATTGAGTGATGTCTTTGCCTGACTTGAACTGGTCCAGTGCACGTTCAAAGATGTTCAGTAGCTCGGTCGAAATATTTCTGATTTCCAGCCACGGTGAGATCACCCCCTGGAAATGAAACGCGAAAATGAACAGTGCGTGATCGTCCTCTATGGTCGCCAGTTCCTGAGCAGAGCTCTTGATGTAGGACGACAATAAGGCCCAGACGTCTTTCAGGTTAGTTGCGCCCTGCTGAGCATCCTGCATGCGCAGGTTCATGTCTTCGGACATTAACTGCAGGCTGAGGATAGCCGCCGCAAGAGGGCGCTTTTCCTTGAGTTGTTGGACCTTGGCGGTTTTGATATGGATCAACCGATTCTTGTCCTTGCGTATCCTTTCTGCCTGGCTGCCGAATATTCCTCCGGTAATGGCGACACCGATGGGGCCTCCAAAGCCGCCCCAGGCAATACTGTTCTTGGCCTTCGTATATTCTTTGGCCTTTTGTTCGATATCGCGTGTTAACTGATCGATATCACTTTCCAGATCCCGGATCTCCTGATCCAGCTCCGAGTTGCTCGAAAGGGTTACCTTGTGTTGAATGCTCGGCATAATCTCCGTGTTCAGGGTGTTGCTGAAGGTGTTTATTTCTTCAGTCAGAAGCTCCGCTGAGTGGCGATGCATGTCTATTCTTCCGGCCATTTGGGTCAGCAAACTGGACAGGGCGCCACACACTTGCTTTTCTGTTGAGCTAAGTGGCAAGGACTTCAGGCCGCTGATGTCCTCAAGCTTCAAGTCGGCAATCGTCAGGGTCAACTGTTCGATGATGTCCATTCTTTCGATATGGGTGATAATCAGACCACCCTGTCTCACGAAATGATCGGCAAATATCCCTATATCGAAGCCGTTGGTCTTGATAGCATTTTCTATTGGCGACCAGCTTCTGGCATGCCGATTGATGGTGATGTAAGTGTCCATGACATCTTTTGGCTCAAGTCCGGGGATGCCGCTTTTTTTGAAGCCCAGGTACTGTTCCGTGAGTGCCAGCGTGGTGGGTAGATTCAGACCTTGTCGCTCATAGCGCTTTAAACTGAGCACGTCTTCCTTGGTCAGAATCAGGCCAGGACTACGGCCTTCATTCTTTTCATCTTCAAGTGTCACTCTCAGGTATTCGACGGGTTTTGTTGTAACGCGTGCGAGGTCCTCGGTTATAAAGGTTTTTACTGGATTAATCATAATGCACGGTCCTTATGCAATGAGTACGGTAGAGCCAATGCTCATGTTTTATATCGTCTGATCGATCGCTTTCAACTGAGCGTCAATATAGAGAGAGTTGCTCGCGGTTCAAGGTTTAATAATGAAACTTGGCAGCGATACTTTTACCGTTTATGTATATTTCAATATTCGATGTAGGCAAATGCGGACAGCCTCTGTGGTTCCGCAAAAATAAGGGTGCCCGGCAATCCGTCACGGGCTAAAATGTGCGCCTGATTTTTTCAAGTCCCGCTCGGGACGTTCGAGGCACCCTTTAATGTCAGTCAACACTCCCGCGCCACTCACAGCTGCGTCTGAGCACCTCGCGCAGTTCCTTGGTCTTCTGGACACCACCCTGTCGCAGAACTCGCTCATCAAGCTGGTCCTGGCCAAATACGTGGGCAGCGAAGCCGAGTTGCAGCGGGTCATCATCAAGCCGCTGATGGTCAAAGAGCAGCCGTGCCTGAGCTTCGTGTATCGCTACAAGACGCGCGATATCACCAAGAACTTTCCGCTTGGCGAAGCTGTGGCCGTGATCGCCGGGCTGATACCGGAATCGTTCAAGAACGCGCACCTGTTGTCGCTGACCGACGAGGTGCAGCTGGAGTTCAGCAAGAAGGGCAAGACGACGCTGTTCAAAAGCAAGGCTCAGCAGGAGCGCCAGGCCCCTTCGGCAGGGCATGATCGGGAGAAGAAGCGCTATCTGGAGCTTACCCGGCCATTCCTGACCGACCTTGGCGTGACCAATAGGCAACATGAGCTGATTCCGGCCATGTCGCGAAAATGGAAGCAGATCAACAAGTTCATCGAAGTGTTTTCCCATGCGCTGGGCTCATCGCCGCTCAAGCTCGATCAGCCGATCAAGGTCGCAGATTTCGGCTCAGGCAAGGGTTATCTGACATTCGCCATCCACGATTACCTGTGTAACACCTTGCAGGCGCAAGGGCAGGTGACCGGTGTCGAGCTGCGCGAAGACATGGTGACGCTGTGCAACGAGGCGGCTGCGAAGCTCGATCATTCGGGCCTCACCTTTGCGCATGGTGACGTGCGTACGGTGGCGCCCAGTGCGCTGGACGTGATGATCGCGCTGCACGCCTGTGACATCGCCACAGACTACGCCATTCATACGGGCATTCGCTCCGGCGCCTCAATCATCATGTGCTCACCGTGCTGCCACAAACAGATTCGTTTGCAGATCCAGAGTCCTGCCTTGTTGAAACCGATGCTGCAATACGGTCTGCACATGGGCCAGCAGGCAGAAATGGTCACCGACAGCCTGCGTGCGCTGTTGCTGGAGGCATGCGGTTACGAGACCAAAGTGTTCGAGTTCATCTCGCTGGAGCACACCAACAAGAACAAGATGATTCTCGCCGTCAAACGCGCCGAGCCCGTCAATCCAGCGCTGTTGCTGGCGCGCATTCAGGAACTCAAGACGTTCTATGGCATCACCGAGCATTGCCTGGAGACGTTGCTGCAGGCCGATGGTTATCTTGGCTGAAGAGAGTCTGGCCGGGCATCCTGCGACCAGTGGCCAGCAACCTGACCACTTCATTGCTCTGGGTCAATGGTTACACCTCGCGTAAAGCAGATGCTTGAGCTATTGCACAAGCATCCGAGCCAACCACGAGGTCCGTCATGATCAGCACCTTTTTCATCCCCGCTGTGAACATCATCGGCACCGGCTGCATTGATGAGGCGATGCAAGCCATCCGCAAATACGGATTTCGCAAGGCGCTGATCGTCACTGATGCAGGTCTGGCCAAGGCCGGAGTGGCGAGCCAGGTTGCAGGGCTGCTGGTCGAACAGGGCATCGACTCGGTGGTGTATGACGGCGCCAGGCCCAACCCGACCATCGCCAACGTCGAGAAAGGCCTGGCCTTGTTGCAGGAACGGCAGTGCGACTTCGTGATTTCTCTGGGCGGCGGCTCGCCTCACGACTGCGCCAAGGGTATCGCCCTGTGTGCCAGCAATGGTGGGCATATCAGCGACTACGAAGGTGTCGACCGTTCGGCAAAACCTCAGTTGCCGCTGATCGCCATCAACACCACGGCCGGAACCGCCAGCGAGATGACCCGCTTCTGCATCATCACCGATGAAGCCCGTCACGTGAAAATGGCCATCATCGACCGCAATGTTACGCCGCTGTTGTCGGTAAACGACCCGAACATGATGGTTGCGATGCCCAAGTCGCTGACAGCGGCCACCGGCATGGACGCGTTGACACACGCCATCGAAGCCTACGTTTCAACCGCCGCCAACCCGATCACTGACGCCTGTGCGTTGCAGGCCATGGCGTTGATCGCCAACAACCTGCGTGAAGCGGTCAGCAACGGGACAAACATCACGGCGCGCGAGAATATGGCCTATGCCCAGTTCCTCGCGGGCATGGCATTCAACAATGCGTCGCTGGGCTACGTGCACGCCATGGCGCATCAATTGGGTGGCTTCTATGATTTGCCTCATGGCGTGTGCAACGCCGTTTTGTTGCCTCATGTACAGCGCTTCAATGCCAGCGTCAGTGCTGCACGCCTGACCGATGTCGCGCATGCCATGGGCGCCAACATTCGCGGCCTGTCTCCAGAAGAGGGCGCCCAGGCAGCCATTGAAGCCATCCGTGCGCTGTCTGCCGCCGTAGAGATTCCGGCAGGCTTGACGGCGCTGGGCGTGAGGGAAGAGGACTTTCCGATGCTGGCTGCCAACGCGCTGAAAGATGCCTGTGGCCTGACCAACCCGCGCCCAGCGAATCGTGACCAGATTCAGGATATATTTCGTCAGGCACTTTAATCATTCGCAAAAAAACAGGCTCGCACATGGACATGCTTCGGCCCTACACCCTTACAGACCGTGACAGTTGTCTGCACATTTTTGATACCAACGTGCCGCGTTACTTTGACCCAAAGGAGCGCGAGCGATTCGCCAGTTTCCTGATGGCGCCGCTGGGTCACTACTTCGTGGTGGAGCGTGATGGCGAGGTTGTGGCCTGCGGTGGATACCTGGTGTTATCGGACCCCTCAGTGGCCGAGCTGATCTGGGGCATGGTCGACAGCAATCGCCACGGCAGCGGCCTGGGCCGTTTGCTCACCGAGGCCCGGCTGGATGTCATGAAGGCTTTACCGGGCGTTACCCGTGCCTACATCAACACCAGCCAGCATGTTCAGGGGTTCTACTCGAATCTTGGGTTTGCGGCAGTCTCGGTCGAAACCGACGGGCATGGTTGCGGAATCGACAGCGTCAAGATGGAGATGGTGTTTTCATGAGTGATAATGCCTGAACGAAGGCTGACAAAAGCCGTGGAACCGCATTAAGCCAAGCCACAGTCCGTATAGCATTCAGGTTGTCCTCGCGATTCCCGCGAACAGGCCTGGGAGTTCAACCGATGAGGCCTCTGCGCTCTCTGTTGCAAGGCAGTTATCTAAGAGGTGCCCTCACGTTAGTGCTGGTCCTGTCAGGGGCGCGATACTCGCAGGCAGCAGACGTGCCGGAAGGCTTTGCCAAAGGGGTAACCGGTGGTGGGTCTGCCGCTGCAGTGCATCCGGCCACACTGGATGAGCTTCGATCAGCACTCTGTGCATCTTATGACTCGCGCGGCGCCTGCACCGATGACACGTCGCGAGTGATTGTGTTGGACCACCTGTTCGACTTTCGCGGAAGTCTGGTTTCCAGTGGTAGCGCTGAAACCACCGAACCGGGTTGCGTAGTGAAACCCTGCCCGCAGGGCGGTGAGCAACTCGCACTCAACGGTGCCAACAACTTCTGCCAGTCAAGACCGCCGGTCAGGGTGACTTACGACAACGCCGGGCTGAAACCCCTGAAAGTCGGCTCGAACAAGACCCTGATCGGAGTCGGCAACAAGGCCGGCATTCAGGGAGCAGGTCTGTTCATTGGTGACGGCGCGCACAACGTGATCGTTCGCAACCTGACGCTTTCGGATATCAACCCACATGTCGTATGGGGTGGCGATGCGCTTACCCTGAACAAGGCCGATGGTGTCTGGATCGATCACAACACCTTTGCGCGGATTGGCAGGCAGATGATCGTCACGGGCTGGGGCACTGCTTCACACGTCACCATTTCCAGCAATGAATTCGACGGCCGAACGCCTTACTCGTCTACCTGTGATGGTCATCATTACTGGGTCTGGCTGTTCCTTGGCAGCCAGGACACGCTGACGCTGTCGAGAAACTATATACACGACACCTCCGGCAGAGCGCCCCATTCCGGAGGCATGAACAATGCTCAAATCCGCGCTCAACTGGTCAATAACGTTTTTCAACGCATGACCTACCAGGGCGCAATAATGTCGCGAACGTCATCCTCACAGCTGCTGGTTGAAGGGAACGACTTCGAGAATGTGGCTCATCCGCTGTTCAACGATACAGACCAACCGGGCACGGCGTTCGCCTTGTTCGAGCCGGTTTCAGCGGCCGCGAGCGATGCCTGTAAGAGCGTGATTGGCAGAGCCTGTGTTGCGAACCGGCAGCGCAGCAGTGGTGATGACTATCGTCCCCAGGATGAGTCGGCGTTGCAGGCATTCAAGGCGTATCGGCAGTATCTGGCGGTGCCGGTTGCGGCAGAAGAGGCCTGGGCGCGGGTGCCCGGGGAGGCGGGGGTGGGGAAGGTCAGTGTGGGTTTACTGCCATGATTTCACTATCTGCGTTGTATCGATCATCGAGTAAACCCACTCGTTGCCGGTCTTGGTTTTACTGAACAGCTTGAGCTCTACCAAGCCGTTGAGGGCGGTCGCGGCTGTGTTGTAAGCGCATCCAATGTTGTCTTTGACATCGGTCACTGTAAACGACTGGTTACTGGTGGACCTGGCTACGTTAAAGATGATTTTTTGCTTGTCGGACAGTTTTGCATACAGCCCGGACGTGTAGAGAAACGCATTGAACTGATCAATCGCGGCAACGGCTGCCTCATGATTTTTCGTGAACTCCTTGATGGCCCTTGCAACGATCTGGCACTGATAGTCGATAAAATACGTCAGGTCCATATCATCAGTTTCAGTGTACAAGTAGCTTCTTCCGTATTTGACGGGGGCGATTTTCAGCAGCGTACTGATAGCGATATACCTGAATCCGCCAAAGTCGGATTTGAACAGATACCAGTAAAACAATGACCTTGCGACTCGACCATTGCCATCATGAAAGGGATGCTCAAAACCGATGACAAAGTGGAGAATGACCGCTTTTATCAACGGATGGATGTAGGGAGTACTGTCGATATTTGTGTGGTCGGTATTGATCCAGTCAATGACTGATTGAAGCCGCTGCGACAACCCTCGAGCAGGCGGCGGCTGGTGAACACTGTTGCCATTGCCGTCCTCGACGACAATGTCATCAACAGACCGAAATTCGCCTGGGCGGTAGCGCTCATCTTCGATCCCCTCGACGCCCACTTGGTGCAGGTCGGTTATCAACTCAAGTGAAAGCGCTTCGTTCCGGCATTCCCAGGCATGTTGCATCATCCGGAAGTTACCGATGATCATCTTTTCATCGGGTGTTCGGGCGCCACGTTTGCGCTTCAACAGTTCTTTCGCCAACTGGGTAGTCGTTGCGGCGCCTTCGAGCTGACTGCTGCTGATGGCTTCGTCTTCGATCAGATCGTTGAGCAGGTACTTCAATTGCCTGGACTCTCCAAACCTGGCATTCATCCATTCCAGCGTCGCATTGGTCGTATTCTGGTCGCAGGCAGACACCGCCATCTGCATCGCAGGCGTATAGAGAAACCCGCAGAGCGTTGACGGCTCCCCAAGGGAAATGGCCATGCCCAACTGGCGATTTCTGGCTTGCCTGACGACCGACCAGGCAAGATCGGTATCCAGCGATTTCGGAAATCTGAAACGCAGTTTGTCAAAATGCAGGTAGCGCCCTTGTGCATCGAAGGGTTGCGCAAGCTCGAGGTAGGCGTCTGCCTGATCGGCATGGTCCTTGATAATTCTGGCGAATGGATTCTGGATGAGCCTGGGCGGCGATTTGATGGTCATTTCAAATTTCCGGTAATTTGAAATGGAGGATACGTAGATTGAGGTGGTATTTCAATTTTGGGTGAAATTGAAATCTCCAAAACGCCGAAACCGCTTTTAAAGTCAGAGCCGCTTCGTAGAACTCGTCATCTAGCCCCCCCAGCCAAACGTAATCGCTGTCAGCGTCAGGTAACGCAGGCCTTTTGCGAGGGTGACCACGAGCAGGAAACGCCACAGGGGCTCACGCATGACACCTGCGATCAGGGTAATCGGGTCGCCGATGACCGGCACCCAGCTGAATAGCAATGACCAACGGCCAAAGCGTGCATACGTGCTTTGCGCTTTGTCGAGGTGGTGCTCGCTGACGGGAAACCAGCGTTTGTGTCGAAAGCGTTCAATTGAGCGACCCAGGTACCAGTTCACCACCGAGCCCAGCACATTCCCCGTCGTTGCAGCCAGCAAGAGAAGGATTGTGACGTAGTGCTCTGAAAGGAGCATGCCGACCAATACGGCTTCAGATTGCAGTGGCAGGAGCGTGGCGGCGCCGAACGCCACACCAAAGAGGCCCAAATAGCTGGTCAGCTCGAACACGATGTCATCTCACGAATACAGACCGTTCCAGCCGTGGATACCTACGTATACCCCTACGCAGATGATTAGCACGCTGGAGAAATAAGGCGCTCGCCGAGCTGCGGCATTGAGCCAGGGGAAACGGTTTGACGCCTTGCGGGCGCCGATAGCGGCGGCGGCCCCGACCGTCACCAGGGTGATTGCCAGACCCATGCTGAAACACAGCACCATCGCGGCCCCCAGCGTGACTTGCTTCACTTGCAGGCACAGCAGCAAAACGGTGATTGCTGCCGGGCAAGGGATGAGCCCTCCAGTCAAACCAAACATCAGGATCTGACTGTTACTGACCTCACGGTGGGTGAAGCGCTTGCGGATGTCGTCGGCATGGGCCTTCTCGTGCGCATCCTGATAGCCCTCGGCAGTCAGCTCCAAACCGCTCAGATCGCTGTGATCATGGTGATGGCCATGGTGATGTTCCTGGAAGTCCAGATCATGATCGTGGCTGTGACCGATGTGTATGCGGTGTGTCTCGTCGTGGTCGTGGTGGTCACTGTGAGCAGCGTTTTCTTCTTCAGATTTAAACAGCTGCTCGCCACGCCATGTGCGCCACAGCATCCAGAGTGCAATAGCGATGATCAGCGCTGAAGACGCGAGCTGAAAGTAGGGCTCCGTGGTTTCTGCATCCAGCCCTTGGCCCAGATACATGCCGCCGATAGCGACCAGCCAGACAACCGCGGTATGCGAGAGCGTCGCCGCTAAGCCAAGCATCACCGCCTGCTTTACCGATCCCCGAATGGCCACGATGAACGCCGCCATCATGGTTTTGGAGTGGCCCGGCTCCAGGCCGTGCAAGGCCCCCAACAGGATGGCGCTGGGGAAATACAGCCAGGCGTGGGAACCACCTTGCTGCAACAGATTGGCAAAGTCAGGCATGTGCAACCTACAGGTATTTGGTGATTTGCTTGAAGGCTTCCAGTGGTGCCCGCTCGCCTTTGGCAAGTGCGCCCATGGTGTCTTCAAGGCAGTGATCGATGTGATCCTGAATCAGTGTGCGTTTCGCCTGACACACCGCCTTCTCGACAGCATGAAGCTGTTGAGCAATGTCCACGCATTCACGACCGTCTTCGATCATGGCGATGATGCTTCGCAAGTGACCGTCTGCACGCTTGAGGCGCTTGATAATCGCCTCGTGGGACTGGTGGGTATGGTTAGGTGGGTGTTCGTGTTCACTCATTTTTTGAGCCTGTCTGGCTGAATTATCTTGTAGACACAGTATCCCCCTGGGGGGGATATGGTCAACGTGTTGCGGAGTGTTTTAGAGAGGGTCATTACTGCAAGTGCCAAGCGTACAAGAATCATCTTGCGGGCCCGTTTTTCACCACGCGAGCTGCGCCTGGTCAGTGACTGCCGCACAACCGGAAACCTGTTTGGCTACGCAAGACGGGATGCCCGGGCGGATGGCTTTTGGGAGGAATTGAAATCAATAAAAAACCGCCGAAGCGGTTTTTTGATCGTGTCAGGTTGTTTGCGCGTGATATCAGCGCGAGGGAATGTCTTTAATATCGTCGGCAATGAGCGTTATCAACCCACCTTTGGAGTCGCCTATGCGTCGCTTGTACAGGCCAGTAATGTCCAGCAGGTAATTGGCACTCTCTTTACTCGCCGCGTAGCGATGGGCTTGCTTCAACTGATTGATCAGCTCCTGCTCAAGGCCATCTTCCACTTGGCTCCGTGAAAGAAAGCGATCGTTTTAATGTGTAGGTGTGTAGGTAGGCTGAATCCTCTCTCTCCTTGATCTGCGGCACTTGCTCAGTTCACGAGCCGGTCATTTCCAGGCTCATCAGATGAGCATAGAAAAAGGGGACATCTGCCATCACGCCAGGTGTCTCTCGGAAAGGCTCATCTTAAAGCGAGTATGCCTAGGTAATGCCTCTACCACATGCCGTTTGGGGGGTAGAGCTTTGCGGTAACTGACACTAGCCGTCGGAAACTGTCAAAACACAAAGCCATGCCCCAGTTCACTCTCCATCCACTCCAGAAAGCGTCTGACTCTTGGAAAGCCCGAATGCGCTTTAGGAAAAACCAAATGGTGAGCTGCCACCGCAGCACTTAGTGTCTCGGGCGCCACTTCCACTAGAGCCCCAGAAGCCAGATATTTTTGCGCAAGCAACGTGCTTTCGAGCGCAAAACCCAGGCCGTGACTTGCGGCCTCCAGCGTCATGTACGACCGATCAAAGCTTAACGCGTAAGGTTGCTCCGGCCTGGCCAGTCCATGCTGGGCAAACCATTCAGGCCATTTGAGAAGGGTCGCCTCGGAGAGGATCAACTCCCTGCCCAGCAAGTCGGCTGCGCTCCTGATCGCACGTTTTTCCAAAAGCTTTGGGGCGGCCAGAACTGAAAACGCCTCATTGCGTACCGTGCGCACCTCATAGCTTGGCCAATTGGGCATGCCGTGGCGGATGTCGACGTCGATTTTGTCCCGACTGAAATGCAAAGACTCATATGAACACGACAGATTGATCTGGATATCCGGGTGACTGATTCGGAAGGCTTCCAAACGCGGCATCAGCCATAGCAAACCAAAACTGGGCGAAGAATGAAGTCGCAGGCAGTCAAGGCTTACATCACTTGTCGCCCGTTCTGTTGCTACTTCCAGGTTGTGCAATAAGCCAGAAATGTCTTTTAGATACTGCTCGCCTACTGGGGTCAGGGTCACCCCACGTGCACCGCGCACAAAAAGCTGGCGGCCAATCATCGCTTCCAGATTTGCCAGTTGGTGGCTGATCGCTGATGGAGTGAGCCCTAGTAATTCCGCTGCTCTGGCGAGGTTGCCAAAGCGGGCCGTCTGCTCGAAGGCTTGAATAGCCTTCAGCGGTGGCAGATTGAAAGGTGCGTTATCGCCTGGGGGCATGTTCGCTCCGCTTGTAGTTGTTATGGCCTAGGAGATAGTTCCCATTCAATCATCTGGCGCATGGATTGACGAGAGGTGAATTTTCCTCACCTAGCAGTGAAGCTTGCGTTATTGCTCAAGACGCGTGGGCGGAACAATCTGACGCATCGATCAGTGAATCGACCTATAAAAACAATCAGAGGTAATTCCCATGCTTCTTCAAGGCAAAGTTGCAATCATCACGGGCGCTGCATCAGAACGTGGCATTGGCCGCGCCACTGCCGTTATTTTCGCCCAACATGGTGCTCACGTAGTCATTCTAGATCTTGATGAATCTGCAGCACGTGACGCAGCTTCATCACTCGGTGAAGGTCACTTAGGCCTCTCTGCAAATGTCGCAGACGAGAACCAGGTCAAACAGGCAGTGGCTCAAGTCATTGCGCATTTCGGTCGAATTGACGTCCTGGTTAACAACGCAGGTATCACTCAGCCTATCAAGACCCTGGATATTCGCCCCTCCGACTACGACAAAGTCCTGGATGTAAGTCTGCGCGGCACCCTGTTGATGTCACAAGCCGTCATTCCGACCATGCGTGCTCAATCCTCGGGCAGCATCGTTTGCATGTCCTCCGTATCTGCCCAGCGCGGCGGCGGTATTTTCGGAGGCCCCCACTATAGCGCTGCAAAAGCAGGCGTTTTGGGCCTCGGTAAAGCAATGGCTCGTGAGTTCGGCCCGAACAATATCCGCATCAACTCTATTGCTCCCGGCTTGATTCATACCGACATCACTGGCGGCTTGATGCAGGATGATCGCCGCCACGCGATCATCGAAGGCATTCCGCTAGGTCGCCTCGGTGCAGCCCAAGATGTCGCAAATGCTGCGCTGTTCCTGGCCAGCGACCTGTCTTCGTACCTCACAGGCATCACGCTAGATGTAAATGGCGGCATGCTTATTCACTAATAACTGTGGGGGCCTTCAACGGCCCAAGTTGCTCTGGATCGACGATACGCTGGGTCTGCGCCTGGCGATCTACAAAAACAAGAGATCAGACCATCATGATATCCACTACTATGACCTCCGACTCGGCCACAGCCGCGCGCTCTAACGCTTACCGCAAGACTGCGTGGCGCCTCATGCCATTCCTGATGCTGTGCTACCTGTGCGCCTATCTGGATCGAGTAAACGTCGGTTTTGCAAAGTTGCAAATGATGAACGATCTCGCGTTAAGCGAAGCTGTTTATGGGCTTGGCGCCGGGATGTTCTTCATCGGTTACTTCCTGTGTGAAGTGCCCAGCAATCTTATTCTTCATCGTGTCGGCGCACGCCGGTGGATCGCGCGGATAATGATTTCGTGGGGCATCATTTCCGCCCTTTTCGCCTTCGTGGAAACGGCTTGGCAATTCTACGGCCTGCGTTTTCTGCTCGGCATTGCAGAAGCAGGTCTGGCACCTGGTTTGCTGCTGTACCTTACCTACTGGTTCCCCTCCTATCGCCGCGCGAAGATGACCGTTCTATGGTTTATAGCCATTCCGCTTTCCGGGATGATCGGTGGTCCTCTCTCCGGCTGGATCATGAACTCATTCGCAGGCTTTCACGGGTGGGCAGGCTGGCAGTGGATGTTTGTCATCGAGGCAGTTCCGACCGTTATTGTGGGCTTGCTGGTACTGAGCTATCTCAAAGACGGTGTACATCAGGCAACTTGGCTGACGGATGGCGAAAAGGAACTGATCAACAAAGAACTGGCTGAAGATAATAGCCAGAAAGTGACTCATGCCTCTGTCGGTGCCTTTTTGCGTGATCGGCGGTTGTGGTTACTGGCGTGCATCTACTTCTGTGTGGTCATGGGTCAGTACGCGATCACTTTCTGGTTGCCAACACTGATCCGCAATGCCGGCGTTTCGAACCCATTGCATATTGGTCTCATGACCAGCGTGCCCTATATGTGCGCGATCGTCGCAATGCTATTGATGGGCCGCAGTGGTGACAAGCACCGCGAACGCCGCTGGCATCTCATCGCACCCATGATCGCCGGTGCCGTGGGGCTAACGCTGGCGGCCGTGTTTGGCGGCAACCTGCTGCTGTCGGTGTTGAGCCTCTGCCTTGCAGCGGCGGGTGTTCTATCGGCATCGTCACTCTTCTGGATGTTACCCACAACTCTGCTCGGAGGCGTGTCCGCTGCGGCTGGCATAGCCGGTATCAACAGCTTCGCCAACCTCGCAGGGTTTTGCTCGCCTTACTTGATTGGTTGGATCACCACTACAACCGGCTCAAGCGCCATCGGCATGTACCTCATCACGGGTGTGCTGTGCATTGGCGCTTGCCTGGTACTGCGCATTCCTGCCGCCTCGGTCAATCGTTGAGTCAACGGAGTAATTACAATGACTGCTACTTCATCAATCGAACCTGCAACTTCGTTAGTACAGCGTGCCCATAATATTCGTCGTCACGCATTGCTCATGGGCCAAGTTCAGGGCCAAGGGTATGTCGGCCAGGCGCTGGGCGCTGCCGACCTGCTCGCTGTGTCTTACTTTCACGCCTTGAGTTACAAGCCTGAAGATCCTGAGTGGGAACAACGGGATCGTTTCTATCTGTCGATTGGTCACTACGCCATCGCGCTTTACGCGGCGCTTATCGAAGCTGAAATCATCCCGCTCGATGAACTCGAAACCTACGGTTCGGACGACAGCCGCTTGCCGATGTCGGGCATGGCCACCTATACCCCAGGAATGGAGATCACTGGAGGCTCGCTTGGCCAAGGCCTAGGTATCGCGGTCGGTGCCTGCCTGGGTCTGAAGCGCAAGCACTCGAAGTCGTTCGTTTATAACTTGCTGTCGGACGGCGAGCTGAATGAAGGGTCGACGTGGGAGGCGGTGATGTCGGCTTCTCACTGGAAGCTCGACAACCTAATCGCCATTGTCGATGTAAACAATCAACAGGCTGATGGTCGTTCAAGCGAAGTTCTGGCGTTCGAACCTATCGTGGATCGCTGGCAGGCTTTTGGCTGGTTCACGCAGCGTGTGGACGGCAACGATCTGGATGCTCTGGTCGAGGCTTTCGACTGCGCACGCAATCACCCCGACACTCAACCCAGAGTCATCATTTGTGATACCAAAATGGGCAAAGGCGTGCCGTTTCTGGAAACCCGAGAAAAAGCTCACTTCATACGTGTGGACGAGCATGAGTGGGACTTGGCCCTGAACAACCTTGATGAAGGTAAAACTGTATGAGCACCTCAAATAACAGCTCTGCCCAAGCTCCCGCAGCAGTGAAAAAGAAGCTGACTACGTCTGCGATGATTGCGTCAATTGCCTCCGAAGGTCAGGCGACTAAATCTGCCCCATTTGGCCATGCATTGGCGGCACTCGCCGATCAGCGCACGGACATTGTCGGTCTTTCCGCTGACCTATCCAAATATACTGATCTGCATATTTTTGCGAAGGCACACCCCGACCGTTTCTACCAGATGGGCATGGCTGAACAGCTGCTGATGAGCGCCGCTGCCGGCATGGCTCGGGAAGGCTTTGTCCCTTTCGCCACCACCTATGCGGTATTCGCGTCCCGCCGCGCTTACGACTTCATCTGTATGGCGATCGCGGAAGAGAATCTCAACGTCAAAATCGTCTGCGGCTTGCCAGGCCTGACTACTGGATACGGCCCAAGCCACCAGGCGACCGATGATCTAGCGATCTTTCGTGCCATGCCGAATCTGATGATTGTTGACCCATGCGATGCACTGGAAATCGAGCAAGCCGTTCCAGCGATAGCGGCTCATCAAGGGCCCGTGTACATGCGTCTGCTGCGAGGCAACGTCCCATTGGTGCTGGACGAATACGGCTATAAGTTCGAAATCGGTAAAGCCAAAACTTTGCGCACCGGCAACGATGTCCTGATTATTTCGACAGGATTAATGACGATGCGAGCATTGGAAGCCGCCAAAGAGTTACAAGCTGATGGGGTAGACGTTGCGGTGCTTCACGTCCCGACCATCAAGCCTCTGGACGAGCAGACCATCCTTGCCGAGGCCAGAAAGCCAGGTCGACTGGTAGTCACAGCAGAGAATCACTCGATTATTGGGGGCTTGGGCGAGGCTGTGGCCACGGTATTGTTGCGCAACGGCGTTACACCCACCTTCCGGCAAATCGCACTACCTGATGCCTTCCTTGACGCAGGCGCTCTTCCTACGCTGCATGATCGCTATGGTATTTCTACGCCAGCAGTGTGCACGCAAATCAAAGGATGGCTGTAACAGCTAAGCCAGGGGGCTGGTGCAGCTCCCTTCTGTAACGGGAGAAGACAATGAACTGTAATCAGCTTCTCGACCCATCCTATGCATATTTCCTGGACGAGCCATCCAGCGAGTGGACACTCGCAACACTACCCGAGATCAGAAACCGGATAAATTCCAGCTTCAAAGCTGCAGGGACAGGCCGTTGCGAACATCGCTGGACATCGGACTCCCCTGACACTACTGGCATTCGCCTATGCCTGTATCGGCCTGACCAGGCTGACGAGGGTGTTCTGCTTCCATGCATTATGTATATCCATGGCGGCGGATTTGTCCTGGGTCGGCCTGAAATGGTCGATGATTATTTAGCGGAGTTGGCGAATGAGCTCAACTCAGTGATCGTTGCAGTGGACTACCGGCTAGCCCCTGAGCACCCATTTCCGATCCCGCTGGAGGATTGCTATACCGCTTTGAGCTGGACTTTTACCAACAGCCTTTCGGTTGGTATCGACACCGAACACGTCGTTCTCATGGGGCATAGCGCGGGGGGTGGGCTCGCTGCTTCGTTGGCACTTCTGGCTCGTGAAAGAAACCAATACCGCATCTCCGGCTTAATGATGATTTACCCAATGCTGGATCACCGCACGGGTTCGTTGGCGACCACTGCTGATAACCCTACGACAGGAAAGCTGAGCTGGTCGCGGGAAGCAAACCAATTCTGCTGGGAATGTTTACAGGGTTCTTACAGCCCCAGTGATGAGAAGGCGTTTTACTTCTCCCCGGCTCTTGCGGTGAGACTGCAGGGGTTACCGCCGAGCTTTATCTGCGTGGGGGCTTTGGATCTTTTTTTAGAAGAGGACGTGAATTTCGCGCTTAATCTATCCCGATCCGGGGTTGCCACAGAGATGCACGTTTATCCCGGCGTACCTCACATGTTCGATCTGGGCCCAGGGGATGTCACTGACCGATGTCGGCGGGATATAGCGGCAGCGCTGAGGAGAATGTTGGCGCGATAGTGACCATAGGCAAGTCAACAAAGCCTTCACTGTGTATCAGATCCACCGGGTAGCTTACGCCCCAAGCGGCACAGTTTTTTCGCCACCTGAAAAACCGTCGTATCGTCGGGTCATCCGTAGTCAGTTGATTGTTTGGAATGACTGGTGGTTATACGTGGGCGCCCCAGATTTTGGTTCCTTATGGCCACCTTTATGACGGGAAGCTCGGAGGTCACTCCCCTGACTATTGCGGTGCGGGGGCGTTGACAGGGTGTGGCGCAAGCTCGAATCAAAAGCGTCGGTGCGAGGGGAGCGGGCGCTCTGAATTTGGCAGGAGGCTGACAGCTATACCGCAAACGTCACTCATGCTTTTGGTTGAAGATGATTGGTCAGATGTTCTGATTCGGAATTTCGGTACAGAGTGAGAAGGATTGAAAGCAGGTTTTTGGGTTATTTGAGTTGGGGGGGCAGGCTAACCGTGCGTCAGGGCTTATTGTTATTCATTGACCTTGCCCCCGAGAAACGTATCCCTTAACCCGGCATCCGGGTTGGGTATCTAAGGTTGCAGCATTTTCCAGTTCTTCTCGTATTGCATCGGACTTACGTAAAGCAGTGTTGAGTGAAGGCGATCCTGGTTGTACCACAGCAGCCAGTTCATGACCTCGTCCTTGGCGGCGCGTCGGGTCTTGAATTTCAGGCCATGCAGGCGCTCCACTTTAAGCGAACCAAACACGGTCTCGCTGCACGCGTTATCCCAGCAGTTGCCGCGTCGACTCATGGAACTGGCGATCCCGTAGGCCAAGAGGGTATTTCGGAAGTCGAAGCTGGCGTACTGACTTCCCCGATCACTATGAAACAGTAACCCTGACTCCTTTGGTGGGTGGCGCTTGAACCAGGCCATGCGCAACGCATCGATCACCAAACTGCTTTTCATCCGCTCATCCATCGACCAACCCACGATTTGACGGCTGAACAGGTCGATAACGACGGCCAAAAATAACCAGCCCTCATCGGTCGGGATATAGGTGATGTCACCCACCCAAGCCTTGTCTGGCTCCGTCACAGTGAACTGACGATCCAGAAGATTGGGTGAAATCGGCAAGTCATGGGCGCTATCGGTCGTGACCCTGAAACGTCTTTTGCCCTTGCCGTAAATGCCGTGGAGCTGCATCAGCTTTTGCACACGCTCCTTGCCGACACGAACACCGTCAGCCAGCAACCCCCGCCAGATCCGAGGCCAACCGTAACTGCCACGGCTACGGGCATGAGCAACGCGGATGTGCACGAGCAATGCCGTGTCGCTGACACCTCGTTGAGGGCCATTGGCTGCACAGCGGACTTGGTGACCGTGAAAGCCGGTAGCACTGACGCCCAGCACCCGGCATTGCACGCCAATAGGCCAGAGACGCCGATTATCAAAGATGAACGCGTACTTCAGCTGGATGCTTTTGCGAAGTACGCCGTCGCCTTTTCCAGAATGTCGCGCTCCATCTTGACGCGCGTCAGCTCGGCTCGCAGACGGCTTATCTCCATCTGCTCGGGAGTGACAGGCTTGATGTCAGCGCCGGTCAGCCTGCCTTGTCGATGAGCCTTTACCCAGTTGAACAGGGTTTGGTCAGACATACCCAGAGAACGGGCAGCGGCAGCAAGTGTCAGGCCGGTATCAACCAGTCGCACGGCCTCAAGCTTGAACTCGAGGGTGTATTTAACGCGGTCTGTCTTGGACTTAGTCATGTCGTATCCTTGCGGCTATTGAGATGCATGGCAAGGGATACGTTTTTCAGGGGCAACGTCACATTTCTGCACAGAAGAAGATCTTCGCTCACCACTCCCTATGCTCATCACTTTGGTTTGATGCCTAGGTGGAGAGACATGAGCCATTGAAGCGAAAGGCTGTACCGAATGGGTAGGTGGGTTTTACGCTGAGAAGCCTTGAAAGGTGGAGCGGGTAGAGGGAGTCGAACAGGTACGGTTTTTAAAGGCTTGCGGAGGGGGATTATCCATCACCATACACATGACCATACACGGTGTTAGGGGCTACGCCGGATCGGCTAGCCCCATCAGTTCATGCCTTCAGGCAGCGTCGCGTCTGGTCGCACCTCGCTCCAGCTTTTTAGCTGCTATCCACGCCTCAACCTCGGCCAGGTCGAACCGAACCCGAGCTCCCCGGCTGGCGCTGGTTTTGATCGGTTCCGGGAAGGTCTTGTCACGTACGCGCAACTTATTCAGTCCGGACACCGATCCCATCCCCAGCATCTTCACAACTTCTGGATTGCCCACCAGCTTGGTGTTTTGAAACTCGCTCATGTCATGCCCTCGGTTTGTCATGTCGCTCTGCCTTCCTGACTCGTCAGGTTTTGGTCTGTTGCTGAAACTGCCGCATCACGGCCGCGCGTCACTCGCGTAGGAAAAGCCTCTCCCTCCCAGTTGCCTGGGTTGCCGCGAATTCGCTCGCGCTCTTGATACATGTGCGGACGCTTTTCGCTGAACGCCTGGGCGCATGCCTCAAAGCGTTTGCCCCCGTCCTCCATCGCTATCAACTGCTGGCCAACCTGCGAGCCGATCTGCACCCAGCCGGACTTGTCGCGTCCGAAGTTTTCCGTCTTGAAAAGGCGGTATCGGTTGCGATGGCCTGTGCCTGGCGAGCTGGACTCGGTGTTCATGTAGAACTGCACGCCGTCCTGGCGGGCGTGTAGGACTGTCTTAGCCATCAGATCGGTCTCCTGATTCCGCCACGGTACGAAGCTTCAGCGCGATCCCGCAGGAGTTGGCCAAGCCAGTCAACTGGCCCACGGTCGTGGCCGGGTCTTGAAGTGCCTGACCGAACCGAATCAGACGCTCGCCCAGGCTCTCGAACTCGGTGCGCAGGTGGAGCTGGGGGCCTTGGCTGAGTGTGCTCATGCCTGCTGCTCCTGGTCAGCCTTTGCAGCTTCGTGCGCAGCGGCCTTGGCCAGCGCATCAAGCAAGAGCTCTTGCCGCTCCTGGCCATGCAGGTACAGGCGAAGGGCGCGGATCACGACGGTGTTCATGCTGGTGTCGCTTGATGCCGCTGCACGCTCGACCTCGCTTCGCATGTCGCCCGGGAAGCGCACAACGAACTTGTCTGCACCGCGGCTACCACCTTCATACCGCTGCATGGCGATCACTCCCGGTGCGAGGGTTGGCCAACTTGGCGGTACGCATCTCGGAGCGGTCGACAGCCAAGTCTGCCGGAGCATCAATGCCCAGACGGATCTGGCCATCGCGGCCACTGATCACGGTAATTTTGATGTTGTCGCCAATGACAATTGATTCGCCGAAGCGACGGGTTAGACACAGCATGGTGCAACTCCTTTTGGTTTCTACAGGCAAGCCGAGGGCCTGCCGCGATTGTTGGCTTTCGCAAAATCAGGTTTGTGTTAGGCGGCTTGGAAAGCCTCAAAGCGGCCGACGGAAACGCGGCTCTCAATGCGACGCTCGCCTGGACGGCGAACTCGATTGAATGAATTGTCATTGGTGGCCGACTGGCCGACGAGAATTGCGCACAAGGTGATGATCATTGGACTGATCAAACCGCGCCGAAATGCTTCTGCAACAAGGGCGGGGCGCTTGTAAACGCCGAGCTTGTGCATGCAGGATTCGATGCGGCCTTTGATTGATCTCGGCGAGAGACCGTCATGCTTGGCGATCTCCTTGTCGGTATGACCGGCAGCTACGGCAAGCAGGCACGACAGCTCACGCTCGGCAAGGCCAAGACCGAGTTTTCCTTTCCATGTGCCATTGCTGATGTATTGCATGAGGAGCCACCCGTGACCAAAGTTGTCGTCTGGCGGCTATAGTGCTGGCGGGATTTATCTATGTCAATCCCTGCGGGATTATATTTTACAGGCCAGGTATTTTTGCGTCGATAACGCGCCCGATTATTTCCCAGTTGCCGTCGATTTCGATCGGTTTAAAGCCTGGGTTGAGGGGCATCAAGTATGCGACCCCGGCGTCGTTTAGGTACTGCTTGAAAGTGGTTTCGCCATCAAGATGACGGGCTACGTAGAACTTGCCGCTGATTAAATCGAAGCCTTCTGGCTGAACGAGTATTTTCGTTCCTTCTGGAAAGCTCGGAACAGCTTGCGTAGTCATCGATGGGCCTTTTACGTCAAGCCAATACCCTCCCGCACCAGCATTTTCGGTCGATCCTAGATACTCCTCGGCATGACCCGCAACATAATCAGTGGGCGATTCGGCTCTATCTCCCGCTGCAATCCAACTGATTAACGGGTAGCTCATCGCAGGCCGCCAAGGGTGTAGAGCGGGCGATACATTGGAAACACCATCGGTTTCAGTTGAATAAGTTTCACGCATTTGCCGAGCCAGTTCGCGTAGATCCTGGCTGGAAACCGTCATTTCTCCGATGGCCTTTGCCAGCCTTGGACTGAACTGCTCAACACGAGTGCCAAGGACTTTGGCGACCTTTGCGGCGAACTCCATATTCAACGCATTGCGCCCATTTAGATAATGGCTAAGTGACCCCTGATTCATGCCCAGTAGCTCGCCCACCTTTTCCTGGGTGAGGCCCAGACGATCCTTGTTTGCCAGGTAAATCGCCTTGAGGGCAGCACATTCGGCAAGTTCTTCTTCGGACAACGGTCGTTTTTTCATGGGTGAACCTTATGGGCAGCGGGATTTTGAATCAAATCCCGCAGGCATTGACTTTTATAAATCCCGCTAGCACTATTTAAAAGAACCGAAATAGTGGAGTCACCCCGGTGCAACGAATTCCTCTTGCTGAATACGCAGCTAAGCGACATGCCGGTACAGCCGAAAAGCTCGGAATGAGCCAGGGCTCGTTAAGCAAGGCTATCCGTGAAGGGCGATCCATCTTCGTGATCGTGTCCGACGACGGCAAACTGTCCGCCCTCGAAGAGAAACCGTTTCCAAGTCAGCGGCGAGGCAACTCAGCTCACCGATGCACAAATAATAATCCCGCAGGCTCTGAATTGTCAGGCTCAAAAGTACCTGTTAATCCATCCAGTACCCAGCAGGCTTCCCAGTGACCGCCTGCCAATCCAAGTTTTTGCTGTCCGGCTAACCCAAACGCCAGGCACAAAAAAGCCCGACCTAAGTCGAGCCTTTTGTTCAGCACCCGCGCCAACGGGAGCTGCACATTCACTTTGCTTCGAGAAAATCAAAATGAAATCAGAAAATATCACCCGTTCAACTTCAGCGCAAGTATCCCTCCTCACCAAAGGCGTTGAGTTTGGCGAAACGCCAATTGCAAACCGAGGCGAATGTCTGTTTCAGACAGTTCCTGAAATGGCAGTTGAAGACGCTCTGCAGAAAGCCCGGACGCTGTCTTTAGGGCTCTCCCAGATTTGCGAGGACATGAGCGAGTCCATCAATTACGGGAATCTCGTTCACTGCGATGGCATGTCAGTTCTAGGTTTCGTGGCTGAGGCGATTCATGCGCTGATCTGCTCGACCCAGGATGGCATCACCGCCCCCGAGCAACATGGGACAGGCCAATGAGCATCCCCTCCCTTGGTGAGTTGATCTTGGATGTAGATCAAGCTTTCCCTGCCGAGTCCTCAGGAATCGCATTGACTTCTCACCAAATAACCCAGCTCAAACGCATCCGGCAAGCATCAGGAGAGACTGCGAATGTCCTAATCACCGGCATTGAGGCGATCGGCGAAATGATGGGGCTGACTGAAGGCGGCGAAATGTCCACTGAGTCCGTTGTGGGTATCGGCTGGCTTCTCAAAGAGCTGGCAGGCCTAACCCGCAGACTGCAAGAAGAGCGCAACGCCGCAGGCCACAAGCTGGAAAACATGAGTTCCGCGCCACAAAACGGCGCATCTGTAAATCGTGGCGCGAGTGATGGGGGTGCCCAATGAGCAATCCAGAGCATTACACACACGTCGCCAAGCGGATCGCTGAATCCCTGGACACCATCGGAATTCTTTCTGAAGTGCTGGCAGAAAACACTGTTGCCCGCGAAGGCTCCGACGAAGGCGAGAGCGACGAGCAACTGAGCTGCAGATGCGAGGCCGGTGTGCAGGCCGCTATTCGTCTTATTGCGATGGCTGCATATACCGACCTTCAGTCGATGGCCCAAGGCTTGGGGATACCAGAATGAACCTGATCACCAGCACGGCCCTGACCATGTCATCCCAACAAATTGCCGATCTTGTCGGTTCCCGCCATGACGATGTGAAACGCTCAATTGACCGCCTTGTTGCAAGAGGCGTGATATCCCAACCGCCAGTGGCGGATGGGCCAAGGTCGGCCAACGGCGTCGTGGTTCAGGAGTACCACGTTTGCAAGCGCGACAGTTTCATCGTGGTGGCACAGCTCAGTCCTGAGTTCACCGCGGCGCTGGTCGACCGCTGGCAAGAGCTGGAGGATCAAGCCGCTCGCCCGATGACCCAGGCCGAAATCACGGCGGCGAACGCTAACCACTTGGTGGAAATGGAACGCCAGCAGCGTGAACAGCAGGTTGCCATCGACCGGATCGAGCGCCGGGTTGAGGTAATCGCCGAACAGCGGGTTTGGGATCACTGCCCACAGAACTGCATTCCGCTCGGTCGCATCCAGGCAGAAATGAACAAGGCCTACGGGCTGTCCGGACCGATGGTTTCGTTCGTGCTGCGCCAGTGGCCGAACCAGCCCAATCACGCAGGCATGGTCCGTAACGTCCACGAGGAAGCGAAGGGCAGCCAGTACATCGTCTGGTCCAAGAGCCTCGTTACCGCCGCGTTCAAACGCTTCGTCTCCGAATGCCAGATGGTCAGCGCCACCCAGGCTACACACCCTTATTTTGAAGGCCGGTTTCGACTGGTGCGTAAGGTCAAATCATGAGCAAAAAACCGTCCCATCAGCAGCTTGTTGAGCGTGTGGCAGCTCTGACCGTTGACTGGTATCGCGCGCAGGCGCTCGTCCGAGACGTGCGAAAGCTTCTCAATAACGAGTATCAGCAGTACTTCGCTGCACACGGCGAGCCCGAGCCGAACTTTCGCCGAATCAACCCTGACGACCCGGCCTACATGCCAGTTATCAACTTCACGAATCAGACATATGAGCAGTTGCAGAAGGCCAAGCAAGCGAAGGGCAGCGCGAAGCGCCGCATGGAGAACGCTGTGCGCGCTCTGATGGCGTATCGCGGCGAGGTCATCGAAGCGCCAAGGCTTGCACCTGTGCGTCGTGCCAATGCCTCAGGGGAGACGCTGCAATGAGCATGGAATTGATGGTAAAGGCCATGAAGACCAAGGTGGGTAATCCTCTGCGCAAGTTGGTGCTGGTCAAATTGGCGGACAACGCCAGTGATCAGGGCGAGTGCTGGCCGTCGTACCAGCACATCGCAGACCAGTGCGAGATTGGCCGCTCAACGGTCAAGCTGCATGTTCGCGAGCTAGAAAAGGCCGGGTTTTTGCGTCGAGAGTACCGCCGGAAAGGTGAGCTTAATCAGTCCAACCTTTTTCACTTGTCGCTCGATGGTGGGTCATCAGATGCCCTACCGAGTGGGGCACCAGATAACCCACCTGGGGCAGGAGATAACCCAGGGGGTGGGGCAGGAGCTGCCCCCAGAACCAGTCACTCTTATGAACCAGTCAATGAACCTAAACCTGTGTGCAAAACAGGTACGGTGAAAGGGTTTGATCAGTTCTGGAAGCTGTACCCTCGCAAGGTCGGAAAGGACAAGGCGTTGAAGGCCTGGCAAAAGCTTCAGATGACCGAGGCCCTGTATGACCTGATCGTCGCAGCGCTGGCCAGGCACGTGCTGACACCGGGCTGGGCGAAGGACGACGGCCAGTTTATCCCGCACGCCGCCACCTGGCTCAACGGCAAGCGCTGGGAGGATGAAGTGGAACTGGCCGGCAAGACCGGTTCGGGCTCCCGTCACACCCAGCTCGATCAGGTGGACCACACCGACGGGCTGGAGCTGGACGACAACGGTAACTACCGGATTGCGGGAGATGGCCAATGACCACTCAACCGCGCTACGCCATCGATACCCGCCAGAGCGATTGCTCAACACATGGCCGCTACACTAACGCGCTGGTCGAGCAGTTCGGCGCAGATCCGGTCTGGTACGGCTGCCCTGGCTGCGAGTTCGATAACCGTCACTCGGCTGACATCAGCATCCGAGCTGGCGGCGTGCTGGTCCACACCGAGCGGTTGCTGAACTCACGGCTGCTCGATTCATGCATCCCGGCCCGGTTCCAGCAGGCCACCCTTGAAAACTGGGTTGCTGGGAATGAAGACGCCAAGACGAAGGTATGGAACGTCGCCACTGGCTTCGTGGAGGCCTTCGCCGAAAACTATCAGGTCGGCCGCTGCGTGATGCTGCTGGGGCAGGTAGGCACCGGCAAGACTCATCTTGCCACCGCCATACTGCAGCAGGTCATCCGTTACTTCGGAGCCCAAGGGGTACACGGCCTGTACGTGACTGCCGGTGGCATCATCCGCTGCATCAAGGACACGTTCGGCTCGCAGATCAAGACCGAATCGCAGGTCTATGCCGATCTGATCGGCCCACACCTGCTGGTGATCGATGAAGTGGGATTGCAGACCGGCACGGACTTCGAGCGCCAAGTGCTCTTCGAGGTGATCAACGGGCGGTACGAGCAGCTCAAGCCGACGATTATCGTCAGTAACCTGAGCATCACCGATTTGAAAGTGAGCATGGGGGATCGCGCGGTGGATCGGCTGCGTGACCGTGGCGGGCTGGTCTGCGTGTTCCGCTGGCCCTCGGCGCGAGGTGCAGCATGAGCCGCGAACTTTACAGCCTTGAGGCCGAGCATGGCCTTCTGGGCGCACTGCTGCTGGACGCTTCACTGTTCGACGCCATCACCGCACGCATCACAACGGCCGACTTCGCCTATGACGACAACGCTGCGATGTATCAGGCAATCATCGATACACACGCCACCGGCCAGCCTGTCGACGTGGTGACAGTGGGGTTTGCATACCCAGACCTCCCGAGCGGGGAGCGAACCCTGGCCTACGCGTCAGAAATCGCCAAGAACATCCCCAGCACGGCCAACTGGGCCGGATATCAACGCATCGTGCTGGAGCGTTCCGCGCTGCGCAGAGTGGTTGAGGCGGCGGAGGTGATCAAGGATTCGGCCAGTGAAAGCTTGCCAGTCGCTGACATCATCGCGCTGGCTCAGCAGGCGACGGCGGACTTGCGCGACCTGGGCGCACCCGACCGGAAGGATTACTACAAGTACAGCGAGGTCTTGCCGGGCGTAATCGACGGCATTGACAGTCGGTTCAACGGAGCAGCGCAGCTCGGACATGAAACCGGGCTCAAGGATCTTGATGATCTGATCCGAGGCCTTCGCAAAAAGAACATGATCGTGATAGCAGGCCTGCCGGGGTCAGGGAAAACCTCGCTGGGCGTGCAGATCGCTCAGAAAATTGCATGCACTGACAACGGCGTCGGGCTCATCGTCTCGATGGAAATGACGAAAGAGGAGCTGGTCACGCGTGGTCTCGCATCAGTTGGCGGCATAAGCCTGACCCGCATCGATCAGGGGCACACGCTTCAGGATGACGACTGGCCCCGCCTCACCAGCGCTGTGAACGTGCTGCAGAACTCTAAGTTGTTCGTCTGCGATGAAGAAGGCATGACCGCCGCCCGCATTCGCTCAACAGCCAGGCAGGTGCAGCGCAAGGAAGGGCTCAACATTGTGGTGGTGGATTACATCGGCCTGATCGCCGCCGAGGGCGCTGGTCAGAACCGAACGCTCGAGCTGGGCAAGATATCTACGGCGCTGAAGAACATGGCCAAGGAGCTGGACGTGCCGGTGATCGTCCTGGCGCAGCTCAACCGCGGATCAACCAACCGCACGGACAAAAAGCCACGCCCTAGCGACCTGCGCGACTCGGGCCAGATCGAGGCCGACGCCGACGTGGTGATTCTCGTTCACCGTGACCCCGACAGCGAGGAAGGCCAGAACGGCGTCACCGAGTTGATCGTGGGCAAGTGCCGCCACGCCAAAACGGGGTCGTGCATGGTCCAGCAGCAAGGGCAATTTGTCCGTTTCGTGGACTTTGCCGGTAACTCCTACGCGACGGACGAAGAGGTCGAGATTGGCCGCGCCTTTGCGAACCGTGGGTATCGGGGGAGGGCAGGTAATGAATGACCTGGTGAAGACACTCACTGTGATCATGACGGACGCAGAGATCCGTCGGCATGCCTCACGCCTGCACGTGCGTGCGCTGCGCGATGCTCGGCACCCTGAACTGCACTTCCGCTATTCCACCGTCGACCGCGCCAAAGGATCCTGGCATGTGGTGGTGCGGGGCAAGTGGGGCAAGGCTGGTAACTATCCCGGCATCAACGCCAAACTGATGCAGTCCACGCTGGCGAGCATCCTCGCACGCCGATCTGCGGACCCGGCGGCAAACTCAGTCACAACCAGCTGGGCCACGGTCGGCGACGTGCTGACCTGGTACACCGACCGCATGAGCCGCGACCGGGGGTTGTCAGTCAAGCGCAAGGCCAGCGCCCAGTCTGCGCTGCGCCGCCATCTGGTGCCCCGGCTCCAGGATGTGGAGCTTGAAGCCCTGACCAGCCCTACGCTGGACAGGCTGTTGATGTGGCCCATGCAGGAGCGGTACGAGTTGTCTTTCGTGCGCTCGGTGTACGGCGTGCTGGCCGTGGCTTTCCGCCAGGCGACCCGGCTGGCGCTTCTGGACACCAATCCGATGGCCAGCTTCAAGTACACCGACTTCGTACAGACGCGAATCCGGCCCAAGGCTGCCCGACTGCGCAGTGATGATCTGCCGCCTTTGCTGCTGGACCTGGCTGAACGTATCGACCGGGCACCACTGGAATCTATGCTCGCGCTGATGATGCTGTGCCACGGAACCCGCCTGGGTGAGACGCGGTTGGCCCGCTGGAAAAACGTGAACCTCGCGACCCGGCAGTGGTTCATCCCGGCGGCAGACACCAAGACCAAGGCGGAGCACACGCTGCCACTGACACCGCAGGCGTGCGCGCTGATCGAGCGTTACCGGAGGCTGCAACAAACCAGCGGGTATCAGGGGCCATTTCTGTTCCCTGGGCGCTCCGGTGCAGCGATCAGCGCAACGTTGGCCAGCACCCTGTTCACGGGCTTGGCCAAGGGCGAATGGTCCAGCCACGACTTGCGCAAGGTGGCCCGTACAGCGTGGGCCGATCTGGGCGTTGACTACATGGTCGGTGAGATGTTGCTCAACCACGCCATGAAGGATCTGGACGCGACTTACATCCATACCGCCGCCGAGGGCCTGAAACGCCAGGCGCTGGAGGCGTGGCACAACTACCTCGAACAGCACGGGCTGACCCCTTTGCTGGGTGAGACATATGCAGGACACGAAAACATGAAACCTACCCCGCAGGCCATGGATATTAAGGCGTTCAGCGATTCTCAGTATCCATCCCAAGGGAGGAAGCATAACGAAAAAGCAACCTCCCACACCCCAATCGGAGGAGGCGGCGATGAGTAAGCTCGCGATAGCAGCACCCCGCAGAATGCTGGCGGACTTCTCCCCAGCCGTTTATCAGAGCGTCATGTCGGCAATCGTTCGCGTCCTGGCGACTGACAACATCGACAATAGTGCCAAGCAGAGCTGGCAGAAGCTCATCGACTCCGGCGGGAGAACGGGCGGTTCAAGGGCTCTGCTGTCAGCACGTGACCAGTTCGATTACGACTGCTGCCTGCACGCTCTGCTGCACCGGGAGTTGAGCAAGGCCCACTGGGATCTGCTGGTGGGCAAGTTCTCTACCAGCAAGGGCAACCGCGTCGGTGCGATATCCAGGACGGTCTATCGCATCAACTCGCCAGCGCCGGCCCTGTTCGTCTACAAGGCCACCACTGTGTGGTTTATCCCCAAGATGAAGGGCGTACAGGGCAAGCGATCCAGTGACGTCGCAATTCTCCCAGCAGAGTTTTACGACATGAACACATGGGACACGGAGGCCAGGCCAGCATCGACACGGGGCCGCTGGAGGCTTGGGATTCACAAGTGTCTGGAGGCGATGCAGGAGGGTGCGGTGGTGCATGTAACGGAGATTCTGGATCGCGAACAGCTGTTGTGTGATGGAGCTTGACAACCATGGGCAAATGGTTGAAATTGCCGCCCATCATATGATCTCTGCGCGCTAACGGGATCGAATCGAAAAAGCCCGGCCATTGTGTCGGGCTTTTTGCTAGCTTTGAGTGTAAAGATAGCAAATCGACATTGCGACATGTCTTGTCAGTGAGTAATATCGCCGACCCACGATTTAAGGCGATGCTCAGTATGGATGGCGGAGTGGTTACGGCGGTCAAGGCTGCAAACGAGGATTTGCTTGAACGCACTGTGATCGAACTCAAGAGCATTGTCAGTGTCGAAACCGTTACGCCCTTGATTGATGCGCTCAACGCGGCAGTCGAAGGCGACATGATTGAGCTTCACATTCGGCACAATGGTGGTGGTGATGTTGATGTCCTGTTCGCACTGATATCAGCGATTGTTCACACCAAGGCTCAAGTCGAGATCACCATCGGCCGATACATCATGAGTGCGGCGGCCACCTTGTGGCTTTGGTTTTGGCTATGGCGCGCCCCTCACGTCAAGTCGTTGATGCCGCTGAAGCCAGCGATTCTGATGTATCACCGCCCGCGCAGGTCGTACGGAGAAGATTATTATTGCTTTGCCGAAAGCCTGAGTAATAGTGACCAAACAAAATCTTCACTTGTGCAAAAAGTGAAAATATTTGACGATCTCTTCGATGCGATGATGGATCGACTAGGCTGGAGTCAGATCGCCGATCCATTTTTGATGGTAGGTGAGGTTTCGTACCAGCACTATTTGCAGCACATGAAAGAGGCATATTACGGGAACAAAGACTGTGTCATTCCCGTTTTTCCCGACCAAGGAGCAACAGATGAAGACCTTCGCACTGAGTAACAAAGCGTTCAACAGCGGCCAGGACATCAAGCCAGATCTTGGAGTTTCGTTGGAGCAACTGCGCCGTTACAAAGAAGCCGACGAAAGCCTGCAGGCTGCCTGCTTCAGTCGCGGAATCGAAACTCCTCGGTTGGTAGCTAAGGCTAAGTAATAGCTTTAGGCGAAAAAAGCCCGGCAATCAAATCCGGGCTTTTTTTCGCCTAAAATTTGTCCCGCTTTCAGTGCTGGCGGACTGATTCAAAGACATCACACCCATTTCAAGGCTTGCCACATCGGCGGGCCTTTTTCATTTCTGGAGTAATGATGGACCCAACCGACCTTGGCCCAGGCACAGCTACCTGGCTGGGCGGAACGGGCACTATCCTGCTGGGTGGCTTCCTGTGGTTGAGGAAATTCCTCTCCAGGGATGCGACCGACCGCGCCATGGACAACGCCGACATAGGCACCGTCCGCAGGCTGAACGAACTACTCGACTCGGAACGCCTTGCGCGCAAAGAAGCCGAGGCCCGAGCCGACCAGTTCGCCAAAGAACGTAACGAGCTGGCTGCCGCTGTTGGCCGTATGGAAGGGAAGATTGAAGCCCTGACTAGTCATATCGTCCAGCTCACCGACAAGGTCACCACGCAAAGCGCGGAGATCGCCCGGCTGCGTGCTCAGCTCGGAGGTATCAACTGATGGAAAGATGCGTAAGAGACTTCATCGCCCGGCGCTGGTGGCGTGGCCTGGAAGTGTGGGTCATTGCCTCGCTGCTGGTGACTGGCTCGTTCGCGCTGGGCTTCGGTGCGTCGCAGTGGTCCCTCGCCAGCTGGTACAGCACACAGGTCACTGAGGTGCGCCGCGGTTACGACGAGGCAACCAAGCAACGCGACATGCGCCTGAACAAGCTGGCCAACACTGCGACCGAGGCAGCCGAAAAGGTTGAAGGTGCTGCAGCAAAGGCAGAAGCCGCAGCGGGTACGGCGACAGAAGCCGCCAAGACTGCTGGTACTGCCGCCGACAAGGTCAACGAGGTTCTGGAGCGGCAGACGCCGTGACGCACCACATATTCAAACACTGCCATTTCGTGGCGCGGAGAAAGCATGAGTGAGCAAAAACTAATCGATTTGCTGCTCGATGATGGGGAAGGGTAGGCGTGCCGCAGGTAAATGCGGCGCGGATTACTTAAGTTCTGAAAGGCGCTACTTCTCCAGGCATAGCTGGGAACCACAGCCAGTCTCCCTCCTGCAATGGATTGTTGAAGTTGCGCTTCACCTCGAATACGCGATCATCCCCGTTGCTGCCGGTTACGGACAGGACATGCGCTGATTGCCAGCCCTTGAATGGCTCGGTCTTCAGGCCAAGCCATCCTGCGCGCAGCACCGCGGCGCTGGTGTTGTCTGCACCGGTATAAATGGTTCGTTCCCCTGGGTTAAAGGTGAATGGGATACCGATCAATCTGATCGGATCATCATCAGATGTGTAAACCTCAATATCTGCGGTACTTAATTCCACATTGCTGCTCCTTGCGTTTGGTTGACCGTCACTGATACCGGCAACCAGCCACTATTTCAATCATCCTTTCGAATTACTGAGGTAGCTCATGACGGACGCTAATACATTGACTGCGGGCACTGCGTCCAAGGTCGAGGCGATACAAGGGTTCGCCAGTGGCTTCATGCTCGATCCTTTGGAGCAGGCCATTGAGTCGACTGTTCGGATGCTGCGTGATGAGCATCAGCAGATGAAGGATGTGGACGCCGAGCAGGACACGTCATTGAGTGATCGGCTGGGCTCACACCTCGACGCATTGCTGGTTATCCAGATTCAGCGAGTGTCCGTCGACGTCGCTGCTGCCGCCTAAGCATCATGGCGACCAACTCACCCTGGCATCACCTATACAAAACCAAGCGATGGTATCGGTTGCGGTGGTATCAGCTACAGGCCGAGCCAACGTGTCGGTTCTGTCGTGCGCTGGGTACGGTCGAGGCAGCCAACACTGTCGACCACGTCAAGCCTCATAAGGGCGACGAGGTTCTGTTCTTCGATCCGACCAATCTTCAAAGCCTATGTAAGACGTGCCACGACGGTGCCAAGCAGAGGCAGGAGAGGACAGGCATCCTGCCAGGGCACGACGTGTCAGGCATTCCGGTTGACCCCAACCACCACTGGAACCGTGGATGAACGCATCGGCACCGGGTTGACCTCATAGGCTGTCTCAATCGTCGAGATGCGCCATTGATAGAGTAGGTCGATCGAAAAATCGAAATCTATAGAGGGGGAGGTCAAATAATAGGAATTCTTATTTGATAGGACCGCCCTCGACCCTCTCCTTCATCCCTAACCCGGAAAACGCCGCCAAAACACAACGCGGCAACATTGAGAAATTCTATGACAGTCAAGCGCAACCGCTCCGATAGCGGCACATCGGCGGTTGCTGCTATGCAGGCCGCTGCTGCTGGTGCACTCAAGCCGCCACGTTTCGTCAACATCCGACCCGCCGACAAACCTTTTTGGAGTTCCATTGTGCGCGCGCGCACGCGAGATAGCTGGACCGACTCCGATTTGGTGCTGGCCGGGAACCTGGCTCGATGCCTCTCCGACATCGAACGGCTTCAAAAAGAGATCGATATCGAGGGTGATGTCCTGAAGAACGACCGCGGAACCCCGGTGATCAACCCAAAACACAGCCTGCTGGAGACCTTGAGCCGTCGTGCCGTGGCTTTGAGCCGCACGCTTCAGGTCCATGCCCAGGCCACACAGGGGGATTCACGGGACCAAGGCAAGAAGGCGACCAAGCAACGTGCCGCCGAAAAGGTCCTCGCCGAGCAGGATGACGACGATTTGATCCCAAGGGCGATGCACTGATGGCGGTCAAGCGCAGGACGCGCGGCGAAAAGGTCATCGCTTTCATTGAGAAGTACTGCCGGGTTCCGGAAGGGCAGCACATCGGCAAGGAACTGCGGCTCGATCAGTTTCAAAAAGATTTCATTCTGGAGGTGTACGACAACCCTGCCGGGACCAGAACCGCTTACCTGAGTATCGCCCGCAAGAACGGCAAGACCGGTTTGATCGCTGGCATCCTGCTGGCGCACACCGTCGGGCCGGAGGCGGTGCAGAACTCGCAGATTGTCTCGGGCGCGATGAGTCGAGAGCAGGCCGGGCTTGTGTTCAAGTTGGCTGTGAAGATGATTCAGCTCAACCCTGAGCTGCAATCTTTGATTCACATCGTGCCCAGCAGCAAGACATTGATCGGCACGCCGCTAAATGTTGAGTACCGGGCGCTCTCCGCTGAAGGCAAAACTGCGCACGGGCTGTCACCCATCCTGGCAATCCTCGATGAGATTGGTCAGGTGCGTGGCCCGCAAAGCGATTTCATCGACGCGATCACAACCGCTCAGGGCGCACACGCTGCTCCGCTGCTGATCGCTATCAGCACGCAAGCGGCGCAGGACAGTGACCTGTTCAGCATCTGGCTGGACGATGCCGAGAAGTCGCAAGACCCGCACATCGTCAGCCACGTTTATCAGGCTCCAAAGGATTGCAAGGTCACCGACCCAGAGGCGTGGAAGGCGGCCAACCCGGCGCTGGGTTCGTTCCGGTCGCTGTCCGATCTTGAGCAACAAGCCGAGCGCGCCAATCGGATGCCGGCGTCGGAAAACACGTTCCGAAATCTTTGCCTGAATCAGCGCGTGTCGACGGTTTCTGTGTTCGTCTCCAAAGGCGTTTGGGTTGGCTGCGGTGATGATCCGGATAGCCCTGATGGTATGGACCTGTACGCCGGGCTCGACCTGTCGTTCAGAACAGACCTCACGGCCTTCGTCGTCATTGGCAAGCGCAATGGCAAGTGGAGCGTGTGGGCGTTCTTTTGGACGCCAGAGCAGGGCCTTGCCGAACGCGCCAAGCGTGACCGGGAGGCCTATGAGGTGTGGGCGCGGGAAGGGCTGCTGCTGACCACGCCTGGCGCGACGGTGGACTACGGGTATGTGGCTGCGGACATCGCTCGGATTCTTGCTGAGCTGGGTGGCGACATTCAGGCAATAGCCTTCGACCGATACCGCATCGACCTGTTCAAGCGTGACGCCGAGGCCCAGGGCGTGGTCCTGCCGCTGGTGGAGTACGGCCAGGGTTACAAGGACATGACCCCGGCCATTGATGCCTTGGAGTCAGAACTGCTCAACGGGAGGATCAGCCACGGCATGCACCCAGTGCTGACGATGTGCGCATCCAACGCAGTGATCCAAAAAGACCCGGCGGGCAATCGCAAGTTTGCAAAGGACAAGGCGACCGGCCGCATCGACGGGATGTCGGCCCTGGCTATGGCGTTCGGCGCAACCCTTGGCGCTCCCGAAGAGATCAAGGGCGACATCGACGATTACCTTCAAAACGGATACTCCGGACTTTTATAGGCTCAATATGGCGTCTCGCTGGTACAACCCAATGAGCTGGAGTTTCTTTGGCTTCAACGATCCCAAGACGGGTGAATACGTTGAAGTTCAGACAGACATCGGCGGACAGACCCGCTCCGGCGCGGTCATCACCCCCAAGAAGGCCCTGGCAATTCCCATTGTCTGGTCCTGTATCAAAATCCTCAGTGAGACGGTTTCGGGCCTACCACTGAAGCTTTACGAAGATCAGCCCACTGGCCGGGTGCTGGTGAAGGACAACAAGCGGGCGCTGCGGATACTGGCAAAGCCGAATCCGTACATGACGATGCTGAACTTCATCAAGGCCGCCGTAGTGAACATGGCCCTGCGCGGCAACGCTTATGCGTTGATTGAACGTGCCGACAATGGCGATTTTATCGGCCTGATACCGGTTGGCGCGGACGCCGTAGAGATCGATATTGACGATGATCTTCTGTACTGGGTGACCCTTCAGGGCAAGCGCTTTCCTGTATCCCCCGAGAACATCCTGCATTTCAAGTTGTTCAGCGCCGACGGGATCTGCGGGCTTTCGCCTGTTGAGTTTCACAAAGAGGCGATGGGCCTGGCCAAGGCTGCACAGGACTGGTCGGCGCGCTTTATGCGCAAGGGTGGCTTTACCGGCGGTTACGTCATCTACGAAAACTTCCTCACGTCCGAGCAGCGCGATCAGGTGCTGAACAAGTTTCCGAAGATCCGCGACGGAGACGTTGAGGACATCGGGAAAATGGGCCTGCTCGAAGGCGGGCCAACGATCGTGCCCGCTGGTATGACCCAGAAGGACAGCCAGTTCATTGAGTCCCAGCAGTTTCAGGAAGAAGCGCTCGCGGGCATCTGGGGCGTTCCGCTCTACCTGGCCAACCGTGCTGGTAAGACCTCAATCATGGGTTCGAACCTGGAGCAGCAAACCAGCGGCTTCATCACGTTCGGCCTGAGTCCATACATCAAAGCCATCGAGGACGAGGTCAACGACAAGCTGTTCGCAGGAACTGCAATGTTCGTCGAGTTGGTCGTCGAGGGATTGCTGCGTGCTGACAGCGCAGGACGAGCCGCCTACTACAAAAGCGCCTTGGGCGGGTCCGGCGGTTCAGGCTGGATGACCATCAACGAGGTCCGCCGCAAAGAAAACCTTCCTCCGCTGGCTGGCGAAGAATACGACCGGGTCACCCGGTGGGAGATGCAAACCAATGTTCAGCAAGATTGAAGTGCCCTTCGAAGTAAAGGCCAGCGACGACTCTGGAAACTTCGAGGGTTATGCGGCGGTGTTCAACAACGTCGACCTGGGCGACGACGTGATTCTTCCGGGTGCATTCACCAAGGTGAAAACCACACGGGGCGGGCGCCTCAAGTTGGCCCTGTTCCACGACCTGACCCGCCTTGTCGGGTCCGCAGAGTTCACTCAGGACAGCCACGGCCTCTACATCAAAGGCAAGGTAAACCTGGCTGTCAGCTACGCCCGTGACGCTTACGAGCTGATGAAAGAGGGCACGCTCGACAGCATGTCCATCGGTTTCAACACGATCCTGGCCGCGTATGAAGAACGCGAGGGTCGGAGCATCCGCATCATCAAGCAGGCCGAACTCTGGGAGGCCTCGCTGGTGCCTTTCGGCATGAACCCAGATGCAAAAGTTACCGACGTGAAGTCGGACATCAGAATTTTTGAGAAGGCCTTGCGCGATCGCATGGGCCTTTCTCAGAAGGAGGCGGCAGCAGTCGCCTCGCTCGGCTACTCCGCAGTGCACCGTGATGGTGGAACTGAGGCCACGGCGATCGTGGAAGGGCTGAAATCACTCTCCACCACTTTTGATAATTTTTTTAAGGTGTCGCCATGACCGATCCAATCCAAGAAGTAAAAGCCTCTCTCGAAACGCAGTTGAAGGAAGGCTTTACTGGCTTGCAGAAAAAGTACGACAACGTTGCCGATGAGATGCAAAAAGGCAACACCATCACCACCGAGATGAAATCTCAGATCGAAAAGCAAAAGGGCGAGATCGAGCGCGTCATCGAGCAGGTCCAGAAGCTGGAAGAGAAGGGCATCAAGCTGCGCAGCCAGCCTGGCGAGGCAAAGAGCTTTATCGACCTGGTCAAAAGTGACGATGCCTACAAATCGTTGCAGGCCAAGAGCGTGTCCCTGGCCGATATCGAAGTGACCAAGTCCGACATGGCCAGCATGAAGGAAATGAAGGTCACCAGCGCGGGCATCGTGGCGCCGAACTATGACCCTGTCATTCAGCCCGGCATTCGCCAGGAACTGCGCATCCGCGACCTGCTGACCACGGTGCCGGTGTCTGGCCAGAACTACACCTACTTCCGTGAAAACTTGCACACCCGTGGCGCGGCTCCGGTTGCGGAAGGGGGCTTGAAGCCAACCAGCAACGTGACGTTCACGACCGAAACCGACCGGGTCAAGAAGATCGCCGTCTGGATGCCGGTTACCGATGAGGCGCTTGACGACGTTCCGCAACTGATGGCCTACCTGCAGGAGCTGCTGCGCTACGACCTCAAGCTCGAGGAAGAGCGCCAGATTCTGAAAGGCGACGGCGTTGGTGAAAACCTGAATGGCCTGATGACTCAGGCCACCACCTACGACGTAGCGCTGACGAAGACCGGTGATACCGCCATCGACCTGGTGCGTCGTGCGATTTACCAAGTTCGCAAACAATCCATGCTGTCTGCTGACGGCATCGTTATGACCGAACTCGACTGGATGAACATCGAGCTGCAGAAGGACGGTGAGAACCGCTATCTGTTCGCGAACCTTCAGGGCTTGGTTACCCCGGTCCTCTGGGGCCGTCCGGTGGTCACCTCTGACAGCGTCGACGAAGGTGATGGTGATACCGGCGGCGAATTCCTTGTAGCGAACTTCGCGCGTTCGTCCGTGCTGTTCGACCGCATGTCGTTCCTGTTCAAGATGGGTCTGATCAACGATCAGTTCATCAAGAACGAACGCGCGCTGCTGGTTGAAGAGCGTCTCGGTCTGGGCGTGCGTCGTCGTGAAGGCCTGGTCAAAGGTCGCTTCGTCTCCGCGTCGTAATTCACCCGTACTGATATGGCTGGCATTCGTCGGCCTTTTTGGTTTCAGGAGGCAACATGAAAATTAAAGCTGTTTGGGGGTTCGTCGGAAACGCCGCGCTCCTTGGTGCTGATTCCACGTCAGTCAAGGCTGGCGTTGTGTTTGACGAGGTCGATGATGAATACGCCCACGTGCTGATCGGTAAAGGGCTTGTCGTCGAGGTGGACGCTGACGGTAAACCGAAGATTCAAAAGTCGAAGGACTCCAAGCCTGCGGCCCCCAGAGAGACCAAGTAAATGATCGATCTGGCCCGCGTGAAGCTTCATCTGAAAGTGGACGGCGAAGAGGAAGACATGCTCATCGCTGGCTACTTCGAGGCGGCCAAGTCTCACGTCGCCATGCATTGCGATCGGGAGCTTGTCGAGACCGCGCCCACTGGTCCTGAGCAGATGGGCTTCACGCCGGATGTTGAACAGGCGGTGCTGCTGCTCGTTGGCCACTGGTACGCCAACCGCGAAGCGGTGGTCATCGGAACCATATCAACTGCGGTCCCGTTGGCTGTTGACCGACTGCTCTGGCCAAGGAAGCGTTTCTGATGAGAGCTGGCTCAATGCGACACCGTCCTACGCTATACAAACCCGAGCGGATCAGGAATCGAACCGGTGGCTTTGACGACGCCTGGGTCGAGTCCGGCAAGCTCTGGGCGGAGTTCACGCTGCCTACTGGCCGCATCGAGGCGGTTGCTGAAAAGCTGTCTGCCGTCGTGACAGCGGAGGTGCGGGTCAGGCCTCGCGCTGATCTGGTCGCTGGCTGCCGCCTTGTGAACAAGGGCGTCACCTATCTGATCGTGGCGGCGCTGCCGGACAACGAGCTTTCAATGCTCCGGCTGCTCTGCACCAACGTTCCCAATCCCTGAGGATATTCCTATGAAAGTTCGAGCACTTGCCAGCATTTCCGGCGCCGTAGGCGAGCGGACCGCAGGCGATGAATTTAGCGTGGACGCTGCCACGGCAAAGTCCCTGTTTGATCGCGGTCTGGCCGAAGAGGTCAAGGACGCTCCGGCGCCGAAGGCCGACAAGGCCAAGGAGTAATCGGTGGCGCGCCGGTCCCGTATGTCCGGTGACTTCAAGTTACGCCGGACGCTGCGCAACATTCATCAGACGATGGACAACGAGCTGCGCCCAGCCTTGCAGGAAGCCGCCAACAAGATCCTGACAACCATGAAGTCAACCGTTCCGCGCGACACTGGCGAAGCGGCCGACGCACTGCAGGCGTTCGTCTCCAAGAGCGGCCTGGATGCGCAGATCGGCATCCGGGGCAAAAAGGACAACCGCCGATTCTACTATCTGCGGTTTCTGGAATATGGCACCAAGGGCTACAGCGGGACAAAGCGCGCTGGAAACCGTAGCCGATCGGCCAAGAACAAGTCGGATGGCAACACGTTTTTCGGCAAGTACCCGAACATCCCTGCGCTTCCAGCCCATCCGTGGTTGCGGCCTTCGCTGGACGTGAACCGGGAGGTGGTGCTGGCAGACATACGCGCCGCTGTGAATCGAACTCTGAAGAAGGCCAGTCAAGGGGGTAGCGATGGCTGATCCGTCCGTTGCCCTGCAGGTAGCGATCTTCGAGCGGCTACAGGCCGAGGTGTCATGCCCCATCTACGACGGCGCACCACTGGACACGCCTATGCCGTATGTCTCCATCGACCGCGAAATCTCGACCAACACCAGTCCTATCGCCGGGCGCAAGCGTCAGCAGCGCCTGATCTATTTCACGGTGTGGTCAGATGCTCATGGTCAGGCCGAGGTCAAGCGCATCAACGCCGAAGTGACTGCGGCACTGGATGAGCGCCCATTGCCACTGGAAGTCGGCAGGGCAGTGTCTGTCAGGGTCGAGCGCGCAGATGCACAGCGTGACGCCGACGGAATCACCTACATGGGCTCTATCACGGTCCGCGTTATCACCACCCACTGATTCAACATCTGCCGCTTTGCGGCTTTATCCAATGTGCCTTTTGGAGGAATTTCCATGGCCGACAATCTGAATACCGCTGCAGGGTGCCGACTTAGCCTCGGCACCAAAACCGGCGCCGATACCGAAGCCGATTACAAACAGGACGTTTACGTCGAGATCGGCGAAATCGAAGACCTGGGCGAGTTTGGCGACACCTTCAGTTCGGTGACCTTCACGTCGCTGAAGGATGGCCGTGTGCGCAAGTACAAGGGCACTGCTGACGCTGGCGACATGACGCTGACCGTCGGCCTGGACAACGGCGACGCGGGACAAAAAGCCGTCAAGGTTGCCCATAAAGACCGATCCAAAGGCGATTACAACATCAAGGTCACGCTGAACGACGGTGACGCGACCGCAACGCCTGCCGTGCTGCCGACCACCTTCTACTTCCGCGTGAAGGTGATGAACAACACCGTTGCGCCAGGCGCAGCTGACAACGTTGTGCGCCGCAACATCACCATGGGCATCAACTCCGATGTCATCGAAATTGCTGCCGGCCCTGCGGCCTGACCGGGTGAACCATGAGTAAGACTTTGCACGGCAACATCGATCTTGTCATTGGCGGGGCCACCTACCAACTGCGGCCGACCCTGGCTGCCGTCCGTGCTATCGAGGCCCGTTTCGGCGGACTCCGAGGTGCAGCCAGCGCGCTGCATCAGGTCAGCGTGGACGGCGCGGCGCTGATCATCGCTGCTGGCGCCAACCTGACTGAAAAACAGACTGAAGGTTTGGCCGAAGCGGTATGGCAGGAGGGCGTAGCAGCCATGACTCCGCAGCTCAACGATTACCTGGCAGCCCTGTACAACCCTCGCGGTGGTGAGCCGGGAAAGGAACAGCCGACGGCGTCAGCGCCGTAGAGGCGGGGAGCTACGTCGATCGGCTTTATGCGGTGGCCACCGGCTGGCTCGGCTGGTCACCGCAAGTGGCGTGGCATACCTCGCTGCCCGAACTGTTCCTCGCTATGGACGCGAAGATCGAGTGGGCGCGAATGACCAGCCCTTTCCCCAGCAACACGCAATCCAGCTCCCAATCCAAACCCGAGCCGACGACCGTCGCGCAGAAGCTGCGTATGGCGCTTACCGGCAAGGGCAGTACATAACTTTTTTCCGGAGTTCTACACGTGGCCGATACCGACGTCCAAGGCATGCTGGTCCGCATCGAAGCCACCACGGCGCAGCTGCGGCAGGAGCTGACGCGCTCGGAAGGCTCGGTGTCGAGCACAGCCCAGAATATCGATCAAAGCCTGGGAAGGATTGACAACGCTTTTGACCGGGTGAACGCCAATGCGCGGACGGTGGGTCATGCAATTACATCGGTGTTCGATCAGATCGGCGCCGGTAACCTGGCCGCAGCGGGCTCGATCGCTGGATTGGTAGCGCTGACGACCAGCACCATTGATTACGCGAAAGAGATGAAGAACCTCTCTGCGCTATCGAACACGACGGTCGAAGATTTCCAGCGCATGAGTTACGGCGCGAAGACTGTAGGCGTTGAGCAGGACAAGCTGGGCGACATCCTGAAAGACACCAACGACCGCGTCGGCGAGTTTCTGCAGCGCGGCGGCGGCGAGATGTCTGATTTCTTCAAGGAGATCGCACCGAAGATCGGGGTCACCGCTGGTCAGTTCGCCAACCTCTCCGGGCCGCAGGCCTTGCAGCTTTATTACACCTCGCTCGAAAAGGCCGGACTGAACCAGCAGCAGCTCACCACCTACATGGAAGCGATGGCTGACGAAACCACGGCGTTGATCCCTCTGCTGCGCAACAACGGCAAAGGGTTCAAGGAACTGGGTGATCAGGCCGATCGCGCGGGCGTGGTCATCTCAGAGTTCAATATCAACCGTCTCGTCTCTGCGGGGCAGGCTATTTCCGGATTGAAGGCGACCTTCTCCGGGGCGGCCAATCAGATCACCATCGGTCTGCTGCCAGGTATCGAGAGTGTCACCAAGGCTCTGCAAGGTTTGCGCGACAACGGCGGCGCTCAGCGCCTGGGGGAGATGATCGGTTTTCTGGCCGAGAACGTTGATGTACTGGTCGCGGCGCTGGGCGGCAAGATGGCGGCGGCTTTCGCCAAGTTCGCCATCGATGCGGTGACATCGTCTGCTGCGGCTACCAAGGCCACGCTGACCAATATCGCCACCACCAAGGCTTCGGCCATTGCCAAGGCCGAGGAAACGGCGGCATCGGCAGCGTCCGCAGCGGCAAAGCTTCGTGAATCAGTCGCGGCGTACTCCGCTGCTCAAGCACTGGAAGCGGAAACAATCGCCCGGCTCGCTCAGCTGCAAGCCTCGCGTCAGGCGCTTGCCTATCAGGCCCGGCTGGCCGTCGGAACCGCTGAAGAGGTGCGGTATACCTCTGCGCTGGCTGCCATGGATCTCGAACTGGCGGCGGCCAAAACGGCGGCGGCAGCCGCGACCCAGCGCCTTACCATTGCAACCGCGGCGTCGTCGTCAGCTATGGCGCGCGACACGGCAGCCACGACCGCCAACGCTGCTGCCCAGGCTCAGGCCGCAGCGGCCAAGAACGTGCTGGCGCGGGCGAGCTCGTCCCTGTTGGCGCTGCTGGGCGGCCCGGCCGGGATTGCGGCATTGGCGATCGGCGTAGGTGTGGCGTTCCTGGCCATGGGTTCCAATGCCCAGACCGCGCGCACAGATGTGAACGACCTGAAGCGGTCGGTCGAGGAGGTGCGCAAAGAGTTCGCGCAGCTCACCCGCGATCAGCAGCAGGGCGCACTGGTGCGTATCACCGAGCAGCAGCGCGATTCGGCCAAGGAAGCGGCGGGCGCGTTCGAAGGGCTGCGCACGTCAATGCAGCGGGCGCTCGTCGGCCCGCGCTCCAGTGAGGCTGGCGGCAAACAGTTCGCCGCGCTGGCGAGCAGCATGGAGGAAGCCAGAAAGGCCGGTCAGCCACTGTCCGACACGATCCTCAAGGTTGGCCAACAGCTTGGCATTCCTCAGAAACAGCTGGACGGCTGGGTCAAGCAGTCCGAAGCCGTCAGCACCCTGGACGTCAATACCAACCTTCTGACGGCCCGTCAGGAGCTGTACACCAAGCAGCTCGACGGCAGCACCAAAAGTACGAAGGACAAGACCGACGTCGATATTGCCGCCGACAACGCCGGCAAGAATTATCAGCAGACCCTCGACAAGCAGATCCATGCGCTCAAGGACAAGACGAAGCTCGAGGAAGCCGACCGGTTCATTACCGAGAACAAAATCGATCCGCAGGGCGCCCTGGCAAAACAGATCCGCGATACCGCCAAAGCCTACGACACCCAGAAGGATGCGGATAAGTCGGCGACCGAGGCGGTTCAGAAAAACAAGGAGGCGCAGAACAAGCTCGAGCAGCAGCTCAAGACCGCCGCAGACGCCTACGCCAAACTGAAGGAAACCTTCGACCCGGTCAGCGCGGCGACGGACGAGCAGAAGAAAAAGACCGACGAACTGCAACTGCTTTACAAGTCCGGGAAGATATCAACGGAAGAGTACGGCAAAGGCCTGCAATGGCTGAAGCAACAGTATGACCAGACCGTGGCTGCCGCTGGTGGCATGGCCGAAGCGATGAAGTACGAGGCGGACTTGCAGCGCCAGCTTGCCCTTGCGACGGCGTCTTACGAGCAGACGGCCTTATCAGTCGGCATGGGCAGCAAAGAGGCTGAGCGGGCGCAGGCGCGGTTGTCGCTGGAGCAGGACACCAACAATAAGGTTCTGGCGCTGCGCACTGAGCTGGCCACTGCCACAACGGACAAGCAGCGCCAGGCGCTGGAATCGCAGATCGCCCTGACCCAGCAGTACGGCGCCCGGCAGTTGGCAGCGATGCAGCAAGGGTATGTGAATCTTGATGCGGCTCAAGGCGACTGGAAGCTGGGAGCAAAGTCCGCGTTTTCCGATTATCTCGAAGCTGCCAAGGACGTCGCCGGCCAGACAAAAACCGCTTTCACCAGCGCGTTCGGTTCGATGGAAGACTCGTTGAGCACCTTCTCGACGACGGGCAAGTTCAAGTTCCGCGATCTTTCGACATCGATCATTACTGACCTGGGCCGCATCGCATCGCGTAAAGCGTCTTCTGCTTTGCTGGGGATGCTATTTGATGCGGGGGTTAGCTATCTCGGCTCCGGTGTCGGAGGAAGCGGGAACGGCCTGGCTGCTGGCTCGGCTGGCGCATCGTCATCGAGCCTCGGGGCGTCGCAAGCAGGCTACTCATCCACCTACTTCCCTCAGGCAAAAGGTGGCGCGTGGTCGAGCGGAGTACAAATGTTCGCCGACGGCGCGGCGTTCACCAACAGCATCGTAAGCACGCCCACGGCGTTCGGCATGGCCGGAGGCGGGGCAGGCGTGATGGGCGAGGCCGGGCCGGAGGCGATCATGCCGCTGGCGCGCGGTTCAGACGGTTCGCTCGGTGTTCGCATGGTTGGAGGTGCTGCCACCAGCGGCGGCACGGTCGTAAAAGTGGAGGCCCCTGTTTACCTGACTCTTGAAGACCGGAGCGGCGAAGGCATGGAGATCGACAGCGCCGCGCTTCAGCAGAACATGCAGCGCCAGATGCTCGGCGTGGCGCAGAAGGCCATCGCCGATTCATGGCGACCCGGCGGCACAAGCCACCGAAACACCAGTGGGAGAGGCTGATGGCCGTAGAAACGTTTGTTTGGGAGCCAGACGATGAGGCTGGTGGTGACAGTACGTTCAGAACCCGTGAGTCCAAGTTTGGCGATGGCTATGTCCAGGTGTCCACTGACGGCCCGAACGCTGAAGAGGACACCTGGTCGCTGTCGTTCGGCGGCACGGGCAGCGAGATCAAACCGATTGTGGACTTCATCCGCGCTCATCAGGGCGCCCGTGCGTTCCTTTGGACACCGCCCGACGAAAGCCTCGGCCTTTATCGCTGCTCTACTTTCCGTCGACAAAGAAAGCCAGGAGGCCTCGCCGTTCTGACCGCTACTTTTGAAAGGGCATACCATCCATGAGTTTGATCACACAGTTGCAAAGGCTTGAGCCGGGCGCTGATATTTTGCTGTTCGAGCTCGATGGCTCCGACTACGGCGCCGACGTTCTCCGGTTTCACGGGCACGCGATACCGCACACGTCGGATGAACTGACGGCGGCTGGCGCCGACGTTGATCAGCTTCCAGCCAAACCCATCTATTGGCAGGGAGAAGAATACAGCGCCTGGCCGGTCCAGCTGGATGGCGTGGAAGCAAACAGCGATGGAACCGCAGTAAGGCCTACGTTCGCGGCGGGCAACGTTAACGGTCGTATCACAGCGCTTTGCCTGGCTTTCGAGGATTTGCTCGAGTTCAAACTGACCATGCGGCACACGCTGGGCCAGTACTTGGATGCAGAGAACTTCCCCGCCGGCAACCCTGATGCTGATCCGACTCAGGAATCTATCGAGGTCTGGCTCCAACACGGCGACCGATCCAAACGAAGAGTTTCGCATCAGCCCCGAGGATTACGCAGCGGCGGAAGACGTAGGCACCGTTATCGGAGTTGTCCACTCGCACCCCGACGCGACCAGCAGGCCTTCACCGCGCGACCTGGCGATGTGTGAGGCTACTGAACTGCCTTGGCATATTTTGAGCTGGCCTGAGGGCGATCTGCGTACCATCGTGCCCACCGGCAACACGCCGCTTCTGAAGCGCCCGTTCGTGCATGGTGCCTGGGACTGCTGGCAGGTCTGCGCCGATTGGTACAAGCGCGAATTTGGCCTGGAGTTCGAAGCATTCAATCGCACGGACGGCTGGTGGGAGAGTGCGGACGCCGAAAGTCTCTACGAATCCAACTATGAGGCGGCTGGCTTTGTCAGAGTCGATCAGCCGCAACGCGGCGACATGATTGTGATGGAGGTCGGCCGGACCAAGCATCCGAACCATGCCGGGATTTACCTCGGTATCGATGCCACGCTACCTAAAGAGGGCTGCGGGGTGTACGGACCTGGGCCTTTCCTGCTGCACCACCTATACGGAAGGCCAAGCGAGATCATCGTTTTCGGTGGTCCGTGGCTGGACAGGACACGCCTGATCCTCAGACACAGCAATTTAAAGCAAACGATTTAGGGCGGTCTGGATAGGTGGACATGTCAGTGTTAGGCTCATGCTTTAACTGCCGAGTAGCGACATATGGATTCTGAAGTGGATTCTAACTTTGGCGATTATGCCGTGGGCGCCTGCACCTAATTAAGGGTTTTCATATGAACTACAGCAAAATCGAAACTCAAGAGCGCGTAAGGCTGACAATTCAAGCTATGGCTCGGAAAGACTTCGGCGAGATAAAAAAGCTTATGGATAGCAGCCCAATGGAAGTGGTAGAAACCCACAGCCTTGAGTACCTGAATACTGCCAGAATGTTGCCCCGAGTGGCTGCGCTTTTTGAGATGGAGATGCGCGGACTCGCGCTTTCGGTGCAAATTGCAGAAGACAAACCGCCCTTAATGGCTCAGATGAATGCCGCAAAATCCGCTTGGTCAAACTTCTGTGCTGGCTACGGAATAGATCCCGAGGTGCTTATTGGGACGGCCGGCGGACATCACCCCATAGTCAAACAGTTTCTTGGCTGGTGCTGCATGCCACCTGACGTTGACATGGTGAAGCATTGGACTGGGCTTTTTCAGGTTGCCGCAACAGGCGAAGTTCTTGGTGAAAAAAGGCACTAAGTTCAACCTAAAAAATGCCGCATGTTAATTTTATATATATATCGATAAAGGAAGATAGATACAATGCGTTTTTTTGCTATTACCAACTTATCTTTTCTTTTGCTGGCAGGATGCGCCAATATTAGTGATACGCGCAATACTCATCCGGTTTTGTCTATATCTTCAAAAAAACCTGCGAAGGATGTGGCGCAATGCATTCGTGACGGCTGGCAAAATGTAAGTGTTTGGGGGGCGGGTATTGGCGGAACTCTTCAAGAGTCCAGTGGTAGCTACACCGTGATAGCTCCCGACGCGCAAACTCCATGGCACCTGGTGGACATATCGCCATCGCCAAAAGGCTCTACGATCAAATACTATTTTTACAGAGAGTGGCAATCTCCCTTGGATCGCATAAAAAATGCGGTTATAGGTTGTGCCGGCTAATTTTTTAAATTCAAAAATTAACCGCCGATCGGCGGTTTTTTTTCGTCGGGGGAATCATGGCTTATACAGCAGCTCACTATACGCCGCGCACGGAAATAACATTGGTTGGCCGTATGTGGAGAGGACTTGAGAAGGTTCATTATCGGGTATTAGATGGAGGCAACGCCGCAGAGGTTTTCAAGGCTCTTGATGTATCAGTTGACGGATTTAGAGATGAGCTTCTGAGGCTATCTCGGCTGGGGATGAGATTTGCAATTTTTCGAAACGGAAAGAACATTGGGGAAAAAGACTTTGGTCTCGGAGGGACCAGAGAGCTAAAAATCATCCCTGTGATCGCTGGCAGCAAACGTGCCGGCGTTCTGCAGACTGTGATTGGAGTTGCCTTGATTGCTCTTGCTTGGTGGAACCCTTTGGGCTGGTCAGCTGCTACCACGATGATGGTTGCCAGCGCCGGCGTTGCCAATGGAGCCGGCGGCGTCATCCAGTTGCTCAGCCCCCAGCAGGGCGGACTCTCGCAAAGTGCATCACCGGAAAACCTTCCCAGTTATGCATTCGGTAGCGCAAAGAACACCACAGCCAGCGGCAACATCGTTCCGATCTGCATCGGTTATAGACGCTGGGGCGGCGCGATTATATCTGCCGCGATCTACGCAGAAGACAAAACGTAACCCCCGTCCGCAACACCAAGCCGCCCGAGAGGCGGTTTTTTTATGCCTGGAGAAAAGCATGGGCGCAGCACTGAAGATCGATATCCACGGTGAGAAAGGCGGCAGCAGCAGTCCGAAGTCGCCGACCGAGGCCTCCGATAGCCTGCGTTCTACCAACTTGGCCAAGCTGCTCATCGCTGTGGGCGAGGGCGAGTTCGAAGGCACGCCGACGGCGTTCGACATCTACCTAGACAACACGCCGATCAATGATGCCAGCGGCAACGTCAATTTTCCCAACGTGAAATGGGAATGGCGCACCGGCTCTGTCGATCAGTCGTACATCCCTGGCATTCCTTCAATCGACAACGAGACGACAGTCAACGTCGAGCTGCGCAACGACTCGCCGTGGGTTCGCTCAATCACCAACACTCAGCTGTCGGCTGTGCGCGTACGCCTGGCTTGGCCTGCCCTCCAGCAGCAGGACGATGAAGGTAACGTCGGCGGCTACCGGATCGAATACGCCATCGATGTGGCCACTGACGGCGGCAGCTACCAGCAAGTGCTGCTTGAAGCCGTGGACGGCAAGACAACCACCCGCTATGAGCGCTCACGCCGCATCGATCTGCCTGCCGCCACATCCGGTTGGCAGATTCGCGTCCGCCGCCTGACCGCCAACCAGAATACCAACAAGATCGCCGACACAATGCTGGTGGCCGGGCTAACAGAGGTCATCGACGCAAAGCTGCGCTATCCGAACACTGCATTGCTCTACATTGAGTTTGATGCTGAGCAGTTCACCAACATTCCCGCAGTTACGGTCAAGTGCAAGGCGCGAAAATGGCCGGTCCCGAGCAATTACGACCCGTTCACCCGTACCTATTCGGGCGTGTGGGACGGCTCCATGAAAGAGGCATGGACCAACAACCCTGCCTGGGTGACATATGGCGTATGCACTCAAGACCGGTTTGGCCTCGGTAAGCGCATCAAGCCGTGGATGGTCGACAAGTGGGAGTTGTACCGCATTGCGCAGTACTGCGATCAGGACGTACCAAATGGAGTGGGCGGGGTAGAACCCCGCTTCCTGTGCGACATGAACCTGCAGGGCAAGGCTGACGCATGGTCCTTGCTGCGCGATATCGCCGGAATTTATCGCGGCATGACCTACTGGGCGCAAGGCCAGCTGGTCGCGCAGGCAGATATGCCGCGCACGCAAGACTTCGACTATGTCTTCACTCGAGCCAATGTCATCGACGGCAAGTTCAACTATGGCAGCTCCTCGGCGAAGACACGCTATACCCGGGCCATCGTCAGCTACGACAACCCTGACAATAACTACGACACTGACGTCATTCCATTTTCCGACCCGGCACTGCAGCGGCGCTTCGGTGACAGACCGACCGAGCTGACTGCAATTGGCTGCACGCGCGCGTCCGAGGCTCAGCGTCGCGGCAAGTGGGCCATTTTGAGCAACAATCAAGACCGCACCGTGAGCTTCAGCACCGGCATGGAAGGGGCTATCCCGCTGCCTGGCTACATCATCCCAGTCGCTGACTCGCTTCTTGCCGGCCGGGAGATCGGCGGACGTATTGCTGGTGCTGCTGGAAAAGTAGTAACCCTCGACCGCGACACCTTGGCAAAGGCCGGTGACCGTCTGATCGTCAACCTGCCCAGCGGCCAGGCTGAAGGCCGGACAGTGCAGTCCGTTGCAGGCAGGGCAATTACCGTTACTGTCGCTTACAGCGAGACGCCTACCACCCAGCTGCAATGGGCGCTGGATGCCGATGACCTGGCTATCCCTCTGTACCGGGTGCTGAGCGTCAAGCGCAGCGCGGAAGGTGATTATGCGATCACTGCTCTCCAGTACGAGCCAAGCAAGTTCGGCTACATCGACACCGGCGCCCGGCTGGAAGAGCGTCCGATCAGTGTCATTCCGATCACGGTCGTTCCATCGCCTTCCAGCATTTCGCTGGCGTCAACGACGGCGATCGCGCAGGGCCTTGCCGTTACAACCATGACCATCAGCTGGCCCGCCGTGGCCGGCGCGGTGGCTTATGACGTCGAGTGGCGCAAGGACAGCGGTAACTGGATCAAGGTACAGCGTACCGGCTCTGCCAGCGTCGACATCACTGGCATCTATGCCGGTGCCTATCTCGCTCGCGTGCGCGCCGTCAGCGCCTATGACATCTCGTCGAGCTGGCGGAATTCGATCCTGACCCAGCTCAAAGGCAAAGAGGGGCTGCCGCCTGCTGTCACCTCTCTGACTGCCGCATCGTTGATCTTCGGCATCAAACTGAACTGGACCTTTCCGGCAGGTGTGGAGGATACGCAGCGAACCGAAATCTGGTACGGGCCAACGACCGACCTGGCCAAGGCCACCAAGCTGAGCGACCTGGCCTATCCCCAGTCGGAACACGTCATGCAGTCCTTGAAAGCGGGCGTGACGTTCTTTTTCTGGGCGCGACTGGTGGACCGGACCGGCAACATCGGGCCTTGGTATCCGGCCGGTATCGGCGTCATGGGGCAGACCAGCAGCGATGCAGGCCCTGTTCTGGATCTGCTGGACAAGCAACTGACCGAAAGCCAGTTCGGTGAACACCTGCTTGGCAGGCTCGACCTTATCGACGGCGACGGACCTGGCTCGGTGAACGAGCGACTGGAAGAGCTCAAAGCCAATATCGGCGAAATCACCGACGCGCTGGTCTACGTGCCGACCGATGCCTATGTGCGCGACAACACCGTGCGCGTGGGTGACAACCTCTGGACGGCCATCACGGCTGTTCCCGCGGCGGCCAACGGGTCCAACGCTCCGCCGAACCCGGCGTACTGGGTCAACACAGGCCAGTCGATTCGCTCGGCCAACGCCCAGGCCGATCAGGTCTCCAAAAACACAGCCAACATCGCGACGGTCGACGGCAAGACCACGGCGACCGCCACTCAACTGAATGCGCTGCAGGCCTCGTCGAGGGATGACGGCGTAGAAGGCGAAATGGCCGCAGCTCTCAAGGCTTGGGAAGAAACAGCCAATTACGCGCAGGAAGTCAGGGTACGAACCGAAAATGATTTTGCGCAGGCTCAGCGCACAACGCTGCTGGATGCTCGGGTGGCGGGCAACGACGCAAAAATAAGCATCGTTGAAACTGCGCAAGCCACGGACAGGGAGGCGACTGCACAGCAGATCACGAACCTGACGGCGACGGTTACGACGAACCAGACAACGGTTCAGGCGGCCATTCAGTCCGAAGCGGCCACGAGGTCTAACGCTGACGGTGCGCTGGCTACCCGGATTGAGACGGCGCAAGCCAAGGCAAACGACGCGACAGTTGCGGTTCAGCAGACAACCAGCGCTCTGGCCGCCACCAACAACAAGCTGGCCGGAATCTGGTCGGTGAGAATGGAGCTCACGCAAAACAACATCCCGTACGCGGCCGGGTTCGGTCTTGGACTTGAAAGCGGGGCGGCAGGCACGACCTCGCAGTTCGTGGTGAGGGCCGACACGTTCTTGGTGATGAATACCAGCTCGCAATCGCCGCAGTCGTTTTTCGGTATCACTGGCGGGCAGACATTCATTCGCTCGGCATTTATCGAGGACGGTTCTATTAGCTGGTTGAAAGTTGGAAACCTTCAGTCTTCTGACTATGTGGCGAACGTTAGCGGCTGGCTTTTTCCAAAGACCGGTCCGTGGCAGCTCAACGGAAGTATGGCCGATGGGCGTAGGTCAACCATCAGCAACTCATCCATAAAGATGTATCACGCCAACGGTGTTCTTGGCATCGATTTGAGTCTTTGACATGACGGGGATAACGCTAAAAACCGCTGATGAACGAGTGCTGGTCGACATGACCATGAAGCTCAGTCAGACAATGGGTAGTGTCGATACAAACGGCGTGAACGGGGCCGTGACGATTCCAGCGCCGCCCCCCGGGAAAACGGCCTACTTTATTCCCGTCGCGTTGGTGGATCTCCAGCGCGAAAAAGGGAAGAGGCCAGGTATTACGCTGTCTGGCACTTCGCTGTCTTGGGCTTATTCCTATAACACCAACGGTTGGGGTTACTTCTCGGCGAACTGTCGAATTTATTACGGGTATTACTGATGACTTCGTTGGTGGTAAATAAAGATACCGGTGAATTGTTGTTCGATACTTCCAGAATATGTTACGGACTGGTTAAGAGTGGCTATCTGGTCGCCGGAGAAGTTTGGCAGAGAAAGGTGCTGCGGTCGGTTACAAACGATCCTGATCAGGGCGGTAGTTACATCGACAGCACGCGAGCAGGCGACCAGATGTTCACGACAACCGTAAACAGCCCTCGATCACCGATTGTGTTTCTCGTTGGTAAAGGGTGCCTGCAAGGGACGTCTATCAGCGGCTCGGCTATGACGTTCCACTTCAGCGCAGCAAGTACCGCAACCAAGGCCTATGTGTTCGATCTGATGGCCGACAATATTCCGGGGTCGCCGTATCTGAAGACATACACCGATCAGGGCGTATGCACTTTCAACTCCCTCCAGCCCCCATTGAACGTGGTTGCAACAGTTCAGGCCCCCGCACCAGGCGCAGCGGACGCTTGGAACCGTAGGCCTCTACCTTACGCAGGAGGGAGCTGGCAGGCCATCCGGACCCAGACAGCTTCTGTCGATTTCCAGAGCCACTTCGTCGTTGATGTACCGCTTGGTCAGGGAATCGAATATGCCGCTTGCTTGCCTTGGTCCCGCGCTGCTGCGGGCTATATTGATGCATCGATTACGGGCGTAAACGCCAAGGTTATCGGTTTCTCTGAAGGGGCTTATGGGCGCAACGGTGGTATCAGCTTCATGTTCGCCCCAGCAGGCGCTACTTCCAGCATCGACTTGTCCAGTAACCAGTACAGCATCCCCGGCTCTCTGGCCAACCTTCCCTTGGATCGATATCCGCAGGCGCTTGTTGTTCCGACAGCGAACTTGCCATTCCCTTACAACTGAATTTTAAGGAACCTTATGCCTTGGTCGAGAGGCGGCACAGTTGCCGTAACCCAAAATTCCACGACTGTAACTGGCACTGGCACAACGTTCACGTCCTCAAGGATCGGCGATGCGTTCAATGCACCAGACGGCCGACGTTATGAAGTGTTCAACATCATCAGCGACACCGTGTTGGCAATTATCCCTGCTTATACGGGCGCAACTGTCAGTGGCGCTGCCTATTTCATTGAGCCAGTCCAGGGTTACCCGAAGGCGCTGACAGATGCTTTTAATACGGTAAACCAGCGCTGGGGTAATTCACTGGCAGCGCTGGGCACCACCGGCAACTACGACACACTGCCTGTTTTCAAAGGCGGCACAGGCCGCACGGACGGGAGAGCGCTGCTGCTCGAAGTCGGGGTACAGCAGGCGAGCGCCCTTTACAATGTCCAAGGCTTGTATATGGGTTGGAACTCCGCTGGAACCGGTGAAGGACACTTTATTGTCAACCGTGGTGGCGGCACCGGCGGGTTCACTTGGCGCTCCGTCAACGGTGCCAACACAGCGACCGGGCCGAGCATGACCTACAGCTACGACGGGCTGCTGACTGTGTCGTCGCTGTCTGTAACTGCGGCACCTATCGGCATCGCATCTGGGGGGACTGGCGGTAACAGCCAAACCACCGCGCGGAACGCCCTGGGCGTAGGACCCGAACAGGCACCGACGTTCGGCGGTATCGAACTTAGCAACACCAGTCCCTACATCGACTTTCACTACAACAAAACCGCAGCAGACTATGACGTCAGGCTCATAAACGCTGCCAACGGCGTCCTCACGCTGCAGGGGGCGTATGAGGTGACGGGACGACTGGCGTCAGCAGGCACCTGGTGCAGAGCAGGTCTGAGCGCCGGTCGAGGCGGCACGGTGTACAACTACAACTGGACCGGCTCTAACGTCGACGTCTGGATCGACAACACCTATGTCGGGACCATGACGCTGTTCGGGTCTGATTACCGGTTCAAGAAGTACATCGCCGCCGCCAAAGTGAAGTCGTACCTTGATCGGATCGATGCGTACAGGATCGTCACCTACCAGCGCAAGATTTTCGGCGCAGTGTTTAGCGGCGATGGCACCACCTACCAAGGCCTGATCGCGCATGAGGCCCAAGAGGTAAACCCGCTGGCCGTTACGGGCGTGAAGGATGGCGTAGACGAAAACGGCCAAGCACGGATTCAGCAGCTAGATCCGATGGCACTGATCACAGATGTGATGGGCGGCACCAAAGAGCTTCACGCCGAAACAATAGAGCTTCGCGCCGAGCTTGGAGCGCTACGTGCAGAGTTTGAGGCGTTCCGCACCGAGATGGCAGAGTTCAAGGCATCGATTCAGCCAGCACCCGAACCTGCCGCCGCGTAACACCTGCACAGCGACACCCGCATCCCGCCATCGAGCGGGTATTTTTTTGCCTGGAGAAACCCAAATGCCCATCACCACACAGCAGTTGCTGCTGATCCTACCGAACGCCGGCCAGAAAGCCGGCGTTTTTGCACCCGTCCTGAACACGGCGATGAGCAAGTACCAGATCGTCACCCGCCTGCGCATCGCGGCTTTCATCGCCCAGGTCGGTCATGAGTCCGGTCAGCTGCGTTACGTCCGCGAGCTTTGGGGGCCGACGCCGCAGCAGTTGGGCTACGAGGGCCGCAAAAACCTCGGCAATACCGTTGCGGGTGACGGCTCGAAATTCCGTGGTCGCGGCCTGATTCAGGTGACGGGCCGGGCCAACTATGCCGACTGCGGCGAAGCGCTGGGGCTGGACCTGATCAGCCATCCCGAATTGCTCGAGCTGCCGCAGCACGCCGCAATGTCGGCGGCTTGGTTCTGGCACTGGGCCGCACTCAACACGCTGGCCGACAAGGGCGACTTCCTGACCATCACCAAGCGCATCAATGGTGGCACGAACGGCCTAGCTGATCGGCAGGCTCTGTACGCCCGAGCGCTTGAGGTGCTGGCGTGAAGGCCTTGCCGTGGAGGGCGGTGGGTTTGATGCTGATTCTGCTTGCGCTGGCCGCTGCGTTGTACGGGGCATATCGGCACGGCGTGACCGTTACCGATCTGGCCTGGCAGGCGAAGTGGGCAAAGCAGGTCAGTGCCCAATCCGAAGCGGTGGCCACCTCGACCGCCGAGTACCGAACTGAAGAGCAACGCCGCCAGAAAGCGGCCAACCAGGTGGCAAATGATGCGAGACAAGAACAGACCGCTGCGCTTACTGATGCTGGTGTCGCTGACGATGCTGGTGACCGGCTGCGCGTCGAAGCCGGAAAACTGGCAGCCACTGCAAGTTGCGCCCCCGGTGATACCGGCCCTGCCGAACGAGGCAAGGCAGCCACCCGCGCCGCTATGGTGCTCTCCGACCTGCTCGGCAGGGCTGACGCGCGAGCGGGAGAGCTGGCAAAGGCTTATGACAAGTCCCGAATAGCCGGACTGGCGTGTAACCGCTTTGTTGATGAGCTATCCAAAACCACCAATTCAGCTAGGCCGTAGGCCGCCGGGGAAGCACTGTGCAGACAGCAACGAAGCAAGAAACCTACGACCGCACGATGAAAGTTACGTTGGCAGTGAAAGCGAACGGCGGTTCTGTGACGGTCCAGATCCAGGCGGGTGACAGCTGGATCAATACCGACACGTTCTGGAAAGACGGTGCTTATCAGTTGAGCGTTCCGCCCGCGACGATCCGCATCGTGCCATCTGCTGGCGCAGCATTTGAGGTATACGCATGAGCCTTCTGGTCAACCCGATCCCACGCCGCCAACCCATCCGGCGCGGGCTCGGCCTGCTGGGCGATAGTTTCTCGGGCAACTGCCACACCATCGCTGCGACAGCCTTCGGAACCGAGGCCTACGGTTACGCGGCCATGATCGCGGCGCGCACCGGCCTGTTTCCCAGCTACGCCGACAACCAGGGCAAGCTCGGCGACCACACCGGGCAGTTTCTGGCCAGGCTACCGGCCTGCATTGCGTCGTCGACCGCGGACTTGTGGCTGCTGCTGTCGCGCACGAACGATAGCACCACGGCAGGTATGAGCCTGGCGGACACGAAAGCCAATGTGATGAAGATCGTCACCGCGTTCCTGAACACGCCCGGCAAGTATCTGATCGTGGGGACCGGTACGCCACGCTTCGGAAGCAGGGCGCTGACCGGTCAGGCGCTGGCCGATGCGATCGTCTACAAAGAATGGGTGCTGAGCTACGTCAGTCAGTTCGTGCCGGTGGTGAACATCTGGGACGGCTTCACCGAGGCTATGACGGTTGAAGGTCTGCATCCGAACATCCTGGGTGCAGACTTCATCAGCTCGCGGGTCGTGCCGATCATCACCGCCAACTTCGAATTTCCCGGCATCCCGCTGCCCACGGACGCTGGCGATATCTACTCGGCCATTCGTCCGTTCGGTTGCCTCAATGCCAACCCGCTGCTGGCAGGCACGGGCGGCATTCTGCCCGCCGGCGTGAACGCCGTGGCCGGGTCGGTGCTGGCGGACAGCTACAAGGCTGTCGGCTCTGGCCTGACCGGCATCACTACACGGTGGTACAAGGAACCTGCCGCCTATGGCGAGGCGCAGTGCATCGAACTGGGCGGTAACATGGCGGCGGCGGGCGGCTACATCTATGTGCAGCCCACGGCCAACGTGGTACAGACCAATCTGGCAGCCGGTGACGTTATTGAAATGGTGTCGGCGGTGGATAGCCTGGGAGGCCGAGCTGACCATCACCAAGCCGGTCAGCGGTGCGTCGACCACGTTCTACTATCGGTCGATGGACAAGTACCAAGAGCCGTTCACCATGCCAGCCAGCTTCTCAGGGCAACTGGAGACGCAGCGCGGGACCATCGACTTGGCGGAAGCGGTCATTACCTCACGCATGGGCTTGTACCTGGCCGCAGGTGTGGCGCAGAACTCAACTGCAAAGGTCGCGCAGTTCGGCATACGGAAAGTGTGATCGGCAAGCTGGCGGGCCTATTGATCCATGCCCTGATAGGCTCCGTTACATTCGCTCCACATTACTGCTGCAATACTGGCCCATCAAAGCTTTGATTCGCGCTCGATAATAGAGGACTATTCAACGCCCGATAAGCAGGTGAGCTATGAAGAATCTCTCTTTTTCAAAAGCAAAAGCATTGGCAGCGCTTGCCTTTGCCAGTTACCAGCAATACGAAGCGACCAGTACCACGCTGGGTAAGGTTGTGGATGCGACGGATATTGCACAGCAACTGGCCAAACCCTTATCTGCCGAGCGCATGGCGCTGGAGCATGAAATGGAGCATCTTTCTCGCTCAGAGGCGCTGGATTTAAACGCGTTGATGTACCTTGGTAGAGATTACCTGCATAGCACTGACTTTCAAGACAAGAACGAGATTCGCGCGATTTTTGATTCGTACACTACAGACTTCTCCAGTGAAGACACTGAACAGCTCATAGGCGCTTGCTTGGAAAAAGACCTAGTGCTGCATCAGTACTTAGCTATTGGGCTGAAGTGCATCGACGGGGCCTACTGATCCGGGATCAGTTGCAGAAACGGGAAGCCTTTTATTTCCAGCCTGTAATCAGGCTGGATCGTGAGTCATCGCAAACCGCCGCTCGGCCAGTCTCATCTGGAAAACCGGAACGCCACTGAAATTAGCAGCTGCTATGAGGGCGTCCCTGTCTTTCTCGGAAGCCCTGGCCCCTATGTAAACAGCTTTCAGCGGGGCAGGTACATTCAGCGGCTCATTGCTATTTATAATTAAACGCCATTCTTTCTCATATTGCCAATCTTCGGTTTTATGGATTGCTGCAGCTATGCCAAATAGATTATTAAAGTCATCAGGTCTATCGTCGCTTGCAAATAGGTGGCTTACATCTAACATTCCAGCGTCATATAAGACAGGCCACAAGGACCTAACGTACATATCTCGACGCGGTAACTGATGGAAATCATATTCCATCGCAAATCCCTTGTGGTCCTCGGCGTAGTGCGACCACATTAGGATAGAGTCAATCCTTTCGCTTAGAGAACATATCTTATAAATTCCCATCATTCTTGATCTAAACGCAAGAGAAACTTCATTCGACATCTTTTCGTAACGGGATTCTACAACGCTTTTTAAGGCCTCAAGCTGTAGGCTGTCTAGCTCGCCCGCCGCCTGCGCAAGAAGGTCATCAAGGTCATTGCCGAAATAGAAGTTTGCTTGAAGAGCGCATTCATAGGGATCATTGAAGGTGTCTGGGCTGGCACAGAAAAGAGTTTTTTCAATGAAATTGTTCATGGCATTTTTTGTAAAGCCACGACATTTGAATAACCTATTTGGAATGTATGGCGTTTTAATATCCATCATCCCTTCTATTTTTTCACGAGACGTCGTCAGGGAGGTAAGAGAGTCCTTTAGCTTTAGTTGCCACTCGGGTTGATTCATCGTGCCATTCCTTTTGCAATCGATCTGAAGTTTTCTTCAAGCTCATTCGTCATTCCCTTCTCCAGACTATCAAGGTAGTCCGCGTACCACTGCACCATCTGCTGGCGCTGGCGCAAGTAAACTGCCTTATCGTACACACCCTTGATACCTGTCTTCTTGTGCGCCAAATGCGCCTCTATCCACTCCTCCCTCCAACCATGCTCGTTCAGCAGCGTGCTGCAAGTGTGCCGTGTGCCGTGGCCTGTCATGCGCCCCTTGTAGCCGATCAGAGCAAAGCATTTGTTTATAGTCGCGTCAGATATCACCGGGACCTTTTGCCCGCTGGACGGGAACAGGTATCGGGATCGACCTGTGATCCTGTGCAGGTCCTTGATCAGATCCACTGCCTGGATCGGCAGCGGCACCACATGATCACGCCCCATCTTCATCTTGGCACCCGGAACGCTCCACAGCCCCTTCTCCAGATCGAACTCCGCCCACTCCGCCCATCTGGTCATCCCTGGCCGTGATGCGGTCCAGACGGTGAGCCATGCTGCAGCCTTGACGATTGCACCGCTCTGCGACTGCCGCAGAGCCTGAAGGAATTCAGGTAGCTCAGCTTCCATTAGGTGCGGGTACTGGGTTTCCTCTGGCGCCTTTGCTGCGATGTCCACCAGGTTGCTGGCCGGGTTGTTCTCTGTCATCCCCATTGCGATGGCCAAGCCAAATATCTGGTTGACCCACACGCGAACCTTTTCCGATGTGTTGTGGGCGCCGCGCTTTTCGATGGACGCCTGCAGCTTCGCGCAGTCAGACCGCGATATCTGATCCAGCGGCTTATCGCCAAGGGCTGGGAGGATGTCGTTATCAAGCGCGCCCCGCATCCCCTTCACGGTCTTTTCTGCCCGGCCGTCCGCCATTTTCTTGTGCAGCCACAGATCGGCAGCAGCTTTGAACGTGTTGGCAGTCACAGCCGTTTTGGATGCTCGAGAGGCTGCCTTGTGCGCAACCGGATCGACCCCGCTGGCCGCAAGCTTCTGAGCCTCGAAAGCCTTCTCTCTGGCTTTTTTTGTGGTCACTTCAGGGTACGAGCCAAGTCCGTGCCACCCCCATTTGCCGTCGGGCTTCTTGAATCTCAACTCCCACCGCTTGCGTCCGGACGGGCTGACCACGAAATACAGACGGTCCACACCGTAGGTTTCCCGGTACTCCTTGGCTTCTGGTTCGAGCGCTGCAAGCACGGTGTCAGCGAGCGGCCGACGCTTGATTTCAGTCCGTTTCATAGGTGTGTCTTGTATGGTGGAGTTCGATTTAAACGGCACCATACATGCCACCATACAAGAAAAGCAATACTAAGCGGGATTGAATGGGCGCAATAGGGATTAGTAGGGGATAGCTGAAAAGGCCAAAGTTGGCGTAGTTTAAGGGTTTCGAGGCTGTGCGGGGCGTTGCGGGGATATTAGGGAATTGCTATATGGAGCGGGTAGAGGGAATCGAACCCTCAACTAAAGCTTGGGAAGCTTTCGTTTTACCACTAAACTATACCCGCTCTGATAGCTGCTCTGAGCGGCTGACTTTGTACCAGAACCTTGCCCTGATTTGAAGCGCTAATTTCACTGCGCAGCGCTTTCCCTCCTGATTTCCTTCATGAAAACCAACCGCCAGACGAAAATATTCCGCAGCTGACGGCGGCTTCCTTGCCGGTTTTCAGAAAGCCAGCGCCTGATGGCTCTTGACCCGGTTGTGGTCGTTACGCGACACCTGTTCCGGTTGCAGGAACGTCATGAGCACCTGTTTCGAATCACTGCAGGCTGCCTTGTGTTCCATGTCCAGAAAGTGGCCGGTGGCGTCGATGGTGCTGAAGCTGCAATCGCGCAGGTATCTGGAGAAGTGGGCGGCGTCGTTTGCGGAGGTATATTCGTCCAGAGCACCATTGATGAAGCGCACGGGGATGGTGATGTTCTTGCCCGCGTTCAGGTAGTTGTCCGGATCGAGCTCCAGGACCTGGCTGAAGTGGTAATGCATCTGGTCATACTCGTGAGCATCCAGGTTGCTGATGTGACGGAAATTGAAGCGCTTGAACAAGGCAGGCAGGTGTTTGCCGACGGTGTTGTTGATCAGGTGGCCCATGTCATAACGGTTATGCGCGCCCAGGTGAGTAATGCCGTGGCACAGGTAGTCATGCATTTTCTCATTGATCACTGGGGAGAACGAACTGATAACTGCGCTTTCGATGCGTTTTGGCCGGTGCGCCAGTGCCACCAACGTCGCCGCGCCACCCCATGAGAAAGACAGGACATGCTCGGCGTTGAAGTGATCGATCAGTTCCAGCAGCAGTTGGCCTTCCTCTTCCCGAGTCAGCGGTGCGCCATGCAGGTTGTGAGGTTTGGATTTGCCTGAGTAGGGCTGATCGTATAGCACCACATTGAAGGCCGGATGAAGGCTGCGCACGGTCTGGGCAAATGACGCGGTAGTGGCCAGCGAGCCGTTGACCAGAATGATGGTCTTTTCAGCGGCGTCGGTGCGATAGAGCTCGGTGTAAACCCGAAACTGTCCTTGTATGTCCAGCACTGCTTTTTCTGGCGACATGGTTATAACTCCTGGGGTAAACAGGTATGCGTTGCAACGACGTTGCACGAGTTTCGTGACAGGCAAGCGATAGCCGATTAATGGCCCAGGTGATCCTGACGAGCGGGTCGACAGGTATTGTTATTGGCGGGCAGTTTGTCGTGGGCCAGTGGCGCGCATGACAAATAATTTCTTGGAATAGGAAGGTAGCGGGTCAGTCGCGTTTGCGCTGATATCTCGATTCAAGCAGGCGATCCGCCATCTCGCAAGTGACCGCTCGTGCATCTCCGCGCAATCCGCCAGACGGTCATGAGGCTTAAAACAGGCTGATTTCCGAGGCGTGCAACGCACGGTACTGACCCGGCATCAGCGTTGGGTCCAGCAGCAGATCGCCGACGCATTCTCGATGCAGCTTCATTACCTTGTTGTCGAAGTGGCCGAACATCCGCTTCACCTGATGGTAGCGGCCCTCGGTGATGCTCAATCGTGCGCTGCGCTGCCCCAGCAAGGTCAATTGCGCCGGTTGGGTGGTTATGTTCTCGAAAGCGAAATACAGGCCTTCGGTGAAGCTGGCCGCGTAGCGCTCGTCAATGATCTGCTCGGTCTCGACGTAATACACTTTCGGCAGTCGGGTCTGCGGCTGGGTGAGACGCCGCGACCATTGACCATCGTTGGTGATCAGCATCAGCCCGGTGGTGTTGAAGTCCAGTCGTCCGGCGATGTGCAGTTCGTGCTTGTCAGGCTCATCCAGCAGGTCGATTACCGTCGGATGCTGCGCATCGACCGTGGCGCTGACACAGCCTTGAGGCTTGTGCAGCATGAAGTAGTGCGCAAGCTTGCCAGGCTGCAGGATCTCGTCGTCGAATGCCACGCAACTGAATTCACGCACTTCATGGTGCGGATCACACGTTGTCAGCCCGTCCACTTTCACCCGGCCGCTGGCCAGTGCCAGACGCACATGCTTGCGATTGAAACGTGGCAGGTTACTGAGGAAGCGATCAAGACGCATGAAGACGGCGATGCATGGCGGACGGGAGGTATATCTTACTCTGTGATCGGGCGGGACGGTTGCTCAGGCGCTATGTCGATAATCCCCGCGCAGCGTGGGCACAGGCACGCCTTATTGCGGATGTCCTCCGGCAGGGCGGCAAGCAACGCCAGGTCGATGTTTTCCGAAAAGCACCAGCAGGGCTGATCTGCAGCACGCGGGTCAGCCAGGCTGCACTGGTTGCTGAAGCCGCACACAGGGCAGAGGCGGGTGTCGGTCAGGGCAGTTGTCATGCGGGTTCCGGTAGCGTGCTCGATGATCAGGGGGCAGTCGGGTCAGGCCAGTTGGGTTATCACTGGCCTCGCTGCCGGAGCATGATAGACCGGGGCGCGGCGCAACGCTGCCGATATTGCTGCGCATCGACAGTGCACCAGCAATATTCGGTCGTAATGGATGCCTTGAATCGACAGGCTGCTGAACAGATCGGCCAGTGACGGAGGTGGCATGCCGAAGCGGTTGCGCACCGTCAACACGTCCATCGGTGTCGGCGGCAGCCAGCCCTTGAATGGCAAGGCATTCGAGTTGCGCACAACCCGCGCGATCTCTTCGTAGGGCTCATCTCTGATGGTCTGGAACTTGGACAGGCTGTAGTTTTTCAGCCTGCCGGGGAGCGACGTGCCGGCGATGAACTTGTTGGTGATCGGTATTGATTCAATGAGTGGTGGCGGCGGAAGCAGCATGTTTTCAGCCGTGGTGGAGATTGCGAATGGTTGGGCAGTCCGGTTGACGATGCGATGCAGTGTCGGGTCTATCAGTTCGTAACCATGAGGTGCGTAAGTGCGGATCTCTGTGCCGTTGGGTATCTTCACCGTTGCGGTCCACGGCATGTAGTACCCATGGGTGCTGACCACCAGCGTTCGCGCCTGGCCCCGGTCGGATGTCCACAATAGAAACCTGCGGCCCAGTTTCCAGGCATGTACGGGTAACAGTCCCGGTGCTGCAGTTACGGCAATGCTCCAGCGCTTGAGCAATGCATCGGTATGAAAGAACTTCTCCAGCCGGGTCTGACGCGGCTTCATGAAGCGCTGGCGTATCGGGTTGATGCTCCGCAGTCCAGCGAGCGATCCGGCGGCAACCCGCGTGGTGTGCCCGACAGGTTTCACGATTCGGCTCAGCGTGCGCAACAACCTCGGCGTTTGTATACCCAACTGCATCAAGCCCATTGATAGCGCAGCCAGAAGCGCCTGGTTTTTTTCCGCGTAGCGACTGCCCGGCAGACGGGTCGCGGCAATACTCAGTGAGGTGATGCCGATTTCCGTCGCTAGTGTGGCAACGAAGGCCGGTGTCAGCAGCAGCGACATGGGCACCAGCAAGCGTTGCAGATGTTGCAGGCGAGCGGTCCAGTATGCCAGCGAAACCTGTGTAGACGTCACGATCCGCTCTTCGGCATCATTCAGCGCATTGTGTTTGAGAAGTTGATGGAGAAAGGCAAATGGCGAGCCCTCCAGCTTTTTTTCGCACAGTGAATGGTGCATGGCTTTTCGCGTGTCAGGGTTATACAACGCATCGGTCCACGGACGCAGGATGGAAGCGGGCGGGCTCGGGGCCTGAACTCCGCCCCATAACCTGAACAGGTAGTCCAGGCGTTGGTGATGGCGGATCGGTACATAGTGCATCACGGCCTCACGCCAATCGGCCTGCGCTGTTTTCTGATTCAGATAGTGCTCAAGTGCTTTTTTGTCTGTGAACTCGATGAAGGCGTCGGGATGACCTGCCTGATAAAGCACGTTCGGTCTGCCCGGTTGGTCAATGACCAGCAGCCCGGTGTGCTGATGTTCCATGCCATCGATCAGCGAGCCCTGAACGAAAAAGCCCAGTGTCCGCCAGTGGTTCTGCGCAGCTGGTGCGAGAGCTTCCACGACCTGATCAAAGCCGCTGCGCTTGAGATGGCCACGCTTCAGGCTGATCAATGCCTGGGTGATGAACGTCGCCAGAAATGCCTGTTCGATCTCCGTCTTGCGCTGCTTCCAGAAATCGTCAATGCGCCGGGTCATCCAGGACAGAAAACCGAATGCTTTGATGTAGTCCTCAAGCACCTGTGCAGGGACTGCGAGCAACTGGCTCTGGTCCCCTTCGCCTTTGCCGGTGGTGTCGAGAAAGACCACCGTACTGCCATCGTGATCAACGTAGCCCTGTGGGTAATCCACGCGATAGTTGTTCATCAGCGCTTCGCTCAGGCTGATCGGTTTTTCGTCAGGGGTATGAACATACGGAGACGGATTACGGGCGCTGCCGAGCGGGCTGATTGAGCTTCCTGGCTGATAGGCGATAAACACATGGTCAGGGTTTAGCGTCAGACCATGGTGGTCCTTTAGATAAGCCGCCATTACCTGAGCAGCCATTCTGGGCGCGACCGGTATCTGCTGCACAATGCTGGTGTCTGCCTGCCAGAGGTCCACGGCACCTGCCAGCGTCAGGCTGCGTGCAATAGGTCGTTCGATGTCTTGGCGTATGTCGCCGCTGGACGAAGTCTTGGACAGTAATACCCGGGTCAGTTCGCTGAACAGGTCTCCTGTGATCAGTACGGCATCGGCAACAAGGCGCGCCTCCTGATCAAGTGCATGCACTGCGTGGCCATACAATCCCGAGGCGTTCACGGCCGCCAGCAGCCTGTCGGTCATATACTGCGGATCATCGCTGATGTACTCGATGACGTTGCCCTTTGCGCCCAGCACGTGAATGAAGCAGTGTGAGGTAGTTTTTGACCTGACCTGAAAAATACCTGGCAATGTTTCGCCGCCGAGTGATAACACCCGCACCTCTGATTTCTCACCGCGCCCGCTTTGTTCCAGTGCCTCTGCGTCGGCAGGGAAAACGCTCAGTCCCAAGGCATCCAGTGCCAGAAAGTAGCCATCCCGGCTGATGTGCCTGTGGGCATATTTTCGGGTCAGCGTGTCCAGAAAACTCAACCGTGACAACGTGCGAAAGGTGGCTGCATGCCGAGCCCGGAAAGCGTCGATTGTTGCGCTGTAATCGCGATCCAGAGGCAGTTCGCTGATCCACTTGAACACTTGCGCCGTGCTCAGTGAGAGTGTCTGGTCAGACAGAGGCGTGTCAGCGATGTCGCTGCGATACAAGGCTACAAAGCGCGCCGGTTCGAAGGTGGCCAGTGCCACCTGGGTCAGCGACAGGTGAGCGCTGTAATGCTCATGTCCGTCGTCCTCCACGGCGGGTCGGTTCTCGGTGCTGAAGGTGATCATCAGCGTGTCCGGGTCCAGTGTTTTGCCAGTCTTTTCTGTGAGCAGCTTGATCACTTGTTGGCGAGCGTAATGGTGACGGGACGGTGGGAAGTCCATGTCCAGTTGGCAGGCTTTCAGGAGCAATGCCGAGTTTGCAATCAGCGGGAAGCCGGGGCTTGTGCGCAGGGCGTCGAGTTGGCGTTCGATGTCCGCAGCCTTCTCTTCAGGCTCGGGCTCTTCAGTCAACAGCGGGATTGGATGTTCAGAGTGCGGAAAATGGAACGGTGGCACCGTAAACGGCTGTGTGGCGTTGAGTGTGTCGTGTCCTGTGCTGCTGTACTCGGGCCGCAGAATACCCGGCAGCTCCAGCAGGGACGAGGAAGGTTGAAATACAGCGTCCTGGCGAAACGGATTCCAGAGAAGGTTCATGACGGCCGGTCAACGTGAGTGGGTGCTCACTATGTCGGGAGACGTGTCTGAATACGGCATAACTATTTATCGCGAAACAGGTGGCATGACGCTGTCATGCCACCTGTTCGATCATTGCTGTTGCAGGTAAGCACGCCAGCCGCCGAGGTGGCTGATATCGCGAGCGCCTTCAAGCCCATAATTTTCGCAAATGAAGCCGCTTTCCCAGCGACCATCGGCCAGTTGCACTTTGCCCAGCCCGAGCGGTGCCGGTATACCGGTCAGAAACGAGCCCAGTTCGGCGCTCGGCAGCTCCCAGATTTCAACGGCAATCGCCACACCATCCTTGGTCACGCGCACCATACCGGGCCTGAACGGCGGGCCACCAGCCAATGCATACAGACGATAATCGGGCGAGCTTTGCGTGGTTTCAAGCAACCGGCCGCCCCGTTGTCGGAGCTGCCAGTTCAGCGCCAGACCGTCCAGGTGCGCGCCGCACACGACCACGCGGGCCATGTCATTGCCAGCGGTATTGGTAGGAGCAGGCGGCACAGGGCTGTCACCGCCAATCAGCGGCAGGGCGGTCTGGCGCTGAAAGGCATCCGCCAGACTGAGCAGATAGTGATCGGTGAATGCTCTGCCGAACAGCGTTACGCCCCACGGCAGGCCGTTGTCCATGAATGCGCTGGGCACGGCGATGGCGGCGTAGTCGAGCAGGTTGACGAAGTTGGTGTAGTAACCCAGCTCGGAGTTGCGCAGGACGGGTTCGGCGCTCAGTTCTGCCGAAGTCACCGGGCGTCCGATGCTCGGTGTCACCACACAGTCCAGCCCTTCCAGCGCTTGGTCGCAAATCACTTTCAGCGCTTGCAGGCGGTACTGCGCGCGAAAGGTCTCGACGCCGCTGACCGAGGGCGCCTTGGCCAGTACCGCACGAATCACCGGCAGCACGGCGTCGGGATTTTCTTCCATCAATTGCCCGACGACGCTGTAGCGCTCGGCCACCCACGGGCCTTCGTACAATAATTGCGCCGCTTCCAGAAAAGGTGAAAGGTCGACGGTAACCGCTTCGCCGCCCAGCGCCGTCATGCGGTCGATGGCATCGCTGAAGAGTAATGGCCCTTCAATGCAGCCGAAGAACTCCAGGTCTTCGGCACGTGGCACGCCGAAGCGGAACGGGCGCGGGGTGCCGAACGCGGAGGCAGCATTCCACTGCGGATTGCGGCGGCTGTACTCGTCGCGCGGGTCAACCATCGCAACCAGTCCCAGCAACTGGCTGGCTTCCCTCGCCGTGGCGGTGAAAGTCGACACGCAGTCTTGCGTACGACAGGCGGGGACCACGCCAGCGGTGGAAATCAGCCCCTTGCTGGCCTTCATGCCGACCAGATTGTTCAGCGCCGCGGGCACTCGCCCCGAACCTGCGGTATCAGTGCCCAAGGAAAAACTGCTGACCCCCAGCGCGACCGCCAACGATGAACCGGAGCTGGAGCCGCCAGACGGATACGCCTCCAGAACGCTGTTGGGACACACGCCGTAGGGCGAGCGACTGCCGTTCAGGCCGGTGGCAAACTGGTCCAGGTTGGTCTTGCCCATCGGCACTGCACCCAGCGCGATCAGTTGTTCGACGATGGTCGCCGAGCGTTCTGGCGTGTAGGCGTAATCCAGGCAGGCAGCGGTGGTTGGAATACCGGCCAGATCGATGTTGTCCTTGATCGCGAAGGGCACGCCGTAAAGGGGCAGATCCTTGAGATCGCGCCCTTCCAGCGCGGCGAGGTAGGGTTCCAGCTCGGCCGGGCTGAGCAGATGAATAAACAGGTGATAGCCGGGATTGAGCGTAGCGGCTTTTTCCCGTAGCGCCAGGATCAACTGGCGGGGTGACAGACGGCCAGACTGGTAGGCCGCGCGCACGCTGTCCAGACGCAGGTTGTTCGGCAGTGCTGTGTCGTTCATGACAGGATTCCCTCGAAATAGAAAATTGATCAGTTCAGTCTGCTGCCAGCACCACTACGCGTTGCCCCGCCCGTACTGCAGAGCCGGGCTGCACCCGGACTTCCTGCACCACGCCACCGACCGGGGCGAGGAGCGGGATTTCCATCTTCATCGACTCCAGAATCACCAGCACATCGCCTGCTTCGACACGCTCACCGGGTTGTACCTGGACCTGCCAGAGATTGCCTGCGATGTGGCTGTCGACGCCTTGCTGGCCCGCTTGCAGGGGCAATTCTTCGATATAAGGTGCGACGCCTTCATCGCTCTGAAAATCAGCCTGGCCGGTGGCAATCCAGCGTTCGCGCTCGGCGTTGAAGGCGGCGTGTTGCTGGGCTCGAAACGCTGCAATGCCGTCGGCTTTGCGCGTCAGAAAGGCCTGGTAATCGGCCAGGTTCAGGGTGCTGTGTTCGATGTTCAGATCGAAGCGGCCCAAGGGGAAATCGCGGCGGATGCGTAGCAGTTCGTCGGCGCTGACCGGGTAGAAGCGGATCTGATCGAAGAAGCGCAGCAGCCAGGGTTTGCCCTCGAACGCGGCGACGTCGCGATAGCGATTCCACATCTGCAACGTGCGGCCGACGAATTGATAACCGCCGGGGCCTTCCATGCCGTACACGCACATGTAAGCGCCACCGATGCCGACCGAGTTTTCCGCCGTCCAGGTACGCGCTGGGTTGTACTTGGTCGTCACCAACCGATGGCGCGGGTCCAGCGGGGTGGCGACCGGTGCACCGAGGTAGACATCGCCCAACCCCATGACCAGATAGCTGGCATCGAATACTGTTCGCTGCACTTCATCAAGGTTGGGCAGGTCGTTGATGCGACGGATGAACTCCAGATTGCTCGGGCACCACGGCGCGTCCTTGCGCACAGTGGTCATGTATTTCTCGATGGCCAGTTGGCAGGCCGGGTCATCCCATGAGAGAGGCAGATGGACGATGCGTGAAGCGACTTGCAGGTCTTTCGCTGCGCACACCGCGTCCCATTCTCCGGCAATGATGTCGAGCAGGTGTTGAAGCGGCAGTTGTTCGGGGCGGTAGTGGACCTGCAGCGAACGAATGCCCGGTGTCAGGTCGATCACGCCCGGCAGGGCTTTGGTTTCCAGCGCCAGCATCAACGCATGGCCGCGCAGGCGCAGCACCAGATCCAGTTCCGGTGCGCCGATTTCCAGCAGCAGATGCGTGTCGCCGGACAGTCGCGCAACCAGGCGTTTGTCGTCCTGACCAATATCGAGAATGATCGGAGTGCGCAGGCGGGCCGCCTCATGTGGGAGCGAGCCGGGACCTTGTAGGAGCGGACTTGTCCGCGAAGAGGCCGGTACAGGCGATGCATTTTCTGCGTCTTGAATAATGCCTTCGCGAGCAAGTTCGCTCCCACGGGCATCAGTGTTTCGCATATTTTGTGGCAACACTGCGGCCATTGCCGCATGACACGCCTCGACACTCACCGGCGTGAACCGGACCTTGTCGCCAGCCTTCAGTTGCCCCAATTGCCACAGATCCGCTTCGATGATGGTCACCGGGCAGACAAATCCACCCAGGCTTGGCCCGTCCGGGCCGAGGATCACCGGCATGTCTCCGGTGAAATCCACTGCGCCAATCGCATACGGGTTGTCGTGGATGTTGGAGGGATGCAAACCAGCCTCGCCACCATCGGCGCGTACCCATTCAGGCTTGGGCCCGATCAGCCGCACGCCGGTGCGACTGGAGTTGAAATGCACTTCCCAGTCAGTCGCAAAAAAGGTCTCGATGTAGGCTTCGGTAAAATACTCCGGCGCTGCATGAGGGCCGTAGATCACCCTGAACTGGCGAACTTCTTTCAGCGCGCCCAGCTCATCATCGGCAATCCGCTGCCCCGCACTGCGGTCAATCAATGGCGCGATATGCAGCACGTCTCCGGCCCGTAAGGCCCGGCCGCCATGCCCGCCGAACTGGCCGAGGGTGAAGGTGCTTTTGCTGCCCAGGTAATCCGGTACGTCCAGCCCGCCGCGCACGCACAGGTAACTGCGCACGCCAGCTCCCGCGATAGTGCCCAGCGACAAGGTTGAACCCGCGCACACCCACAGCGCGGTGTTCATGGCGCACGCTTCGCCATCCAGCGTGATCGGGATTGGCGCGCCGGTCACTGCGATCACCGCATCGGTATTGAAGCGCAGCAGCGGCCCACTCATGGTGATTTCCAGCGCGGCGCAGCCTTCGGCATTGCCCAGCAACCGATTACCCTGACGCAGCGCGCGACTGTCCATCGGTCCGGATGGTGGTACCCCGACCGCCCAGTAGCCCAGTCGTCCCGGATAATCCTGAACGCTGGTCTGCGTACCGCCGCTCAGCACCTCAAAGGTGTCAGCGTGATACACCAGACCCTCCAGGCACCGTGTCCACGGCTGGCCGCTGGCGAAGGGCGCGTCGTCGATGATCTGGCGCAGGTAATCGCGGTTGGTCTCCACACCGTACAGACGCGTTTCGTGAAGCGCGGCAGCCAGCCCGGCGCTGGCCTGATCGCGGCTCGGTGCCCAACTGATCAGCTTGGCGATCATCGGGTCGAAATACGGCGGGATTTCACACCCGGCCTCAACCCAGGTATCAATGCGCAGCGCACGGCCATCGGCAGGCGGAAAGTTCACGGCCGTCAGCAGGCCGGGGCAGGGCTGGAAATCGCGGCCCGGATCTTCGGCGTACAACCTCGCCTGAATCGCATGGCCGACCGGTTTCAGACCGGCTTGCAGATGATCGAGTGGCGGCAGATCGCCGGCGGCCAGTTGCACCATCCAGCTGACCAGATCGACCCCCCACACTTGCTCGGTGACGCCGTGCTCGACCTGCAAGCGGGTGTTCACTTCCAGAAAATAGAAGCGCTGATCCTCGCTGTCGAAGACAAACTCGACGGTCCCTGCGCTGCGGTAATTGACCGCTTTGGCCAGCTTGATTGCCGCTGCACACAGCTCATCGGCCATGCCGTCAGGCAGGTTGGGGGCCGGGGTTTCTTCCAGCACTTTCTGGTTGCGGCGCTGCACCGAGCAGTCGCGCACACCGAGGGCCAGCACTTCGCCCTGGCCGTCGCCGAACACCTGCACCTCAAGATGGCGGGCGCGCTGGATGTATTTCTCGATGAACACACCGGCGTCGCTGAAATTGTTCTGCCCCAGACGTTTGACTGCTTCGAACGAGTCCGCCAGTTCCTCGGCGCTGCGGCACACACGCATGCCGATACCGCCACCACCCGCAGTACTTTTGAGCATCACCGGATAGCCGATGCTGCGCGCTGCCGAGATGGCTGATTCCAGGCTGTCGAGCAGCTCGGTGCCTTCCAGCAGCGGCACGCCATGCTGTCGCGCCAGTGCGCGGGCGGTGTGCTTCAGGCCGAACACGCGCAGTTGCTCGGGCGTCGGGCCGACGAAGGCGATACCGGCGTCCTCGCAGGCTTGAGCGAACCCAGCGTTTTCAGAGAGAAATCCGTAGCCGGGATGAATGGCTTTGGCGCCGCTGGCTTTGGCGATGGCGAGGATCTTGTCCACCGCCAGGTACGTCCCGGCCGCGCCGCCTTCGCCCAGGCTGTGGGCTTCATCGGCCTGCATCAGGTGCAGGCTGGCGGCGTCGGCTTCGGAATACACCGCCACACCTTTCACCTGCAAGCTGCGCAGGGTCCGCAGGATGCGGCAGGCAATGGCGCCACGGTTGGCGATCAGCAGTTTTTCGAACATGGCATAACCCCGGAAACCCAGTCGCGCTCGGTTTCGTGATGGGAAGCGGGCCGTCCCGCTATTGATCTGGCTACGCAACGGTCGTCCGTTGCTGAGGGCGGTCGCCGGGTCAGTCGCGAATCACTAACTGTGCGGGCGTCGGGTTGTAGCCGTTGCACGGATTGTTCAACTGCGGGCAGTTGGAAATCAGCACGATCACGTCCATTTCGGCACGCAGCTCGACGTATTTACCGGGCGCGGAAATACCGTCTTCAAAGGTCAGGCCGCCGTCGGCTGTCACCGGCACGTTCATGAAGAAGTTGATGTTCGGCCCGATGTCGGCTTTGCTCAGGCGGCCGTCATGCAGGCAGGCGCGCAGGTAGTTGTCGCGGCAGCTGTGCATGTAACGTTTTTCCAAGGCGTAACGCACGGTGTTGCTCTCCTGCGCGCACGCGCCACCCAGCGTGTCATGGCGACCGCAGGTGTCATCGATGATGGTCAGCATCGGCTGGCCGAGGTTGGAAAACAGCACGCTGCCGGTGGTCAGGTAAACGCTGTTCTGGCGGCGCAAGGTGCGTTGTACGTCGTAGCGTTCACGCGGGTTGGCGAGGTTGAAAAACAGCGTGTCGACCGCCTGATTGCCCTGCAGATCGAGAATGCGCACGGTTTGCCCGGCCTTGACCTCGGCCAGAAAGGGTTCGCCGGCCGGGATGGTCGCGTCGCAGCACAGGTTAGTAGGTGAGTTCATGGCAAGGCTCCTCAGGCGAACAGGCGGTCGGTGTTGATGAAGCCGCGCTCGTTTTCCGGGCGCGAGGTACGGCAGTGCTCGGCGACGCTGGCGTCGGCTTTCATCCAGCTGAGTTTGAGCGGCTGCGGCGCGTATTCCGGGTTGGGGTCCATCGGGTGTTGCAGCGCGGTCAGCACCACCAGCGTGTCCATCGGCGCATACAGCTCGATGTAATCACCGGCTTTCGAGTTGTTCGGGGCGAAGTGCAGCGTGCCTGTATCGTCGACATCCACACGGCTGAACAGGTTGAGGGTCATGAGCAGGTCTGACAGCCCGAGCCCCCATTTGCCCAGCTCGACCAGCAGGTTGTCGACGCCGTTGCGGAAGAAGCCGTTGCGCAGTTCCTGATAGCGCCCCTGGCCGTACTTTTCAGCGACCTCCTGTGCGTTGAGCACACCGCCAATGCTGTCGCTCCAGCCGCACGTGTCAGTGACAATGGCCGCCAGCACGCGACCCATGTCCGAATACAGGCAATGGCCGTTGCTCAATTTGGCGGTGTGTTGGCATTTGAGGCTGTCCGGCAGGTTCAGGCGCTCGGTTTTTTCGCGAGCGTTAAGCAAGGTCAGGCTGACGTTGGCGTTGCCGTGCAGGTCGGTCAGGCGCAGCAGTTCGCCGCGCTTGAGGATGAACGAACGATGGCCGCCACCGGGCAGCAGTTCTTCGGCGAAAACCGGGTAAAGCGTGGTCGAATCAGTCATTGAACGGGCTCCTCTGAAACGGTAATCAGCGAATCGATAGCGGCGCGCTCGGCGCGGCGTTCGCTGTTGAGGGGAATGTCGTATGTGATGCGTGCGCCATACGCACCGGGTTCATGCGGGTCGTGGCGCACCTTGTCGAATACCAGCAGGCGGGTGCCGAGGTTGAAGCCTTCGGACAGGTCGTGGGTGACCATGAACACGGTCAGTTTCGTCTCGCGCCACAGGTCCAGCAGCAAGTGATGCATGTCCTTGCGAATGCCGGGGTCGAGCGCGCCGAACGGTTCGTCCAGCAGCAGGACACGGGGTTTCATGATCAGCGCCTGGGCAATCGCCAGCCGCTGTTGCATACCGCCCGACAATTGCGTCGGGTACTTGTCCAGCGCATGGCTCAGCCCGACTTTTTCCAGCAGGTGCGCGGCCTGCTCACGGGCCTGGCTTTTGGCCTGACCGAACAGGCGACCGAGCAACGGCGAGCGGGGCAGCTCCAGGCCCAGCGCGACGTTATCCAGCACCGACAGGTGCGGAAACACCGAATAGCGCTGGAAGACCACGCCACGGCTGGCATCCGGCTCACTGGCCAGCGCCTTGTCGTCCAGCGTGATCAAGCCGCGACTCGGGGTTTCCTGACCCAGCAGCAGACGCAGAAAGGTCGACTTGCCACACCCCGAGGCGCCGACCAAGGTGCAGAACTCACCCTCGGCGACGTCCAGATTCAGGCCTTCAAGCACCACCTGATCGTCGTATTGCTGCCAGACGTTACGCACACGGATAAAGCTCATGCGCGGGCTCCTTCGTACCAGGGAAAGGCGCGTCGGGTCAGGGCTTTCAGGGCCCAATCCATCAGCCAGGCGAGCAGGGTGATCCACACCACATAGGGCAGAATCACGTCCATCGCCAGATAGCGTCGGACCAGAAAGATCCGGTAGCCCAGGCCGTCGGTCGATGCGATGGCTTCGGCCGCGATCAGGAACAGCCACGCCGAGCCGAGCACCAGTCGCAGGGCAATCAACAGGCGCGGCAGCAGTTGCGGCAGAATCACTCGCAGGATCAGCGTCCAGGTGGTGGCCCCCAGCGTCTGTGCCTTGATCAGCAGTTCGATCGGGATCTCCCGGGCGCGCTGCTCCAGATCACGGGCCAGTATCGGCGTGATGCCGATTACGATCAGCATCACTTTCGACAGCTCGCCCAGACCGAAGACGATGAACAGAATGGGCAGGATCGCCAGCGGCGGCACCATCGACAGCACCGTCAACAACGGCGACAACGGTGCGTTGAACAGCGGCAGAATGCCCGCCGCAATGCCCAGACAAAGGCCCAGCAAGGCGCTGATCCCGAGACCGATCGCCAGACGCTTGAGGCTCGACGCAGAGTCTTGCCACAGCAGGTAGTCACCGGTTCGGGCGTCTGCGGTGAAGGCTACACGTTTGACCGCATCGGCCATCTGCATGGCGCTGGGCAGCAGTTTGTCGGTGGGGTTTTCCGCAAGCCGGGTGGCCGAGCCCATGAAATAGGCGAACAGCAACAGGGCGAACGGCAGGATCACCAGAATCAGGCGACCGGCGCGATCCGGATGGCGGTTTATCAAGCGCATGGCAATGACCTTTCTACTGAACGTGATTTACAGCTTGCCGTCGGCGGCCATCTGCACGTAGCTGGGGTCAAAGTGCAGCTTGAGGTTGGCCTTGTCGCCGAGGATTACACCATTGGCGAACGACATGCCGACGGCATCGGCGTCGCGAGCGCCTTCGCCGAGCAATCCGTGAGCGAACGAGAATTCAGCTACTTTGCGCTGGGTTTCAGGCAGCTGTTTGCTGGTGGCGAACTCAAGCGCTTCCTTCGGTGTGGCGAACAGCTTGGTGGTGTCGAGTTGCGCCTGGAAACCGTTCAGATCGGTGCCCGATGCCTTGGCCATGTGTTCGAGTGCAGCCTTGCTCTGGGCGTTTTTGGCGTTCATCAGCGCGACTGTTTCAAACCATGCGCCGGTCAGGGCTTTGCCCAGTGCCGGGTTATCTTTCAGGGTTTGGGTGTTGACCACCATCATGTCCATGATTTCGCCGGGGATCTGGCTGGAATTGAAGACTTCGGTGACGCCGGGTTTGGCTTTGATGTCCGACAGCATCGGGTTCCAGGTGGTCACCGCCTGCACGTCATCGGTATTGAAGGCGGCCGAGATGTCGGCGTCCGAGGTGTTGACGACCTTGAGGTCTTTTTCGCTGAGTTTGACGCTGTCCAGCGCGCGGGCCAGCAGGTAATGAGACACCGACAGTTCGACCAGATTGACGTCCATGCCTTTGAGGTCGGCGACCTTCTTGCCTTCGCCCTTGATCACCACGCCGTCGTTGCCGTTGGAGAAGTCACTGACGATCAGCGCGGTGCTTTCCACACCGCCTGCGGCCGGGATGGTCAGGGCGTCCATGTTGGTCATGGTGCAGCCATCGAACTGGCCGGCGGTGTACTGGTTGATGGATTCGACGTAATCATTGAGCTGAGTGACATCGATTTTGATGCCGTACTTTTTCGCCCATTTGTCGATGATGCCCTGGCTACCTGCGTATTCCCAAGGCATCCAGCCTGCGTAGATGGTCCAGCAGACGTTGAAGTGATCTTTCTGGGCGGCATTCGCCGATAGGCTCAACGCAGCAAGCAGGCCTGCGGTGAGCAGGCCGAAGAGACGAGACTTTTGCATGTTGAGAAATCTCCAGTAGTGAAAAAAGGCGGCCAGGAGCAACGTGACACCACTGGTGTCCCTGTCTCCCGGGCTTTTGTCCCGCCGTGTAACCTCTACTGGAGGTCGCCAACTCTCGGACCAGCCACTTGCCTGTCGGCAAGCCGGAACCCTAGTCGGCTATTGCAAATTGTGGTGCCGCGAACCTGTGTTGACTCCTGCACGCCTGTTATCAAGCGAGAGTTGTGCCAACTTGCTGGAAGCATCGGTCTTAAGGGGCCGCTGCCAATAGCGAGCGTTCGAAGAGTCTGGAATTGCCTTGTGCTGGTGCGGCGTTGCACCGCAATGAAGCGTGAGGGCGCCCGTTGATTCGAAATGTTTTGTAGCATGTTTGTATAAAACTGAAACAGTCCCGTGCGGCATGGTTTTGCAGCGGTTTGGTTTCATATCGCCATCATCGGTAGCCCCTGCCGGCCAGGGGCTCAGGGCACTAGAAGTGCATTTCGCTGTCTGATCTTTCGTCCGCCAACCGCTTTGGCGGACGCCGACCAGCGTCGCTGGTTTGTGCCCAATCGCGGTCCAGGAGGCCGCTATGTATCGAAGACCCTTGCTTGTCACGTTGCTGACCCTTTTCCTTGCTGGTTGCTACGGAGGCCCTGGTTATTACGAATCCGATGTGTACACGCAGCCGACTACAGTCGTCGGTGGCGCTTACGCGTATGACAATGGCTACCGCTCCACCTACTATCAGGAGCAGCGCATTTATGTAGCGCCTCAACCGCGCTATTACAGCCAACCCCGCTACTACGCCCCGGCCCCGCGTTACTATGCGCCGCCGCCAGTACCCCGTTACTACCAGCCAGGACGCCCACCAGGCTATGGCTGGAGGAATGATGGCTTTCGTGGCAATGGCGGTTTCGGGCGTAACGACGGCTTCCGCGGAGACCGTGGCAACCGCGGCTGGGACGACCATGGCGGACGCGGCGGGCGAGATGGTCGCGATCACGGAAGAGGCGGACGCGGCGAAGGTCGCGGCGGGCATCGGTAGCACCCACTAGCGTGCCGACGCTCCGCGTCGGCACGCCTTTCTGAACGCTTTGCATCCCGTCTTGAATGCGCATAGCGCGACCAGCATTGACTTTGCTGCCCGGCTTTCCTAGTGTCCGCGCATTGTTTTTACTGGATGTAACCATGACTAGCGATGACCGCATCAAGCTTGAGCCCAGCTGGAAAGAAGCCCTGCGTGATGAATTCGAACAGCCCTACATGGCTCAGTTGCGCGAGTTTCTGCGCCAGGAGCATGCGGCAGGCAAGGAGATCTATCCGCCGGGACCGCTTATCTTCAACGCGCTCAATTCCACGCCGCTGAATAACGTCAAGGTCGTCATCCTCGGTCAGGACCCGTACCACGGCCCGAATCAGGCGCACGGCCTGTGCTTTTCCGTGCAGCCGGGCGTGCCGACGCCGCCGTCGCTGGTCAACATCTATAAAGAGTTGAAGCGCGATCTGAACATCGACATTGCCAATCATGGTTGCCTGCAATCCTGGGCGGATCAGGGCGTTCTTCTGCTCAACACCACCCTGACCGTCGAACGCGCCAACGCTGCGTCGCATGCGGGCAAAGGCTGGCAGCACTTCACCGACCGGATCATTCAGGTGGTCAGTGAGCACCAGCCGCATCTGGTGTTTCTGTTGTGGGGCGCTCATGCGCAGAGCAAGCAGAAACTGGTCGATGCCACCAAGCACCTGGTGCTGACGTCCGTCCATCCATCGCCTCTGTCAGCCTATAAGGGCTTTTTGGGCAATGGCCATTTCGGGCGGACCAACAAATACCTTGAGCAGAACGGCATCGAGCCGATCGACTGGCGACTGCCGGCTCTCTGACTGAAGTGCTTCTGACTGACCTGCTCAGTCAGCGAGCCGCCTGTTCCAGCGTCGGTACAGCGGCTCGGCGAGAAACAGCACAAACAACAAGCGCATCACCTGCATGGCCGTCACCAGTGGCACCGACAGTTGCAGCACCTCCGCGGTCAGGCTCATCTCGGCAATGCCACCGGGCATCATGCCCAGCGTCAGTGAGCGCAAGTCCAGTTGGGTGAGGGCGCTGAGACCCAGCGCTGCCAGTGCAGCGATCAACATGGTCAGCGCGGTGCCCAGCAGCGTGCGCGCTAGAAACGAAGGCGCTCGCCTGAAAAATTCCCGATTGAAATGACAGCCCAGCCCGCTGCCGATCAGCAATTGACCGAGTTGACTGGCTCCATTGGGCAAGCCGATCCGCAGGTCCCAGGCCACGCTCACCACGGCACTGAGCAGCAACGGGCCGAATAGCCACGGGTTAGGCTGTTTGAGACGTTGCCACAGCCAGGCCAGTGCTGCACCGACCGGCAGCAGAAAAGCCAGCCAGCGCCAGTCCACAACCGTGGTGTGCAGGGCAGGTGCACCATCCCCCAGCAGGTACTTGAAGATCGCCGGCACGCAGAGCACCACGGCCAGTACCCGAAGACTCTGCGCCGCCGCCACACTGCTGAGCCTGGCGCCGTTGCGAGCGCCGAGGTTGACCATCTCCCCGGAACCGCCCGGCATGCTGGAGAAAAACGCCGTAGGGCGATCTTCCCCTGTGCGCAGCATCAGCCAGACGCCCACCAGGCATGACAGGCTGGTGACCAGCGCGCCAATGAAAATCAGGCCGAAATGCGCGAGCACCTGTTCGATGACCACCGGGGTGAAGTGCAGGCCGATACCGATGCCGATGATCAACTGGCCGCATTTGCGGCCACCGGGAATCTGCGCCAATTGCCAGGGTGTCAGGCAGCGCACCAGGATGATCGCCAGCAGAGAACCGACCATCCACGGCAACGGCCAGCCGACCTGGCTGGCGAGGTAACCGCCGAGCAGGCCGACCAGCGGCGTCGCCCACCAGTGGCGCAGAGTGGGCTCAGCCATGAATCGCGGCAGCTCGCTGCTTCGCGCGTTTACGCCAGATCCGGAGCAGCGGGAACAGCAGCATGAACACGGTCACCACCCAGACCCCGAGCGTGATCGGACTGGACCAGAGAATTCCCAGTTCACCGTTGGAGATCGACAGCGCGCGGCGCAGATTCTGCTCCATCAGGCCGCCGAGGATGAACCCGAGCAGGATCGGCGACAACGGGAAGTCCAGCTTGCGCAGGATGTAACCGAAGATGCCGATGCCGACCATCAGGAACAGGTCGAAGGTGGTGGCATGCACCGCATACACACCAATCCCGGTGATGATCGCGATCACGGGCACCAGTGCCCAGTTCGGCACCGCAAGTATGCGGGTGAAGATGCGGATCATCGGGATGTTGAGGATCACCAGCATGGTGTTGGCGATGAACAACGACGCGATCAGGCCCCAGACGATGTCCGGTTGTTGCTGAAACAGCATCGGGCCGGGTGTGATGTTGTACAACGACAACGCACCGATCATCACTGCCGTAGTGCCAGAGCCGGGAACGCCCAGCGTAAGCATCGGCACCAGCGCGCCGCAGGCCGTTGCGCCGATGGCGGTTTCCGGTGCTGCCAGGCCGCGCATGTCACCCTGGCCGAACTTGCCGCTAGCCCCGGCGATGCGTTTTTCGGTCATGTAGGCAACCGCGCTGGCCAGCGTCGCACCGGCACCCGGCAGCACGCCGAGGATGAAGCCCAGCAGCCCACAGCGAATGTTGACCACAAACACTGAAGCGGCTTCCTTGAAGTTGAACATCATGCGTCCGGTAGCTTTGACCGCTTCCTGACCTCGATGGGTTTTCTCCAGCAACAACAGAATCTCGCTGATCGAAAACAGCCCAAGGACCAGCACCACGAACTGAATGCCATCGGTCAGGTGGATGTTATCGCCGGTAAAGCGGTAAACGCCGCTGTTGGCATCGATACCCACTGCTGACAGAAACAAGCCGATCAACGCCGCGATAAACGTTTTCAGTGGTCTATCGCCGGCCATGCCGCCCAGACAGACAATTGCGAACACCATCAGCACGAAGTATTCCGCCGGACCGAACGCAATCGCCCATTTGGCGAGCAAGGGCGCGAACAGCACCATGCCGCAGGTGGCAATGAAGGCACCGATGAACGAGCTCCATGCCGACAGCGACAAAGCGACCCCGGCCAGGCCCTGACGCGCCATCGGATAGCCGTCCAGCGTGGTCATGACTGTCGAAGCTTCACCGGGGATATTGAGCAGGATCGAGCTGATACGGCCGCCGTATTCACAGCCGAGGTACACCGCCGCCAACAGAATCAGTGCCGATTCAGGCGGCAGACCCAGGGCAAACGCAATCGGGATCAACAGCGCCACGCCGTTGATCGGTCCCAGCCCCGGCAGCAGGCCGACGACGGTACCGATCAGCGTGCCGGACAGCGCGGTGATCAGGTTGTACGGGGTGAGGGCGACGCCGAAGCCCTGGCCCAGATAGCCGAAAGTATCCATGTCAGTTCTCCATAACGCTGAGCAGGCCCAAAGGCAAAGGGACATCCATGGCCTTGTCGAACAGCAGGTACAGGCCGACGCTCATCAGAATGACCACCACAATGCTGGGCAGCCAACGCCCGCCGTACAGGCGCGCCATGGGAATGCCGATCAGGATGCTGCTGAGAATGAAGCCCAGCGGTTCGAAGAGTCCGGCAAAGATCAGCAGCAATACGATGCATGCGCCGATCTTGATCAGGGTCGGGCGATCCAGCGCGGGCTCTTCTTCGGTGTGAACGATGGCTGCAGGGCGAATCAGCAGGTACAGCAGACCTGCGCTCATCAGCCCGAGCATCAACAACGGAAAGGCACGAGGGCCGACCGGTTCATAGGAGAAAGGTGCCTGATAAGGCCAGGCCATGAGGGCCAGGCCTGCGCATGCCAGTAACAGAATGGCAGCGAAAATGCGTTGTATGACCATGAGAAGCTCCTGCGTCGCGCCCGTCTGGCAGGCGCAACCGAAAGTCAGTCAATTGCGTTCAATTACTGAATCAGGCCAAATTCCCTGGCCATCATTTTGTAGTCGGCGACCTGTTTTTTGACGTAGGTGTCCAGTTCCGCGCCGGTCATGGCAAACGGGAACAGCTCGCGCTGATCACGCAGTTTGGCGAAGTCTTCCGAGGCCAGAATCTTGTCGAACGAGGCTTTCCACCAGTTGAAGTCTTCGTCGCTGACCTTCGGCCCCAGATAGAAGCCGCGCACCACGGGCCAGACGATGTCGTAGCCCTGTTCCTTGGCGGTCGGGATGTTTTTCATTTCCGGCTCGTCGATGCGCTTGTCGGCAAATACCGCGAGCAGGCGCATGTCACCGCTCAGGATGTGCGGCATCGAGTCGGAAATGTCGGTGCTGCCCACCTGAATATGGCCACCGAGCAGTGCGGTGGCGATTTCCCCGCCACCTTCCAGCGCGACATAGCGCAAGGCACGGGGATTGATACCTGCGGCCTTGGCAATCAGCGCGGTCTGCATCCAGTCCTGGCTGCCGACCGTGCCGCCTGAGCCGATCACGACCTTGCTCGGATCAGCCTTCAACGCCTGGACCAGATCGTCGAGGTTTTTGTACGGCGAGTCGCTTTTCACGGCGATGGCGCCGTAGCTGGTGCCAACCGCGGCGAGCCAGCGCACTGCGTTCTCGTCGAAGCGACCGAATTTACCTTGCGCCAGATTGAGCAGAGAACCGCTCGACCACGCGACCAGCGTGCCTGCATCAGCCGGACGCTGGGCCACCACTGCGTTATACGCCACAGCACCGACACCGCCGGGCATGTAGGTCACGCGCATCGGGGTGGTCAGAATCTTCTCGTTGATCAGCGCGCTCTGAATCAGCTTGCAGGTCAGGTCGAATCCGCCGCCTGGCGACGCCGGGGCAATGCACTCGGGGCGCCTGGGCTCCGCGAGCAATTGGCTGGCGAGTAGCATGCATCCAGTGGTTGTCGCGATCTGACGCAGGGAAAATGTCATGTTCAGTCTCCAGTTTTCTTGTTTTTGGCTGAGAGAGGTTTTGATCAGCAAGCTGCTTGATAACCGCTTTTGTCAGACGCGCGACGAAACGCTGTTCGCTGACAACGGGCTGTTATCGGTACAGAGGTGTGCATGGAGGAGGGTGGAGCGGAGTAATGACCGATCTGTCAGGGGCGGATGGTCAAGGAACGAGCAAGCCTGGTATGGCGTAGACATGGGGTGACTCCGTTTACCGATTTATTGTTTTTATTTTCCAGACCGCATCCGGGCGTCTGTTTTACGTACCCTTCCAGCACGCTGGCCGGTGGGTCGTTTCGCGATGCTAAATGATCAACCTTTCGCAAACCTTTCAGTTGCCTGTCAGATGACCGATAAGAGTTGGCAGGTGGTTTCTGCACTTCACAGGCGGCGGCCTGCCTGTAAACTCCGCTGCTACAAAGCCCCTATAACAACAGTGACAATCAGGAGACGGCGATGCGGGTTCTTCTTGTGGAAGATCATCTGCAACTGGCTGAAAGTGTCGCGCAGGCGCTCAAGAGCGCTGGTTTGACCGTTGATGTGCTACATGACGGCGTGGCCGCCGATCTGGCGTTGAGCAGCGAGGAATATGCCGTCGCGATTCTCGATGTGGGCCTGCCGCGCATGGATGGCTTCGAAGTGCTGGCGCGTTTGCGAGCGCGCAGCAAGAACCTGCCAGTGCTGATGCTGACCGCGCGCAGCGACGTCAAGGATCGCGTTCACGGTCTGAATCTGGGGGCAGACGATTATCTGGCCAAGCCATTCGAACTGTCGGAGCTGGAAGCCAGGGTCAAGGCATTGCTGCGTCGCAGCGTGCTGGGCGGCGAACGGCAGCAATGTTGCGGAGTGCTGACCTATGATCTGGACACACGGCGTTTCACATTGGGCGAAGAATTGCTGGCGCTGACGTCACGCGAGCAGGCTGTGCTGGAAGCGCTGATCGCCCGGCCTGGGAGGGTGATGAGCAAGGAGCAACTCGCAGCGCAGGTGTTCGGACTTGATGAAGAAGCCAGTCCCGACGCCATCGAGATCTACGTCCATCGCCTGCGCAAGAAGCTCGACGGGCATGCCGTGGCGATTGTCACCTTTCGTGGTCTGGGGTATCTGCTTGAAAGCCGCGATGATTAACGACAGCCTGCGCTGGCGGCTGCTGTGGAATCTGGCATTGCTATTGGTGGTGCTGATGCTGGCCAGCGGCATGAGTGCGTACTGGAATGGGCGTGAAGTGGCCGACACGGCCTATGACCGCACTTTGCTGGCGTCGGCCCGGACCATTGCCGCCGGGCTGACCCAGCGTGACGGGACGCTGAGCGCCGACATTCCGTACGTGGCGCTCGACACCTTTGCCTATGACAGCGAGGGGCGCATCTATTACCAGGTCAATGACATTCATCAGAAGCTGATTTCCGGCTACGAAAACCTGCCGTCACCGCCACCCGGCACCTTGCGCACCGATGACTATCCGGCGCTGGCCAAATTCTATAACGGGACCTATCAGGGCCAGGACGTGCGAGTTGTCAGCCTGCTCAAGCCGGTGACCGATCCTGGCATGAACGGCACTGCCGAAATTCGCGTGGCAGAAACTCAGGAGGCGCGCAAAGGCATGGCGCGCAGCCTGATGGCCGACACCTTGTTGCGTCTGGGCATGTTGGGCGGTGGCGCGTTGCTGCTGGTCTGGTTCACGGTCAGCGCGGCCTTGCGCCCGCTGGAGCGATTGCGCACGTCGGTCGAAGAGCGCCAGCCGGATGACCTTCGCGCGTTGCCGATGGTTGAGGTGCAGCATGAACTGCGTCCGTTGGTGGGCGCGCTGAACCACTTTACCGAACGGCTACGCCTGCAGTTCGAGCGTCAGGCGCAGTTCATCGCTGATGCGGCCCATGAGCTGCGCACACCGTTGGCGGCTCTCAAGGCGCGAGTCGAGCTGGGGTTGCGTGAGCGCGACCCGCAACGCTGGCGAGAAACACTGGAATCGGCAGCGCTGGGCACGGATCGACTCACGCAACTGGCCAATCAGTTGCTGTCGCTGGCGCGCATCGAAAACGGCGCGCGGGCAATTGCCGAAGGCGGCGCGCAGCAACTGGACCTCAGTCAACTGGCCAGAGAGCTGGGCATGGCCATGGCACCGCTGGCTCATTCACGCGGCGTTGCGTTGGCGCTTGAAGCGGATGAACCGGTCTGGCTGCGTGGCGAGCCGACCTTGTTGAACGAGTTGCTGAGCAACCTGATCGACAACGCGCTGGCGCACACGCTGCCGGGAGGCAATGTGGTGCTGCGCGTGTATGCGCCCGGAGTGCTTGAGGTGGAGGATGATGGGCCGGGGATTCCGCCAGAAGAGCGCGAAAGGGTTTTCGAACGCTTTTATCGTCGCAGTCAGCAGGGCTGTGGAGCAGGGCTCGGCCTGGCGATCGTGGGAGAGATCTGCCGCGCGCATCTGGCCAGGATCACGCTGCATGACGGTGCCGAGCGGGGCCTCAAAGTGCGAGTCAGTTTTACAATGTCCTGAAGCCGATGACGCTAGTAGAGCATGCTCTTGGCTTCGTCCATTTGCGCTGCCAGCGTGCCGTCGGCTTCGCTAAGCCGCAACTGACTGAACGCGGGCAGTTCGGTCATCTCGATCTCGCTGAACGGGTGATCCGTGTTCTTGTGGACATGCACCGTGGCGATCTGCACCAGGTCAGTGTAATCAGGGCTTTTTGAAACACGCGCAAAATTCTGGAACTGACCCGGTACGCAAGCCAGCAGTTCGGGGAAATCCCAGGAGCGCAGCAGGCGCTCGCCGATGACCGGGTGAATGCTGTCGATCACGTGGTTGAGGCTGATGGGGTCCGACAGCAGCTCGAAATGATCTTCGGCGTAGGTCAGGATCGGCAGTATTCCAATCAGGTGGATCAAACCGGCGAGCGTGGCCTGATCAGGCTTGAGGTGGGTGTAGCGCTGGCAAAGGGTATAGCTGATGCCAGCGACCTGGAGGCTTTGTTTCCAGATTTCACGCATCTTCTGTTCGATGACTTCCGACTTGGCGTGGAACATCTGCTCGACGACCAAGCCGATGGCCAGGTTGCAGGTGTAATTGACGCCCAGGCGACGAATGGCGGTGTTGACGTCACTGACTTCAAAATTCGGGCGCAATAAGGGGCTGTTCGCCACCTTGATCAGGCGTGCGGAAAGGGCTGTGTCGCTACCAATGACTTTGCTCAGGTCCGAGATACTGATTTCAGTGTCTTCGGCGGCAAGACGTATCTTCAATGCCACTTCCGGCAGGGTAGGCAGAAACAAGGCATCTCTGTCGATAGCCTTGATCAGGTTTCTCTGCACCTCGTCAGCCATCTTGCTCATGTGCATCTCGCAGCCGTTAGGAGTGTCCAGAGTTTTTCGCGCGCCCAAAACAGCGCCAGCGTGCTGCTGGATCGCTCTAGAGACATTAGGAACTTGAATGCGTTCGCCAGGCCTAGCGCAGAGTTTCGAGTTTACTGTCCAGCGTGTAGGGCAGTTCACTCATTTGCAGCGCTGCGCCTTGCGGCGAACCAAGATGCAGATGACCACTTTCTGCAGCGTCGCCCTGGAGCACGGCGAGCAATTCGATGCCTTGCCCGGCCTGTGCGGCCAGCACCACGTTGCCCACGGCACTGGCGTGTACGGGGGAAAACAGCGCTGTGCCGGGCTCCGGAATCTGCTCACCTTGCAGGGTCAGGCGATAAAGCCTGCGCTTGAGTTTGCCCAGATACTGCATGCGCGCGACGATTTCCTGGCCGGTGTAGCAACCCTTCTTGAAGCTGACGCCGCCGACCGCCTGAAGGTTGATCATCTGCGGGATGAACTCTTCACGCGTACTTCCGAATACCTGGCCGATGCCGACGCGGATCTGGCCCAGCAGCCAGTCATTCAACGGGCCTTCTGTCAGTTGTGCTGCCAGACGCGACTTGATGTCGTCAGCCTGATCGGCGCGGACCCACAGTTCGGCACGGGCCGGTGAAACACGAATGGCGATCAATTCGTTGGCCCTTGCCACGGCGCCGGTTTCCTGCGGCAGATCCAGCCCAAGGCTGGCCAGCGCGTCGTCAGCCTCCTGCAGACCAAAGCGCACCCAGGCAGCGCTTTCGTCGGTGAGTTTCGATTTGGAGAACACTGCGTATTTGCGCAGGTCCAGCAATTGCGGCTCGATCAGCTCGCTGGCCATTGCCAGCAGGCACCCATCACCTTCGAACACAATACGGAAACTCGACTGCATACGACCTTTCTGTGTGCAGCGGGCCCCCAGGCTTGAGGTGCTCTCACTCAGATAACCGAGGTTGCATGTCAATTGACCTTGAAGGAATTTGCTGGCGTCCACGCCGCGAACGGCGAGAACGCCCTCATGGGATAGCGTGCAGAAAAAAGCTGTGTGGGCCATGGTCATCGCAGATTGGGAAAAAGTCCGGGGACACATCATAGTGCCCAGTCGACGATATGAATACGGGTACATGAAAACTGCTGCGACCATTGTGCGGTTCGCGCTACTGGCTCACGGCTGTATACTCGCCGCCTACTTTGAGGAGCGCTCCATGGTCGAAGACGTTGAACTCAACCGCCTTTACTGGCACAGCCGCCGTGGCATGCTTGAACTGGACGTGCTGCTGGTGCCGTTTGTCCGTGAGGTCTACCCGCATTTGAATGACGTGGACCGCGATCTTTATCGCCGTCTGCTGACCTGTGAGGATCAGGACATGTTCGGCTGGTTCATGCAGCGCGCCGAATCCGAAGACCCAGAGCTGCAACGCATGGTTCGTATGATTCTGGATCGTGTCCAGCCCGACTGACCTTTTCGAATGCCATTGGCAGGCTTCGCGCCTGCTGCTGGCCGCTTATCTGTTTGCTCAGGCACTGGCGCTGACCGCGCTGCTCTGCCTGGATATTCACCCATGGGCAGCGCTGGCCGGATGCTTGTCATGCCTGGCGCATGCCGTCTGGGTGCTGCCCAGATCGATACTGCTCGGGCATCCTGCGGCCTACCGCGCGCTGAAACGTGATCGGCAGGGCTGGCAGCTCTGGAGTGAGCGAGGCGGGTGGCAGCCGGTTTGCCTGAGGCCTGACAGCCTGGCCTTGCCATTGGTGGTGATTCTGCGTTTTCGCCTGATTGGCGGCGATGGCAAACCTTCAGGGTTAGCCGCCAGCTGTTGCATCCCCCGGGATGCGCTGACGCCGGATGTTCACCGCCGCCTGCGTGTGCGCCTGAAATTCAGCCGGCGTAATTGGGTGGCAGCAGAATAGTGTCGAGTGCCTCGGGCAACATGTCGGGATAATCCAGCGTGTAATGCAGGCCGCGGCTTTCCTTGCGTTGCATGGCTGACTGGATCATCAGTTCGGCGACCTGCGCCAGGTTGCGCAGCTCGATCAAGTCGCGGCTGACCTTGTAGTTGCTGTAAAACTCGTCGATTTCGTCAAGCAACAGGCGCACCCGGTGCTGGGCGCGCTGCAAGCGCTTGTTGGTACGCACAATGCCCACGTAGTCCCACATGAAGCGCCGCAGCTCGTCCCAGTTGTGCGCGATGATCACGTCTTCATCCGAATCGGTCACCTGGCTGGCATCCCAGGCAGGCAAGTCCCTGGGCATGGGTATGTCATTCAGCTGCTTCTCGATGTCTGCAGAGGCGGAGCGAGCATAGACAAAACACTCCAGCAGCGAGTTGCTGGCCATGCGGTTTGCACCGTGCAGGCCGGTGAAGCTGGTTTCTCCAATGGCATACAGGCCGGGCACGTCGGTATGGCCCTGGCTGTCCACCATCACACCGCCACAGGTGTAATGCGCGGCAGGCACCACTGGAATTGGCTGACGGGTGATGTCGATGGAAAACTCGAGGCAGCGCTCGTAGACGGTCGGGAAGTGCGTCTTGATAAACGCTTCGGGTTTGTGGCTGATGTCCAGATAAACGCAATCGATACCCAGGCGTTTCATCTCATGGTCGATGGCCCGCGCCACGATATCGCGAGGGGCCAGTTCTGCCCGTTCGTCGAATCGCGGCATGAAGCGCTCGCCGTTGGGCAGCTTGAGGTAGGCGCCTTCACCGCGCAGCGCTTCGGTGATAAGAAAGCTCTTGGCCTGCGGGTGATAGAGGCAGGTGGGGTGGAATTGATTGAATTCCAGATTCGCCACCCGACACCCCGCACGCCAGGCCATCGCGATGCCGTCACCACATGCGCCATCCGGGTTGCTGGTGTACAGATAGACTTTTGCAGCGCCGCCCGACGCCAGAATCGTGAAGCGCGCGCTGTACGTGTCGACTTCGCCACTGTTTCGATCGAGAACGTAAGCGCCCAGGCAGCGCTTGCCTTCAAGGCCAAGGCGGCGTTCGGTGATCAGGTCGATGGCGGCGCGCTGTTCCAGCAATTCGATATTCGGTCGTTGGCTGGCTTGCTTGAGCAGGGTGCGGAAAATCGCCGCGCCGGTGGCATCGGCCGCATGAATGATGCGTCGGTGACTGTGACCGCCTTCACGGGTCAGGTGAAACTCATAGCCGCTTTCATCCGCGTCCCCGCCATCACCGCGGGTAAACGGCACGCCCTGATCAATTAGCCACTGAATGGCCTCGCGGCTGTGCTCGACCGTAAAGCGCACGGCGTCTTCGTGGCAAAGGCCCCCGCCGGCATTCAGGGTGTCTTCTACATGAGACTGCACGGTATCGGTGTCATCGAGCACTGCCGCGACGCCACCCTGGGCCCAGAATGTCGAACCGTTGGCCAGATCGCCTTTGCTCAGTACGGCAATCCGCAGATGCCCCGGAAGCGTAAGGGCGAGACTCAGCCCTGCAGCGCCGCTGCCAATTACCAGTACATCGTGCTGAAAATGTTGGCTCATCTGCGCATTCTGCCCTTGGCGGCCACTAGTATAAGTATGGGGGTAACGGCACAATAGCCGCGCCTACATGGCAATGTGAAACCACGGCGGGCAGAGATTGTGCTCCAGTCTCTGACGTCATGCATATTGTTTTCCCGGGATATTCACTGGAAATGCTTCAGTTCAGTGATTTTTCGGCGATATATGCAGTTCGGGGTCCACGCCTGTCATTGCGTCAATGGAACTTTTCAGTGAGGTCCAGGCTCAATAGCAGGTTGCCTACAAAGGAACAGCGCCTTTTTTGCAGTGTTAGATAAGTGATCATCAACTGCGAATCCGGCGACAAGACTATTCGCGCAGCCGACCCTGTCGAGCTGCGTTTTTCGTGCAGGCGTCAAGATGGTCTGCAGGAAACTTGCTTGAAGGGGGAGAACTTTTGCGAAAAGCCCGAGTCTATGTTTGCGAGCCTGAACAATGTCAGTTGCAACGCTCCTTCAAGCTTAATGAGGAGTGTTCATGCTAACCCAGGAAGAGGATCAGCAGCTTGTCGAGCGCGTTCAGCGCGGTGATACGCGAGCATTTGATCTTTTGGTGCTGAAATATCAGCACAAAATTCTAGGGTTGATCGTGCGATTTGTGCACGACACCCATGAGGCTCAGGATGTTGCACAGGAAGCGTTTATCAAGGCTTACCGTGCACTCGGAAATTTTCGCGGTGACAGCGCTTTTTATACATGGCTGTATCGCATCGCCATTAACACGGCGAAGAACTATCTGGTATCGAGAGGTCGTCGACCACCAGATAGCGATGTAAGGTCTGAAGACGCGGAGTTCTACGACGGCGATCACGGCCTCAAGGACATCGAGTCGCCGGAGCGTGCATTGTTGAGAGATGAGATCGAAGGCACCGTCCATCGGACCATCCAGCTTCTCCCGGAAGATTTGCGTACGGCACTAACTTTACGTGAATTCGATGGTCTGAGTTATGAAGACATTGCGAGCGTCATGCAGTGTCCTGTTGGTACCGTGCGCTCTCGCATCTTTCGCGCTCGGGAAGCCATCGATAAAGCCCTGCAGCCGTTGTTGCAGGAATCCTGAGACAGCGGCGATAGCCCAAGAGAGGAACCCGCCATGAGTCGTGAAGCCCTGCAGGAATCGCTGTCCGCGGTGTTGGATAACGAAGCGGACGAACTGGAATTACGTCGGGTATTGAATGCCATTGACGATGCCGATACACGTGCAACCTGGTCGCGTTATCAAGTTGCTCGTGCAGCGATGCACAAAGAGTTGTTGATCCCTCATCTGGATATCTCGGCTGCTGTATCTGCCGCGATTGCCGATGAAGTCAGCCCGCTCAAGGTTGCACGTGGTCCTTGGCGCACGCTGGGTCGCCTGGCCGTTGCAGCATCGGTTACCGTAGCCGTTCTGGCCGGTGTCCGCCTGTACAACCAGGACGACATCACCAGCACGCAATTGGCTCAGCAGACCCAACAGCCTGCCAACCTGACTGTTCCGCAAGTCAAAGGCCCAGCTGTACTGGCCGGCTACACTGAAAGTGCCGAGCAGGCACCGGGTCCTATGGCCAACGGTGTGTTGCAGGGTGCTGGTGAAGGCGATCAGCGTCTACCGGGTTACCTGCGCCAACACGCTCAGGATGCGGCCTTGAAAGGTACTGAAAGCGCGCTGCCGTATGCGCGTGCTGCCAGCCTGGAAAACCGTTAAGGAGGATCATGCGAGCCGTCCCTCTACTGCCATTACTGCTTGGTGGATGGCTTGCCCTCCCGGTACAGGCGGACGACGCGCAAGACGCTATCAATCGTCTTGCCAAAGTTGATCTGTCGCAGAGTTATCAAGGCACATTTGTATACGAACGCAACGGTAGTTTTTCTACCCATAGGATCTGGCACCGCATAGCGGACGGCAAGGTTCAGGAGCGTTTGTTGCAACTTGATGGTTCTGCTCAGGAAGTGTTGCGCGTTGGCGGGCTCACCGAGTGCGTTAGCGGTACGCTTGAAGCGGGTGTAGCCAATCCGGCTGTTTCTACCGCCCGTGCGTTCGATGTCAAAAGACTTTCCGCCTGGTACGACATGAAAATTGTCGGCAAATCCAGAGTGGCCGGTCGCCAGACGACGATAGTTGCATTGTCGCCCAAAGATCAGCATCGCTACGGCCTGGAACTTCATCTGGATAACGAAACCGGACTTTTGCTCAAATCACTGTTGTTAAGTGAAAAGGGTCAATTGCTTGAGCGTTTCCAGTTTACCGATCTTGATACTGCCAGCGTATTGTCAGATCAGGTGCTCAAAGCCAGCGCCGAGTGCAAGCCGGTGTCTGTCGTAAAAACCAAGCCTGAAGCGTCCATAAGTCCCGTTGCATGGCGCTCGGACTGGCTGCCCCCGGGTTTTGAACTCGGTAGCAGTGGCGTCCGCAAGGATCCCGCTACGCAGTCTTCCGTTACCCGTCTGATGTACGGCGACGGTCTGGCGCGTTTCTCAGTGTTCATCGAAGCCGTGAAAGGCTCGTCTTCGTCAGATATTCGAACCCAGTTAGGGCCTACAGCAGCTGTTTCGCGTCGTCTCACCACGCCTCAGGGTGACATGATGGTGACGGTCGTCGGAGAAGTGCCCATGGGGACTGCCGAGCGTATTGCGTTATCCATGCGCAGTGATGACACTCCAGCAAAGCAATGAATATCTGAAGCGACGAATACCTTGGGTGTAGAAATTTTCATCTTGGGTCAATGAGCCGCCAGACCGCAGTCAAACTGGCCTTGGGCGAGATACTGAAATGTTTGGTGAGGTTTTCACGTTGCAAAACTCCTGTATTTTTTCTATAGGTCACAGCCTCGCAGCTCTGGCCTTTGTCGTTTGTGGGCCATACATCTGACTCTGGAATGAGCATTGCTGCTCGGGATTCCTGAGGCAGCTGCTCTGTACTGCTTAATTTTGCTCGTTACGAACGGGAGCCGTATGTCGATACCACGTATGAAGTCTTATTTTTCCTTGATTGCCGCCGTGCTGATGCTTGGACAGGTCGCTGCGGTCCAAGCCGAAAACCTGCCCGACTTTACCGGGCTGGTCGAACAGGCGTCGCCCGCTGTGGTGAACATCAGTACCCGCCAGAAATTGCCGGATCGGGCTATCGCCAATCAACAGATGCCGGATATGGAAGGCCTGCCGCCGATGCTCCGCGAATTTCTCGAGCGCAGCATGCCGCCGGGTTCACGGGCGCCTGGCAAGGGTGATCGCCAGCGCGAGGCTCAGTCGCTGGGTTCAGGTTTCATCATTTCGCCTGACGGCTATGTTCTGACCAACAACCATGTAATCGACGGTGCCGACGAGATTCTGGTGCGCCTGTCTGATCGCAGCGAATTGAAAGCCAAGCTGGTCGGCACTGATCCACGCACTGACGTCGCCGTTCTGAAGATCGAAGGCAAGGATCTTCCGACTGCCAAGCTGGGCAACTCAAACACGCTCAAGGTAGGTGAGTGGGTGCTGGCGATAGGTTCGCCTTTCGGCTTCGATCACTCGGTGACCAAGGGTATTGTCAGCGCCAAGGGGCGCAGTCTGCCGAATGACACCTATGTGCCGTTCATTCAGACCGACGTGGCGATCAACCCGGGTAACTCGGGCGGTCCGCTGTTCAACATGGCGGGCGAAGTGGTCGGGATCAACTCGCAGATCTTCACCCGTTCCGGCGGTTTCATGGGGCTCTCGTTCGCGATCCCGATTGACGTCGCCATGGATGTTGCCAATCAGCTAAAGGCCAGCGGCAAGGTCAGTCGCGGCTGGCTGGGTGTGGTCATCCAGGAAGTGAACAAGGACCTGGCCGAGTCGTTTGGTCTGGACAAGCCTGCCGGTGCGCTGGTTGCTCAGGTGCTGGAGGACGGTCCGGCGGCCAAGGGTGGCTTGCAGGTCGGTGACGTGATTCTCAGCGCGAACGGTCAGCCCATCATCATGTCGGCTGATCTGCCGCACTTGATCGGTAACCTCAAGGACGGCAGCAAGGCCGAACTTGAAGTGATTCGCGATGGCAAGCGTCAGAAACTGACCGTCACCGTCGGCGCGCTGCCGGATGAAGGTCAGGAAATGGGCGACATGCCTGGCGCCGGTGCCGAACGCAGCAGCAATCGTCTGGGCGTATCGGTGATCGAGCTGACCGCCGAGCAGAAGAAGACCCTGGACATCAAAGGTGGCGTGGCAATCAAGGAAGTCACCGGTGGCCCGGCGGCGCTGATCGGTCTGCAACCGGGTGACGTGATCACTCACCTGAATAACCAGGCGATTACCACCGGCAAGCAGTTCACCGAAGTGGCTAAAAGCCTGCCGAAGGATCGTTCCGTCTCGATGCGCGTTCTGCGTCAGGGTCGAGCGACCTTCATTACCTTCAAGCTGTCCGAGTAACGGGCTGATTGGACCGGGAAGGGTGGCTACGGCCACCCTTTTTTGTGGCTGAATGTTTGCCCGGCATTGATCCGAATGCCTGTAAGCGTGACGCCTCTTGCTTAGTTCAGGTACAATTCCCGGCTATTTTTCGGCGGGCAATCTGCCTGCAACCTTTTTGAGTGTTGATCCGTGAGTGATTTGAGTCATATCCGCAATTTCTCCATCATCGCCCACATTGACCATGGCAAGTCGACGCTGGCCGATCGCTTCATTCAAATGTGCGGCGGCTTGACCGAGCGCGAAATGGAAGCGCAGGTGCTTGACTCCATGGACCTCGAGCGCGAGCGCGGGATCACCATCAAGGCCCATAGCGTTACCCTGTATTACAAGGCCAAGGACGGTATCACCTACCAGCTGAACTTCATTGACACCCCCGGACACGTCGACTTCACCTATGAAGTCAGCCGTTCGCTGGCCGCGTGCGAAGGTGCATTGCTGGTGGTCGATGCCGGTCAGGGCGTAGAGGCCCAGTCGGTTGCCAACTGCTACACCGCCATCGAGCAGGGCCTTGAGGTCATGCCGGTACTGAACAAGATGGACTTGCCGCAGGCCGATCCGGACCGCGTCAAGGAAGAGATCGAGAAGATCATCGGCATCGATGCCACTGACGCCGTCGCGTGCAGCGCCAAGAGCGGCATGGGGGTCGACGAGGTCCTTGAGCGTCTGGTAGCGACCATCCCGCCACCGACCGGTGACATCGAAGCTCCGTTGCAGGCGCTGATCATCGACTCATGGTTCGATAACTACCTGGGCGTCGTGTCGCTGGTGCGTGTACGCCATGGCCGCGTTCGCAAGGGCGACAAGATCCTCGTCAAGTCGACCGGCAAGCTGCACCTGGTCGACAGCGTCGGCGTGTTCAACCCCAAGCACACCGCGACCGTTGATCTGAAAGCCGGCGAAGTGGGCTTCATCATCGCGGGCATCAAGGACATTCACGGTGCACCGGTCGGTGACACCCTGACGCTGAGCACGACCCCCGATGTGGACGTGCTGCCCGGCTTCAAGCGTATCCAGCCTCAGGTTTATGCAGGCCTGTTTCCGGTCAGTTCAGACGACTTCGAAGACTTCCGTGAAGCGCTGCAGAAGCTCACGCTGAACGACTCCTCGCTGCAGTATTCGCCGGAAAGCTCCGACGCACTGGGCTTCGGCTTCCGTTGCGGCTTCCTCGGCATGCTCCACATGGAGATCATCCAGGAGCGCCTGGAGCGCGAGTACAACCTCGACCTGATCACCACCGCGCCCACCGTAATCTTTGAGTTGCTGTTGAAGACCGGTGAGACGATCTACGTCGACAACCCATCCAAACTGCCTGACCTGTCGGCCATCGAAGACATGCGCGAACCTATTGTTCGGGCAAATATTCTTGTGCCGCAGGAGCACCTTGGCAACGTCATTACCCTGTGCATCGAAAAGCGTGGCGTGCAGCACGACATGCTGTTCCTCGGCACTCAGGTTCAGGTGAGCTACGACTTGCCGATGAATGAAGTGGTTCTGGATTTCTTCGATCGTCTCAAGTCTGTCAGCCGTGGTTATGCTTCGCTGGATTATCATTTTGATCGTTACCAGTCAGCTAACCTCGTCAAACTCGACGTGCTGATCAACACCGAGAAGGTCGACGCCCTGGCTCTGATCGTTCACCGCGACAACGCTCACTACAAAGGGCGTGCGTTGACCGAGAAGATGAAAGAGCTGATTCCTCGGCAGATGTTCGACGTGGCAATTCAGGCGGCTATCGGCGGTCAGATTGTGGCGCGGACAACCGTCAAGGCGCTTAGAAAGAACGTATTGGCCAAATGCTACGGTGGTGACGTCAGCCGCAAGCGTAAATTGCTCGAGAAGCAAAAGGCCGGTAAGAAACGCATGAAGCAGGTCGGTAATGTGGAAATTCCACAGGAAGCCTTCCTCGCAGTGCTCAGGTTGGAATAGTCAGGTCCTATGTCACTAAATTTCCCGCTGTTGTTGGTCATTGCTGTGTTTGTCTGTGGCGTGCTCGCACTGATCGACCTGATTGTCCTTGCGCCTCGTCGCCGGGCAGCCATTTCGAACTATCAGGGCAGCGTCGGTGAACCTGACATTGCTGTCGTCGAGCGATTGAACAAGGAACCTTTGCTGGTTGAGTACGGCAAATCGTTCTTTCCGGTGTTGTTTATCGTGCTGGTGCTTCGTTCGTTTCTGGTCGAGCCGTTCCAGATTCCATCGGGCTCCATGAAACCGACGCTGGATGTAGGCGATTTCATTCTGGTCAACAAGTTCTCGTATGGCATCCGCCTGCCGGTCCTGGACCAGAAGGTGATCCAGATCGGTGACCCGCAGCGTGGCGATGTGATGGTGTTCCGCTACCCTAGCGACCCAAGCGTCAACTACATCAAGCGCGTCGTCGGTCTGCCGGGTGATCGCATCCGTTATACCAGCGACAAGCGACTGTTCATCAACGGTGAGCTGGTTGCCAAGAAGCTGATCGGCTCCGAGCCGGGCACACTGGGCAGCGCGGAACTGTATGAAGAGCAACTGGGTGCAGTCGAGCACCAGATCCGTCAGGAAATGACCCGTTACCGTGCGCCGCCCGACAGTGAATGGACCGTACCTGCCGCTCACTACTTCATGATGGGCGACAATCGCGACAACTCCAATGACAGCCGCTACTGGGATGATCCCAATATTCCCAAAGACGAGCTGGGCATGGTTCCAGACAAGAACATCGTGGGCAAAGCCTTCGCGGTATGGATGAGCTGGCCAGAGCCGAAGCTCAGCCACTTCCCTAACTTTGCACGCGTTGGGTTGATCAAGTAATCGATGCGGCGCTGCCTTGAGCAGCGCCGTTTGTCATTTGGGCTGACGGGAAGCGCCTCTGAACGACGCGTCGGCCCGGTCGGGCAAGCTGCGCACTTTTGAGGTCGAACATGAAGTTCTCTACTTCTCAAAAAGGTTTTTCGCTCGTGGGATGGCTGCTGGTGCTGGCGTTGGTCGCCTTTGCGACCAGCACGGCCTTCAAGCTGGTCCCTCACTACCTCGACTACATGACGATGAAGAAAATCATCGAAGCGGTCGACACCAACCAGACCCTGGATATCACCACGGTCGACGAATTTTACGGTTATGTCGGTAAGAACATGCAGGTCAACAGCATTCGGGATATAGATTTGAACAAGGCGTTGAAAGTAACGGTGGAGAACAACGCGTTCAAAGCTCATTTGAATTATGAACAGCGTGAGCCGTGGTTCCAGAACATCGATCTGGTATTGAAGTTCGACAAGCAATTCAGCGTGGGTAAACCGTGAGCGTATCCCTGAGCCGCCTGGAGCGTCAGCTCGGCTACACTTTCAAGGATCAGGAGCTGATGGTTCTCGCCCTGACTCATCGCAGTTTTGCCGGTCGCAACAATGAGCGTCTGGAATTCCTCGGTGATGCCATTCTCAACTTCGTAGCCGGCGAGGCGCTGTTCGAGCGTTTTCCGCAGGCCCGCGAAGGTCAGTTGTCACGCTTGCGAGCGCGGCTGGTGAAGGGTGAAACCCTGGCACTGCTGGCGCGCGGTTTCGATCTGGGCGAGTACCTGCGTCTTGGGTCCGGCGAGTTGAAAAGCGGCGGTTTCCGTCGTGAGTCCATTCTGGCTGACGCGCTTGAAGCGCTGATCGGAGCGATCTATCTCGATGCAGGCATGGAGGCAGCACGTGAACGTGTGCTGGCCTGGCTGACCACCGAGTTCGATAGCCTGACGCTGGTGGACACCAACAAGGACCCGAAAACCCGATTGCAGGAATTCCTTCAGTCGCGCGCCTGCGATCTGCCGCGTTACGAAGTGGTGGATATTCAGGGCGAACCGCATTGCCGGACGTTTTTCGTCGAATGCGAGATCAACCTTTTGAATGAAAAGAGCCGAGGACAGGGTGTCAGCCGCCGGATTGCCGAACAGGTAGCCGCAGCAGCAGCACTCATTGCCCTGGGCGTGGAGAACGGTCATGACTGATACAACCGCAACTCGCTGTGGCTATGTTGCCATCGTCGGCCGCCCTAACGTAGGCAAGTCCACGCTGCTCAACCATATTCTCGGTCAGAAGCTGGCGATTACTTCGCGCAAGCCGCAGACCACTCGTCATAACATGCTGGGCATCAAGACCGAGGGCGCTGTTCAGGCCGTCTATGTCGACACCCCCGGCATGCACAAGAATGGCGAAAAAGCGCTTAACCGCTACATGAACAAGACGGCGTCGGCTGCTTTGAAAGACGTCGACGTGGTGATCTTCGTTGTGGATCGTACCCGCTGGACCGACGAAGACCAAATGGTTCTGGAGCGTGTTCAATACGTCGAGGGTCCGGTGATTCTCGCGATCAACAAGACCGATCGTATCGAAGACAAGAGCGCGCTGATGCCGCATCTGGAGTGGCTGCAAGGCCAGTTGCCGAATGCCTCCATCATGCCGATCTCCGCGCAGCACGGGCACAACCTGGAAGCACTGGAAAGCCTGATCGCTTCCCATCTGCCCGAGAGCGAGCACTTTTTCCCGGAAGATCAGATCACTGACCGCAGCAGTCGCTTCCTGGCTGCCGAACTGGTCCGCGAGAAGATCATGCGCCAGTTGGGTGCCGAGCTTCCGTACCAGATCACCGTCGAAATCGAAGAGTTCAAGCAACAGGGGCGTACGTTGCACATCCACGCCTTGATTCTCGTCGAACGTGATGGTCAAAAGAAGATCATCATTGGCGACAAGGGTGATCGCATCAAGCGTATCGGCAGTGATGCCCGTCGCGACATGGAGCTGTTGTTCGACTCCAAGGTCATGCTCAACCTGTGGGTCAAGGTCAAGGGTGGCTGGTCCGATGATGAGCGCGCACTGCGTTCGCTGGGTTACGGCGACCTTTAAGCTGTCCTTTCGCCTGCCCCCTGAGCGGTCGGGCGAATTCTTTTCTTTCGAGCCCGCCTGATGAGCACGCCTACCGGCCAACCTGCTTATGTGCTCCATAGCCGTGCCTATCGCGAAAACAGCGCGCTGGTCGACTTCCTCACGCCGCAAGGGCTTCTGCGGGCGGTGTTGCGCAGTGCCAAGGGCAAGGCCGGTTCGCTGGCACGGCCATTCGTGCCGCTGGAAGTCGAGTTTCGCGGGCGTGGCGAACTGAAGAACGTCGGGCGCATGGAAAGCGCAGGTGTGGCCACCTGGATGACCGGTGAAGCGCTGTTCAGCGGCATGTACCTCAATGAATTGCTGATTCGCCTGCTGCCTGCCGAAGATCCGCATCCCGCTGTATTCGATCACTATGCCGCCACCTTGCTGGCGCTGGCAGCGGGCCGTCCACTGGAGCCGCTGCTGCGTTCCTTTGAATGGCGGCTGCTGGACGATCTCGGCTACGGTTTTGCCATGGACGCCGATATCAACGGCGAGCCGCTGGCAGCAGATGGCATGTACCGTCTGCAAGTGGATGCCGGGCTTGAGCGTGTCTACCTGTTACAACCCGGGTTGTTCCAGGGCGTCGAGCTGCTGGCCATGGCCGAGGCTGACTGGAGCATCCCTGGCGCATTGTCTGCCGCCAAGCGTCTGATGCGTCAGGCGCTGGCTGTGCATCTGGGCGGACGTCCGCTCGTCAGCCGAGAACTGTTTCGCAAGCCTTGATCAGGCTTTATCCTCTAGAGCCTGCTCGAACGGTCTCAAGTCGATCAAATCAGCCCGTCCATTTTTCTGGAGACAACCGTGATTCAAAGTACTCGCATCCTGCTCGGCGTGAACATCGACCACGTAGCCACCTTGCGTCAGGCTCGCGGCACGCGTTATCCGGACCCGGTGAAAGCCGCGCTGGACGCCGAAGAAGCGGGCGCCGATGGCATTACCGTTCACCTGCGTGAGGACCGTCGACACATTCAGGAACGTGACGTTCTGCTGCTCAAGGATGTGTTGCAGACGCGCATGAATTTCGAGATGGGCGTCACCGAAGAAATGCTCGCCTTTGCCGAGCGCATCCGCCCGGCGCATATCTGTCTGGTGCCGGAGACGCGTCAGGAACTGACCACTGAAGGTGGTCTGGACGTTGCCGGGCAAGAAGCGCGCATCAAGGCGGCGGTCGAGCGACTGGCGAAGATCGGCTGTGAAGTCTCGTTGTTCATCGACGCCGACGAGCGTCAGATTGCGGCGTCAAAGCGCGTGGGGGCGCCAGCCATCGAACTGCACACCGGCCGTTATGCGGACGCCCAGACGCCGACCGAAGTGGCCGAAGAGCTGCAGCGGGTTGCCGATGGCGTAGCGTTTGGTCTTGCTCAGGGCCTGATCGTCAACGCCGGTCACGGCCTGCATTACCACAACGTCGAAGCGGTCGCGGCAATCAAGGGCATCAATGAACTCAACATCGGCCACGCGCTGGTGGCTCACGCTTTGTTCGTTGGCTTCAAGGCGGCGGTGTCCGAAATGAAAGCGCTGATCGTCGCGGCTGCCAGGTAAGTATCGGTCAAGGCTTGCGCCCCACGATCACCGCACGCATGGGTGCTGGCAGGCCTTCTACCGTCTTGCTGTGATCGGCAGGGTCCAGATAATCGCTCAATGACTGAAAGCGCATCCACTCGGTGCTGCGCTGTTCTTCGACTGTCGTGTGGCTGACGTCCACGCAACGCACGTCAGTAAAGCCTGCGCGGCGCATCCACAGCTCCAGCGCGGGCACTGAGGGCAGGAACCATACGTTGCGCATTTGCGCGTAACGGTCTTCCGGCACCAGCACCTGATGCACATCGCCCGGCACCACCAGGGTTTCCATGACCAGTTCGCCACCTTTGACCAGACAGTCTTTCAGCGCCAGCAAATGGTCGATCGGCGATTTGCGGTGATACAGCACGCCCATGGAGAACACCGTGTCGAAGCCTTCCAGATTGGCCGGCAGGTCTTCAAGCGCGAAGGGCAGGTGCCAGGCGGGAAGGTCAGGCAGGTAGCGCTGCATGGCCTGGAACTGGCAGAAGAACAGCCAGTTAGGGTCGACGCCGATCACGCTGTCGGCACCGGCACCCAGCATGCGCCATTGGTAATAGCCGTTGCCGCACCCTACGTCCAGGACGCGTTTGCCCTTCAGATCGAGGTGTGGTGACACCCGCGACCACTTCCAGTCCGAGCGCCATTCGGTATCGATATGCACGCCGAATACGTTGAACGGCCCTTTGCGCCATGGCGACAAACCGAGCAGCGCTTTACGCAGCACGGTACGGGTTTCGCCATCGCACTCGGTTTCCAGGGTAAAGCTGTCAGCCAGATCGACTTTTTCAGGTTGCAGTTCCGGCAATGCATCCAGTGCACTTTGCCAGCGTTGCAGGTCACCGTGCCCCTTGGTCATCTTGGTGTCGAGTTGTGCCTGCAGGCCATTGGCCCATTCAGCCAAAGGGGTTCCCGCCAGACGACGGACAAGAGGAGCGAGATCAATCATGGCAGGGCAATCAACGAGGCAAAGTTAAGGCATTGGAACCAGGGCACGACCTTGGAAAAGCCTGCCGCCAGCAGGCGCTGGCGGTGTTCTTCAAGGCTGTCGGGTTTCATGACGTTTTCGATGGCACTGCGTTTCTGGGAGATTTCCAGATCGCTGTAGCCGTTGGCGCGTTTGAAGGCGATGTGCAGATCAGTCAGCAGCGCCTGTTCCTGCTCATCGTTGAAACGCAGTTTTTCGGAAAGGATCAGCGCGCCACCCGGTACCAATGCGTCACGAATACGGCCGAGCAACGCCAGGCGTTGCTCGGGAGCGATGAATTGCAGGGTGAAATTCAACGCCACGACCGAGGCTGGCTTGAACTCCAGGGCCAGGATATCGCCCTCGATGACTTGCACCGGTAGTAACTCCTGAAACATCGAATTCTGCGCGTTGAGGTACTCACGGCAGCGCTCGACCATTGCGCTGGAATTGTCTATCGCAATGACTTCACAGCCTTCGCCGCGTACATGACGACGCAGGGCTTGAGTGACAGCACCCAATGAACTGCCGAGGTCATACAGCACGGTGTGAGGCTGTGCGAACTGCGCGGCGAGCACACCGAGGTTTTCGACAATCGTCGGGTAGCCTGGCACCGAGCGTTTGATCATGTCCGGGAATACCCGAACCACGTCTTCGTTGAAGGCGAAGTCAGGCACCTGAGCCAGGGGCTGGGCGAAAATGCGGTCGGGTTCTTTGCTCACGGCGGTTCCGGCGAAGGCTTTGAAAGGCGGGCATTCTAGCCAACTTGTCGCCGGGATGCATGGTGCAGCGTGTGCGCTCGGACCAGCCGCACCCCACGCATCAGTTCACGGTGATTGAGCACTCGAACGTCTGTTCCGGCGGTACTTCCGGGGCCCAGGGCTGCTGATAGGTCATCATCAGCTTGCCGGTGCCAGCGTCGGTGGCCTTATAGCGCCACACAGACTGTCCGCCGTTGCCGACCGTCTCCTTGCTTTCGGCGTTGGCATACACCTCAGGCCCCAGACTGCGCAGGACACTCTGCGCCGGGTTCTGGGTCAGCCAGCGAAAGCCGGTTGTCGGGTTGCTGGGCAGCGTCAGAATCAGCGTCTGCCCGGACTTGAGTGTCAGCGGGCAATCGCTTTGCGTGTCGATGGAAACAATATTCTTCGGCGTCTGAGCGCACGCCGTCAGCAGCGCAAGGCTCAACGGTGCGATAAAACGGGCAGGGGTCATGGCAAGTTCCGGTATTGCGAGACGATGCCAAAGGATAACCGATCAGGGTTTTGTGCGGGAGTGGGGCGCAGAATCCGCTTGGGATCTGCGCCCCTCCCACCTTTAAAACAGCACTTTCACCACATCCGCAAAGCGCTTCGCGAAGTGGACGGTGATGCCTTCCTTGAGATAATCCGGCAGTTCCTCGAAATTGCCACGGTTCGGCTCTGGCAGGATCAGTTCGTGGATTTTCTGGCGACGGGCGGCAATGACCTTTTCGCGCACGCCACCGATAGGCAGCACATGGCCCGTCAAGGTCAGTTCGCCGGTCATGGCGACGCCTTTCTTCGGCGCCTGATTACGCGCCAGCGACAGCAAGGCACTGGCCATGGTCACGCCTGCGCTCGGACCGTCCTTCGGGGTTGCGCCCTCGGGAACGTGAACGTGCACGAACGCTTCATCGAAGAACTTCGCATCGCCGCCAAACTTCGCCAGATTGGCACTGACGTAGCTATAAGCGATTTCTGCCGACTCCTTCATCACATCGCCCAATTGCCCGGTCAGCTTGAAGCCACGGTTCAAGGTGTGAATACGCGTGGCTTCGATCGGCAGGGTGGCGCCGCCCATGCTGGTCCAGGCCAGACCGGTAATCACGCCAACCCCCGACAGCACCTGTTCGCTGCGGAACACCGGCATGCCCAGCGACGCTTCGAGGTCTTTTGGCCCGATCTTGATCACTGAATCAGGCGCATCCAGCAGTTTCACGACAGCTTTGCGCACCAGTTTGCCGAGCTGTTTTTCCAGATGCCGTACACCGGCTTCTCGCGCATAGCCTTCGATGACGGCGCGCAGTGCTGTGTCACTGATACTCAACTTGTTTTTCGCCACGCCGGCTTTCGCCAACTGCTTGGGCCACAAGTGCCGCTTGGCAATCGCCAGTTTCTCTTCGGTGATGTAGCCAGACAGGCGAATCACTTCCATCCGGTCAAGCAACGGACCGGGGATCGAGTCCAGGGTGTTGGCGGTGCAAATGAACAGCACCTTCGACAGGTCCAGACGCAGGTCCAGATAGTGATCGAGAAATTCGACGTTCTGTTCCGGGTCCAGGGTTTCCAGCAGCGCAGACGCAGGGTCGCCCTGATAGCTCTGGCCCATCTTGTCGATTTCATCGAGCATGATCACCGGGTTCATGACTTCGACGTCTTTCAGCGCCTGCACCAGCTTGCCCGGCTGGGCACCGATATACGTGCGGCGATGGCCCTTGATCTCGGCCTCGTCACGCATGCCGCCCACGCTCAGGCGATAGAACGGCCGACCCAGGGATTCGGCAATCGAACGGCCGACGCTGGTCTTGCCCACGCCGGGCGGGCCAACCAGCAGCACGATCGAACCGCTGATTTCGCCTTTATAAGCACCCACCGCGAGGAATTCGAGGATCCGCGCCTTGATGTCATCCAGCCCGGCGTGGTGCTGATCGAGCACTTTGCGCGCATGCTTGAGGTCCAGCTTGTCGGCACCATAGACGCCCCACGGCAACGAGCTGGTCCAGTCCAGATAATTACGCGTCACCGCGTATTCAGGCGAGCCTGTTTCCAGCACCTTGAGCTTGCCTATTTCCTCATCGAACTTCTTGCGCGCCTGTGGCGGCAACGTCTTGCCTTCGAGGCGCTGCTCGAATTGTTCGATGTCCGCACTGCGATCGTCCTTGCTCAGCCCCAGCTCCTGCTGAATGACCTTGAGCTGCTCCTTGAGGAAGAACTGGCGCTGATGCTCGCCGATCTTGCGATTCACCTCGGCCGAGATCTCTTTCTGCAGGCGCGCAACCTCGACTTCCTTGCGCAGCATGGGCAGGACTTTTTCCATGCGCTTGAGCATCGGCACGCAGTCGAGCACCTGTTGCAGCTCGACGCCGGTGGCAGACGTCAGTGCAGCTGCAAAGTCGGTGAGCGGCGAAGGATCGTTGGGGCTGAAGCGATTGAGGTAATTCTTCAATTCTTCGCTGTACAACGGGTTGAGCGGCAGCAGTTCCTTGATCGCATTGATCAGCGCCATGCCGTACGCCTTTACCTCGTCGGTTGGCTCGTTGGGCTGCTGCGGGTACTCGACTTCAACCAGATAAGGCGGGCGATGATGCTTGAGCCAAGTGCGAATACGCACGCGGCTCAGGCCTTGAGCCACGAACTGCAAGCGACCATTTTCACGACTGGCGTGGTGAACCTTGACCAAAGTGCCATACTCGGGGAGCGCGGCGGTGTCGAAGTGGCGGGGATCTTCCTGCGGCGTGTCCATGAAGAACAGCGCAAGCGAGTGATGATCGGACTTGCTGACCAGCTCGAGGGTCTCGGCCCACGGCTCTTCATTGACGATCACCGGTAACACTTGCGCAGGGAAGAAGGGACGGTTGTGAATCGGAATGATGTAAACCTTGTCCGGCAGGTTCTGGCCGGGCAAGGCAAGCGAGGTGCTGTCAGAACTCAGCGACACGTCGTGCTCGTCTGCGTCATCGGTCAAATCTGGCGAGTCTGTCTGCTGGTCGCTCATGGGGCACCTGAGAAGTTGAACATGGCTCTTAGATGGGGCAGCAGCCCTCAGGTTTCAATAGTCTTGGTCGATAGTCTGTTAAGCGGCAGTAAAACCGCTATTTCGTGGCATGGAGGCAGTCAGCACTGAACCGTGCTGGCTTATTTGATTGCGGCGCTGCCGCTATGGGTTGAATCAGGTATGACCAACGTAGTTATTTCTGCATTGCTGGCTGGATTGTGGATGGCATCGGCTGCGACAGCATCGGCCGCGTCCTTTACCGCGCAAATGTTCGACAGCCAGGGCAAGCCTCTTGCAGACGCAGTGCTGACCCTCAAAGGCCCCCCCGGTACTGCGCCCGTTGTACTCCAGGCGGCGATGGATCAGCGCGAGCAGGAATTTGCGCCCTACGTACTGGCGGTTCACACCGGCACGCAGGTCCGATTTCCCAACAGCGACAACATTCGCCATCAGGTTTATTCTTTTTCTCCGGCCAAACGCTTTGAATTGCGTCTCTATGAAGGCACGCCGTCGGCCCCGCTGCTGTTCGACAAGGCTGGTGTCGTGGTACTTGGCTGCAATATTCACGACTGGATGGTTGGCTACATCTACGTGACCGACGAGCCTTGGTTCGGCGTGACGGACAGTAACGGACTGCTGAAACTCGATCAGCTGCCTGCCGGGCACTACGCCGCCACACTCTGGCACCCGCAGCTGGAAGACATGCAGCCGGTGGCTGGCGGCGAGTTCGATGTGCCTGCCGCAGGCCTGGTTCAGCGCTTCAAGCTGAATGTCGAACCGAAAGCCGAGGACAAACCTGTAAAACCTGCGGCGGGCGGGTTTGGCGAAGCCTTTCACAAGGCCACCCATGAATGAAGTTTAAAATCAGCTTTCAGGTGCGTATCGCCGGGGTTTTGATTGCCCTGTTGCTGATCGTTGTGTGTGCCGTCTTTCTGGCGGTCAAGGTTGCGACCGGGGATGCAGTACGTACCCAGGCGCAGGCGCAACTGGAAGTCGGTAGCCGGGTGTTTGAGCGCTTGATGGACCTGCGTGGCAAGCGCTTGCGTGACGCCGTGCAGTTGCTGGCGTCCGATTTCGGCTTTCGCGATGCGGTGGCCAGCGCTGACGCATCGACCATTCGCTCCGTACTGCTTAACCACGGCAAGCGGATCAACGCCAGTGACATGTTCCTGCTGGGGATGGACGGTGTGGTGATTGCCAGCACAGTCCCCGAAGTGCCCGAAGGCTCCCTGTTCATTTATAACCAGGCGTTGCGCAACGCCAAGCGCGCCGGTCAGTCGGTGCTGATCATCCCGGGTGGTGGAACGCCCCATTTGTTGGTGGAAAGCACCGTGTTGGCGCCTTTGCCGATCGGTCGCGTTGTCATGGGGTTCGCCATTGACGGCGACATTGCCGAGGAACTGCGCTCGCTCAGCGGCCTGGAAGTGTCTTTTCTCACCGTGGAAAACGGTCAGCCGGGCAATTTGATCAGTACCCAGCCGCCCGCAATGCACGAAGGGCTGATCGAACTGATGAGGAGCTCTTCCGGTGGGCAGATGCGGGTCACCGAGCAGGCTAACCTGAACTTCCTGAGTCAGACCCTGATGCTTGCCAATACTGGCAATGCTGGCGACGGGCAAGTGATTGCGCTGCTGCAAAGCCCACTCGACAAAGCTTTTCAGGCTTTTGCGCCGCTGGATGAAAAGATTTTCTGGATTTCAATGGCCGCCGTGCTGGCCTCATTGATCGGTACGCTGGCACTGGCGCGCAGCGTTTCATTGCCGGTGCGGGCACTGGCGATTGCCGCCAAGCGCATTGGTGACGGTGATTATGAAACCCCGGTAAACATGGCCCGCAACGATGAACTGGGCATGCTCGCCGATGCGATCAATACCATGCAGCATGGCATTGCTGTTCGTGAAGGCCAGCTTGCGCACAACGCGCTGCATGACAACCTGACCGGCCTGCCCAATCGGGCGCTGGTCATGGAGCGTCTGGGCAGCTCGATTGCTGCCGAACGTCCGGTTGCGCTGTTGTACCTGGGTATCAGCAACCTCGCGACAATCAGTGAAAGTGCGGGTGCCGAAGGGGTAGAGCAGTTGTTGCGTCAGGTGGGCCAGCGTCTGCAAGGCATCTTGCGTGCCGGCGATACAGTCGCTCGGCTGACTGCTACCGAATTCCTGTTGTTGCTGGATAACACCACCAGCGACGGCGCGGTAGGCATGGGCGACTCGGTGCAACGTTTAATCGCCGGACTGCCGCGCATCGACAATCTGGATCTGGCACTTGAATGCTGTGTTGGCATCACGGTGTTCCCGGAACACGGTGGCTCAGCCCAGGAGCTGGTCAGCCGAGCGGCGATTGCCCGCAAAGACGCCACATTCCTGCCCGGCCGTCTGCAAATCTATGAGGATGGTCGCGACCTTGCCCACCAGCGCCAGATCTGTCTGATTCGCGACTTGCGCAAAGCCCCGCAGAACGGCGAACTGACGCTGCATTACCAGCCCAAACTGGACATCCGCCAGGGCTATGTGCGGCAGGCCGAAGCCCTGCTGCGCTGGACGCACCCGCGGTTCGGCAATGTCTCGCCGGCTGAATTCATTGTGCTGGCCGAGCGCACTGGCAGTATTCATCTGTTGACCGACTGGGTCATCGAAGAAACGTTTCGGCAGTTGGCCGACTGGCGCCAGCGTGGGCTGGTGTTGCAAGTGTCGGTCAATATTTCCGCCGATGACTTGTTGAGCGGTGATCTGGCCGGATATGCCATGCGCCTGATCAAGCAATATGGCGTGCCGGCAGAACAACTGGTGTTCGAAATCACCGAAAGCGCCGTCATGAGTGAGCCGGAAAAGGCGTTGATCGTTCTGCACCGCCTGCGCGAATGCGGCATCAGTCTGTCTATCGATGACTTCGGCACCGGTTATTCATCGCTGGCGCACTTGAAGCGACTGCCGGTGCAGGAATTGAAAATCGACCAATCCTTTGTACGCGATCTGGATGAAACCAGTGAAGACGCCGTGATCGTGCGTTCGACCATCGAAATGAGCCACAACCTCGGGCTCAAAGTCGTGGCCGAAGGTGTTGAATATCAACGTAGCCTGGACCTGCTCCGCCGCTGGCACTGCGACACGGCACAGGGTTACCTGATTAGCCGTCCGTTGACGGCCAGCGCCTTTGAAGCATGGATTGCCAACTTTCAGGCGTTACCCGGCCTTTTGGTGAACTAAGTCATGTCCTACCGAATTCCGTTGGTGTTGGGTTGTGTTCTGGGCGCTGTTGCACCGCTTGCGCTGGCTGATAACGGTCGCTTGATCGCCACGGGAGGCGCAACCAGCATTGAAGGCAGTGCTGGCGGTGGCATCACGCCCTGGGCGGTGATCACCGGTTATAGCGAGCAGGGCGAGTGGGGCGCAACGGCCTTTGCCACGCATGTCAATCTGCCGGATTACAACCTGGACGTCGCAGGCCTGGCTTTCGCTTACGGTAACCGCGTCGAACTGTCCTACGCTCACCAGCGTTTCGATATCAGCACCTTGCAGCATCGGCTCAGCCTGCCGGACGATAACCTCAGCCAGGACGTGTTCGGCGTCAAATTGCGCTTGTTCGGCGACCTGATCTACGACAACCTGCCGCAGGTATCGCTGGGCGTGCAGTACAAACACCAGAATGATTTTCTCATCCCCAGCCTGGTCGGCGCGCAGCGTGATTCGGACGTTGAAGGTTACCTGACGGCCAGCCGGTTGTTCATGGGCGCGGCGTTCGGCTACAACGTGGTGGTCAACGGCGGAGTGCGTTACAGCCGTGCCAACGAAACCGGCCTGCTCGGGTTTGGCGGTGACCGGCGTGACAGCCGCAGCGTGCTCAAGGAAGGTTCGGTAGCGGTCTTGTTCAACCCTCGCTGGGCAATGGGTGTCGAATATCGCGAGAAGCCGGACAACCTGTCGTTCGCAGGCGAAAGCGATTGGGCAGACGTGTTCGTCGGGTACTTCCCCAACAAGCACCTGTCTGTCGTGCTGGCCTACGCAAGGCTGGGTGAAATCGCCACGCTGGATAACCAGAACGGTACCTACCTGTCCGTGCAGGGGAGCTTCTGATGAGGCGTTTGTTGATCTGCCTGATGCTGACGCTGCTGGCCGGTTGCGCGCAGCAACCGGCTAAGGACGACAGCCTCTATCAGGACCTGGGCCAGCGTGCCGGTATCCAGCGGGTTGTTGAAGGCATGCTGATCAATGTGGCCAGGGATGCGCGCATCTCCGAGCACTTCAAAAGGGTCAACATCGTGTTGTTGCGCGACCGGCTGGTAGAGAAACTGTGTGTCGAAGCCGGCGGGCCATGCCGCTATGCCGGCGACAGCATGGCCGAGTCCCACAAAGGCCAGAACCTGACACCCAGCGACTTCAATGCGCTGGTCGAAAACCTGATTGCATCAATGGATGCCGAGAACATCCCTGTCCCCGTACAAAATCGCCTCATCGCCCGGCTGGCTCCGATGAGGGGCGAGGTGATCGGCAAGTAACCTGACTCATGACGGTTGATGACTATCGTGCCAATGCTCCGTGTTGACATGCAGTCCGTGACGCGCCATGACTGCAATGTGACGCGGAGCGTCACGAAATGCATTACCACGCAGAGCGTGGTAACGAGAATCAAAATCAGCCTGCCTTGATCAGTCCGCCAGACGCCAGGTCGTGCCGCCTTTGCCATCTTCCAGTAGTACGCCCATGGCGGTGATCTGGTCGCGGATCCGGTCGGATTCGGCCCAGTCTTTCGCTGCACGAGCGGCCAGACGCGCTTGAATCAGCGCTTCAACTTCAACTGCATCGACCCGCCCTTCAGCGCCTGCACGCAAGAAGTCGTCGGCTTCCAGCTGCAGAACACCCAGAACACTGGCCAACTGTTTCAAACGCGCCGCCAGACCCGCCGCTGTGGCGACATCGGATTCGCGAAGACGATTGATCTCACGGACCATCTCGAACAGCACGGCACAGGCTTCAGGCGTGCCGAAATCGTCATTCATTGCAGCGCTGAAACGCTCGACCAACGCCTCGCCACCCGCAGGCTCGGCAACCGGCAAGCCCTTGAGCGCGTGATAGAAGCGCTCCAGGGCTGCCTTCGATTCACGCAGGCTGTCTTCGGAATAATTGATCGCGCTGCGGTAATGGCTCGACACCAACAGGTAACGCACAACTTCCGGGTGGTATTTCTCCAGCACGTCACGAATGGTGAAGAAGTTGTTCAAGGACTTGGACATCTTCTCGCCATTGATGCGAATCATGCCGCAGTGCAACCAGGCGTTGGCGTAAGTCTTGCCAGTGGCCGCTTCGCTCTGGGCGATTTCGTTTTCATGGTGTGGAAACTCAAGATCGCTGCCGCCGCCATGAATGTCGAAGGTGTCACCCAGGCAGCAGGTCGACATCACCGAGCATTCGATGTGCCAGCCCGGACGCCCGGCGCCCCACGGCGATTCCCAGCTCGGCTCGCCCGGCTTGACGCCTTTCCAGAGCACAAAGTCCAGCGGATCTTCCTTGGACTCGTCTACTTCGATGCGCGCGCCGATGCGCAGGTCTTCGATCTTCTTGCGCGACAGCTTGCCGTAACCCTGAAACTTGCCAACCCGGTAATACACATCGCCGTTGCCCGGCGCATAGGCATAGCCCTTGTCGATCAGGGTCTGGATCATCGCGTGCATGCCGGGAATATGATCGGTGGCACGCGGTTCCATGTCCGGTTTGAGGATATTGAGGCGCGCCTCGTCCTCATGCATCGCATCGATCATGCGTGCCGTCAGCGCGTTGAAGGACTCACCGTTGTCACGCGCACGATTGATGATCTTGTCGTCAATGTCAGTGATGTTGCGGACATAGGTCAGCTCATACCCGCTGAAACGCAACCAGCGAGTCACCAGATCGAACGCCACCATGCTGCGGCCATGGCCCAGGTGGCAGTAGTCATAAACGGTCATCCCGCAGACGTACATGCGCACCTTGTTGCCATCCAGCGGTTTGAAAACTTCTTTGCTCTTGGTGAGCGTGTTGTAAATAGAAAGCACTTTCTGCCCCTCAGACATCTCAGGTCCAGGAATCCCGCAACGTCACCGTGCGGTTGAAGACGGGTCGACCAGGTTTCGAGTCCTTGATGTCCGCGCAGAAATAACCTTCGCGTTCGAACTGGAAACGGTCTTCCGGTTGCGCTTGCCCCAATGAAGGCTCGGCACGACAACCAGTCAGTACTTGCAGGGAGTCCGGGTTGATGTTGTCCAGGAAGCTGGCACTGTCTTCGGCTTTCTCCGGGTTGGCGGAGCGGAACAGGCGATCATACAAGCGCACTTCACATTCCACGCTTTCTGCCGCTGGCACCCAGTGCACGACGCCCTTGACCTTACGACCTTCAGGGTTCTTGCCCAGGGTGTCAGGATCGTAGGAGCAACGCAGTTCGACGATATTACCGTCGGCATCCTTGATCGCTTCGTCGGCACGAATCACATAGCTGCCACGCAAACGCACTTCGCCGTTCGGCTCCAGACGCTTGTAGCCTTTTGGCGGCTCTTCCATGTAATCGTCGCGGTCGATGTAGATTTCCCGCGAAAAAGGCAGCTCGCGCACACCGAGGTCTTCTTTCGGATGGCGCGGCAGCTCCAGCTTCTCGACCTGACCTTCCGGATAGTTGGTGATCACGACTTTCAGCGGGCGCAGCACGCACATGGCGCGCGGAGCGCTGTGGTCGAGATCATCACGAATGCTGAATTCGAGCATGCCGAAATCGACCACGCCGTCGGAGCGGTTGGTGCCGATCATTTCGCAGAAATTGCGAATCGACTTCGGCGTGTAGCCGCGACGGCGGAAGCCTGACAACGTCGACATGCGCGGGTCATCCCAACCGCTGACGTGTTTCTCGTCAACCAGTTGCTTGAGCTTGCGCTTGCTGGTGATGGTGTAGTTCAGGTTCAGGCGCGAGAACTCGTACTGGCGCGGCTTGCACGGCACCGGCAGGTTGTCGAGGAACCAGTCATACAGTGGACGATGGCTTTCGAACTCCAGCGTGCAGATCGAATGGGTGATCCCTTCGATGGCATCCGACTGACCATGGGTGAAGTCATAGATCGGATAGATGCACCACTTGTCGCCCGTCTGGTGGTGATGGGCATGCCGAATGCGATAGATGATCGGGTCACGCAGGTTCATGTTCGGCGAGGCCATGTCGATCTTGGCGCGCAGAACACGAGCGCCGTCTTCGAATTCGCCGGCCTTCATGCGTGCGAACAGGTCGAGGTTTTCCTCGGCGCTGCGTTCACGGAACGGGCTGTTCTTGCCCGGTTCGGTCAGGGTGCCACGGTATTCGCGCGCCTGCTCGGGAGTCAGGTCGTCCACATAGGCCTTGCCCGCCTTGATCAGTTCGACAGCCCAGTCGTGCAACTGATCGAAATACTGCGAGGCATAGCGCACTTCACCCGCCCACTCAAAGCCCAGCCATTTGACGTCACTCATGATGGCGTCGATGTATTCCTGGTCTTCCTTGGCCGGGTTGGTGTCGTCGAAACGCAGGTGCGTATCGCCACCGAACTCCTTGGCCAGACCGAAATTCACGCAAATCGACTTGGCATGACCGATGTGCAGGTAGCCGTTGGGCTCCGGCGGGAAGCGGGTAATGATTTTGCTGTGCTTGCCCGAATCCAGGTCGGCCTGCACGATCGGACGCAGAAAATTGGTCGGTACGGCTGGGCCTGCCTTTGAATTGGCAGCGGGTTCTGGAGTGGGCTTGCTCATAAGATCCTTGGCATACTGTGCGCGGCCAGGGTAGGCCGACTAAATCAAAGCGCTTATCATAGCCGAAGCGGTCAAGCCCCTGACAACAGACTGCGTACTTGAAGGTATAAAAGCTGCAAAAGCGGGGAAAAATGTAACCTCGCCTGTAAACTGCGCGTCAGGGTCATACTACGACCATTCATACCTGCCCAGAGAGCGACTTTTCATATGTCCAAAGTAAAGCTGACCACCAACCACGGCGACATCGTTCTGCAACTCAACGCAGAAAAAGCGCCGCTGACTGTAGCCAACTTCATCGAATACGTTAACGCCGGCCACTACGAGAACACGGTTTTCCACCGTGTCATCGGCAACTTCATGGTCCAGGGCGGCGGTTTCGAGCCAGGCATGAAAGAAAAGAAAGACAAGCGCCCGAGCATCCAGAACGAAGCCGACAATGGCCTGCCGAACAAGAAGTACAGCGTTGCCATGGCCCGCACCATGGAGCCGCATTCGGCTTCCGCGCAGTTCTTCATCAACGTGGCTGACAACGCGTTCCTGAACCACAGCGCAAAGACCACTCAGGGCTGGGGTTATGCGGTGTTCGCCGAAGTGATCGAAGGCACTGACGTGGTCGACAAGATCAAAGGCGTCCCGACTTCCAGCAAGGCTGGTCATCAGGACGTACCGGTAGAAGACGTGATCATCGAGAAAGCCGAGATCATTGAGTGATACTGCTGATCTCCGATCTGCATCTTGAACAGGAGCGCCCGGACATTACCCGGGCGTTTCTGGATCTCCTTGCCGGCCGCGCCCGCACTGCCGAGGCGCTGTACATTCTCGGGGATTTCTTCGAAGTGTGGATCGGCGACGATGCGATGTCGCCTTTCCAGCTTTCGATCTGCAAAGCCCTGCGCGAACTGAGCGACAGCGGCACACGAATTTTTCTGATGCACGGCAACCGTGACTTCATGATCGGCAAGGGCTTTTGCAAGGCAGCGGGTTGCACGCTGTTGAGCGATCCCAGTGTCGTACAGTTGAACGGTGAGCCTGTGCTGCTGATGCACGGCGACAGCCTGTGTACCCGCGATGAAGGCTATATCCGGATGCGCCGCTATCTGCGCCATCCGCTGACGCTTTTCATCCTGCGCCACCTGCCGCTGAGCACTCGCCACAAACTGGCGCGCAAGCTGCGTAACGAAAGCCGCGCGCAAACCAGCATGAAAGCCAACGATATTGTCGATGTGACCCCGGAGGAAGTGCCGAGGATCATGCAGCAGTTCGGCGTGCGTACGCTGGTTCACGGCCATACCCATCGCCCGGCGATCCATAAGTTGCAGATTGGCGATCAGGCGGCCAGACGCATTGTGCTGGGTGACTGGGATCGTCAGGGCTGGACGTTGCAGGTGGATGGTCAGGGATTCAATCTGAGTTCGTTCGACTTTGTGCCCGAGACGACTGCGTTGTTGAATTGATGGCGCGGAAACGCTGCGGTTCAGTGGTGTCATACCACTCCGCGTGGTAATGCAGTTCGTGACGCTCTGCGTCACACGGCTGTTCTGCGACATCAATGATGCATGTTTCTGGCTCAGGTCACCTTTGCGCCCTTACGGCGCCCTAGGGGTGCTTCGTGTTCGCGGCCATCCCGGCCATCATCATTGCGATCATGGCGCGCAAGCTCAAAGAGAGCCCGCAATTCCAGATCCACCAGCGCATCACTCAACTGCGCAAGAAAGGTGACGTCAGTCAGGCGCAAGCCGTGGCCCAGACTTACGGGGTCGATTACGACGAGCACAGCAAGGCCGGTTTCAGCGCCGCCTTCAGAGGTTCTTCGCTTCGCGCCACGCTGGTGATCGGTGTGGCGATCCTGCTCAACTGGGCGGCGATCCAGGTGTTCAGCGTGCTGGGCACCACGGTGATCGTCAGTGTTCACCACATCTCGTTTGAAAACTCGCTGATCATTCTGGTGCTGTCCAACCTGGTGGGCTACTGCGGTTACCTGTGTCATGGCTGGATGGGTGACCGGATCGGCCGTCGCAACGTGATCGGCCTTGGCTGGATGCTCGGCGGTCTGGCCTTCGCCGGTATGCTCTACGGGCCAAGCAGCATGGTTATGGTTGTCGGGCTTTACAGCCTGGGGCTGTTCTTCCTGATCGGACCTTACTCGGCGGCGTTGTTCTTCATCAGTGAAAGCTTCCCGACCAGCATCCGTGCCACCGGTGGCGCAATCATTCATGCCATGGGGCCGCTTGGCGCCGTGGTGGCCGGTTTCGGTGCCACGTCGGTACTGAGCGCTGGCGGTGACTGGCAGACGTCGGCGCTGTACTTCGGTGCCGTGCCTTGCTTCCTGTCGGGTGCGCTGATGTTCGCTGCCAAGCATGTGCGACCTGAAACCGTGAAATAAGGAGCAGCCCATGATTCGTAAAGTTGCAATGGTTACCGGTGCCGCCAGCGGCATCGGTCAGGCGCTGGCCGTGGCCTTCGCCCGCCAGGGTGTTGCCGTGGCAGGCGGGTATTACCCGGCTGACCCGCATGATCCGGAAAGAACCCGTCAACTGGTGGAGGCAGCGGGCGGAGAATGTCTGATGCTGCCGCTGGACGTGACCTTCACCGAATCAGTCGATGATCTGGCTGTGCAGGCAGTCAAGACTTTTGGCCGCCTCGACTACGCGGTGGCCAATGCCGGGTTGCTGCGTCGGGCGCCGTTGCTGGAAATGACGGACCAGCGCTGGAACGAAATGCTCGACGTGGACCTGACCGGCGTGATGCGTACTTTTCGCGCGGCGGCCCGGCACATAGGCGAGGGCGGGGCGCTGGTGGCGATCTCTTCGATTGCCGGTGGAGTTTACGGCTGGCAGGACCATTCCCATTACGCAGCGGCCAAGGCGGGCGTACCGGGTCTGTGTCGTTCATTGGCGGTGGAACTGGCGCCGAAAGGCATTCGGTGCAACGCGGTGATTCCGGGCTTGATCGAGACGCCGCAGTCGCTGGACAGCCAGAACTCGCTGGGGCCGGAAGGTCTCGCACAGGCAGCTAAAGCCATCCCGCTGGGCCGCGTCGGCCGAGCGGATGAGGTCGCTGCGCTGGTACGTTTTCTGTGCAGTGACGAAGCCAGTTACCTGACCGGGCAAAGCATCGTCATCGACGGCGGGTTGACCGTACGCTGGCCGGGGTAGACCGAAGCGGACCCGATCAATGCAAGAGATCGATGTGTGAGCGCAAAAGTGTGGGAGCGACCGTGGCGCCGCTCCGCCTTGCTCGCGAAGAGGTCGGTGCAGACGCTGGAAATGGAGTGTCTGTCACTGAGCTTTGGTGCGCACCAAGCAGTGATCCCCAAACCAACCAAGGACCCCAACCCATGCAACAACTCAAACAAAAGCGGGCAGTGATCACCGGTGCAGGCAGCGGCATTGGTGCCGCCATCGCCCGTGCCTACGCCGTTGAAGGCGCGCATCTGGTGCTGGGTGATCGTGATCCGGCCAGCCTGGCAAAGGTCGCCGAACAATGCCGCCAGCTTGGCGCGCACGTGCAGGAATGTGTGGCTGACGTCGGCAGTGTCGAAGGTGCGCAGGCCAGCGTCGATGCCTGCGTCGCGCACTACGGTGGCATCGACATTCTGGTCAATAACGCGGGCATGCTCACTCAGGCCCGCTGCGTCGACCTGAGCATCGAGATGTGGAACGACATGTTGCGCGTCGACCTGACCAGCGTATTCGTGGCCAGCCAGCGGGCGTTGCCACACATGATTGCGCAGCGCTGGGGACGCATCATTAATGTTGCGTCGCAACTGGGCATCAAGGGCGGTGCCGAGCTGACGCATTACGCCGCCGCGAAGGCCGGGGTTATCGGCTTCAGCAAATCGCTGGCACTGGAAGTCGCCAAAGACAACGTGCTGGTCAACGCCATCGCGCCCGGTCCTATCGAAACACCGCTGGTGGCGGGCATCAGCAGCGCCTGGAAAATCGCCAAGGCTGCCGAGCTGCCGCTGGGCCGTTTCGGTCTGGCCGAAGAAGTCGCGCCTGTGGCCGTGCTGCTGGCCAGTGAGCCGGGAGGCAACCTGTTCGTCGGTCAGACACTGGGCCCCAATTCCGGCGATGTCATGCCATGAGCAACCTGCTGGAGCACCGCTGATGTGTGGACTGTGTGGCCTGTTGGGCGAAGACGTGCACTGGAGCGATCCGCTGGCAGCCGAGCTGCCCCGGCGGCGCGAGCGTTTGCGGCGTATCGCTGCGATCAACAAGGTGGTCGCGCCGTTTCGTCTCAAGGTCGAGGACTTTCAGGGCGTTTCCTACTTGCTGCTCGGTGCCACCGGCAAGCAGGAGCTGGCAACCGGTCTGGAACAGCTTTGGCAGAAAGCCGAACTGTTGATCGGGCGGCCGCTGGATCCCCTGGATGCCGGTCTGCTTGAGCATCTGCAGAGGTCATCATGAGCATTGCCCTGAATGTGATTACCGGCTTCCTCGGCAGCGGCAAGACCACCTTGCTCAAGCGCCTGCTGGCCGACGAAAACATGGGCGATACGGCGCTGCTGATCAACGAGTTCGGCGATGTCGGCATTGACCACCTGCTGGTCGAAGAAGTAGCGCCGGACACCGTGCTGCTGCCCAGCGGCTGTGTCTGCTGCACCGTGCGCGGCGAATTGAAAGACGCTTTGCTCAGCCTGCTTGATCGGCGTAATCGCGGGGAAATTCCGGCGTTTCGGCGAGTGATTCTGGAAACCACCGGCCTGGCTGATCCGGCGCCTATCCTCACCACGCTGAGTAACGACCCGCAATTGCGCGGTCGCTTTCACATCGGCTTGATCGTTACCCTGGTGGATGCCTGTCACGCGGCGTTGCAAGAACGCCTGCACCCGGAGTGGCTGGCCCAGATTGCGGCGGCGGATCGGCTGTTGCTGAGCAAGACTGACCTGGTGGACGAGTCCGCGCTCGACGCGCTGCGTCAGCATCTGCAAGCGCTGAATTTTTCTGCGCCGCTGCTGGACACGGCGCAGGTTCATAGCGGTGATCAGTTGCTGCTCGGGGAGGGCGTGCGTAGCGCCGAGCCGGCGGCCGAAGTGACCCGCTGGCAACTGCACCGCGTCGAGTCGACGGCAGCGCGTCATGGCGACGCGCAGGTCTGCTGCCTGACCTTCGAGCGTCCGCTCGACTGGGTCGGTTTCGGGGTGTGGCTATCGATGCTGTTAAGATGCCACGGCGAACGAATCCTCCGTGTCAAAGGGCTGCTTAACGTGAACGACAACCAGGCTCCCATCGTGATTCATGGCGTGCAGCATTGCCTGCACGCGCCCGTGCATCTTGCGGCCTGGCCGGGAGAGGATCGGACTTCGCGACTGGTGTTCATTTTGCGCGGGCTTGACCCGGAGTTGTTGCGTCGCTCGTTCGAGGTGTTTTCCAGCAGCTTCGCCCCGCCGCGAAGCGAGTCAGCCGCATGACCATCACCTTGCGCGTCCTCGGCACCTCGGTGACCTTGCTCGAATCCTTGCGTGAGCGGGCCGAGCAGGAACTGGGCATTAAGCTGGTCTATCAGATTCATGACGTGCAGACCGCGCAACGCATCGCGGTCATGCAGCCGGACAGTTACGACCTCTACGACCAATGGTTCCACAACGTCGACTTCGTCTGGCCGGCGCGGGCGATTCAGCCTATCGACACGCGGCGTATCGCGCTGTGGCATGAAATCAACGACCTGCCCAAACGAGGGCGGTTGCGGCCTACAGATCAACCGGGCAGTGGCAGCGTGCCCAGCGAGCGTTTGTTCGTACAGCACGACGGCAGTCTGGGCAGTGCGGTGACCGAGCGCATCAGCATGCTGCCACTGACCCACAACGCCGACAGTTTCGCCTACCGCCCCGAGCGCTTGCCGGACGGTCTGAGTTCTGCCGATGAAAGCTGGGGCTGGTTGCTGGACCCTGCATGGGGCGGGCGTATCGCGTTACAGAGCGACGCGGCCATCGGTGCTCTGGATGCGGCACTGGCCGTGCAAGGTGCGGGTCTCGCGAAATTCAACGACATCGGCAACATGAGCATCGAAGAGATCGACCTGCTGGCCGATGTGCTGGTGCGTAAACAGCAGCAAGGGCATTTCGGCGCATTCTGGTCCGATGACGAAGAAGCTGCCGAACTGATGCTCAGCCCGACAATCGACATCCAGAGCCTGTGGTCGCCGACGCTGGTCAGGCTGCACCGCGCTGGCGTGAAATACCGGGTGGCGGTGCCTAAGGAAGGCTATCGCGGCTGGTTCGGCGGGCTCTCCCTGTCACGCCACGCCAAGGGCCCGGTGCTGGATGCCGCCTATGCCTACCTGAACTGGTGGCTGTCCGGCTGGCCGGGCGCCGTGATGGCGCGGCAGGGTTATTACATCGGCAACCCGGCGCGCAGTCGCTACCACCTGAGCGCAGCCGAATGGGACTACTGGTACGCCGGCCTGCCGGCTCGCGAACAACTCCTCGGCAGTGACGGCCTGCCACTGATCGACGCCGGAGAAGTTCGCGACGGCGGCTCTTACGAAGAGCGCATGGGCCACATCGCCGTATGGAACTCGGTCATGAACGAACACAACTACCTCGTCCGCCGCTGGAGCGACATCCTGCGCGCCAGTGGCAAAAGCAGCGCGAAAGCGCGCTAGGTATTCGCATTGATCGAGGCCCTCGAGAGCGGACGCAGAGCGTCCAGAACGGTGTTCCCACGCTGGAGCGTGCGGAACGAGAGGTGATCTTGAAAACCCGATCGTGCCAACGCTCCGCGTAGGCATGCATTTCGTGACGCTCCGCGTCACAGGTCACCGCTGCGCCGCGCATCCAAGATCGGACGCAGAGCGTCCAGAACGGCGTTCCCACGCTGGAGCGTGCGGAACGATAATCTCCTGAACCCTATCGTGCCAACGCTCCGCGTGGGCATGCATTTCGTGACGCTCTGCGTCACAGATCTGCGGCCGTGCCCGCTGGCAGGTGCAACCTAGGTCAAGGCTTCAATGGCAAAAAAAAGCGGCTACCTCTCGATAGCCGCTTTTCATTCACCTCAACACCACCTTATTTCGGCAGTTTGAACGCCATCACGTAGTCACCCTGTTTAGTGCCCAGCGAGCCGTGGCCGCCAGCCACGACCAGCACGTATTGCTGACCGTCCTTGCCGGTGTAGGTCATCGGCGTGGTTTGCGCGCCTGCTGGCAGGCGGGCTTCCCACAGTTGCTTGCCGTTACGCACGTCATAAGCACGCAGGTACTGGTCAAGTGTCGCGCTCATGAAGGCCAGGCCGCTGGCGGTCGTGATCGGACCGCCGAGGCTTGGAACACCCATGGTCAGCGGGATGGGAATCGGCGAGCTGTCGCGGACAGTGCCGTTCTTGTGCTTCCAGATGGTTTTCTGGGTGGTCAGATCGACCGCTGCGATGTAACCCCACGCAGGCGCCTGGCAGGGCAGGCCCATTGGCGACAGCAGTGCTTCGAGAATCACGCCATACGGCGCGCCCTTGTTTGGCTGCACGCCTTCGGTTTCGCTCTTGCGACCCGGGCCGCCTTCGACTTCGGCGGAGGGTACCAGCTTCGAACGGAACGCCATGTAGTTCGGGTTGACGAAGGCAATCTGGCGCACCGGATCGACCGAAATGCCGCCCCAGTCGAACACGCCAAAGTTACCCGGATAAACGATCGAACCCTGCAACGACGGCGGGGTGAACGGGCCGTCGTAACGCAGCGACTTGAAGTCGATCCGGCACATCATCTGATCAAACGGCGTCACGCCCACATGTCGCGTTCCTTGAGCGGAGGCGGCATGAAGTTCAGGTCGGACTTGGGTTGAGTGGGCGACGTGTGGTCGCCTGCAACAGCGCCTTGTGGAACCGGTACTTCGTTGATCGGCACGATAGGCTGACCGGTGCTGCGGTCCAGCACGTAGATGCTGCCCTGCTTGGTCGATGCCAGTACCGCTGGCTTGACGCCGTCGGCAGTTTTCATGTCCAGCAGCGTCGGTTGACCGCCCACGTCCATGTCCCACAGGTCATGGTGAGTGAACTGGAAGTTCCAGCGTACACGACCGCTTGCGATGTCCAGCGCAACCAGGCCCGCGCTGTACTTCTCGGAATCTGGTGTACGGTCGCCGCCCCATTGGTCAGGCGTCTGGTTGCCCATCGGCAGGTAGATCAGGCCAAGTTTTTCATCGACGCTGAACATGGACCACATGTTTGGCGAGTTGCGGGTGTAGATTTTGCCATCGGCAATCGGCGCTGTTGCTTCCGGGTTGCCGCTGTCCCAGTTCCAGACCAGACGACCGGTGTGCACGTCATACGCACGGATCACGCCGGACGGTTCGTCCATGGAGACGTTGTCGGTGACGTGGCCGCCGATGATCACCAGGTCCTTGGTCACTGCCGGTGGCGAGGTGGAGTAGTAGCCACCCGGTGCGAACGTACCCATGTTGGCCGTCAGATCAATCGAACCCTTGTTACCGAAGTCTTCGCACATCTTGCCAGTGTCGGCGTTCAGGGCGATCAGGCGGGTGTCAGCAGTCGGCAGGAAGATTCTGCGTGGGCAGGCACTGGCGCTGGCGCTACTATCAGCAGCGGGTGCAGCCGGGCTTTGCGCCGGGGCGCTGGCAGCATACGCGGCGTCGTCATGGTAGGAAACGCCACGGCAGGTCATGTGCGCCCAACCCTTGAAGTTGGCAGCGTTCTGAGTGCTGAGCTTCGGATCAAAGCGCCAGATTTCCTTGCCCGAATCCGGATCAAGGGCAATCACCTGGCTGTGTGGCGTACACACGTAGAGCATGCCGTTGACTTTGAGCGGGGTGTTCTCGGCGGTGGTTTCGCCTGGGTCATTCGGCCCGGAATGTCGCCAGTGCGATAGGTCCAGGCCGGCTCCAGCTTGTTGACGTTTTCCCGGCGTGATCTGCGCCAATGGCGAGTAGCGATCACCGAACGCGGTGCGGCCATAAGACTGCCAGTCGCCGTCGGGCATGGCCGGAGCGGTGTTGGTGGTGCCGGCCGTTTCACGGTCCAGTTGGCCCTCGATACGGCCAGGGTGGGTGAACTGGCTCGCCAGAGCGGTCAGACCGGCCAGCACCACAGCGATGCTCAATGCACCTGTGCCCATGCGCGCCGGGCCCTTGAGCAGCAATGGGCGGCGGAACCAAGGCAGCAGCAGAACGATGCCGAGTGCGAACCACAGTGCCAGGCGTGGCACCAGTTGCCACCAGTCCAGACCGACTTCCCACAACGACCATACCGTGCTCGCGAACAGCAGCAGTGCGTAGAGACCGAGCGCAGCAGCGCGTCCGGTTATCAGCAGCACGCCTGTCACAGCAAAACCGATACCCGCCAGCAGGTAATAAAGAGAGCCATCCAGCTGCAGCAGCCGAATGCCACCAATCAGCAGCGCCAGCCCCATCAGCAGAATCACCAGCCCGAGCAGGGTCGGTAACAGGCGATTTCCATTTGAAGCACCGTCAGTGCTCATAAAGCGAATCTCCGCGAGAAGTAAGTGATTGATATTTTGTTTTCTTATGCATCGCCTACCTTGGCGCCATTCCTTGAAGCTGCTTATTGAGACGAATCACCGACAGTCGAATTCAGTCGGCAAGCAAAACGCAATAGTGTAGTCAACCCGCCATGGTCATTGACTCGTAGACCCCTGCGGCTTGAATTCGTGCATCGACGTTTACTCGAAGGAACCTCTGTAGGAGGGAAAATCTTTAATCCTTAAATGGCAATGATAGGGCGCTAACGATTTCTCGAAAAGCTTTAAACGTGACATGGATCATTGCGAGGCCCGCAACAGTGCGTTAGCGGTATGTGTTTTATGAAAGCGCGGCGCTTACAATGGCAGACTTCTGGAAACCCCCGAGCGGTCCCGGTGATCTGTTCAGGTGCGATTTTCCATTCATCAGCTTCAAGGTTCATCATGACAACACCCATTTCCGATCCGCTGCACGGCGTTACGCTGGAGCAGATTCTCAGAGCGCTGGTCGAGCACTACGAGTGGTCGGGGCTGGCCGAGCGCATCGACATTCGCTGCTTCAAGAGCGATCCGAGCATCAAGTCCAGCCTGACGTTCCTGCGCAAGACGCCCTGGGCACGCGAAAAAGTAGAAGCGTTGTATGTAAAGCTGCATCGCGGCAAAGGCTGGTAGCGCTTTTTTCAGGCCCCTGAGCTTTGCCCTACACGCCCGGCACGGACGCCGGTACTCAAGGAAACACATCGATGCACAGCCAACATCCGCAACTTGCGCAGGGACAGCGCTATTACGCCCTGGTGGCCGCCTGTCTGGGCTGGGCGGGGCTGGTGATTCAGCTTTATCTGATTTTCATGGGGCGTTACGCCGACCATGCCAGCCTGTTGGGCGGGCTGGTGCGGTTTTTCAGCTTCTTTACTGTGCTCACCAATACCCTCGTAGCGGTTGCCCTGAGCTGCGCGCTGACTCATCGTCAATCGGCGGGCCATCGTTTTTTCCGCCACCCGGTGGTGTGCGCAGGCATCGCGGCAAGCATTGCGCTGGTTGGCATCGCCTACAACCTGCTGTTACGCCACTTGTGGCATCCGCAGGGCTGGCAGTGGGTTACCGATGAATTGCTGCACGATGTCATGCCGCTGGCCTTCGTGGTGTATTGGTGGCTGTTTGTGCCCAAAGGCCAGCTGCGTTTGAAACATGTTGCGCAGTGGGCGCTGTATCCGGTGGTGTACTTTGCCTACATTTTGTTTCGGGGCGACATGATCGGGGATTACATGTACCCGTTTATCGATGTAGGCACCCTCGGTTTTCTGAAAGCGTTCGGCAACGCGCTGGGCGTGTTGCTCGGATTCGTGCTGATTGCGCTGCTGCTGGTCGGGATCGACAAGTGGGCGTCTCGTCGCAATGCATGAGTCGCCCGGCAGTGCTTACTCTTCGCTGCCGCCCAGTTTCCAGTAGCCAGCGGCCTTGACGAAGTCTTCTTCCAGCCCGAACTCGTCCAGCAGTACCCGACGCAGCTTGCGTGACAAACCGGACTCGGTCGCAATCCAGGCATACAGCTTGCCCTCAGGCATTTCCAGACGGCGAACAACGTCCACAAGCTGCTGTTCATCACGCACGATCCAGATAACGTCGACCTGCGCCGCGCTCTGGAAGGTCTGCTGTTCCTGCTCGGTGGCTACCTCGACCACCACCAGCGCAGCACGGTTGGCGGGTAATGCTTCCAGACGCCGGGCGATGGACGGAATAGCGGTCTCGTCGCCAATCAGCAGATAGCTGTCGAAGATGTCCGGCACGACCATCGAACCACGTGGCCCGGCGATGTGCAGGAACTGTCCGGTTGCGCCTGAGCGGCCCACGTGGCAGCCGGGCCTTCGCCATGCAGGACAAAGTCGATGTCCAGTTCGCCGCTGATTTCGTCGTAGCGGCGCGGGGTGTAGTCGCGCATGGGCGGGCGTGGTGCGTCCTTGTCACTGGTCGCGTTCAGGTCTTCCAGTGCCGCCTGCTCTTCCGGTGTTTGTGGAAAGAACAGTTTGACGTGGTCATCGCTCCCCAGACTGATGAAGCCCGTCAGTTCCGGTCCGTGCAATGTGATGCGACGCATCAGCGGGGTCAGGTCCGTGACCCGCAGAACTTCCAGCTTACGGCGCTTGATTTCATGCATGACGCGGTGGATCGATTGTGGCGAATTCATACAGAAGCCTCCGACGCAGATTGAGGCCCGTCAACGATGGCTTTGGCGGTGGTGTTGAGCAACTCACTGACCCGCAGGGTTTCTTCCGGGCTCCAACGACCATGGTGCATTTGCAGAGCATGTCGCAGGTTGTGTACTGCTTCGTGAATCTCTGGCGGACGGTCATGGCCGCGCAACGATCGCTTGCTGACATCGATGCGCGTACGCACGCCGTCCAGTGCAACAGCCTGATCCTGCAGTGAACTGCGGCCAGCGTCGGTCACGGTGTAGAGCTTTTTGCCAGCCTGCGCGTCGCCCGCGATCATTTCGCTTTCTTCGAGAAAGGTCAGGGTTGGGTAGATCACGCCAGGGCTGGGGCAGTACGCGCCATCGAACAGGCCTTCAATCTTGCGGATCAGGTCATAGCCATGGGCGGGCTGCTCGGCTATCAGCGCCAGCAGCAGCAATTTCAGATCACCGGGAGCAAAGACCCGTGGGCCTCGGCCGCCGCGTTCGCGGCCAGGGCGCTTTTCGAAACCGTCGCGGTCTTCGCCCGCGTCACGAAGGTGCGGCGGACGGTGGTGGGGAGGGTGCTTGTCTTCACGCATGTTTTTTTATCTCTGGTTACACGTTAGATATACCTTAAGATATATCTAACTATAGCCGCAAGCGATGAAGACCAACGGTCATTGGCGGTTCAGACTCCTTTCGGCGGGTCGGGTAACCGGGTATTGCACATGGCTTGCCCGTGGTTTTCCAGATAAGGCGTCAGAATCGGTGCCATGCCCTTGAGTACCTGCACCGGCAATGCCGAGGTGAAGCGAAAGCCCTCGGCGGCGCGTCCCGGAACAAACGCGGTCAGTGCGCCAAAGTGGTTGTCGCCGATATAGAACACAAAGGTCGCGGTGCGGTTGATCGCTCTGGAACTGAGGATGCGTCCGCCCGCACCAGTGCTCTCGATGCGATTGTCACCGGTGCCGGTCTTGCCACCCATCGCCAGCACACTGCCGTCCTGCATCTTGAATGTGCCCTGCACCCGCTTGGCGGTACCGCCGTCCACCACCTGCGACAAGGCTTCGCGCATGGCAGCGGCCACTTCCGATGGCAACACCCGCTGGCCAAGTTCGGGGTTGATGGTCAGTTCGGTGTCGTAAGGTGTGTCGGCAGCAAAATGCAGGCTGTCGATGCGCACCGGCGGCAGACGAATGCCGTCGTTCTGAATGATGCCGATCAGCTCCGCCAGCGCCGCCGGACGATCCCCCGAGCTGCCGATTGCCGTTGCCAGCGAGGGCACCAGGTGGTCGAACGGGTAGCCCACGCGCTGCCAGCGTTGCTCGATATCCAGAAACGCTTCGACTTCCATCATGGTCCGCACCCGGCTGTCGCGAGCCCCCTTGTGACGACTCTTGAACAGCCAGCCATACACTTCCTGCCGCTCGAAACGGCTGGCCGCCGCCGCATCCTTGAATTGCGCGTCCGGGTGCTTGAGCAGGTAGCCCACCAGCCATAGATCGAGCGGGTGAACACGCGCGATGTAGCCTTGATCGGGCAGGTTATAAGTGCCCGGCCCATAGCTGGTATACAGCTCGGCCAGACGCTTGTCGGTCAGTTTCGAGGTTGCTCTGGTTTCTTCCAGATGCGCACGGACGAACGCATTGAACGTCGCCTGATCGGCGCTCGGTAGCAAGTAGCGATGCACGGCAGCGAGGCGAATCGCCGTCGGATGAATGCCGTCCAGAAAGGTGTCCAGCCGCTCCTGAGTATTCTTGTTCTTGTAGCGTTTCCAGAAGCGCAGCAGGAACACGGTGCCTTCCCGGTCGGCAAACTGGCTCAGGTATTCCTGGCGGCGCGGGTCATCATCATCCTTGAGCAGCGAAGCGCTGTTATTGGGCGCCTGGTAGGTGCTGTAGCGCACCACGTCGCGCATCAGGCGAATGAACGGCAGGTTGATCGACTCACGCAACGACTCGCGCAAGGTCGGGATGCGCTCGTTGTCTTCACGCCGGAAGTTGTTGAAGCGGTGCATGCCGCCACCGGTGAAGAAGGCCTCGGAGGGGCTCGCCGAATAAGTACGGTCCAGTGCGGCGGCGAGCATCTTCGCCAGGTCGCGATCGCTGTTCTGCATCAGGTAGTCCACTGACCAGCGGGTCAGCCGATCAGGCTCTTCGACAGGGATCTTTCTCAACTGCGCAGCGCTCATGCCTGCGTAACGCCCGTGCAGCTCGGCGATGATTTCCAGGTAGGTGGTCAACACGCGCATCTTGGCGGTCGAGCCCAGCTCCAGCTTGCTGCCTTCGTTAATGTCGAAAGGCTGATCGGTGCTGTCAGTCTGCACCCGGACCCGCGAACCGTCTGCGCCGCGTTCGAACAAGGTGAAGCTGTAACGTACCTGTGCAGTGCTGGCCGGGCTCAGCAGGCGCTCTCCCATCAGGCCGACCTTTGCCGCGAACTCAGGATTGGCCAGGTCGCGCAGGTACTGGCTGACGCTGCGCTGCAACTCGCCGTGCAAGGTGCTGGTGGCAGACAGGTCGAGGCGGTCCAGATCATAAAGCGGACGATTGAGCAGGTTCGACAAGCGAGTGCGCGCGACGCTGATGCCTTTGTTGGTTTCGATGGGCTGAATGGTCGGCTGCTGCGCCCAGTCCCGGTAGGTGACCGTGGCTGCCAGCGCGGCATCGGCCAGTGGCTTGTCAATGACATTGGCCTGGGCCAGCAGGCGAATATGGCTGTCGGTCAGCTCCGCCAGCTCTGCGCGGCCCTTGGCCAGATAGTGCGACGGGCGACGCTGGGCAATCACCAGCGACAGCACCTCGCGCAACGCCAGCGCCTTGTCGGCCAGGCCCTTCTGTTCGGTGGGGTTGGAGGCCAGCAGCTGATTGGTCGTGGCGAAATCCACGCCGAACCAGACCCGCAAGCCTTCCGCCAGGCCGTGCACCTCACCGTGCCCCGGCACCGCAGACAGCGGCACGCTGTTCAGGTAATCGCGCACCACGCGCTGGCGTACCGCAAGCGTCTGCTCGCCGGGTTGATAGGCGCGCACACTGGCGGAAACCATCTGCCGCAATTTCTCCGAGCCAGACTGGGTCAGCCCGTCGGGCGAGTGACGGTATTTTTCCAACTGAGTCGCCAGCGTACTGCCACCGGCCGACTGACCGGGCAGGGCAAATACCTTCGCTACTTGCGACCAGGCAGCCTTGGCAAAACGCGGCCAGTCCACAGCCGGGTTGGCCAACGGCTGCTGAGGGTCGAGCAGATCGCGGTTTTCGATGAACAGCAGGCTGTGAACCACCAGTGGCGGAATGTCCGCGAAGGTCGGATACAGCTGCTGCGGATAACGAAACTCATACAGCGGCGCGCCACGGCAGTCAGTGATCGACAGCCCGACCTGGCTTTTTTCCTCGTAAGGCACAAAAAAACCGCGCTGCACGTAGCGCCGTAGCTCGGGTGAAAAGCGCGTCTGACGCGTGATCACGTAATCGCGTTTGAGCAGACGCGGCAGAAACTCACCCAGCGATGAATAGCCCAGACGCTTGTCGAACGGCCCGTCACCGGGATAAATCACTTCGCTGCTTGGCCCGGGTTGCATCGAGTAACTCAGACTGGCCGCAAACCGGCTGAATTCCCGCGCTTGCAGTCTGGAACTGCGACTCTCCATCGCCACGGCGGCGCCCAGTGCCACCCCGGCCACCACCAGAATCCCCAGAATACCCACCACCCATAGCGCCTGCGACGTGGCTGCTTTGGCCTGCGTGGGTCATCCTGACGGTCAGCTGACATCACATCCTGCTTGCTATCGGACTGCCGAAATACGCCCATAGTCGATCGTCCGGTCATCCTGAAAACACACCTGGCCTAAGCTTAGACGCTGGTTGGGGTTGTGGGGAAATTGTCTGATGGTTTTCGCGCTGAATCGAGGTGCTGCGTAGAGGGGGGGATCGCGCGCGTATCGTCTAAGCCTGGGTTTCTATTCAACAATGCTGTCCATTGACAGGCGTTTGAATAACGGTTTTTTAATCCGCCGATAGTGAGTTATAAAAATGTAAATTAGTTATTTTGTAGAAGATTTCCGATAATCGTTTCTGTCGCTTGATCTTGCTAATGATTTGTAAGCGCTCCATAAACCTCACTTGGCTAAAGATAGGTAAAGCGCTTAGCTGTGAAGTCGAGGTTCGCAGTTCCACGGCAGCAAGGCTTCGTAATCCTCTACCGATGTCGCCGTTGGCAAACGTTCAAGTGCGTGGCGCTGCCACGCATAGGGCTCCTGAGCCAATACAAAGCACACCAGCAGTCGCAACAGCCACGACTCGCAACAGCGCAATTCGTTGAATCCGCCGTCGTGTGGCAGTGGGACCGGAAGCGCACCTATATCGCTGGATGGAGCGTGGCAGGCAATCAAATTGACGACACCAGCGTATGCCGTAACTGGCGCAGAGGCTCGATCGAATACCGGGAATGCCGCAAGGGCGCCAAGGTGTATTTCAAAGAACAGTGCAAGCGCCTCCCCGAATCAGGCGCCCGCCAACGCTATTGCAGTGCAGCGAGCGGGTTTAGTCCGTTGGGCTGAGCGCCCCACGGCCAGCTCGACGAGGGCACCCAGAACCTCAGCACGAACGGCACTATCAGACGACAATACGAGGCCGCCGCTTATTATTTTATTTTTCTGAAAAACTACTGAATGCACTACCGCCACCGTATCCAATATGATACAAAACGCCACGACGGATTTTACTGAAGCCTGGCCTTGATCAGGTTTTAATAACATGGAAGTAAGAATACGTAACTATCCCCCCTCATTGCCCTCTCTACACTGCCCAGACGACGAGCCACTGATTCGACTTTCCGATTAGTTGGCGTGCCTGTTTTATCAGTACCTTTGCGCCTGCCTGCCCGGTTTTCCAGCGTCGGAAAATACCGCCGTCGCTCTCTATGTCTTCACGCTGTACCCAACATGAAGTTGATCGTCAAACCCAAGGAGTGTCACCCATGAAATCCCCAAAACTCTTACTGTCTTCCCTTGCGCTGGCTGCAATGACTGCGGCTGCAACGGTTCAGGCAGGTCCTCCCGTCACAGTAACTTTCAAGAATCTGAGCGCTGAGGCTGCGGTATATCAGGTTGTCACGAGCAATGAGACCTCGACAAAGCTGAACGCAAAACCGTCAATCGCTGCGTCAGTCCAGGCTGGAAAGAGCGATGTCTACGCGGTGCAGAGCAACATCTCCCCAGATACTAATTACGCCAGCGTTCGATATGCAATCGGCTCTAAGGTGTGCGTATTTTCGACCACTTTCATCAACCTCCCCGGGGCGGGTGGCGTCAAGGTACCTAAATGGACGCGCACGGCCACGCCAAGCGGTGGCGCGATCTGTACCGCAACCTCCGGCGTGACTAACCTTTCAACCTATGCCTGGGCCGCCGAATTTACGATGAAGTAGGCTTCTTGCGTGCGTGTCTTCCCGATGCGCACGCGCTGATAAAAACTCAAGATTTTTCGCTCCGCGCCGATAGTTCTAACACCAGTGCCATGGACGTGGCCCACGCCGCCAGGACGCAAATATGATCGACAGCAACTCTATCTCAAGCTTTCTTGCCAACAATACGATCAAGACGGTCGCTAAAACCGCCTCCGTGGCAACCGAGAATACTGCTGTCAAAGAGCTGGTCTCAACGACAGATCGCTCGGACACCGCAACACTTTCAACGCTCGCGAAGCAATTGAATGACAGTGCTGCGCGTGCTGACTCGCGTGATAGCACCCTCGGTTTCAAAGACTTGGGAACTCTGGCGAAAGATATCATCGACAAGGTTGCAGGTCCCAGCTACTACGCCAACCGAAAACTGCATGACGCCGAGGTCCCTGACACAGACGATCCCGCACTTATCGAGCGAGCCAGGCAGGCTACTCAATTTGCAAACGGAACAGGAAAAAACCCGTTCGCGGGCCTGTCTCAAGATCAGCTACGCCTGGTGATATACGACGAAAGGGGTGACTACACTGTAAATGAAAGAAATGCGGCCTATTCAGAAAATTACGATATTGAACAGGCGTGGAAAAGAGACGTGACGAAGCGCTATGTCGACGAATACAACGAAACCGGCAAGAGTACCCAATCACTGTTCATGATGCTGGCTCACTACAATGAACTTCCACCGATAGAAAAAGCGCAGTATCCCGCTAATTACGCAGCCAACCTTGCATCAGGCGACAGCTCAGTGCTGGAAGCCCTCATATCCTAGTTTCGACCAGTTCAAGTACTGGGTAAAAATACAAACGAATCCCTCTGCGCTTAGAAAGGTCGCGGTATTCGTGCGTTCTTTGACACCATTGATCACGAGTGGATGATGTGTTTCCTGCAACACCGAATTGCGGATAGGCGAATGTTAGCGCTGATAGTTCGATGGCTGCGCACAGGTGTTCTCGAAAATGGAAAGCGCATTCCTGCGAAGCAGGGCACGCCGCAAGGTGCGCCCATTTCACCGTTGCTTGCCAACATCGTAAGCGCTCCACAAACCCCATCTAACCAAAGACGACGGTGCGTCTAGAAATGCAAACGAGGCGTGCAGTTCCACGGCAGCAGGGCTTCGTAATCTTCAACCGAGGTCGCCAGTGGCAGCCGTTCTAATGCGTGGCGCAGCCACGCATAGGGCTCCTTGCCGTTGGCTTTAGCCGTCTCGACCAAGCTGTAGAGTTGAGCACTGGCCGTGGCACCCTTGGGGGTATCGCTGAATAGCCAGTTCTTGCGTCCGATCACAAACGGTCTGATCGCACGCTCTGCCGCATTGTTGTCGATGGGCAAAAATCCAGCTTCGGTATAGCGCACCAGCTTTTGCCAGTTGCTGGCTAGATAACTGATCGCCTTACCCAGCGCATTTTGCGCCGTGACGTGAGGCAGCGTTTTCTCCATCCAGGTGTGCAACTGAGTCAGCACCGGTACGCTGTTTTGCTGGCGAGCTTCATAACGCTGCTCATCGCTGCCTTCTTTCAACGCCCGCTCGATACCGTAAAGCTTGTTGATCAAATTCAGGGCAACATCAGCCCGCCCGGTTTTGCCCTTGGGCTGCACTTTTTGTGCTTCTACGAACTTGCGACGAGCATGCGCCCAGCAACCCAGTCGCTTGATACCGGCTTGCGCGCCAAGCGCGTTGTAACCGGCGTAATCATCCGTCATCAAGTAGCCACGATAGCCCTCTAGCAGACGCGTCGGTACTTCCTGCGCACGGCTGGTTGAGTAGTCGAAAAGAACAACAGACTGATTAGGCGGGCCTCCAGTTTGTACCCACATCCAGGATTGACTGGCGGGCTCTCGATCAGGCTCTTTATTAACCTGCACTCGTGTCTCATCGCAGTGGATGACACGACTTTCCAGCAGTCGATCCCGCATCAAGTTGAGCAAGGGTTGCAGATGCTCGCCGCACTGAATCACCCAGCGCGCCAACGTTTGTCGCGGGATATCCATGCCGTGGCGGTCCAACACTTTTTCAAAGCGGTGAAGCGGTAAACCATCTACATATTTAGTGGTAAGCAGCATCGCCAAAACGCTAGGGCTGGCCATGCTCTTCTCGATCACTTGCGCAGGTTTATCAGCACTGACCGGGGCTGTTTCGCAGTCGCGGCAGGCATAGACTTTTCGGATGTGTTTGATCACGCGGATCTGCATCGGCACGATTTCAAGCTGCTCGCTGACTTCTTCGCCAATGGTGTGTTTGCGGCAGCCACAAACGCAGGTCAGTTCGTGCTCATGCAGTTCGTGGATGACTTCGACGCGGGGTAAATCGGCAGGCAAAGGTTTGCGCTTGCCACGGCGCTTGGTCGGAGCAACGACCTCTTCATCTGAGGCTTCGTCCACAGGCTCGACGACGCTTTCTACTTCATTGAAGAGGGCCAGTTGCGGCGTTGCCGCATCAGCTGTTTGCTCGGACTTACGTCCGAACAAACGCTGAAGCAGGAGGGCATTCGTTCGGACTCCAGACGCTTGAGCCAAAGGCAAAAGCCATTACGCTCCCAGTACAAGATCTTCACGCGGTTGCGTGGCTTGTTGAGGAAGACGAAAAGTACTGGATCAAAGACGGCGACCTTGATGTCCAGTTCGACCAATGCCGCCAGACCGTCGATAGACTTTCGGAAGTCCACGGGCTTGGGGTACAGATACACTTTTTCGACTTTGGCATCGGGTCGCATCATGGCGAGCTGGCTCCTGAGGGAATCGGGATCACAGCTTCCGGGATCAGCTAAGCACTTTGAATGTGGGGTTCATGGAGCGGTTACAATGATTTTACGTGCCTTAGTGAAAATGGGAGAGAGACCTGGAGTACTCGCTACGAGCCAAAAAAATAGTCGGCTAGTAATTGACTTCACCGCCATTTCTCCACGACGAAATGGCAGCGGCCTGGATTTGCGCGTATCAAACGTGAACGTCAACCAACGTTTTCCGTTCCTCCTCACGCTTCGGCGCATAGCGTTCAATCTGGTAGATAATCGTGTCCATGAAATTGCCAATGTGGTTGCGGCTGAATATTTGTCCGTAGTCGATGACCTTGCTGTAGCCCTCCAGATTGAGAGTGTGCGTGTTGCCGAACTTTTCCGTGTAGTGGTCGAGCAGTGTCAGAACGATCCTGGCATTTTCACGTAGGTCTTCTTTTAGGGGTTGGCGTTCGTTCAGCTTCTCGGTCAGGTATGTGAATTCTGCGGGAGTGAGTACATTGTCTGGATCAGTAACCTGAATGTTCTGATTAAAACCCAACGTGAAGCCGAAATGCTTTTGGGACAGATCGGTATTCAGATAAAAGAGCTGCTGCTTGAAATCATGGAAATTGTCGTACATACGGCAAATGCTTTCGTCAAACTCTTTACGTTGGTTGTTAAGATACTTACCACGGATTTTTTCCGATTCCTTTTCAGACATGTTCTCCAACATAGCGCGCCCTGCCTCCGATGTTTTGTAATCGGCGAACCAAGGCGTTTCTTCCGTACGATAGAACTCAGCGTTCGGGTCACGCTGTTCTTTTTGTTCTGGCTCCATAGGCAGCTTGTTCAAAGGAATCGAGGCACCCTCGTTTTTTTTACCAAACAGGGTTTGCCATTCTTGTGCGGTGATGTGATTAGGGCCGATATTCATTGTGCGCCTGCTTTTTTATGGTCAATTTACTAACGGCACGGACTAGGAAAACTTGTGCCGAGATGATTGTAGGAATATTCCCAAGCTGCTGGAGTGGTGATTGTTTTGTAGGAAGTTTCTTTATTTTTGATTTTGCCATTGACGTTGCAGTCGGATTGCTATTGCGTCTTGTTTTAGTTGTTTTTATTAATGGCAGGAGCGTTATATGAATAATCTCAAAGCAGCAAAGATTTTGGCATTCTCGTTGTTGACGTGTTTCTTACACCCGCAGGCAATAGCGCAACAAGGGGGTCAGAATATGTTAAATGAGCAAGCAAGTGGGGCGGATATTGTTGGAGGGGCCAGCGAGATCAAAGCGGGGGAGGCTGTAGAACCCAAATTTACCGAGTTGCCTGACAGATTTAATATTATCAAGGATTCTTTGGTAAGCATGGCGGACAGCCACTACTTTGGGTTCGCAGCGTTGCGTGGACAGAAGGTGTTGATTCAAGGGCATCTATCCGGGTCCACACAACTGGAAATTCATGATGGCGCTAAGTGGAATGTACTCGCCAGTGGTCAAAAGGTTGTACTTTCTTCTTTGACGCCTGGACAAGATGTGATTGTTCGCATTTCACATGATGTTGCCAAGCCGTTTGTCCAAGGTTCGACATATGGCCTGATACTGGGGTCGTTTCCAAAAGTCACCTATGCTCGCTTGCGAGATCAGCCTTTTGGCATGTCGAGGATACCTCCTGATGCATCCACCTTGGGGCCGTTATCTGCTCAAGGAATAAGCAATGTTATTCTGGAGGTTGATATGGCTGATTCGACTGGAAAGCCTCTTGAAGGGGGAATTGCTTCATACTCGATTGACCTGCCAAAATCTGATAAATCCCATTTGGGTGGTTTTGTAAAAACTGATGCATCAGGAAAAGTCCGCACAGCATTAAACATTGGTCGCTGTGTCGGCGGTAACGACGCAGGCGTTTTCACAGAAAAAGACAGGGGGACACATATTTGGCGTACCCAATATTTTGAAGGTAGTTGGACAGTAAATAGTTTTTATGCTGGAAATACCGGCCTTGACACGCCTCATCCTGACAAGGGGCAAATCGGCCATATCTGCCATCAGAGACTGATCAAGAGTACTCCGTAAAAACATGTAAAAGAGACTGGCAAATTTTTTTTGCCAGTCTTTTACATTCTCAACGTTTCCTTCTCTACACCGGTACGGCAGCCTTATATCTACCCAACCGCTTATTCAACTCCAACCCGTTCGCCATCAACATCATCAGCCCCAACCCCACGATCGCCGTGGTCACCTGCATCGGCCATGTATCGCCTGCCAGCGCATTCGCCATGTCTGCCAGTGGCGCGAGCAGCACCCCCAGGCAGAAAATTTCCAGTGAATAACGGCCCATGCGGCAGGTCTGGCGGGCGGGCCAGTTTTCCAGCCAGTTGCCTGAGGTCGGCAGTAATCGCGCGACGACGTAGACCAGCGCGAGGAAATGCATCAGGCGCGCGGGTGCCAGGTCGGTCTTGCTGATGGGATAAAGGCTGTCGAGGTGCAGGGTCGAGACCAGTGCGCTGTGCAAAGCGGGCCATTTTTCGCTGAAGGTCAGGATTCCGGCGATCAGCACGTAGACGGCGGCCATGAGGAACAACGGTTGTTGGCGCAACGGAGGGTGTTCGGCTGGTGTGGCTGTTTCACTGCGCAACGCACAGGCACCGCCAAGGATGAACAGCAACTGCCAGGCCACCGGGTTGAAGTACCACACGCCACCGCCTTCGTAGGCGCGCAGGTTCCAGCCGAACAGCGGCACCATCAGGTACAGGGCAATCGACAGGCCGACTGCAACTTCGAGTTTGCGCAGCATTAACGGCAATGTCAGGGGCAAGGTCAGCAGCAGCACGATGTACAGCGGCAGCGGGTCGGTCAGGTTGGGTTTGAAGCGCAGCAGCAGTTCATCGGCCAGTGCCTGTTGCGGGTTGCCGACGAAGTATTCGAGGCCCATCTGCTGGACCATGTCGCGGGTTTCGACGTGGTTGTTGGCGACGAAAACGATGCCCATGAGCAACGTCAGCAGAAAGATATGCACCACATACAGCACCCAGGTGCGGCGCAGGATGCGCACGCCAGCCACCAGCATGCCGTCGCGTCGGGCGATGCGCCCGTAGGCCAGGATCGATGCGTAGCCGGCGAGGAAAACGAAGACTTCTGCGGCATCGCTGAAGCCGAAGTTGCGCAAGGTCAGTTGCGCCAGCGGATTGTCCGGTACGTGATCCCAGAATATAAAGATCAGCGCCAGGCCACGAAAGAAGTCGATTCGATGATCGCGTCCGTTAGTCATAACGGTGGACTCTTGAAAGTGCTAATGATTGAAGATCGTCCACAAAGGTCTCAGGTTCCAGTCCGGCGACCGGTGACGTTCGGCGGCGCGGCAGGGTGCCGTTCTACGTGAAAAATTGCAAAGTCTGGCTATTACAGGATGTCTCAGGCGCACCGGTTTCAGAAGGTTTGCGGCTGCCAGCAGCGTCGTGCGGCTGTCCGATCAAGCCAGATAATGTCAGTAATCAACAACAATCATTCTCATCCATGGAAGTGTTACTGTATAACTATTGCAGTCAACTCACTGGAGAGAACGCCATGAAACCCGATATCCATCCTGCCTACCGCACCGTGTTGTTCCACGACACTGCCGCCGACGTCCATTTTTTGATCGGCTCAACGGTAGACACCGACCGGACGCACCAGCACACCGACGGCACGACCTATCCGTATGTCGCGCTCGACGTTTCCAGCGCCTCGCACCCGATGTACACCGGTCAGCAGCGCAAGACCACTAACGAGGGCCGCATCGCGGGCTTCAATAAGCGTTTCGCCACCTTCGGCTCAAGCGGCAAGAAAGAAACCGAAGCGGCTCAATGATCCGTCTGACTTCCCGGTCGCGTGCATTGCACATGAATTGCCCGCGACCGGGATTTTTTTGCCTGAATTTCGAGCGGACGGCCAATCATCTACTGGACTAACGGCCGGAATTGCTTTTATCTTCGCGGCCTGAAAAACAGGAGTAACCGCTTTGAAAAAGTCAGTCGCCATCGTTTTCGGTGGGCAATCCAGCGAGCATGAGGTTTCGTTGCAGTCGGCACGCAACGTGATCAATGCGATTGATCGTGAGCGCTACGCGCTGACCCTGATCGGCGTCGACAAGCTGGGCCGTTGGCTGTGCTTTGATGAGGCCGATTACCTGGTCAATGCCAACGATCCTTCGCGGATCAAATTGAGCACATCAGGCAAGCAACTTTCCTTGCTGCCCGGTAACGCTGGCGGGCAGTTTGTCGAGGTCGAGACGGGGGCGCCGCTGGCGAGTATCGACGTGGTGTTCCCGTTGATCCATGGCGCCTTTGGTGAAGACGGTGCGTTGCAAGGCGTGTTGCGGATGCTGGCCGTTCCCTGTGTGGGCGCTGACGTTTTGGCGTCTGCGGCGTGCATGGATAAAGACGTGACCAAGCGCCTGCTGCGCGACGCTGGCATTGCTGTTGCGCCGTTCCTGGTGCTCAGTCGTGGTGAAACCATTTCTTTCGCTGATGCGTCTGGGCAGTTGGGTCTGCCGATGTTCGTCAAACCGGCCAACCAAGGTTCTTCGGTCGGCGTCAGCAAAGTGTCTGACGAGGCTGATTTCGCTGCTGCACTGGCGCTGGGTTTCGAGTTCGACCACAAGCTGCTGATCGAGCAGGGCATCGTCGGCCGCGAGGTGGAATGCGCTGTTTTGGGCAACAATGAACCGCAGGTCAGCGTCTGTGGCGAGGTCATTGCCAACGACGAATTCTATGCCTACGACACCAAGTACCTGAACGGTGATCAGGCGCGCATCGCGATCCCGGCCGAGATGCCTGCCGATCTGAGTGATCAGGTACGCGAAGTCGCGTTGCAGGCCTACAAAGTGCTGGGTTGCGCAGGCCTGTCACGGGTGGATTTCTTCGTCACCGAAGCACGGCAGATCATCATCAACGAGGTCAATACGTTGCCCGGTTTCACCTCTATCAGCATGTACCCCAAGCTCTGGCAGGCCAGCGGGCTGACCTATGCCGAGCTGATCCACCGCCTGATTGTGCTGGCTTTGGAGCGGGCAGATGAGGCGCGACTGCTGAAAAGGGACATCTTCGTATGAAGGTAATCAGTATCGCGGCAGCGCTCTTGATCGGCCCTGATGGGCAGACCTTGCTGGTGCGCAAGCGCGGCACTCAGGCCTTCATGCAGCCGGGCGGCAAGATCGAGCCCGGCGAGCCTGCTCCGTTGGCGCTGGCCAGGGAGCTTGAAGAAGAACTCGGGCTGATCATCGACCCGCAGCAGGCGACGTTTCTCGGCGAGTTCTCGGCGCCGGCGGCCAACGAGCCGGGTTTTGAGGTTCGTTGCCAGCTTTACGAGGTCATGACGGATGCGCAAGTGCTGCCCGCCGCCGAAATCGAAGAAGTGATCTGGGTCGGCGCGGGCAGACAACCGGATCTGCATCTGGCTCCGTTGACCCGCGACCTTATCCTGCCGTTGTATCGCCAGCGGCAGACTGAAACGCACTGAAAGAAGTGTCGTCCTGCGCCGAGGCGCTGGGCGCTGCTTTCAGCAAGCGATCCCTTCAGCGAGCGACTCTTTAGCGAACCACGCTCACACCGTCCAGCGTTGAAAAGGACGTGTCCTTGGCCGTCAGCAGAAAGTCACGCATGTAGGGCGCGTCGAGCATATCGGCGCGGATGCCTGCGTAGAGTGTCGCGAACAGCCCTTTTTCCCCCAGCCGCTTGCCTTTCACGTAACCGCGTGAGCTGTATTCATGCAGCGCCCAATGCGGCATGCCGCACACGCCGCGACCACTGGCGACCAGTTGCATCATCATCACCGTCAGTTCCGAGGTTCGGACCTGCGCGGGCTCGATCTCGGCGGGCTCCAGAAAACGGGTGAAAATGTCCAGCCGGTCACGCTCGACCGGGTAGGTGATCAGGGTTTCAGTGAGCAGGTCTTCCGGAACGATATAAGGCTTGCTCGCCAGCGCATGCTGATTGGCCACTGCCAGCATCGCTTCGTAAGTGAACAGCGGCACGTAGGTGATGCCGGGCAACTCCAGCGGGTCTGACGTCACCACCAGGTCCAGATCGCCCCTCGCCAATGCAGGCAACGGCGCGAACGAGAATCCGGAAGACAGGTCCAGCTCGACTTCCGGCCAGGCATCGCGGAACTGGTCGATGGTTGGCATCAACCATTGAAAACAGCTGTGACACTCGATCGCCATATGCAGGCGTCCCGCCGTGCCGCCCGCCAGGCGAGCAATGTCGCGCTCGGCGCTGCGCAGTTGCGGCAGCATTGAGTCGGCGAGTTGCAGCAGGCGCAGGCCGGCGCTGGTGAAGCGTACCGGCTTGGTCTTGCGTACGAACAACGGCATGCCGAGGCGCTCTTCCAGTTCCTTGAACTGATGGGACAGCGCCGATTGCGTCAGATGCAGGCGGTCGGCGGCCTCCACAAGACTGTCGGCTTCGCGCAAGGCGTGCAGGGTTTTGAGGTGGCGTATTTCAAGCACCGTCACGGCTCCATGAATAGTATTTGTGATCAACACGAAAAAAATGAGTTTGTCTCATGATGTACCGGCTGTCGACAATGGCGTCATCTTTTATGGAGGACGCACCATGGCCTTGGCCCAACATTCTGAATGTCTGCTTATCGGCGCAGATCGTGAATTGCAGCAAGCGCTGCAGGCTTTCTGGAAAGAGGGTCAGGGTGTGTCGGCGGGGTCTGATGTGTCTGGCGTGGCATTGCGCACCTGGCTGCGTGCGCAGTATCCGCAGTTGGTGCCGCAGCTAGATGGCAAGCAATGCTTTCAGCCGGACTGGCAGCCCTTGCTGGCCAGTGCCAAGGAGTCCTGTGAGCAGGGCCGCAAGCCCGCTTTGATCGGCCCGTTGACCCTTCTTTGGCTGAGCGAGGTTCAGGGCGCTGAGGTTGATCGACTCGAATGGCTGGAGCAGTTGTTGCCCGTGTATGGCGAAATCTTCGGGCGTCTGGCCGCGCGAGGCGTCGAGTGGGTGCAGGTTGACGAACCCATCCTGACGCTGGACTTGCCGCTGGCATGGACAAACGCTTTCGAGCGCGCTTATCACATTCTTCAGTATTCGCCGTTGAAGAAGCTGGTGGCCACTTATCACGGCGACCTGCGCTGCAATCTCGGCGTTGCAACGTTGTTGCCGGTCGCAGGCCTGCATCTGGACAGCGTCAGTGTGCCGGAGCAGCTGGCCTCGGTGTTTGATCGCCTGCCTACCTACAAGGTGCTGTCGTTGGGCGAGTGTGCTCAGCCTGAGGAGTGGCGTCATGAATCACTGCTTGAAGCGCGTGCCCGCTTCGGTGAAAACCTGATTGTTGCCGATCAGGTTGCCGCCTAGCGCCAAACGTTTTAACGACCGCTCAGCGCCATTCATCAAACTGTCACGCAACTGTGGCAGCGCGCTTGGAAAAACATCATCAGACTCGCGGCTTACTGGGGATCTGTTTTTTGGTGTTTTTCATGCGGGTTTTAATTTTTCTGGCCGCGCTTCTGTGCGGCTTGCCGTCTTTTGCGGCCGATCGTTGTGATGTCAATGCTCCTGTACAGTTTGCTGACCTCAAGGAAGTGCGGATTGCCTACCAGAGTATTGGCAGTGAATCCGACCCTGCCTTGCTGCTGGTCATGGGTCTGGGTGGGCAACTGATCCATTGGCCGGACGAAGTGGTGGTAGCGCTCTGTCAGCAGGGCTATCGAGTGATTCGCTACGACAACCGCGATGTCGGTCTGTCGACGTGGGTGCAGCAGCCTGCCGACGCCAATCTGACCTTCGAAGTACTGCGCTACAAGCTCGGCCTGCCGGTGTCGGCGCCTTATTCGCTGACTGACATGGCCGACGATGCACTGGGCCTGATGGATGCGTTACAGGTCCGTGAGTTTCATGTGCTGGGCGCAAGCATGGGCGGCATGATCGCTCAGCATCTGGCCGACCTGGCCCCCTCGCGGGTCGAGAGCATGACATTGATCATGACCAGTTCCGGCGCTCAGGGTCTGCCGATGCCCAGCGCGGCCCTGATGCAGTTGCTGGCACGTCGTGGCGCGCCTAACCGGGAAGTGGCGATAGAGCAGCAGGCCGACCTGCTTGCAGCGCTGGGCAGCCCACAGGTCAAGGATGATCGCGAGCAGTTGTTGCATCAGGCTGCAATCTCCTACGACCGGGCTTTCAACCCTGAAGGCGTCAAGCGTCAGATCATGGCGATTCTTGCCGAGCCCAGTCGCGTCGAATTGCTGAATCGTCTGCGACTGCCGGTGCTGGTGGTGCACGGTACCGCAGACCCGTTGCTGCCGGTCATGCACGGCGTGCATGTTGCCGCGCACATTCAGGGCAGCCAGCTGCGCTTGATTCCGGGGTTGGCGCACCGTTTTCAGGAGGCGTTCAAGGCGCCGCTGCTGGGCGCGGTATTGCCGTACCTGAAAGCTCAGCATGAAGACGGCCGGAGTCTGGCTCAGTTGTAAGGCCGCGACAGAAGTGTATCGTGTGGCCTTTGCTTATTAGACGAGGGCCATCATGACAACTGCACTGAAGATCGATTTCATCTCCGATGTTTCCTGCCCCTGGTGCGTCATCGGCCTGCGCGCACTGGATCAGGCGCTGGAAGCGCTTGGCGACGAGGTGCAGGCGCAGATTCACTTTCAGCCTTTCGAGCTGAACCCGAACATGCCTGGCGAAGGCCAGGACATCAAAGAGCACATCGCCGAGAAATACGGCTCCACTCCCGAGCAGATCGAAGCCATTCACGAGACCATCCGTGAACGCGGTGCCGAGCTGGGTTTTGCGTTTGCCAGCGGCGGGCGACGTATCTACAACACATTCGATGCGCATCGTCTGCTGCACTGGGCCGAGCAGGAAGGCAAGCAGCACGCGTTGAAGGAGGCGCTGTTCGTGGCTTATTTCAGTGAGCTGAAAGACCCTTCGAATCACCAGGCCCTCGCGGACGTGGCACAGAAGGTGGGTCTGGATCGACTGCGTGCCCAGGCTATTCTGGACAGCGATGAGTACACCACTGAAGTTCGCGAAGCCGAACAACTCTGGACCTCGCGTGGCATCACTTCTGTCCCGACCATGGTCTTCAATGATCAGTACGCGGTATCGGGCGGGCAGCCGGTTGACGTGTTCGTTAGTGCTATCCGGCAGATTGTCAGCGAATCGAAGTAAAGCTCGCTGCCTGCTCAAGGGCGGACGCGGAGCGTCGCACGATAGTTGAGATTATCGTTCAGCACGCTCCAGTGGACTGCCCTGCGTGACGCTCTGCGTCACAGATAAACCGAGCTTCAAAGCCCGTACTTTTTGACCTTGTCAAACAGCGTGGTCTTGGCCATGCCAAGTTCCTGACTGGCCTGGCTCAGGTTGCCCCCGCTGCGTTGCAAGGCTTCGCTGAGCAGTGAACGCTCGAAGGCTTCAACCGCCTCGGCAAAGCCCAGGCTCTGGTTTTCGCTGATCGTACCGCTTTGCTTGAACGCAGGCAGGCCCAGGGCAAATCGCTCTGCGACGTTGCGCAGTTCCCGCACGTTGCCCGGCCAGTCATGGCTCATCAGGCTTGAGCCGGTCTGCCGGTCCAGCGGCGGCGGCTCGCGGTCGAAGCGCAATGACGACAACTGCAAAAAGTGTTCGAACAGCGGAAGAATGTCTTCGCGGCGTTCGCGCAACGGCGGCAGTTCCAGGGTGACGACGTTGAGGCGGTAATACAGGTCGCTACGGAACTGATTGGTCTTGCCCAGCGCATTCAGGTCGGATTTGGTCGCTGCGATCACCCGGCAATCCACTGCCACGCTTTGATTCGAGCCTAAGCGCTCCAGCGTCCGTTCCTGCAAGACGCGCAACAGCTTGATCTGCAGATTGATCGGCATGCTCTCCACTTCATCGAGAAACAGGGTGCCCTCATGAGCATGTTCGATCTTGCCGATCCTCCGCTTGCCCGCGCCGGTGAAAGCGTTGGCTTCGTGACCGAATATTTCCGATTCGAACAGACTTTCTGCCAGCCCGCCGCAGTTGAGGGCCACGAACTGATTGTTCTTGCGGCGACTGAAGTCGTGCAGGCAGCGAGCGACCAGTTCCTTGCCGGTACCGGTTTCGCCTTCGATCAGCACGTTGGCCGAGGTGTCGGCGACGTTGGCGATCAGCGCACGCAGGTTCTGCATGACCGGTGAGCGGCCGATGATTCTGCCCTCCAGCGAGTCGCGTTCGGCAAGTTGCTTGCGCAAGGACCAGACTTCGCGGGCCAGGCCACGCTGTTCCAGAGCCCGGCGGGTGACGTCGACCAGACGCTCGGGCGAAAACGGTTTCTCCATGAAGTCATATGCACCGTCGCGCATCGCATTGACGGCCATGGTGATATCGCCGTGACCGGTGATCAGCACCACCGGCAGGCTGCTGTCGCGTGCCTTGAGGCGGCTCAACAGCTCCAGGCCGTCAATGCCCGGCAAGCGGATGTCGCTGATGACGATGCCCGCGAAGTTGTCGCCAATGCGCTGCAGGGCCTCTTCGGCACTCGACACGCCCTCACTGGCAATGTCCTCCAGAGCCAGCGCCTGCTGGCAGCCCAGCAATACGTGCGGGTCGTCTTCGACGATCAGTACCGTCAGGTCGCTGTTGATGCTCATGGATATTCCTTTATGTGGGCTCGCCCTGGCGAGAATCGGTCGGCGCGTCCGGGATGAATGGCAGGCACAGAACAAACGTCGTGCCCGTGTCACCCACAGGTTCTGCGCCGAGGCTGCCTCCCGCTGCGGCGGCAAGGCTCGCTGACAGCGTCAGGCCAAGACCGAGGCCTTGCTCGCCCGGTTTGGTAGTGAAGAAGGGTTCGAACAGGTGCTTGCGCGCTTCATCGTCGATACCGTGCCCATTGTCTCGCACCAGCAGGCGATAGCGGCTATCGACGACTGACCCTTCGAGCCACAATTCGGGCTGTGGCTGGGCGGACATGGCGTCCAGCGCGTTGCCGATCAGGTTGACCAGAATCTGCTCCAGGCGGGTCTGGTCGATGGTCAGAGTCGCGTCGACGAAGGCCCGGTGCAGGGTGAGTCCCGACTGCTCCAGGCGCACAGCCAGCAATTGCAGCGCAGCGTTGACCGCCTTGCTTAGCTGCGCCTGACCCTGATCGTCGCCACGTCGGGCAAAAGCGCGCAGGCTGGCGGTAATACGCCCCATGCGGTCTACAAGGTCATTGATGGTGCGCAGGTTGGCACTGGCGGTGTCCAGCGCGCCACGTTCCAGAAAGCGAACGGTGTTGCCGGACAGGGTGCGTAAGGCGGCCAGTGGCTGATTGAGTTCATGCGCGATGCTGGTCGACATCTGCCCGATGGCCGCCAGTTTGCCGGCCTGGACCAACTCATCCTGAGCCTGACGCAACGTGTCTTCCGCCTGTCTTCGTTCGCGAATCTGCGCCTTAAGGCGCTCGTTGCTGTCGCGCAGGTGTTCAGTGCGCTCCGCAATCTTGCGTTCCAGCTCATCGTTGGCCGCTTGCAACGCCTCTCGGGCGGCGAGCCGGGTCGAGATCACTTTGCGTCGCTCGTTCCAGGCGATCAGCAGAAAAGCCACCAGCGCAAAGGCCACGGCAACCAGCATGCCTCGACTCGCCGCTTCACTGCGCAAGTCTTCCAGCGGCGTCAGCAGTGTGAAGTGCCACGCGGTATCGCTCAGCGGTCGAGTCTGGGCCAGATAACTCACCTGGGTGTGCTCCCGGTCGACACTGACGTTGGCCGGGAACGTGAGTTTTTCAACGCCTTCGGACAGGGTTTTCCGCTCCAGTGGCACCAGTTCATTAAGCGGCCACCAGTAATATTGCAGGCTGCGGGCCATGCGTTCCTTGATGGCCGGGGTCAGCGGGCGCACCGATTTCAAACGTCTGGCCGGGTCGCTGGACAGAATGATGATGCCGTTTTCATCGGTGACAAACGCTTCCAGCCGAGCCCGTTGCCAGCGCTCTTCAAGGGCTTCGAGGCGTACCTTGATCACCGCAACGCCGATGATCCTGCCTTTGTCTTCCAGCCCGTGCGCCAGGTAGTAGCCGGATTCACCGCTGGTGGTGCCGATCCCGTAAAAACGTCCGGGCAGGCCGCGCACCGCGTCCTGAAAGTAGGCGCGAAAAGAAAGGTCTTCGCCCTGATAGCTGTCGGCGTCACGCCAGTTGCTGGTTGCGAGCACGCGGCCGGTGGTGTCCATCACATAGATGGCACGGCTGCGGCTGCGTCTATTCAAGCCCTCAAGGTAGCGGTTGACCTGCTGCTGAAGCTCGGGGCCGGGGTTGTTGAGCAGTTGCGAGACGCTGGATTCCAGCTCCAGAACGCTGGGCAGGTAGGTGTACTTGCTGATCTCGCTTTCGACGGTGCTGGCGTGCAGTTCCAGTTGGCGCTCTCCGCTCTCGCGCAGACTCTTGATGCCGTTGTGTTCGCTGATCAGGTAGGCGACGTAGCCCAGCCCGATCATCAGCATGAGGATCAGCGGGGGCAGAAACAGTTGGCGGATCAGGCGGGGTTTCACGGCAAGTGTTGGCGGCGCGGCGCGATAAAGGGTGGAGTCGCATTTCATCACAGTCGTCCTGGACCGAACAGCTGCCCGAGAGGGGCGGGCAGCTGCAGGTAATGCCTAGTGCTGAAGGATCTTGGCGAGGAATTGCTGAGCGCGTTCGGAACGTGCGCTGACATCGCCAAAAAACTCTTCTTTCTCGCAGTCTTCGACAATCTGTCCCTTGTCCATGAAAATCACCCGATTGGCGACCTTGCGAGCGAAACCCATTTCGTGGGTCACGCACATCATGGTCATGCCTTCATGGGCCAGTTGCACCATGACGTCGAGCACTTCGTTGACCATTTCCGGGTCCAGTGCTGAGGTCGGTTCGTCGAACAGCATGACCACCGGGTCCATGGCCAGCGCGCGGGCAATGGCGACACGCTGTTGCTGACCACCGGAAAGCTGGCCGGGATGCTTGTGCGCATGCTCGGACAGGCCCACGCGGTCGAGCAGCTTCAGGCCCTTTTCGGTGGCTTCGGCCTTGCTGCGGCCCAGTACCTTGATCTGCGCGATGGTCAGGTTTTCGACGATACTCAGGTGCGGAAACAGCTCGAAATGCTGAAACACCATGCCGACCCGCGAGCGCAGTTTTGGCAGGTTGGTCTTGGGATCGGAGATCGACGTGCCGTCGACGACGATGTCGCCTTTCTGGAACGGCTCCAGTGCATTGACGCACTTGATCAGGGTCGACTTGCCCGAGCCTGACGGTCCACACACTACGACCACTTCACCCTTGCTGACCTCGGTGCTGCAATCGGTCAGTACCTGAAAATCCCCGTACCACTTGTTGACGTTCTTGATGGAAATCATACGGCAAACCTTTTTTGCAGACGCTTCACCAGCACCGAGGCGGCGAAGCTGATCGTGAAATACACCAGACCGGCAATGATCAGGAACTCGTTGGCGCGACCAATGATGTCGCCGCTGGAACGCGATGCGTTGAGGAAGTCCACGAGGCCGACGGTGTACACCAGGGAGGTGTCCTGGAACAGAATGATGCTCTGTTGCAGCAACAGAGGGGTCATCTTGCGAAACGCCTGAGGCAGGATGATCAGACGCATCATCTGCGAGTAGTTCATGCCCAGCGCCTGGGCGGCACCCATCTGGCCCTTGGAAATCGACTGCACACCGGCGCGGACGATTTCGCAGAAGTACGCGGCTTCGAACATCATAAAAGCCACGACGCAGGAGGCGAACGCACCGATTGGCGTGTCTTCACCGGTGATCCAGCGCAGCACGAACGGTACGGCCAGATAGAACCAGGTGATCACCAGCAGCAGCGGGATCGAGCGGAAGTAGTTCACATAGGCACCGGCCACATTGGCCAGCAGCTTGTTCGATGACAGGCGCATCAGCGCCAGCAGGGTGCCGAGCACCAGACCGCCGACAACACCCATCGCCATCAGCTTGAGGGTCATGACCATGCCGTTCCACAGCCCGGGAAGGGCTGGAATGATTCCGGTGAAGTCCATTATTTACCCCCCAGAGAGATCAGGCCGGGCACGGCGACTTTCTTCTCGATCATGCGCATCAGCAGCATCAGGCTCATGTTCAGCGTGAAGTAAATGAGGGTTGCCAAGGTGAAGGCTTCGAACAGGTTGGCGGAAAACTCGGCCGTCTGTTTGGTCTGCGCCAGCAACTCCATCAGGCCGATCAGCGACGCGACCGAAGAGTTCTTGAACACGTTCAGGAATTCCGAGGTAAGCGGCGGAATGATGATCCGGTAAGCCTGCGGCAACAGCACATTCCAGTAAATCTGCGGCAGTTTGAAGCCCATGGCGCGTGCGGCTGATTCCTGGCCTTTGGGCAGCGCCTGGATGCCGGTACGTACCTGTTCGCAAACCCGCGCAGCGGTGAACAGTCCCAGGCACACGACGACGCTCAGAAATGCCGAGGTAGTCGGGTTGAGGTCCTGCTTGTACCACTCCTGAATGTTTTCCGGCAGCAGGTCGGGCACCAGAAAGTACCAGATGAAAAGCTGCACCAGCAGGGGCACATTACGGAAGATTTCCACGTATACCGTGGCGATGCCCGACACCATAAGGTTCGGTACGGTGCGCATGACGCCCAGCACCGAGCCCAGTATCAGGGCGATGATCCAGGCGATGACAGCAATCGCGATGGTCCAGCCCAGACCGGATATGAACCAGTCCAGATAGGTCTCGCTGCCGACGCCGGTGGACTTGAAGAACACGCCCCAGTCCCAGTTGTAATTCATCAGGGTCTCCCCCTATTGTTCTATTTATATCGAGATGCACGCACTGTCGGAGGTCGAAAGTGAGGGGCCGATCCCGGGCAGGTGTTGCCTGCTCGGGATGCAATCAGTTCAGGCGGGCTGAACCGTTTGCTCAGGCCTTCTTGTCTTCTGCGGCTTTGTCGGTCGGGTTCTGAATCAGTTCCTTGAGCTTGTCGCTCATCGGGAAATTCAGATTCAGACCTTTTGGAGGGACTGGCGACATGAACCACTTGGCGTAGATGGCGTTGATGTCGCCCGACTTGTAGGTCGCAATGATGGCGTCATCCACGGCTTTCTTGAACGGGGCGTCGCCCTTGCGAACCATGCAACCGTAGATTTCATAGGATTGCGCAGTGCCGGTCACAGCCCAATCGTCGGGCTTCTTGGCTTTGGCCATTTCGCCTGCGAGCAGAGCGTCGTCCATCATGAACGCGACCGCACGGCCTGATTCGAGCATCTGGAAGGATTCACCGTGGTCCTTGGCGGAGATCACGTTCATGCCCAGCTGCTTGTCGGCGTTCATCGATTTAAGGATGCGTTCGGACGTGGTGCCGGCCGTGGTGACGACGTTCTTGCCTTTCAGGTCATCGAAATCCTTGTAGCTGGAATCTTTTTTGGACAGCAGGCGGGTGCCCACTTCAAAGATGCCGATGGAGAAATCCACCTGCTGCTGACGCTCGACGTTGTTGGTGGTCGAACCACACTCCACGTCAACAGTGCCGTTCTGCACCAGCGGAATACGGGTCTGCGACGTCACCAGGTTGTACTTGACCTTGAGGTCAGGCATGTCGAGGTCTTTCTTGATGGCTTCGACGATTTTCAGCTGGATATCATGGGAATAGCCCATTGGCACGCCAGAGGCATCGGCGATGTAGGAAAACGGAATGGAGGCGTCACGGTGACCGAGGGTAATGGTGCCAGACTCTTTGATCTTTTTTAGTGTGCCGGTGAGTTCGGCAGCAAAAACCGGAGTGCTGATCAGAGCAGCTGCAATAGCGGCACCCAGAAGATGGGGAACAATGCGCATCGATGAATCCTCGATTTTATTTTCTTATTGATAGGGCCACTGGCAGGGCGACCCACTTTTGACGAATGCTTCAACGGCGTCCTGAACGAGACACACGCCTTTGTTGAAACGGTCGATACAGAGTGTAGAGCAGGAGTCATGCCATGCTTTCGATAATGGATAAGGTCATGAAATGTATAGGTTTTTAAAATATTTTAGGCGCGCAAACACAGCTCGGCGTCCGGGAAGCCGAATCGGCAAGCGTAAAACGTTCGGGAAACCGAATGGGCAAATAAGGAGGGGAAGAGGCGGGGTAGGTGTAGCTGTTCACCCGGAGGAGGGTGAACAGGTGTATTTCGACGAGCCCGTATCAGGCAGCTTCGATAGTCGTCTTGTTGCGGACAACCGTTTCCAGGTAGCTGCGCACGTTTTCCTGCTCCTCAGGCGTGGTGAACAGACCCAGCTTGGTACGACGCCACAGGATATCTTCGATGCTGGTGGCCCATTCCTGATCGCACAGGTAATCAACCTCGTTGGTGTAGAGGCCTGCGCCGAGATGCTGGCCGAGATCGTCCAGGCTTTGTGCGCCTTCCAGCATCTGCCAGCTGCGGCTGCCATAAGTGATCGACCAGCGTTTGGCGATAGGTGCAGGCAGCCAGTTGTAGCGACGAGTCATTTCTGCTGCCAGTACGTCTGGAGTAGTCATGTCTTCGCCGCCGGGCAGGGCGGCCTTGGCGGTCCAGCTCGGTTTCATCTGTTTGAAGAACGGCGCCAGTTGGGTCATTGCCGACTCGGCCAGCTTGCGATAGGTGGTCAGCTTGCCGCCGAATACCGACAGGATCGGCGCTTCATCCGCACCGCCTGACAGCGACAGCGTGTAATCACGGGTGATGGCAGACGGGTTATCGGACTCGTCGTTGCACAGCGGACGCACGCCGGAGAACGTGCGGAGTACGTCTGCGCGACTCAACTGCTTCTTGAAGTGGTCGTTGGCCACCTTCAGTACGTAGTCCATCTCGCCTTCAGTGATATCCACCTTGTTTGGGTCGCCCTGATATTCACGGTCGGTGGTGCCGACGATAGTGAAGTGCTCCAGGTACGGAATAGTGAACACGATACGCTTGTCTTCGTTTTGCAGAATGAACGCGTGCTCACCCTCGTACAGTTTCGGCACGATCAGGTGGCTGCCCTGAATCAGGCGGATGCCGTAAGCCGAATCGAGCTTGAGGTCTTCACGGATAAACTTGGCTACCCACGGGCCGGCCGCGTTGACCAGCGCCTTGGCGTGGATTGAAAACAGACTGCCATCGCTGCGCTCCAGGTGCAGGTGCCACATGCCTTTGATGCGACGCGCACTGACGCAGCGGGTCTGAGTGTGAATGTGCGCGCCGTTTTCACGAGCGGCCATGGCATTGAGCACGACCAGGCGAGCATCGTCGACCCAGCAGTCGGAATATTCGAAGCCGCGGGTGATGCTCGGATTGAGCGGGCTGTCTGCGCCGAAACGAATGGTCCGTGACGCTGGCAGCTTTTCGCGCTTGCCGAGGTTGTCATAAAGGAACATCCCGGCACGAATCATCCACGCCGGGCGCAGGTGCGGGCGGTGTGGCAATACAAAGCGCATCGGTTTGACGATATGCGGCGCTTTGGCGAGCAGCACTTCGCGTTCCGCAAGCGCCTCGCGCACCAGGCGGAATTCGTAATGCTCCAGATAGCGCAAGCCACCGTGGATCAGCTTGCTGCTGGCCGAGGACGTGTGGCTGGCCAGATCGTCCTTCTCGCAGAGAAAGACCGACAAGCCGCGGCCGGAGGCATCCGCCGCAATCCCGACGCCATTGATGCCACCACCGATAACGGCGATGTCGTAAACCTCGGAGAGAGGTGGGGTTGGCACGGTAGCGTGGGGCATCGGTAGCCTCCTGGACAATTCTTGAGCGTTGCTCGAATGGCGAATATGAACATTAATGTTCATTTCCGAAAATAATAGCTCAATAAAAGTGCGCTTGCCAGTCGGTATCGATTGAAAATACTGATGATGGAAGGGTGAAAAGAACAAAAATGAACATTGTAGGGCGGGATTTCATGCGCAGATGATTGTTCCTCATCCGGGATGCAACATCTTTAATGATGCTCTAGCTGCCTGATAGAGGACGCAAGGCGTCCAGAACGGCATACGACGTGGAGCGTCGAACGATAGTCGGGATTTTCGTTCCGCACGCTCTGGCGGGAACGCCTTGCGTGACGCTCTGCGTCACAGGTCCATGCAGCACCGTGCGATCACGAGAGGACGCAGAGCGTTGGCGTGATAGTCAGAGTCAGGCCCCCATACGCACAGTCAAACCACTTCCAGACGAATCTTGTGCTGGTTCAGCAGTTGTTGCAGCGCAGGCACCGGAGGCTGGTCGGTGACCAGGCAGTCGATAAGGGTGATCGGCCCGAGCCGGACCATGGCGTTGCGCCCGAATTTACTGGAGTCAGCCGCCAGCAGCACTTTGCGCGCGTTGGCAATGATCGCTTGGGAAACCCGCACTTCCTGATAGTCGAAGTCCAGCAGGCTGCCATCTTCGTCGATGCCGCTGATGCCGACCAGCGCGAAGTCGACCTTGAACTGGCTGATGAAATCGATACTGCCCTGACCCACAACACCGCCGTCACGGCGCACATTACCGCCTGCGATCAAGACCTCGAAATCGTCCTTGGTACTGAGAATCGACGCCACATGCAGGTTATTGGTGATGATTTTCAGGTTGTTGTGATTGAGCAGAGCGCGGGCAATGGATTCGGTGGTGGTGCCGATATTGATGAACAACGACGCGTTGTCCGGGATCTGTGCGGCGATGGCCTCGGCGATCCGTTGTTTCTCATCACGCATCTGGTCCGCACGCATGGCGTAAGCGGTGTTTTCGATGCTGGAGTCATAAGCTGCGCCGCCGTGGTAGCGACGCAGCAGGTTCATTTCCGCCAGCTGATTGATATCGCGGCGGATGGTTTGTGGGGTCACGACGAACAGCGTCGCCATTTCCTCAATGCTGACGTAGCCACGGTCACGGACCAGTTCGAGGATCTGTTGTTGGCGGGGAGGCAGGTTCATTGTTTTTCCTTGAGCGCCCTCTACAAATGGCGCCCATCATGCCGCAGGCAAGTGTGACCTGTCAGCCGGAATCCTGTTCTCCCCACTCAACAGCAGCGATCACTCTTCGTTTTCGTGCGGTTCCCAGTCACGGGTGCGCGCCACGGCCTTCTGCCAGCCTGCGTACAGCTTCTCGCGATGTGCCTCTTCGCACGAAGGCTCGAATACCCGCTCGATCACCGCCTTGTTACGCAGTTCGTCCAGGCTGCTCCAGAAACCAATCGCCAGACCGGCCAGGAACGCTGCGCCCAGTGCCGTCGTTTCACGCATTTGCGGACGTTCGACGTGAGTGCCGAGAATGTCAGCCTGAAACTGCATCAGGAAGTTGTTGGCCACCGCGCCGCCGTCCACACGCAGCGACTTGAGGCGTTCGCCGGAGTCCTGCTGCATGGCGTCGAGTACGTCGCGAGTCTGATAGGCGATGGATTCCAGCGCGGCGCGAATGATGTGATCGACTTTCACGCCACGGGTCAGGCCGAACAATGCGCCACGGGCATACGGGTCCCAATACGGAGCGCCCAGGCCGGTGAAGGCCGGGACCAGATACACGCCATTGCTGTCCTTGACCTTGCCAGCGAAGTATTCGGTGTCCAGCGCATCATTGATCAGCTTCAGCTCGTCGCGCAGCCACTGCACGGTAGAGCCGCCGTTGAACACGGCGCCTTCCAGCGCATAGGCCACTTCGCCACGCGGACCACAGCCGATGGTGGTCAGCATGCCATGTGCCGATTTCACGGCTTTCTTGCCGGTGTTCATCAGCAGGAAGCAGCCGGTGCCGTAGGTGTTCTTGGCCTGACCCGGCTCGACGCACATCTGGCCGAACAGCGCCGCTTGCTGGTCGCCCGCGATACCGGCAATAGGAATGCCGCTCTTGCTGTGACCATAGACTTCGGACGAGCCTTTGACCTCGGGCAGGATTTCGCGCGGGATATCCAGCACGTCAAGCATGCGCTGATCCCACTCCAGCGTATGGATGTTGAACAGCATGGTACGCGAGGCGTTGGTATAGTCGGTGACATGCACCTTGCCGCCGGTGAATTTCCATATCAGCCAGGTATCGATGGTGCCGAACATCAATTCGCCTTTGCGGGCGCGTTCGCGGCTGCCTTCTACGTTGTCCAGAATCCACTTGACCTTGGAGCCGGAGAAGTACGGGTCAATCACCAGGCCCGTGGTGTCCTTGATGTATTCCTCAAGGCCGTCGCGCTTGAGCTGCTGGCAGATTTCGGTGCTGCGACGGCACTGCCAGACGATAGCGTTGTAGATCGGGCGGCCGGTGTCGCGTTCCCAGATCACGGTGGTTTCACGCTGGTTGGTGATACCGATGGCCGCAATCTGATTGTGATGCAGGTCGGCCTGCGCCAGCGCCTTGGTCATGCACGCGGTCTGGGTGGCGAAGATTTCCATTGGGTCATGTTCGACCCAGCCGGCCTGTGGGTAATGCTGGACGAATTCGCTTTGGGCAGTGCTCACCACGTTGGCATCGCGGTCGAAAATGATGGCTCGCGAGCTGGTGGTGCCCTGGTCAAGAGCAATGATGTAATTCTTGTTCTGTGTGTCAGTCATGTCGATTGCCTTGCGTTATTAGGTGGGATTCAAGATGAAGCCTGAACTTTGCCGCGAACCACTGGAGCGTTTTTTTCGTTTTCAACAGGAACGGCGCTTGGCAGGTGACGCGCAATCAGCGCGCGATAGCCGGCCGCACCCAGGCAGGCACCCAGAATGGGCGCAAAAATCGGAACCAGGAAATAAGGTATGTCACGACCGCCGGTGAACGCTATTTCACCCCAGCCGGCGAAGAAGGTCATCAGCTTCGGACCGAAGTCGCGAGCCGGGTTCATGGCGAAACCGGTCAGCGGTCCCATCGAGCTGCCGATCACCGCCACCAGCAGGCCGATCAGCAGGGGGGCCAGCGGGCCGCGTGGCAAGCCGTTGCCGTCATCGCCCAAAGCCATGATCACGCCCATCAGAATGGTGGTGATGACCACTTCGACCAGAAATGCCTGACCCACGGAAATGGCCGGGTTTGGATAGGTCGAGAATACCGACGCGAGTTCGAGGCTTTGCTCGCTGCCGCGGATAATGTGATGAGCATGTTCGAAGTCGAAAAAGAGGCTGATGTACAACAGGTACACAAGACCCGCGCCGAAAAACGCGCCAGCGATCTGTGACGAGATGTAAAACGGCAATTTACGTTTTTCGAAACCGGCGAACAGGCTCAGCGCGATGCTGACGGCCGGGTTGAGGTGCGCGCCGGAAACACCCGCGCTGAGGTAGATCCCCATGCTGACGGCCATGCCCCAGATGATGCAGATTTCCCATAAGCCGAAAGTTGCACCCGCGACCTTGAGCGCTGCGACGCACCCGGTTCCGAAAAAGATCATCAGGGCAGTGCCCAGAAATTCAGCCAGGCATTGCCCGGTCAGTGTCGGTTGTTTTAGTGCAATGGTCATGGATACCTCATTTTTTGTTTTTGTCTCGGCACCCTGAAACAGGCGTGGGTGCTCGTTATTCGTGCGTATCAGAAAAACCCCATTTCTGATCGCCGGTGCGAGTTATACCGAAAAATGGCTTTCGATAATATTCGTAAACGAAAAAATATAGACAAGAACCCCCCCTGTCAAAGGTCGGAACCGAACGGTCAGGAAATCTTCCTCATCCCCTAAAGACGCTTTGCGCGCGCTGTAGTACGGGACATTGAGGCTGTTTGCAAAAGGCCATCAGTGTTGCAGGTGGCGTGAATCAAGGCATGTTCATTTTACTTGGCTTAAAGTGAGGGTCGTCTCGAACCCGTTGGAGCGTTACATGACACCCGCACTGGATTTACTGAAAAAACTTCGCGCGGAGCACCGGATTCATAGCTATGAACATGATCCGAAAGCGGCGTCGTATGGGCTGGAGGCAGCGGAAAAGCTGGGGCTGGAGCCGGCGCGGGTGTTCAAGACACTGTTGGCCAGTACCGAAAAGGGTGAATTGCTGGTCGCTGTCGTGCCGGTCGTCGGAACGCTTGATCTGAAGGCTCTGGCGCAGGCTGCCGGGGTCAAGAAAACCGAAATGGCAGACCCTGCGGCTGCACAACGTTCCACCGGATACCTGCTGGGCGGCATCAGCCCGCTAGGTCAGAAGAAGCGGCTGCGTACGTTCATCGACGACACTGCACAGAACTTTGAAAGCATTTATGTCAGCGCTGGCAGGCGGGGGCTGGAAGTGGAATTGGCGGCTGCGGTGCTGGCCGAACACACGCAAGCCAGATTCGCTCCGGTCGGTCGTGGATAGGCCGCCATCAGTCGCCCGTGATGTGCGCCGCGATGCTCCCCTGCGCCGCAAACAGCACCAGATGGTCCGCCGCCACGCGAATGCCGACGTCGTCACCTTGCAGGTGATCGGCATGGCTGGGAAATATCGCTTCAAGCTGGCTACCGGTGGGCAGTTGCAGGCGATACAAGGTCGAAGCGCCCTGAAACGTCCGGCCCGTGACACGCGCTTTCAAGTTGCTGTCGGGTGCATAAACGATGTCGTCAGGGCGCAGTAAGACATCCACGGCACTGCCGCTGACACCTGAATACGCCCGGTTACCGCGCAGAACGCCGAGTTCGGTATTCACCGATTGTGGATCGATCATCTGCCCGCGAATGAAATACCCCTGACCAATGAAGCTGGCGACAAAGGGCGTCTGCGGTTCGTGGTACAGGTTGTAAGGCGTATCCCACTGTTCCAGACGACCCTCCTTGAATACGCCCACGTGATCGCTGACTGCGAAGGCTTCTTCCTGATCGTGAGTCACCAGAATGGCGCTGGTGCCACGCGCCTTGAGAATGTCTCGTACTTCATGGCTCAGCCGCCGACGCAGCTCTCCGTCCAGGTTGGAAAACGGCTCGTCGAGCAGCAATAGCTGAGGTTCCGGTGCCAGCGCTCTGGCCAGCGCGACACGCTGTTGCTGCCCACCGGACAGCTCGTGAGGATAGCGCTTGCCCAGAGCGCCGAGGTTGACCAGTTCCAGCAACTCGGCGATCACCTGATCCAGGCGCGGGTGTTTGCGAATGCCGAACGCAATGTTGTCGGCAACGCTCAGGTGCGGGAACAGGGCGTAATCCTGAAACACCATGCCAATGCGGCGCTTCTCTGGAGCCAGCGTCCAGCCAGGGCGGGAAATTACTTCACCCGCCAGGCTGATTTCCCCGGCGTGGATCGGTTCGAAACCGGCGATCGCGCGCAGGGTCGTGGTCTTGCCGCAGCCTGATGAGCCCAGCAGACAGCCGATATCACCGGCGTTGAGGTGCAGATTCAGGTCCTGCACCACGCGTTGGTTCTGATAGCCGCAGGCCAGGTTGCGCAGGCTCAGCAGCAACGGCTGGCTCATGCGGGCTGGCAGCCCGGTGCGACGAGAAACTCCAGCAACGCCTTTTGCGCGTGCAGGCGGTTTTCGGCCTGATCCCAGGCAACCGAACGAGGGTCATCCAGTACATCGACACTGATTTCTTCGCCGCGATGGGCGGGCAGGCAGTGCATGAACAGCACGTCCTTGTCGGCCAGGTCGAGCAGGGCGCGTGTGACCTGAAACGGCGCGAACAATTTCTTGCGCCGAGCGGTTTCCTCTTCCTGGCCCATGGAGGTCCACACATCGGTGCTGACCAGATGAGCCCCGGTGACCGCCGCCTGTGGATCGCGAACCACCGTCACCCGGTCACCGGCCAGCGCCAGAAACTCGGGGTTGGGTTCGTAGCCGGCAGGGCAGGCCACGCGCAACTGGAAGTCGAATTGAATCGCCGCTTCTATATAGCTGTTGCACATGTTGTTGCCATCGCCGATCCAGGCCACGGTCTTGCCCTTGATCGAGCCGCGATGCTCAAGGAAGGTCTGCATGTCGGCCAGTAACTGGCAAGGATGCAGGTCATCGGACAGGCCATTGATCACCGGTACGCGGGAGTTGGCAGCGAATTCCGTCAGATTGCTATGTGCATAGGTGCGGATCATTACCGCATCAAGCATGCGCGACATGACTTTTGCACTGTCGGCCACCGGCTCGCCACGGCCCAATTGAGTGTCGCGATGCGACAAAAAGATTGCCTGACCACCCAGATGAATCATCCCTGCTTCAAACGAAAGACGGGTACGTGTCGAGGATTTTTCAAAGATCATCCCCAGCACCCGGTTTTTCAGCGGCTCAAAGAGTACGCCGCGATTTCGCAGGTCTTTGAGCTCTACGCCACGACGGATCAAGCCCAGAAGTTCGTCCGGGGTGTAATCCATCATCGAGAGAAAGTGCCTGGGGTTCATGATTAACTACCTTTTTTGCAACAGACCGCAGGTTATCAAAGCCGGTTTTTATCGGGAAAACGGCCAGACCTGCGGCGGAAGCCGCACGGGGCGACGAATAGGAAAGGCGCGATAGTATAAAAAAATGTCGCGTCTTACCAATAGCATGCGTATTTCGGAGAAGCCAACGTCACTGGCGCTGCCCGTCGAGGCACGCCGTCATGGTTCAGTGACGCGCTAAAAGTTGACTATGCTGAGGAGGCTAATAGCCACCTCCGGCTTTTCCGAAGGCAGCATTTGTACACTGCTCAAATAGCGCTTGGCAATTAGTACCAATCCTGCAACAGTCCGCTTTTACGCGGGCGCGCTTAATATGAAAGACGTCATGGAATTGAAACCGTGGCCGTTCCTTTAATGCCTTGCGTAGGTTATAAAACAGTGCCGATACATTACTGATCGAGGGGTGGGGGAATGGACTCAAAAGAGCATCAATTGACGGAGTTATTGGGTCTCACTGCTCGTACGCTTACCCACCTGACGGCTTCAATGACTTCAATGTCTTTTGAGCTGCTGCGCAGCGAAGACGAAGTCACACGGACCGCAGGGCGACGCATGATCGATCGCATGGCAACCATCAGCGCAGGCCTTGACGAGCACTGGCGTCTGATCGGCGACCTGACGGGCGTGCATCTTGCTCAGGAACAGATCGAAACCGTCACTGAAATTCAGCTGCAGCGCAAGGTCGTCACACCTATCGGCGGTTGATGTGGCCTGACCATGGGCGCACATGATACTTCTCGATTCACACGACGAACGTCAGTGGCGCGGGCCATGGCAAGGCACCATAGTGCTTGTTCAGCAATCGATCGAATTGCCATGACAAGAACATGAGGCTGCGATGACCCGCACCGAACACTACCGCGCCTGTCACCTGTGCGAGGCCATTTGCGGTCTTGTGATTGAAACCGTCACCACGCCGGATTCCAGCCCGTCTATTGCATCCATCAAAGGTGATCCACAGGATACCTTCAGTCGCGGCCACATCTGCCCCAAGGCGGTCGCGCTGCAGGATATCCAGAACGACCCTGATCGCCTGCGCCAACCCATGCTGCGTACCGGTGAGCAATGGCAGCCGATTGCCTGGCAGCAAGCATTCGATCTGGTGGCTGAGCGGCTTTACGCCAATCAACAACGCCACGGGCAAAATGCGGTGGCGATTTATCAGGGCAATCCCAGCGTTCATAACTACGGGTTAATGACCCACAGCAATTATTTCCTCGGCCTGCTCAAAACCCGCAATCGTTTTTCGGCGACGTCGGTTGATCAGTTGCCGCATCACCTCACCAGCTTCCTGATGTACGGCCACGGCATGCTGCTGCCGATTCCGGATATCGATCACACCGACTTCATGCTGATCCTGGGTGGTAACCCGCTGGCGTCCAACGGCAGCATCATGACCGTTCCGGACGTTGAGAAGCGTCTGAAAGCCATTCAGCAACGCGGCGGCAAACTGGTGGTGATCGATCCACGGCGCAGCGAGACGGCAGCCATCGCCGATCAACATGTATTCGTCCGCCCTGGCGGCGACGCCGCGTTGCTGTTCGGGCTGCTCAACACTCTGTTCGAAGAGCGGCTGACCCGCGAAAGCCATTTGCCAATCGATGGTCTGGATCAAGTCAGGCATGCCATTGCCGGCTTTCACGCGGAGGCCATGGGCCCGCGCTGCGGCGTGCCCGCCGAGCAGATTCGACAGTTGGCGCGGGATTTTGCGGCGGCTGACAAAGCGGTGTGTTACGGACGCATGGGTGTGTCGACGCAAGCCTTCGGTACGCTGTGCCATTGGCTGGCGCAGTTGATCAATCTGGTCACCGGCAATCTGGACCGTGTCGGTGGCACGCTGTGTACTGAACCTGCGGTGGATCTGGTCAGTTCGACATCCGGCGGGCATTTCAATCTGTGGCAAAGCCGCGTCTCTGGCCTGCCGGAGTACGGCGGCGAGCTGCCGGTATCAGCGCTCGCCGAGGAAATGCTGGTGGAGGGGGAAGGGCAGGTTCGCGCACTGGTGACGGTCGCGGGCAACCCTGTGCTGTCGACACCCAACGGGCGTCAACTGGATCAGGCGTTGAGCGGGCTGGAATTCATGGTCAGCATTGACCTGTACATCAACGAGACAACCCGTCATGCCGATTTGATTCTGCCGTCGACCTCGGCCCTGGAAAACGATCATTACGACACCACATTCAACACGCTCGCGGTGCGTAACGTCACGCGCTTCAACCGCGCCATTTTTGACAAGCCAGAGGGTGCGCTGCACGACTGGGAGATCTTTGTCGGTCTGGCCAAGGCTTTTGCCGCCAAAGCCGGGCGCGAACTCAAGGCGACCCTGCCGCCCGCACAGATGATCGATCGCGGCCTGCGGGCGGGGCTTTACGGTGATGCTTCTCCGCACAAGCTGTCGTTGGAAACATTGGCCAGTCATCCGCATGGGCTGGATCTGGGGGCTCTCAAGGCCAATTTGACCGAGCGACTGAAAACCGCCAATGGCCGTATTCAGGCCGCGCCAGGGGTAATCATGGCGGATCTGGCGCGCTTTGCCGCTGCTCCCGCCCCCAAGCCCGGCGAGTTGCTGCTGATTGGCCGCAGGCACGTACGCAGCAATAACTCCTGGATGCACAACTATCACCGGCTGGTGAAAGGCAAGCCTCGTCATCAGTTGCTCATGCATCCCGATGATCTGGCCTGTCGCGGGCTGAGCGACGGCCAGCAGGTCAGCGTCAGCTCGCGGGTCGGGATGATCGAGGTGCAAGTGCAGGGCAGTCTGGACATGATGCCAGGGGTGGTCAGCCTGCCGCACGGCTGGGGCCATTCGCGAGCGGGCGTCAAGATGGAGATTGCCCGGAGCCAGCCTGGCGCAAGCGCCAACGACCTGACCGACGAACGGCAATTGGATGTTCTGTCCGGCAATGCGGCGCTGAACGGGGTACCGGTGCAGGTGGCTTCGTGTTGAGGTTCAAGCGTCTGGCTCGGGATTTCGTTACAATGCGCCACCGTGCCGACAACTGAGTCGGATATTTCAGCCGAGGTGCTCCATGGATATCATCGAAACAATCAAAGAGCAGATTTCCAGCAACACTATTCTGCTTTACATGAAAGGCGCTCCAAACGCTCCGCAATGCGGTTTTTCGGCCAAGGCCTCTCAGGCGTTGATGGCGTGTGGCGAAAAGTTTGCCTACGTCGACATCCTGCAAAACCCTGAAATCCGCGCCAACCTGCCCAAGTACGCCAACTGGCCGACTTTCCCGCAACTGTGGGTTGCCGGTGAACTGGTGGGTGGTAGCGACATCATCACCGAGATGATGGCCGACGGCTCGCTGCAGACGCTGGTCAAGGAAGCATCGGCCGCCAAAGCCGAGTAAAGCCTTGCGTTCGAACGGCATTCCGGCGCGGAGCATTGGCAGATAGTTGATTATCTTCCCCTAAGCTCCAGTGGAATGCCCTTCACGACGCTCTGCGTCGCAAGATGACGCTGAGCATCCTGAACCGCATGCCCACGCGGAGCATGCGCACGATAGGTCAGGGTGCCAAGTGTTGTGAGCAACATGTTTTTACCGACAAGAAAAAGCCCGCTCTCGATTGAGGCGGGCTTTTTCGTTGCAGCGCAGTCGGCGAATCAGTCGCCCATCTGCGATTGCAGGTAGTTCTCGATACCGACCTTGACGATCAGCCCCAGCTGCGTTTCCAGCCAGTCGATGTGCTCTTCCTTGGGCTCAAGGATGTCTTCCAGCAGCTCACGGCTGCCGAAATCACCCACGGTCTCGAAGTGAGCAATCGCCGCTTTAAGATCAGCCAAGCCTTTCTGCTCGATCTTCAAGTCACACTCAAGCATTTCCTTGGTGTGCTCGCCGATCAGGATCTTGCCCAGCTCTTGCAGGTTCGGCAGGCCTTCGAGAAACAGGGTGCGCTTGATGAGTTTGTCAGCGTGCTTCATCGCATGGATGGACTCGTGATACTCATGCCCACCGAGCTTTTTCAGACCCCAGTCTTCGTACATGCGTGCATGCAGAAAATACTGATTGATAGCGACCAGCTCGTTTCCGAGGATCTTATTGAGATGCTGGATGACTGTAATGTCGCCTTTCATGTTCGAGGTCCTGCCGATGGATGGTGTCGATAAGCTGCAAGTGTGAGCTGCGCCTAAACGTCTGTCAAACCTAAGTAATTGAATAATAAGTGAATTTAAATAGGAATAAGAATGTTTGAGTTCCGCATCTTGATGCTAAGCGCTTGAATTACAGGCATAAAAAAACCGGACATGGCGTCCGGTTCTTTAAAAAGGGGTATTCAGGCCGCTGAAAATTCTGTGGAATAGGCCAGTGCTGCATGACTGCTTTGCAGTTCGGTCAACGTGTCGCGCACCACTTCCTTAGCCAGGCAGGCGCATTTTCCACATTTACTCGCGACGCCAAGCGTTTCGCGGACTTCACGGTAACTGCAGCAGCCTTCCAGAATTGCATCCCGGATTTGACCGTCTGTGACACCTTGGCAGAGGCAAACATACATAAGCTATGGACCGTCGCTGGTTTATTGCTTGGTGCCGAGGAGCTTAATGTTAATGAGAATGCTTGTCAAAACTGTTTTGGGTCCTATTCAGGAAGCGGCGATGAGTGGTCATCCAGAACACATGCTTTTCGACAAACATGAAAAAACCGGCACTGGGCCGGTTTGCTCATCACGCATCGGCATCAATCGTCGAAGTCTTCCCAACCGCCCATCTCTTTCCAGCGGTTGACGATGCCGCAGAACAGCTCGGCAGTCTTTTCCGTGTCGTAGCGGGCCGAGTGGGCTTCGCGGCCGTCGAAGTCGATGCCGGCAGCCTGGCAGGCTTTGGCCAGTACCGTCTGACCGTAGGCAAGGCCGGCGAGGGTGGCGGTATCAAAGCTGGAGAACGGGTGAAACGGGTTGCGCTTCATGTCCATGCGGGCGACGGCGGCGTTGACGAAGCCGAGGTCGAAGCTGGCGTTATGGCCGACCAGCACGGCGCGTTTGCAGCCATTGGCCTTGAGGGCCTTGCGTACGCCACGGAAGATGTCGTTCAGCGCAGTTTCTTCACTGACCGCCATGCGCAGCGGGTGATCGAGCTTGATGCCGGTGAATTCCAGCGCTGCGGCTTCGATGTTGGCGCCTTCGAAGGGCTCGACCCGGAAGAAATAGGTGTGCTCGGGGAACACGAAGCCTTTTTCGTCCATGCCGATGGTCACCGCAGCGATTTCCAGCAGCGCGTCGGTGGCCGAGTTGAAGCCACCGGTTTCTACGTCAACGACTACCGGCAGGTAGCCGCGAAAGCGCGCTGCCATCGGGTGACGTGAACCGCCACCGCCGTGGCCTTCCTGTTCGTCATCGAAATGATCTTCACTCACGCGTGTTCCTCCAGACGCCAGCGCAGTTTTTCACCCGCGCGCAGCGGAATAACGGTCAACTCGCCAAACGGCAGGCTGGCAGGGGCGGTCCACTCGTCACGTACCAGCGTGATGGTGTCCTGATTGGCGGGCAGGCCGTAGAACGCTGGACCGTGAAGGCTGGCGAAGCCCTCCAGCCGATCCAGAGCGTTACGTTGCTCGAAAGCTTCTGCATACAGCTCGATGGCGGCGTAGGCGGTGTAGCAACCGGCGCAACCGCAGGCGTTTTCCTTGGCGTGCTGGGCATGGGGTGCCGAGTCTGTGCCGAGGAAGAACTTGCCGCTGCCGCTGGTGGCCGCGTCGAGCAGAGAAGCCTGATGCGTATTGCGCTTGAGAATCGGCAGGCAATAGAAGTGCGGACGAATCCCGCCGACCAGCATGTGGTTGCGGTTATACAGCAGGTGATGTGCGGTGATGGTCGCCGCGACGTTGGCCGAGGCCTCATTGACGAATTGCACCGCTTCGCCGGTGGTGATGTGTTCGAACACCACCTTGAGCGCCGGAAAGCGTTCGACGACGCGGCGCAGGTGTTCTTCGATGAACACTTTTTCGCGATCAAAGACGTCGACTTCACCGCGCGTCACTTCACCGTGTACCAGCAGCAGCATGCCGACTTCGGCCATGGCTTCAAGCGCAGGGAATATCTTGTCGATGCTGGTGACACCGGAATCGGAGTTGGTCGTCGCGCCGGCCGGATACAGCTTGGCGGCGTGGACGAAGCCGGTTGCCTTGGCGGTGCGAATGTCTTCAGCCGTGGTCTGGTCGGTGAGATAAAGCACCATCAGCGGCTCGAAGCGGCTACCAGCCGGGCGTGCGGCCAGAATGCGCTGGCGATAGGCATCGGCTTGCACCGCGTTGCGAACAGGCGGCACGAGGTTGGGCATGATGATTGCGCGACCAAAGGTTCGCGCTACGTCGGCAACGGTATGCGGCAAAACAGCTCCATCACGGAGGTGAATATGCCAGTCGTCGGGGCGCAGAAGGGTCAGGCGATCAGACATTGGGGATTCCAGGCGGGTCAAACTCGCTGGGAATGCTACCGGAAAAGACTCTGTCAGGCATCCGCTATCAAGTTTTGTATGAAGTTACCGATAGCTCCCCTGTAAGGAAGTAATTTCTGTTTCGCGTTCATTTTCAGTGGAGCCTCCCGTGCGCCAGCGATATCTAGCCCTGCTCAGCATGTTTGCCAGCCTTCCGGTGATGGCTATGAATTTCCAGACGCGTCTGGAGAGCATCGAGTGGAAAGTCGAAGGCGATCAATTCGAGTGCCGCCTGACTCAGCCGATCACCGATTTCGGTGCGGGCGAGTTCGTGCGTCGTGCGGGCGAGCAGGCGACGTTTCGCCTCAAGGCTGCTTACAACATGCTTGGCAATGGTTCTGCGACGCTGCTGGCCGCTGCGGCTCCGTGGCAGCCTGGGCGCGGTGACATCAACCTCGGATCGGTGCGCGTCAGCAATGGCGATATTCCGTTCAATACCTCTCAGGCCCAGGCCGGGCGGTTGATCAATGGCCTGATGGACGGGCGCAGTCCGCTCATCAGGCACTACAACCGCGACGGAGGGCAGATGGAAATTCGCTTGCTGCCCGTCAAGTTCAGCAAGGCGTTCAGCGATTATCAGGCCTGCACCGCGAAGCTGTTGCCGATGAATTTCGATCAGATCAAGCAGGCCGAAGTCGGCTTCCCGGGTGGAGGTATCGAACTGGATGCCGCCGCCAAGGCACGCCTGGACAATATGGTCGCCTATTTGAAGGCTGACCCGACCGTCAACCGTATCGAACTGGATGGCCATTCGGACAACAGCGGCAATCGCCTGACCAACCGCGACCTGTCGCGTCGTCGTGCGCTGGCGGTCATGGATTATTTCAAGGCGCAGGGTATTCCCGAACAGCAGATCACCCTGCGTTTTCACGGCGAACGTTACCCGCTGGCGCCCAACACCAACAACGCCAATCGTGCACGCAACCGCCGCGTGAACGTGCACTTGGAGCGTGTTGCTCCCGAAGAGCGTCCGGTACCGGTTGCCTCCTCGGCTAGCGCTGCGCATACCTCGTAAATCCTGTCTGTAATTACTGCTGAACGTCGCCTTGTCGTCACAAGCTGTCGCGCCCCTGTAAATTTGCTGGTTTGAACGGTAGAATCAGCGGTTTTCCGTACAACCTGGTGGAGTGATGGCATGGCGGACGTAAACAAGGTAGTTCTCGCGTATTCCGGTGGCCTGGATACTTCGGTAATCCTCAAGTGGCTGCAAGATACGTACAACTGCGAAGTGGTGACCTTTACCGCTGACCTGGGTCAGGGTGAAGAAGTCGAACCGGCACGCGCCAAGGCTCAGGCCATGGGCGTCAAGGAAATCTACATCGACGACCTGCGCGAAGAGTTCGTGCGTGATTTCGTGTTCCCGATGTTCCGTGCCAACACTGTCTATGAAGGCGAGTACCTGCTGGGTACATCCATCGCTCGTCCGTTGATCGCCAAGCGTTTGATCGAAATCGCCAACGAGACCGGCGCTGACGCCATTTCCCACGGCGCAACCGGCAAAGGTAACGATCAGGTCCGTTTCGAGCTGGGCGCCTACGCGCTGAAGCCGGGCGTCAAAGTGATCGCTCCGTGGCGCGAATGGGATCTGCTGTCGCGTGAAAAGCTGATGGACTACGCCGAGAAGCACAACATTCCGATCGAGCGTCACGGCAAGAAGAAATCGCCGTACTCCATGGATGCCAACCTGTTGCACATCTCGTATGAAGGCGGCGTGCTGGAAGACACCTGGACCGAGCACGAAGAAGAGATGTGGCGCTGGACCAAGTCCCCGGAGGACGCACCGAACGTTGCAACTTATCTTGAACTGACCTACCGCAATGGCGATATCGTCGCGCTGGACGGCGTTGAGATGACTCCGGCCACCGTGTTGGCAACCCTGAACCGCATTGGCGGCGAAAACGGCATTGGTCGTCTGGATATCGTGGAAAACCGCTATGTGGGCATGAAGTCCCGTGGCTGCTATGAAACGCCAGGCGGCACGATCATGCTGCGCGCACACCGTGCTATCGAATCAATCACGCTGGACCGCGAAGTCGCTCACCTCAAGGATGAGCTGATGGTGAAGTACGCCAGCCTGATCTATACCGGTTACTGGTGGAGCCCTGAGCGTCTGATGCTGCAACAGATGATCGATGCGTCCCAGGCTCATGTGAATGGCGTGGTGCGTCTCAAACTCTATAAGGGCAATGTGATCGTCACAGGCCGCAAGTCCGACGATTCGTTGTTTGATGCCAACATCGCAACATTCGAAGATGACGCAGGTGCTTACGATCAGGCCGACGCAGCAGGCTTTATCAAGCTTAATGCATTGCGTATGCGGATCGCTGCAAACAAGGGCCGCAAACTGTTCTGATTGCGCGTCCCGTTCTGCCAGGTGCAGCCCCTTGCAGGGCTGCACCTGGATAATGATAGTTGTTCCTGTGCAAGCAATAGCCTGGCGGGTATTAATGAACGTAGCATTGCAACGATGCCACGTTGAATACGGTAAGGTGCCCAGTGGTTTCTTACAGCACGCCGCAGTGTTCTATAAAGTCCCTTGTACTTTCTTACAGGTGATGTCGCATTAGCGGTTTTAAAGGTAGTCCTCTGCAGAGCTTTTTTCCAAAGGCTGTTCGCACCTGACGGCCTTTTGGTTTATGAGTGGCTATACCTTCCTGTTGAAACGTCTGATGCATCAGTTCGTGCCGAACGTCATGGCGTATCGCTGTCGCGGCGTTGCCGGAATTCGATTCGGTACGCCTTGCCGATGTCCCACACCTGCCTGAGGGTAAGGTCCAGCACCTGCGCAATCTCCGATGCGGTGTAGCCAAGGCTCGAGTAGTGCAGGGCGTGGCCCGCAACCACGTCATCGACATCCCCCGGATCATGTCGGGCCTCCCTTCTCAGGGCTCGAACAGGCTGACTAAAGCTGATTTTCACGCCATTCTCGGTGGCCAGTTGCCGGATATCCTTCCTGTTCATCCTTAATGAATACTGCAAAGCGGTAAAGCCGGCGCCCTTGGCTGCCAGGCGCTTCAACAGTTCCACTTTGGCCGCTTGCTCGAGGCTGATATCGGCGTCCGCAGACAGATCGGTTGATGAAGTGGCTGATGAGCCTGCTGTTTCGCCATCCGCGATGACTGCGATAACACCACCTTTGTCAACAAACGTGTTCACTGCCTTGATCAGGTCAAGGGCAGTGGACTCACTTGCGGGCGAACGAGAGTGTTTGTTGTTCATGATATATCCCTTTTTGAACATGGTTATACACATGACCCATTCAAAGAATTTGTCACGCGTCCAGGTGCGCTTCAAAAGCGTGCGTGATAGGCCATGTGCGTATCGTCGAAATCCGTCCGACGCTTGTGGTGTGCATGAACGGTGCATGAGCACTGTTTGTTTGGAGTATTCACAGGGTGGCATTCATTTAATGGCGTCCCCAGTGGTTTGATATTAAAAAAGTAACGACTGGTAATAAGATTTGCAAGTGAAAAGTGGGAGGCTACATAAATCGATCAGGGCTTTCTTGGGGTGTCTTACAGGTTTTAGTTTGACGTCTGTGACCTGTGTAGTCTTTTTCCTATTTGATGAGTCAGGTATGGAACTGAAATAAATTATGGTATTAGCTTCTTGTCGAATCAGCCATAAATTATCTTAAGTAGTGTAGGGTGATGCCATCGTCTCTGTAAGAATTCGTGAATGTACGCATTTCAGGGCGTAATCGGTGCGGAGAGTCAGCGTGCCGCTTGGGGCTATCGTGGTATGAGGTGGTTATAGGGATAAAGCTTTGCCGTAGGATTTATCGGGCGGACCTGTAGGAAACGTCCTTATATAACTATTTGTACGGAATTTAACGGTAAATGTGTAATTTTTCATAACCGTTTACGTATTAAGGGTGCCACTGATCAGCGATGGGTTACAAGGCGCAGGCGGGTCGATGCTGAATGCATCGGAAGGCCTGCATGATTTGATATATAAAAGCTTCATTTGCAGGTAACGGCTCGCCAGCGTTCTATATTTATTTAGAGGTGTTTGGGCGAGCAGCATTTGCGGAGTGGCGACAGGCTTAAGCAGTCCAATATCGCTGGCTATAGGCCACTTAAATCTTGCGGTCGGCCGCCTGTGCAGCAAGCGTTCAGAGAGAATTTAACAGTGGTGGCGTGATCAGGCTGAACATGAGTGATCACTCTGATCATGTCACATCCAATTATCTACTGGTGTCGCGACGCCTTATGTCATCGACCCTAGCAGCAACAATTCATCGGATTCCGAAAAGGAAGGCTCTATGAAAATTAATAAAAAGTATGCGTTCGTGCCGAGTTTTGTAGGAAGTTTCTGCCGTAATTGTAGGAATGGTCTTTGGCTGTCAGTCCTCAGGGGTGAGCGCCATGCAAAGCAGTAAACGACTAAGTTATTGTGCTGGCTCTGAAAATTCGAATAGCGAAAAATGGACTGCCCATGAATAAAGTGCTGATCGTGGATGATCATCCCGTCATTCGCCTTGCTGTGCGCATGCTGATGGAGCGTCATGGCTATGAGGTCATTGCGGAGACTGACAACGGTGTGGATGCGTTGCAGCTTGCACGTGAGCACCTGCCCGATATCGTCATTCTCGACATCGGTATTCCCAAACTCGACGGACTCGAAGTCATTGCCCGGTTGTCGGCCATGACATTGCCATTCAAGGTTCTGATCCTGACGTCCCAGGCGCCAGGTCACTTCTCGATGCGCTGCATGCAGGCGGGTGCTGCCGGTTATGTCTGCAAGCAGCAGGACTTGACCGAATTGCTCAGTGCCATCAAGGCGGTACTGTCGGGTTACAGCTATTTCCCCAATCAGGCTTTGCATACCGTGCGGTCGAGCATGGGAAATGCGAGCGAATCAGACATGGTCGATCGTCTGTCCGGTCGGGAGATGATGGTTCTGCAACAGCTGGCCCGAGGGAAAACCAACAAGGAAATCGCTGACGGGATGTTTTTGAGCAATAAAACCGTGAGCACTTACAAAACGCGCCTGCTGCTCAAGCTGAATGCTCATTCTCTGGTCGATCTGATTGAATTGGCACAGCGCAACGGGCTGGTCTGAAGCTGGATAGTCAGTGAGTCCCGCCTTGGGTCAACGGTCGTGGCCTCGATTTCCACGGTGTCGAGGCCTCTTTCTGGAGGCTTCGAACTGTCTAGAGATCAAAGTCGTAGTCAGCCAGCTGTTTTTGCAGTCGCCGTTCTTCCAGAAGGTTGTCGATGGTGCGCCGTTTGCTCAGATTGGTCTTCGCTGGCTCGACGATTACCTGTTCGCTTTCGTCTGCATCGGCGGCGACCAGTTCATCATCAACATCCAGTTGCTCTTTGCCAGTACTCATGAAGTTGACTCCAAGGCTTGGTTTCTCTCTGGCGCACCTTATATCGACAATCCACGAACGGGTAAAAAAGATTTTTTCAATCGATCCATAGGCAATTCCCGATCAGCTCAATCGTCGGAGGTTTTCTCCTTGTAATCGCACAAGTCCTCAATACGGCAGCTGCCGCAACGCGGTTTGCGCGCCTGGCAGACATAGCGCCCATGCAGGATCAACCAGTGGTGCGCATCGAGAAGGTAGTTTTTAGGCACAAACTTCATCAACTGCTTCTCGACCTCCACCACGTTTTTCCCGGGTGCGATGCCGGTGCGATTGCTGACGCGAAAGATGTGCGTATCAACGGCCATCGCAATCTGCCGGAAAGCGGTATTGAGCACCACATTGGCGGTCTTGCGTCCCACGCCCGGCAGCGCTTCGAGCGCTTCCCGGGTTTGCGGTACTTCGCCATTGTGCAAGTCCACCAGCATGCGGCAGGTTTCGATCACATTTTTGGCCTTGCTGTTGTACAGGCCGATGGTCTTTATGTATTCCGACAAACCTTCGACGCCAAGGTCATGGATAGCCTGTGGCGTATTGGCGACCGGGTAGAGTCTGGCCGTTGCCTTGTTGACGCTGACGTCGGTTGCCTGAGCAGAAAGGATCACCGCAATCAGCAACTCGAAGGGGGTCGTGTAGGCCAGTTCGGTCTTGGGGTCCGGATTGTCCTCGTGCAGCCTGCGAAAGATTTCCTGACGTTTTGCGGCATTCATGAACAGAACGTTTCCTGAGTATCGGTCGTGGAAGAAGCTGTCAGCAGCGTATCGAGCGCCTGCTCGGCTGCTTCGTACTCGCGTTGTAATTCCACAAGCCTGGCAGCCTGCTCCGCAACAGGAGGGTGGCCGAACGCCTTGAGCGACTTGTTCAACTGCGCACGGCTCATGGCCAATGCGATCCTGGCTTTTTTCAGGGCTTCATCTGGTGTCGCAGCGTTGTTGGCCTGAACATGTTTTACGACAGAGCCAGGGGCGGCGTTACGGATGGATTCGGTTTTTTTGCTGCGAGCCAGGCGCTCTGTCAGGCGCGCCTGCTGTTCGCGATGCAGGCGTGCGTTACGCGACTCGAAACGCAGACGGGCATGGATGCGTTTTTTCAGGCGTGCCTGTTGCAGCTCCGTGGTTGGCGCCAGACCACCCACTATCGGTGTAACAGTCGCCCAGGGTAGCGGATGCATTTCAATGCAATCGACCGGGCAGGGCGCAACGCAGAGATCGCAGCCTGTGCATTCATCGATGATCACGGTATGCATCAGCTTGGATGCGCCGACAATCGCGTCTACCGGGCAGGCCTGGATGCATTTGGTACAGCCGATGCATTCCGCTTCACGGATAAAGGCGACCTGGGCGGGGGCCGAGCCGCGTTCGGTATCCAGCGGCAGGGTCGGTACAGACAGCAGACCGGCCAGTTGAGCAATGGTTTCGTCACCGCCCGGCGGGCATTTATTGATGGCTTCGCCGCCCGCAATACCTTCGGCGTATGGCTGGCAGCCGGAATGACCGCATTTGCCGCACTGAGTTTGCGGCAGAAGCGCGTCGATGCGCTGGACCAGTTCCACGCTGGGGAGTAAACGAATCAAGTCAGTCATGATCTTTTTGGGGGTGAACGGCCTGTTCAGGATCTTTGGCGACCCATGTTACCGGCCGCCGGTGAGTCTTGCGAATACACGAAGGCCCGGTATCCGCTGCCATTTAGCGGATACCGGGCCTCGCGGGTGTTACTTGATTCGCTGACCCGGCTTGGCGCCGCTGTCCGGACTGAGCAGGTAGATTTCCTCGCCGCCAGGACCTGCCGCCATGACCATGCCTTCCGAGATACCGAAACGCATTTTGCGCGGCTTGAGGTTGGCGATCATCATCGTCAAACGACCTTCCAGCTCGGCGGGGTTCGGGTAGGCACTCTTGATCCCGGAGAAGACATTACGCTGCTCGTCACCGATATCCAGGGTCAGGCGCAACAGCTTGTCGGCACCTTCCACGTGTTCGGCCCTGAGAATCAGTGCCACACGCAGATCGACAGCAGCAAAGGTATCGAAATCGATTTCCGCAGACAGCGGGTCCTTGGCCAGTTCGCCATTGCCGATTGGCGCGGCGGCAGTGTTGGTATCCGTGGCCGTCAGGTCTTCCTTGGATGCTGTGGCCATGGCCTCTACCTTGGCCGGGTCGATCCGCGTCATCAGTGCCGAAAACGGGTTGAGTTGATGATTGGCCAGCAAGGTCTTGTGATCATTCCAGGTCAGCGGCGCGACGTTGAGGAACTTCTCGGCGTCAGCGGCCAGATTCGGCAACACTGGTTTGAGGAAAATGACCAGTTGGCGGAACAGGTTGATGCCCAGTGCACACACTGCCTGGACCTCGTCCTGTTTGCCTTCCTGCTTGGCCAGTGCCCAGGGCGCTTTTTCTGCGATATAGGCATTGGCGCGGTCGGCCAGGGCCATCGTCTCGCGCATGGCACGGGCGAAGTCGCGGGCTTCGTAGGCGTCGGCAATGCTCGGTGCGGCAGCCAGGAACGCGTCCGTCAGTTCAGGCGCGGCATTGGCCTCGACCATCACACCGGCATTGCCCTTGTGGATGAATCCGGCGCAACGGCTGGCAATGTTCACAACCTTGCCGATCAGGTCGGAGTTGACCTTCTGCACGAAGTCTTCGAGATTCAGGTCCAGATCGTCTACGCCGCGGCCCAGTTTCGACGCGTAGTAGTAGCGCAGGTATTCCGGTGGCAAATGATCAAGATAAGTACGTGCCTTGATGAAGGTACCGCGCGATTTCGACATCTTCTGGCCGTTGACGGTCAGGTAGCCATGGACATTGATGCCGGTCGGTTTGCGCAGGTCTGTGCCTTCCAGCATCGCAGGCCAGAACAGGGCGTGGAAGTTGACGATGTCCTTGCCGATGAAGTGGTACAGCTCGGTGGTCGCGTCTTTACCCCAATACGCGTCGAAGTCCAGGTCCGGACGACGCGCGCACAGGTTCTTGAAGCTGGCCATGTAGCCGATCGGCGCATCGAGCCAGACGTAGAAATATTTGCCTGGCTCGTCGGGAATTTCGAAACCGAAATACGGTGCATCGCGGGAGATGTCCCACTGCTGCAGGCCACTGTCGAGCCATTCGGCGATCTTGTTGGCCACTGCGTCCTGCAACGTGCCGCTACGCGTCCAGCTTTTCAGCATGGCATCGAAGGCTGGCAGGTCGAAGAAGAAGTGCTTCGAATCCTTGAGGACAGGCGTTGCACCGGAAATCGCCGACTTGGGATCTTTCAGGTCGGTCGGTGCGTAGGTGGCACCGCATTTTTCGCAGTTATCACCATACTGGTCTTCAGCCGCACATTTCGGGCAGGTGCCCTTGATGAAGCGGTCGGCCAGGAACATTTTCTTTTCCGGGTCGAAATACTGGGTAACCGAACGTGTAGCGATATGGCCCGCATCGCGCAGGCGCGTGTAGATCATGCTCGACAGCTCGCGGTTTTCATCCGAGTGCGTCGAGTGGAAGTTATCGAAGTCCACCAGGAAATCGGCAAAGTCGGCGCTGTGCTCAGCCTTGACGTTGTCGATCAGTTGTTCCGGGGTGATGCCTTCCTTTTCGGCGCGCAGCATGACTGCCGAACCATGAGCGTCGTCCGCGCAGACATAAATGCATTGATTGCCGCGGTGCTTCTGGAAACGCACCCACATGTCGGTCTGGATGTACTCGAGCATGTGGCCAAGGTGAATGGAACCATTGGCATAGGGCAGGGCGCTGGTAACGAGAATCTTGCGTGGCTCGGACATGGGGCTCGGCTACTTGAAGTGAAACGGAGGTCGGTCACTATAAAGGTCTGAGCGATTTTTTTCACCCCGCGCGGCTGTGGGAATGCGCCTGAAGATGTGCCGAAATTATGTGGGCACCTGGCAGAACAGGTACGATAGCTGCCTGTTTTAGTCAGTCTTTTCGGAGTAAGCCCATGAGCGCAGTCAATCGCGCAGCGGTGGAGACGATTCTTCGCCAGTACACCGACCCTTATCTGAATCAGGACCCGGTCAGCGCCGGTTGCGTCAGGTCCATCGACATTCAGGGTACGCACGTCAGTGTGCAGCTTGAGTTGGGTTACGCCGCTGATCTGTTCAGGAACGGCTGGGCGCAGGTCCTGAAAACCGCCCTCGAGAATCTGGACGGCGTGACGTCAGCCAGGGTGGATATAAACAGTGTGATCGTTGCGCACAAGGCGCAGAGCCAGATCCCCGGCCTGGCCAATGTGAAGAATATTGTCGCCGTGGCTTCTGGCAAGGGGGGTGTGGGCAAATCCACAACGGCCGCCAATCTTGCACTGGCCTTGTCTCGTGAAGGCGCACGGGTCGGGATTCTTGATGCGGATATCTATGGGCCGAGTCAGGGCGTGATGTTTGGTATCCCTGAGGGGACACGGCCGAAGATCAAGGATCAGAAATGGTTTGTGCCGATCGAGGCGCACGGCATCGACGTGATGTCGATGGCCTTTCTGACTGATGACAACACGCCGATGGTCTGGCGTGGGCCGATGGTGTCTGGCGCATTGCTGCAACTGGTGACCCAGACTGCGTGGAATGACCTGGATTATCTGGTCATCGACATGCCACCCGGCACCGGGGACATTCAGCTGACGCTGGCGCAGAAGGTTCCGGTCGCCGGTGCGGTGATCGTCACCACGCCTCAGGACCTGGCGTTGCTGGATGCAAAAAAGGGCGTGGAGATGTTCCGCAAGGTCAATATTCCGGTATTGGGTGTCGTGGAAAACATGGCGGTGCATATCTGCTCGAATTGTGGGCATGCCGAACACCTGTTCGGTGAGGGCGGAGGCGAGAAGCTGGCGTCGCAGTACGATGTCGAGCTGCTGGCTTCACTGCCATTGTCGATGCTGATTCGCGAGCAGGCAGATGGCGGGAAGCCGACGGCGATTGCCGAGCCGGAAAGTCAGATTGCGATGGTTTATCAGGAACTGGCGCGTCACGTCGGCGCACGTATCGTGTTGCAGGAAGCTGCCAGCCCGGCCATGCCGACCATTTCGGTCAGCGACGACTGACTCTGTAGCGATGCTCTGGTGGGGGGGGGAGGTGGCGGTTCAGCCTTCCCTGATCAGGCTTGATGAATGGGCGAATGCTCAAACAGCAGGCAATAAAAAACCCCGCTTTTAAGGGCGGGGTTTTTAAGCGAATCAGTACAAGTTAGATAACTTGAACTTCTTCAGCTTGCATGCCTTTCTGACCGCGGGTAGCGATGAAAGAAACCTGTTGGCCTTCTTTCAGGCTTTTGAAGCCGTCGGATTGGATAGCTTTGAAGTGCACGAACAGGTCGTCACCGGATTGTGGAGTGATGAAGCCGAAGCCTTTTTCATCGTTGAACCACTTAACGGTACCAGTTTGGCGATTAGACATAGTATATCTCCTTGGACAAAGTTAACTGCGGCGTAGGAAGAGCCCTGGCCGAGACTGAGTGCAAAGAGCTGGAAAATTCATGGAGATGGTTGGATCGAAATTCAACATCGTGTAGAGATTCTCAGTGACACAAGCAACACAGTGACGCCACCTTAACCCTTTTTTTCGAACGTGCCAATGGTCTGTTGATGATTATTTCCATTCGCAGCAAATCGACGTGGCGCGCTACCCAAACTCTCTATCTGTTGCCTTTGAACCGTTGGCCCCACCCCGGTAAGATGCCGGATATCTTTTTTACCTCGCTATTCAGGACACCGCCATGAGCATCAAATCAGACAAGTGGATTCGCCGCATGGCGCAGGAACACGGGATGATCGAGCCTTTCGTCGAGCGTCAGGTACGTGGCGAAGGCGCCAACCGGGTGATCTCTTTCGGCGTGTCCAGCTACGGCTACGACGTGCGTTGCGCGGACGAATTCAAGGTGTTCACCAACATCAATTCGGCGACGGTCGACCCGAAAAATTTCGATGAAAAAAGTTTTGTCGATATCAAAAGTGACGTGTGCATCATCCCGCCGAACTCGTTCGCGCTGGCGCGCACCGTGGAATATTTCCGCATTCCACGTAATGTTCTGACTATCTGCCTGGGCAAAAGCACCTATGCGCGCTGCGGCATCATTGTCAACGTCACGCCGCTTGAACCGGAGTGGGAAGGCCATGTGACGCTGGAGTTCTCCAACACCACGACCTTGCCGGCCAAGATCTACGCCAACGAGGGTGTGGCGCAGATGCTGTTTCTCGAATCCGATGAGGAGTGCGAGGTTTCGTACAAGGACCGCGGCGGCAAGTACCAGGGCCAGCGTGGCGTCACCCTGCCACGCACTTGATTTGCGAGTCAGGCGACTAGTGGAATTGAATTAATGCTCTATTTCGTACTCTATCTGCTCACACGCTTTCGCATAATCATGACGTGCGATGGCCTTTGATCTGGAGTGCCCTATGAAGACTCATTTTAAAATCTCTGACCAGGTTCAATCTCCACTTAACGAGATCGGTTTGCTGGCCTGGTCATTGATGGCTCATTCGGATCTTCTGCCGGAGCTCAATATGGTCGGTGGCGGAATTCCGGGTGATCCGGGCCCTGATACGCCGTACCCGGAGCCTACAGAGCCGGGCGGCCCTACAGTCCCGGACGAACCGCCGCCAGCACCGGTTGCCTGATTCGATTACGCCTGCCCGCTGGATCAGCGAGCGGGCGTTTTTCATTAGCGTGCGGCATCGGTGCGGCATCGGTCAGATGACTCGCCAGACGGCATCCCCGCCCGTCACATAGACCGAGCTGCCTTCCTCCGGCCTGATACGGAATCCTCCTGTGAATTCGCCGAAAGCCGGTAACAGGGTGATCCGCTTGCCGATGTAGAAGCATGCCAGACGCAAACTCTGCCGACCGCGTCCGTACAGGTGATAAACCGGGTGAACGTGCCCGGCCAGAACGTGAAACTCAGGATGCGGGTCAGGTTCGTGTTGTAGCGCAAACGGGCCCACGATCAGCGGCTCTGGTACCACCTCGATGTTCAGGTAAGCGGGCGGGTCGCCTGCGCGCTTGTCGTGATTGCCCCGGATCAGTGTGATGGGCAGCGTCGGGCGTCCTGCTCGCCAGTGTTCCAGCGCCGCCAGCGTGCCTGCGGCATGTGATTCTGGCGCATGCAGAAAATCTCCCAGAAAAATCAGGTGCTCAGTGGGGTACTCGTTCAGCAGGCTGTCCAGTCGGCGCAGATTCTCCTGAGTCGTGCCATGCGGCACCGGTTGCCCAAGCTTGCGGTAGGCCGCTGCCTTGCCAAAATGCGCGTCGGCGATCAGCAAGGCTCGTCTGGCGGGGTAGTAGATTGCCTTGTCGGCCAGCAACCACAGCTCTTCACCTGCCAGCGTCATGCTCAGGTAAGGCGTCATTGCTCATGCTCCGGGCCTGCTGCCTTCTCAAGATCGCGGACCATGCGGGCGATGCGATCGGCCAGTTTTTCCGAGCTGAGGCTTTCGCGAAAGCGCTCTACCAGTAACGGGAATGCCAGGGGCGTCGCGCGTTTTATCGCGTGCAGGTCCAGTCTGCGACTGTTGATCTGTCTCAAGGTCAGCTCAAGACGCTGCAGATCCAGCTCTTGGCGCAGCACCTCTTCCTGAGCCTGGGTCAGCAGCATGTTATCGGCGTCGTACTGTTTGAACACTTCGAAAAACAGCCCGCTCGAGGCCTGAAGCTGTCGGTTGCTCTTGGCCGCGCCGGGGTAGCCGGAAAATACCAGCCCGGAGATGCGGGCAATTTCCCGGAAGCGTCGCAGCGCCAGTTCACCTGCGTTGAGGCTGGCCATGATGTCGGCGAGCAGATCGGTTTCACTGAACAGCTCGGCATTCAAGGTTTCGACCCAGTCGATTTCGCTGGCGCTGAGCAGCTCCAGGCCATAGTCGTTGACCGCAATCGAGAAGGTCAGTGGCCGATCACGGCTGAGTCGCCATGCCAGCAGGCTGCCCAGCCCCAGATGCACATGACGTCCGGCAAACGGATAGAGAAACAGGTGCCAGCCCTCGCGGGACTTGAGTGTTTCGACCAGCAATGTATCGCGCTGCGGCAGGGCAGACCACTGTTGCTGCACTTCCAGCAAGGGCTTGATGGCCTGCATTTCCGGGCTGTTGAATTCTCCCCGTGCGGCAGCATCGAATTTCTCGACCACCGCGTCCGCCAGTTCGCTGGACAGGGGCATTCGCCCGCCATTCCAGCGTGGCACGGCAGCTTTTTTGCCGCTCGCGCGTTTGACGTACGCTGTCATGTTTTCGACGCGGACCAGCTCCAGCAGGCGTCCGCCGAACAGAAAGCCGTCGCCGGGCTTGAGCCGGGCGATAAAGCCTTCCTCGACGCTACCCAGCGAGCCGCCTCCACCGCCTTTTTTCCAGTATTTCAGGTTTACAGTGGCCTCACTGACGATCGTGCCGACCCCCATCCGATGGCGACGTGCCAGGCGTGCATCCGGCACCCGCCAGACGCCGTGTTCATCGGGCTCTGCGCGGCGGTAGTCGGGATAAGCGGTCAGCGAGTGGCCACCGTTGCGCACAAAAGCCAGTGCCCATTGCCATTGCTCGTCGCTGAGGTCGCGATAGGCCCAGGCGCTACGCACTTCGGTCAGCAGCTCGTCGGGCAGAAAACCGCCGCCCAGAGCCATGCTGACCAAGTGCTGGACCAGAACGTCCAACGGTTGGTGCGGCGATTCGCGTGGTTCGATCATGCGGGCGGCCACGGCGTCGTGTGCCGCTGCGGCTTCTACCAGCTCGAGGCTGTGGGTCGGCACCAGCGTCACGCGAGAAGGGCGGCCCGGCGCGTGTCCCGAACGTCCGGCGCGCTGCATGAGGCGGGCGACGCCTTTGGGCGAGCCAATTTGCAGTACACGTTCGACCGGCAGGAAATCCACGCCCAGGTCGAGGCTGGAGGTACACACCACGGCTTTCAGAGAACCCTCTTTCAGAGCACGCTCAACCCAATCGCGCACCTCGCGGGCCAGCGACCCATGGTGCAGCGCAATCAGGCCGGCCCAGTCCGGGCGCGCTTCGAGCAGCGCCTGATACCAGATTTCCGATTGTGCCCGAGTGTTGGTGAACACCAGGCAACTGGCGCTGCTTTCTACCTCTGCCACCACCTGCGGCAACATGCGCAGGCCCATATGCCCGGCCCACGGGAAGCGCTCGATGGAAGGCGGCAGGAGCGTATCCACTTGCAAGTCCTTGACGATCTTGCCTTGCACGGTCACACCGCCGTCGCCAATCAGTACCTGTTGTGCGTGCTGCTGATTGCCGAGTGTTGCGGAAATACCCCACACAATCAGCTGCGGATTCCACTGGCGCAGACGAGCCAGCGCCAGTTGCAACTGCACGCCGCGCTTGTTGCCGATCAGTTCGTGCCACTCGTCCACGACGACCATCTTCAGCGTCGACAAGGCGACCTGCGCATCGGCGCGGGTCAGCAGCAGGGTCAGACTCTCGGGTGTGGTGATCAGCGCAGACGGTAAACGACGACCCTGACGTGCGCGCTCACTGCTGCTGGTATCGCCGGTGCGCAACCCTACTGACCACGGAATATCCAACTCGGCCAGCGGTGCTTCAAGGGCGCGGGCGGTATCGGCGGCCAGCGCACGCATCGGCGTGATCCACATGACACTCAGCGGTGCGGCGGGTGGTTTGCGTTTGCGGGGTTTGTCGTCGGCGGTCAGCGTATTGGCTTTGGCGAATTGATTGAGAGCGGCGAACCACACCGCGTAGGTCTTGCCCGAACCGGTACTGGCATGCAGCAACCCTGACTCACCCTTCTTCACCGCTGCCCAGACGTCCTTCTGAAACGCGAACGGCTTCCAGCCTCGGGCGAGAAACCATCGTCGAGCGAAATCGGTGGGTCTGCTCATCCGTTTGAGTAGGCTCTGAGGGGGTTAAGTCAGAGACAGCGGAGAAAGGGTAATAGTTTTAAATGGTTATGGGATTGATCGCTCGTAGATTCCGGGGAAACGAGATTCGACTCTTGGGCCGATGCGCAGCGCTCATCGTAAGACATAAATCTAACGGACTATCGTGCCGATGCTCCGCGTCGGCATGCAGTTCTGGACGCTCTGCGTCCTGGTTGTGACGCAGAGCGTCACGAAGTGCATTCCCACGCTGGAGCGTGGGGACGATAGTCGTGGATATTTCAGTCCCGGTTTCCAGGCATTTCCGGCTGTGGCACAAAAAACGTGCTACTTCAGATTGCCACTCAAAAACTGCTGCAAACGCTCGCTCTTCGGGTTGTTAAGTACTTCGTCCGGGTGGCCGGATTCTTCGATCTGCCCTTGGTGCAAAAACACCACCTGGCTGGCAACCTTACGGGCGAAGCCCATCTCGTGGGTGACCAGAATCATGGTCCGGCCTTCTTCTGCCAGGCCCTGAATGACTTTCAGCACCTCACCGACCAGTTCCGGGTCGAGCGCCGAGGTCGGTTCGTCGAACAGCATGATTTCCGGTTCCATCGCCAGCGCCCGGGCAATCGCCACGCGCTGCTGCTGGCCGCCAGACAGAAACGCCGGGTACTGACCGGCGACCCGCTCTGGCAGGCCGACCTTTTCCAGGTATTTGCGCGCGCGGGCCTCGGCTTCGGCCTTGGGCACGCCGAGCACACGGCGCGGCGCCATGGTGATGTTTTCCAGCACGGTCATGTGCGCCCACAGATTGAAATGTTGAAACACCATCGCCAGACGGGTACGTATACGTTGCAGCTCATCGGCGTCGGCCACGCGCATGCCGTCCTTGTCGCTGACCATGCGCACTTGCTTGCCGTCCAGGCTCATTGCGCCGTCGTTGGGCTGTTCGAGAAAGTTGATGCAGCGCAGGAACGTGCTCTTGCCCGAGCCGCTTGCGCCGATCAGGCAGATCACATCACCGCTGCTGGCCTTGAGCGATACGCCTTTGAGCACTTCGTTGTCGCCGTAGCTCTTGTGCAGGCCATCGATGGTCAGTTTGTACATGACAGGTCCTCAAGGAGAAAGTAGATAGCCGCTGCGATAGGCCTGAGTGCCCGCGATATGAGCGATGACCATGCCCGCCGTGGCCATGCGGCGCAGCGAGCGTGCGTACAGCAGGCCGCCATTCAGGGCATGGATACAGGTCACGCTGTCGCTGATCGGGTCGATGACCTCGGCAATCAGTTGGCCGGCCTCGACGTATTCGCCGGGCATCGCGCAAAACACCAACAGACCGCCGACCGGTGTCGCGACCGGTTCGACCGCAGCCAGCGGCGTGGCGGGGTAGAGCAATTCGGGAGGCGGCGACAGCTCGCCATCAATGAGACCGGCGTCGATCAGGTAATGAATGATCGCCTGGCAGTCGCGGCTGGCGAGGGCATGATTGACATCACCCTGGCCACGCAGCTCCAGGGTTACCGAAAAGCTGCCCATCGGTATCGGGAAGCGCTCGCCGAAGCGTTGCTGCAATTGCCACCAGACCAATGTGAAGCATTCATCGAACGACTGACCGCCAGAATCCGTTGCCAGCAGGCTCGCCTGCGCGCCCAGATAACGCGACAGCGTCTCGACTTTTGGCCATGCTTCAGGCGTGGTGTACAGGTGTTCGACCGACTCGAAGTCGCAGTGCAGGTCCAGCACCATGTCGGCATCGCAGGCCAGACGTTGCAGCGTCAAGCGTAGCGATTCCAGCTGAGTGGTTGCCGTTTGAGCATTCAGTGCCGCCAGCAGGCTTTCCCGCACCAGCGTGCGGTTTTGCTCGGCGTCGGCGGTCAGTCGTGTCTCGATAGCATCGCCGACTTGCGCGCCGAGGTCGCTGAACCGGCGATTGAAGTTTTGCCCGCTCTCCAGTTCGTAGCGTCCCAGCGGCGTATCCATCAGGACCTGTTCCAAACCGATCGGGTTGGCGACCGGCACCACCACGATTTCGCCCAGCAGCCGCCCGGCACTTTCCAGTTCGGCCAAGCGCTGCTTCAAGCACCAGGCGACCAGCATCCCCGGCAGTTCGTCGGCGTGTAGCGACGCCTGAATGTAGACTTTCCCCGCGCCGTCCTGCGGCCCGTAATGAAAGCTGTGAATGTGCCGGGCAGTGCCCGGCACAGGGGACAGCAAGTCGTGGGTGTTATGGCGCATGATCAGCGGGCCGGTCCGAGAAAGGCCAGCCAGCGCCGTTCTGCCAGACGAAACAGTCCAACCAGAATAAAGGTCACGGTCAGGTACATGACGGCAGCGATGCCGAACGACTGGAAGGTCATGAAGGTTGCGGAGTTGGCGTCCCGAGCTACTTTGAGAATGTCCGGCACCGTGGCGGTGAACGCGACGGTGGTCGAATGCAGCATCAGGATCACTTCGTTGCTGTAATACGGCAGCGAGCGACGCAGCGCCGATGGCATGATCACGTAGGCGTAGAGCTTCCAGCCGTTCAGCCCATAAGCCTTGGCGGCTTCGACTTCTCCATGGGCCATGCTGCGAATCGCACCGGCGAAGATTTCCGTGGTGTACGCGCACGTGTTCAGGGCGAAGGCCAGGATTGTGCAGTTCATCGCATCACGAAAGAACGCATCCAGTACCGGTTGCTCACGCACCGCAGCGAGACTGTAAATGCCGGTGTAGCAGATCAGCAGCTGTATATAGAGTGGCGTGCCGCGAAACAGGTAGGTGTAGAACTGCACCGGCCAGCGCACCCAACGATTGTTCGACACGCGAGCGATGGACAGCGGAATGGACACGCAGAAACCGATGGCAATCGAGGCGCTGAGCAGCCACAGGGTCATGGCCAGACCGGTGATATTCACGCCGTCTGTATAAAGGAAGGGTTTCCAGTATTCCTGTAACAACTCGATCATCGCTGCGCCTCCCGACTGCCTGCGGCGTAATGCCGTTCAGCCCAGCGCAGGGCGAAGTTCGAGGCGCTGGTGATCAGCAGATAGATCAACGCCGCCAGCACCAGAAAGTAAAACAGCTGGTAGGTGCTTTTACCCGCGTCCTGCGAGGCCTTGACCAGATCGGCCAGGCCAATGATCGACACCAGCGCGGTGGCTTTGAGCAGGACTTGCCAGTTGTTGCCGATGCCCGGCAGGGCGTAACGCATCATTTGCGGGAACACCACATAGCGGAATCGCTGGCCACGCTTCAAGCCGTACGCCGTCGCCGCTTCTACCTGGCCACGAGGCACGGACAGAATCGCGCCACGGAACGTCTCGGTGAAATAGGCCCCATAAATGAAGCCCAGAGTGATGACACCTGCGCCGAACGGGTTGATCTCGATGTATTCCCAGTCCATGGCATCGGTGAGCATGGTCAGCCAGGTTTGCAGGCTGTAGAAAATCAGCAGCATCAACACCAGATCCGGTACACCGCGGATCAGTGTTGTATAAATTTGTGCCGGTATGCGCAGCAGCGCTGAACTCGACAGTTTGGCAGTGGCCCCGATCAGCCCGAGCAGAATGCTCAGCGCGAGCGACAGTACAGCCAGTTTGACGGTCATCCAGGTGCCTTCCAGCAACAGCGGGCCAAAGCCCTTCAGGCTGAGCGCCGAGAGTCCCAGGTTTTGCAGGAGTGCATCGAACATGGATAGGCCTTGCGTCTACAAACAGAAACGCCCATCAACCGGGCGGCGAATCATCGCCGGAATCGATGGGCGTCGGGGTGTTATTTGCCGCTGTACAGGTTCAGGTCACCGAAGTGCTTTTTCTGGATTTCGGCGTAGGTGCCGTCATCGTGCATCGCCTTGATGCCTTTATCCAGCAGCGCCTTCAGCTCTTTGTTGCCCTTGGCGATACCGATGGCTGTCTTAGCAGGCAGCAACTCGCTGTCGACCGGTTTGCTGACTTCATAATCAGCACCGGCTGGCGACTTCAGAAAGCCCAGTTCGGCTTGCAGCATGTCCTGGATCGAGGCGTCCAGACGGCCGGACGTCAGGTCGGCGTATACCTGATCCTGGTTGGCGTAGGCCTTGGTGGTCACGCCTGCCTTGTCCAGCACGGCTTTGGCGTAGGCTTCCTGAATGGTGCCCTGCTCATAGCCCACGGTCTTGCCCTTCAGGCTGGCCGGGTCGGCAGTGAAGGCGGCGCCTTTCTTGAACACCAGCGAGGTCGGGCCGGAGAACAGTTCATTGGAGAAATCGATGACTTTCTCGCGCGCCGGGGTCACGGTCATCGAGGAAATCACGCCATCGAATTTACGCGCCTTGAGGCCGGGAATCATGCCGTCGAAGTCGCTTTCGACCCATTTGCAGGTGACTTTCAGCTCTTTGCAGATCGCATTGCCCAGATCGATATCGAAGCCGACCAGGCTGCCATCAGCGGCTTTGGATTCGAACGGCGCATAGGATGGGTCGACGCCAAAGCGCAGTTCTTTGTATTCCTTGGCCATGGTGTTACCGGCGGCGATGCACAGAGCCAGTGCAGAAAGAGTCAGCCATGCTTTTTTCATTGTTCAGTCCTTAAAACCTTAAATGGGGCGTTGGGAACACGCGAGGCTTGCTACCGGCGAGTGCCAGACTGGCTAAGGTTAGCAATTTCCGAACCATACGGATGAACGTGCGTTTGAAATGTAAGGCGTTGTCGCTATTTCGTATAAACCGCTGGCAATCTGCCTGCTCGGCGCGTTTAACGGACGGGTGTTGACTGCCTGGCCTTAAGGCAGACGTCTGTTCTGGTGAGGCGGAACGGCAGAATAGTAACGAACGTGTGAAGTTTCCTACGAGCAGGCAAGTCGATTCATCTCACAGTGTTTCAAAAAGGTGCGCGGAATTTGCTGTGCGCTTTTTTGGTGCTTCAGTTGAGCAGGTCTTGTAACGTCACCAGACTGTCCGCTTCCGCAACCGGCTTGTCCTGACGCCAGCGCAGCATGCGCGGGAAGCGCACGGCAATGCCGCTTTTGTGGCGTTTGGACAGCGCGATGCCTTCAAAACCCAGTTCAAATACCAGCGTCGGCGTCACGCTGCTCACCGGTCCGAATTTTTCGACGGTGGTCTTGCGAACGATAGCGTCGACTTTGCGCATCTCTTCGTCGGTCAGCCCCGAGTAGGCCTTGGCGAATGGCACCAGTGTGCGCTCGCTTGCTTCCGGCGGGCCGTCCCAGACGGCAAAGGTGTAATCGCTATAAAGGCTGGCACGTCGCCCATGACCGCGTTGCGCATAGATCAGCACGGCATCGACACTGAACGGGTCGATCTTCCATTTCCACCACACGCCCATGTCCTTGGTGCGCCCGACGCCATATAAGGAGTCGCGGGCCTTGAGCATCATGCCCTCGACACCCAGGCTGCGAGAGGCTTCGCGCTGGGTGGCCAAGTCCAGCCAGTCCTTGCCCTTGAGCACCGGGGAGGGCATCAGCACCTCGCTCTGGCAGCTTTCGATCAGGCCTTCCAGTTGGGTGCGACGCTCGTGTTGCGGTCGGCTGCGCCAGTCATCGCCCTGCCACTCCAGCAGGTCATAGGCCAGCACCACCACAGGTACGTCGGTCAGGATTTTTTTGCCCAGGGTTTTGCGGCCAATGCGTTGTTGCAGCAGGGCGAACGGTTGCACCGACGGCGCAGCCTGTGGCGCGTCGCTGTTCAAGGCGAACTCTGCGTCGCTGTCAGGGCTTGCCTCGGGTGCTTTCCAGACCACGATTTCGCCGTCGATAACGGTGCCGTCCGGCAGGCATTTCACCAGGCTGTGCAGTTCCGGAAAACGGTCAGTCACCAGTTCCTCACCCCGCGACCAGATCCACAACCTGCCGTCACGTTTGACTAACTGCGCACGAATGCCATCCCACTTCCATTCCACCTGCCAGTTTTCGGCAGCGCCCAGCAGCGTTTCGAACTGGTCGACGGGCTGTTGCAAGGAATGCGCAAGAAAGAACGGGTAGGGCTGGCCGCCACGTTGCGCGTGCTCGTCTTCCGATTCAGGCGCGATCAGCTTCAGATAACGCTCTGCGCTGGGCCGATGCGACAGGTCGGTATAGCCGACCAGCCGTTGGGCGACACGCTTGCTGTCGATGTCGGCCAGCGCTGCCAGGGCACGGGTAACCAGCAGTTTGGATACGCCAACGCGGAAGCTTCCGGTGATCAACTTGATACAGACCATCAGGCTGCTGCGGTCCAGTTGCGACCAGAACAGCGGCAGACGCTCGGCCAGTTCTTCAGGTGGCAGGCCGCGCAGTGGCAACAGCTTGTCTTCCATCCAGGTGGCCAGGCCTTCGTCGTTGCTGTGATCTGCCTGAGGCAGTAACAGCGAGAGCGTTTCGGCGAGGTCGCCGACCGCCTGATAGCTTTCTTCGAACAGCCACTCCGGCAGGCTGGCCAGTGTCATGGCCTGCTCGCGCAGGACGCGGGTGGGGACCAGTTGGCGTGGACGGCCACCCGACAGAAAGTACACTGCCCACGCTGCATCTTCCGGCGCGGCGTTCTCGAAGTAGTCGCGCATGGCGGCCAGTTTGGCGTTGCTGGAGGTGGTGGCATCCAGTTGCGCGTACAGCTCGGCGAAGGCTTTCATGGCTGCGCCTCGCTGGCACTCGCTGTTTCAGGTTCAGCGGTGGCCGGGTTGCTGTCCTCTTCATCGCCGTATTCGGTACTGAAGCCCTGCGCGTCCAGCCCCAGTTCGCACAGATAGCGCACCAGTATGCCGACCGAGCCATGGGTGACCATGACGCGCTCGGCGCCGGTCTGCTCGATGGCCCATAACAGGCCTGGCCAGTCGGCATGATCGGAAAGTACGAAGCCGCGATCCACACCGCGCCGCCGCCGTGTGCCGCGCAACATCATCCAGCCGCTGGCAAACGCATCGCTGTATTCGCCAAAGCGCTTCATCCAGCTGCTGCCACCGGCCGAGGGCGGGGCGAGGATCAGTGCCTGACGCAGGGCCGGGTCAGTTTTCTTGAAGTCGCCCGCGTAGTGGGTTTCCGGGATGCGGATACCACCTTCGCGATAGACACGGTTCAAGGGCTCGACTGCGCCATGGACCAGAATCGGCCCGATCTGCGAGTCGATCCCGTGCAGAATGCGTTGCGCCTTGCCGAAGGAATAGGCAAACAGCACGCTGGCCTTGCCCTGCGCAGCATTGCCGCGCCACCACTGGTTGATGCCTTCGAAAATCTGCGATTGCGGTGCCCAGCGATAGATCGGCAGGCCGAAGGTCGATTCGGTGATAAACGTGTGGCAGCGCACCGGTTCGAATGGCGCACAGGTGCCGTCCGGTTCGACTTTGTAGTCTCCGGAAGCCACCCAGACTTCGCCCTGGTATTCCAGCCGCACTTGCGCTGAACCCAGTACATGCCCGGCTGGGTGCAGACTCAGCTTCACGCCATGATGGGTAATGGTTTCGCCATATTCCAGGGTTTGCAGATTGATGTCCTGCCCCAGACGCGAGCGCAGAATGCCTTCGCCACTGGCGGTTGACAGGTAATGCTGATTGCCGGTGCGGGCGTGATCGCCATGCGCATGAGTGATGACCGCCCGCTCCACCGAGCGCCACGGATCAATATAAAAATCCCCGGGCGGGCAATACAATCCTTCAGGACGAGCAACGACAAGATCCATGGTGCAACCGTATGGATGGGCTTGTTAGCTATGAGCCGAGGCGGGGCGGGAAGTTCGGGGAGTTTGCGTGAGCACTGCTGAGGTGAGTCGCGATAGGTGTCTTGGAGAACGCGATCGTGCATAAAAGCGCTTTTTTATCGCGATGGCACTGACGACGCAGAGTGCGACGTAAGTGACGGCTGAGCCCTGGCGCTGATCCGGGGGTAGCCTGGCAGGACGCCAGGCTAGCCGCACCGGGCCATGGATGGCCCGTTGCGGCGACCCCCGGATCAGGGTCAGGGCGAAGGAACCCGACGAAGTCGGGCCGGAAACGGAGCCGGGACTTTGCCTACTTTGGTCCCTCAAAGTAGGGCGCCGTAAGGGCGCAAAGGTGACCTGAGCCTGAGGCAAATATCACTGACATCGCAGAACAGTATTACTTGCCCGGCGTCAGCGTCAGACGTTGTTTGCCGTAGCCTTTTTCGTAGTTCTGCTGTTGCACCGGGATCGACGTGTATTGCGCTTTCTGCCATGCCTCGATGCTGTTGGCGTAATACGGGCTGGCCGGGTTGCCGGACTGGCCGGTGCTGATCATGCCGGTCATGGGTTCAACCAGGCTGAAGTCTACGATCATGCGCAGGCCGGGCGCCATACGTGCGTCGAAGCCTTTGCCCCACTCAAAGCCCGATACGTTCAGCGTGGTGTGATCGCCTCCGGCAGGTGTAGCGCTGCGGTTGAAGTCGCCACCACCCAGTTGCCTGGCCAACGGATTGGCCGAGACCCAGTTGTCGCGATGCAGTTTGCCCCACTGCCAGGCTTTGTGATCGCTGCCCAGCAGGCTGTCGCCGCTGGTGATCGCGGCCGCCAGGCTGCGCGCCAGAATGGCTGGCTTGTCTTCTTTCTGCGGCGTTTTGATGTCATCCCAGTAAGGGCTGTCATCACGGCCCAGCAGGTGGTCGGCCTGCGGCGAATACGATGAGCTGGCGTTGGCCACCAGTGCCTGCCAGGCTAGGCTGGTTTCCGGGCCCAGTTCATCGAGGAAAATCTGTTTGGCGCTTTCCTGCAAGAACAGCTCATAAAGAGCGGCGTCAGCCGAACCGGCACTGAGCTTGCCATCGAACGCCATCAGGCGAGTGAATGCCTCGCGGGCCTTGTTGCGATCGGCTTCCGGCAATGCATCAATAGCCTGCTTGAGCGGCTTGCTCATGCCCGGCGCCTGGAACATGGTCTTGAGTTTGGCCGCAAACGTCGTGGTCTGGTCGTACTGCATGGCGATAGTGCTGCGCAGGTCCTGCTTGCCGCCATTGGCCAGCTCGGCAATTCGCTCGGCACGCTCCGGGTAGCCCCACGAATTGGAAAGCTGCATACCGTAGCCTTTCGGAATCGTGCGCTGGTTAGCTGCTGCGAGCCAGCCCTGACGCGGGTCCTGATCGTAGGGATGGAGCATCGAGTCGGCAAAACCGTCCCAGTCATACTTGCCTTCCCAGCCCGGCGAAGGCAGCAGGCCCTGGCCTTCACGGCGGTTGGGGAAGCGACCGGTCACCTGCCAGCCAATGTTCGACGCATCGGCGAACACCATGTTCAGGGTGATCGCACGAATCTCGCGGCTGGTATCGAACGCTTTTTCGACGTTGGGCGCGCGCGACAGGTCGAAAAATGCATCCAGGCTCTTGTCGTCCTTGAAGCTCGGCACTTGCAGCGCCAGGCTCAACCCGTTGCCGGGCGGCGTCGCGCTGGCATTGAGCAGCGCGCCATGACGGGTTTCGTACACGGTTTCGCGAAGCGGACTGCCGCCTTTGACCAGAAAGGTTTCCTGATGCGCGGTCGCAGGCACCCATTTGCCGTCAGCCATATAAGACACACGGTTGCCTTCGCGCTTGATCTTCTCCAGGAACAGGTCCTGGTTGTCGCCTTTGACGTTGCTCATGCTCCACGCCAGCTTGCCGTTGAAACCACTCAGGACCAGTGGCAGGCCGGCGATGGATACACCAGACACCTGATATTTCGGTGCGCGGATCTGCACAAAGCTCCAGGCCGAATTGAGGCCGGCCGGCAACTGCATGTCGCTGGCCAACAGGCTCTTGCCGTTGCGGCTGCGTTGCGGCGCGATGGCCCAGTTGCTGGAGGCGGCGACACCGAGCATGTTCAGGTCCGAGAGCTGCAAGGCGACCCTGTTCAGGTCATTCAGGCCGGTCACCTGATTGTTCAGATTCAGGCCTTTGAGCTTGTCGGCTTCGGCGAACGGCAGCTCTTCGTCAGGGTAGGTCGGCAGCAGCCAGGCGAGCTTGTCAGCCCCGACTTTCTGCGCCAGTACCAGCGATGACAGTTCTTCTTGCAGATTCACCGACAGGCTGAAGTTGAGCAGGCTGAAAATCAGCGCCGAGTCCTCCGGCTTCCAGTATTCAGGCTTGTAACCGGAGTTGGCGATGTCGGCTGGCAGCTTGTCGCGGTAGCGAAACAGGTAAGCATTGACGCCACGTGCGTAGACATCGAAGAAGCGTTTGAGGCGAGGCGAAGCTGCGTTGTACAAGTCACTGGCGTTCTGCTTGAGGTTGACCGAGCGCATCAGGCGGTCGACTTCCAACGCATCAGCCCCGGCCATTTCCGACAGACGGCCCTGCGCCAGCAGGCGCATGCCGAGCATCTGGCTCAGGCGATCACCTGCGTGCACATAACCCAACGTAAACAGCGCGTCATGGTAACTGCTGCTTTCAATCAGCGGCATGCCCATGGTGTTGCGCCGTACCGAGACATTCTGTGCCAGCCCTTTGACCGGAAAGGTCCCGGAAACAGGCAGCACGGTATCGGGATCGCTGCTGCCCAACTGGCAGCCGGCAAGGCTCAGGAAACTCGCCGCAGCGGCGGCAGCGCCGAATCGGGGGAGAAAATGAAGAAGGGCTGGCGAGGCCATGGGCAAGCTCCTGGAGGGGTAACGTACAAAAGCCGCTACGTTAGAGAGCCGTCAGGCAGCACGCAAGCGGCAAGGACCAGTTTATTTCAGGATTTTTCACAAGTAGGCCAGACACCCCTGCATGCCAATGCTGAGCACTGGCAAGAGAGGCGGCATTACCGCGCAGCGGCTCAAGCCTTCGGCGGATTGATCTTGTCAGCCAGCGCATACGCACGTTTAGTCGCGTCGCGGCTGGCGATGCTGTCGAACCAGCGCTTGAGGTGGGGGAAGTCGTTCAGGTCCTGCTGCTGATAGGTGTGTGGCACGATCCACGGATAGATCGCCATGTCGGCGATGCTGTATTCATTGCCCGCGACGAATTCACGATCCGCCAGGCGCTTGTTCAGCACGCCGTACAAACGCGCCGTTTCATTGACGTAGCGCTCGATGGCATAAGGAATCTTTTCTTTGGCGAATCGGTTGAAGTGATGGTTCTGACCCGCCATCGGCCCCAGGCCGCCCATCTGCCAGAACAGCCATTGCGACACTTCCTGACGCCCGCGCAGATCCTGCGGGATGAACCGGCCGGTCTTTTCCGCCAGATACAGCAGGATAGCGCCTGACTCGAACAGGCTCAGAGGTGCGCCGCCATCGGCCGGCTGGTGATCGACAATGGCCGGAATGCGGTTGTTGGGGGATATCTTCAGGAATTCGGGTTTGAACTGATCATTGTTGCCAATGTTGACCGGAAAGATCGTGTACGGCAGGCCGCTTTCTTCCAGAAACAGGGTGATTTTGTGGCCGTTGGGCGTGGTCCAGTAGTGAAGGTCGATCATTGGGCGCTCCATGTGGGTGATCGCAAGCCACTGTTTTACGCTTCCTTGAGCAGCCCGTACAAATGAAAACGGCCTGCAAGGCAGGCCGTTGGCAGAACGCTCAGCGCATCACGCGCCGTGGCATTTCTTGAATTTCTTGTCGCTGCCGCATGGGCAGGGATCGTTGCGACCCACGTCCTTCAGGGTATTGCGCACCGGCTCCTGGTGGGCGTGACCGCAGTTCGGACCGTGGACATGGCCGTGCTGGTGGTCATGATGATCATGGTCGTGATCGTGGTTGCAATCGGGGCCATGAACATGGGCTTGCTGGTTCATCGGGTGTACTCCACAGTGAAATCTGTAATCAATCTGGCGCGCATTATCCCGCAAATCATCGTCAAGCAGTAACAGTGCGTTGTTTTTTGCGTTCAGCGGTTTTTTTAAGTATGCTTAGTTTTAGCCGGGCGTTTTCAGCGTCCCTATATTTCCTGCAGCGCCGAGCGAGCCCTATGACCAGACACGAACGTATTGCCAAGGCCATCGCCGCCAGCGGCAAGAAGAAGGGCGAAATCGCCGCGCAATGCGGGGTCGCCAACTCGGCGGTTACCCAGTGGATAAGCGGCGAGAGCAAGAGCCTGCGACCTGAGAATCTCTACGCGCTGGCCAGGGCCACCGGCTTTCGAGCCGAGTGGCTGGCCATTGGTGAAGGGCCCGAGAAGGCTCTAGAGTTCGACGCCAACGTTGCCTTGATCGATCAGCCGGAAATGTCCTTTCGCTATCCGGTGATCAGTTGGGTATCCGCCGGGTCGTGGGAGGAGGCTGTGCAGCCTTATCCCGATGGGTTCTCGGACCGCTATGAAATCTCCGACTACGACTCCAAAGGTCCGGCATTCTGGCTTGAGGTCAAGGGCGACTCGATGACCGCGCCCACCGGCGTCAGCGTGCCTGAGGGGATGCTGATTCTTGTGGACACCGAAGCGGATGTTCAGCCTGGCAAACTGGTCATTGCCAAGCTGCCCGCCAGCAATGAGGCGACGTTCAAGAAGCTGGTCGAGGATGGTGGCACCCGTTATCTGAAGCCGCTTAACCCGGCGTACAAAATGATCGAGTGCGGCGCCGACTGTCGCATTATCGGTGTCGCGGTAAGGATGACGGCCAGGCTGTAAGCCTTGAGCTACAGGCGTTTTTAGAGCTTCTATCGATTGCCGGCACTGCGAAACGTCATACGATCTGCTTGCCGGAATTCTGCGCCTGTAATACTGTATTTATATACAGTAAAGCCTCGGAGGTCATCATGGCTTACCACCCAGATTCTACGTCGAGCACGACCTCTTCCTACGAGTTGATCGGCAGACGTATTCAACGGCTGGTCTCGGCCCCGGACGTGCAGAAAATTCAGTGGGTCATCGTCACGCGCAAGGATGACGAGCCGCTGGACAGCTGGGACAGGGTGCTCCGGGAAATCGGAGAAACCGACGGAATTCAGGTCGACCGCCAGCAGGACGGGTCCATCCGGATTGGCTGGCAACGCTACATCGATAACTGAGCATTGCGGATGACCGACGACCGGATGAATCAGTCGCTTGATTATATTTTTAAGTATGCTTAAATTAAGCTTCCTTGTTTAGTATTTCGATCGACATTTAATTGCAGCAACGCAAGGATGCGACAAGGGCATGGCGGCCCATGTGTCAGACCGGATGACTTCCATTCCTCTCTCCCTGCCGATTTTCCGGCAGACGTTAAGTACCTGAGTTTTTCTGTGTTCGAACGGCTGTTATCTCTTGGACGGAGTCAGGCTGATGGATCTCTTGAACGGTTTGGCAGACAGAGGCGAATGGTTGGTGGCCGGCCTGGTTGGCGCGATCATCTCTGGCTGGTGGCACAAGACGGCGCTGCCCGACTGGCGCGCCTGGATGGTTTTTCTCGTCACAGGCGTGGCCTGCGCAGTGTTCCTCACCGGCATTGCCAGTGTTTACCTGGGCGTTGCCGAGCCTCGTAACATCACCGGTGTTGGCTTTCTGTTGGGCTCGTTTGGTGGCGCGCTGATCAGCGCAGTCAATCGGGCGTTATGGGCAGCAGACGTCTGGAAGTTTCTGATGGAGCTGATCAAAGGCAGGCTGGGCTGAGCATGATCCGGTTACCGGCGGTCTTTGATCAGGTCGCCTGGAACCACATCGCCAGAACGCAGGATGCGCACATTGTGGTGAAACAGAATGCCAGTCTTGAGCTTGCCCTCAAGCTGGTAATGGATGGTCTGATCAGGCTTCTTCAGCAGTTTGGCGATGTATCTGGCGTGCTGCCACAGGTTGGTCCGGACGGATATCAGCAGGGTTTTCCGACTGTCGCCGTCGACAAAAAACCAGTCGCTGGATGTGCCCTCGGCCAGCATTTCCTCATTCAGCATGATTTTGTAATTCAGGCCGCGCACCAGCAGTCGTGAGTCATTGGGATTATCGACTTCGAAATACAGTTTGAAATCCTGATGCGTCAGCCGGGCCTTGATCACCTCGACTTTCAGCAGGTGCACTTCCGGGTCCTGAACGCTGTCAAAGTTCAGTAACGAGCATCCGCTCAGCCCCAACATGACCAACGCAAGGCTTATGAATCTTGTAATGTGCGCCTGAAAAGACATGGATGTGCTCCGTTTGAAGTCCGAGTCTAACAACTCGACGGCCACGGGTAACGCGCTTGTTGCGCGGTCTGACGCTACGCCATACTTTTATTGACGTACCAATGGTGTCTCCATGAATCTCTACGAAATCGTCTTCAGCGCCGAACTGGTCGCTGGAGCCCAGCCCGAGAAGGTCAGGGCCAACCTCGGCAAGCTGTTCCAGGCGGATGCCGAGCGCCTTGAATTGTTGTTCTCCGGACGTCGACTGGTCCTCAAAAATAATCTCGACGCGGCGACTGCCGAGAAATACCGCGCCACTCTGGAACGGGCGGGTGCGCGGGTTCACGTTGTGGAAATGCTTACCGAACCGGACGAGCCGCCGCACATGGAAGAGGTCGAGCTGGCGCCGCCGCCTGACGCACCGACCTGGGTGCGCAAGTCTGCGCAGAGCCAGGCCCGTCTGCAGATCAAGCCACGCGATGTTTACATGGCAGCCTTCGTGGACGTCGATGCCCCGGATTATTCGGTCGCCGAAGCGGGTGCTGACCTGGTGCCTGCACAGCCTCAGCCGGTTGCGCCGGCACTGGACCTCTCCCGATTGAGCCTGGCACCGGTGGGCAGCGATATGGGCCAGGCCGAAAAGCCTGCGGCGCAGGCGGCGCCTGATACCTCGCGTTTGCGCGTCATCCCCGAATAAACGCCCGCGACATCCGAAACCTGAAACGGAATTATTTTCAATCAGCCCTGTTACTTTTTACGGTTCACTCGGCTAACAGGCATTGAGAAATATTCCATCAGGAGTTGCCCGATGTCCCGCTCGTTAGACACCTTGCTGCGCCCCAGTCTGTTGGCCATGACCATTGCCTTTTGCTCGCCTCTGGTCAGCCCGTTGCTGATGGCTGCGCAACAGGCTGGTGTGGTTGCCTACGTCTGCCCGCTGCACCGCTGGCAACTACGCTGAATCAGATCGCCAGCCAGGGCGGCCTTGCGCTAAGCCTCGATCCGGCGCTGGCCGCTGGCAAGACAAGCGCGCCCGTGAAAGGGAATTTCGACGCGGCGACAGCATTGCGCGAGGCGCTGCGTGGCAGTGGATTGCAACTGACGCAAAGCAGCGCCGGGACCTACACCCTGATGGCCATGGAGCAGGGCGCGTTGAACCTGTCCGACGTCAACATCAACGCCAGCAGCGCCCCCGCCGAAGGTTCGGAAGCGGCGGGTTATCGCAGCGAGAACATCAGCAGTGTCGGTGCGCTGGGTGGCATGAAGCTTCAGGACGCGCCGTATTCCATCAGCGTGACGCCTCAGGCCTTACTGAAAAACATCCAGGCCACTTCGCTGGACGACGTGATCAAGCACAATCCGTTCACCCAGATGTATTCGCCGACCAGTGCCGGTTATGCGAGCGCCGTCAATATTCGTGGGTTCAGCAGCGCGGGCAGTCTGAACATTGCCAACGATGGCCTGCGTTTCTCCAACGGGGCTGACGGCAGCAATTATCTGGAAGAAATGGAACAGCTGGAAATAATTACCGGCCTGACCGGCTTTCTGTACGGCCCTGCGTCGCCGGGCGGGCTGGTCAACTATGTGATCAAGCGACCGACCTACGAGCGTTACAGCAGCGTGACCCTGGGCAATGCCGGTGGCGAGAATTACTACCTGCATGGCGACTTCGGCGGACCGATCGACAGTGAAGGTACATTCGCCTATCGCCTCAATGTGCTGACCCAGGATGGCGAAACTGCTATCGACCTGAACAAGCGTCGTCGCGAGATGATTTCCCTGGCACTGGACTGGAACGTGTCCGATGACCTGCTGGTGCAGTTCGACGCGTCGCACAAGAAGACCGAAATACGCGGCCTGACCAGCTACTGGTATTTCAATGACCAATCGTTGCGCCCCAGTGCTGCGTCGCTGGACAACGACAAACTCTATAGCCAGAAGTGGTCGTTCTCCGATTATGAGTCTGACAAGGCGGGCGTACGTGCCAAGTGGCGCTTGAACGACACCTTCACCTTGCGCGCGGCCTTTGCCGCCCAGCAGTACACCTCGGAAAACACCTACACCGGCCCCACGGTTTCCAGTGCAGGTCTCTACTCGCAGCCGCTGTACGCGTTCGCCCCGATCGAAACCGAGGAAAAGACCGGCTCGCTGTTTCTGGATGCTGCGTTCGATACCGGCTTCCTCGGCCATAAAGTCACGATGGGCTATCAGGGCAACACCTCGCGCCAGAAACAGTACGAGGACCACATCCCGTACACGCCTGATCAGCCTGGTCCGCAATACACCTCGCCTGTGGGCACGATCCCGCTGGATCAGACGCCTCAGGTCGGCAAGCCCTCGTACTCGATTGGCCACGGCGATCAGCGTCTGGCCAATAGCACCGAGAGCAACAACTTCCTGATCGGTGACGTCATTACTTTCAATGAGCAGTGGTCGGCGATCCTTGGTGTGACCAACACGCAGATCAAGACCTACGCCAACGAGTTCGTCTACGCCAGAGCGTTCGGCTCGGCGGAAACCGAGACCACCTACAACGAGAGCAAAACCTCGCCGAACCTCTCGCTGGTCTACAAGCCACTGCCGTGGCTGACCACCTATGCGACTTATATAGAAGGTCTGCAATCGGGAGGCATCGCGCCAAGCGGTACGGCCAATGCCGGTCAGGCCTTTGCGCCTGAAGTCAGCGAGCAATACGAAATCGGTGCCAAGGCCACTGTGGGCGAAACGCTGTTTACCCTCGCGCTGTTCAACATCGAGAAGCCGAACGGCTACACCACGGGCGGCAACGTTTACGTGGTTGACGGGCGTCAGGAAAACAACGGGCTGGAGTTCAGCGTTACCGGCAAGGTCATTCCGGAACTGACTCTGGTCGGCGGCTTCACCTTGCTGGACCCGAAGATCAAGAAAACCGGCGTCGCGGCAGATGAAGGCAATGTGCCGACCAACGTCGCCAAACAACTGGCCAAGGTCTATGCCGAATACGACATCAACCAGGTGCCAGGCCTGGCCATGACCGGCGGTGCGTTCTATACCGGCAAGCAATACACCGACCAGAGCAACGAAAACGACCTGCCGTCGTTCACCACCTTTGACGCCGGGGCCCGCTACCGCATGCGCGTTTCAGAAAACGATCTGACCTTGCGAGTCAACGTCAGCAACCTGGGCAACAAGGAATACTGGCTCAACAGCAGCTACCTGGGCGACCCGCGCACCGTCGCTTTCTCGGCACAGCTGGAGTTCTGATCGCGGCATTACGCCGACCTGACTGCTGAAGCGTGAGGAACGAGAGTCCCGACTATCGTAAGTCGCTCCGCGTCGTATGCTGTTCTGGACGCTCTGCGTCCGATGTTGAGTTGGGCAGTGCGGTTCTGGGTTGGGACTCAGTCAAACTACATACCCGGAGCAACACTTCTTGAATTTCTGCTCACTGCCACACGGGCACGCATCGTTGCGGCTGGCTTTCAGCGGAACGGTGGAGTCGATGAAATACCAGCGGCCCTGATTCTGCACGAACGACGAGCGCTCCTTGTGGCTGTGTTCGCCGTTGCCATCGTGCCAACGAGCAGTGAAGGTCACAAACGCATGCTCAGGCTTGCCGCCGAACACCTCCGCGCTTTCCACCTCCAGCCCCAGCCAGGTGCTTTGCGCACTCCACTGGGCGATGGCTTCACGGTCCAGTGCGCTTTGCTGCACCGGCAGCGTGGTCTGCACCAGATAATCGGTCAGCCCCAGCACATAAGCGCTGTAACGCGAGCGCATCAGCTTTTCCGCGCACGGCGCAGGCTGGCCAGCGTGATAGCGGCCGCAGCAGGCCAACAACAGATCGCCGTTGCCGCACGGGCAAATAGCACTACTCATGATTCACCACCAGTATTTTCCAAAATTCTCCGGGTTGGCCCAGTACTTCGCGTTCAGCCAGTCGGGCACCTGTTTGTATTCGCGCAAATCGTAGGTGAACAGATTCATCACCTGTTCGTCGCGGGCAAAGCGTTCGCTGGATTGCAGGGCCAGCGAGAAGAAGTCAGTCTCCTGCCAGTCGCAAGCCTGCAAATCGGCCAGGACCGCGATGCGGCTGGCGTTCAGGTTGCGGATACCGCCCAGCAACTCAAGCCCAATGCGCTTGGGGATGTGTTCCAGGCAGTCGACCACCAATGCCAGATCGAAGCGTTGCGCGGCCAGATGCGCAGGCAGCGTACCGGGTTCCGCCAGCGCCACAGTGGTGTGTGGATGTGCGTCCTGGAAGGCTTGCAACGCAGGAAAGGCGTGCGCCCCGATTACCAGCAGGCGTTCGGGTGCATAAAGATCGAGCAGGGCAGCCAGCGCTTGCTGAGGTGTGCGGGTGGAATAGCCGACGGTCATCGAAAGTCCTCTGGTTGACTGGCAAGACTAGCCTGCCGAGCCGGCTCTGAACAGCCGCCAGCCTGCGCGTTGACAACCTCTTATTAAGGATAACGATCTATGCTTTATCTTTTTCAATTCACTGCTGGCATATTCGCTGAACAGCACGTCTACTGTGCGGCGACGAAAAGCATGCGCAGACTTCGCTTTCGGAACAGATCATGACAAGGGGCAGGCGATGAAGGTGTTTTGGGGGCTGGGAAAGATCTTGGTGCTGGGCTTCTGGCTGGTGGTGCTGGCCAATGCGCTGATTGAAGCGCCCAGCCCGTTCGGCGTGATGATCGACATGGCGGGCGCAGTCCTGCTGCTGACTCATCTGCTGGAACTGATTCTGTTCAACGGCAGCCTGCGCGGTCGTCGGCATCCGTGGCGCGACCGGGGCAAAATCATCCTGTTCGGCATCTTCCATCTGCAATCCATCAGCCGTTCGGCTTCGGGGCACTCTCATGCGTAATCTCGTTCTGCTGGCGGCACTGTTCAGCCCTTTGGCCATGGCACAGGCAATTATTGTCGCGCCGCACTCGCTGATGCGCCTGCCCGGCAACAGCAGCGTCCTGCAACTGGATCGCCTTGAAGTGTCCGATTACGGCACCTTGTTGATCCCGGCCAATATCGACGACGTGAAAATCGGTGAGCTGGTATTGGGACACGAAGCGCGTATTGCCATCGTTCCTGGCGTGCAGGCCTTCAATATGATCGTGACGCACGGTGAGTTCGGCACCGGCAGCCAGATCACGGCGCGTGGCGCACCGGGCACGTTCGAGAAGCCGGCGCTGCCTGGTCGCAACCTGACCGTGCGCCTGCAAAACCTCAACGCGGAAGAATTATCGATCGACGCACGCGGCGGCGCAGGCAGCCCGGGTTATGTCGGCCTGGATGGCGGCTACGGCGAACAACCGGGCTGTATCTGGGGGCAGGCTGGACATGGCTACGATGGTCAAAATGGCAGCACCGGCCGGGACGGCGCGGCGGGCGCTCAGGTGCGCCTGGAGTTGCCGCAGAGTTTCCCGACTGATCGCATCAAGGTGAACGTTGCCGGCGGTGCGGCCGGCAAAGGCGGCGAGGGTGGCAAGGCCGGTAAAGGCGGACTGTCCAAAGGCTGTTTCGTGTACCGCGCTGATGGCGGCAAGGCCGGTAAAGAGGGCGAGCCTGGCCAGCCGGGTGTTGCCGGTCCTGCGGGCGCGTTGATTCTGCAACGCCTGTAAGCCTCAAGACACTGTCCGGATCGGGCGCAAGGCCCTGTTCCGGACAGTCGTCACAACGTCACGTTTTTACTGCGGTACGCCTTTCTCCCAGTTCTTCCAGTCGCTGACTATCGCTTGCACCAGAGGGTTGCCGGTGCGGTACAGGTTCTCCAGTGCCGGCACGAATGCGCCCTGATCGGCGTACTTGAGCAGGTTATCGACCTCGCTGTAGCCAGGGTACGGACGATCGAAGTCGGAACCGGCGCGCACCACGGCCAGACGGTTCACATCGACCTTGCCCGCCTTGCTGGCCCGCAGCAGGGCTTCATACGTGGAGTTGTCCTCCTGCTGGGTAGTGCAATAGACGCCTTTGCCGTCAGTCAGCAGCTTGGTCCAGACTTCCGCCCGTTCGCTCAAGCGCGTTCCGGAAAACCACGTATTGCCGGCCACGGTGTCACATTGAGTGACCTGCGGCGGCTGATTGGCCGGGGCGTAAGGGTATTTGACGCGCCATGCAGCTGACTCCTTGCTCTCGCTGAGCGCCACTTTTTGTGACAGGGCGAACGCTTTGGCCTGAAGCTTTGGGTTTAGCTCGAAGACTTCGGTCTTGTAGTCCAGCGGCGGCTTCTCGTTCGGACCTTTGGTGTTGATGCCCAGATAACCGGTCGGCCAATCCTTGGGTACGTCGCGGGAATCGATTTCCCACTGGGTGCCGAACTCCACCAGATAATGCGCCCAGGCGGTGGTGCCGAGGCTGCCGTGATGCGGGTTGATCCCGGCGATACCGGCGACGATGAAGTAGGTCTTGCGCAGATCGAATTGCGGCGACAACGCCAGTGCGAGGGTCGAGGCGGCGGCATTGGTCTGGCCCATGCCGGTGACCATCAGGCACACGTCCTGCTCGTTGCAGCGGATGGCCGGGTATTCGGCTGCCAGGCCTGGCACCTGAATTTCCCTGGTCAGGTGCAGACGATCAATCCAGTTCTGCGCTTCAGGCGCAAACATGGCGACCAATATGACCTTGGGCGTGACCGGTGCGGCGGCGGCCCAGATACCGGGGCTGAGCAGTGCCAGTGTGGCGCAGAGTGCATTGCGAGTGATGTGCTTCATGAAAACTCCTGTAGTCAATATCATGATCAGAACTGATAACCCACGCCTGCGTAGTAACCCCAGCCGTCGGAACGTGCGCGGAAATTGCCTTCACCGAAGTTCAGCTCGCTGCCGTCCTCCCAGTTGCCACCGTTGTGGAAATAACGGCCTACCAGCGTGAAACGCAGGTGCGTGAAGGCATACAGCAACACGTTGGTGGCAACCGTGGAATTGCCGGTGCGCGCCGGATCGTTCTTGAGGTCCGAACCGAAATCAAAGTTGGTGAAGCCGATGTAGGTCAGCGACGCGCCATTGTCGAACGTGCTGATCGGCACGATGTACTTGAGCTGCGCCCGATAACCATCCCATGAGTACTCGTTGCTGGCGCCGTAGTTTTCCCACTGATAGCGACCGTAGAAGTTGGCCGACAGATTGACCCGCGAGTGGGTGTCGATGTCGGTGCCCAGGCCGCTGTACAAGGTGTTGGCACGGTTGGCAGAGTTGCTGCCGTGGTCGTAGATCCAGTCGAAGGCGACGTACCATTCCTTGAACGGTCCCACGGCCAGGCTGCGGCCAGCGAGATAATCGATGGAGATGCGCGGCTCGTGTTCCATGAACAGCGGCGAGCCATGGTCCCAGACGCCCTTGTCATTATCATTGCCGATGCCGAGGATCTTCGGCACGTCGACGTAGCCGTACAGTTCAAACGGCCCCTTGCGGCCGAAGTACTCGTACTCCAGGTAGATGTCATCGTTCGGCTTGGGGCCGAAGCTGATGTCCTTGCTGCCGATCAGGGTCAGGTCCTGATTGAACCAGTCTGAGAAATACGCGCCTTTTACTTCCTTGGGCGAGGCGGGCGGGCTGAGCGCTTCACCTTGCGCCGAGTCTTCGGTCGCAGTGGGCTGAGCCTGCGCCGTCATACACGGTAATGCTGCAGCTGCGGCGAGCAGCAGAGGAATCAGTGTTTTGCAGGATGCTGCGGGCTGGACGGATAGCTGCTTGGGCATTGAAATTCCTTTTTGTGGTCGCGTACTGCTGATCGCAAACGTTTGCACAGCTCATGCCAAAGCGCTTCAACCTGTTGAAAGCCATGGATATAAGGTGAGGAAGATGACCAGGCAGGCAGGAAACTGCGCACCAGCTGTGCGCGATGTCACCTCTCGTGCCCTGTGATGTTCCGTTTCGTCTCAAAATCCTGGACGGGCAGCCGCCAGGGCGACCACGGCCAGGCCGATGATCAGATTGATTGCGACCAGCCTGCGGATATGGCCGAGTGCTGCTGCGCCTTGCGCCCATTGCTCTGCTTCCACGGCGCGGCGCAGCTCCGGCAATTGCAAGGAATGGATACGAAGAAACAGCGCGACCATCACCACATACAGGCCCATCATGATTTGCACGTAGTGCGGCGCGGTTTCAAAGCCGGTGAAATTCAGCTGGATCATGCCAATGCCGGTGATCGGCAAGATCACGATGGTTGCCCAGACCCATATAAAGAAGCGCGGAAACACCTGGACCCACACTTTCAAGCGGGCCGGGCCTTCAAGTGCTGCAATAACGGCTGGACGCAAAACCATCCAGGCGAAAAACATGCCGCCAACCCAGATCAGGGCAGCCAGCACATGCAGCGTATAGACAGTGGAAAAAGCGGTCATCGGACACTCCGTTCTGCGCGGATGGATTTAGCGCGCTATGATAGCGCCCACTCAGAACCACTGAAAATTTATCCAGCCTTTTTAGTCGTGCCCCCGAACCGAAGCCAATGATCAGTACCGAACTCAAAACCCAGATCCAGGGCGCTTACTCGCGTTTCCTCGAAGCCAAGAGCCTCAAACCGCGCTACGGCCAGCGATTGATGATCGCTGAAGTCGCCAGGGTGCTGGGGGACATTGACACCGATGAAGAGGGCCGTCGGTCGGGCGACCCGGCCGTGGTAGCGGTCGAGGCGGGCACCGGCACCGGCAAAACCGTGGCTTACGCTATCGCTTCGATTCCGACCGCCAAGGCGGCGGGCAAGCGGCTGGTCATTGCTACGGCCACCGTCGCGCTACAGGAGCAGATCGTCTACAAGGACCTGCCGGACCTGATGCGCAACAGCGGTCTCAACTTCACCTTCGCCCTGGCCAAGGGGCGCGGCCGTTACATGTGCCTGTCCAAGCTCGACATGCTGTTGCAGGAAAGTGACGCGACCAACGCGACCGCGCAGCTGTTCGAAGAAGAAGGCTTCAAGATCGAGGTCGATGAAGCCAGTCAGAAGCTGTTCACCACCATGTTGCAGAAGCTGGCTGGCAACAAATGGGACGGTGACCGCGACAGCTGGCCTCAGGAGCTGGCCGATCAGGACTGGGCACGTGTCACCACCGACCACAGCCAGTGCACCAACCGCCATTGTCCAAACTTCCAGCAGTGCGCCTTCTATAAGGCGCGCGAAGGCATGGGCAAGGTCGATGTGATCGTCACCAACCACGACATGGTGCTGGCTGACCTGGCGCTCGGCGGCGGGGCAGTGTTGCCAGATCCGCGTGACACGCTGTACGTGTTCGACGAGGGCCATCACCTGCCAGACAAGGCCATCGGCCACTTTGCCCATTACACCCGCTTGAAATCGACCGCCGACTGGCTGGAACAGACCGCCAAGAACCTCGCCAAGCTGCTGGCTCAGCACCCGTTGCCTGGCGATCTGGGCAAGTTGATCGAGCAGGTGCCGGAGCTGGCCCGCGAGATAAAGGGCCATCAGCAGTTCATGTTCGGCGCCTGTGAGCAACTGGCCGATTTTCGTGCCGGTGAAGACATGCAGGGTCGCGAACGCCCGCGTCACCGCTTTATCGGCGGGGTGATTCCCGAGCACATCCGCGAGATGGGCGTCGAACTGAAAAAGGGTTTTGCGCGCCTCGACGATCTGTTCACGCGCCTGACTGAATTGCTTAAAGAGGGTATGGACGGCGAGGTCAACATCGGCATTGCCAGCCATCAGGCCGAAGAATGGTATCCGCTGTTCGGCAGTCTGCTGGCTCGTGCCCATGGCAATTGGGAGTTGTGGACGGCCTTCACCGCCGAAGACCCGGAAGACAATCCGCCGATGGCGCGCTGGCTGACCCTGGCCGACAGCGGCGCGCTGTTCGATATCGAGGTCAACGCCAGCCCGATTCTGGCTGCCGAAATGCTGCGTCGTAATCTGTGGAACATTGCTTATGGTGCGCTGGTGACCTCGGCTACCTTGACCGCGCTGGGCAAGTTCGACCGCTATCGCATGCGTGCCGGCCTGCCGAAATGTGCTGTGACTGCCGTCGTGCCCAGCCCGTTTCACCATGCCGATGCCGGCGTGCTGCGGGTCCCGGACCTCAAAGCCGACCCGCGCGACTCGGTGGCGCACACGGCGGCGATCATTCGTGATCTGCCCGGTCTTGTGGAAGGTTCGCGGGGCACACTGGTGTTGTATTCCTCGCGCAAGCAGATGCAGGACGTTTTCGATGGCCTGGACCGTGACTGGCGCAAGCAGGTGTTCATTCAGGGCAATCTTTCCAAGCAGGAAACCCTCAACAAGCACAAGGCGCGGGTCGACAGCGGTGAGTCCAGCGTGCTGTTCGGGCTCGCCAGCTTTGCCGAAGGCGTGGATTTGCCCGGTGCCTATTGCGAGCATGTGGTGATTGCGAAGATTCCATTCGCGGTGCCGGACGATCCGGTCGAGGCGGCGCTGGCCGAATGGATCGAGGCGCGTGGCGGCAACCCGTTCATGGAAATCGCTGTGCCCGATGCATCGCTGCGTCTGGTACAGGCTTGCGGCCGCTTGCTGCGTACTGAAGAGGACCGCGGCACCATCACGCTGCTGGACCGCCGGGTGGTCACCCAGCGTTACGGCAAGGCGATTCTCAATGCGCTGCCACCGTTTCGACGCGAGATATCCTGAGACAGAGATGAAGAGCGTTTCACATAGGTTCCCAAATCCTTCGATCGCTGGAACAATGCGCACCTATTCAGCCTGTCGTCAGGCTCATGCTGCCAGTCAGGAGTCAGTCGTTGCAGATTCAGGGTCACTACGAACTTCAATTTGAAGCGGTGCGTGAGGCGTTCGCCGCGCTTTTTGACGATCCTCAGGAGCGTGGCGCGGCCTTGTGCATTCAGGTCGGCGGCCAGACGGTTGTCGATCTGTGGGCCGGTACGGCCGACAAGGACGGTGCCGAGGCTTGGCACAGCGATACCATTGCCAATCTTTTTTCCTGCACCAAAACCTTCACCAGCGTTGCTGCGCTGCAACTGGTCGAGGAAGGCAAGCTGAAGCTGGACGAGCCCGTTGCCAGCCTCTGGCCGGAATTCGCTGCTGCGGGCAAGGCGTCGATCACCCTGCGTCAATTGCTCTGCCACCAGGCCGGTCTGCCCGCGCTGCGCGAGCAATTGCCCGCAGAAGCGCTTTATCAGTGGGACATCATGACCGCGGCGCTGGCGGCTGAAGAGCCTTGGTGGACGCCGGGTCAGGGGCACGGCTACGCAGCGATCACCTACGGCTGGCTGGTGGGCGAGATGTTGCGCCGGGCCGACGGTCGCGGGCCGGGTGAGTCGATTGCCGCACGCATCTCGCGTCCATTAGGGCTGGATTTCCATGTCGGGCTGGCCGATGACCAGTTTTATCGCGTGGCGCATATCGCTCGTGGCAAAGGCAACAACGGTGATGACGCTGCTCAGCGCGTGCTGCAAGCGACAATGCGCGAACCTGCTTCCATCACGGCCAGGGCCTTTACCAATCCGCCTTCGATCATGACCAGCACCAACAAGCCTGAATGGCGGCGCATGCAGCAGCCAGCGGCCAATGGTCATGGCAATGCGCGCAGTCTGGCAGGCTTTTATAACGGCCTGCTGGATGGCAGCCTGCTGGAAGCCGACATGCTCAATGAGCTGACCCGCGAACACAGCATCGGTCAGGATAAGACCCTACTGACGTCGACTCGTCTTGGGCTGGGCTGCATGCTTGACCAGCCGACCGTGCCCAACGCCACGTATGGCCTGGGCCCCAAGGCGTTTGGGCATCCCGGCGCAGGTGGCTCGGTGGGCTTTGCCGATCCGGATTATGAAGTGGCTTTCGGCTTCGTGACCAACACGCTGGGCCCTTACATTCTGATGGACCCGAGGGCACAGAAACTGGTTGGCAAATTGCGTGAGTGTTTGCAGTAAGTATCGCCCATAAGTGCTTGTTTAATACCGACTGTCAGTTAATAGGCTGTAACCGGAACCGTACGACGGTTTCTTTTTCCAACTGCGTCTTTATGCGTGTTATACGGACATAGTCACGTTCCCCTGTCTGATCAAAACCGTTGCGGGTCATCCATGTCGTCTAATAAAAGCCTCGTTCTTGCTCTGTGCATTGCCGTTACCGGCTGTGCTCAAACTCCTCAATCCGACTCTGCTGCAACTGGAGGCCATTGGTGGCAGTTCGGTTCCAGCAACGAGTCTGCCAATGCAGGCGCTGCTGCCAAGGCTCCGGCACCGAGCCCGGCTCCGGCTCCGGTGGCCAAGGCCGCTGCAACAACGGCACCTGCGGCTGGCGCTGAAAGCAGCGCCCCGTGGTACTGGCCGTTTGGCTCGAACGACAACGCTCAGGTGAAACCTGATGCGGTAGCCAGCAAAGCGGCAGACAAGCCTGCTGCGCCTGCGATGGTCGCCAAGTCCGAAACCGACACCAAGTGGTGGTGGCCGTTTGGTGCAAACGATGGCGCCAAGGACGAGCCTAAAGGGCTGCCGACGCCTGATCCGAAAGTGACCCAAGCCTGGCTTGATGAGTACGAACCGCGTTTGCGCGCTGCCATCAAGGACAGCCCGTTCCAGCTGGAGCGTCGCGAAGACCTGCTGGCGATCACCGCGCCGGTAGACACCTCGTTCAACCCGGATCGCCCGGCCATGCTGCTGCCCAACACTCTGGGTCCGATCACGCGTCTGGCGAAAGTGGTTGAAGGTGATCAGAAAACTGCCGTGCTGATTCTCGGTCATGCCGACACTTCCGGTCCCACCGAAGCCAACCAGAAGATCAGCCAGGAACGTGCGCAGTCGGTTGCCGCGATCTTTCGTCTCAGTGGTCTGGAGCGTAATCGCCTGAGCCAGCGCGGCATGGGCGCGGTCATGCCGCGTGCCGCCAACGACAGCTTGGAGGGGCGTGCGCTCAACCGCCGCGTCGAGATCCTCATGACGCCGCAAGACACCATGCGCGTCCTGATGGCCCGTTACGCGCTGCCTCCGGTGGCACCCGTCATGGTTGCTACCCAGGACGTCAAGCCTGTCGTACCTGCGCCAGCCGCTCCTGCCAAGAAAGCAGCAGCCCCGGCGAAGAAAGCCACGGCCAAAAAAGCTGCACCGGCCAAGGCCAGCACTGCCAAGAAAGCAGCGCCAGCCAAGACCACCGCAGCCGCGAAGAAACCGGCAGCAAGCAAAAACACTGACAAGGCCCCGGCCAAGACTACAACGTCAGCCAAGAAGGATGACAGTCAGGCCAACAACTGAGGTCTGACGCGGGGCGACCAGACACAACTGACTGATTCTCGTGCCAGCGCTCCGCGTTGGCATGCAGTTGTTCATGACATCTGCGCAGGAATGAACCCATGACCCAGACCCTGGCCGACATGCGCCGTGACTACACGCGTGACGGATTGACCGAATCTCAGTCACCGGACGAGCCGTTTGCGCTCTTCCACACGTGGTTCGACGAAGCGCTAAAAACCGAGCAGCCGCCGGTCGAGGTCAATGCCATGACCCTGGCGACCGTCGATGAGCAAGGCCGTCCGCATTGCCGCGTTCTGCTGCTCAAAGGGCTTGATACCCAAGGCTTCACATTCTTTACCAACTACGACAGCGCCAAGGGCCAGCAACTGGCTGCACGACCCTTTGCCGCCATGACCTTTTTCTGGCCCACGCTGGAGCGCCAGGTGCGTATTGAAGGTCGAGTCGAGAAAGTCAGTGCCCAGGAGTCCGATGCGTATTACCAGGTTCGTCCGCTGGGCAGTCGCCTGGGCGCATGGGCATCGCCGCAAAGCCGGGTGATTGCCGATCGCGACGAACTGGAAGGTCTGATCAGACAAACGCAACAACGCTTTTCCGACGCCCAGCCACACTGCCCGGAACACTGGGGAGGCTACCGTCTCTTGCCTGAGCGAATCGAGTTCTGGCAGGGCAGATCCAGCCGCCTTCACGATCGTTTGAACTATCGCTGGGTAGACGGTGAGTGGACACGCGAGCGTCTAGCGCCCTGATTGAATTTTTTGTCTGCCGGGTCGTCTGAGCGTTATACGGACGGTCGCTGTATGACGCCTGAATGAACTTAATTTGCGGAGCCGGGGCCGTGACAGCACCCTTGTAGGGTAGTCTAATGGCCACTGGTTCCTCTGGAGATACCGTTATGCGCAAGTCTGCTCTTCTGGTTGCTTCGTTCACTGCCCTGGCCTTGACCCTGGGTGGGTGTGCTTCGAATCTGACCGGCGATTCCTATTCCCGTGATGAAGCCAGGACCGTACAGACCGTCCGCATGGGCACCATCGAATCGCTGCGTCCAGTCAAGATCGAAGGCACCAAAACGCCAATCGGCGGCGCTGCAGGTGCAGTCGTCGGTGGCGTTGGCGGCAGCGCCATCGGTGGCGGTCGCGGGAGCATCGTGGCGGCAGTGATCGGTGCGGTGGCAGGTGGTCTGCTGGGTTCGGCGACCGAAGAAGGCCTGACGCGCACGCAAGGTGTTGAAATCACCGTGCGTGAAGACGACGGCAGCATGCGTGCCTATGTGCAGCAGGTTCAGGAAAACGAGATTTTCCGGGTCGGCGAGCGCGTGCGCATCATGAGCGTCAACGGCACCAGCCGCGTTACTCACTGATTCGCAGCACCGTAAACAAAAACCCCGAGCCAGAATGCTCGGGGTTTTTTATTGCCTGGCGTGAATATCGCGCTAATGCTCTGCGTTGGCATGCGGTTCTGGACGCTTCGCGTCCGATCCTTACTGTTAGCCGCAGCTTTTAATCATCCAGGGGTCAGCCCTCGATCCCCAACATATCCCGCACCAACGCTTCCGCAATCCGGATGCCGTCCACGCCTGCTGACAGAATCCCGCCCGCATAGCCCGCGCCTTCACCGGCCGGGTACAGGCCTTTGGTGTTCAGACTCTGCAGGGTCGGGCCGCGCGTGATGCGCAGCGGGGCGGAGGTGCGGGTTTCGATGCCGGTCAGCACTGCATCGTGCAGCGAAAAGCCTTTGATCTGCTTGTCGAACGCAGGCAACGCTTCACGAATGGCTTCGATGGCAAAGGCGGGCAGGGCATCGGCCAGGTCCACCAGCTTCACACCCGGCTTGTAGGATGGTTCTACACTGCCCAAGGCTGTCGACGCCCGGCCAGCGATGAAGTCGCCAACCAGTTGTGCCGGGGCCTCGTAGCTGCTGCCGCCCAGCAGGTAGGCGTGAGATTCCAGGCGCTCCTGCAGTTCGATACCGGCCAACGGGCTGCCAGGGTAGTCCTGCTCCGGAGAGATACCGACGACGATGCCCGAGTTGGCGTTGCGCTCGTTGCGTGAGTACTGACTCATGCCGTTGGTGACCACCCGGCCAGGCTCGGAGGTCGCGGCGACGACTGTCCCGCCAGGGCACATGCAGAAGCTGTAGACCGAGCGACCGTTGCTGGCGTGATGCACCAGCTTGTAATCGGCTGCGCCCAGTTTTGGGTGACCGGCGTACTTGCCCAGGCGAGCGCGGTCGATCAGCGACTGCGGGTGCTCGATGCGGAAGCCCACCGAGAACGGCTTGGCCTCCATGTACACGCCACGCCCGTGCAGCATGCGGAAGGTATCGCGGGCACTGTGGCCCAGCGCCAGAATGATGTGCCGGGACTCGATCTGTTCGCCGCTGTCCAGCTGGACGCCGAGTACCTGACCGTCCTCGATCATCAGGTCGGTGACGCGCTGCTGAAAGCGCACTTCGCCGCCCATGGCTTCGATCTGGTGACGCATGTTTTCCACCACACCGGTCAGGCGGAACGTGCCGATGTGCGGTTTGCTGACGTAGAGGATTTCTTCCGGCGCACCGGCTTTCACGAACTCGTGCAGCACCTTGCGGCCGATAAATTTAGGGTCCTTGATCTGGCTGTACAGCTTGCCGTCCGAGAACGTCCCGGCACCGCCTTCGCCAAACTGCACATTGGACTCGGGGTTGAGCACATTCTTGCGCCACAACGCCCACGTGTCCTTGGTGCGCTGGCGCACTTCGGTACCACGCTCAAGGATGATCGGCTTGAAACCCATCTGCGCCAGCAGCAGCCCGGCGAAGATACCGCACGGGCCGAAACCGACCACAATCGGGCGTTCGGTCAAGCCTTCGGGAGCATGGCCGACCACTTTGTAACTGACGTCGGGCGCAGGGCCGATGTGGCGATCGTTGGCCAGCTTGCGTAACAATGCCTCTTCATCCCTGACCTGAAAGTCGATGGTGTAGATGAAGCACAGTTCAGAGGACTTTTTACGCGCGTCGTAACTGCGCTTGAACAGGGTGAAGTCCAGCAGTTCGCTGCTGTCGATGCCCAGATGCTGCAAGAGTGCAACGCGCAGGTCTTCGTCCGGATGATCGATCGGCAGCTTGAGTTCGGTGATTCGTAACATTAAAGGGTCCAGTTTTCGGGCCGCAGGTTCAGCCCGACAGCACTACAAGACCGGCGATTATAAGCGCTGAACCCCTTTGGCGGCGAGCCTGCCCGATCAATCGTCGCGCGAGCCGCCGTAATAGCCGCAGCCACGCTGGGCCTGGCCATTGATACGCAGCTCGGCAGTCAGGTGTTGCATCGAGCCGTTTACGCTGTCTACACAACGCTGTGGTGCTACCCAGAGCTCGATACGCTGGTTATTGGCCTCACTGCTGATGCTGAAACTGCCATCGGGCAGTTTTTCTTCGACATACGGCACCGCCAGTGGCGCTGCACCTTCGCGCTCCAGGACCATACCCTTGCCACTGACATTGACGTTCCAGGCCGGTTTATTGCCATTGACGTGCAGGGTCAGACGCTTGAAGTTGAGGTCTTCACACGACTGGCCGGGACGCTCGACGCGATACAGCTGGTGCAGGTCCAGCAGCCCGTCGCTGTTGCCTGCCTTGCTCGCAGTGAAGTTACCGCGCAGATCGGCAAACACCTTGCCCTTGCTGTCGGCGAGAGAAGCCGCTTCCTGAAGAACGCCGGTATTACCGCGATCCTTGACCACGTAGCGACGCTGCTCGTTGCACGGTTTGAACAGCAACTGACCGTTTTCGCCCGTCAGGTCGCCCTGCATACGGAGCATGCCCGCCGTGGAAACCGTTGGCGCATCGGCAGATTTGCCAAGCAACTGACATCCGGCGAACAAAGGAAGAAGGGCAAATACGAGGACGGAACGAACAGCAAACATGGATTGATCTCCAGACAAGTGCCGCCACGTTACTCAGACTGGAGATGCATCACAAGGGTTGGAATGTTATCGCGCGGGCAGTGGCTTCGACTATCGTGCAGGTCTGACTCTGACAGTAGGAGCGAACTTGTTCGCGAAAGGGCCGTCGTGTTCGACGAAAATGCATCGTCTAAACGACCGCCTTCGCGAACAAGCGAAGCGTCGCCCGGTTCGCTCTTACAAAACCCTTCTCGGCCTCTCGGGACGTGGTGTGCGCTTAACCGCCCAGATACGCATCCCGTACTTTCGGATCGACCAGCAGTTCTTCGCCAGTGCCTTGCATAACCACGCGGCCGTTCTCCAGCACGTAGGCGCGGTCCGCGACTTTCAGGGCCTGGTTGGCGTTTTGCTCGACCAGGAACACTGTTACGCCGTCGCGGCGCAGTTGTTCGACAATCTCGAAAATCTGCTGAATGATGATCGGTGCCAAGCCCAGCGAGGGCTCGTCGAGCAACAGCAGCTTGGGTTTGCTCATCAATGCGCGGCCGATGGCGAGCATCTGCTGTTCACCACCGGACATGGTGCCGCCGCGTTGATTGAAGCGTTCCTTGAGGCGTGGGAACAGGTGCAGGACCTTGTCCATCTGCTCTTGATAGTCAGCCTTTTCCGTGAAAAAGCCGCCCATTGCCAGGTTTTCTTCGACCGTCAGACGCGCAAACACACGACGGCCTTCCGGCACTACGGCAATGCTCTTGCGCATGATGATCGATGATTCCTGACCGACCAGCTCTTCGCCCATATAACGGATGCTGCCACTGTGGGCGCGGGGTGAGCCGCACAGGGTCATCAGCAGGGTGGACTTGCCGGCGCCGTTGGCACCGATCAGGGTCACGATCTCGCCCTGACGCACTTCCACGTTGACGCTGTGCAGCGCCTGGATCTTGCCGTAGAAGGTGGAAACGTTTTCGAATTGCAGCATTTACGCTTCCCCCAGGTAGGCTTTGATCACGTCAGGATTGTCGCGAATCTGTTCCGGTGTTCCGTCCGCCAGCGGTGTGCCCTGATTGATCACGACGATGTGGTCGGAAATGCTCATCACCAGTTTCATGTCGTGCTCGATCAACAGCACGGTGGCGTCGTGATCGTTGCGCAGCACGCCGATCAGCGCTTTCAGATCGTCGGTCTCTCTGGGGTTCAGTCCGGCAGCCGGTTCGTCGAGCATCAGGATGCGCGGGCGGGTCATCATGCAGCGGGCGATCTCCAGCCGGCGTTGCTGACCGTAGGCCAGTGTGCCGGCAGGACGGTTGGCGAATTCCCGCAGGTTGACCGCTTCCAGCCAGTACTCGGCGTACTCCATGGCTTCGCGTTCACTGCGGCGGAAGGCCGGGGTCTTGAATAGACCGGACAAAAAATTGGTATTCAAATGCCGATGCTGGGCAACCAGCAGGTTTTCCACGGCAGTCATTTCCTTGAACAGGCGCACGTTCTGGAAGGTGCGTACCACGCCCTTGCGAGCGATCTGGTGACCGGCGAGGCCCTGAATCGGCTCACCGTCCAGCAGAATGGTGCCGGCGCTGGGCCGGTAGAAACCGGTCAGGCAGTTGAAGACCGTGGTCTTGCCTGCGCCGTTGGGGCCGATCATCGACACGACCTGCCCTTTATTCACGGTCAGGGCAACGCCGTTGACCGCCAGCAGACCGCCGAAACGCATGCTCAAGCCGGTGGCTTGCAGTAATGGGCGGCTCATTTTGGCAGCTCCGCTTTCAATTTCATTTCAGGGCGTTGCATCGGCAGGAAGCCCTGTGGACGCCAGATCATCATCAGCACCATCAGCGCGCCGAACATCAGCATGCGGTAGTCGCTGAACTCACGCATCAGCTCAGGCAGCAGGATCATCACGATAGCTGCCAGAATCACGCCCAGTTGCGAGCCCATACCGCCCAGCACGACGATGGCCAGAATGATTGCCGACTCGATGAAAGTGAACGATTCCGGGGTAATCAGACCCTGGCGCGCGGCAAAGAAACTGCCTGCGAAACCTGCGAAGGCTGCGCCAAGGGTGAAAGCCGAGAGCTTGATCACGGTAGGGTTCAGGCCCAGTGCGCGGCAGGCGATTTCGTCTTCGCGCAATGCTTCCCAGGCCCGGCCGATGGGCATGCGCAGCAGGCGATTGATAACGAACAGTGCGGCCAGCGCGAGTAGCAGGGCGATCAGGTAGAGGAAGATAACCTTGTTGATCGAGTTGTACGGCAGGCCGAAGTATTCGTGAAAGGTCTGCATGCCTTCGGCAGCCTTGCGCTCGAAGGTCAGGCCGAAAAAGGTCGGCTTTTCGATATTGCTGATGCCGTTGGGCCCGCCGGTGATGTCGGTCAGGTTACGCAGGAAGATACGGATGATCTCGCCGAACCCCAGCGTCACGATTGCCAGATAGTCGCCGCGCAGACGAAGCACCGGAAAGCCCAGCAGGAACCCGAACAGCGCCGCCATCAACCCCGCAATCGGCAGGCAGATCCAGAAGCCAAACCCGTAGTAATGCGACAGCAGGGCATAGCTGTAAGCACCGACCGCGTAAAAGCCCACGTAGCCAAGGTCGAGCAGGCCCGCCAGCCCGACCACAATGTTCAGGCCGAGGCCGAGCATCACGTAGATCAGGATCAGCGTCGCAATGTCCACCGCGCCGCGCGAACCGAAGAATGGCCAGATGAATGCCAGCACGATCAGCGCTGCAAGGCCCCAGCGCTGGGTTTTTGGCTGGCTCAGGAAGTCGCTGGTCTTTTGCGGGATCAGTGGTTTTTCGGAGCCGCGACGCATGCCGCTGATCTGCTCGGCGAACAGCACGCGCAGGAACAGCAGGACTGAACACACGGCAATGATGGTCAGGGTCAGCGGGCTGGCATTCTGCACTTGCAGCGTGACGCCGGAGAAGGCCAGCTTCAGGCCGAACACCGGGTAGGCCACAGCCCAGACCAATGCGGCGCTGAACAGCGCCTGTTTGAAAGACTTGCTCATACTTTCTCAACCTCCGGACGACCCAGAATACCGGTCGGTCGGAACAGCAGCACCAGGACCAGCAGGCCGAAAGCCACGACGTCCTTGTACTGATCACCAAAAATGTCGGCGCCGAAGGCTTCGGCGACGCCCAGCACCAGGCCACCGAGCACTGCGCCCGGAATCGAACCGATACCGCCCAGTACTGCGGCAGTGAACGCTTTCAGACCGACGAGGAAGCCCGCGTTGGGGTTGATCACGCCGTATTGCATGCTCAGCAGCATCGCAGCGACGGCTGCGAGTGCCGCACCGATCACGAAGGTCAGGGCGATGATGTTGTTGGTGTTGATCCCCAGTAGGTTGGCCATCTTCATGTCTTCGGCGCAGGCGCGGCAGGCGCGGCCCATTCGCGAGCGGGAAATGAACAGGGTCAGGCCGGTCATGGCCAGCAGAGTGACGACAAACACCACGATCTGCATGTAGGAAATCAGCACCTCCTGCGAACCACCTGGCCCGAACGACAGGCTGCCGGGCAGCAGGTTGGGAATGGCAAAGTTGCCGGAACCCTGGGAAAGCTGAACCGAGTTCTGCAGGAAGATCGACATGCCGATCGCAGAAATCAGTGGAATCAAACGGTTGCTGTTGCGCAACGGGCGGTAGGCTACGCGCTCGATGCTGTATCCGTAGGCGCTGGTCACGATAATAGTTGCGGCAAAACCGGCAATCATCAGCAACGGCAGGCTGTGAATCCCCAGCATCGCCAGACCGGCGAGTGCCATGAAAGCAACATAGGAACCGATCATGTACACCTCGCCGTGGGCGAAGTTGATCATTCCGATGATGCCGTAGACCATCGTGTATCCGATGGCGATCAATGCATACGTACTGCCAATGGTCAGGCCATTGACCAGTTGCTGCATGTAGTGGAATAACTCGGGCATTTACCGCGCTCCTAAAAACCTGATCTGCATTTCTCTGCATCGAGCCGGGTCGCATTCTGTCGATACGTTGCTCGTGACGCTGTCAGAGAACCGCTGGCAACGGTTTTAAGATTTTCAGGGGGCTTCGTTGCGCAGGTCTGTTGTCAGAGGGTGCGAACGGGCCGGGATTTGTAAAACAAAGCCCACTGCACAGGCAGTGGGCTTCGAGGGTTGACGCAGCAGCTTATTTGGCAGCTTCGGTCTTGGGCTTGCCGAAGTGCCACTCGTAGACCACGAACTGGAAGTTCTTCAGGTCGCCCTTGGCGTCATAGCTCAGCTCGCCCATTGGCGTCTTGAAGCTACCGGCATGGATGGCGGCTGCCACCTTGGCGGTGTCTTCGGACTTGGCGGCAGTGATGCCGTCAGCAATGACCTGCACGGCGGAGTAGGACGGGTACACGAACGGGCCGCTCGGGTCCTCCCCTTTGGCTTTGAAGGCTTCGGTCAGCGCCTGGTTGGCCGGGTCCTGGTCAAAGGATTTCGGCAGGGTGACCAGCAAGCCTTCGGAAGCTTCGCCAGCAATTTGCGAGATGGAATCGTTGCCGACGCCTTCAGGGCCCATGAACTTGGCGTTCAGGCCTTTTTCCTTGGACTGACGCAGGATCTGGCCCAGCTCAGGGTGGTAGCCGCCGTAGTAGACGAAGTCGACGTTGGCCTGCTTGAGCTTGGCGATCAGCGACGAGAAGTCCTTGTCGCCAGCGTTGATGCCTTCGAAAAGTGCAACCTTGACGCCTTTTTTCTCCAGCGTTTGCTTGACTGCCGTCGCAATACCTTCGCCGTATTGCTGCTTGTCGTGGATGACAGCAACGATTTTCGGCTTGGCGACGTCGGCAATGTAGTTGCCTGCAGCCGGGCCCTGGGCGCTGTCGAGACCGATGGTACGGAATACCAGTTTGTAACCGCGCGCGGTGATTTCCGGGCTGGTGGCAGCCGGTGTCACCATGATGATGCCTTCGTCTTCATAGACGTCGGACGCAGGTTGAGTGGAGCTGGAGCAGAGGTGACCGACAACGTATTTCACGCCGTCATTGACCACTTTGTTGGCGACTGCAACGGCCTGTTTCGGATCGCACACGTCATCATATTCGACGGCCTCAAGCTGCTTGCCGTCCACGCCGCCTTTGGCGTTGATCTGCTCGATCGCCATTTTGGCGCCGTTGAACTGCATGGTGCCGTATTCGGCAACCGGACCGGTTTTGGGGCCGGCGATACCGATCTTGATGGTGTCAGCTGCGAACGAATGGCTGGCAACCCCAGCGATAACCAGTGCGGCAAACAGCCTGGACAGCTTATTAGTACCCTTAGTCATGATGCTCCACTCTTGCGTTGTAGTTTTTATAATCCTGATGGCCAAAGCTTCAGGACCGGATTCGGTCACCGGTTTTCCCGCACGCCGCCAACTGTACCGGAACAGTTTAGAGCGCCGCTCGTTGGCTTGGAAAGCCGGGCGTTCAGGGACAAACCGATGCGTGTCGCTTAATCGAAAGAAAGTTACAGAATCCAACCACTTGAGTGTCCGAAATCACTTCAGATCCATAAGGTTATCTGCACTTCCCTGCGACGAATCAGCTGCTTCCGGGTTTTTCCCTGAAAGGGTCGGCGCTATCATTAGGCCGATTTCCTTCCTGGTGAAACCCATGACGCAAGAACCTAGCACCCTCTATGCCAAACTGCTCGGCGAAACCGCCTCTATTGCCTGGACTGAATTGCAACCATTCTTTGCCAAGGGTGCTCTGTTGTGGGTCGAGCTGCCGCTGGATCTGATCGAAGTCGCCGAGGCAGTGGCCGAAAATGATGCAGCCAGGGTGTCTGCGTGGTTGGCAGACGGGCGCGTGGGCAAGGTGTCTGAAACCAAGGCGCTTGAGCTGGTAGAGACCGATCCGCTGCTATGGGCGGTGGTAGTGGCACCTTGGGTTTTGATTCAAAACAGGGCGTCAGACTGAAAGCCGCACTTTTAGAGTGCCTGCGGGCGAGCCGGACTGGGTGGGAAGGTAACCGTCGAGGTGTTTGAGTAGCGCATGACCACACATTGCGTTCAGGCGCGCCCAAGGCCTTGTCGGCTGATATTCAGTCGTTGACTCGTGTTCGCAGCGTACGCGGTGCCCTGAAAAGGGGTAGGGGATCACTCTCTGACGATTCAGCGAAAAGATCCATCGATTGCTGGTTGTCGATCTCTGCCTCTGGTGTATCGAGCCTCGGCGCTGATGGCGAGAGTGTGTCCGGGACCAACTGGTTCATTTGCCTGACCAGCGGCAGGATGCGCTCGAGTGGCTGCGGTGTGCTGAACAGATAGCCTTGCACGTAATCACTGCCAAACTTGCGCAGAAATTCCAGTTGTTCAGGCGTTTCCACGCCTTCGGTAACCACTTTCAGGCGCAGCGTGTGCGCCATGACGATAATCGCCTGGACGATCTCCATGTCCTGCGGAGACTTGGGGATATCGACGATGAACGAGCGGTCGATTTTCAGCGTGTCCAGAGGCAGACGTTTGAGGTAGGCCAGCGATGAGTAGCCGGTGCCGAAATCGTCAATCGACAGCGAAACTCCCAGGCTGCGAATCTGCTTGAGCATCAGAATGGTGTTGCTGATATTGCCCATCAGGGCGTTTTCGGTCACTTCCAGTTCCAGTCGGCCGGGGGCGACGTTGGCGTCGGCCAGTGCGTGTTCGACTTCTTCGACCAGTTCGTCGCGGCCCAGATTGAGTGCTGAACAGTTCACGGCGATGATTAGCTGTTCGAGGCCTTCCTGGCGCAAGGTGCCCAAGTCATGGCAGGCACGGCGCAGGACCCAGTTATCCAGCTCGGCAATCAGACCATTGGCCTCGGCGATGCCGATGAACCGATCCGGCACCAGCAGGCCGTGCTGCGGATGATTCCAGCGCACCAGTGCTTCCAGCTTGGCAATTTGGCCGGTGCGCAGGTCAACGATAGGCTGGTAATACACTTGCAGACCGGTCTCTTCGCGCAAGGCGCTGCGCAGTTCTTCTTCCAGATGCAGCTCCATGCTGGCCTTGGTTTTCAGGTCCGGGCTGAAGAAATTGACCCTATTGCGCCCGGCACCTTTCGACTGATAAAGCGCCAGGTCGGCATGTTTGAGCAGTTCGTCGCAGGTGACGCCATCACGCGGAAACACGGCGATGCCGATGCTGGTGGTCATGACCATGCGTCTTCCCGCGAGGGCGATGGTTTCCTTCATTTTCTGCATGACCCGATGCGCCAGATGCCGCGCCTCTTCGTAATCGGGAATGCTCAGCAAGATGCAGAACTCGTCGCCGCCAAAGCGCGCTACCACGTCCTGCACGCGCGTCGCACTGCGAATGCGTTCGGCGATGACCTTGAGCAACTCGTCACCGGCATCGTGGCCCAGGCTGTCGTTGATACGCTTGAAGTGGTCGATGTCGAGAAACATCACCGCGAGCATGCCGTTACCGAGGGTGTGCTCCAACAGTTTCTCGGCAAATATCTGATTGAAGCCGCGGCGGTTGATCAGGTTGGTCAGCGGGTCGTAATGCGCCACTTGCTGCAGCGAGACGCGAGCCTGATCCAACTGGCTGAGCAGGGTGTTGACCCGTTGCAGGTCATGCTCCTTGCTTTGCAGCTTTTTGTCGGCCATGGCAGCGCTGATACTCCCGGCGATGATCAGCAGCGTGATGGCGGCAATGGTCAGCCCCAGTTGCTGGCTGTTCCCGGTGCTGGGGGTCAGCAGTTCCGAGCCTTCGGGCATGACCAGTCGTAATGCTTTCATGCCCATCAGGTGCATGGTCAGCAAGCCGGCACCCAGCAACAGGCTGACGCTGTAACGAAACATCTGGTGGAACATGCCACTGTGCTGACGCAGGTGCCGAGCCAGTGTCAGCAGCGCAATACTGGAAAGGACGGCAACCAGTATCGAAAGCGAGAACATCCGTGGTTCGTAGTATTGAGTGGCGGCCGAGCGCATCGCAGACATGCCGAGGTAGTGCATGACGCTGATGCCGATGCCCATCACCACCGAACTGAACAGGCAGTTTTTGATGCTCAGTGTCGGTGAGGTCAATGCTCTCATTGCGATCAATGCAGTCAGCAGCACAATCAGCAATGAAACCAGGGTGACGGTCAGGTCATAAGTCAACGCCAGCGGGGCCTGAAAGGCCAGCATGCTGATAAAGTGCATGGCCCATACGCCGCCAGCCAGGCACAGCGCACCCAGGGCTTTCCACAGGCGACGGCTTTTCACAGCTTCGACGTGAATGACCCGGTCGGCAATGTCCAGCGTGGCAAAGCACGCAGCGCAGGCCACTCCGTAAGCCAGCGCCACGAGAAATATATTGTGACTACAGTCGATCAGCAGTTGCCCGTCCGCTGGAAAGCCAGCAAACATGTTTAAACCCAGCCACTCCATAGCGTGCCCTATGTGTTCACTACAGGGCGCCGAGGCTTGAAACCCGGCGATCTAAGGTGAAGTATAGAGGCTGTTTTCAACCTGCCAATACAGAAGGTGCCAATTTGGCATCAAAGTGATGGCCGGTGCTTTTGGCGCCTGAAAAGGGCATGTGCAAATTACGACGCAGAGCGTCCGGAAGGGGGTACCCCTGCTGAGCACTCAGCGTCATACACAAGTCCAACTGACTCTTGTGCAGTGCGTCATGCCTCGCCCGTAGCCACTGCACAAAGAAGCGCTTTTTTACCGCGATGGCCCTGGCGACGCAGATTGCGACCTTAGTGACGGCTGAGTCCTGGCACTGATCCGGGGGATGCTCGGCAGGACGCCGAGCAAGCCGCACCGGGCCATGGATGGCCCGTTGCGGCGACCTCCGGATCAGTGACAGGGCGAAGGAACCCGACGAAGTCGGGCCGGAAACAGGAGCGAGGGGGGTTTGCCTACTTTGGCCCCATCAAAGTAGGTCGCCGAGGGGCGAAAAGGGGGCTCGAGTCGAGCCTGAATCTGTCTGATATCGCAGAGCCGTGTGACGCGGAGCGTCACGAAATGCATTACCACGCGGAGTGGGAACGATAAACGCTGCGTTCAGGCTGCAGCTTTGTTACCCGGAGCTTCACCCCATGCATGCCAACGCGGCGCATTGGCATGATAGGGGGGGAAGAGGTTCAGGCGCTCAGGACCTTTATCCCGCGACCAGTACCCGGATCGCCTCCAGGCGCAGCGCTGCTTTTTCAAGCATTGCCAGGCCTTGTTCGCGCTGGGTGCGCAGGGCAACCAGTTCACTGTCGCGTACGGTCGGGTTGACGGCTTGCAGCGCGGTCAGACGGGCCAGTTCCTCTTCGGTATCGGCTGCCAGACGGCGCTGGGCTTCGGCCACACGCTCGGCATGCTTCGGCGTGATCTTCTCTTCGCCCGCATTGATCCTCGGGGTCAGCAAGTCACGTTGCGCCTGGATAAACTTGTTGGCGCTCGCCCGCGGTACGCTTTCGAGCTGATCGTTCAGGGTATTGAACGACACACGGCTCGACAGATCATTACCGTTTTGATCAAGCAGGCAGCGCAGGGCAGCAGGCGGCAGGTAGCGCCCCAGTTGCAACGAGCGCGGCGCGACCACTTCGCTGACATAGATCAGCTCCAGCAGCACGGTGCCCGGCTTGAGCGCCTTGTTCTTGATCAACGCCACGGCCGTGTTGCCCATCGAACCGGACAGCACCAGATCCATGCCGCCCTGAACCATCGGGTGCTCCCAGGTGATGAACTGCATGTCTTCGCGAGACAGCGCCTGATTGCGGTCGTAGGTGATGGTCACGCCTTCGTCGTCGCCCAGCGGGAAGCTGGCATCAAGCATTTTCTCGCTCGGCTTGAGGATCAGCGCGTTTTCCGAGTGGTCTTCGCTGTCGATGCCAAATGCGTCGAACAGGGTTTCCATGTAGACCGGCAGGCTGAACTGATCGTCCTGGTCAAGGATCGCTTCGACCAGCGCTTCACCCTCACCGGCACCGCCGGAGTTGAGTTCCAGCAGGCGGTCGCGGCCAGTGTGCAGTTCGCTTTCCAGGCGTTCACGCTCGGAACGCGCCTCATTGATCAGGTTTTGCCACTCGTCATCGTCACCGCTTTCCAGCAGCGGCAGCAGACGCGGGCCAAACTTATGCTGCAAGGCGTTGCCGGTCGGGCAGGTATTGAGGAAGGCATTGAGCGCTTCGTGATACCACTGGAACAGGCGGGCCTGCGGGCTGGTTTCAAGGAACGGCACGTGCAGTTCGATGGTGTGCTTCTGGCCGATCCGGTCCAGACGCCCGATACGCTGTTCCAGCAAATCCGGGTGCGACGGCAGGTCGAATAGAACCAGATGGTGAGAGAACTGGAAGTTGCGGCCTTCACTGCCTATTTCCGAACAGATCAGTACCTGAGCGCCGAACTCTTCGTCGGCAAAATAAGCCGCAGCACGGTCGCGTTCAAGAATGTTCATGCCTTCGTGGAAGACTGTAGCCGGGATGCCGGAGCGAACGCGCAGGGCGTCTTCCAGGTCCATGGCGGTTTCAGCGTGGGCGCAGATGACCAGCACCTTGACGCGCTTGAGCATCTTCAGCGTATCGATCAGCCAGTCGACGCGTGGATCGAAGCGCCACCAGCGTTCTTCTTCGCTGACCTCCGAATGTGCCTGGAAGCTCACTTCAGGGTAAAGATCGGCATGCTCGCCCACCGGCAATTCAAGGTACTCAACCGGGCAGGGCAGCGGGTATTCGTGCAGCTTGCGTTCCGGGAAACCCTGCACGGCGGCGCGGGTATTGCGGAACAGCACGCGGCCAGTGCCATGACGGTCCAGCAACTCGCGAATCAGGCGCGCCTTGGCTTCGTCGTCGCCTGCATTGACAGCCGCCAGCAGCGTGTCGCCTTCAGCGCCGAGGAAACCATGAATGGTGGCCTGCGCTTCCGGTGACAGCTTGCCCTTGTCGAGCAATTCCTGAACGGCCTTGGCCACCGGGCGATAGTTCTCGCTTTCGGCACGGAAGGCTTTCAGGTCGTGGAAACGGTTCGGGTCGAGCAGGCGCAGACGCGCGAAGTGGCTGTCCTGACCCAGTTGTTCCGGGGTCGCGGTCAGCAGCAGTACGCCGGGAATTACTTCGGCGAGCTGCTCGACCAGCGAATATTCGCGGCTGGCCTTGTCTTCGTGCCAGACCAGGTGATGCGCTTCGTCGACCACCATCAGGTCCCAGCCCGCTGCAAACAAGGCGTCCTGGGCTTTTTCGTCTTCGACCAGCCACTCCAGCGCAATCAGCGCCAGCTGGGTATCTTCGAACGGGTTGCCTGCATCGCTTTCCATGAAGCGTTCGGCATCGAACAGCGCAACCTGCAGGTTGAAGCGGCGACGCATCTCTACCAGCCATTGGTGCTGGAGGTTTTCCGGCACCAGAATCAGCACGCGGTTGGCGCGCCCCGAGAGCAACTGACGATGAATCACCAGGCCGGCTTCGATGGTCTTGCCCAGGCCCACTTCGTCAGCCAGCAATACGCGTGGTGCGATGCGGTCAGCGACCTCGCGAGCGATGTGCAACTGATGCGCGATAGGCTGAGCGCGCACGCCGCCCAGGCCCCAGAGCGAGGACTGCAATTGGCGACTGGTGTGCTCAAGCGTGTTGTAGCGCAGCGAGAACCATGACAACTGGTCGATCTGGCCGGCGAACAGACGGTCAGTCGCCAGGCGGAACTGGATAAAGTTCGACAGTTGTGTTTCCGGCAGCGTGACCACTTCGTTCTGCGCGTTCAGGCCGTGGTAGACCAGCAGGCCGTCGACATCATCGACTTCGCGAACGGTCATCTTCCAGTTTTCGAAGTGCGTGATCACGTCGCCCGGAGAGAAGCGTACGCGGGTCAGCGGAGCATTCCGCAGTGCATACTGACGCGTTTCGCCAGTGGCCGGATAGAGCACGGTCAACAAGCGGCCGTCCTGTGCCAGAACGGTGCCCAAACCCAGCTCGGCTTCGCTGTCGCTAATCCAGCGTTGCCCCGGTTGATACTGCTGCGCCATGCTGCCTGTCTCCCGCTTGAAAAAGCCGACTATGTTAACGGAACGCGCCCCGAAGACCAAAGGTGGCGTGAAAATACCCTGCCAAAACCCTCGATTCGCAGTGGATATTCAGTTCCATGACACTAATTTCACTAAATGCAGTCAGAAAGTTCTTATAGATTACCGTAACCCGGTCCATATCGGTTCAAGTTGCCCAGTGCACGGCCGAAACCCCGGTAAGAGGAGAACAACCATGCTGCAACCTATGCTTCCGTTAAGTGTGGTGCCCGTGACATCACAGATGGACCCGGCCAAACGCGTGCCGGACATCCCGCCTGTCGCGCCGGTGCAAGAGAGTTCAAGCGAGACCTCCATCGACTTGCACAATCAGGATACTGAACGCAGTGCGTTGCTATTGCGTGAAGAGCAGCAGCGTCAGCAACAGCATCACGGGCGTTCCCATGATGAGGCCGAGGAGTATCAGGGGCTGGTCGTTCCAGGTGACTCGCTGAATGCCGACAATACCGTACCTGTTGTTCCTCTGATTGATGACGAGCCGCGTCAGGGCCTCTGGGTCGATATTCAGATCTGATGGCCCGGTCATCCGGTTCTGCACTGGTCACAGTCGCTGCGATTAAGCATTATTAGTGCTGATTTCCCGTGTTCGAGAACCGCAAGCCATGAGCGACGACGAAAAACTGATCGATTTGAGCGCCGAACGCGCCAAGCGCGTTCATGATCTGAACGACAAGCGTCTCAATGAAGTGCGCAACGCCTTCGAGCAGGCGATGCCTTTGGGTAAAAAAAAGCCCAGGAAAAAGCCTAAAAAAAGCTGATCCGCCCTCTGCTCCCTTGATCTGGATCAACTCGCCCCTGCACGCCTTTACGTATTCTCAATGCATCAAAAAGCGTTGGCGGCCACCCGCACACGCTGGCAATGAGCACGCAAGGCACTTGGGGCGACTTCGGTCGCCCTTTTTTTCGTCTGCGCCTCAGGTGCTGTGTTGGTTGCCAGGCGCCGTCAGTTGACGGGTTTAGCGCCAGCATTGGCCAGGTCATAGGCCTTCGCTTGTTCTGCCGTCTTGATGTCGCGGTGATAGCTCGGCGTCCAGACGGTTACCGGGGATTTCTGCGTGAAGGTGGCATTGCTGCCGATGTCTTTGAAGTGCGCATCGCCGTAGTCATCCAGCACGCCTCTGTTACTGGGCTTGTGGGAGGTGTCGACACCGTTTCCGAAGTAGTTGGACTGCGACAGGATGTTCGCATCCCCGGTCGCGGTGAAGCCGAGATGGAAGTTGTCGATGGAGTTGTTGAACACATCAAAATCTCCATGACGCATCAGACCGGGGGCGCGGACATCAAGGTTGCTGAACACGTTGTTGGCGATGGTCATCCGCGGGTAGCCCGCATAGGCGGCCTTGGCGGCAGGGGAGTCATCGGGCTGGCCGAGAATCACACCATATTCATTGTTCTTGAATTTCGAATTGGTCAGGCTGACGTTATCTGCCGTCCCGCCCACATAAAGCAGCTTATCCAGCCCCTTGGGATTCTGATCCTTGGTGCCGGTATAGGTGTTGTGGTCGATCCAGTATTTCTGGCCGCTGCTGATGAACATCTGCATGTCACCGTTTTCACGGTAACGGCTGTCGTGGGTGAAATTCAGGTTCTGGAAAATGTCGTTGCTGGCGGTTTTGCTACTGGCCAGATAAATATTGTGCAGGCTGTTGCCCTTGTCGGAGCCCAACAGGGTTTTATTGGCGCCGAAGTTAATGGTCACTTTACTGTCTGCAGACAGATTAGCGCCCAGCTTGACGGTACGGGCTGTGTCGTCCTCCATGTACTTCTTGAGGTCCGCCACAGTATTGACCGTGACAACTTTGCCGTTGTTACCGCCAGTGGTGTTCGCCTGCCTGGCGAAACCGACCATGCCGGACATGTCCGCGCCAGGACCGCTGGCATAGCGGGTTGCAGATTTAGCGACTTTTTCTGCAGCGTCAGACGGCTCTATGGCAGGTGTTGAAGCTTTTGGCGGCAGCAGATCGTGCGTGGCTGGCGTTCCTGCTGCGGTGGGCTTGTCAGGCGTTTTACCTGCAGGGGGCGAAGTATCAGGCGGTGTCGCTGCGGTATTTTTCTGCAGCGTGACAGGCTTTTCCATCGGGTAGTCGTTCTGCACCACAAACGGCTTCTCTGGTTTGCCTTGGGCCACTGAAGGCGATGAGGGTGACGCTGCCGGGGTCGTGGATGACGATTGAGGAGAGGTCGGTGCCTGTTCGCGTTGCGTCTGTGCAGGGGGAGGTGTCGAACCTTTCTGTTGATTGCTCGACGAACCGGAAAACAGATCCTTGAGGATGTTGCGGATCGCCTCCACCAGCTTGTTCAGCAATAACTCGACCGGACTTTCAGTTGTGCCTGAAGAAGTATTGCTGGCAGGTGTCTGAGGTCGTGAGCCGAGACTGTTCGGCGGCGATTGCAGACCCGTTGTCTGTTGCGGCGGGCCGAAGTCGATCAGTTTGCTGTCATGGCCCGACTTCAAGCCGGATGGCGGGGGGCTGTCGGACTGTGGATTGACACCTTGGGCCGACAGGCCGGAGGCGGGGTAATAGCTTCTGTTGATCGTATTCATGGCTTATTTTCCCGCCTGTGGGAATGAACAATTCGTGATCCCGGATAGAAAGTACTGCTTGTTTCCTGAGTGGAAGGCGCAGGAAAAGAGTTCCGGTGTGCATCACGAATTTACGTTCAGGCCAGAAGCGGGGGCGGGCGCAGGTGTCTGGGCGCGCGCCCGTTTTCGGTATCAGCCGAAAGTGATCTCGGGCAGCACGGTCAGGTCGACGGTCTGCTGTTTGCGCGGAGCGAGAATTTCGGCTTCGCCGTCGACCACCAGTTCATCGTTCTGGTTGAACACACGAGTGGCGATACGCACGCGGAACTTAGGCAGTTTTTCCAAAATTTCCAGGCGCACAGTCAGGGTGTCACCCAGTTTCACGGGTTTCTGGAAGGTCATCTGCTGACCGATATAAATGGTGCCAGGGCCAGGCAACTCGCACGCGACGGCCGCACTGATCAGCGCGCCACTGAACATGCCATGTGCGATACGCTCCTTGAACATGGTCTTGGCAGCGTATTCGGCATCCAGATGGACGGGGTTGTGGTCACCGGACATTGCGGCGAACAACTGGATGTCACGTTCTTCCACCTTTTTGCTGTAGCTGGCGGTCTGACCAACCTCAAGGGCTTCGTAAGGCGTGTTGGTGACTTGAGTCATGTGGCTGTCCTGACAATGAATATGGATTAAGCGGGCCGCTAGGTTCAGCCCTGTGTAGCCGCGCCCTTGGGTCGCGCCTGTGGATAGACCCTGATTTGTAACACTTGATGACCCGTTGCCGCCAATATACCGACAAGATCAATCAGACGTTTGCTGGCGCTCGCCAGATCACATTGTTATGAATAAATAGCGGCAGGCGCCGGAACACGGCTGTTTCAGCGTTGACGCGCGGTCACTTGCCGGTCGTGCTTCCGTGCCGGCAAGGCAGTGTATAGCGCTCGGCGGATGGCAGTCTGAACGCAGGCGTGATTCATGCCGCTAATGACGTTCAGGTGACGATTTTCCTGATGCGCTTTAACTGTTAACGTCGGGCCAGGCATAAGCAGGGAAAAGGATAAAAATAATGCAAGCTGATTTCTGGAATGACAAACGCCCGGCCGGCGTCGACTCGGATGTGGATTTGCGGGCCTATCAATCGGTCATCGACGTGTTTGATCGCAGCTGTAAAAAGTTTGCGGATCGGCCTGCGTTCAGCAATATGGGCGTGACCCTGACCTATGCCCAACTCGAGCGCCACTCGCTGGCATTTGCCGGGTATCTGCAACAACACACAGGGCTGGTGCCTGGCGACCGCATCGCTGTGCAGATGCCTAACCTGTTGCAGTATCCCATCGCTGTTTTCGGTGCGATGCGCGCTGGCCTGATCGTCGTCAACACCAATCCGCTGTACACCGCGCGTGAGATGCGCCATCAATTTCAGGATTCGGGTGCCAAGGCGCTGGTCTATCTCAACCTGTTCGGCAAGCTGGTGCAGGAAGTGCTTCCGGACACGGCCATTGAATACCTGATCGAAGTGAAAATGGGCGACATGCAGTCGGCGGCCAAGGGCTGGCTGGTCAACACGATCGTCGACAAGGTCAAGAAGCTGGTGCCTGACTACCAGTTGCCTCAGGCGATTGGCTTCAAGCGCACGTTGCGCATCGGGCGTGACTGCCGGGTTCAGGTGGTAGCGCAGGGCCTGGATGAGGTTGCGGTATTGCAATACACCGGTGGCACCACCGGGCTGGCCAAAGGCGCGATGCTCACCCACGGCAATCTGGTCGCCAACATGCAGCAAGTCTATGCCTGCATGCGCCAGCGAAGCGCTGACGGCGGTTCGGTATTTGAAGAGGGCGCGGAAGTGATGATCGCGCCGCTGCCGCTCTACCACATCTATGCATTCACAGGGCATTGCATGTGCATGATGATTGGCGGCAACCACAACATTCTGATCACCAATCCGCGTGATATCGGGGGCTTCATCAAGGAACTCGGGAAATGGAAGTTCACCGCCATGATCGGTCTCAATACCCTGTTCGTTGCGTTGATGAACCACCCGGAATTCAAGAATCTGGATTTCTCCGCGTTGAAGAGCACCAATTCAGGTGGCACCGCGCTGGTCAAGGCCACGGCAGAGCGTTGGGCGCAGATCACCGGCTGCACGATTGTCGAGGGCTACGGCCTGACCGAAACATCGCCCGTTGCCAGCACCAATCCTTATGGCGCGCAGGCGCGTCTGGGCACTGTCGGTATTCCGGTGCCTGGCACGGCCATGAAAGTCATCAATGACGAGGGAGAAGAGCTGGCCTTCGGCGAGCGCGGCGAGTTGTGCATCAAAGGGCCGCAGGTCATGAAAGGTTACTGGAACCGAGCTGACGCGACGGCCGAATCCCTGGACGCCGAGGGCTGGTTCAAGACCGGAGATATTGCGGTGATAGCCGCCGACGGATTCGTCAGTATCGTGGATCGCAAGAAGGACCTGATCATCGTGTCCGGTTTCAACGTCTACCCCAACGAAATCGAAGACGTGGTCATGGCGCACCCTAAAGTCGCCAACTGCGCCTGTATCGGCGTGCCGGACGAACGCACCGGGGAAGCCGTCAAGCTGTTCGTGGTGCCGCGAGAGGCGGGGGTAAGTGCTGAGGAGCTCAAGGCGTTCTGCAAGGAAAACTTCACTGCGTACAAAGTGCCCAAGTACATCGTGCTGCGTGATTCATTGCCGATGACGCCGGTAGGCAAGATTCTGCGCCGGGAGCTTCGCGACATCGCTTGAGCACAGGAATCGTCTCTATTTGTGTACCCACGTACACCTCTGGCCCTGATGCAGTACGTTGCAAACAGGGTCAGATCTCTTGTTAAAATGCCCACACGTCATCTCAACCCCTCTGGATCAGCGTTTTCGGCGTGTCGAGTCGAAATAAGAGACTCGCTTTAAATGTGACTGATGTCTGGAGTTAAGTCATTTTAGTGACCGGCAAGGCCTCCTTTGCCCCTAGTCGGCCTTTGGCAAAGCTGCTACTCTCGGCGCGCTTTTTGATCAGTCATAAAGCGGAAAAAGCGTCTACTGCATAATTCCAAACACAAGAAAATCATCGCTTCAAGCGATGTGAAGAATTCGCTATCGCTATGGAGCCGGCTGAATGATTGAAAACTTCTGGAAGGATAAGTACCCGTCCGGTATCCCCGTCGATATCAATCCCGATGAGTACCCCAATGTCCAGGCGGTCCTTAAGCAGTCCTGCGAGCGTTTCGCCGACAAACCGGCATTCAGCAATCTGGGCAAGACCATCACCTATGGCGAGTTGTATGAGCTGTCCGGCGCATTCGCGGCCTGGATCCAGCAGTACACCGATCTGCAGCCAGGTGACCGTATCGCCGTGCAACTGCCCAACCTGTTGCAGTACCCGATCGCCGTTTTTGGTGCCATTCGCGCCGGCTTGATCGTGGTCAACACCAACCCGCTGTACACCGCGCGGGAAATGGAACACCAGTTCAACGACTCCGGCGCCAAGGCGCTGGTGTGTCTGGCCAACATGGCGCATCTGGCCGAAAAGGTCGTGCCCAAGACCCAGATCAAGACAGTGATCATCACCGAAGTGGCCGACATTTTGTCGCCGTTCAAGCGCTTGCTGATAAACAGCGTCATCAAGTATGTGAAGAAAATGGTTCCGGCCTACCACTTGCCGCAGGCCATCAGGTTCAACGACATCCTTGCCAAGGGCCGTGGCCAGCCGGTTACCGATATAGCGCCCGCTGCCGCAGATGTTGCTGTGCTGCAATACACCGGCGGCACCACCGGGGTTGCGAAAGGGGCAATGCTGACCCACCGCAACCTGATCGCCAACATGCTCCAGTGCCGGGCGCTGATGGCTTCCAACCTCAATGAGGGTTGCGAAATCCTCATCACGCCGCTGCCGCTGTATCACATCTACGCTTTTACCTATCACTGCATGGCAATGATGTTGCTTGGCAACCACAACGTCCTGATCAGCAACCCGCGTGACCTGCCGGCGATGGTCAAGGAACTGTCGAAATGGAAGTTCAGCGGTTTTGTCGGCCTCAATACGCTGTTCGTGGCGCTGTGCAATAACGAGGGCTTCCGCAATCTTGATTTTTCAGCGCTGAAAGTCACGCTGTCCGGCGGTATGGCCTTGCAACAGGCCGCTGCCGAACGTTGGAAGCAGGTCACCGACTGCCCGATCTGCGAAGGTTACGGCATGACCGAGACCAGCCCGGTGGCGACGGTCAATCCAATCCAGAACATTCAGATGGGCACCATCGGCATTCCGGTGCCTTCGACACTGTGCAAAGTCATTGATGATGCGGGCAGCGAGGTTGCGTTCGGTGAGCGCGGAGAGCTGTGCATCAAAGGGCCGCAGGTCATGAAAGGCTACTGGCAGCGCCAGGACGCCACTGACGAAATGCTGGATGCCGAAGGCTGGCTCAAGACCGGCGATATCGCGATCATCCAGCCAGATGGCTACATCCGGATTGTCGACCGCAAGAAGGACATGATTCTGATCTCCGGATTCAACGTCTACCCCAACGAGCTGGAAGACGTACTCGCCACGCTGCCCGGCGTACTGCAATGTGCGGCAATCGGTGTGCCGGATGAGAAGTCCGGTGAAAGCATCAAGGTCTTCGTCGTCGCCAAGCCCGGCGTGACGCTGACCAAAGAGAAAGTCATGGAACACATGCGCGCCAATCTGACCGGTTACAAGGTCCCGCGTAGCGTTGAGTTCCGCGATGTATTGCCCACCACCAACGTCGGCAAGATCCTGCGTCGCGAGTTGCGTGATGAGGAAATGAAAAAGCTGGGTGTGAAGAAGTAGAGCGCTACATAAGCCAACACGACTCTCATGTCAGTACTCTGCGTTGATTATCGTTCCAACGCTCCGCGTAGGAATGCCTTTCGGGACGCTCCGGCGTAGGAATGCCTTTCGGGACGCTCCGCGTCACAAGTCTGCGTTGCGCCGCGCATTCAGGATCGGACGCATAGCGTCCAGAAATGCATTACCAGAGCGTGGGAACGATAGTTATCCGCTGAAGTAATACCACCTCGACCGATTAAGCACGGTCGCTCCCACGACCCACCGCAATCTGCGACAATCCGCACCTGCCATTTGAAAAAAGACCCTGCGCGCCTGATGACCGACGAATCGCCCTCTATCGACCAACTCCTGAAAAACCTTGACCAAGCGATGATCAGTGAACGCCATCGTCTGCGTCGCCAGTTGCATGAGTTGCGCAAGAAACCCGACGAGGTGAAGCTGGCGCAGTGGGTGGCTCGGGTTCAAGCGTCGTGCGCACAGGTGACGGCGCGGCGTGAAAGCGTGCCGGCGATTCGTTATGACGACAACCTGCCCATCGCCGCCAAGCGCGATGAAATCAAAGAGGCGTTGCTCAAGCATCAGGTGCTGATCATTGCCGGCGAAACCGGCTCGGGCAAAACCACCCAGTTACCCAAGATCTGTCTGGAAATCGGTCGCGGGCAGCACGGTCTGATCGGGCATACCCAGCCGCGCCGGATCGCCGCACGCAGCGTTGCCAGCCGGGTCGCCGAGGAAATCGGTACGCCGCTGGGCGCTCTGGTCGGTTACCAGGTGCGCTTTGAGGATCAAAGCGACAGCAATACCCTGATCAAGCTGATGACCGACGGTATTCTGCTGGCCGAAACCCAGCATGACCGCTTTCTTGAGCGCTACGACACGATCATCGTCGACGAAGCCCACGAACGCAGCCTGAACATCGACTTTCTGCTGGGTTACCTGAAAACCCTGTTGCCGCGTCGCCCGGACCTCAAGGTCATTATCACCTCGGCCACCATTGACCTGCAGCGCTTTTCCGAGCACTTCAACGATGCGCCTGTTATCGAGGTGTCTGGCCGTACGTTTCCTGTCGACGTCTGGTATCGCCCGCTGACCAGCGAGCAGGACGAAGAGGGCAACAGCGTCGAAGACGACCTGACCGTCGATCAGGCGATTCTGGCCACGCTGGATGAACTGGCTGCCTTTGAGCGCAGCGAGCGCAAGAGCCCCGGCGATGTACTGGTGTTCCTGCCCGGCGAGCGCGAAATTCGCGATGCGGCCGAAATGCTGCGCAAGGCCCAGCTCAGACACACCGAGATTCTGCCGCTGTACGCGCGCCTTTCGCCTGCCGAACAGCAGCGCATCTTTCAGTCGCATCCCGGCCGTCGCGTGGTGCTGGCCACCAACGTCGCCGAAACCTCGTTGACCGTGCCGGGCATCCGCTACGTGATCGATACCGGCACGGCGCGCATCAGTCGCTACAGCTACCGCGCCAAGGTTCAGCGCCTGCCGATCGAAGCGGTTTCCCAGGCCAGCGCCAACCAGCGTAAAGGCCGTTGCGGGCGTGTCGAGCCCGGGCTTTGCGTGCGCCTGTACAGCGAAGAGGATTTCATCGGTCGGCCGGAATTTACCGATCCCGAGATTCTGCGCACCAACCTGGCGGCAGTGATCCTGCAAATGCTGCACCTGCGGCTCGGCGAAATCACTGATTTCCCGTTCATCGAGCCGCCGGACGGCAAGGCGATCAGCGACGGTTTCAACCTGTTGCAGGAGCTGTCGGCGGTCAATCGCGAGAATCAGCTGACCCCGCTGGGCCGTCAATTGGCGCGCTTGCCGGTGGACCCGCGCATGGGGCGCATGCTGCTGGAAGCCGCGAAGCAGGGCAGCCTGCAAGAAGTGCTGATCGTCGCCAGCGCCATGTCCGTGCAGGACGTGCGCGAGCGGCCACCCGAGCGCCAGCAGGCTGCCGATCAGGCCCACGCGCAATGGAAAGACGCCGACTCTGACTTCGCCGGGCTGGTCAATCTGTGGCGCGGCTTCGAAGAGCAGCGCCAGACCCTGACGGCCAGCCCGTTGCGCAACTGGTGCCGACGCAACTTTCTGAATTACCTGCGCCTGCGCGAATGGCGTGATTCCCATCGACAACTGAGCCTGATCTGTCGCGACCTGCAACTGACGGTCAACAAGGAACCGGCCGATTTCCCGAAATTCCACAAAGCCATTCTGTCGGGCCTGCTGAGCCAGATCGGGCAAAAGGCCGACGAGGGCGACTACCTAGGGGCGCGGCAACGACGCTTCTGGATTCACCCGTCTTCCGGGCTGGGCAAGAAGCGTCCGCAGTGGCTGATGGCTGCCGAACTGGTGGAAACCACCAAGCTGTATGCGCGCATGGTCGCGAAGATTGATTCAGACTGGATCGAGCCGCTGGCCGGGCACCTGATCAAGAAGAACCATTTCGAGCCGCACTGGGAGAAGAAGCGCGGGCAGGTGGTTGCGTTCGAGCAGATCACCCTGTTCGGCCTGATCGTGGTCGGCCGTCGCCCGGTGCATTACGGGCCTATCGACCCGGTGGTATCGCGCGAATTGTTCATTCGTGAAGGGCTGGTGCGCGGCGACATCTTGTCCCGGGCCAAATGCCTGACTGCCAATACCCGCCTGCTGGAACAACTCGACGAACTGGAAGCCAAGGCTCGACGTCGCGATATTCTGGCCGACGAAGACACGTTGTACAGCTTCTATGAAGCGCGGATTCCGGCCGAGATTCACCAGACGGCCACCTTCGACAGCTGGTACAAGACCGAAAGCCAGAAGAACCCGCAACTTCTGATCATGCGCGAAGAGGACGTGCTGGCCCGCGAAGCCAGTGAAGTGACTGCCGCGCAATACCCGGACACCCTGAGTCTGGGCGATTTGAGCCTGTCGCTGAGCTATCACTTCGAGCCCAATCACCCACGCGATGGCGTGACCTTGCGGGTGCCAGCGCCCCTGCTGTTGTCGTTACCTGCCGAGCGTCTTGAATGGCTGGTGCCAGGTTTGCTGGAAACCAAATGTATTGCGCTGGTTCGCAACCTGCCCAAGGCCGTGCGCAAGAATTTCGTGCCAGTTCCGGACTTCATCAAGGCGGCCCTGCAACGCATCACGTTCGGCGACGGCTCGCTGCCCCAGGCGTTGGGCCGTGAGTTGCTGCGCATGACCGGCGCGCGGGTCAGTGACGAAGCCTGGGCCGAGGCTGCTCAGCAGCTGGAAGGCCACTTGAAGATGAACCTGGAAATCGTCGACGGTAACGGCAAGTTTCTCGGTGAAGGGCGTGATCTGGCTGAACTGACAGCGCGTTTCGCGGAAGCCAGTCAGGCGGCGCTGGCGGTGCCGCAAGGCGCGAAACATCAGCAGCCGGTGGAGGCCAAGGTCTTCGCCCCGGTGGCGCAGAAGACTCAGCAAAACATTGCCGGGCTGTCGATGACGGTCTATCCGGCGCTGGTTGAAGAGGGCGGTACTGTCAAGGAAGGCCGCTTCTCCACTCAGGCGGAAGCCGAGTATCAGCATCGGCGTGCCTTGCAGCGCTTGTTGTTGCAGCAACTGGCCGAGCCCGCGAAGTTTCTGCGCAACAAGTTGCCGGTGCAGACCGAACTGGCCTTGTTGTATCGCGAGCTTGGGCGCATTGATGCACTGGTCGAAGACATCCTGCTGGCCAGTCTCGACAGTTGCGTGCTGGAAGGTGAAGCCGAACTGCCGCGTGATGGCGCAGGCTTGCTGTCGCTGGCCGAGCGCAAGCGTGCCGACTGGACCGAACACGCCGAGCGGCTCGCGAAGCTGACCCTGGAAATTCTCAAGCTGTGGCACGGTCTGCAAAAGCGTTTCAAGGGCAAGATCGACTTGGCCCAGGCCGTGGCATTGAACGATATCAAGGCGCAGCTCGGCAAACTGGTGTACCCCGGCTTTGTCCGTGAAACACCGGCTGTCTGGCTCAAGGAGTTGCCACGTTACCTGAGGGCTATCGAAATGCGTCTGGAAAAACTGCCGGGTCAGGTGCAGAAGGACCGGGTCTGGAGCATCGAACTGGCCGGCCTTTGGGCGCAGTATCAGGCGCGGGCCGACAAGCATGCACAGGAAGGCAAGCGTGATCCGGAACTGGCGCTGTATCGCTGGTGGATGGAAGAGTATCGCGTCTCGCTGTTCGCTCAGCAGTTGGGCACCCGGATGCCGGTGTCTGACAAACGGTTGAGCAAGCAGTGGAGTCAGGTAGAGGGCTGATACTGGGGTGTGCAGCAAGTGGCTAGCTGATGGCTATCGAGGCGATATTCATTGGCCGATAGCGCCAAAACCGGGCTCTATGGCACACTCCGCGCCTGTCTTCACCGTGTCATGAAATGCTGCTCGTTCTTGTGAGCCGCTTTTATATCGGTACTGGCACGTTGGTCCCAGTCAAGCGTGGGCCTCCAGATGCCTGAGCAGGTCACTGCCTGCCACTCAATAAGATGCAACTTAATAAAAGAGGAACGACCGTGCACAACGTCGTCATCAGCGGCACAGGCCTGTTTACCCCGGCCAACAGCATTTCCAACGAAGAGCTGGTGCAGTCTTTCAATGCCTGGGTTGCGCAGTTCAACAGCGAGAACGCAGCCGCCATTGAGCGCGGCGAAGTGCAAGCGCTCAGCGAATCCAGTGCCGCGTTCATCGAGAAGGCGTCGGGTATCAAAAGCCGCTTCGTCATGGACAAGGAGGGCATTCTCGATCCGCAGCGCATGAAGCCCAACCTGCCGGAACGCAGCAATGACGAATGGTCGATCCTCTGCCAGATGGGGGTTGCCGCCGCCGAACAGGCGTTGCAGCGCGCTGGAAAAACGGCCGCAGACATCGATGGCGTGATCGTTGCCTGCTCCAACCTGCAGCGTGCCTATCCGGCGATCTCCATCGAGATTCAGGAAGCGCTGGGTATTGCAGGCTACGGTTTCGACATGAACGTGGCTTGTTCTTCGGCCACTTTCGGTATTCAGACGGCCTGCAACAGCGTGCAGCTGGGTCAGGCGCGTGCGTTGCTGGTGATCAGTCCGGAGATCTGCACTGCGCATCTGAATTTTCGTGATCGCGACAGTCATTTCATCTTCGGTGATGGCGCGACCGCCGTGGTGGTCGAGCGGGCAGACCTCGCCACCTCGCCTAATCAATTCGATATCGTCAGCACCCGTCTGCTGACCAAGTTCTCGAACAACATCCGCAACAACTTCGGCTTTCTCAATCGCACCTCGGATCAAGGCCAGAATGCACCGGACAAGCTGTTCGTGCAGGAAGGGCGCAAGGTGTTCCGTGAGGTGTGCCCGATGGTGGCCGAACTGGTCAGCACGCATTTGCAGGACAACGGCATCAACATCAGTGACGTTCAGCGCTTCTGGCTGCACCAGGCCAACCTGAGCATGAACCACTTGATTACCAAAAAACTGCTGGGGCGTGATGCCACGGTCGAAGAAGCGCCAGTGATTCTCGACACCTATGGCAACACCAGTTCGGCGGGTTCGATCATTGCGTTTCACACGTATCAGGATGACTTGCCCAAAGGTGCGCTGGCGGTGCTCAGTTCGTTCGGTGCAGGTTACTCGATTGGCAGCGTGATCCTGCGCAAGCGTTGATGGCGGTCGATGGGCAGCGCTTGAGCGGCAAGCGCTGCTTGTCATATCCCGCTATGTCATGGGCGGGCCATAGGGTCTTTATCGTGTTGGCTTTTCAAGAAGCTACCATCGGTACAGACCATGTTAACCACCCAATACAACACGCCGGAAACACAAGCATCGCCTGACGAGCCTGCTTCCCTGGCGACCCCGCACCAGCTCGACTCTGCGCCATTCGACGCCGAACATCCAAATGCCGAATTCATCAGGGTCAATTTGCCTGCCTGGTATTCGAGCGCGCCGGCGGCATTGCGCCAGGCATTGCATGCCAGCCAGCAGAAAGCCCGGCGTTCGGCCCAAGCGCTGGAACCCGTGCGCAACCGCCTGTTATCGGCACAGGCGTTCGCCGCACCTGTGCTTTCGCAAGCGTTTTTCGAGCGCTTCAAACTTGCCTTGGATGTTGAAGCCTTCCAACTGATGACCTGGCGCTACGACAGCGCCTGGAAACCCGCTCCCCTTGAGCAGACGCTTTTGCAGGCGGCGTTACAGAACTTTGCCCTCAGCAACCGCAGCCGTTTCGACCCTTACTCGGCCATTCTGCGCACCGGTGGTTTGCGCTACTGGCTGATCGACGCCGCTCAACGCAGGTACAAGGTGGAATACCATGACCGCCAGGACATCAGCCTTGAGCAGTTCGCTGATTTTTGCCATGAGCTGGATCTGGGGAGCCAGTACCAGACCCATCTGGACAGCGTATTCAAGCCTGCCAGTCCTGACGCAGCGAAGGCGGTTGCCAGTGCTTTTATCGACAGTGAGCGTGATGCTGTCGAGGTGCTCGCGCACCTTGCCCTGATGAAGGGCGACATCACCGACGCGGCCTATCAGATGCTGCTGAATGCCGTGAAGTCTGCTGTCCAGCCAAAATGGGACGGTAAGGGGTTGCGCTATTGCCAGTTGCACATGCTCGATACCTATGCGTTTTCGGGTTGCCTGTTACACGGAGCTCTGCTGATCCAGCAGGATGTTCCCGATCCTGACAGTGGGCCTTGCCTTGTCTACATGCCTTCGGAGCCTTCACATCCGATCAAACAGTACGCTTCGATCAGGGCCTTTAACGCCAGCCTTGTGCAAGCGTTCGACAGCGATACCTACAGGCACTATTTCAGCCGTTTCATCAGTCTGAGCCAAAGTCCGGAATTCTTCACCAGGCTCGAATCACGGCTCTATCCTGCGAAAAATCGAACGCTGGACGTCAATGCTGACCTGGTGCTGAAGGCGCAGTCATTTTCGGAGCCGCCTTTTGAATTGCTTTATGAGCACTTGCTGAGCAAAACCTACGGCGATTCGCGGGCAATCGCGGTGCCTTCCGCGCACGTGGATCAGCAGGCTCAGGATGCATTGCTTGAAAGCCTGAAAAATAACGGTATGAACCTGCTCAATGCCGCGGGGCTCTTTGTGCCGGTGCTGGGTGAAGTCATGGCCTTGGTAGCGCTCTATCAGCTGGCCAGTGAAGTATTTGTCGCTTACGAAGACTGGACGCACGGCGAGCATGAAGAGGCCATGCAGCATGTTTACAACATTGGCGAAAACGTTGCCCAGATGCTGGTTGTGGGCACAGTTATCGGCGCGGTGAATGCGCTGGAGCCGTCGATGTTCATTGAAAGCCTTGTGCAAAAGAGGGTGGATGGCTCCGTTCGTCTCGGGAAGCCGACTGTGGATGCTTTTGCAGATCCGGTCAGGTTGCCAGAGGATTTGAGCCTCGACGCTCTGGGGCTCTACGAGCACGACGGTAAGATGTGGCTGCCACTCGGCGGCAAGCTGTATCGCGTCGAGCCGGACGCGTCCCGCGCTTACTGGCGTATCAAACACCCATCCAACGAGCGCTCTTACTCGCCAAGGCTGACGCACAATGGTGCCGGTGCCTGGCGTCATGAATGGGAAAACCCCATGGGGTGGGATGAGGTCACGGCGTTCAAGCGGTTGAATGCCACGTGTAACGCGTTCACCGAGGATGAGGTCCGAAAGGTCCTGCGTATCACGGGCAGCAACGAGGCATTGCTGCGCCAGATCCACGTCGAAAACTACCAGCCTCCGGCTCTGCTGAGGGATGCCATCCAGCGTGTGGAGATCGAGCGGGAGTTGCAAGGCTGCATTGACACCCTCAATGCAGAAGATCTGTCGGCTGTGTCCGTCTCACACATAGAGCCATGGATGAAGCTGCTGGTGTCGTCGCCGCGCTGGCAGAAGGCGCGAGGGTTGTTATTGATCGACGCAGACGGCGTCATGCTGGATGCCTGGAACACAGGTTCGCACATGACACTTTCATCCCATGTGGTGGGACCGACAAGCGACCTTTCGCAGGTTCTCGGCCAGTTGCTGGACGGGATGACACCGGGTGAGATCACCCTTCTGACCGGGAGTGGCAGCACAGATAAAGCTGTTCAGGTCAGGGCGCTGAAAAATTATCTGGCTGATTACGCCCAGCGCCATGTGGAACGATTGATTGATGGGGTCTATGCGCTTAAGAGTCGCACCGGCGATCCGCTGGTCGAATTGATCCAGCGTGACTTCAGCAGCCTGCCGAGCAGCGTTGCCCTTGAAATCATCGACATGGCGAGCGAAGCCGAAAAAACACAAATGGCTTCGACAAAGCGCATTCCTCTGACGCTTGCCGAGCACGCTCGCGAGTATCAGCAACAATTACGGATAAACAGGGCTAACGAGGGTTTTTACCGTAGCTCGACCGACAATCCGGACACTTATAGGGCAGGTCTTGGCGTGCTGCAGTACGTACCCGGTTGGCGTGGCGACATTTCAATCGATCTTCTGCGAGACACTCTGGAGGGGGACGAAATATCGAGCATCGGAAGCGACCAGGCCACGGCTATGCACCGGATTCTTGTCAAAACCGAAAAAGGATTCCAGTCTTTCAATCCTTCAGGCGATTCTCTCGGTGAAGTCAATCCGCGTTTTTTCAGCGCCTTGCTGAACATCCTTCCTGATGAGGTGCGCAGCAGTATCGAGCTGCCCTTGAATGCAGACGAGCAGCAACTGCGCAGTCTGTTGAGGCGTATGGCATCTGATCGGCGCGACCGGGTAGCTGGCATTCTGCGCATACAGCCTGTCAGGCCAGGTATCAAGTGGCCGCAAAGGTTGCCCGATGGCCGTATTGGCTATCCCTTGAGCGGGCGTTTGCGTGGTTTCTTTCGCCGGCTCGGTATTGGCGCGTCCAGCCATTCGCCCGAGCTTGCGGTGAGAGGTTTGTACCCGGATTTTTCCGATGCAGAGGTCTCAAGCTTTCTTGACCAGTTGCGGGCCGAACACACCGGGCCCGCCTCGCAGTCAGCGAGTTTCGTTCGACAGAAACTACGCCGCCTCACCGATGAGTTGCATAACCTTCAAACCACTCTGGACGCTTGGGTCGCGGAGGCGGCGTTATCCTCGCAGCGCAGACCGCGAGAGGCGGCGGCGATGCGAATCAAGAGTTGCTGGAAAAGACTGAGCGCTCGGTGCAGAAACCATCAGGGTGATTTTTTGGGGTACATGCTTGATCTGGATAATCTGCGGGTGGGAAACATGCCCGATATATCGGCCGACTTCAGCCATGTGGTGGCTCTGAAAGCCGGCAACATGCGGCTCAATTCTTCAACAGTCGACGCTTTTCTGGGTAAATTCAAAAGCCTGCAGTCGTTGGTTCTGGATTTCAATGACCTGCAAGTCATCCCGGAGTCGGTAGGGAGAATGACCCAGCTCGTAGAGTTGTCACTCAGACATAACCCTCTTGTCTGGACAGAAGCCTCCAACGCCATTTTGCAGAACCTGCACCAATTGGAGGTTCTGGACCTCAATTTTTGTTCCATCGGGCCAAATTCACGTTTGGCTGCGGTCAACTCTCTGCGCATGTTGTTTTTACGTGCGACCGGGATCGAAATGTTGCCTCAGTGGAACTGGCGCAGTACTGATCTGATTCGTCTCGACCTGCGCGATAACCGTATCTCGGAGATAACTGCCCAGGAACTCGCGAATCTGCCTCACTCCCTCAACGAAAATCGTATGCGTATACATTTGAATGGCAACCCGCTGAGTGCGGCGACGCTTGAGCGGATCAGACTGTTTCGCGAGAGCAGGTTGCGACCTCGCCTGGGTATCAGCCACTCCAACCACAGTCTTCAGGACGCGCCTGCCAACGCCATCTGGCTTGCTGGTTCGAGTGGGGAACAGCTGGCTGCCCGGATGGAGCTTTGGCAGGGTTTGCTGGCCAGCCCCGGCTCGGCTGATTTCTTTCAGGTGCTGAGCGACCTGGCCTCTTCTGCCGATTTTCTCAATGATCGTGAAGACCTCACCACGAGGGTCTGGGCGATGATAGAGGCGGCCACTGCAAACAGTGAACTGCGCATGCAGTTGTTCGATCTTGCCGCCCATCCTCAAACCTGCGGCGACGGTTTGGCGCTGATATTCGGAGACATGGAAGTTCGTGTCCGTATGCTCTCGATCATGTCCTCTACGACAGCTATCGCACAGCCTGAGGAAATGTTCAGACTAACCCGGGGGCTGGATCGTCTGGATCAGGTGGAAAAAATTGCCCGCAGGGACATTGCGCTGCGTCGGGCGAGACACGAACCTGTGGATGAAGCTGAAGTCAGGCTGGCCTATCGCACCGGCTTGCAGAAGCGGCTTGCATTGCCCAGTCAGTCCAGAACCATGCTGTTCAGGAATTTGGCAGGGGTGAGCGACGCTAATCTGAACGCTGCCTACAGCGAGATAATTGCACGTGAAGGGACTCAGGCGTTTTTCGAGTCACTGATTGAGAGGGAGTTTTGGATCAGCTACCTGGAGGCCCGTTACGATCGCGATTTCGCTCCGGCGAAGGTGCCTTTCCTACAGCGCCTCAATGCTCTGGATGAACTGCCGCCGAACGAGCAATCCGATCAGCAGTACCTTGATCAGATTGCGCTGATTTCCGAGGAGCGTCGGCAAGCAGTCAATGACCTAGCGATCAGTCTTTCCAGGCATATTGCCGAGGCGGTGAACATGACGCCTCAATAAGAGATATTCTTCACCCCTGTCTGCCTATCGGGGAACCTGCATGCCTGTTCACGTAATCGACAGCCTCGGCACCGTCGCGCCAGCCCAGTGGGATGCGCTGGTGCCCGGCAATCAGCCATTCCTGCGGCATGCGTTTCTCAGCTCGCTGGAGGACAGCGGCAGTCTTGGGCCACGATCAGGCTGGCGTGCCGAGCATGTGCTGCACTACGAAAACGATCAGTTGGTGGCGGCATTGCCGGCCTACAGAAAGTGGCATTCGTATGGCGAGTATGTGTTCGATCACGCCTGGGCAGACGCCTGCCGTCGTGCCGGAATCGGCTACTACCCCAAACTGCTGGTGGCCGTGCCGTTCAGTCCCGTCGGCGGCTCACGCATCCTGTCTGCAACACCACAGGGCGGTATGGAGTTGCTCAGCGAGCTGCCTGCTTATCTGCAGAGCGAAGGGCTGTCGAGTGCGCATGTGAACTTCACCGACCCGGCTGCCGATGCCTTGCTCGAAGCGCAGCCGGGCTGGTTGCAGCGGATCGGTTGCCAGTTCCACTGGCATAACCGGGGCTACCGGGACTTTCAGGACTTTCTTGATGCATTGAGTTCGCGCAAGCGCAAACAGATGCGCAAGGAGCGTGAGCAAGTGGCGGGGCAGGGCATCGAGTTTGAATGGCTCGAAGGCGCGCAGATGACTGAGGTGCTGTGGGACTTCGTCTATGCGTGCTACTCCAATACCTACGAGGTGCGTGGGCAGGCGCCTTATCTGACCCGCGAATTCTTTAGCCTGCTGGCTGAGCGCATGCCCGAGTCCATTCGTGTGGTTATCGCCCTGCAAGGCTCACGCCCGGTGGCGATGGCCTTCAGCCTGATCGGCGATGACAGTTTCTACGGGCGTTACTGGGGTTGCCTGGCCGAGTTCGACCGTCTGCATTTCGAGACCTGTTTCTATCAAGGCATGGACTACGCCATCGCCCACGGCCTGCAGCGATTCGACGCAGGCGCCCAGGGTGAACACAAGCTGATTCGCGGCTTCGAACCGCAGATCACCCATTCATGGCACTACCTGATGCACCCTGGCTTGAAGGATGCGGTGAGCGAGTTTCTGGAGCAGGAGCGAGCCGGCGTGCTGGCGTATGCAGAAGATGCACGGAGTGCGTTGCCGTATCGGCAGGCGGAGTAGCAAGTGGATCACTGCCCTTGAATACCTTGCTCGCGAACAGGCTATTGATTGTGCGGGGTGGCGCAGACTTGTGACGCGGAGCGTCACGAAATGCATGCCAACGCGGAGCATTGGCACGATAGTCATGGGTACACAGGACCTGCAGCCAGAGTAGCAAGTGGATCACTGCCCCTGAAGATTTGTGGAGGCGAGCCGGGCGACGCTTCGCCTGCTCGCGAAGAGGCCAGCAGCCTCCCTGTATTCAATCCACCCCTACAAACCCACCCGTCTGATGCTGCCACAACCTGGCATACAGCCCGCCACGCGCCAGCAGCTCTGCATGAGTACCGGTTTCGGCGATCTGGCCTTTTTCCAGCACTACAAGGCGGTCCATACGCGCGATGGTCGACAGGCGGTGAGCGATGGCGATGACCGTCTTGCCCTGCATCAACGTCTCCAGACTCTCCTGAATCGCCGCTTCAACTTCAGAGTCGAGCGCAGACGTGGCTTCGTCCATGATCAGGATCGGTGCGTCCTTGAGCAGCACGCGGGTAATTGCAATGCGCTGGCGCTGGCCGCCTGACAGTTTGACGCCGCGCTCACCGACATGAGCATCAAAGCCGGTGCGGCCTTCGGAGTCTGACAGCAGAGGGATGAACTCATCGGCACGAGCCTTGTGAATCGACTCCCAGAGCTGTTCATCGGTTGCGTCCGGGTTGCCATACAGCAAGTTGTCGCGAATCGAGCGGTGCAACAGTGACGTGTCCTGAGTGATCATGCCGATCTGCGCACGCAGGCTTTCCTGGGTGATTTCGGAGATGTCCTGGCCGTCGATCAGAATCCTGCCGCCTTGCACGTCGTACATGCGCAACAGCAAATTCACCAGCGTCGACTTGCCCGCGCCGGAAGGCCCGATCAGACCGATTTTCTCGCCCGGTTTTATGTCCAGGTTGAGGTTGTGAATGATCCCGTTGCCATTGCCGTAATGGAAATCGACGCCATCGAACTTCACGCCACCCTTATCGATCTTCAGTGGCAGGGCGCCGGGTATGTCGTTGACCGTGACCGGTTGCGAAATGCTTTCCAGACCGTCCTGCACGGTGCCGATGTTCTCGAAGATGCCATTGACCACCCACATGATCCAGCCGGACATGTTGACGATACGGATTACCAGCCCGGTAGCCAGCGCAATCGCACCGACCGAAATAATCGACTGGGTCCACAGCCACAATGCCAGCCCGGTGGTGGTGACAATCAGCACGCCGTTCATGGTGGTGATGGTGGTGTCCATCGAGGTCACGACACGGCCGGCCAGTTGGCTTTTCTCGGTCTGGTCACGCATCGCTTCACGTGCGTACTGCTGTTCATGGTTGGTGTGGGCGAACAATTTCAGAGTGGTAATGTTGGTGTAGCCATCGACAATCCGCCCCATCAGCCTGGAGCGCGCATCGGAGGAGTCCACCGAGCGTTGCTTGACTCGGGGTACGAAGTACATCAGCGACAGTATGAACGCCACGATCCAGGTGCCCAGCGGGATCATCAGGCGCCAGTCTGCTTCAGCGAACAGCACCATGGCGCTGATGGCGTAGATCAGCACATGCCAGAGTGCGTCCACTGACTGCACCGCCGAGTCACGCAACGAGTTGCCGGTCTGCATGATGCGCTGGGCGATCCGACCGGCGAAGTCATTCTGGAAGAAGTTGACGCTCTGCTTGAGTACGTAACTGTGGTTTTGCCAGCGAATCAGGTTGGTCATGCCCGGGCTGATGGTCTGATGCACCAGCAGGTCATGCAGGCCGACGAATATTGGCCGCAGCAGCAAGGCCACGACGGCCATCCAGATCAGCTCCGAGCCATGAATGCTGAAGAAGTCCTTGGGCGGTGTGCTTTGTGCCAGGTCGATGATGCGGCTCAGGTAGCTGAACAGCGACACCTCGATCAAGGCACCGATCAGCCCGACTACCAGCAGTGCGGTGAAGGTCGGCCATACCTGACGCAGGTAATACAGGTAGAACGCGAAGACGGTGTTGGGCGGGGCAGCGGTAGGAGCGTCTTTGAAGATGTCGATCAGCTTTTCAAAACGACGATAAAGCATTGGCTATCAGACCCACGCAATGTGGGCTCTCCTTGATAAGTAGAGGCTGTCCCGTCCGCGCTGCACGAGCCGCGAAGGCGTCGTGCGGCACAGATTCCTGATCAGTCGACGCGTTTGGCGGACTTGATCAGGATCGGGTCGACGGGAACGTTCTGCATGCCTTTCTGGTTGCCGGTGCGGGCGTTGACGATGTTGTCGACGACGTCCATACCTTTGACGACTTTGCCAAACACCGCATAACCGAAGTCCCGGGTGCCGTTGTCGAGCATCGCATTGTCATTGGTGTTGATGAAGAACTGGCTGGTCGCCGAGTTCACGTCCGAGGTACGGGCCATGGCGATGGTGCCACGCACGTTATGCAGGCCGTTCTGTGCTTCGTTCTTGATCGGGTCCTTGGTGGGCTTTTGAACCAGTTGCTGAGTAAAGCCGCCACCCTGAACCATGAAGCCCGGGATCACGCGGTGAAAAATCGTGTTGCTGTAGAAGCCGCTGTCCACGTAACCCAGAAAGTTCGCGGTGCTGAGAGGTGCCTTGGTGTCGGCCAGCTCGATTTCAATCTGCCCGAAGCTGGTGTCGAGTACCACATGCGTGGCCTTGTCTGGAGCAGCCATCAGGTTGGCAGCAAACAGTACGGTACAGGCGGTGAGAGCGATTTTTTTCAGCATGTGGCAACACGTCCTTCGGTAAGAAATATCGACTGTGGCCGGCAAGGAAAACACGTTTGGCTTTTTTTGCCCAGCTTTTGCCTTGCGCAGCGTTCGAAGCTCTGCAATGCAGCGCGCGACCCATCCGCACACGGTTTCAGACCTCGGTGCTTTCGATGAATTCCAGCAGCGTGCGGTTGAATGGCTCGGGCTGGTCCAGCGGCGCGGCATGCCGGGAGTCGCTGATGACCACCAACCGGGCGTTGGGGATGCGTTTCACGTAATCCTCTTTGAGCGATACCGGTGTGTAGTCATGTTCGGCGGCGATGATCAGGGTCGGGCAGGTGATGCGCGCCAAACGGTGCTCCACACCCCAGCCGACAATGGCGTCGAAGCTGGCGAGGTAGGCCCGCTTGTCATTTTTGCTCCAGCGCTCGGCCATTTTGCGCCGCAGTTCGGCCTGCTCCGGCTTGGGAAACAGTCGTTTGCCGAGTGCCTGCCCCAGGGTTGCCATACCGACGACGCGTGACAGGGTCCAGCGTCTGGCCCACTGCCACAGGTCACCGGGCGTTCTGACCTTGACCTGCGGGGCACTGTTCACGATGCACAGGCTCTTGAGCAAATTCGGCTGATCGACTGCCAATTGAAAGCCGACCATGCCACCCATCGATAGGCCGACCACATGCACCGGGCCGAGTCGAAGGTGTTCGATCAGCGCTTCCACGTCGTTGCTCATGCCCTGAATGCTGTACCGCTCATGAGGCTTGTCCGAACGCCCATGGCCGCGCAGGTCCATGACTATGACGCGGTAATGCGCGGCCAGCGCCGGTATCTGGTATTCCCAGTCCTGACAGCTGGACCCTAGGCCATGCAGCAGCAGGACCGGTGTGCCCTGACCATATTCCTCGTAATGCAGCGTGCACTCGTCATGCTCGAAAAAAGCCATCTGCCTACTCCTGTCAGGCGTGTTGAGGTGCCGTCAGCGCTGTGGTCAATGGCGCGGTGTCGAAGGTGCGGATCAGGTCGATCAGAATCTGTGTCGCCGGGCCCAGCGGCCGGTCCTTGCTGGAGTAAAGATAGAACGTCGGGTTGCGGTTGCCACCCTTGTTGAGGGGCAGGGGCTTGAGCAGCCCTTCGCGCAGTTCACGTTCGATCATGTGCCGAGGCAGCCACGCAAACCCCAGTCCGTTGCTGACAAAGGTCGCTGCGGTACCAAGGCTGCCGACGGTCCAGCGTTGTTCGGCGCCCAGCCAGCCGAAATCCCTGGGCTGCTGCCTGCCTGAGTCGCGAATCACCACTTGCAACTGGCTTTCCAGGTCTTGAAAGGTCAACTCGCGATTGGCCTGATGCAGGGCATGGTCCGGATGGGCAACGGCGACAAACTCGACAGAGCTCATTTCTGTACCCAGATGGCCTGCGATGGCGTAGCCGCTGATGGCCAGGTCTGCGACGCCTTCGAGCAACACTTCCTCGACGCCGGACAGCACCTCTTCACGCAGGCGAACCCGGCAACCACGGCTTTGCGGCATGAACGCGGTCAGCGCTCTGACCAGGCGTGCCGATGGGTAGGCGGCGTCGATGACCAGTCGGACTTCCGCTTCCCAGCCCTGTTCCATGTGATGCGCCAGGTCTTCCAGCTGGCTGGCCTGCTTGACCAGTTGCCGCGAGCGCCGCAGTAGCACACCGCCAGCCTCGGTCAGGACCGCCTTGCGGCCATCGATACGCAGCAACGGTACGCCGAGCTGTTCCTGCATGCGAGCCACGGTGTAACTCACGGATGATTGCGAGCGGTGCAAGGCCTCGGCGGCCTGGGCAAAACCACCATGATCGACTACGGCCTGCAAGGTGCGCCACTGGTCGAGAGTCACGCGGGGCGCTTTCATGCGGTCATTCCTCTTTAATTCGCTGGCTGTTGTTCTGTTGTTCTATTCTGACAATTTGGTCCCGGAGACTGCCAAATGAATCGACTGTGCTGTGTGCTGCTGGCCATGTTCCCGGTTGCCGCCTTTGCCTACCCCATCGAAGTGGAAAAGCAGTATCAGGCGGTGAAGATTGATTACGTCACGCATGATGTCTATCACGACACAGGGTCCATCACAGTCAATAACTATGGTGACGTAGACGCCAAATGTGCGGTGGTGTTCATTAATGGCCCGGAAGCACCACGTACCCGGCGCGTGCAGGTCGGTGCAGGCAAAAGCGTTGACGTTTCATCCAGCTTCAAGCGCAGCATTATCAAACTGCGCATCAGGCTCACCTGTCAGCCAGCGTGAGAGTAGAGCGCTACGATGGATAAAACAAATGTATGAATGGGGTGTGGCGAGGATTGACGGTTTTTGATCGATACGGTGATTTTTAAGCGAGTTTATGGCGGGTGGAATTCACAAGCGCAGCTGACTATTGTGCCAATGCTCCGCGTGGGCATGCATTCCGTGACGCTCCGCGTCACAAATATGCGGCCCGGCGCGGTATCAAGCGCAAAGGAGTCTCAGGCTTTAGCGCTGCCTGTATCTCGGGGCGGGTTGAGTGATGCTCCATGGCTGCGATGTGACGCGGAGCGTCACTAAATGCATTACCACGCGGAGCGTGGTAATGAGAAGCTGCGTAGTTTCAGTCCCTGAGCATGGACACCATCAAACGATGATGTCGGCCGCCTGCAGGGTCTGTACGCCGGTCAGCTGGATTTCGAAATCCGCTCCCACGCTGTCGTCGATGTTGCCGTACAGCACGCCGTCGGCGAAGCGCAGCTCGCCTGTGTTGTTGGCGCTGAAAGCAGCATTGCCGATGAACACGAAGGCGTCCGCGTCATCGGTTAACGGGCGGGCGTCAAAGCCGGAAAAGTCCAGTTTGTCGCCTTCAGTTACCTTGAAACCGTTGATGATGTCGCGCAATGCGCCCAGGCCCACGTCGCTGGCGCTACTGAATACATAATGATCGGCGCCTGTACCGCCAACCAGCGTATCTGCACCGGAACCGCCAACCAGCACATCGTCACCTGCGCCGCCAGACAAGCTGTCATTGCCATCGCCACCCACCAGGATGTTGGCGTTCTTGTTGCCGGTCAGCGAGTCGGCGAACTGGCTGCCAATCAGGTTTTCCGTGCCCTTGATCGTATCCAGCCCGGAGCCGCCGGTGGCCTGTTGAGCGCTGGTGTTCAGCGCAACCGTGACACCGGATGTGGCGACCTGGTAAGACACCGTGTCATTGCCATCACGGCCGTCGAGAACATTGTCGCCAGCCCCTGCATACAGCACGTTGTCGAGCGCATTGCCGATTGCGTTAGCGGCTCCGCTGCTGGTGATTACCAGTTTTTCCAGATTGGCGCCCAAGGTGTAACTCGCCAGTGAGCTGTACACCGTATCAATGCCGCCGGTTTTGGCGTCCGTCGCGGTTTCGACCACCCGGTCTGCCACGTCATCCACCACGTAGCTGTCTGAGCCATCACCGCCCGTGAGCAAGTCAGCGCCCGCGCCGCCGTTGAGAATATTGTCGGCCGCGTTGCCGGTGATGACGTTTTTCAGCGCGTTGCCGGTGCCGTTGATGGCAGACACGCCCGTCAGCAACAGGTTTTCCACGTTCGCCCCCAGCATCCAGCTGACGGAAGACACCACGGCGTCGATCTGCGACGCTGAGTCGTTGCTCTCGGTGACGGTGTCCAGTGCGTTGTCGACGACATAAATGTCGTTGCCGTCGCCGCCTGTCATGTCATCCGCGCCCTGATCACCGTCCAGAATGTCGTTCCCGGTACCGCCGACCAGCGTGTCGTCGTCACTGGTACCGAAAATGTGACCCCCTTCGTTCTGGCCGCCGCTGACAATATCGGCCGGATTGTTGTTGTCGGCGGGGTTGCTGCTGTAGCCCAGGTCATTGGCAATAAAGTCGGCCAGTCGCTGACCGACGATCTCCGCAGATTCTTCATGCAGGTGCCAGACGTCATCGGGATAAACCAGCGGGTTGACCTCGTAGCGCAACGGCAGGTCGGTATAATCCACCGCCAGTTTGACGTCGGCGCGCTCATTGGCGATGGCTTCCTGAGCATTACGCACATAACCCACGCCTTCGACGATGGCGCTGATTTTCTCGTCGGTGTAACCGCGTGCCTTGGCTGCGTCAGCCTGGTAATGGCCGGTTTCAACCATATACACCGTGAAGTCGCCTATCTGCGCGTGCAGGTAATCGAACACCTTGAGGGTCGACGCCTTGTACAGGTCGGCGGCCGCCTGTTTGTCGGTGGCGCGGGCTATTTCCTGAGCGCCTTCTTCGCCCTGGCTCCAGACAATGCCGGTGGTGACTTTGTCGACACCATTGAGCGTCGCCAGTTGTGCCTTGAGCAGTTCTGTGGCGCGCAGCAGTGCCGGCCCCGGCTGATCGGTGTCGGTGAGCCACCACGAAACACGCTGCTCTTCCTGAGTGCCGGTCGAGTAACCCACCACGGTGCTGCCGCCTACGGCCAGGTCAACGGGATCGCCATTGGCATCGTTGAACTGGCTGCGCACGTCGTAGTCGGTGTAACGGGTCAGGTCCTTGACCATCTCCGAGGTGCCGGACTGGTTGTCGTCTTCGGTCATGCGCAGCAGTCGTGCGTTGGATTGACCCAACGTCGGCAGGTAGAGAATCTCCTGAGCCTCACGCTGGCCAAACACGAAGTCCGCTTCGGTCAGAGTGTCGAGCAGATTGCCGCTCAAGGCGATTTCGAAGCGATTGCCGTCGGCATCGGCGATGGCGGACTTGATGTAGGTCTTGTCTCCCGCCTCATTGAGGGTCATGTACAGCGTGTGGTTTTCACCGTTGCCCAGCCCCAGAAAGCCCAGCGCGGAGACGTCGATTTTGTCCTGGCCGGGGGTAAAGTCGCAGATCGTGTCGGTGGCTGTCAGGCCGCCAGCCTCATAATTGCGGTAGCTGTCGGTGAGCGCGCTGTAGAGGAAGGTGTCGGCATCGGCCCCGCCGTACAAGACGTCGCGGCCCGCTCCGCCGTTGAGGATATCGGCACCGGTGTCGCCACGCAGCGTGTCGTCGCCACCCAGACCCAGAAGGGTGTCATCACCCTCGGTGCCATACAGTGCTTCGGCGTTTTGCGTGCCTGACAGCGTGCCCGGCGCGACATTGCCCACGTTGATGGCGAAGCTGTCCGCCACCGACGCGCCCGTTGCGTCGCTGGCTGTCAGCAGCACCGAATAAAGCCCGGATGCCGTGCCGCCTGGTGTGCCGCTGAAGGTCAGGGTCTTGCTGTCGAATTTCAGCCAGTCGGGCAGGGCACTGTTATCGGTCAGGGTCGCGCTGTAGGTCAGTGACGTGCTGTCCGAGTCGCTGAAACTGCCAGGCTGCACCGCGTAGGAAAACGCCTTCTGTTCGGTGATGTTCTGATCCATCAGCGGCGTATTGAGTACCGGCGCCTGGTTGGTTGCCGACGCGGTAGAGAAGATGAAACTGGACGCGCCCAGTTTGTCGAGCAGGTTGCCTTCCAGTGCTATCTCGAAGCGATTACCGGTGCTGTCGACGGCGTTGGTCTTGATGTAGGTCTTGCTGCCGTCGGCGTTTACCGACAGGTAAATGGTGTTGGCACTGCCATCGCCCAGCCCGCGCAGGCCGATGCTGGAAAGGTCGATACGGTCCTCGGCGGCGTTGAAATCCGTAATGGTGTCGCTCTGCTTGGTGCCGCTGGCCGTGTAGTTACGGTAGCTGTCCAGCCGCGAGTTGTAGACGAATACGTCAGCGCCGGCGCCACCGGTGAGGATGTCGGCATCGGCACCGCCCGTGAGAGTGTCTGCACCCGCGCCGCCGTTGATGCGGTCCACGCCTGCATTGCCGTTGATGATGTCATTGCCTTCGGTGCCGGTCAGGGTATCGCCGCCTGCGGTGCCTTCCGTGACACGCTGGAAAACGAAGTGACTGGCATTCAGCGTGTCTTTCAGGTTGCCGCTCAGCCCCAGCTCGAACTGGTTGCCGTTGGCGTCCGCTTCAAGCGACTTGATGTAGGTGCGGTCGAGGCTGGCGTTGTAGCTGATATTCAGTGTGCCGGCCTTGCCGCTGCCCAGCCCGGTGAAGCCGAGGTTTGAAAGGTCGATGCGGTCCTGGCTGATGTCGAAGTCAGACACCAGATCGGTAGCGCTGGTGGTGGCCGTTCGATAGCTGTCGGTCAACTGATCGAAACGGAAGGTATCGGCACCTGCGCCGCCGCTGAGTTTGTCGGCCCCGGTACCGCCGACCAGAATGTCGTCGCCCGCGCCGCCATTGAGGGTGTCCTTGCCCGCCAGGCCGAAGATCAGCTCGTTGGCCGCGTTGCCGGTGATGGTGTCGTTTACTTCAGTGCCTTGCACGGTCACTTGCGGAAACGCATCGCCTGCGAAACTGCCGTCGCCGTACACCAGGGTCAGGCCTTTGCTGGTGTGGCTGATGGTGTTGCCTACGATGCTGTTGCGGTCGGTACCGTCTTCATTACGCTCGGCAACGCCATAGGTGGAATTGTCGCTGCCAGTGATCACGTTGCCGCGAATCAGGTTGTCGCTGCCGTTGAAGAACTTGCCGGAAACGCCCGAAGTGTCATCGTAGGACTGAATGATGATTTCCGGCACCGGGGCGCCCAGTGAGTTGTTGCTCAGCGTGTTATCGAAGACGTCCACCCCGGTACTGCCGTAAATGCGCACGCCAGCATTGCCATTGTCATGGATGTCCACGCCGCTGACCGACACCTGGCTGGACAGCTTGATCAGCACGCCTTCGGCACCGTTGCCGTACACCGAGCCGCCGGTGATGGTGATGTTGGCGGGCGAGGGGATGTTCTCGCTGCCGCGCTGCACCACAATCCCGGTGCTGCCGTTGCCGTAGGCGACGTTGTTGCTCAGGGTGAAATCGTGGGTGCTGGTGACCACGTTGAAGCCGTGGCGATCATTGTCATACGCAACGTTGTTTTCAAACACGCTGTCGCTCAGGTAATCGGCCACGAAACCGTCCAGGCCGTTGCCATGCGATACGCTGTTCTTGATCACCATGTTGACGGTCTGCTCGTGCGGGTCGAACCCGTACCCCGAGCAATCCTTGATTTCGACGCTGTCGAGAGTGACGTTCGAGTCCTTGCCGTCAGAGCCTGGAATGTAACCGTTGAACCAGCCGTCAACCTTGCCGGTGGTGGCGTCCCGGTTACCGTCCAGCGTCAGATTCTTCATGCCGAAGTCATGAGTCTCCTCGCCGTAGGCCGAGCGTACGATGCCGGTAACCTTGGTGTCCGAGCCATCTGCGAGCTTGATGATGGTCTCGCCCATGCCTGCGCCTGACAGGGTAACGTTGCTCTTGAGCATCAGGCAGCCGTCAGAAGGCTCCTCGCCACCGGACACGACGTATGTTCCGGCCCCCATGACCACTTCCCCGCCGCCTGCCGCAGCGGCTGCGTCGATCGCAGCCTGAATGGCTGCCGTATCGTCAGTGACGCCGTCGCCCAGTGCTCCGAAGTCTTTTGTGTTGAATATCATGGTGTTACTCCAGGCGACGACGAATGTGGATGAATTGAGTCAATATTGCAGCGTCGGGATGATAAGACCTTTTTCTGTGGAAAAGTTGCCGATATAGGCTATATTTTCGTCGAAACCGACGACATGTACGTCAATAATGCGACTGTCATATTTGTGACGGGTAACGCGGGGCGCGGCGACGGGTTGGCGTCAAAAAGCGGCGGCCTTCGAGTGGACAGTGAGTGACACAACCGTTAGGGTCGCGCCCTTCAAAAAAGGGGGGCGGGCATGGGTTATTTACTTTTCGTCACACTGATTCAGGCGTTTTCGTTCAGCCTGATCGGTGTCTATCTGGCCGGGCACGTCGACAGTTACTTTGCGGTACTGGTGCGCGTGGTGCTGGCCGGGCTGGTGTTCATTCCCCTGACGCGCTGGCGTCAGGTCGAACCGCGATTCATGCGCGGCATGCTGCTGATCGGCGCATTGCAATTCGGCGTTACTTACGTCTGCCTGTACCTGAGCTTCAGGGTGCTGACGGTGCCGGAAGTGCTGCTGTTCACCATCCTCACGCCCTTGCACATAACGCTGATCGAAGATGCGTTGAACCGGCGCTTCAATCCATGGGCGCTGCTGGCAGCTCTGGTCGCGGTACTGGGGGCGGGGGTGATTCGCTACGACGGCCTGGACGGCGACTTTCTCGGTGGTTTCCTGCTGCTGCAACTGGCCAACTTCACCTACGCCGCCGGGCAGGTGCTGTACAAACATCTGGTCGCGTGGCACCCCAGCGATCTGCCGCACTATCGTCGTTTCGGCTACTTCTATCTGGGCGCGCTGGCAGTGGTCCTGCCTGCATTCCTGATGTTCGGCAATCCGCAGCACCTGCCCGAAGCGCCGACCCAATGGATCGTGCTGCTGTTCCTCGGCCTGTGTTCGACGGCGCTGGGCATGTACTGGTGGAACAAGGGCGCGTGCATGGTCAACGGCGGAACCCTTGCTGTGATGAACAACCTGCATGTGCCGCTCGGGCTGTTGATCAACCTGCTGATCTGGAACCAGCACGAAGACCTCACCCGCCTGCTGATTGGCGGCGGGGTGATCGTGGCGTCGGTGTGGATCAGTCGTCTGGGTATTCGGAGTAAGCCGGAAGCAGTATCCGGCTCCCGTTGAATCAGACGTGTTGCCCGCCGTTGACGTGAATTTCTGCGCCATTCACGTAGGACGCGCCAGCGGTACACAGGAAATAGATCAACGAGGCGACTTCCTCGGGCTTGCCCAGCCTGTGCATCGGCACCAGCCGCTCGACAATCTCTGCGGTGCCGGGTGACAGAATCGACGTATCGATTTCACCCGGCGCAATGGCATTGACCCTTATCCCGTGCGGGCCGAAATCGAAAGCCATTTCTCGGGTCAGTGCAGACAGTGCTGCCTTGGACGTGGCGTAGGCGACCCCCGCAAAAGGATGCACTTTCGAGCCTGCAATCGAGGTGACATTGATGATGCTGCCCTTGGCTGCTTTCAGTTCGTCAAACAGGCCGCGTGCCAGCAGCGCGGTGGAGAACAGGTTGACGTTGAACACCTTGATCCAGGTGCTGTAATCCGACTCCAGCACGCCCATGCGGCCGCCTTCCGGTGTTTTCGGTGAAACGCCTGCGTTGTTCACCAGTGCATCCAGACGCCCGCCAAGCTTGTCCTTGATCGCCGCCATGCTCGCGCTGACGCTATCGATGTCTTCCAGATCCAGATGAATATGATTGAGCAGGCCTTCTGCCCACGGACAGTCATCCACCCAGCTCTGTCTGGACGCCGTGAACACTTCCCAGCCAGCGGCATTGAAGTGCTTGACCGTGGCATGACCGATCCCCCGGCTTGCGCCAGTCAGCAACAGCTTTTTCTTGTCGCCCATAAGTGCGTTCCGGTTTTTGAGGTTGGAGGCATGATGTTTTTTGCCGGGCGGGGTGTCAATGACGGCGCAGTGATTGTGTTGCGTGGTTTATCGACCGACCGAGGGTATTGTGTTTGCCAGCCAATGACCTACCCTCGGCAACAACCCCACCTACAGGAGGCAGCATGTTCAACAAAGGCATCTGGCTGAACGAACCCCGGCACTGGAGCGTGACGGAAGCGCGTCTGACAGTTACCACAGACCCCGAAACTGATTTCTGGCAGCAAACCCATTATGGATTTTGTCGCGACAGCGGGCATTTTCTGGGGGTATCGGTGAGCGGTGACTTCACCGCGCAAGTGCATGTGCAGGGCGATTTCAAGACGCTTTATGATCAGGCGGGTTTGATGGTCCGGGTCGACGAGCGCAACTGGGTCAAAACCGGCGTTGAAGTCAGCGACGGGACACTGATGCTGGGCAGCGTTTTAACCTGCGGACAATCGGATTGGGCCACGGGGGCCTTCGATGAATCCGCTTTGGGAATCTGGCTACGGGTCACCGTTGCCAAGGGCGTAATGCGTATTCAGCATTCAAGCGATGGCCTGCGTTGGCCCTTGCTGCGTCTGGCGCCATTTCCAGTGAGCGAACGTTATGCGGTAGGGCCGATGTGTTGCAGCCCTGAGCGGGGAGGGCTGGAGGTGGCGTTTTCCCGCTTCGAGGTCATGCCTGCGATGGGCAAGGATCTGCACGACCTGACCTGAATCACTCTTCAACTGGCACTTGCCGGCCAGTTGAAAAGCGATACCGCTATCCTGCTGAGTGGCGTACATAACGGCGTCAAGGTGCGGTCCGCCAGCTTGTCACCCAACAGGTTGCCGATGAACAGCTCCAGGCCGAGATGAACCTGGTGATGGATGGTTTATGTGCAGGCAGCCCACAGAGCCTGAAGATGAACAGCCCATGATGTGCTCCATCCATCACACGCTATTGCGCACATCGCGCACCTTGGCGTTCACAACACGAGATCGAGCAGTGCTGCCCCAAGCGCCTTGCCATGAGCATCAAGCGCCAGGGAGCGCGTTACTCCGCCGCGCAGGATGCCAGGCAGGACGAAGTTGAGCGCCCCGACGCCTGGCAATTCGTATCGCCTGATCGGTGGCCCATGCGGCTCCAATAGCTGTGCGAAGTGTTCGGTCACGCGCTCCACTGTCAGCCGCTCAGCCAAACGCGGGTAATCGTCGATGTGAAAGGCAATGATGGAGATATTGGAAATATCGCCCTTGTCACCGGTACGCGTATGGGCGATTTCGCGCAATTTGGTGGAGCTCATGCCAAATCCTCCATGTGCACCTGCAATGCAATTTCGTCTCTTGGCAGAAATAGCGATGCCACCGCGACTACCTGGCGGACGGATTTGCTCGCGCCGCCGCCCCCGTATGGACCATTGGTATAGAGGGTTTCGACCTCATTGCCGACGCGCACCGCATCGTTTCTGTCGACGCACCGAGCCGCGACTCTGAGGCGTACCTCCCAGGGCTCTCCTTCGACACGCTTCCCCAGTTCACTTCCATGCAGGGCGTTCATGCCGATCAGTTCAGTTCGGATCTCATCACACTTCACGCCCGTCAGTTTCAGTCGCTTGAGCACAATCTCCTGCGCCAACTGTCCGCGAGCCACTGCGCCGGGGCCGCCATAGGACATTTGTCCTTCGCCTATCCAGCCATCGAGAAATCCTACCGACACCTTCAACGTTTCGGGACGTGCGTGTCCGTCTGCACCCTGAATCCGTACCTGGTCCTTCGCTATTGATTCGAAGGTAGCGTGGCTGAAATCTGCGCTGACATCAGGAGTGAGGTAGGCGGCAGGATCATGCACTTCGTACAACATTTGCTCGGTGCAGGTGGCGGTATCAATGCGCCCACCGGAGCCCGCTACTTTGCTGATGATGGCGTTGCCTGCCTCGTCTATCTCAGCCAGCGGAAAGCCGAGTCGATCAAGATCGGGGACGTCTTTAACACCTGGATCTGCGAAATATCCACCGCTGACTTGGCCTGCACATTCGAGCAAATGCCCAACCAGTGTTCCTCTACCCAGCACTGCCCAGTCATCTTCGGCCCAGCCGAACTCGAATATTTGCGGTGCTAGAAAAAGCGACGGATCAGCGACTCTTCCGGTAACGATCACGTCAGCATCGGCGTGCAGAGCTTGTACGATCCCTTCAGCGCCCAGGTAGGCATTGGCCGAAATCAGTCTGTCGCCGAGGGATCTCAGGGATTTTCCGTTGTCGAGGGTTTGATCGGGTCCCTTCATCAGTGATGCCAGCACGTCATCCCCGGTCAGCGCTGCGACTTTCAAACCAGTCAGACCAAGCCCTGCCGCTATCCTGCGTATTTCGCCAGCGGCGGCAAGCGGATTTGCTGCCCCCATATTGGTGATTATTCGCAGGCGGCGGCGCGTGCCGTCAGCGCCTTTGCCTGCAAAAGGCAGGACTCGGCGCATGCGTTCACTCAACAACGGATCGTACCCCGCGTCGGGATCCATTAGCCTCGATTGCTGAGCCAGTGCAATGGTACGTTCCGCCAGGCATTCGAATACCAGGTAATCCAGATATCCATACTCAGCCAACTCTATCGCGGGCTCGATGCGGTCGCCGGAATAGCCGGCCCCTGAACCAATCCGTATCGTTTTCATTCAGAAAACTCCAATGACCATAGCGGTCAGGGTCATGATGACCGAGGCCGCAAACAGGAAAGGGATAGTGAAGCGCTGGTGGTCGGCCAGTTCGATCTTGCACAGGCCGACCAGCAGAAAGGTCGCGGGCGTCAACGGGCTGACCGGGAAGCCGGTGGTGTGCACACCCAGCAGCGACGCCTGCGCGACCTGTATCGGATCAACACCTAGCGCTCTGCCTACTTCGGCGACCACGGGCATGATGCCGAAGTAAAAAGAATCCGGATCGAAAAGCAGGCTCAACGGCATTGAGAGGAAACCCACTACTACCGGGATCAGCTTCCCATGCCCGGCTGGAATCTGGCCCACGGCAACTTCTGCCATGGCCTTCAGCATCCCGGTGCCTTGCATGATTCCTGTGAACACTCCGGCAGCCAGCAAAATGCTGGCCATGGTGAGGGCTGTTTTGGCGTGCGCGTCGATTCGTGCCCGTTGTGCGTCCACGTTGGGGTAGTTGAGGCACAAGGCACACACAGTACCGAGCATGAACATCACTACTGGATCTACCACCCCCGCGATCATCACGCCCATCACCACCAGCGTCAGCAGCAGGTTGATCCAGAACAACCTCGGCTTGCGCAGTTCAAGCTCGGCCTCACTGAGCGAGCGCTGATGGGGCTTTACATCGAGATTGTTCGGGCCAAGGCCCAAGCGTCGCTCCTCGCGCCGCCCCAGAAAATAAGCGCAGGCAAAGACAAATATCAGTCCGACTATCTGCACCGGAATAAGCGGTTGAAAAAGATCTGACACGGGCACATGAAGAGCGGCGGAAGAGCGCAGTACCGGGCCGGTCCAAGGGAGAAAGTTGACACCCGCAGCCATCGCCGTGACGCAAGCCAGTATCCGTTTATCCATGCCAAGCCGCGTGTACAACGGCAGCATCGCGGGAATCGTCACAAGAAAGGTCACTGCACCGGAACCGTCCAGATGCACCAGCAACGCCAGCAGAGCGGTGCCCATGACGATACGGGTCGGCCGTGTGCCTACCCTTTTGAGGATGCGATCAATGATGGGATCGAGCATGCCAGCGTCTGTCATGATGCCGAAGAACAGGATGGCAAACACAAACATCCCCACTACAGGGGCGACGTTCTTGATACCTGTGATGATGAATCCGCTGGTTTGCAGACCAAAGCCACCCAGCAGCGCGGCGATGATCGGCAGGGCGATCAACGCAACCAACGGGGAAATGCGTTTGCTCATGATGCTGACGAGCATACAAAGAATGGTGATTACACCGAGCGTAGCGAGCATGAGTGAATCCTCTTTGGCATCCCTGTTCGCGATGGCGACGAGACACTCTGTTGTTGTTTTGCAAGAGTAATAGCAACGAAGCTATGCTCTGTGAATTGAAATATTCAGCGGGTCTCGTTCGGAAAAACAAAATGAAGAACTCCATTCAACACATCCGCGCCTTCTTGTCGGTGGCTCAGACGGGAAGCTTTTCCAAAGCGGCAGCTGCCCTGAACTTGTCGCCTTCGGCACTGACTGTACAAATCCAGCAGCTGGAGGACTGGCTCGGTGTCGCATTGCTGGAGCGCAGCCCGCGTCACGTGTGCTTGACCGGTGCCGGCCAAAATGCACTTTTACCCATGGAGAAGCTGCTGCTGGATCTGGACAATATTGTTAACGCTGCCCGAGACATCGCCGCCTCACGTCGCGGCGTAATCACCATCGCTGCGTTGCCATCGCTGTGTGCTGGAGTGCTGCCCGGCGTGCTGAAGAAATTTCGCGAGCGGTTTCCCGGAGTCGAGGTACGGTTGCGAGATGTCGTCGCGCAGCGGATCGATTCGCTCGTGATGGAGCGCGAGGTGGATTTTGGATTGGGAGTACAGGCACGGCCCACTCATGGACTGAAGTTCCAAGCCATATTGGAGGATCGGCTATGCCTGTTCACGCCTAAAGGTCACCCGCTCGCGATGCGTCAAGCAGTGAAGCTAAGCGAGCTCACCGATTTTCCAATGGTCCTGACAGGCAGGGACAGCAGCGTGCGCGATCTGGTCGAGCGCCTTTTTGCCGACGAGTGTTTGCCTTTGTCAGCAGGCCTGGAAGCCAATTACATGTCGACCGTGCTGGCGTTGGTCAGGCAGGGGCAGGGTATTACTCTCCTTCCCGAGTCGGCTGACGATGGGCGGGGAGACCTGAACAAGATAGCAGTCGATCATCCAGGTGTTTTGCGTCAAATCGGGCTTATAACCCGCGCGGAGCAAACAATGGCTCCGCCCACCCTTGAGTTCATCCACTTGCTGGAGGATCTGCAGACTGCCCACGGATTGTGATTGGTTTGTAGAGTTTTCTTTCGGTTTGAAGTGACTCAGCTTCGTATGACCTTAAAAAGCCCAAAGCCCTAAGTCATGAGGGCTCCAGGGCATTTTTTGCCAGACATGGCATGGAGGTCAATCAAAGCGGCCAGGCTTAAGATGACTCTTTTCGAGGGAATGATCACCTCTGCTCAAGGCCCTGCACGCACACCTTTCTCCTGTGCTTCCTTTACAAGCCGCTCACGATCTTCGGGAAGCAGCATCCGCGCTTCAACCAGCGAGTCTGCAGCTTTACTCACAGCAGATACATAAGCCTCCTTCGTGGGGTAGCGTTCCTCCAGGGAAAGGCGAGGATCTCCGGCCACGATTCGCTCTTTCTTCGTCGCGGCAAACGGGAGGAAGCTGCCTTGGAAGTTACAAAAGCCGCCATCAAAAAACTCGGGCCGAAAGGTGTTCCAACCCGTGTAAGTCCCGATGGGAGCACCCAGATACACATCCCGAACGCCACCAATATCAATTCCGTCTGCATCCACCTGAGGTACCAGGAGGCCGTAGCTACCAGTCCCCGATTTCGGCGGCTCGTTTGTAAGAATGCCAGAGCTGTCTTCGGGACGGAAATCAGGACCAAAATCAAGCACCTGTAGACTATTCACAGCACCGGTGTAGCGGAGCGCGGGGCGCGAAACACCAGCATAATTGGTCGCGGGGATGAGCGGGAAACTCACCCTGTCCGCCGGCACGAGGGTGCCGTCCGCCACAGAAGGCTTTATCGAAGCTGGGGGCGTTGTCTCATCACGAACCCAGTCAACGAGATTGATGAACGCTGCGCGCATTGTCCAGGTGTGTGGATTTGGATTTGATTGAACCTGGCAAAGCCCAAAGGGTGGGTTAGCCGGGAGTGGCAAAGACGGCGGTGCATGCTGCGTACTTGCCATAATAAAAGTGCGGACGTTTTCCGGTTCAGGTGCATCGCGCAAGCCGAGTGGATCGGTAAGGCCAAGCGACTGGCGTCCTTCCCAAAGCTCGAGGGCCGTTGCCATGTGGAATATCAGAGGGCAAGTATTGTTATCGTTGCAGCGATCCAGCAAACCCTGCGAGCGTCCAGTAACAGGATCGGTTTCCCGGCCATAGGTAAACGGAAAATCGTAAGCAGGGTAGTCATGATCGACCTGCTGGCCCCACGCCCGACCAGGTTGAGCAAATCGGATGTTGAGCGGCATCAGGCCGCCACCAATATGTGGCATCGCACCATCGTAGACCCGGTGACCTTCCTCGCTGCGGTTGAAACCAAGCGCGATCATGCTGCGAATGAATCGCCCAGCTTGTGATGAGCCAGTGATAATCGACTTGACCTTAGGCCCATGCACTACGGGGTTGGGCACACCTGTATCGTCATGCTCAGCCTGTTGGAAAAAAGCACCAACATCCCGTGCGATAGCAAAACCAATACCCATTACCATCGGCTCCTTGGCCCGGTAAATCAGCTCGTAAAGCTTGCCGGGCTGAAAACCAGCGGGTAGGCATATCTGGGTTTCGCTCGGCGTATTGCAATCGCCAAAACTCCAGTCATTCACTGGAATTTCCTGCCTGGGCGCATTTGCCCGCGAACGTACCGTCAATGTCGGACGAAAGCCATTCGAGAGCACTTTGGTATTGTCGGTTTCAACCGATTTGTAGCTTGTGTGAGGCGGCGTGGAGGTGAACCAACCTGCAGACAGGTTAAGGCTGACGTTCGGTGAGAGCGTGGTCAACTCACTCCGCACTACACCTGTTACCGGCGACCCATCAGTATTTATTGCCGTCGGCAATTGCACCATCATGCGGTTGTCACCCGGGGCAACATCTCCCTGCCAGGCAAAGGCGATCAGCGTCGTCCCCAGACGCTGCAGAAAACCGTCCCCAGCGACTTCGAAGTTGTTGAACGCTGCTGGACCACCCCGCATATCAGCATTGAACAACAACATCGCGCGCTTAGAGCCTCGATTTGGCACGTCAAACAGAAGAATGTCATTCGATTTAGCCACATCAGCGGGACGCAGGATTGCAACATCAGTTGTGTATTCAACCATCCCACGACCGTTACGGGGTGCAAGTTCGATGTCTTGAATAATCTTGTTTTCAGAAGCGCCTGGGTCTAATTCACCATGAGCGCGCGCAAAGACGCGTTCGTAAGTTCCTGTATTCCCGAAGCTTTCGCCTCCGAAAGCGGGTTCGGTCCGCAGGATCTCCAATTGTGTAATACGGGCTTGGGCGGGTGCTGCAACGATCATCATGGTGCTTACAAGCACTGCAGCATGAAATAGGCGATTCATCTTTACCCCCAAGTTGTCATTTTTTTATGGATGGTTTTTGATGCTCTGATAGCAATGACTTGTACAGATCAAAGGACTTCAAGCATAGCCCGCAGTTAGCTCAGTTATTATGAATTCGTAAGCGTTCCGAGAGCACAGCTTGCCAGTTTCAGCATTCAGGAGGTCATGCCATGTGAGGAATGTACCTATGGCCTATTCCAGGATTACGCGCTGAGCCTGAATGTAGTGGTCAACTGATCCCGGACACGACCACGCCAGGCGTCTTAGAGGCTAAGGATTTAGGTTCTGTACGAAAAGTCAGCGAGCGAAGGTCAGGCAAGGCAAAAACAGGCGAGGAACGGTCGGAGTCGCGGCCGACTTTACTGGAGTAAATGAGCATTCCGAGCCGGTTTTTAACGCAGCATGACCGAGCGCAGGCACTTTACGTACAAAACCTAGCCTGCCAATCTACTCGTTAAACCTTCGGAGACCCGCTATTGAACACCCTCGCACGGACGCTGACCACCCTGCTGCTCACCTGCCTGCCACTGCTTGCCCATGCCAGCAATGCCGAGACCCTGATCGCCCGCCACGACTGGCATCAGGCGGCCCGTGCCGTCCTGCTTGAGGCCGGCCAGGAGAAAAATATCGATTCATCACTGCCGCTGGTCCAGGCCAGGGCCGGTTTTGTCGATGACGCCCTCAAGACCATCGCCGGTCTTTATGCTGGCTCGCAGCCCTATCGGCTGGTGGAAGTGGCAGAGCTGCCACAGGTAAGCGCGGCGCGCCGTGAAGCGTTGCTGGGTCAGGCGCTGGACATTGCCCGGCAACAGGCCGAGCGCGACAGCACCGCCAGCACCGGGGCCTTCATGTGGCTGGCACTGCACTACTGCGGCGCGGGCGACGAAACTCAGGCCCGTGCCTTGCTTGCTTTGGCGCTGGAGTATGCGCACAAGCTCGACAGTTACGACCGGATGATCTACGCGATGCAGCGCAGCCCGCAGCATACCCGCAGTTGGATGATCAGCCCGGTGACCCAGGCCCTTGCGCGCGAGCGGGAAAATGCCGCCTTCAACTGGCTCGGCCTGGCCGAGCTGGCCTTGAAAATGGGCGACAAGACCCAAGCTCTGGGTTTTATCGACCAAGGGATCGAGGCCACCGGTCAACTGCGCGACTCGCGCAAAGGCTACGTCCTCAGCCAGCTCAACCTGCTGGCGCTCAAGGCCGGCAGAGCCTCGCTGCCAGAGCCCTTGACGCCCTATCTGAACATGACCCGCCTGGCTATCACTGGCGTCCCGGACCAAGCCTATGCGCTGCTCGCCGCCGCGCCCCAGGACGGCAATACCCATTACGGCGCCCGCCTGTGGCCAAAGCTCATCAAGGATGCCAGCGAGCGTAATGACCTGCCCACCGCGCGCTATTTAGCTGAACGCCCGATCAAGCAATCTGCGCTGGAACAGGCCAGCGCCTGGCAGCAGGTGGCTCAACTGCAGTGGCAAGCCCACCAAGACTTCAGCGCCAGCTACCGGCAGGCATTCCAGGCCCTGGAACCCGCCGCCGGCACGCCGCGCAGCCTTGAAGACATCAGCACCCTGGTCAAGCTTCTGGACCTGGCCCGGCAAGCGGGCCTGAAACAGCCCGAGCCAGCACTGCTGCCCCAAGCGGTGGCCATGATCGACCATCTGCCGGCCGACCGCCCCTCTGACCGGATCAAGGCACGGTTGCAGTTGCTGCCCTGGCTATGGCGCCAAGGGACAAGGGATCTGGCCACAACCCAGGCGCTGACGGCATACCGTGACCTGAGCGGTTACCGCGACTCTTCGGCCGCCACCCGCGCCGAGTTGCTGACCGAGATGGGGGTGGTGTTCAGTGAGGTAGCGGCGCTCTCGCCCGGCGTCAGGACACCAGCGCCCGCTCCCGCAAGGCCATGATGTCGCGCTCAGGCCCAGGCAAGGCTGCTCCGGGATGGCCAGGGTGACTTCGGAGTTGGCCGGCAGGTCCAGCGACGTCACCAGAAAACGGCCCGTGTCGTAGGGGAAACCCTCGCCGCCCGCCCACATCTGCTTGGCCCCTTGGGCCACCAGCACGATGCTCGGCGGCACCAGGCATATCACCGGCGGTGCGACTTCGTCGGTAACCGTCCGGCCAAGTCATTTACCCAACCCCGCAAAGACAAGACATGGTGTCCACTTAAATTTAGGTGGACACCATCGCCTCAAGCGACGGTGTCAGGAAGGTGTGTTGGCCGGACGGTTACAGAGGTTATGCAGCCCGTTACGTCCCGCCAATACAATGCGGCGTAAATGCCTGGCCATCCTCCAACCTTGGTTTCGGGCAATAGATCGTCGATACCCTATCATCGCCGCATAACGTCTTAGGCAAATATTGCCTTAGCTAAACCTCTGCGAGTGGTACCCACTTCTAGTTTGGTCCTTTAGCAATCCTAACCAGCTGCCCTGCGCCTTCGTCTAGTAGCACTAGGTCAAGGTGATCAAACGACCAGACAAATTTTGACTTGGCTGGAATGTTACCTTCGCTGTAAAGCGTCTTAGCAAATTCAAAGTCCACCAGGCTCTTTTCGTAATGCTTTATCCTCCGGATATAATCGAAAGCCATGTTAACAATCGCCACTGGTGCACAGGATCCAGTCACCCCCATGCCAGCCATGCCACCGATATAGGTCTCACCTGGCAAACGTCCTTGAGAGAGTCTTTTCTCGTGTGCAGCCCATAGGCTGCGTCTCTCCAAGGTCATTTCTCCGTTGTCATCATGTTCAAATGCATCGTGAGTGAAGAGCCCAATGACCTCAAACTCTTCCCTGCTTACCAGCGCAAAGAGAACATCGTCTGTGCGTTTATAGTGCCCTGCTGGTTCTTTTGCCAAGCCCAGATGGAAATGATGAAATCCCATAATATTCAGCAGAAAATCTTTGTCTGCCCACAACCCCTTCGGGTGATTTCGGTCAGCGGGTGTAAACCCTTCAGATTTTGCAGACAGAGACAGATAATGGGTTAGATCGCCTCCTGATCTCACTGCATCGAGAAATGCTTCGATGTTTGGTCTGAGGGCTGCAGCTCTAGAGTCGAAGTTTAGGATGTCAGCTTGTTTGACGCGACGAGGCCTACTCCCAACCAGCCTTACCTTCCAGTTGAGAAAAACAACCAGTAAATCAGTGAGATTCATTGCCTGAAGTGCCAGCAGGGTTGTTTTGTTATTAGGGAATCTGGGAATAGCCTCTATCAAATCTTTCTTCAGTCTTCTGAGGCGCTTTGATTCAGTTTCTCTCTGATCCATCAGTTTTACATCCAGGCTAATTTTAAGAGATTTTTGGGACTCGTTGTTTATGGATGACGATATTCGATTATGCTTAGAAGGGCGATTCCTCTCCAAAGAGAATCTTAATCGCATCGGTGTGGTCCTTGAGAGCTATTTTGATATTGTTTCGAAGCTTCTCACCCACCTCTTTGTGAAGCCGGATTTTACCAATGGCTAGTGCAGTGATGAACTCCATGGAGGCATCACCCCGCTCAAACCCATGGCCCCGAACAACGCGCAGGATGATGTCGGCCATAGATGCGCTGTGAGTTTCATGGGCGCTGTAATCAAGCTCGGTGGGCAGCGCAGCTCTGAGAAACGCTCCTTGGATGATCCCGTCGTCGTAGCGAGAGAAGATCTCGGGAGAGAGCAGTACCTGTTGAAGCTCACCCGACTCCAATCGTTTAGATTGATCAATTTTGGCGCTTTCGCGGGCGTTCTGCAGAATCCACAGAATCGTCAGGAAGATATCAGTGCACGCGGCCACCGTGACATCGCTGTCCCCACTCACAAACGCGAAGCCTTTTGTCAGCTTCATTTGTCCAGGCTGATAGCTGCTCGGCCAGAATGCATCGTTTGAAAGTCCCTCTGTAGTCGATTTATCGAAAGCCTGGATGCGTGCTTTCATGACATCCGATACGTCTGCTTCTTCAAAAGTGAGCAAGCGGCTAAGTAGCTTATGTTCTTGGTGCCAGTGGTTGTTGCAAGCCAAGCTAGAGGCCGGGATCTCGATGAAGGGTTTGAACACGTATTTTCGACTGCCTTTTGGCGGCTGCGTGAGGTTCGAAGCAAGCTCTGCCATCAATTCATACGAACGGCCTAAGAGAGCGCCTACAAGGTAAACCCGTGTGCCGGACTCTTGGGTAGACCTGAGGCGGCGACTGATGCTCAGGAGCAATGTGCCTCGTTCTGCAGCAGCGGCAACGATGATCACCGACCCGTTGAATCTGGTCTTAGGATCGAAGGCTGAAGCGCTTACTACCTCACATTTAAGACCCTTGGCCTCAAGGAAGGCCAAGGCGTCCATGGCCATCTTCTTACTGGCACCATCGTTGTCATGGATGATGAGCGACGTTGAGGCAGGAGACTCCTCCAAGAGCATTTTCTTGAACCACTTTTCGAAATCTCCAGTACGGACAAGTTTGTCCTTGTCTACTTGGACAGTTCTGTAGCGTTCTCTTTCGGGAATTTGGCTGAAGCACGTGAACAAACCTTTGCCCATGAACGAGAAGAACTTGGTTTGAAGCCCTTCTGGCAGATGCCCCATACCAATGTTCAGCACCCGGGTTTCGGTGTGCTGTGCAATAAATCGTTCGCCATGGATGCGAATAAGCTTACGACCGTCGGTTGACTCACTCTCGGTTACAGATTCGAAATCCTCAGGTTTCTCAATAGCATGGAGTACGGTGCACGAATCAGATTGTTTGATGAACGACAGAAAAGTTGCGACTCGGGTGGGTGGAGCGCCGTTGACCTTAACCCACTCCTTGGCGAGTCCACAGTTGGTGGATGCCGAGATCAGGCATAGTGATGCGGCAGCATCGACCAGGCTACCGTCGTTCAAACCATCGTGTGAGTGAAATGACTTGATGCTGAAGATCGTTTGGTTGCCGAATTTCGTTTGGAACAGCTGGATTGAGAGTGCCACTGGCAGGAACGCCATCGTGTCCAGGTAAATTGTCTCAGGCTCACGCATGCCGTCGCCGGAGGCATCTTTGATCACTTTGAGGCAGCAGAACGCCAAGAAGTGTGAGTGCAGCATTTCAGTAAGCAGGTTCTCCGCGCGGATGAAATAGTTGGAAGCGCGTGAGGAGGGTTTAGAGAACAAGAAGCCCGCCGGTGCTTTTGTCAACACAGCTGTACATTTGACGAGCTTCCGCATTCCAGCTTGGACAAAATTCTCGGTGGCTCGGGTGATGAGTTTGCCGATGCCTTTGTCGGCGCCGGCGACTTTTACGTACTTTGAGATTTCTCCGTGCTCGTTGAAAAAGGAGAATCCATAAGATGGTGTCCCGCCGTTGGAGCGTCGCTCCAGAGCAATCGCTACAGCAGACGACTTGTCAGCACACTGTTCCTTGATCCATGCTCGATGACAATCGGGCACTAAGAAAGTTACATGATCCGGTAGGATGTAGTCGTTTAGCCTATTTTGCAGGGCTTCGGTGATATGAGCATCTGTGATTCGTTCTGGCCCGATGAAAAAAACCACCACGTGCGCTGGTTCAGCGGCAGGGGAAGGCGTCAGGGTCACTTCAAAATCGAACAAGTCAGGCATCTCAGTTCACCGGAATGCAGATGGTGAATATAGTGCCTTCAGCTGCAACCAGCTCACGGTCACCGCTCCAATTTTTGGGGTTAAACTCTACAACTTGGTCTTGGCCTTGAAATGCCTGATACAGGCAAACCCTTCCAGTGCGGAGACGTACGTATGCCTTCAACTTGTTCAGCGCCTGGACTGCATTGTGCAGGCCCATACCAGAGGTCACGGAAGCTTTGGTCGTGACATGTTTTTTGAAGCATTCCAAGGTTGCCTCGAGCTCCACTGCCAAGGGGAGATCGTTGAGAGCCTCGACGGGAACGCCTTGTTTAGCCGAGAGCCAGCGTCGTGCTAGGCCTGGGCCGCTGTCGATGACTGAGATCTCAATGAATTCGAGATAATCCGCGTCCTTAAGCATGTTTCTTATCACGAACAGGGCAAACTGCGGCTCCTTGTCCGAAACCAAATGGATGTCTTCCTTCTTGATCCTCCCGGATTTTACTGAAGTGCCTCTGAGACCCTTCTTGTACTTCACTCCATGCACATCCGTGACTGAGTGCTGATCTGCGTTGGCGATCAGTTCGGCAAGCACACTGCCCAGAGCAGGTAGACCGCCCTTATAAAGTGATCTCTTGTCCTGCTTGCTATGCATCAGCGCGGATGACATTTCCAAGAGGCTTGCGAATGAGGAGTGGGAGTGAATCTGAGGGTTCGTCGCTCCGTAGTAGAAGGGCTTGATGAACTCCATCTTCGCGAAATTAATGCTGAAGAGGTTAATGGCGGTAGGGCGCGCTCCTCGTTCGCTAGAGGTGTTACGAAGGTCGCCGTCGTACATTGCTTCGATCAAGGGCCTGATCACAGTAAGCGCTGCGCGCTTTTCTATCGTTTCATGCGCCTCGGTCTCGATGCGAGAAGACATAATTAAAGCCGCGAGACCAGCGGCAGTCTGGCCGAGTTGCATAATCCGATCAGGAGCGCTATCAGCACCCGCATACAGGTGTAAGACGCTTTGCTCATGCGCGCGGGCCCAACTGATCACCAACTGGGCAAGCGCCGCATCAACCCCAAATAAGCCGCCGTGACTCATGGTTTTTGGGAGACGCAGGGACGAATCCTCTTGGCAAAGCGGATATAGGTCTTCGATTTCGTATGTATTCAGATTCTTTGCGATTTTCATCAGCGCCTCAAACAGTCCGTCGTACGAGTGCTGAACCAGATTTCTGGATACACCCAGTCAAATCATATCGCCAGCCTCATTGGAGCGATAGGCGATTTAGGCTTCAGCCGGCCTTAATACTTGGGATTAGATCACGCCTGCCCCAGCGTAATCAGAATCTCCAGGACGCTGCTAGGAATGCCTGGATCCAGAAGGATGCGGCTCGCTCCCTTCAGGGCCGCTTTACACCTTCTCAATTCAAAATTTGCGCACCCGTGTAAACGAGCATGCTCTAACCAATGGTCTTCCGGCTTCAACCCTCGAAGCGTGGCGGCACTAGTTTTTCTCCATCCCGCCACTCCTCGGCCAAGCTCACACCTTCAATGCCCTCCCAAACTTCGCTGCCTGCGTGGTCGAGGACAATGATTTGTAGGCGGCCTTTAGCTTTCTTGACTCCTCTGGCAAGTACACTAAACACCTTACGAACTGCATCGCGATCTTCATCGTCAAGGATAGGTTCAATGTCACCGCCGTCGTCGACGGCTTGTTCTCTGCGTACCGCACTTTTAACGGGGAAGTAGACCTGGCTAGGCTGGTCGAAGATCAACAGATGGGGAACCGAGTGATCCGGTTTCTTTAAGAAATAGAGTTGGAGTGCGAGCAGCATGGCGATGTGATACGCCAGCCAGTTGGCTCCGCTCCCTACCTCCCAAAGGAAATCGTCGCGCCCGTCATGTCTTACCTTGATTGCCAGGTCAGCGATGGACAGAGTGATCTTCGCGTCGGCCCACTCCGCATCAAGGTGGGGAGTGATCAGCGCGCAGATCTTGCTGATCTCTTCTAGGATTTGCGTAGTTTTCAGTTTTACTGTCCCGTCCGAGACTTGGGGCTCCAACAACGTGATGCGCTCCTCAAGAGCTTTCACTCTCTCTGTGAGCGTCGAGTCTTTGAGTGCCTCCGTGTAGGTCTTGATGGACTGCTGCATGCTGCCCAGAAACTGGTCGATTTCGGTCATGCGCAATGAGTGTTTGGTGATAAGTTCGTCGCGGGTTTCGATGCCTTTAATCTCTGTCCTGATAGCAGTTAGCGTATCGCTGTCCTGACGGATGAGGTTTCGAATCCGAACGATTTCGCTCTCAACAGATGCCGACACTTTTGGTGTCGAACTGGCCACTTTCTCAATCTCCTTTAGGGCATTGCACAGTTCAGTGAGCTGGCTTGATGGAGTAAGAGTGGGAAACACCAGGGGATTCGTGTCCGAGCTATTATCAGCGAGTTCTTTGAGCCATGTAGACAGAGAGAGGCGCTGCCCGATTTTTTCAAGCGAAGAGGAATAATGTTTCGCCTCAGCTTTAATTTCCTTGAGATCTTCCAGCTTTTGCTTGGCGATGAAGATATTGTCACCAATTAGCGTCTCGCGCTCCCGCAGCACTGTGAGAACTTCTGATGATGACTCGGCAGCAGCGGGGGTAATGACAGCATCACGGGACGATTTTTGGGCGATTCCCTTCAACTGCATAAGAAGATCTGACCAGTCACGCTGGGGCTGGACGGTTGCGTCCACTAATCCGTATTCCCGGGAGCGGTAAAACCAGACGTTCGCTTCAGCTTTCCACTGCTTCGACACCGTTTCAATCGCCGTTAGCTCGCCTTGCAGCGTTTTGAGCTGTTTCCTTAGCTCTTTAAGCTCCCAGACAACTACTAATAACTTTGAGTCGATTGCCCCAAGAATGAACGGGAAAATACTTTTCAGCTTTTCACGGTTACCATAGCTATCCGCCTTGTAAAAAAGGACGTCAGGGTTCGCTACGATATTCTGGGGTTGGAAAGTAAATGCCATCAAATCGCGAAAGCTTGGTCGATTTTTGAAGCCGAACTCAGCCGGGTCATCGCCGAAGCCGAGGTTGGGCAAGCCTGACAATCGATTGAAAATTTCCTTCACGTTGTCACGATTGGTGTTTTTGCTGTCAATCGCTTCAGGAATTTCGATTGAATGCCCCTCAATGACGAACATGTCATCTGTGGAGCGTTGGTTACCAGGTTCAATTCTGGCGAGAAGCTTTTGACCCTCGTCAGTGTCAATGAGGATCCCGAACCACTTACAGGTCTTACGGATGGTACCTACCGGGATGGCACAGCGCTCGGAGCCTAGGCAATAATCGATTATAGGGATGACCGCTGACTTGCCTGCTTTTGACGAGCCGCTGATGATGTTGACCTTACCCGGCTCGAACTCAAGTTCTCTATAGGCTCCGCCGTTTTTTGGCCAAAGGATGAGCTTGCGAATTTGTAGTTTCATTACAGCTTAATCCTTAGAATTGCTTGAACTTCCTGTATCGTCAGATTTTTGCACCATTGACCTAGCTTTTCAGAAGATCTAAGCATTTCTTTGATTTTTTCGTTTAGGTCGTTAGGTGCTTTGGATCTTAAGCTCGCTACCTCAGCGGTCGCTGTATTGAGAGAAATAAATCCACATTGGATAGCAATGGAAATCGAGGCTAAAGTCACCTCTTTGAGCTTTAATATTCGTCCTTGAATGCCGTATAGAATTTCCTGCTCCCCCTTAAACTTTCCTGCAAATACGCGCAACCCCGAGGAGGGGAAAGTCGACTTGGCCGCCTCTCGAAGTTCTTGGTGGTATAAAATTGGTAGCACTACGAAGAGCAAAGGCATGCAAGGAAGTGCGCTGTTACCTTTTGGGGCATAACCTTCTGCAAATCGCCAAACTAGCGAAGCACCTAAAGCAGGATTCTGCATCAAGTAAATTTCGTCGAGGTCTTGATTAGGCCGCATCCTTGAGCTCCATCTTGTTTTCCTTTGTCCGATTTTCGTGTTACGAGATACTATTAAGCTTCTTTTCTAGCAGTTCTTTGTATTTGGGGTGCCAGCCAATAAGCTGCTTGTCAGCTAAGTAATGAAAGGTGCCCCTGGGAAAGTAGTCTGGTGCGCTCTTGCCATTTATCGGAGGGTTGAGCGCGTGGCACCTCAAGAATAAGAACTCGCCTTTTTCCACATGGGTAAGCTTTGATGTGGAACCCTTTATATCTAAGTAGTTGCTTCGCCAAAGCTTTTTCAGGTCGTCTACATAATTTTCAAACTGCGATTCGACAATGAATCCGACCTCTGCCCAGCGAGTTTTGCCAGTTTTGGATCGCATGAAATCCGCCATGGCCCTTAGCTTTTCTCTCTGGCCTTGTTCGATCAGTTCAAGCTGATACATCATTACAGGGTGCTTACTGATGTTGGCTTCGACCTCCAAGTGCTCGGGAGTAGGGATAGTATAGGTAAGTAGGTATTCGTAGGAGAATTTCGAGCAATAGGTAGACAGCCAGTCAGCGAATAAATTTTTTTCCAGGGCTGCATGTTTTCGTGCGCCAATCAGTTCATCTGAACGTAATTTTACCCAGCCTATGACAGTGCAGCAGACCTCGTCTAAAGATATATCGGCAACAGTATTTCGCAGTATGTCTTTAATTGGCTTTATTGGGTCACTGTCTCCGCAGTCATAGCTAAATCTGACAATTAATTGATGTAGTTTATGAGGGTCGTAGTTTAAGAATTTTTTTAAATATTTTTCGCAACCGGTTGGTTTTTCTTTCTTGACACGTTTTTTGATTTTCTCGACGGCTTCACGAGCATACTCAATCGAGTGCGCGAATTTTAGAAGATCTGCGATATCACCCTGCTTCTGCTGTACCACGTACAAGTGAAACCGGGTATGAGCTAGGTCAATGTGGCCGGCCTCAATTGTATCGATCCAGTTGGCGAAGGTTTTCCAGAGGTCGATTGACCAATCTGATATGGGGTTAGTTACCAGTCCGCTTTTAGACTGCTCGACTAAGACCTCGCCGTCGGGCTGAACGACATCAGTGTCATCTAAAATCTCAAGGGCGACGTGTGAGCCTGCAGGTGCTAGCAGCAGATGAAGGCATTGTCTAGTCGGTTGGATCGAAAATCCGAAATACTGCCCAGGTACTGAGGATTTGATCAATGGCTGGGTTTGCATGCCTCTTTGCTATTCCTTTGCGAGTCGCGGCTTGTCCAAGGAGCTATGTAGCCCAATGAGAGTGCTGTCAGCGCTAAGGATGATATCAGATTGCTGCCTTGGTGTGGTGAGGGCGTACATGGGGTCCTGCCCTGCTACATCGGCGATTAGCTATCTTCGTCGGTCAGCTTCCAAGCGCGCCCTAACTGGACTTATAAATGAGAGTGATAATTTGGTCCGACCCGCTTTTTTGGTCGGATAAGCAATGTTATTTACAATCCATTGTGTAAAAAATTAGGATTCAGGAGGTTCGTTCTATCACTCGTTCAAGGAATGCGTGTGAGAGTGGCTGGAAACGAGATTGTAGGTGTTAATGTAATATGTGCAGCCTTCGCTGGACGAAAGGATCGTACACGCTTTTGGTTATGAATTATTAACGATTGATATACATGTACCGATAGTTATCTGAATAATTTATGATCTTTGATGCATGCCGGGGCACTCACATTATCTCTGTCTTTGGTGGCCAAGCTGTGGAAAATGGCATACAGCGGTCTTGTGGGTAAGTGGGTTCCTACAGAGCGTTTAAGCTGTATGGGCTTATCCACAGACAGCGAGAGTAATATTGAAAATACCCGCATCCCCTTTGTATAAGCGGAGGTTTCAGGTTCGGCTGGCTTTGAGCCATTCGCTAACACTACGGCGCGTCTCCTGCCTTGCCCAAGCCTTAACTGTCTAAAGTATGTGGCGCCCCTTTTTGTGCGGATAAAGTGCCAACCGACCCCCCCCCCCCCCCCGCAACCCCACCCGCATATCCGCCCCACTAGGCTGCTGATACAAACTCAACCCAAACTCCGGCATCACCGTAATCAGATAATCGAAAATATCCCCCTGTATCCGCTCGTAATCCACCCACACCGTCGTGCGGGTGAAGCAGTAGATTTCCAGCGGAATGCCTTGCGAGGTGGGTTCGAGCTGGCGGACCATGCAGGTCATGTTTGGGTTGATGTCGACGTGGCTCTTCACATACGCCAGGGCGTAGGCGCGAAAGGTGCCGATGTTGGTCATGCGCCGACGGTTGGCGGACATTTGTGCGACGTTGCCTTGCGCTTCGTTCCACGCGCGGAGTTCGGCCTGCTTGCGGCCGATGTAGTCGGTGAGTAAATGGATTTGCATGAGTTGCTGCTCTTCATCGTCGCGCACGAAGCGCACGCCGCTGGCGTCGATGAACAGGCTGCGTTTGATGCGTCGTCCGCCTGATTGCTGCATGCCGCGCCAGTTGCGGAAGGACTCGGACATCAGGCGCCAGGTCGGGATGGAGACGATGGTTTTGTCGAAATTCTGCACCTTGACGGTGTGCAGGGTGATGTCCACCACGTCGCCATCGGCGCCCACCTGCGGCATTTCGATCCAGTCGCCGACGCGCAGCATGTCGTTGCTGGTCAACTGCACGCTGGCGACAAACGACAGCAGGGTGTCCTTGTAGACCAACAGGATGACCGCCGACATGGCACCGAGGCCGGACAGCAGCAACAGCGGCGAGCGGTCGATCAGTGTGGCGACGATGATGATCCCGGCGAACACATACAGGATCATCTTCGACAGTTGCACGTAGCCTTTGATAGAGCGGGTGCGGGCGTGTTCGGTGCGGGCGTAGATGTCCAGCAGGGCGTTGAGCAGCGCGCCGATGGCCAGGGTCATGAACAGGATGGTGAAGGCCATGGCGATATTGCCGATCACGTTCCTGCCCGCAGTACTCAGGCCGGGTACCAGCGTGAGGCCGAACTGGATGACCAGCGAAGGCACCATCTGCGCCAGTCGGTGGAAAACCTTGTTATGGCGGAAATCGTTGACCCAGTGCAGGGAAGGCTGACGGCCCAGCATCCTGACCGCGTGCAGAACCAGAAAGCGCGCCACACGGCCGAGTACCAGCGCGGTGGTCAGCAGCAGGATCAGGGCCAGCCCGGTGCGTACCCACGGATGCTGGTCGAGCATGTCCCAGAGTTCCTGAGCGCGAAGCCAAAGCGATTGAATATCCATGAAACCCGAGGCCCGAGAATGAAGTGGGGGCGTGATTAGAACATTTACCGGGTCGGACGGGGCGGCCAGTGAGCAGGAAGTGTCCGTTTGGCCGCGATTTCAAATTGTATCGATTGCTGAAGTAAACTCATCGCTCATTATCAAAGGAGTTGCGTCTTGCACCTATCCATAGTTCAACGCTGTGCATCACGTTTCGGGTTGCAGGCCTTGTTGGTACTGGTCGGCCTGGCATCGTCGACACTGGTCAGTGCCGCCGGTGCGTCACCGACCTACGGTGAAATGGACGCAGCAGGGTTCGCGAGTACCCCTCGGGAGAACTACGCCCTGCAGGACTTTTCCGATAAATACCGTGCGACGTTGGATATTTCCGCCAAAGACGATGTGTTTCGTCCTGGCGTCATCAACGTGTACGACAAGGCCAGCGGTGCGGCTTTGATCCGCGTTCAGTCCGATGAACTGGTGCTCGGCACTGACCCCAAAACCGGCAAGGTCAAAACCAACGTGCACGAGTTGCCCTATGGCGAACAGAGCGTCCTGATCTATCAGGATTTCAACTTCGATGGCATCAAGGATCTGGCCTTGATGGACGGGCAGAACAGCTGTTATCACGGCCCCTCGTATCAGGTCTTTCTCGGCACGGCCGATGGTTTCCGGCACAGCGATTCGTTTACCGAACTGGCGCAAAACAACTGCGGCATGTTCAGCGTGGATGAGAAGAAACGCGAGATCACCACGATGACCAAGAGCGGCTGTTGCTGGCACCAGGTGTCTACGTACAGCGTCCGTAATGGAGAGCCGGTTCTTGAAACGCAGACGGTCATTGAGCATACCGGCGGCTCGGGATTGCCGACTGAAACAGTCAGTCGCAACCAGAATGGCAAGATGACTCACACCACCAGCATTGTCTGGGAGGAAGACGAGCAGCGGGAGATTCTTCTGTCGTTCAGGCTCGCGCCGTCCGGTAAACGAATTGTTCTGTTCCGTTCAGGGGCTGCAAGCCCGGTCTTCTACGCGGCCGTAGACAGTAAGAAGCAGGTCGGGCTGTTGTTCCCCCAGGCTGAGGGAGAACAACTGAAGTACGACGATGCCAGTCATACATTGAGCTTCGTGCGCGGTGACACTGTTTACCGGATTGTGGCCGACGCCAAGGGTTCGCCCAAAGGTATGCAAGTGGTGGTGCGTGGCAAAACCACCGACCTGAAACTGCTTGCCGAGCCCGCTCAAGGTTCGCTGAACAAGGTTGCTGATGCGTTGAAAACTGCGCAGTAATCAGGCGGCGGGGTACTAGCCCCGATACCTCACCGCCTCGACAAACGCACTGAACGCCGGCGACGCCTGTCGCCGGTTCGGGTAGTACAAGTGAAAGCCTTCAAAATACGGACTCCAGTCGACCAGCACTTCTTGCAGGCGGCCGCTGGCAATGTGCGGCTGGGCCATGGAGTCCGGCACGTAGGCCAGGCCCACGCCGTCCAGTGCAGCGTTGAGGACGTGGATCATGCTGTTGGACGTGAATTGCCCGTTAACCCGGATGTTCAGTTTGCGACTGTCTTTTTCAAACTCCCAGGCGTAGCAACTTCCGTTCGAGGAATGGCGGATGTTGATGCAGGTGTGCTGAGTCAGGTCTTGCGGCTGCACTGGCAGCGGATGTTTCTCGAAGTAAGCAGGAGAGCCAACTACTGACAAGCGCCAGTCCGGGCCGAGGCGCACGGCAATCATGTCCTTGCTGATGGATTCACCCAGACGGATACCCGCATCGAAACGTTCGCTGACAATGTTGGTGAAGCCGTAGTCGATGCAGACCTCGATCTGTATATCAGGGTACTGCGCCAGAAACCCTGCAAGCATCGGCCGAATGATGCCATCAGCGGCGTCATCGGAGCAGGTGATACGGATCGTACCGGCGGGCTTGTCGCGCAGTTCGCCCAATACTTCGACTTCTGCCGTGATCTGGTCCAGCAGCGGCCCTATCGAACGCATCAGTCGTTCGCCCGCTTCGGTCGGCGCCACGTTACGTGTGGTCCTCGCTAGCAGGCGCAGGCCCATGCGCTCCTCAAGCGCTCTCATCGTGTGGCTCAGGGCGGATGGCGTGATGCCCAGTTTGGTGGCTGCCTTGGTAAAGCTCTGCTCCCGGGCCACCAATAGAAAAGCGTGCAGGTCGTTGAGTTTGGGCGTGCTCATTGCTGAGTCTTCCTCACAAGCGCGTGGAAATTGCGGCGTCTAATCATCCTAATGCGTTTGCCATAACCTGTGCCGACTATTTTGATAACCGGCAGGCCAGTGACGCATGAGTGCATTCGATTCAACTACCGTGAAGCCGACAACAGCCTCACCTCCACCGGCCTGGGGCGCCGTATTCTCGATGGCGCTGTGTGTGGTGGTGCTGATTGCCTCGGAGTTCATGCCGGTCAGCCTGCTGACCCCTGTCGCGCAGGATCTCGGCATCAGTCAAGGGCAGGCAGGGCAGGCGATTTCGGTGTCCGGTTTTTTTGCAGTACTGACCAGCCTGCTCAATACGCCATTGACCGGTCATATTGATCGCAAGAAAGTCCTGCTCGGTTTCAGCCTGCTGTTACTGGTATCCGGTGTGACCGTCACGCTGGCACCCAACGGCTGGGTGTTCATGACCGGTCGGGCGCTGCTTGGGGTAGCCATCGGCGGCTTCTGGTCGATGTCGACAGCGACCGTGATGAAGCTGGTGCCACAGGAGTCTGTCGCCAAGGGCCTGGCGCTGATCAATGGCGGTAACGCCTTGGCTGCCACGGTGGCTGCGCCGTTGGGCAGTTTCATGGGGCAATACATCGGCTGGCGTGGCGCTTTTTTTCTGGTGATTCCGCTCGCGGCGCTGGCGTTCGTCTGGCAGTGGCTGAGCCTTCCGGCGATGAGCAACTCGCCGAACAGCCGGGCGCGCAATCCGTTTCGACTGCTGCACGATCCGCAGGTGGCCATCGGCATGACCGCCATCCTGTTGCTGTTCATGGGCCAGTTCGCCGTCTTCACCTATTTGCGCCCGTTTCTGGAAGAGATCACTGGCGTGAGCGTCAGCGCCTTGTCCCTGATGCTGCTGTTGCTGGGTGCCAGTGGGCTGCTCGGCACTTACCTGATTGGCGCGCTGCTGCAAAACCGCCTTTATGCCTGCCTGATCGCGATCCCACTGGTAATGGCGGTGCTTGCTGGGGCGCTTACCGGTCTGGGCCATTCGCCTCAGGCCGTTGCCATCGTTCTTGCCGCCTGGGGGCTGATTGCCACGCCAGCGCCGGTCGCCTGGGGCCTGTGGCTGAGCAGGACGCTGCCCGACGATGCGGAGGCCGGTGGCGGCCTGATGGTGGCGACCATTCAATTGGCAATCACGGCCGGAGCCGGTATCGGCGGCGCGCTGTTCGACCACCTCGGCTGGTGGAGCCCGTTCGCATTCGGTGGCGTGGTGCTGGCCGGCTCAGCAGCACTGGCCGGTGCCGCCCGACACAACGCTCAGCCCTCGACCAACGAAGCTTTAAGTCATCGCTGAACCCTACAACGCGGGTCAATCATTCAATGAGGAAGTGCTCCATGAAAACGTTTCTTTTGATGCTTGGGCTTTTAATTAGCTCATATTCTGCGATAGGAGCAGACATGTCCCACGGTGCCGATAATTTCTACACAAGCGGCAAGGTCTTTGCGCAAAAAGTACTGTTCAACAATCAGTACAAGATGAAAGTCGCGGGCAATCTCTTTATCCCCAAGGACTCGAACCCGAACGTCAAAGCGCCTGCAATTATCGTCGGCCATCCGATGGGGGCGGTGAAGGAGCAAAGCGCCAATCTCTATGCGCAGAAACTGGCCGAGCAGGGATTCGTCACCCTGTCGCTGGACTTGTCGTTCTGGGGCGAGAGCGAAGGGCAGCCGCGTAACGCCGTTTCACCCGATCTCTACGCCGAAGACTTCAGCGCCGCAGTAGACTTCCTCGGCACCCAGACATTTGTGGACAAGAACCGCATTGGTGTTGTGGGCATCTGCGGCAGCGGCAGTTTTGTCATCAGTGCCGCCAAGATCGATCCGCGCATGAAAGCCATCGCCACTGTCAGCATGTATGACATGGGCGCCGCCAACCGCAACGGCCTGAAGCATTCGCAAAGCCTGGCGCAACGCAAGAAGACCATCGAGCAGGCTGCACTGCAGCGTGATGTGGAATTCAGCGGCGGCGACACCGCTTACACCAGCGGCACCGTGCACAAGTTGACCGAAAAATCCGGGCCGATCGAACGCGAGTTCTACGACTTTTACCGCACGCCACGTGGCGAGTTCACGCCCGAAGGCCAGTCGCCCGAGTTGACCACTCATCCGACGCTGACCAGCAACATCAAGTTCATGAACTTCTATCCGTTCAACGACATCGCGACCATCTCGCCACGCCCTATGTTGTTCATCGCCGGTTCAAAGGCGCACTCTCTGGAGTTCAGCGAGGAAGCGTACAAACTGGCCGGCCAGCCCAAGCAATTGATCATCGTGCCGGAGGCCGGACATGTGGATTTGTATGATCGGGTCGATCTCATCCCGTTCGAGAAACTGAGTGAGTTTTTCAAGAACAACCTGAAGTAACACGCCGGCAATCAATACACGGCAAAAGGCCCTGCAATTGCAGCGCCTTTTGCGTAATCAGTCATTGGCGACTTCAAACCTGACGGCGATAGCGCCGGGTTGCCTGAAACCCAGGCAGGCCGATAACCTCAGGCGTGTGAGTACCTATTCTCGATCACGGGCTTGCCCGGAGCGCTCCATGTCACTGTGGACATGGTTTTGCCCAGTCAATAACGCGCTAATGTTCGTGTGAGGCCAGCCTTTCAGGTCATGCCTCTAAGCCGGGCGCCTGTCCGGTCGCCAGCGTCGGTCAGCGCTGTCCGGAAAGGCCGTAATGGCTTCGCTGACAAACAAAATAGCCGGTTTGTAGTAAAGAAACTCGGCCCCGGCGCTCGAAACCGTTAGGCTATGCAGCTGTATTTTTGTTTTTCGTCGAGGTAGCACCCGTGTTTTCCGAATTCGCCCTGCACGAACGCCTGCTTAAAGCTGTGGCCGAGCTTAAATTTGTCGAGCCTACGCCTGTGCAGTCGGCCGCCATCCCGTTGGCTTTGCAAGGGCGCGACCTGCGGGTGACTGCGCAAACCGGTAGCGGCAAGACTGCGGCATTTGTACTGCCGATCCTCAACCGCCTGATCGGTCCTGCCAAGGTTCGCGTCGATATCCGCGCGGTGATCCTGCTGCCGACCCGCGAGCTGGCGCAACAGACCCTCAAGGAAGTCGAGCGGTTCTCCCAGTTCACGTTCGTCAAGGCCGGTCTGGTGACTGGCGGCGAAGACTTCAAGGCTCAGGCGGCCATGCTGCGCAAGGTGCCGGATATCCTCATCGGTACGCCGGGTCGTCTGCTGGAACAGCTCAACGCGGGCAATCTGGACCTCAAGCACGTTGAAGTGCTGGTACTGGACGAAGCCGACCGCATGCTGGACATGGGCTTCTCCGAAGACGTCGAGCGTCTGGCGGGCGAGTGCGCCGGGCGTGAGCAGACCATGCTGTTCTCCGCGACCACCGGCGGTGCCGGTCTGCGTGAAATGATCGGCAAGGTGCTCAGGGACCCACAGCATCTGCAAGTCAACAACGTCAGCGAACTGGCTTCCGGCACACGCCACCAGATCATCACTGCCGACCACAACGTTCATAAAGAGCAGGTCCTGAACTGGCTGCTGTCGAACGAGACTTACCAGAAAGCCATTATCTTCACCAACACCAAGGCGATGGCTGATCGTCTGTACGGTCGTCTGGTGGCGCTGGAATACAAGGCGTTCGTGCTGCATGGCGACAAGGATCAGAAGGACCGCAAGGCGGCCATTGATCGTCTGAAGCAGGGCGGCGCGAAGATCATGGTCGCCACCGATGTGGCGGCACGCGGTCTTGATGTCGAAGGCCTGGATATGGTGATCAACTTCGACATGCCACGCAGCGGCGACGACTATGTTCACCGCGTCGGCCGGACCGGTCGTGCAGGCAGTGACGGTCTGGCGATCTCGCTGATCTGCCACGGTGACTGGAACCTGATGTCGAGCATCGAGCGCTACCTCAAGCAGAGCTTCGAGCGCCGCGTCATCAAGGAAGTCAAAGGCACTTACGGCGGCCCTAAAAAGGTCAAGGCGTCAGGCAAGGCGGTCGGCGTCAAGAAGAAAAAGACCGACGTGAAGGGTGACAAGAAAAAAGTCGCCGCCAAAGGTCCGACCAAGCGCAAGACAGCCAACCGTCCCAAGTCTGACCTGGTCAGCCAGGACGGCATGGCACCGCTGAAAAAACGCAGCACCCCGGCACCCGCCGCTGAGTGATTGCCGTGACCGTTCCCGCGCAGGCGGGAGCGGTCAGCTTCTCCCCTGTTTGCCTTCTTGCAGACAACCGCCTGTTATACCTTCCAGCAGCTTCTCTGAACCGTCATAAACCCCGCAGGTCACATTTTCTGAGTCGTATGCCTGTGGCTGGATGTCATGGGCGATCAATCCATGCTGGACGGAGGTTTAGAAAAATGACTTACAACTGGGACCTTATCGAGAGCCTGCTGCACGACGTTCAGAACGACGGCACTCAATCGACATCCACTGAATTCGAAACATTGCTGAATCGCGGGTTCATCGAGCCGCGTTCGGTCGAAGAGGGCGGCAATGGTTCGACCTATATTCTTACCAAACGCGGCGCAAGCCTGCTGGCTCTTATCGACAGCGCTATCCCTGATAACGCCCATCCGCTTCAGGTCTTGAATGAACACGATGATCCGCTCGACCCGGCGACGTTCGACATAATCGCTTCCAAGCCTCAGATCGCCTGAAACAGACAGGACGCGGAGCGTCCAGTACGGCGCTAGCATGCGGAGCGTGGGAGCGATAACCGTAAGGCTGGACACTCTCGCTTCCACGAGTCTTGCCGATAACGATGAGCGTCTTGCGCGCTATTACTGTTGCGACTTCAGGCAGTCCAGTTCAGTGAAGTCCTTGCGCATATCAGCAATCCGGTTCAGCAAGCGGGTGCGTTGTTCCGGGGTGCTCATGGCAGTGACGTCGACGATCAGTGAGATCGCCGCCTTCTCGGTCTGGTCGTAGGCCTTGCGGTATTCCGGCGTCCAGAACGTTTCGCGGTCTTGTAACAAGGCGGCAATACGCTGCGGAAAGTCGCTGGACTGACGCTGCTGCACGGTGGCGAGAAACAGGTTCTGCCAGCGTGTGCGGTTTTCTATCCAGGCCTTGTTCTGCTCGCCGAGCGAAGCGGACCAGGTCTGGATGCGATCCTTTTGCGCCTGATTCAGCTTGCCTATCCACGGCGTCAGGCGTTTTTCCATGCGGTCGGCGCGCTCGGCAATCTGGCGCTCCAGCGGCTGGTCGAGGTATTTGTTCTCGCGCTTGCGCTGATCCTTGGCAAACGACTCCTGCATCTCCTGCACCTGCTTGTCGTCAAAGCGCGATAGCAGTTCGACGGCAGACGGCGTGATCTCCCGGGAAATCGTCGAGATCGCCTCTTTGGCCTCACGGGTGCGGGCCTCAAGTCCCTCGTAGGTCACCTGATCGTTCTTGACCATGGCCTCCAGCTTGTCCAGCCAGGCCAGATAGCTCGGCAGCTGGGTACTGCAATGCCAGCTCAAATGCTCTTTGAGGCGAGTATCCAGCCAGCCCTTCTGTTGCGAATTCATGTCCAGATAGTCGCTGAGCGTCCATGGAATGATCACGTCGAGGTTACGATACGCCAAGCCCACCTGATTGCATCCGGCAAGCAGTGAGACGGTCATCAACAGGGTAATGAAACCTTTGAAAAGAGACGGCATGACAACTCCTTGGCGTACTGACGTGCAGTAGAGGAGTGTAATGGCTAGCAGTTCAACCCGGATAATGTGTCAGAAGAATGCACGCACGGCTTTCAGCGTGAAGGTGCCTTCGCATCGCGCGTTGTGACCACTGTAAACACTGCAATCGCCGCCACTCAGGCTGGAGCCGCTGTAGATAAGGTTCATGTCGATGCCCAGCCAGGGGCGTGAGAGATTCAGTGACCAGTCATTGAAACCGCTGATCAGGCTGCCATCGGTAGACGCCTGCGGAATGTCGAATTGATGATTGGCGTACTGCATGCGCACGCCAACGCCCAATTGCTCGATAGCCCCCAAGTCCACAAATACAGTGCTGTCGCGGCTGCCAACGTCGTTGCTGAAGGCTGCGCCGACGCGGCTGTTGAGCATGCGCAGTCCGGCGTAAAACTCGTGGCTGTCGATCTGATCGGTGTCCGGGTAGCTGTAGCGGATCATGCCCAGCTCGTAGCCCAGGGTGTTGTCGAAGGGCTTTTTGAAGCCCATGTACGAGTCAAGCTCCATACCGTTGTCGGAGTTCAAACCCATGTTGGGCGTCCACTGGCCGAAGTAAAAGCCGCTTGCGTGGGTCAGGTCCAGCCCGCCATGGAACGAGTCCGAGCTGCCGCTAGGCGTTACCAGCCCCTGCGCCATGCTGCGCGTGGGCGTCGTGGCAAGTTTCAGGTCGAATTGACCCAAATCCCGCTCCATGACCTGGGCAGAAACGGTTTGACAGAAAATCAGTGCGCTGAAAGACAGCACCCGTAAGCGATGGCTGAGCATGGCTCACTCCTTGATCTGCGAGGAGTGTGGTCAGAAATGGCGTATCGAAAATGGCTGGGGAGCCGACACAAGCCGCGTGCTAGAGCGCTGTAAGGATACCGGTGAAATACTGTCCGGTCGGACCGTTCGTCGATCCGCAGGTCTATCGGTTAACAGCGGCCACATTGGCGGACGGAATGACCAGCCCGCGAATGACCACCAGAGCCTGCTCGAACGACGGATAACCACTCTTGGCGACATCCAGTTCGGCGTACTCGGAGCGGTAGTGCTCGGACAAGGTCGGGTCGCTGATGCTCAACTGCTGGGAGAGCAGGGCGATGGCCAGCGGATGCTTGTGCTTTGCTGCGGTTTGCAGCAGGTCGACGATCTGTTTGTGATCGGCTTGCTGGCGGATCAGCAGTACGGCCTGATAGAACTCGGCTTCGCCCGACGCATCATCGATGCCGGCGCGGCGCAGGATAGCTTCAGCCAGTTCGTAATTTTCGCGGTTGTCTTCGCTGATCAGCAATTTGGCCTGGAGCATGTCGTTTTGATACAGCAGATGCCCGGCCCGGCAAGGGCTGTCGGTCAGCTGGCTGTCATTGGGATTTTCGCAGTGGTGCGATGCGCAACCACCGAGATAGACAAGTGCGCCGAAAAGCATCCAGTTCTTCATTCGAGCATTCCGCAAATGAGACAGCGTCCAGAGCGTGATCCTGCTCATGGTCAATGTGATATCAGAGAAGAGAGTAGCAGCGAGACCGGAAGAATATCCAGCGAAGGATCGTCAATCTAGCGCCTTGGCGGCAAGACGCGTAGAGATCGACTGGCGAATGCGGTGTTACTTTTTACCCAGATTGATCTGTTTGGACGGTGCGAAAGTCTGGCCACTCACGCCTTTGGCAATTTGCTGAATTTCGCCGCCGGATTTCAGGAAAGCCGCGATCTGCGCGTTGATCGAGTCGCTCGTCTCAACGGCTGGGGCGGGTTTGGCTTTCGAGTGGGATGCTTTGATACGCATGGCTGCCATTTACCTTCATAAACGTAATACGGCCAGCCAGAATACAGGAAATGCCTGAATCCTGCTTGGCAAATATAGTGGCTGTCGAGCGACATATAAAAGCGTCACAAGCCGCAGTTGTACGGCTATGGCCTGGCTAAATATATGTTTTTAATAAAAAGATTCACCCGCGCATCCCTCGTGGCATGTGCCGCAGGCTGACGTGGCCTGCCAGGGAAACTGACGAGCGGAAGACTTGCCTGCGGCCGTGGCAGCGCATCGCGAACATGAACTCAAAGTCGGGTAGAATGCCGCCCACGTAATGAGGGTATCTGGAAATGGCTTTAATCGGGCGCTACAACAGCTTGCAAATCGTCAAGCACACTCACTTCGGTCTGTATCTGGACGGTACGCAGGACGGCGAAATTCTTCTGCCCAATCGCTACATCCCCAAGGATGTTCCGACCGAAGATGAAGACTGGCTCAACGTCTTTATCTATCTGGACAGCGAAGACAAGCTGATCGCCACCACCGAAAAACCCAAGGTTCAGGTCGGCGAGTTCGCCAGCCTCAAGGTGGTCGAAGTCAACAGCATCGGGGTGTTCCTCGACTGGGGGCTGCCCAAGGATCTGCTGCTGCCGTACTCCGAAGAGAAGCGCACCTTGCAAGCTGGCGAGTATTGCGTGGTGCATGTCTATCTCGACAAGCACACGCGCCGCATCACGGCTACTGCGCGCCTTGACCGTTATCTGGACAAAACCCCGGCCAACTACAGCGTCGGGCAGGAAGTTGATCTGCTGGTGGCGGAAGCGACCGACATGGGCTTCAAGGCCATTATCAACAACAAGCACTGGGGCCTGATTCACAAGAACGAAGTGTTCAAGTTCATGCGTGCCGGCAAGCAGGAAAAAGGCTTCATCAAGGAAATCCGTGCCGATGGCAATATCAGCCTGAGCCTGCAACCGGTCGGTGCGGAAGCCGCCAGCAGCCTGAATTCGAAGATTCTCTCCAAACTACGTGACAACAACGGCACGCTGCCGGTCAACGACAAGAGCGATCCGCAGGTGATCAGCGGTCTGTTCGGCGTCAGCAAAGGCAACTTCAAAAAGGCCATTGGTGCGTTGTACAAACAAGGGCTGATCGTGATTCACGCCGACCGCATCGATCTGGTCTGATCAAGCGTTACCAGCCCGCAGACCTGGCAGACCTGAGTGTGCAGGCGATGCACCTCAGGCCCAGTCGGCAAGCGCGTCGATTTCCCGGCTCAGGCGTTCTAACGGCAACGTGCCGCTGAACACCCTGGCCTGTTCCAGCGACTCGTTGCCGCGTCGCAGCAGCACGACCGGCACGGCCCTTAGCCCCAGCGTCTGTGCCAGTTGCTGATCTGCGAGCACTTGGGCTTCGTAGTCACTGGAAGCAAGCGCACGCTCAAGTGCGTGTTGATCCAGGCCTGTGGTGTTGGCCAGTCCCAGCAGCGTATGTACCTCGCCTACATCCAGGCCTTTCTCGAAAAACGCCTTGAAGGCTTCCTTGTGAAACGCATCGAAGCTGCCCATCTCTCTGGCGAATGCTGCAGCCTCCAGCACCTTGCGGCTGCGTGGCTGGACGGTCGGCATCTTCATCACGATCTGACGTCGGTCAGCCATCGGTAATACCGAGCGTGACCAGGTCTCGCGCAGGTAATCGGCATTTGGATCGAGGGCGGTCAGCGGATCGGGGCGCAATTCAAACGCGTGCCAATTGAATTCGAGCCGCTCGCCGTAAGTCTGGCCGAGCTGCTCCAGAACGGATAACTGCAAGTAGCAGAATGGGCAGACATAGTCGCTCCAGACATCGATTTTCAAAGGGGCAACAGTGCTCATTGAATAAAACTCCTTAACGCTAGTTAACACTGACTCCTGTAAGCGCTTAAAAGTCCTGACATTCGAAGGATCGATTGTCATCGTGGGTCGGTCCTATCGTTATCCAGGCTTCTCATTCTGCTCAAGGACTCCCCCATGAAAAAATATCTCGCGGCTTACTTCGCCACATTGCTGGCGTTTCTGATCCTTGATGGTCTCTGGCTGGGTGTGATCATGGGGCCGACCTACCGGGAATGGTTGGGGCCTCTGATGCTCGCCACACCGGTGTTGGGCCCCGCGGTAGCGTTCTACCTGCTCTATGGGGCAGGCGTAGTGATATTCGGCGTGATGCCTGCGGTTCGCGAGCAACGCCTGGGCAGGGCGACGCTCTACAGCGGCCTGCTGGGGCTGGTCGCCTACGGTACTTATGATTTGACCAACTGGGCCACACTTCAGGGCTGGCCTGCGCAGCTGGCGCTGGTGGACCTGGCCTGGGGCACAGTGGTATCGGCGTTGGCGGGGACGGCGGGGTATCTGGCGGTGCGACGCTTTACGTGATGGCTATCGGGCAATGACGACGCTTGCAGCGTTGAAAGCCGCGGTCGGGCGACTTTCAGTCAGCTTGCGCATCACGTTTACTGTTGCAAAAAGCCGGCAAAGCTCAGGTTGCTGCCCTTGGGGCGCATGTCCTTGAGGAACGAGTCCTTGTCGGCGCTCAGCTCCAGACTGACCGTTGGCTTGCGCTTGTCGGCATTGCGCACCTCAAGGCCTTCCATGTGATCGCGCATGAACACCGTGGTCACTTTCAAGTGCAACAGTTGATCGGTCTCTGGCGTGTGCATCAGCAGGTGCAGCCACTCGTACTGGCCGACTTGCAGGCGCGGGACCGGCAGATCGAACCACCAAATGTTGCGTTTGGGGTCCAGCACGGCGAAATGGGTGTTGTTGACGCCAAGCACTGCGCCGCCCAGATCCTGGTTTCTGCGCGCGATGGCCAGCTTTTTATCGAGTTTCATAATGTTCCTGCAAATCGGATTGTTCAGCCTGTCGGCCTTGCCGGACAACGGTGCGGCGCATTCTCGCACAAAGTTCGCCGCAACTCGTCGTAAGCGCTTGAAATGCAGGCAAGGCGGGCAGCGGACGAGCGGTATAAGCCTGCCGCAATATTCTTGCAACTCTTGGTCAGAATCGCGGGTCAATAGTGATGTCGAGTACGACATCCGATTCCAGTGTGGTCTTCAGACCCAGGAGATTTTCGATGAGCAGCACCAGCGATAAAGTCAAAGGCATGGCCAACGAAGCAGTTGGTAACGTCAAGCAGGCCGTTGGCAAGGCTACCGACAACACCAAATTGCAAGGTGAAGGCAAGGTGCAAGAGCTGAAGGGCGAAGGCCAGCAGGCAAAAGGCGAAGTAAAGGACGCTATCAAGAAGGGCGTCGACAAGGTCTAAGCTGACTGTTTCCGGCGTTCGCAAGCCGTAACAGGCAACACCGCTAACGGTCATCCACGGATGGCCGTTATGCTTTCTGCTCCAGCGAACTGAAACCTTTCATGACCTGCCCAGTCAATGTGCCATCGGTGATCGCAGGTCCGTTACGCTGGCAGTATCGGTCGATGCAGGAAATTCCGGTCTTCAGGATGTTAGGTGTTCCAGTAAGGGAGCAAGAGGAAGCGCCATGATTTTCCCCCATTTGCGTAATTTGCACGTCGGTAAAGTGTTGGTGCGCACCGTCAACGAGTTTCTCGACGACGAGATGTCGACCTATGCCTCGGCACTGGCTTACCAGATGCTGTTTTCATTATTCCCGTTTCTACTGTTTCTGATCGCATTGATTGGCTTTCTGCATTTGCCGGATTTTTTCTCGTGGCTGCGGCTGCAATCCGAGTTCCTGTTGCCACCCCAGGCGCTTGAGCAGGTCAACCCGGTCATCGATCAGTTGCAGCAATCGAAAGGGGGGCTGCTGTCGATCGGTATCGTGATTGCGCTATGGACGGCTTCGGCCGGTGTGCGCCTGATGATGAGCGCCATGAACGCCGCGTACGATGTGGTGGAAGGTCGGCCGATCTGGAAGCGTCTGCCACTGTCGATTCTGTATACCGTCGGTATCGCCGGCATGTTGCTGGCTGCAGCGGCTTTCATGGTCCTCGGGCCGCAGGTCATGAACTGGATCGCCGCGCAGATTGGTATGGAAGACTTTATCGTCACGCTGTGGACCATCCTCCGCTGGCCGGCAATCATCCTGCTGCTGATGATCGCAGTGGCGCTGATCTACTACGTGATGCCTGACGTCAAACAGGAGTTTCGCTTCATCACGCCGGGTTCGGTGCTGGCGGTAGTGGTGTGGATCGTCGCTTCGCTGGCGTTCGGTTTCTACGTCAAGACCTTCGCGGATTACAACGCGATGTACGGCAGTATCGGCGCGATCATCGTGTTGCTGCTGTATTTCTATATTTCGGCTGCCGTGTTGTTGCTGGGGGCGGAAATGAATGCGGTGATCGAGCACATGTCTGCTGAAGGCAAGGAAGCAGGCGAGAAAGAACCAGGCGATGGCCTCGGGGATGAACAGAACGACGCAGGTGCCAAACAGCATGTTTCCGGTCTGGGACGCGATCATTCCGTGCCGCTGCCAAAGGCAGATGAAGCTTGATCGTTAACTGTGGCAAGATCGCGTTTTACGTAAAGGGCAGACAGTCATGATCCGTACCATTCTGAAGATGGGTGATGAGCGCTTGCTGCGCATCGCTCCTCCAGTGCCCACGGAAATGTTCGGCAGCAGCGAACTGAATACGCTGATTGCCGACATGTTTGAAACCATGCACAGCGTCGGTGGCGTGGGGCTGGCGGCACCGCAGATAGGTATCGACCTGCAACTGGTCATCTTTGGTTTCGAGCGTAACGAGCGTTATCCCGAAGCCGAAGCGGTTCCGCAGACAATCCTGCTCAATCCGCTGATTACGCCGTTGAGTCCCGAGCTTGAAGAGGGTTGGGAAGGTTGCCTCTCGGTGCCCGGCCTGCGTGGCATGGTCGACCGTTATCAGAGCATTCGCTACGAAGGTTTCGACCCGCAAGGCAACCCTGTCGAGCGCATCGCCCATGGCTTTCATGCACGGGTTGTCCAGCATGAGTGCGATCACCTGATCGGCCGTCTGTACCCGTCGCGGATCACCGATTTCAGCAAGTTCGGCTTCATGGATGTCATGTTTCCGGATATGGACCCCAACGCTGACGAATGATCGGCCGTCGGCGCGAAACCGCCGCTACGCTTCTCGACACAACGCAATCAACGGCTTGCTGCGGCTGTAGCGCATGAAACGCTCGCCCAGTGTCTGCGGCAGACGCTGGGCAACTTCAAACCCCGCACGTTGATAAAAGACCCGCAGATCAGGATGGCAGAACAGCCACACAGGACCTTTGAGCGGACGGGTCGCAGCACTGATAAGGTCATGCGCCACGTGCTTGCCGCGCATCGAGGGCGCCACGAACAGGGCGGTCAGCCAATAGCCGTCGGCGACTGGGGTCAGGCTTAGCGCACCGATGATGTCCTGCTGTCTGGCCACCCACACCTCGCCCTTGCTGGTTGCGCGCATTGATGACTGATGCTCGCGATAGAACTTGCCCAGCAAGGGGCGGCTCTCGTCAGGCAGCGTGCAGAAGGTGATTTCGGGCATCTCGGGCGGCTCGACAGCTCGGAATGGAGGGCTAGCATCATACAGAGCCTGCTGCCGCCACAACTAATGGTGGTGTGCTGATGTCGATACTTTCAGATCCCTATCCTGTTACGCCATACGAGGTGAACATGAAATCCATAACACGACTGCTGGGCTGTTCGCTCCTGGCGCTGGGGCTGCTTGGTCAGTCAGTATCGGCGGCTGACAAAGCCTCACCGATCCGCTTTGGCGCACTGACCTGGGAAAGTGGCAGCCTGATCACCGAAGTGCTGCGTACCCTCGTCGAGAAAGGCTACGGCTACCCGACTGATACCTTGCCCGGCAGCACCGTGAGCCTGGAAACCGCATTGGCGAAGAATGATATTCAAGTGATTGCCGAGGAGTGGACGGGGCGCAGTCCGGTGTGGATCAAGGCCGAGTCCGAGGGCAAGGTATTCGGTGTGGGCGACATCGTCAAAGGCGCAACCGAGGGTTGGTGGGTGCCTGAATACGTGATCAAGGGCGATGCCGCCAAAGGCATCAAGCCACTGGCGCCTGATCTGAAGTCGGTTGCTGATCTGGCGCGCTACAAGGACGTGTTCAAAGACCCCGAATCACCGGACAAGGGCCGATTCCTCAATAGCCCGAGTGGCTGGACCTCGGAGATCGTCAACACCCAAAAGCTCAAGGCTTACGGTCTCAACGACAGTTTCGTCAACTTCCGCACCGGCTCGGGCGCCGCACTGGACGCGGAGATCGCATCAGCTATCCGTCGCGGTAAGCCAGTGCTCTTCTACTACTGGTCACCCACGCCGTTACTGGGTAGTTACAAGCTGATCAAACTGGAAGAACCGCCTTTTGATGCAGAGGCCTGGAAAACCCTGACCGACGCCAGCAATCCCGCTCCACGTGGCAGTGCCTCGCTGGCTGCCAATCTGTCTATCGGTGTGTCTGCCGAGTTCAAGAAGCAGTACCCGGACCTGATGAGCTTCTTCGAAAAGGTTGATCTGCCGATTGATCTGCTGAACAAGACACTGGGCGAAATGAGCGCCGGGCATCAAGATCCCAAAGCCGTGGCCCAGGCATTTCTCAAACAGCATCCTGATGTCTGGAAAGCCTGGCTGCCTGCCGATGTCGCGACCAAGGTCAGCGCCGGCCTGTGAGCACAAGCCTTTGCCAGATGTCTCGCGCACCGGGGAGCATGACCCAGCCGTCTCGCGCCCGGTCACGTTTGCCGGTATCGTGAACGCGACCGACACTTATGACACTGCAACACTGACAGTCAACGATAGGGAGCAAGATCATGGACGCATTCATGCAAGCTGCAATTGATGAAGCACAACTCGGGCTTGATGAGGGTGGAATTCCTATCGGCTCGGTCATCGTGCATGACGGCAAGATCATTGGTCGCGGCCACAATCGCCGTGTTCAGGAAGGCAGTCCGACCCGGCATGGCGAGATGGACGCGCTGGAAAATGCCGGTCGCCAACCGGCCAGCGTCTATCGTGATGCGGTGCTCTACACAACGCTGTCACCCTGCGCCATGTGCAGCGGCGCGATCCTGCTCTACGGCATCCGCAAAGTCATCGTGGGCGAGAACCAGTCGTTCATGGGCGAAGAAGCGCTGCTGCGTTCCCGTGGCGTGCACATCGAAGTTCTAGATAACGAGGCGTGCCGGCATATGATGCAAGGCTTCATCACCAGTAAGCCTGAACTGTGGAACGAAGATATCGGTGAGTAACGGGCTGAAGCCTGTTGCTTTCAGAGCGTGTTTACGACTCTCGTGCCTTCGCGAACAAACGAAGCGTCGCCCGGTCCGCTCCTACGGCCTTCGGCCAGAATCAAAAGCTAGCTTGGGTATAACGATGTGCGCTCGGCATGGACACCATCGTCAGTCGGACGGGGCGTGAGGTACGGGCTTGAATGACAGTGCCATTTTATCAGGCAGCAACGTTAAAGTTCTGTTTGTGCCACTAGTGTGCCTTTAACGATGATAGTCTCTTCTAACCCTCTTTAATGCATGCACACCGTGGCGGTTGCGTGGCTATTTTCGGAGCCCGATATGTCGGTCCTACAGCGCAACAATGTCAAAATCACGGGCGACGGACCGGCTACCCTGATTTTTGCCCATGGTTTTGGCTGCGATCAGCATATGTGGCGGTTCATGGCGCCGCACTTTGCGGAGCGCTTCAAAGTTGTCCTGTTCGACCTGGTGGGTAGCGGACATTCCGACGTTTCGGCCTGGTATCCGCATAAGTACGCTTCACTCAAAGGCTATGCGACAGACTTGCTTGAAGTAGTGAACGAGTTTGCCGGGAGCGGGCCGGTCATACATGTCGGGCATTCGGTCAGTTGCATGATTGCCGTGCTTGCGGAGCTTCAATCGCCTGGTCGGTTCGCCGGTCATATCATGGTCGGCCCTTCACCTCACTATCTCAATGACGGGGATTACGTGGGTGGCTTTACCCGTGCCGACGTCGACTCGCTGCTGGAAACCCTCGAAAGCAATTACCTGGGCTGGTCCAGCACCATGGCGCCCACACTGATGGGTGCCTCGGACCGGCCGGAGCTGGGCGAGGAACTTGCCAGCAGTCTGTGCCGCACCAACGCCGAGATCGCCAAACAATTCGCCCGCGTGACATTTCTGTCTGATCACCGCGCCGATGTTGAAAAGCTGAAGAGCAAAACCTTGATTCTGCAAAGCAGTGATGATCTGGTGGTGCCTGTTCAAGTGGGCGAGTACTTGCATCGAGTCATTCCGGGCAGCACGCTGCACATGATCGATAACGTAGGGCACTATCCGCACATGAGCGCGCCGGAAGAATGTATCGCAGCCATGAACCTGTTTCTGGATGCTCACGAGAGTGTCGAACATGCCGGTTGAACAGGTAAGCCTGCCATTGACGGAAGAGCTGTACGAGCACGCGGCCTGCGGGCTGCTGGTGACGCTGCCCAATGGCACTATCGAGCGTGCCAATCTGACCTTTTGCCGCTGGCTGGGCCTCAAGCGCGAGGCTGTACTGGGCCACCGCTTTCAGGACTTGCTGAACGTGGCAGGCAAAGTATTTCTGCAGACCCACTGGGCGCCGATGCTGCAGACTCGGGGTTCGATTGCCGAAGTCAAAGTCGAGTTGATCCACGCCGACGGTCATCCCGTACCGATGATGCTCAACGCTGTACGTCGCGAATATCCGTCAGGCTTTCTCCATGAGGTCGCAGTGTTTCTCGCCGAAGAGCGCAGCAAGTACGAGCGCGAACTGCTCGCGGCGCACAAGCTGGCCGAAGAGCTGCTGCAACATCAGATGACCGTTCAGACAGAGCTCACCTCGGCACGCAACCGTCTACGTCTGGCGCATGCCGAGGCGGAAATCCGGGCAATTTTTGCCGAACAGATGATCGGCATTGTCAGCCACGATCTGCGCAACCCACTGGCCGCGATAAAAATGGCAGTCGGTTTGCTGGAGCGGACACAACTGGAATCGCGGCAGGAGCGGATCCTCGGTCACATCAACCATTCCACCGATCGTGCCGATCGCATGATCGTGGACCTGCTGGACTTTACTCATGCCCGCGTTGGCAGCGGCATTACTGTCGTCCTTCAGCCAATAGACCTGCACACGGTCATCGCCCGTGGCGTCGAAGAGCTTCGCCAAATGTTCCCCGAGCGCGTCTTGATCCATCGCAGTGAAGGCGAGGGGGCATGCGTCGCTGATCCGGATCGATTGCTGCAGATGCTTGGCAATCTGGTGAGCAATGCCGTCGCCTATGGTGCTCAGGACAGCGACATCATCATCATCTCGTCATTCGACACCTATGTGATCAGGCTTTCTGTGCATAACTTTGGTGAGCCCATACCGATGGAGAAAGTTGATGAACTGTATGAGCCTGTGGTGCGGGTAGTCAGCGACAGCGACGAAACCCGTACCGTCGGGCTAGGCCTGTTCATCGTTCGCGAAATCGTTCGGGCGCACCTGGGCGAGGTGACGGTGCGCTCTTCGGCAGAAGAGGGCACGACGTTCACGGCGACTTTCCCGCGTCCTGCAGCCTGAAGCCTATCCTTCAGGCTTTTTTCGATCCCGGCAACACCTGAGCCGGCCATCAGGGTTCGGCAACTTCCCTGATGCAGAAAAAATGGTACGGCTTTACCATAGCGGGCTTTATCCCCCGCAAGCTTTCTGACAGGTCCGAAATGCGGCATTCCGTTGCAAACGATATCGCCACAATCAGCCGAATCAGCGCTGTGCCGGCCATTCTGCAGGTTATTACCGAATCAACCGGTCTTGGGTTTGCAGCCATCGCCCGCGTCACGGAAAGTGCGTGGACAGCCTGTGCGGTCCTGGACAACCTGAGTTTTGGTCTGAAGCCTGGTGGCGAGCTGGAGCTGACCAGCACGATCTGTCACGAAATACGCAGTTCTCATAAGTCGGTGGTGATTGATCACGTGGCCAAGGATGCGCTGTTCTGTGAGCATCACACCCCGCGTCTGTACAATTTCCAGAGCTACATCTCGGTACCGGTGTTTCTTACCGACGGCAGCTTCTTCGGCACTATCTGCGCACTGGACCCCAAGCCTGCCAAGCTCATCGGTACGCCTGTCCAGGCTATGATGGAGTCGTTTGCGCGTCTGCTGGCCTTGCAGATCGAGGCCGAGGAAAACATGCAGCAAGTGCAGGCTGACTTGCTGGCGGAACGCGAAGTGGCCGAGTTACGCGAGCAGTTCATTGCCGTGCTCGGGCATGACCTGCGCAATCCGCTGTTTGCCATCACTGCCAGCGCCGAGCTGTTGCAGCGGCGCATGCTGGATGACAAGGCCGGTGAGATCGTTCAGCACATCCTGAAATCAGGCAGGCGCGCTTCCCAGCTGGTGGAAGACGTGCTCGATTTCGCCCGTGGCCGAATGGGCCATGGCATCCCGTTGAGCATCCACGACGCCGAAGGGCTGGATAAAACACTCGAGCACGTGGTGTCCGAGATACAGCGGGTTCATCCGTCCCGGGTGATCGAGTCGGATATCGGCATGCTGGAGCGCATTCGTTGCGACCACGAGCGGATCGCGCAGCTGCTTTCCAATCTGGTCTCCAACGCCATCACTCATGGTGATGACGAAAGCCCGGTGCAGGTTGCGGCAGAGGTGCAAGGCGAGCTGTTTCTGCTCAGCGTGACCAACCAGGGTGAGCCGATACCCGAGTCGGTCCGTTCGCAGCTGTTCCTGCCTTACTCGCGCCCGGTGACCGACGAACCGCAGGCCGGGCTGGGCCTTGGCCTGTATATCGCCAACGAGATTGCTCTTGCTCATGGAGGTACGCTAAGCGTGTGTTCAACCCGGGAGCAGGGCACGGTTTTCACGTTCAGCATGCCGTTGAAGTCAGCGTGACTGTCGTTGCGAACTGCTTTTCGAACAGTAGCTGACCATTCTTGTTACAAACTCTCGCACCGCTTTTCTTGCTCATCGAGATTGCCCGGTCGAACCTGCAAGCTCATCTGCCATCAAACAGCCGAGTCTTCACCGTTCCGCAGAGGTAGTGATGAACAGTTTTGTGCGCAATATCGCCTGGATCGTGCTTGGTGTGTCGGCGAGTGTCAGTTTCGTCCAGGCGCAAACCCTGCCGAACAGCACGCTCGACAGGGGGGCCAGCAGCAATCCTTATAACAGTCCGATCCGTCGGGCCAACCCCAATAGCCGTCAGGGGACCGAACCCAATACACCTCCTACTCGCGCGCCGAACATTGCGCCGCCGGTACGCAAGCCCACTCTGGAAAACGGTGGCATCGGTAACGGTTATCCAGCGCGCCAGACACCTTCTCGTCCTTCGACGCCCTCGACTTCGCCCCAGCGTGGCAACTGAATTGTCAAATCTGCGTGCTCCTCACCAGGCGGCATGCCCACCTAATGCATAAGGAATCGCCCATGTTGAGAAAAACCCTGATCGCGACATTGTGTACTGCGGCCATCCTGAGCCTGCCGTTGACTGCCGGTGCTGCTACAGAGAACTACAAGAGCGAACTGGGCACAGTGACTGTCAGCCAAGTGGCTGGTGGCTTGAATCATCCATGGGCAGTGGCCTTTCTGCCCGACAGACAAGGCATGCTGGTCACCGAGCGTTCCGGCAATCTGCGCCTGGTGACGGCCGACGGTAAACTGTCAGCGCCGCTCTCAGGCGTGCCGGAAGTCTGGGCACAGAAGCAAGGCGGCCTGCTCGACGTCGTGCTGTCTCCGGACTTCGCCAAAGACCGAATGGTTTATCTGACCTATTCCGAAGGCAACGGCAAAACCGCTGCAGAGGGCGACAAGGCTGGCACCGCGGCCGGACGAGGTCGTCTGTCTGCCGACATGACGAAACTGGAAGGCTTCGAAAAGATCTTCACCCAGGAACCGAAACTGTCAGTCGGCAACCACTTTGGCGCACGATTGGTCTTTGACCGTGACGGTTACTTGTTCATCACGTTGGGCGAGAACAATAACCGGCCGACTGCTCAGGACCTGGACAAACTGCAGGGCAAGGTGGTGAGGCTCAACGCCGACGGTGGCGTACCTCAAGACAACCCTTTTGTAGGGCAGAAAAATGTACGTCCGGAAATCTGGTCCTACGGTCATCGCAACCCGCAGGGCGCAACGCTCAATCCGTGGACGGGTACGTTGTGGCTTGACGAGCACGGTCCCAAGGGCGGTGATGAAGTGAATATCGTCGAGCGCGGGCAGAACTATGGCTGGCCGATTGCTACCCACGGCATCGACTACTCGGGTGCGCCGATCTCCGAGGCCAAAGGCAAGTTCGTAGAGGGCACTAAAGTGCCATTTCAGGTCTGGGAGCAATCACCGGGCGTCAGCGGCATGGCATTTTATGATCACAGCCAGTTCAAGGCGTGGGATCACAGTCTGTTCATTGGCGCGTTGGCAACTGAAGAGTTGATTCGCCTGCAGTTCGACGGCGACAAGATTGTCCATGAAGAGCGTCTGTTGAAAGACATGAAGCAGCGCATACGCGATGTTCGACAAGGGCCAGATGGGTATCTGTACCTGCTGACCGATGATGACGATGGAAGTGTTTTGAAAGTAGGTTTGGCCAAATAACGACGTTTCAATAGTATAAATAAGAAAATTCCCACAATAGAGTGGGAATTTTCTTTATGGCTTTGAGGCGTCAAGTGACGGGATCAATTGTCCTTGGCGTCACGCACGACTTCACCGCTCTTGGCATCAACGTCGTAGTTCCACTCGGTATTGTCCTTGGTGTTTTTCAATTCAATCTGATAGACGAGACGACCGGCCTTGTCCTTTTCCAGTTCTGTGTCACTGATCGTGAAGCCAGGGTGCTTGGCCAGCGCCTGCTTGTTGAACTGTTCAAAGTCGCCAACGGTGCCAGCCTTGTGCAAGCGAACGACTTCATCAGGGCCGATATCGGCCTGGGCAACACCGGCAGCAGCGGTCAGGGCAACGGCAGCGAAGAGGGCAGGTATAAGTTTCATGACAGTTCCTTTCTGATTGATCTGTTCTAATGGATACATGACACGCTGATAGGTTCAGCGTTTTTGTTGACGTCAGATTAGCCATGCATACTTAATTCACGCTTAATTATCCTCACTCGTGTTTCGTCTCTGTCGAGTACCTATTGCCTGTTTCCCACGTAACGTTTTCCAGCGCCATATGTTTACCGCCAGCGTGTCATGCAAGGCTTGAAAAAAACCACCGTTGAACGTAAAAGGTGGCCCCCTGCCGGAAGGTGCGTTGCGTCTGCCCAGGCCAGTCCTTCCGGAGTCAGATCAATGAGTACACCCTGCCGACCTGCCATGCGATTCGCCCGGCGTCTGTTGCCCTTGGGCATGGCCGTAGCCTCGCCTCTGCTGGCCGCCGAGGTAGTGAATCTGGAGGCGGTCAATGTGAATGGGCTCAGCGATCAGGACAGCGCCGCTGATTACCAGGCGACGCGCGCATCGATTACCGGGTTTGATCAGGCTTCGCTGCTGGACACACCGGCTTCGGTTTCTGTCTTTACCGAAGCGTTGATCAAGGACCGCCAGGCCAGGCTGCTGAGCGATGTGCTGCGTAACGATGCCTCGGTCGGTGACGGTTATGCGCCGGTGGGCTACTACGAAAATTTTGTGGTGCGCGGGTTTTCCCTGAACGCGGCCAACAGCTATCGCATCAACGGCCGAAGCATTGCCGGTGAGCAGAACGTGGCGCTGGAAAACAAACAGCAGGTCGAGTTGCTCAAGGGTCTGTCTGGCCTGCAGAGCGGCGTTTCAGAGCCTGGCGGCGTGATCAACTATCAGACCAAGCGGGCGCAGGATGTTCGCTCGGTCACGGTGTCCACCAATGAACAAGGTGCGCGCTACCTGGCGACCGACATCGGCGGCTGGTTCGGCAGCGAGCAACAGTTCGGACTGCGCGCCAACCTGGCTCATGAAGATATTCGCTCGTACGTGCAGCATGCTGATGGACAGCGTGACTTCGCGTCATTGGCGTTCGACTGGAACATTAGCGAGCGTGCCTTGCTGCAACTCGACGTCGAATACCAGACCCAGGAGCAGCGCTCGGTGCCGGGCTACCAACTGCTAGGTGGTACGACGTTGCCCCATGATGCCTCGCCGCGCAAGCTGCTGGGTTATCAGCACTGGTCCAACCCGGTCGGGATCGATTCGCTGAACATGAGCGGTCGCTTCGAATACCGGTTCAGCGATAGCTGGAAGGGTAGCCTCAGTGCATCGCGGAGCAGGGTGGTGATTGATGACTACAGCGCGTTCGCCTGGGGCTGCTACGGTTCGGCCAGCTGCGCGGCTGAGGCGGTGCCCAATCACTTCAGCACCGAGGGCGGCTACGATATCTATGACTTCCGTAGCCCGGACGACACGCGTCGCAATGACGAAGTCGAGGCCGCGATGTCCGGCACGTTCACTACCGGTCCGCTCGAACATGAACTGACCTATGGCGCCAGTGCTTACCGGCGCACGGTAGACACGCGCGGCACCTTCAACGAGTTCGTCGGTTCGGGCAACATCAACGAGTCGCCTGAAACCATTGCACCTTCCAGCCTCGCTCTGCCGCACACTGAGCGGCGTCTGGACAGCCGCCAGTACGGACTGTTTGTCACTGACAGAATAAGCTTTAACGAACACTGGCAGACCGTGCTGGGCGGCCGTCAGGTGCGACTTGACGAGCAGGCGTTCACCGAGGACGGCAGCGATGCCCGGCATACCGAACGTTCGGTCTTTCTGCCTCAGGCGGCGTTGATCTACAAGCCGGTGGACAACGTTTCGCTCTACACCAGCTACAGCAAGGGCCTGTCATTGGGCGGGACTGCCGCCTGGTTCACCAGCAATGCCAGCGAAATCCTCGCGCCCACTGTGTCCAGGCAGTTGGAGGCTGGCATCAAATACGACTGGCGGCGCCTGAGCCTGACAGCTGCGCTGTTTCAGGCCCGCCAGGCTTATCAGTATTCCAGGCCCAACGACGACGGCACTTTTACGTATGTTCAGCAGGGAGAGCAGAAAAATACCGGGCTCGAACTGGGTGCCAGTGGCCGTGTGACCGAACGTCTGCAGATATCGGCCAGCGCGGCGGCAATCCGCGCACGCGTTGAAGGCAGTGGCACCGAGACCTATGAAGGCCATCAGGCGCTCAACGTGCCCAAATACCGTGCCGCCTTGCAAGCCGATTACAGCTTGCCGATCCACGGCCTGGCGCTGCTGGGAGGCGTGCAATACAGCGCAAGCAAATACGCCGACCGCACAGGGACGGTGCAGGTCAATGACTATGCGCTGTTCAACGTCGGCAGCCGCTACAGCACCAAAGTGAGCGGTTACGACACCGTTCTGCGACTGACCGTGGATAATCTGCTCGACAAGCGCTATTGGCGAGATGCCGGCGAATACCTGGGTGATGATTACCTGTTCATGGGCGCACCGAGAACGGCGAGAGTGTCGGCCACCGTCAGTTTTTGAGGTGATGGGCAGGCTGCCAGCTTGTTCGAATACCGTTCACGACGCTCTGCGTCGCAATGGACGCGGAGGGGCCTGAACGGCATGCCGACGCGAAGTTGCACGCGAGTCAGTTGACCTTACACAGACCCGTAATCGTTCTACGTAAAATGGCAGCTTTCAACGCCTGACATCCTTGCGCAGGCTTCAGTCTCCTTATCAGTACGCCTCCAAGCTTTGTTATTCTTCGCGCCCTGCGAGCGCAGGGTGTTCTTTTCAGCCATGTTTCGGATGCTTCACTTCATGACGGCCATCGTACATCCCACTCCCCAGCCTTTCAGCAAAACCGATTACAAGACCTTGAGCCTTGCGGCGCTGGGTGGGGCACTGGAAATCTACGATTTCATCATTTTCGTGTTCTTCGCCCTGACCCTCAGCCAGCTGTTCTTTCCACCGGATATGCCCGAATGGCTGCGCCTCCTGCAAAGCTTCGGCATCTTTGTCACCGGCTACCTGGCACGTCCGTTGGGCGGGATCCTGATGGCGCATTTTGCCGACCGACAGGGACGAAAGCGCGTGTTCAGCCTCAGTATCCTGATGATGGCGCTGCCTTGCCTGCTGATTGGCGTGATGCCCACCTACGCGACGATCGGTTATTGGGCACCGCTGGTGCTGTTGGCGCTGCGCATTCTGCAAGGCGCTGCCGTGGGCGGTGAAGTGCCAAGTGCATGGGTATTCGTGGCCGAGCACGCGCCCGAAGGCCATCGGGGCTATGCACTGGGTGTTTTGCAAGCGGGCCTGACGTTCGGTTACCTGTTAGGTGCGCTGACCGCCGCCTGGCTGGCGCGGGTCTTCAGCCCGGCGGAGATTCTCGATTGGGCATGGCGCATCCCGTTTTTACTCGGCGGTGTATTCGGCGTAGTCGGTGTCTGGCTGCGCCGCTGGCTTAGCGAAACGCCGGTTTTTATCGCCTTGCACGCCCAACGTGAAAATCAGCCCGGCTTGCCGCTTGGCCACGTGTTGCGTGATCATCGGCCATCCCTGCTGCCCGCTGCACTGCTGACGTTCGTACTGACCTCCGCTGTGGTGGTGCTGGTGGTGATTACCCCGACCGTCATGCAACAGCGTTTTGCTATCAGCGCGAGCCACACCTTTGCGTTGAGCGCTGTGGGGATCGTGTTCCTCAACATCGGTTGTGTGCTGGCGGGCAGGCTTGTCGACCGGATTGGCGCATGGCGCGCTGCGGTGATCTACAGCCTGCTGATGCCAATGGGTATTGGCGTGCTATACGCCAGCCTCATCAATCATTGGCTGCCCCTTGGCGTGGCCTATGCAATTGCCGGCATGGCGTGTGGAATCGTCGGCGTGGTGCCTTCAATAATGATCGGGCTGTTCCCGGCAGGCATCCGCGTCACGGGGATCTCTGTTACCTACAACATTGCCTATGCGCTCTGGGCAAGTACCACCCCGCTGATGCTGATCGTGCTGATGCCGTGGAATGTCTGGGTCTGCGTGCTGTACAGCCTGATCATGGGTATTTTGGGATTAATCACCGCCACCGTATACGGCAGACGCCGAAATATAAAGGCTGTGTAGCAAAGATCCTGAAAAAGTTCCGCAAGCCTGTGAGCGTAATTGTAACAGCTGATTGTAATTCTCATTGCGCAAGTTTATCTTACGCTTGCCGGTACATACGCCACCTTTAATTATTCTGCTTTGGGGCGCGCTCTAAACATTGTGCCTGCTCACGTCTTGCTGTGGGAATAACAAATAAAATAGTGAGGAGTTTTCCGGATTTCGTGTAGGAATTTTCCTCATATTAGACTTTTTTGAGTGGTTTTATTGCTGATCAGGGTAATTGCTGTAGTACGTCATGGAGAGATAGTCCGGTCATGGAGAACGCAAACCTAAATAAAAAGATCTCCGTGCCGATTTACTCTTTGAGCCATGGGCGGCAAGTGTAGGAACAATCTTACAAACTGTCTTTGGGCAAAACGCTGGCAAGAGGGAATATCATGTGGGTGACGATCAGGGAACAAGACGTTCTAGGCCTGTTGCTGCAGGGCTGCACGAACAAGGAAATCGCCAAACAGCTCAGCATCAGTGGCTATACAGTGCGCGATCATGTGTCTTCGCTGCTCAGAAAAAATCAGGTCAGGACGCGTGCGGAGCTCATGGCCCGTTGCGTATCGTTACTGATGCCAATGAAAAATACGCTACCCCCTACATCTGTCGGATTGTGCAATGAGCGTGTTCATACATAATGTGTCTTGAGATAAAGGTTATTTGTTAGCACGTTCGGTATTACTGATCACTGTCAGACAGCTCTATAAAAAAGCATGTTGCTTCCTGATCGTTGCAGGGGACGGCTCCTGTCTGGCCGCCTGTACAGAGGGATGTGTGCAAAACATATAAACAATAAAAGGAGTCACTCATGACTGTTTGTTTTCGTCGGAGCGAATCAGAACTCGTTCAGCCATTACAACTGGACCCGCACCGATCCGGCTTGAATCTGACCACAGATTTTCACCAGTTGGCGACACGACAGTCCGCGCTCTCTGTTCCTCAACTGGCTGAGCAGCAGGCAACGCTATCAGGCCCTGCGGGTCTGTTTGCGAAGCTCGCCCGTCAGGTCCGCTCGTATGGGCGTCAGGCACCTTTGTTTGAAGACCTGGAATGCTTGCACGGACGCAAGCGTCTCGCCCTCGCCGAACGTGCGGTTCAGTGTGTACTGGGTTTGCATTGCCGCCGACCCCTCGCAGAAAACCCGTTCAAAAACATGTTGCGTGAAGAACTGTGCTGCATCGTGTTCGATGACAGCTCGATACATACCCTGGTTGAGCGATACGCAGCCCGCGAGGCACTAAGGCTTCGTGACAGCGAGTATTTCGTCAAGCTGATCGCCACTACACGGGAAACCGTCGAGCGCCGGATCGTCTTCCATGGCTTGCTGGAACACTTTGACAGGCTCTTGCCGATCGAAAAAAGTGTTTACCCGCTTAACTATCGGGCTGCCCAACAAGCGTACCTTGATCACGAGGAAATACTCTACGGCAAACTGATAATGCAACAGCCCATTGGCGCTTTGCTGGAAAAGCATACGCCGGAGTGGCTGTTGAATAATCTGTCTTCTTTTGAGCTTTCTATTGATTGAGAGCGTGCATTGGATGGCGGTGGTGCCGCATGAGTCGAATGTTCGATAGGCAGCAGCATCAATTAAATACTCTGTATCAGGCTTGGTTGTGTCTGTGGGCATTACTTGGCTATTTCGATTTTTCAGTGAATTATTTAAATGAGCAGCGACGAGATGGATGTGCAATGCCGAAAACGAGCATTGGCAATATAAGCTTCCATACCATCGAAACAGCCATCTTTCATTTAACGTATTGATTGTCACTCCCTGGCGATGATCGTCAGGGATCTTATGGGCAGGAGCCAACGTTATGCGAGTCATAAGTTCCGGAGCAGAAGCACTGATAACTGCGCAGCAACTTGACGATAAAAGGGCGGCGAAAAATATGCCCCCATTTGCCAATCTTCCCCTCCGACCAAGCTCTCCAGACTCTGCAGTGAGTATCAGCGGCCAGGCTCTCTTGAAACACAGAGTGTTCGGGCTCGCGGACTCTGGTCGTTCTGCGCCCATGCTCGGGAAAGCCGAATGTGGAATTTCCATGCCCGAGGCGTTTTTTTTAACCCGGGATGATCGCAGGTTGCTGGGTGATGTTTACGAGTGGGCGAGTGCTCAGGGAGCTGATCTGGGCTATGTCGATGATCTGGCGTTTGAGTTGGCGTCTTATAGGGAGAGTGATAATGGAGGGATAATGCTTCCTCATAACCAAGGCAAAACATATGACATGGAAGGCCACAAGGTTTTCTACAGTTTTACCGAGCAGCACGCGGCCACCGCGAAGCGTATTACCGAGAGCGATACGTTAAAAACAACGCGGCTGGATCAGGGGTTTGTTCGCTTCATCACTGACAAGGACTACGGGTCCATAGGTCATAATAATTTTGAGTTCATGGAAAAAGTAATCAACAGGTTCTCGACGGCGGGGGAAAGAGCTGAGCAACTGGGTGCAGATTTCGCTACTTATAAAAGCCAGAAGAGCGACTACATAAGGACGCTGTCCAAGGAAAAGTACACGCCCGGCGAAGGCGACGCTCAAGAAACAACATCCGCAAAAAAATCCACCAAACCCAAGGAAATAACCCTTGAAAGCCTGCGCGCCGACATGCGCGAGACTTTCCTGAAAGCGATGGGGGTCAAGAGTTTCTCATCCCTGTTCGATAGGCTGTTCAAGGACACGCGTTGACAGATCAGGCCTTGACGCTCAGTGCCGGGCACTTTGCTGGCGCATTGTGAGCATTCACCACGCGGTTACGGCCGTTGCTTTTGGCGAGGTACAGCGCTTTGTCTGCCTCATGCAACCAGGTCGAGGTGTCGGTCAGTTCAGGGGTGTAAATGGCGATGCCGATACTCAGGCTGACCCTGAGTTCGAAGTGCAGCGAATAGGTGAAGTTATCAATGGCCTGGCGCAGACGTTCAAGAATTTCTTCCGCCTGACGTGAGTTGGTATCCGGCAGAATGACGCAGAATTCATCACCACCACAGCGTCCGATCAGGTCGGTATCGCGAAGACTTTCGACCAGTGCGTCGCTGATATTCTGCAGCACCGTATCGCCCATGAGGTGGCCGTAGGTATCGTTGATGATCTTGAAGTGGTCAATGTCGAGCAAGGCGATAGCGCACTGTCGATGCTGGCCGCGGCTCTTGACGAACTCCAGATCGAGCAGGTCTTTCCATGCGCCATGATTGAGCAGGCCGGTCAGGCTGTCGGTGCGGCTGAGTTTGTGCAGGATATTCCGGTGTTCCCGCAGCTTGAGCGTGACCTGATAGTTCATCCAGCCGATGAAGATGGGATAGACCACCAGTACGGGAAGACACGCATAGATCTGCACCATGTTGCCGTACAGATTGATGACAGGATCGAGTGCAGCCAGCGAGATCAGTACACCCAGTGCCTGCGCACAAAAGCCTTGCAGCATCAGTCGCGGACCCGCCGCTGCCATGTTGTGCATGGCCATCATTGCGATGACGGTGACGCAGGGAACTGTATTGAACCCCATCGCGCCAATCCAGAAGCCTCCCATCAGCGAATCGAAAAGCAGGTTGCGCCATTCTGCCGCGTAGGGTTCATCCGAGTTTTTTGCGACCTGGTAAGCGAAATGAGGCCATATCAATGAATTGATCAGCGCCAGTGACCAGAGCCAGTTCGCAGCATTCATGTAATGCAACGACACCGCGACAGTAATAAAGCCAACACTGACACCGAGTGCTCTCGGGGCGTAAATTCGCTTCGCGAACGCCAGTCCCCTGCGGTGATGTGTGCTCATGGTTTTTTACCAAGCATGACTTTTCTGAATCGGTCAGAAAACACCATCGCTTAACCGAAAGGCGGGAGTCTGAGCGTTCGTCAGAGCCATGGGAAGAGTATTTTGCTGAGAGATGTCAAATAGCTATATATTGCGGATGAAGGGCTGTTTCAGAGTCAAATAACTGACAAAGCGAGCCTTTGAAACGGTTCAAAAATATGACGAAATATACAAGGTGATTCAGGTGGAATAACCCGACAGCGTGTCTGCATATTTATAGACATACTGTCCGATCATTTAGAATTGAGTGCGGGCAAAACGCTGCGCAGGTACCTGCATTACTGACCGATAACGGTCTTCACCAGCGCTGCGTGCTCTTTAGGATTTTTCGCGTTGGACACCACGTTCAGCACGGCAGCCCGAGAGCCGGATGCAGTGACGATCGAAGTGCTCAGCACTGATGTGTCACTCATGGTGGCTGATGTGTCGACCTGACGCACGCCGAGGCCATTCTTCTTGACGATCTTGCGGTCGCCCAGCTTTTTGAAATCCTTGTAGCCGGCACTCTGCTGCGCAAGTATTCCGGTCACCAGGCCATCCAGCACCACACCGTCATTGTCGCTGGCCTGAACGCCCATCGGGATCGGCGTTTCGGTAACGATCAGCACACGTTTGTCGGTGGCATTGGTGTACAACGCCCCCGATACGCCCTGTGCCTTGGCCTTTGCGTCAATCTCGGGCATTTCGCCCTGCACATAGCCAGCGGGCACTGTAAACGCCAGTTTTCCGCCCAGCAACGAAACCTTCTGCGCCGCAACGGCGGGCGCAGCAGCCTGTGGCTTGGTGGCGGCCTGGACGCTGATCATGCTCTGGCAGGCAGCCAGCGCGACGCACACTACAATTGCCTTGAAACCGAAAGAGCGCATGAAAATTCCTTTTTGACGGGTAATGACTGCCGTATGGGAGTGCCCAGAGACAAAGAAAGTGCCATAAAAAACGGCCAGCCCGATCACTCCGGCTGGCCGTTCTTGTATAGCGTGTAGCTTATTCAGCAACCTGCAATTTGCGCGATTCGGTGTACACGTAGCGGACCTTCTCGTACTCGAACGGCGAGTTCAACTGGCCATAGCGGAAGCTGGTCACGTAACGACGATCAATCGCACGCAGTACGGTGATTTCCGGATGGTCGCTGCTGACTTCGGCAACGTTCAGGAAGTTGATCTGGTTTTCAGCCGTGTAGTCAAACAGCATGCCGCCGGTATCGCGCAGGTTCGACGGACCGAACAATGGCAACACCAGGTAAGGGCCGGCAGGCACACCATAAAAGCCCAGTGTCTGGCCGAAGTCTTCGCTTTGGCGCGGCAAACCCATCATGGTGGCCGGGTCCCAGAGGCCGGCGACACCGATGGTGGTGTTGAGCAGCAGGCGACCGGTGATGTCCAGCGAGCGCTCGCCCTTGAACTGCAGCAGGCTGTTCAACAGGTTGGAGACGTCGCCCAGGTTGCTGAAGAAGTTGCTGACACCGCTGCGCACGAAGCCTGGCGTCACATAACGATAGCCATTCACGGCAGGTAGAAACACCCACTCGTCAAAGCGGTAGTTGAAGTGATAGACCCGGCGGTTCCACGACTCCAGAGGGTCGTAGACTTCCAGTGCGTTGATGGAAGCGCGCTCGAATTCGCGCTGATCCAGCCCCGGGTTGAACTGCAGCGACTTCAGTGGCTGAGTGAAACCATCTGCGTCAGTCTGGCGAGCCACGGTGGCGGGGTGCTGAGCCTTGTTGCTGGTGTCCGCGTCAGCGGCCTGAGCTGTGCCTGCACAGAGCAGGGCGGCAAGGAGTAAAAGACGTTTAGCCACGGAAAAACTCCAGCATGGCGTCGGTGTTGACGCGGTAATTAAGGTTGCCGCAATGACCACCGTAAGGATAAACGGTCAGGCGATCGCCAAAGGTCTTGCGCAGAAAGCCCAGATCGCCGGAGCCCAGAATCACATCATCAGCGTTGTGCATGACGGAGATCTTGGTGTTGTTGTGCAGGTAATCCTTGAGTGCATAAAGACTGACTTGATCCACCAGTTGCAGCAGGCTGCCACCGTCAGTGCGTGCACGCCACATCGGGATGACCTGTTCGGTCAGGTAGCAATCGAAGTCGCATTGCAGGGCACGCTTGAGGAACGGCGTAAGGCTGGTGCCTTCGGAGATCGGAAATTTCGGCGGCGTGATCAGACCACGGCGGGTGATCAGGTCGGAGGTAAACGCGATGTCGGCCGACGAGAAGCGGAACGACGTACCGATCAGCATTGCCATCTGTTCGTTGGTCAGGTGCTGCTTGGACTGCTGGAAGTCGAACAGCAATGCGTCATTGAGGTCGATGTAGCCTTTTTGCCGGAAGTAACGGGTCAGCTTGGCCAGCACCAGTTCATAGAACGTGGTGGTGTTGTTGATGCCCTTGACGTTGGTCTGCACCAGTTTGTCCAGGTTGCTGATCGACGTGTAGAGGTTGACCGGTGGGTTGAGCAGCAGCACCTTCTTGAAGTTGAAGCTGCGACGGGTTTCGTCAAGCTTGCTGACGAATGCCGCATTCAGTGCGCCAAGACTGTAGCCGGTCAGGTAATACTCGGTCACTGGTAACTGCGCTTGCTGGGCACGAATGGCCTGCATGACCCGGTACAGGTCTTCAGCGTCTTCCGTGGACACACCCGGGGTTGCAAAGCGCGAAGCCGAGCTCATGAAGTCGTAGCTGGTAGGCGAGGACAACTGCACGACGTGATAACCCGCGCCGTAATACAGCTTTTTCAGGAATTCGTTGATAGTGCTGTTGTAAGGCGCGCCGGTACCGGCAATCAGGAAGATCAGCGGTGCTGCGTGATCCTGTTTCGCCAGGCGGTAGTGCAACTTCTTCACTGCCCAGAAGTTGTCCGGCAGGGTGAACTCGCGCTCGGGGTGCAGGTTCAGGGTGTACACATCCTGATCGATGTCTTCATCGTCAGGCAGATCGGGCCGCAGATCGGGCGGCGTTGTCGCAATGGTCGCTTCAAACGGATTAGTCAGCGGATAGCCATAGGTGGCTGGGTCGACATTGGTCGCCAGAGCGGACGCACTTAAACACAGGCCACCTATAACGGTAGCGAAGCGCAGAAAACGGAGCATGACTAAATCCCTTGGGAAAGAAGTGCTGATGAGATACGCAGGCTATGACCAAGGTGTAGTGCCAAAGTGCCGCATCCACCGGTTAACCGTGTAAATATGACGGAACAATACACGGTCCGGGGATTTTTCAATGCAGATATGCGGTTTATTTTTCGCGTGCTGCCTGAACGGCCGGCTGTAATCACCCAGGCGTGGGGGAATGATCACCGCTACACCCTGGCCACGAGCCAGGTTTCAGGGCCGGAAAACACAAAGGAGAGCCGTAGCTCTCCTCCAATGCGTTTCACTTGCTCTTTTTATTGTTATAGGGCGGCCTGTTATTGTTGTTGGCGACCAGTCCCTTTACAGCGTTGTTGGGCGACCCTATTCAGGGTCAAGAGCAAACGTATTTTTTTGAGCGCTGACTTACTTCAATCATCTGGCTGCACACCATCATGATCCAACCGGCTCCGGAGCTACCTTCGGGTAGTTTTGTTGTTCTCTGTCCGATTGCGAGGCCTTTCATCGAAAGGTCTCTGTGAAGCTGATCCACTCCAAAAAAATCTGTTAGCTACGTCTCTGTCCGTGTTGTTCTTGTTGTATCAGAGCCGTTACGTATTGTTTTTATGGGTGCTGCGTCACTTGTTGTTTTTGTTGTACATGAGACATAGCAGAAGCCGTGCCAGTTTTTATAAATCCTTTAAAAACAAAGACTTGTACGGAGTGGCGAAATCTTCATGCATGCAGCGCCGTAAAAAACGTTTCCGTGTTACCCGTTCGGGCTTGTCGTTGCCACGTCGCGGTAACACATACTGTTTCCTTAGCAGATCAAGCCGTGCGCGACGTTTTCTCGCCAGCGTCGTCGCTGATAGCTTGATGTTGTCGTTCTCCGTTGCCTCAGTGTCGCAGCCAGAGCATGGCTTTTTGCTCGGCAGGTTGATGATCAATGTGGCGTTGCTGTGCGTGCCATTACGCGCGGCAGCGATCAAAGCGTGCAGGGCTCAGCATGCCCGAGGCCGGGCGCGGATGCGGTCTTGAGAACAACGTTAACCCTGTCCGACAACCGTCGGTGCAGACTTCCGGGGAAGTGACGATGATGATGCGAAAACTACTGGGGGCGGGTGCCGCTCTGGTACTTGCTGTCAGCTCCACGCTGGCGATTGCCGAAACCAAGAGCCTGACCATTGGTTATGTAGAAGGCTGGTCCGACAGTGTCGCCACTACCTACGTGGCTTCCGAAGTGATCAAGCAAAAGCTCGGCTATGAGGTCAAGTTGCAGTCTATTGCGGCCGGGATCATGTGGCAGGCGGTTGCAACCGACAAGCTGGACCTGATGCTGTCCGCCTGGCTTCCGGGTACTCATGGCGAGTACTACGCCAAGTACAAGGATCAGGTCGTCAATTACGGCCCCAACTTCAAGGACGCCAAGATTGGCCTGATCGTGCCTGAATACGTGAAAGCCAAAAGCATTGAAGACCTCAAGACCGATGATTCCTTCAACAAGAAGATCACCGGGATCGATGCCGGTTCGGGCGTGATGCTCAAGACCGATCAGGCCATCAAGGATTACGCGCTGGACGGCTACAAACTGCAGGCCAGTTCCGGCGCGGGCATGATTGCCGAGCTTACCCGTGCCGAGAAGGCCAAGAAAGCCATTGTGGTTACCGGTTGGGTGCCGCACTGGATGTTCGCCAAGTGGAAGCTGCGCTTTCTGGACGATCCCAAAGGCGTCTATGGCGCTGCGGAAACCGTCGACAACATTGGCAGCCTGAGCCTGGAGAAAAAAGCGCCGGACGTCGTGGCTTTCCTGAAAAAATTCCAGTGGGCTTCCAAGGATGAGATCGGAGAAGTGATGCTGGCTATTCAGGACGGCGCAAAGCCTGAAGCGGCAGCCAAGGATTGGGTGGCCAAACACCCGGACCGTGTCGCTGCGTGGACTGCTAAATAGTTTCAAAGCGCTCTGCAATGACCTTCTCAAGGCCATCTGGTGTTATCGCCAGATGGCCTTTTGCTTTTCTGACCACACGTATTTTCTACGCGACCGACTGCCGGTCGGACGACATCGTGTGATTACCGCAATCTACGGCTAATGTCGTTCTAATACTAAGGTCGTCTGGAGTGCGCGCCGGACCCGACTAAAGTGCGTTACGTGACATCTCATCTGTGCTGCGAGGACAAAAACAATGAACGACAGCATTTACCTCTCGATTCAAAACAGCCCCCGTTTCAAGGAGCTGGTATCCAAAAGAGAGCGTTTCGCCTGGATTCTTTCGGCGATCATGCTTGGGCTGTATGCAGCCTTTATTCTTTTGATTGCTTATGGCCCCCATATTCTGGGTGCCAAACTAAGTCCCACGTCGACCATTACCTGGGGAATGCCGATAGGCGTAGGGCTGATCCTTTCAGCGTTCGTGCTAACCGCTATCTATGTTCGTCGCGCAAACGGCGAATTCGATGACTTGAACAACGCGATCCTGAAGGAGGCTCAGCAATGATCCGGCGCCTATCCGCAACACTTGGCCTGGCCGCATTCGCTCCGACCCTCTGGGCGGCAGACGCGTTGACTGGCGCAGTACAGAAACAACCGCTCAACGTTGCTGCGATCATCATGTTCGTCATATTCGTTGCCTTTACACTGTGCATTACTTACTGGGCTTCGAAAAAGAACAAGACGGCATCTGACTACTACTCGGCGGGCGGCAAGATCACCGGCTTTCAGAATGGTCTGGCGATTGCTGGTGATTACATGTCGGCGGCATCCTTTCTGGGTATTTCCGCACTGGTCTACACCTCTGGCTACGACGGCCTGATCTACTCGATCGGCTTCCTGGTCGGTTGGCCGATCATTCTGTTCCTCATCGCCGAACGTCTGCGCAACCTGGGTAAATACACCTTCGCCGACGTGGCGTCGTACCGCCTCAAGCAAAAAGAGATTCGCACCCTGTCTGCCTGCGGTTCGCTGGTGGTGGTGGCGTTTTACCTGATTGCGCAGATGGTCGGTGCCGGCAAACTGATCCAGTTGCTGTTTGGTCTGGACTACACCGTTGCGGTGGTGCTGGTCGGTATCCTGATGTGCCTCTATGTGTTGTTCGGCGGCATGCTGGCCACCACCTGGGTGCAGATCATCAAGGCGGTCATGCTGCTGTCCGGTGCATCGTTCATGGCGCTGATGGTCATGAAGCACGTCAACTTCGACTTCAACACTCTGTTCTCCGAGGCGATCAAGGTTCACCCTAAAGGTGAAGCGATCATGAGCCCCGGCGGTCTGGTGAAAGATCCGATCTCTGCGTTCTCGCTGGGCCTGGCGCTGATGTTCGGTACGGCCGGTCTGCCACACATCCTCATGCGCTTCTTCACTGTGAGCGATGCCAAGGAAGCCCGTAAATCAGTGTTGTATGCCACTGGCTTCATCGGCTACTTCTACATCCTGACCTTCATCATCGGTTTTGGCGCGATCCTGCTGGTGAGCACCAACCCGGCGTTCAAGGACGCAGCAGGTGCCTTGCTGGGCGGTAACAACATGGCGGCGATTCACCTCGCCGACGCAGTGGGTGGCAGCCTGTTCCTGGGCTTCATTTCGGCAGTGGCCTTCGCCACCATCCTTGCGGTGGTTGCCGGTCTGACCCTGGCCGGTGCTTCGGCGGTCTCGCATGACCTTTACGCCAGCGTGATCAAGGAAGGCAAGGCCAATGAGAAGGACGAGATCCGCATCTCGAAAATGACCACCATCGCGCTGGCAGTCGTGGCGATCCTGTTAGGCATCGCTTTTGAAAGTCAGAACATCGCGTTCATGGTAGGTCTGGCGTTCTCGGTTGCGGCCAGCTGTAACTTCCCGATCCTGCTGCTTTCCATGTACTGGAAAAACCTGACCACCCGTGGCGCCATGATTGGCGGCTGGATGGGCTTGATCAGCGCTGTGGTGCTGATGGTGCTGGGTCCGACCATCTGGGTGCAGATACTGCATCACGAGAAAGCCATCTTCCCTTACGAATACCCGGCGCTGTTCTCGATCGCCATCGCATTCGTGGGTATCTGGTTCTTCTCCATCACCGACAAGTCGAAAGCGGCCGAGGGCGAGCGCGCCTTGTTCTACCCGCAGTTCGTCCGGTCGCAAACAGGGCTGGGTGCCAGCGGTGCGGTTTCGCACTAAACATCGCAGGTAATGAAAGAAGCAGCCTTCGGGCTGCTTTTTCATGGGCCATAAAAAAGCCCCGCCTGTGAAAGCGGGGCTCTAGTCTGCTGCCTGAGGTAGCCGGTTATATCTTGCCGAGCAACACCAGAATCAGCAGGATCACCAGGATCGTACCGATGATGCCCGACGGACCGTAGCCCCAGCTGCGCGAGTGCGGGAATACTGGCAGACCGCCGACCAGCAGCAGAATCAGAACGATGATAAGAATAGTGCCGATGCCCATAGTGAGTTCCCTCTTTTAATTACAGTTGGATAGCAAGTGCCGATAAATTTTCGCACCGGAAGGTGGTGTGTTTATCTGCTTGAATCATCCGACTGCCACCGTTCAGGAAAGGTTCGGCCTATTTTCAATAATTCCTTACAAATTTTAAAAACCATTAAAATCATGGGCTTGATGAGGTTTTGTCCGACAATAAAACGATTTTATTGGCAAGTAATGGGTTAAATAGTCTTAAAAACAATTGAACTTAAAGGCGTTTAACATTTCGTTTGCAAGCGCGTGTGACGTAATTTCCTGATGACGGGTCCGGCTGGGGGCATGCAGATGTTTTATCGAGTAGCGGCGGATGCGGTAGTGGCGTTCCATTTGCTGTTTATTGTGTTCGTACTCGTCGGCGGTCTGTGGGTACTGAGACGGCCCTGGCTGGCCTTGCTGCACGTTCCCGCGATCATCTGGGGCGCCGTAGTCGAGTTTCTGCATCTGTATTGTCCGCTGACCCCGCTGGAAAACGCATTGCGCAGCAAGGCTGGCGAGCAGGGCTATGAAGGCGGCTTCGTCGAGCACTATCTGATTCCTCTGATTTATCCCGCAGGGCTGACGCCAGGCATACAGCTCTGGCTGGGCGGCGTCGTTCTGTTGATCAATGCGCTGGTATACGGCGTGTTGTTGGTGCGCTGTGTGGCTTGGGTCAGGCGGTCATGAGTCTGCAGGTTTGTTCCAGGCATTCAGCACCTTGATGGTGGAGTTATCAGGTCTCTACTGTGATTACACTCAGCCGACTCCTGCACTTCACAAGGCATTCGGCTATGCAAAACCGCATCATGATTACTGGCGCCGGCTCAGGTCTGGGTCGTGAAATTGCCTTGCGCTGGGCTCGCGAAGGGTGGCGGCTGGCGTTGTCGGACGTTAACGATGTGGGTCTGCAGGAAACCATAAGGCTGGTACGTGAGGCGGGCGGTGATGGCTTCGTTCTGCGTTGCGACGTGCGCGATTACAGCCAGCTCACCGCCTTTGCGCAGGCGTGCGACGAGCGCTTCGGCGGTATCGACGTGATCGTCAATAATGCGGGTGTGGCGTCGGGCGGTTTCTTCAACGAGTTGTCACTGGAAGACTGGGACTGGCAGATCGCGATCAACCTGATGGGTGTGGTCAAAGGCTGCAAGGCGTTCCTGCCGATGCTGCTGGCCAGCAAGGGCAAGATCGTCAACATCGCTTCGATGGCCGCGTTGATGCAGGCACCGGCGATGAGCAACTACAACGTCGCCAAGGCCGGGGTAGTGGCGCTTTCCGAGAGCCTGCTGGTTGAATTGAGTGATCAGGATGTGAGCGTGCATGTGGTCTGCCCGTCATTCTTTCAGACCAACCTGCTGGACTCATTCCGCGGTCCGACCCCGGCGATGAAAGCGCAGATCGGCAGACTGCTGGAGAAATCGCCGATCAGCGCCGCAGACATTGCCGACTACATTTTCAGACAGGTTGCCCAGGGCGAGTTCATGATCCTGCCTCACGAAGAAGGCCGGATGGCGTGGGAAATGAAGCGTAAACAGCCACAGGCAATGTACGAGGAAATGACCGTCATGTGCGCCAAGATGCGCGCGAAGGCCCAGAAAGGGCATTCTTGACGCCCGGCATAGGCAACGTAGTCGGGATTATCGTTCCGAACGCTCCAGCGTGTGAACACGCGGTTTTCTGGTAGGGTTGCGCGCATCTTTCAGCTCTATCGCGAGAACCTTTTATGCTCAATTACCTGTGGTTCTTTCTCGCCGCCCTGTTCGAGATATTCGGCTGCTATGCCTTCTGGCTGTGGCTGCGCCAAGGCAAGAGCGCCTTGTGGGTGATCCCGGCGTTGATCAGTCTTACAGTCTTCGCACTGTTACTGACACGAGTCGAAGCGGCGTATGCCGGGCGTGCCTATGCGGCGTATGGCGGGATTTACATCGTGGCGTCGATTGCCTGGCTGGGGCTGGTCGAACGAGTCAGGCCGCTGGGCAGCGACTGGCTGGGCCTGGCTTTCTGCGTCATTGGCGCGACCATTATTCTGCTGGGTCCACGCTGGTCAGCACCTTGAAATCTCAACGGCGAACAAGGCTTTTCCTACAGATTTGGCTTGAAAGTAAGATGTTGCCTTCAGTGGTTTCCGATGCCCTTGAAGGACATTACTGATTTGCCACCACCACGTTGAAGCCCCCGAACGTGCAGTGCACCCTGCCTTCTTTTACGCAAGGCGAGGGTAGGACGATGCTGGTACTGACAAGGGAAATTGGCGAGACATTTTCGATCGGTGACGACATCACCGTGCAGATTCTAGGAATAAACGGCAATCAGGTCAGACTCGGAATCAATGCGCCCAAAGACATCAAGGTTCACCGTGCCGAGGTCTACAAGCGAATTGCCAGGATGCTGTCACAGCAGGCGCCAACCCCTCCCCAATAAACAGCACCGATGACGTTCAGTCAGTGCTTATTCAAAGAATTCTTTAGGCACATCGTGCTTGAGCATCAACTGGCATTGCTGACTCTCCAGGTCGAAAAAGATGACTGCCTGACCCTTGGTCAGCGCATGCCGCACGCGTAGCACCCGGGTTTGCAGCGGCGTTTCGTCGCCGTTGTCAGTGCCCTCGCGGGTGACAAAGTCCTCGATCAGGCGGGTAAGGGTGTCGGGTTCCAGTTGATCGTAGGGGATAAGCATGGCGGTTCTCTTGTCGATGAGCGGCGATGATAGAACTGCGGTGCCAGGCACCGCAATTCAATTCACCGGACCTCAACTCTCTTCGCGATTCTGCCCGATCAGACTGTCGACCGGCGGCACGCGGGTATCAGATTCCATCTGCGCGTCATGCTCGAGCTGATGGCTGAACCGCTCCAGTGATGACTGCGCCGGTTTGGCATCGCTGGCGAACACCGGCGGGCTGAGGATGTACGCGCCAAGCAACTTGCTGAGCGCCGCCAGGCTGTCGATGTGGGTGCGCTCGTAGCCATGAGTCGCGTCGCAACCAAATGCCAGCAGGGCGGTACGAATATCGTGCCCCGACGTCACCGCAGAATGCGCATCACTGTAGTAGTAGCGAAACAGATCGCGCCGCACCGGCAGTTCGTTCTCCACGCCCAGACGCAGCAGATGACGGGACAGGTGATAGTCGTAAGGACCTCCGGAATCCTGCATGGCCACGCTGACCGCGTGCTCGCTGGAGTGCTGGCCCGGTGCGACTGGCGCGATATCGATACCGACGAATTCGCTGACGTCCCAAGGCAGCACGCCCGCTGCACCCGTACCGGTTTCTTCGGTGATGGTGAACAGCGGGTGGCAGTCGATCAACGGCTCGGCACCACTTTCGACAATCGACTTGAGCGCCGCCAGCAGTGCCGCTACGCCAGCTTTGTCGTCCAGGTGGCGAGCACTGATGTGACCGCTTTCAGTGAATTCCGGCAGTGGATCGAATGCGACGAAGTCACCAATACCGATGCCCAGCGATTCACAGTCGGCGCGCGTGGTGCAATAAGCGTCCAGGCGCAGTTCGATATGGTCCCAACTGATCGGCATTTCATCCACGGCGGTATTGAATGCATGACCAGAAGCCATCAGCGGCAGGACGCTACCACGGATCACGCCGGTGTCCGTGAACACGCTAACCCGGCTGCCTTCGGCAAACCGGCTGGACCAGCAGCCGACTGCGGCAAGTGCCAGTCGGCCATTTTCCTTGACTTCGCGAACGCTGGCGCCAATGGTGTCCAGGTGCGCCGAAACAGCGCGGTCTGGGCTGTTCTGTTTGCCCTTGAGCGTGGCGCGAATCGTGCCGCGGCGGGTCAGTTCGAACGGAATGCCCAGTTCTTCCAGACGCTCAGCCACGTAGCGCACGATGGTGTCAGTGAAGCCCGTGGGGCTCGGGATCGCGAGCATTTCCAACAGAACTTTCTGCAGGTACTTCAGATCCGGATCGGGAATGTTTGCAGGGGTCATGAATGCTCCTTATGGAGCAGTTGCAAGCCACAGGCTGCAAGGGTTGGGTACTCCCCGCTTGCAGCCTGATACTCGCAGCTGCGATCAGATATGCACAGGCAGGCTGTGCGGAAACAGCAGATCGACGAAGCGTTCGGCAGTGGGTTGCGGTTCGTGGTTGGCCAGCCCGACACGCTCATTGGCTTCGATGAACACATACTCTGGCTGATCGGCGGCAGGCACCATCAGGTCCAGGCCGACCACCGGAATGTCCAGCGCTCGCGCCGCACGTACGGCCGCATCGCGAAGCACCGGGTGCAGAATGGCCGTGACATCTTCCAGGCAACCACCGGTGTGCAGATTGGCCGCGCGTCTTACCGCCAGGCGCTGATCCATCGGCAGGATGTCGGCGTAGTCATAACCCGCCTCACGCACGGTGCGCTCGGTTTCCTGGTCCATAGGGATGCGGCTTTCGCCATCGGTTGCCGCAGCACGACGACGACTTTGCGCTTCGATCAATTGCTTGATGGTGTGACGGCCATCGCCAATGATTTCCGCCGGGCGACGTATCGCTGCGGCCACCACCTGAAAGCCGATCACGACAATGCGCAGATCCAGGCCTTCGTGGAAGCTTTCCAGAATCACCCGGCTGTCGAACTGACGAGCCTGTTCGATAGCACTCTGCACGTCTTCAATTGTGCGCAGATCCACGGCAACACCCTGGCCTTGCTCGCCGTCCAGCGGCTTGACCACGACTTGCCGATGTTCTTCCAGAAACGCGAGATTGTCTGCCTCGTCGCCTGCCCGTTGTTGCGCAGGCAGACGCAGCCCGGCTGCTTTCAGCGCACGATGGGTCAGGCTTTTGTCCTGACACAGCGTCATGCTGACTGCGCTGGTCAGGTCGCTCAACGATTCCCGGCAGCGAATACGACGGCCGCCGTAGCTGAGGGTAAACAGCCCGGCATCGGCATCGTCGACTTGCACGTCGATACCGCGACGATGGGCTTCTTCAACGATGATCCGCGCATACGGATTGAAATCCGCCTGCGGACCAGGACCGAGGAACAGTGATTCGTTGATACCGTTCTTGCGCTTGATGGCGAAGGTCGGCAGGTTGCGAAAATTCAGCTTGGCGTACAGCGCCTTGGCCTGTTCGTTGTCATGCAGCACCGACAGATCAAGGTAGCTCAGACCGCGACTCATGAAATGCTCGATCAGATGGCGAACCAGCACTTCACCGACGCCCGGACGCGTACATTGCGGATCAACCGCCAGGCACCACAAGCTGCTGCCTTTTTCCGGGTCGTTGAACGCTTTTTGATGGTTCAGGCCCATGACGCTGCCGATGATCGTATTGCTGCCTTCGTCCTCGGCCACCCAATACACCGGGCCACCCTGATGACGTGGTGTCAGCAGGGTAGGGTCGATAGGCAGCATGCCGCGCGCCACGTACAGGTTGTTGATCGCCTGCCAGTCGGTTGCGTTATGGGCACGGCGAATGCGATAGCCACGGAACACGCGCTGGGCAGGGCGATAGTCACTGAACCACAGGCGCAGCGTGTCTGACGGGTCGAGAAACAACTGTTGCGGCGATTGCGCCAGCACTTGCTGTGGCGCTGCCACGTACAAGGCGATGTCGCGCTCACCGGGTTTCTCGTTCAGCAGGTCCTGTGCCAGCGCTGCCGGATCAGGGTAAGTGTGACCGATCAGCAAGCGCCCCCAGCCACAATGCAGCGCCAAGGGCTCTGCATCGATCTGGCTGCCGTCTTCAGCGAGGCGCGCTTGCAAACGTTCATACGAGGGCGACTGTCCGCGCAACAGGCGTTGGCTATAAGTCGTCGCGTTCTGTTTCATCAATCACAGTCCTTGTTCGCTGAGCCACAGGTTCAGCGCTGCCAGCTGCCACAACTTGGAGCCACGTAGTGGCGTGAGCTGGCCCTCGGGGTTGGTCAGCAGTTTGTCGACCATGGCCGGATTGAACAGACCACGGTCCTGACTCGGATCGGTCAGCAGCTCGCGTACCCAGTTAAGGGTATCGCCCTGCAAATGTTTGAGGCCAGGCACCGGAAAGTAGCCTTTCTTGCGGTCGATCACTTCCGAAGGAATGACCAGGCGCGCAGCTTCTTTCAATACCTGCTTGCCACCATCGGGCAGCTTGAACTTGCCGGGAATGCGGGCAGACAGCTCGACCAGACGATAATCGAGAAACGGTGTGCGCGCTTCCAGACCCCAGGCCATGGTCATGTTGTCGACACGTTTGACCGGGTCATCGACCAGCATCACCGTGCTGTCCAGGCGCAAGGCCTTGTCGACCGCCGCACTGGCACCCGGCTGAGCGAAATGATCGCGAACGAAGTCACCGGCTGCATCGTTGGCCGTGCGCCATTTTGGCTGAACAGTGTCAGCGTATTCGGCATAACTGCGGTCCACGAATGCATCGCGGTAGGCCGCAACCGGGTCGCTGGCACCATCGACCTGCGGATACCAGTGGTAGCCGGCAAACAGCTCGTCAGCGCCCTGGCCGCTCTGCACAACCTTGCAATGCTTGGCCACTTCACGCGACAACAGATAAAAGGCAATGCAGTCGTGGCTGACCATCGGTTCGCTCATGGCGCGGAACGCCGCAGGCAACTGCTCGATGATCTCGCTTTCCTGAATACGCAACTGATGGTGACGCGTGCCGTAATGCTTGGCGATCAGGTCCGAATACTGGAATTCGTCGCCACGTTCGCCGCCCGCATCCTGAAAACCGATGGAGAACGTCGACAGGTCTTCGACGCCGACTTCACGCAACAGACCCACCAGCATGCTGGAGTCGACACCACCGGATAGCAGCACGCCGACATCCACTGCCGCCCGCTGACGAATGGCAACCGCTTCGCGCGTGCTGTCCAGTACCCGGTCGCGCCAGTCTTCGAGGGTCAGGTTCTTTTCGTCTTCATGCGGCCCATAAGGCAGCGTCCACCAGACTTTCTGCTCGACCTTGCCATTGGCGTCAATGCGCATCCAGCTCGCTGGCGGCAGCTTCTCTACACCGGCCAGCAGCGTGCGCGGTGCAGGCACCACGGCGTGGAAGTTGAGGTAATGGTTGAGCGCCACCGGATCAAGCATCCCGCTGATATCACCACCCTTGAGCAGGGCAGGCAGCGAGGACGCGAAGCGCAGGCGCTTGTCGGTTTTCGACAGGTACAACGGCTTTACACCGAGGCGGTCACGGGCAATGAACAGCTGCTTGCTATCGCGCTCCCAAATGGCAAACGCGAACATGCCGTTGAGCTTGGGCAGCATGTCTGCGCCCCACGCGTGGTAGCCCTTGAGCAGCACTTCGGTGTCGCCACCTGAGTGGAACTGATAGCCAAGGCTTTCCAACTCGGCACGCAATTCCGGGAAGTTATAGATCGCACCGTTGAAGGCCAGAGACAGGCCAAGGTTGCTGTCGATCATCGGCTGCGCCGACCCATCCGACAGGTCCATGATTTTCAGACGGCGATGACCAAGGGCAATCGGCCCCTGGCTATGAAAACCCCACGCATCCGGGCCGCGAGGCGCCAGCTCATGGGTAATGCGTTCAACCGCGGCGAGGTCCGCTGGTTGATGGTCGAAACGAAGTTCACCTGCTAATCCGCACATAAGTCCTTACCGGGTTTCCGTTGGGGAGGTGACTGAGAAAGTGCAGTCACCCAGAAACTGACCCAGTGAGGGCAGGGTAGTTTTAGATCAAAAAGTTATAAGCAGCGGGTGGCGCCTTTTGAGGTGGCGCCTTTTAGCGACATTGAGGACTTGGATATTGGAAAAACTTGGTCGGGCGTAACGGCGGTCGAAATGATCAATACCCGGTCATCTCCAGATACCCAACTCCCTCTTGGCTACCACTGAACTTCACCGGGCCTTCCCAGTAAGGAATGCTGGTGCCCATCCAAGCCTTGGGGTTTAGTGCTTCGGTGGTGATATCCAGGTTTCTGCCGGGAATTTTGATTGCCCAACGGGTCGGCACCTGATGCTCGCCGATTGAAGTCTCCTTGAGGGGTTCGAGGCTGACTTCGTTGGCGTGAAGCATTTTCGTGGTGCCATCGGCACTGATCCAGTTGCCGGTCAGGTAAGGCTCGCCGCTCTTGTGGCGGATGCGATAAAGCATCAGGCGGTCGCCGTCTGCCAGTTGCAGGGAGAACCAGTCCCAGCCGCTCTGATTGGCGGTCAATGGCTGACTGCTCCATTCCCGGTCCAGCCAGGCGTCGCCGGTGACCTGATGGGTTTTGCCCTCGATTTCCATACTGCCTTTGGCCTTGAAGAATGGCTGGCTGTAATAGTAGGAGGCCTGACCTGCCTCGGATTTCTGGCTGTAGCCTTGATCACCCTGCAGCACCAGCGGTTTGCTGGAAGTGAGGTGCAGTTCGTAGCGGAAATCCTTGCCGCTGGCTTTCAGCTGTATCGTGGTCAGCGGGTCGCCGGTCTGGGCGTTGCTGGTGAATGCCCAGTCGTCGATCCAGGCCGAGAAGGGCGCCTGCGTCACGTTGGCCTGCCCGATTCCGCCGCGTGCGTAGCGCTCTGCCACGTAATGGCCGCTGCTTGAGGTCGCCGCCGCATGGCCCAGCCAGATCGTGCCCTCATTCCAGCCGCTGCCAGGCTGTTTGCCAGGGCGCAGGGCGCTGCGGAACAAGGTCCACTGCACACCGAATGGCTGGCCTGCGTCATCTTTCAAGGTGGCGGTGATGTACCACCATTCGATGCGAAAGCCAGGGTGCTGGCCATGGTCTTCGGGGAATGAAAAGACCTTGCCCGGCGTGACCTGTGTGTAAGCATCGGCGGTATTGCCCAGCCCCGCGAAACCGCTTTCAGGTTGCGATTTTTCATCGCAGCCAGCGAGCAGCAACGCGACGGCCAGCGGCATCAGCCACTTCTTAATGTTCATTGGCGAAGGTCCTCAGTAAATCCGCTGGGCGACTGCGGTACAGCTTCAGCAGCGGCCAGGCCGAGGCCAGTAAAGTTGCCAGTATTGCCAGCGCCATCAGTTGCAGCAATTGCAGCGGGAAGACCTGCAACGGCAGGCGCCAGCCAAAGGCCCTGACGTTGATCACCGCGTCCAGGCACCACGCCAGCATCAAGCCCAGCGGCAGCGCGAGTACCAGCGTCAATACCGCCAGCAGCCAGGTCTGCCCCAGATTGAGCAGCATCAGTTGCCGCCGCGTCACACCCAATGCCCACAACGGAGCGAGCTGCCCGAGACGGCTTTGACTCTGAGTCAGCAGGCTGATGAACAACGCCACGCCAGCCACGCCCAGTGTCAGGCTGTTGAGGGCGGCGGTGGCGGCGAAGGTGCGTTCGAAGACCTGGCTCGACCAGCGCTTGAGCTGGCTCTGATCGATGATGTGGTTATCGTCCAGCGTGAAGCGGTCTTGCAGGTGGGTCACCAAGGGCGTGACTGCCGCCTGATCCATCCTCAGGTTGAAACGGACCGGCGTCAATTGCGGCCAGTGGGCGAGCAGGTGGTTCGAGTTGACCAGCAAATGGCCTTTGGGATTGCCATAGTCGGCGTAAATCCCGACGATACGCACCGTCCACTTGCCGCTGGGCACCGCGATGTCCAGCGTATCGTCCAGCCCCAGATCAAGGCGACGCGCCAACTGTTCGCTGAGCATCACCGTGTCTTCATCGCGCAACAGATTCCACGGATCGCCTGACACGGATTCGAGTAACTCCCAGTGCTGGCGATAGGTGCTGTGATCGATCACGCCAAACAGGTCGGCAGGCCAGCCCTGGATTTGCACCGGCACCTGCCAGTTGGGCAACACGGCGCGGACATCCGCTTGCTGGCTCAGCCAGGTTTGCAGCGGCTCGGCCTGCGTCGGGTCTTGCGGGCTGACATACAACTCGGCAGTCAGGCGTTGTTCCAGCCAGCTGTTGAAGGTCCCCCTGAAGCCCGATGTCATGCTGCCAGCGCCGATATTCGCCGCCATCGCCAGCAGCAGAGCCATCAGCGCCAGGCTCAAGGCGGGCAACTGTTGGCGGCAGTCAGCGACAAACCACTGCCCAAGTACCGAGCGGCTGCGCTTCAGCAGGCCGCCGAGCATTGCATCCAGCAATACGGGAAGGCCCAGCGCAGCGCTGAGCAACAGAGCAGACATCATCACAAAACCCAGCATCAGCGTGTTGCCGAACAGCAAGGCCGCAAGGGCGACCAGCGCACCGCTGGCGGCCACCCAGGCTTGCCGTCGCAGCCAGCGCGCATGAGCTTGCTGCCACGCTTGCGCATCGGCCAGCGCCAGCAATGGCAAGCGTGCCGCACGCAGCAGGCTGTTGGCACCGGCGAGCAACGCGCCAAGCAGACTCAAGCCGATGCCGCTCAGCCACCACCACAGGCTCAGGTTCAACTGGCCGGCGACCTCGGCCCCATACAGGCCCCGCAGGCTGGCCGCGACATCCGGCAGCAGCAGACTGGCCAGCAGGTAGCCGCTGACCACGCCGAACATACCGCCCAGCAGGGCCAGCGCGCCCAGCTCGACGCCAAGCGTGGTAATCAGCACGCGGGCACTGACCCCGCAGGCGCGCAGGTTGCGCAGCAGGCCGCGGCGTTGCTCCAGTGCCAGACCAATGGCCGCATGGACGATGAACAGACCGACAATGAATGACAGCACCCCGAGTGCATTCAGATTCAGGTGAAAGCTTTCGGTCAGGCGCTCAAGGTTGTTCTCTTCGCCGCTTTTCTTGATGACCAGCAGGTTGTTCATTGCGGGGGGCAGCACTGGGCTCTGCTGCGCAAAATCCTTGCTCAGCAGCATTCGGGACAACTGCCCAGGCTGGCCGAGCAGCGGTTGCGCGAAGCCTATGTCGGTCAGCAGCACGCCGGGTGCCATGTCGGCTTTGACGCGCAGCGGTGGCAAGGCCATACCGTTTTCGGTGAGCGGCTGCTGACCTTCCTTCAGCCCCAGTGTTTGCAGCGTTTGCGGCGCAATCCAGGTCATGCCCGGCGGCGTAAGGAAGTCGACGATCTGATCCTGGTCCAGGGTTTGTCCGGCCAGTGCCGAGCCCGTCGGCAACGTCACCGGCTCGATGCCCATCAGTTGCACGCGCTGATCTTCCAGCCCTTTGAGCACGATGCGCCCTTGCAGCATGGGCGAGACGGGCCAGCCGTTGCGGCGCAGCGCGATGAACAGGTCCTGAGAGAACAGCCCGCCGCTGGTGGCCGAAATGCTGGTCTGCGGTTCGCCGCCGATCAACTGGCTGGCCCGCTGATAACTCTCGCGCGCCTGACTGTTAAGCGCCTGTACGCCGGTCAATAATGCGGTGGCCAGCCATAAGCCGGTCAACACGCTGAAAAACTGCACCGGATGGCGTCGCCAGTGGCTCAGCAGGGCGCGTAGGGTCCAGTAGAAAACCCGCATTTCAGCGTTCGCCTTCGGTTGCCAGGCGCCCATGATGCAGCACCACCCGGCGCGCCAGGCGTTCAGCAACCCGAGGGCTGTGGGTGACCATCAACAGGCTGGTAGTGCTGTCGCCGAGCAGGTCCAGCAACAGCTGCAACACTTCGTCGCTGGTGGCTTCGTCGAGGTTGCCAGTGGGTTCGTCGGCCAGCAACAGACCGGGGCGTGATGCAAGGGCGCGGCCGATGGCGACACGCTGTTGCTGGCCGCCGGACAGTTGCTCGGGGTAGCGATCCAGCAGATCGCCGAGGCCCAGTCGCTCGATCAATTGCGCCTGCCAGGCCGCGTCATAACGCCCGGCCAATCGCGCCTGAAACGCCAGATTGTCGGCGATCTTCAGGCTGCCGATCAGGTTGAACTGCTGAAACACCAGGCCGATTTCGGTACGCCGCCAATTCGCCAGCTGGCTCTCGTTCATGAGGTCCAGACGCTGGCCCGCTACGTCTATTGTGCCGCCATCGACCTGATCCAGCCCGGCGGCCAGATGCAGCAACGTACTTTTGCCACTGCCCGATTCCCCCATCAGCGCCAGGCTCTCCCCCTGCGCCAATTGCAGATCCACTCCGCGCAACACGGCCAGAGGGCCTTGTGCCGTGGTGTAGCTCTTGAATACGTTTCGCACTTGCAACATGAGTGGCCCAACTGTCCTGACTGAGTCTCAAGAGTAGCGCCTGAGCGCGAGCGCGTCGCGGCTGGATGGTGATTGTTGTCGCGCAGAGCCTGGCAACGGGAATCAAAAGCCTTGGCTATCGTGCGACGCTCTGCGTCGCCATGCCGTTCAGGACGCTCTGCGTCCTCTTGCGACGCAGAGCGTCGAGAACTGCATTCCTACGCTGGAGCGCAGGGAATGATCTCAACCATCGTGCGACGCTCTGCGTCGATTTGACCCGAGAACCATAAGGCTACTTCCCGCCGCCGCGGATCAGACTGCGCAATGCAAACCGGTTGGGATGACACGCCTCGGCCACGCTGCGTGGCAACGGCAACGGTTCGTTGTCCAGCCAGGCGACGATCAACTCTGCGGACAGCGGGGCGGTTATCAGGCCGCGTGAGCCATGGCCGCTGTTGACGTACAGACCCTCCAGCCATGGGCAGTCGGTGTCCGGCACCTGTCGCGCATCCTTGCCCAGTGCTGCATAGGCCTGCACAAATGCATCGCGGTCGGCCAGCGGACCGACGATAGGCAGGTAATCCGGGCTGGTGCAGCGAAATGCGGCGCGACCTTGCAACTGCTCGGGCGGCAAGTCGACGGCTTCAAGGCGTGCAGTGAGGTCTGCCGATATCTCCCGCAACAGCCCCAGGTTGTCCAGGTGATCCGCCAGGTTCGGCGTCAGATCCGTGCTGTTGAAGTCGAAACTGGCGCCCAGCGTGTGTTCGCCCTGCCGCGCCGGTGCCACGTAACCCTCGGCACACACCACGCTACGCAACGCCGTACTGGCCTGAGTCTTCGGCAGGCGGGTGATCTGCCCACGAATGCGTTTGAGCGGCAACTCGGCGCTCTGCGAAAACTGTTTGATATCAGCCGCCCCGGTCAGCACCACGACCGGAGCACTGTCGATCAGTTGCTCGCCACCCCAAACCTGCCATTGATCATCGACACGCCTCAGCTCCAGCGCCTGGCAATGAGTGATCAGGCGGATATTCGGGTGCGCGATCTGTGCATGACACAACGCAGGCGGATGAACCCAGCCGCCTTCAGGGTAAAACAGCCCGCCACTCTTAAGCGCAATGCCGCTCTGCGCTTCGGCCTGGGGCTGGTCCAGCAGGTGCAGCAAGGTGTCCGGGAAGGCTTCGGCCAATTGCTTCTGACGCAGCGCTTCCTTGTCGTCGAAGGTCAATTGCAGCACGCCGCAAGCGTCCCAGTCGACGCCACGCTGCAAGCGTTCAAGCAGCCTGCGCGTGTGGCCAAAACCACTGAGGATCAGCTGTGACAGCGCGGTGCCATGCGCCGACAGTTTCAGGTACAGCACGCCTTGCGGATTGCCCGACGCTTCCTGCGCTGGTGCCGCATGGCGCTCCAGCAGGCTGACGTGCCAGCCACGTTGCGCAAGGCTTTCTGCGGTGGCACACCCGGCCAGCCCGGCACCGATCACCAGCGCCTTGCGCTCACCTGTTTGCGGGGCCGGGCGGGCGAACCAGGGTTTGGCAACGGGCGCCGCTGTCACGCCTTCTGGCCAGGCGATGAAAGCACCGCGCAGCACCTCCCACTTGTGGCCAATACCCGGCACCCGCTTCATCTTGAAGCCGGCCGCGTTCAGCGAGCGACGCACCCAACCAGTGCTGGTGAATGTGCCAATGGTGGTGGCCGATGTAGACAGTCGTGCCAGTTCGGCAAACAGCTCCGGGGTCCACATTTCCGGGTTTTTCGCCGGCGCGAAGCCGTCGAGAAACCACGCATCAATCGGCCCGTCCAGTTGCGGCAACATCTGCAAGGCATCGCCAACCAGCAGCGTCAGCGTGACCCGGCCGCCGTCAAACACCAGACGCTGAAAGCCTTCATGCACCGCAACGTACTGTTTGAGCAATTGCTGCGCGAATGTCGACAGTTCCGGCCATAAGGCAAGGGCACGTTGCAGATCAGTGCGGCTCAGCGGGTATTTTTCGACGCTGACGAAATGCAGACGGGCACCCGCAGGCGCGCACGCTTCGAACAACTGCCAGGCACACAGAAAATTCAGCCCGGTGCCGAAACCTGTCTCGCCAATGATCAGCCGCCCGCCAGCCGGCAATTCGGTGAAACGCCGGTGCAAATCGTTTTGCACCAGAAACACGTGGCGTGTCTCGTCCAGACCAGACTCGGTGGAAAAGTACACGTCGGAAAAATCACGGGAACGCGGATTGCCGTGTTCGTCCCAGTCGATCTGGGCGTGGCGGGTAATGGTCATGTCGGGCTCAGCGGAGGCAGTGGCAGCATTTTAGCCGTCTGCGCCGATAAAAGTGCTATCAAGGATGTGCGGATTGACCGATGCCGGTAATCAATGGTCACAATCTCCATCAGGCGTTCTCCAAGCCCACATCAATCAGGAGCTGTGCATGTTTGAATCTGCTGAAATCGGTCATGCCATTGACGATGATACCTATGAGGCAGCCCTGCCCGAACTGCGTGAAGCGTTGCTGGAAGCACAGATAGACCTGCACGAGCAGGCCGGTCGGCAGATCATCGTGCTGATCAACGGCATAGAGGGTGCGGGGAAGGGCGAGACCGTCAAACTGCTCAGCGAATGGATGGACCCGCGCTTGATAGAAGTGCGCACCTTCGATCAGCAAACCGACGAAGAACTGGCGCATCCGCCTGCCTGGCGCTACTGGCGACAATTGCCCGCCAAAGGCCGCATGGGGATTTTCTTCGGCAACTGGTACAGCCAGATGCTGCAGGATCGTGTGCATGGTCGTTACAAGGACGCAGTGCTGGATCAGGCCATCAGCGGCGCCGAACGCTTGGAAAAGATGCTCTGTGATGAGGGCGCGCTGATCTTCAAGTTCTGGTTTCACCTCTCCAAGAAGCAGATGAAGCGGCGCCTCAAGACCCTCAAGGACGACCCGCTGCACAGCTGGCGTATCAGCCCGTTGGATTGGCAGCAGTCCAGGACCTACGACAAATTCGTGCGCTTCGGTGAGCGGGTGTTGCGCCGCACCAGTCGCGAGTACGCGCCCTGGCATGTGATCGAAGGGGTGGACGCCAACTATCGCAGCCTGACGGTCGGTCGCCTGCTGCTGGAAGGCATGCAGGCCGCTCTCAATAAAGCCGAGCCTGTGGCAAGCGCGCTGACGGTCGGGCCGCTGGCAATCCATAGCGATGAACGCACCTTACTGGACAGTCTCGATCTGAGCCTGAACCTGGATAAGGACGACTACCAGCAACAACTGATCACCGAGCAGGCGCGGCTGGCTGGCAACATGCGCGACAAACGCATGAAAAGCCACGCACTGGTGGCGGTGTTTGAAGGCAATGACGCGGCAGGCAAAGGCGGGGCGATCCGACGCGTCGCGGCGGCGCTGGACCCACGCCAGTACGCCATCGTGCCCATCGCCGCGCCGACTCAGGACGAGCGTGCGCAGCCTTATCTATGGCGTTTCTGGCGACAGATTCCGGGTCGTGGCAAATTCACCATTTTTGACCGTTCCTGGTACGGCCGCGTATTGGTGGAGCGGGTTGAAGGATTTTGCAGTGAGTCTGACTGGAAGCGCGCCTACGCCGAAATCAACGACTTTGAAGAACAACTCACTGACGCGGGCGTGGTGGTCGTCAAATTCTGGCTGGCGATTGATCAACAGACCCAGCTGGAGCGCTTTCAGGAGCGCGAAAAGATCCCGTTCAAACGCTACAAGATCACTGAAGACGACTGGCGCAACCGCAAGAAATGGCCTGATTATCGTCAGGCGGTGGGCGATATGGTGGATCGCACCAGCACCGAGATCGCGCCCTGGACGCTGATCGAGGCCAATGACAAGCGCTGGGCCAGGGTCAAAGTATTGCGCACCCTCAACGAGGCACTGGAAGCCGCGTTCGCCAGGGACAAGAAGAAGTGATGACATGGGCATCGTGGTTGCGTCGGCCCAGGTCGGCGCGGCCAGGTTTTATTCGCCTGACAAGTGTCTGGTCTTCTGCCTGAGAATGTAGACCGTCACCAGCACTGCACTGGTCAGCATGAACGCGCGTGCCCAGATCGAGGGCACCAGATAGCATGAAAAACCGATGCTGACCCACATCAGGCCAATAGCGTAGACCTTGCCCTTGAGCGGAATACCGTTGCCTTCAAGATAATCACGAATCCACGGGCCGAGCTGGCGATGATTGATCAGCCACTGGTAAAAGCGTGGAGAACTGCGCGCGAAGCAGGCAGCTGCCAGCAGGAGAAAAGGCGTGGTGGGCAGCACCGGCAGGAAAATACCGATAACCCCCAGCACCACGCTCACCCAGCCGACGGCCATAAGCAGATAGCGCACCCACCAATGGCGGCTGGTGCGCGGTGAGTCTTGCGCCATAGGCGCCGACTCAGTGGTGGCGAGGCTTGAGGATCGCCGGCTTTTCGTCCGGCGCCTGGCACAGCAGATACAGCGCGGTCAGCGCTTCAGGGATCTGCACGATCATGTCGTCCATCAGGTTGGCGTCCTGAGCGATGTCGGAAAATTCAGGCTGCTCGTCGAACAGGCCCGAACCGACCATGATCGGCAACAGCATCTCGCTGACTTCTTCCTCGGCACTTTCGAACCAGGCGTTCTCACGCAGGAACACGCCTTCCATGAAACCGATGCACCAGCCGCGCAGATCCGAATCATCCGGGTCGTCGCCCAGGTCCAGGTCGCATGGCAGGTCAAACTCTTCGTCCGACGCCAGTTGGCGGGCAATGTGCGCCTTGAGTGCAACCAGAGTCGCTTCGACTTCGATCTGCTGCTCTTCGCTGGAGTAATGTGGCGGCTCGGAGAACAGGGCGTCGATCCACTCGCGCTCCGGCACTTCTTCGGCGCAAATGGACAGGGCGGTCAGGTAGCCATGCGCGGCCACGTAGTCCAGTGCTTCATCGTGCAGTTCATCTGCATCGAGGAAGACTTGCAGGCGGGTTAATTGCTCAGCGAAGGACATGGAGGCACTACCTTGGAAATAAACGATGCTGAATTCTAGGCCCTGCGCGGCCGAGGCGCCAGCACGCAGGCCAATTGCAGTTAATTTCGACCACTCATGTCCCAGTCATCCATTGCTCCCGAGCGCTCGGGTATACTCCTGCGTTTTGCAGTGCAGCAGGATATTCCGGGGTTTTTATGCTTGAGCAGGCACAACGCGTACTTAAAGACATCTTCGGCTATGACAGCTTTCGTGGTCGCCAGGGTGCCATTATTGAGCGTGTAGCCAACGGCGGCGACGCGCTGGTGCTGATGCCTACCGGTGGTGGCAAATCCCTTTGTTTTCAGGTGCCCGGCCTGTTGCGTGATGGCCTGTGCGTGGTTGTGTCACCGCTTATTGCACTGATGGACGATCAGGTCGCCACTCTGGACGAACTGGGCGTTTCTGCCGCAGCCCTCAACTCGACGCTCAACGCAGAGCAGCAGCGCGAGCTGGCCAACCGGATTCGCCTGGGCGAAGTGAAAATGCTCTACCTCGCCCCGGAGCGGCTGGTCAAGCCGCGCATGCTGTCCTTTCTGCAGAACCTGAAAATCGCCCTGTTTGCCATCGACGAAGCGCACTGCGTTTCGCAATGGGGCCATGACTTCCGCCCGGAATACCTGCAACTGGGGCAACTGGCCGAACTGTTTCCGGATGTGCCGCGCATCGCGTTGACCGCCACCGCCGACAAGCGCACCCGCGAAGAAATCGTCACGCGTCTGCATTTGCAGAACGCCGAGCGCTTCCTGTCCAGTTTCGACCGACCTAACATTTTTTATCGCATCGTGCCCAAGGAACAGCCGCGCAAACAGCTGCTGGCGTTCCTCTCGGAGCGGCGCAGCGACGCCGGTATCGTCTACTGCCTGTCGCGCAAGAAAGTCGATGAAGTGGCGGTGTTTCTCAGCGAAAACGGTTATCCCGCGCTGCCTTACCACGCAGGTTTGCCATCGGAAACCCGCGCTGCCAACCAGAAGCGCTTTCTTAATGAAGAAGGCCTGATCATGGTTGCGACCATCGCATTCGGCATGGGCATCGACAAACCCAACGTGCGCTTCGTTGCGCACATGGACCTGCCCAAATCGCTTGAGGCCTACTATCAGGAAACCGGCCGGGCAGGGCGCGACGGTCTGCCGGCCGATGCCTGGATGGCCTACGGTCTGCAAGACGTGCTGATGCTCAAACAGATGTTGCAGAACTCCGAAGGTGATGAGCGACACAAGCGCCTGGAACAGCACAAGCTCGATGCCATGCTGGCGCTGTGTGAAGAAACCCGCTGCCGCCGTCAGACGCTGCTGGCCTATTTCGACGAAGACATGCCCAACCCGTGCGGCCATTGCGACAACTGCGTCGATGGCGTGCAGACCTGGGACGCCACCGAGCCTGCGCGTCAGGCGCTGTCGGCCATCTACCGCACCGGTCAGCGTTACGGCGTCGGTCACCTTGTGGATGTGCTGCTCGGCAAGTCCAACGACAAAGTGGAAAGCTTCGGCCACCAGCACCTGTCCGTGTTCGGTGTCGGCAAGGCGCGTGCCGAATCCGAATGGCGCTCGCTGTTCCGCCAATTGGTCGCGCGTGGCCTGGCGGACATCGATCTTGAAGGCTACGGCGGCCTGCGCCTGAGCGACACCTGCCGGTCGCTGCTGCGTGGTGAAGTTTCTTTGGAACTGCGCCGTGATCTCAAGCCACAAACTACTTCAAGGAGCAGCTCCGGCAGCCCGGCCAGCCAGCTGGTACGTGGCGAAGAGCGCGAGCAATGGGAAGCGCTGCGAACCCTGCGGCGCAAACTGGCCGAAGAGCATGGTGTACCGCCCTATGTCATTTTCCCGGACTCGACCCTACTGGAAATGCTGCGCAGCAAACCGGGTTCGATGGCCGAAATGGCCAAAGTGGGTGGCGTCGGCGCGCGCAAGCTGGAGCGTTACGGTGAAGCCTTTCTCGAAGTGCTTAGTGGCAAGGCCGAAGCTCCGCGCGTGGTGGCCGACATTCGCCACGAGTTGATCAGCCTGGCGCGTGCGGGCATGACCCCGGCACAGATTGCCGGGCAATTGCAGTGTTCGGAGAAGAACGTTTATACCCTGCTGGCCGAGGCGATCGGCAAGCAGCAGTTGTCCATCGAGCAGGCGCTCGATCTGCCGGAAGATCTGCTGGGTGAGGTGCAGGATGCCTTTCTCGACGGCGAAGGCGAATTGCCGCCGGTATCGGCCATTGCCGAGCAATTTGCCGGACGGGTTCCGGAAGGCGTGCTGTATTGCGTGCGTGCTGCGCTGCAATCCGAATTCGAGGTATAACGACCAGCGACGAAACGTCACCGTTCCTTGCTTGCTTGAACATAAGGACCATGCTTAGCTCGCTATTAATTAGTTTTTATCACGAGTTTCCTTATGCCACTGACTGAAGACCACCGTTTCGGGATGCAACTCGGACATCTGACCCGCGGCTGGCGTGCCGAACTGGACCGTCGACTGGCAGGCCTCGGTCTTTCGCAGGCTCGCTGGCTGGTGCTGTTGCACCTTGCGCGCTTTTTCAATGAGCCGCCTACCCAGCGCGAGCTTGCGCAAAGCGTTGGTGTGGAAGGGCCGACGCTGGCCCGCTTGCTCGACAGCCTTGAAGCTCAGGGGCTGGTGCAGCGCATAGCAGTCGCCGAAGATCGGCGCGCCAAGAAAATCCTGCTCTGTGACACGGCGCTGCCCCTGATCGAAAAGATCGAAAACATCGCCAACGTCTTGCGCCAGGAACTTTTCGAGGGCGTGAGCGAGGAAGATTTGCTCGTCAGCATGCGTGTGCACTCACAGCTTTTGGCCAATCTGGAAAGATCCTGAGACGAAGCCGCGAGTTCTCAACCATACTCTAGTGACGGATACTGAAGTCCATCTGATTACGTGAGAAGCCTGCTGTGGTTTCCATAAGGGTTTGCATGCTCAAGAATTCCATAGCTGCCTTAGAAGGTGCAGGCCGCACGGCGCGCAACGTGTTTTGCAAGAGCGTGCTGGCGATCTCGCTGCTGACCTGTTCCACCTTTGCCTCTGCGCTGGGGCTCGGCGAAATCAGCTTGCATTCGGCACTCAACCAGCCGCTGAACGCCGAGATCGAATTGCTCGATACCGGTGGCCTGAGCAGCGAGGACATCGTCGCCAGACTCGCTTCGCCCGAGGCATTCGCCAAAGCCGGCATCGAACGTGTGTTCTTCCTCAATGACCTGCGTTTCACGCCGGTGCTGCGTGGTGATCGTGGCGTGATTCGGGTGGTGTCCAGCAAGCCGGTGACAGAACCTTATCTAAGCTTCCTGGTCCAGCTGGCGCGTCCGAACGGCGACCTGCTGCACGAGTACACCGTACTGCTCGATCCTGCCACTTCACCTCAGGGCCTGGCCGCTACTCGCAGCCGCAATCAGGCGCGCTCCGTAACCTCTGCGCCAGAAAGCCGCATGCCGGTTGCGCCCCCCGCAGCGGTGCAAGGCAAGCATTACACGGTCGTCAGCGGCGATACGCTGAATGGCATCGCCAGCCGTCTGCAAGGGCCGGGCAACAAGGTGTCGGCGAGCCAACTGGCGGACGGCATTCGCTTGCTCAACCCTCAGGCATTCGCGGGCGGCGCCAGCAGCGGGCTTAAAGTGGGCCAGGACCTGCTGCTGCCGGACTCGGCCGTAGTGCCTGTCGCGACCAATGCGGCTGCACCTGCTGCTACAGCACCGACATCAACGCCGCCTGCCGAGTTGCAGCGCACGGCTGATCAGCTATCGACGGCGGCGATTGAAAACCAGCAACTGACCCAGTCGCTGGAGGCGCTCAAAGCTCAGGCTCAAGAGATGCAAGAGCAGATGAGCGGCAAGGACAAGCAGATCATGGCCTTGCGCAGTGACCTTGCCCTGGCGCAATCCGCCGCGCGGCCTGTTGCAACACCTGCCAATCCACCAGCAGCGCCGCTGGCACCCGTGCAGACGCCGGTCGCTACTGCGACGAGCGAGCCGTTTATCAGTGTGCCGATTCTGCTCGCTGTATTACTGATCGTGGCGTTGCTGTTGGCGCTGGTCTATTCAAAGCGTCGTCAGCGCAAACTGGCTGCTGCACCTGCGGTTGTTCCGGATGAACCGTTGATCAAGCCCGCGCAGACCGCCATGCTCCCGGTCTTCGAAGTGCCTGCCGTTGCGCCGCCACAGCCATCATCTTCGCCCGCAGCGATCAAGACCGCGACGCCGCCACGTCCGGCCGGGTCTGCACCGGATGCGCTCGACGGCGTGAGCATCTACATCGCCTATGGGCGCTTCAGCGAGGCCATGGGCATTTTGCGCAGCGCTTTGGAGAAACAGCCTGAGCGCGATGACATTCGTATCCGGCTGCTGGAACTGCTGGCGGAGCAGGGTGATGGCGTTGGTTTTGTCCGGGAAGAACGCGCGGCGCTGGAACATGGCGTCGATCCGCAGACCATTCAGGACATCCGTGATCGCTTCCCGCAACTCAAGGCTGCCGACGTTGCACCTGCCGCGGCGAGCATTCCGGTAGCAGCGGTTGCGGCGGCCAGTGCGCTGTCTATCGATAAAGACGACACTGTTTTGCAGGCTGATCTTCAGCCCGAGCCTGCCGCGCAGCTTGATGAATCTGCCGCTGCGGCCCTTAATCCGCAGCATGCCGATGAGTTCCAGTTGAACCTTGATGACCTGTCGATGGATGCCGACTGGGACCTGGTCGACCCGTTCGACAGCCCGCCGCCACGCAGCAAACCCGTCGTCGAGACCCCGCCTGCTGAAGTGGACCCCGGTTTTTCTTCGGACCTGACCCGATTGCCGGAGGTTTTCGAGCTGTCTGACGAGCAGTTCCTCAGTGACTTCTCCGAGCCCGATGTAATTGAGCCTGTTGAAGTTGTCGCGCCTTCCGCAGCCGACGACCTGAGCGATGAGTTCCTCGACAGCTTCATGAACGACGACTCGGATTTCGATCTGCTCGACCTTGAAGAGCCGCCTCTGAGCCAGATCAATCAGGCTCAGGTGCTGATCGAAGACGGGCAGGTCGACTCGGCCCGCGAACTGCTGCAACAGGTCATCGACGAGTCCGACGAAGAGCATCGCCGTATGGCGCGCGAGCTGTTGGCACGGATCAGTTGAATCCGGCGTTTTCCGACCTTGCTTTGAAAAAAGCGTAATACACAAATTCAACTGACTCTCGTGCCAATGCTCCGCGTTGGCATGCAGTTCGTGACGCTCTGCGTCACCTCTTCACCCACATATATGGGGTGTTCTTATCCGTAGCAGCCAATTATTGTCGGACAACTTTCGCCTGTTCAGACAAGTAAGTTGCTCAACAAACTGTTACTGGAAATACGCCATGTGTAATGGCGAAAATGTTATGGCGTGCAATTAAATAGCCACTATCAAAAGCAACTCAACAGTCGCTAATTAGTCAATAAATCCATTGGATTCAATCGGATATCACTGAAAAATATAGTCGGAAATGCGTTATCCGTATATCTGAAGGTCTGTATCAAAATTGAAATAAATCTGTTGCCAAGTGTTTAACTGCGGATTATGTTCTGGGATCGCTCAATCATGAGCTGACCATTAACAGGTGTGCAGGGATGCAAAAGTCGAAGTGCGTTGGTGCTGTTCGTTATTCGTTCAAGCCTGTAGCAACTGGTGCCCTGTGCGCTCTGTCTTTTTCATTTGGTTGCCCTGCCTATGCCGATTATGTCGAGCAGGGCAAGTTGAGGGATGCCGCCAGTTGGCGCTCCGCAGAGTTCCAGAGTGACTGGGGTCTGGGCCGCATTCAGGCTGATCAGGCCTACGCCGCAGGCATCACCGGTGCCGGGGTCAAGATCGGCGCGCTGGACTCGGGTTTTGATCCCTCTCACCCGGAAGCCACTCCATCCCGCTATCACGCCGTTACCGCCAGCGGCACTTACGTCGATGGTTCATCGTTCAGCACCACCGGTGCGATCAACCCGAACAACGACACTCACGGCACTCACGTCACCGGCACCATGGGCGCAGCGCGCGATGGCGTGGGCATGCACGGTGTGGCGTACAACGCACAAATCTACGTCGGCAACACCAACCAGAACGACAGCTTCCTGTTCGGCCCAACCCCGATCCGCAGTATTTCAAAGCGGTGTACGGCGCACTGGCCGATGCCGGCGTGCGTGCCATCAACAACAGTTGGGGCAGCCAGCCGCCCGACGTGACGTACGCCACCGAAGCAGGCGTGCGTGCGGCCTATGCTCAGCATTACAACCGTGGCACCTGGCTGGACGAAGCGGCCAACGTGTCCCGCAAGGGCGTGATCAACGTGTTCAGCGCGGGTAACACCGGCTACGCCAACGCCAGCGTGCGGGCTTCGCTGCCGTTTTTCGAGCCGGATCTCGAAGGCCATTGGCTGGCCGTGTCAGGCCTCGACAGCAGCAACGGTCAGCGCTACAACCAGTGCGGCCTCTCCAAATACTGGTGCATCACCATGCCCGGTCGATTGATCAACAGCACGGCGCCCGGCGGCGGTTATTCGATCAAGTCCGGCACCTCAATGTCTGCCCCGCACGCCACCGGCGCCCTGGCACTGGTGATGGAGCGCTTCCCATACATGAACAACGAGCAGGCGCTGCAAGTGCTGTTGACCACTGCCACCCAGCTCGACGGTTCGGTCACTCAGGCGCCGACCAACAGCGTCGGCTGGGGCGTGGCCAATCTGGAGCGAGCGATGCGTGGGCCGGGCCAATTGCTTGGCACCTTCGACGCCAACCTCGGCACGGGCCTGACCGATACATGGAGCAATAACATTTCTGATCAGGCGCTGATCCAGCGTCAGGCCGAAGACGCTGCCGAGCAGGCGACCTGGCAGCAAACGCTGCTCAGCAAAGGCTGGCAAAACGGTGTCGCCAGCACGGCCAGCCAGCAGGATCAGGCCGACTACGCGACAGGCACTGCCCGCGCTGCCGCCGCTGCACAGCGTCAGTATCAAGGCAGCCTGATCAAATCCGGAGCAGGCCGACTGATTCTGGACGGTGCCAACACCTATCGCGGAGACACGCTGGTCAACGGCGGCGTGCTATCGGTCAACGGCTCGCTTGTCTCGGCTGTGCAGGTCAACGCTGGCGGCACGCTGGGTGGTAACGGCCAGATCGGCGGGCTGACTGCGCGCAGCGGCGGTGTTGTTGCGCCGGGCAACTCCATCGGCACCTTGCAGGTCAACGGCGACGTCACCCTGGAGCCGGGGTCGACCTATGCCGTCGAGCTTTCGCCGACCGCCAGTGATCGCATCATCGCCACCGGCAGTGCCACCGTGTCAGGCGCAAACATGACGCTGGCGCTGGACAACACACCGGTCGCCTTGGACTCAGCGCCGATTCAAAGCGTAGTAGGGCGCCAGTACAACGTGTTGCAGGCCGCCAATGGTGTCAACGGTCAGTTCGGTAGCGTTTCTTCCAACTATGCCTTTCTGGGTAGCCGACTCGATTATGCAGCCACTGGCGTCGCATTGAATATCGAGCAGACAACGGCCTTCAGCAGCGTGGCGCAAACCCCTAATCAGGCTGCCGTGGCGACTGCCGCCGAACAGCTTGGCGCAGGTAACGCAGTCTATGAAAACCTGCTGCTGACTCAGAGCGCTGCCTCTGCCCGGGCCAGTTTTCAGCAACTGTCCGGCGAGATTTATCCGGCCATTGGCAGCGTGCTGATCAACGACAGTCGTCAGGTGCGTGATGCGGTCAGTGAACGTCTTGGGGCCAGCGTGTTTGGCAGCGACGCAAACACCGCTGCACAAGATAACGTCTGGCTCAAAGCCCTGGGTGCCTGGGGCAAGACCGATTCGGGTGACGACACCGCCGCTTACACCACCTCGATTGGCGGGCTGCTGGCGGGCGTCGATGGCAACCTTGCCGATGACACACGTCTCGGTGTCGTCGCGGGTTACAGCGACAGCTCTTTGAACATGGGCTCCGGCACGCATTCGCGGGCGTCGGTGGACAGCTACCACTTGGGCGCTTACGTCGGCCACGAAATCGGTGCGCTGCGCCTGACCCTCGGCGGCGCACACAGCTGGCATCGCATCGACGCGCAGCGTGACGTACAAGTCGGTGGCGCCAGCGGGAAGGAAAAAACCAAACATGATGCCCAGAGCACCCAGGTATTTACCGAAGCGGCGTATCGCATCCGCTTGCAGCCCGCGACCCTTGAGCCGTTCGCCAACCTGGCCTATGTCCACCTGAACACCGATGGCTTCAGCGAGAAGGGCGATGCAGCGGCGCTGTCTGCCGGGAGCGATAACCGTGACGCTGTGCTGAGTACCCTCGGTGTACGGGCGTTGAAAACTATCGCGATCAGCGAGCGGCAGAAAGTCGACCTGTCCGGCAGCCTCGGCTGGCAGCACAACCTGAGCAACACCGACTCAGAACAGCATCTGGCATTCGCGTCTGGCGGCAGCAGCTTCGGCATCGAAAGCTCACCTCTGGTCCGCGACGCCGCGCTGGTCGGCGCTCACGCCAGCATCGCGCTGAGCAAAGAGGCCAGAGTCAGTCTGGATTACAGTGGCCAACTGGCCAGCCGTGAAAAAAGCCACGGTGTCGGCCTGAGCCTTAACTGGCAGTTCTAAGCAGCCTTTAACCCAACCCAAAGAGAACGACGCGCATGCATCAGCATGCGCGCGGAGATTCGTGCGCGTTAACAACTAAGGACGGTAGTTGCAATGAAAGATGTATCCAACCCCCGACACACCGCTTTCACACCCCTGCGGCAGGCGATCCGAGCCATCAATCGCGCTTCATGCGGTGCTTTGGCCTGCTACCTTGCGACCTCTGCAATGGCGCAAGCCGCTCCCTATGTAGAAGCGGGGCAGGCGGGCAATGCTGCCAGCTGGCGCAGTGCCGAATTCAATGCCGACTGGGGCCTGGGCGCGATCAACGCTGATCAGGCTTACGCCGCTGGCTACACCGGCAAGGACATAAAACTGGGCATCTTCGACCAGCCGGTCTACGCCCCACACCCGGAATTCGACAGCCCCAACAAGGTGGTGAATCTGGTCACCCGCGGCATCCGCGAATACACCGACCCGTACATCCCGGTGAAGGCCGGCGACGCGTTCCGTTACGACGGCGCGCCGAGCCTGGATTCCGGTGGCAAACTCGGCAACCACGGTACTCATGTCGGCGGTATCGCAGGCGGCAATCGTGACGGCGGACCGATGCATGGGGTGGCTTACAATGCGCAAATCATCAGCGCCGACAATGGTGACCCAGGCCCGGAAGACGGCATCGTGCTGGGCAATGACGGCGCGGTCTATCAGGCGGGCTGGAACGCGCTGGTCAACAGCGGCGCACGGGTCATCAACAACAGCTGGGGCATCGGCATCACCGACCGCTTCACCAAGGGCGGTCGCGATCCGGCCTTCCCGCACTTCACCGTGCAGGACGCGCAAGTGCAGTTCGACCAGATCCGCCAGATACTCGGCACCCGTCCGGGTGGCGCATATCAGGGCGCTATCGACGCAGCGCGTAGCGGCGTGGTGACCATCTTCGCTGCGGGCAACGACTACAACCTCAACAACCCCGACGCCATGGCCGGGCTCGGCTATTTCGTACCGGAAATCGCCCCCAACTGGCTGACCGTGGCCGCCCTGCAACAAAACCCCGACGCCGCAGCCGCCGCGACCACGCCCTACACACTGAGCACCTTCTCGTCGCGCTGCGGCTACACCGCCAGCTTCTGCGTCTCGGCACCGGGCACGCGCATCTACAGCTCGGTCCTCAACGGCACCAGCCTCGAAGACCTTACCGTCGGCTGGGCCAACAAGAACGGCACCTCGATGGCCGCGCCCCACGTAGCAGGCAGCATGGCTGTGCTGATGGAGCGCTTCCCGTACATGACCGGCGCGCAAGTGGCTGACGTGTTGAAAACCACCGCCACTGACCTCGGTGCACCGGGCGTCGATGCGCTGTACGGCTGGGGCATGATCAACCTAGGCAAGGCCATCAACGGCCCGAGCATGTTCGTCACCGAGGCCGACATTCCTGCCGAATTCAGAATCGATGGCGCGTACGGCGACAGTCAGTTCGTGGCTGACCTGCCAGGCGTTGGCGCGATTGTCGATGCGGGTAAACCCACCCAGCGCACCTGCACCGGACCGCAATGCGGGCTGGATGTGTGGATCAATAACATCTCCGGACACGGTGGCCTGACCAAACAAGGCATCGGCACTCTGGTGCTGAGCGGTGCCAACAGCTACAGCGGTCCGACCCTCGTCAATCAAGGACGCCTGGCCATCAACGGCTCGCTGGCGTCGGCCGTCACCGTCAACAACGGCGGTATTTTGGGCGGTAACGGCAGGGTTGCTTCGCTGACCGCCAATCAGGGCGGCATCGTCGCGCCGGGTAACTCCATCGGCACCTTGCAAGTCGCAGGCGACCTAAACCTGGCGCCGGGCTCGACCTACGCGGTCGAATTGTCACCCACCGCCAGCGACCGCATCGTGGTCGGCGGCACTGCCACCGTGAGCGGCGCGAACATGGCCCTGACGCTGGAAAACGACAACGCCTCGTTGTTGAGCCGCAACCAGACCAGCAGCGTCATCGGTCGCCAGTACAACGTGCTGCAAGCGGCCGGCGGCATTCAAGGCCAGTTCGGTTCGGTCACCGACGACTACGCGTTCCTCGGCGGCAATCTGGCCTACACCGGCACCGGCGTAATCCTCGCTCTGGCGCGTAACGGCGACAGCTTCGCCAGCGCGGCACAAACCGCCAACCAGCGCAGCGTGGCCCAGGCCGCCGAGCAACTGGGTGCGGGCAATTCAGTCTACGAGAGCGTTATCCTCAGCCCGGACACCGCCACCGCACGCCGCGCCTTCACCCAGCTGTCAGGCGAAGTGCATCCGGCCATCGCCACGCAACTGATCAACGACAGCCGCCAACTGCGCGATGCCGTGGGTGATCGCCTGCGCGTCGAGGGTCTTTACGATCAGCCAGCACCGGGCAGCGAAGACAATTCGGTGTGGGTCAAAGCGCTCGGCGCGTGGGGTAAAAACGCTGGCAGCAGCGACGGCGCCAGCTCGACCTCATCGCTGGGCGGCCTGCTCGCAGGCGTCGACGGCCTGATCAGCGACCACACCCGCCTGGGTGCGATGGCTGGCTACAGCGACACCTCGCTCAGCCTGGGCGACGACACCCATTCGCGTGCTTCGGCAGACAGCTATCACCTGGGCGCCTACATCGGCCACGAACAGGGCGCCTTACGTTTGACTGCGGGCGCGTCCCACAGCTGGCACCGCATCGACGTAAAACGCGACCTGCAATTCGGCGAGTTCTCCGACCGCCAGAAGGTCAAGCGCGATGCCCAGTCGAGCCAGGTCTTCACTGAAGCCGCCTACCGCCTCAACCTGCAACCGCTGGCACTGGAACCGTTCGCCAACCTGGCTTACGTCCATTTCGACAGCGACAGCTTCACCGAAAAAGGCGGCGCCACTGCCCTCAAAGGCAGCGACGACACCCGCGACACCGTGCTCTCGACATTGGGCATGCGCGCTGGCAACCGCTTCAACCTCAACGACACACAAAAACTGGACGTGTCCGCCACCCTCGGCTGGCAGCACAACCTGAGCGACACCTCGTCCGAGCAACACCTGGCCTTCGCCAGCGCCAGCAACAGCTTCAACGTCCAAAGCGTCTCCATGGACCGAGACGCCGCCGTAGTCGGCGCCCGCGCCAGCCTGGCGCTGGGCAAGGACGCGCGCATCAACCTCGACTACAACGGCCTATTGGGTGCGCGGGATAAAACCCACGGTGTGGGCCTGTCGCTGGATTGGCAGTTCTGATGCATGATGCCTGCGGGGCACAGTAGCCCCGCAGGCTTTTGCCACCTACCGTGCCCATCGCTCCGTATGACTCTCGTGCCAATGCTCCGCGTTGGCACGCATTTCGTGACGCTCCGCGTCACATCCAAGCCATCAGGCAAATCCCCAATAACCACCTCAATAAACAAAATTTGATGGCTCATTACCATCATGGTAAAACCTTGCAACAGACCCCCGTCTGCACCCGCTAAGGAATAGCCATGAAAAAAACAGGGACAGGTTTCGTCACCATCCTCGTATTGCTCTGCGCCTTCTCCGCACAGGCCAGAGAAACCCAGGTAACAGACGCCTCAATCGTCAAAGCCATCATTCAAGAGTCCATCGACAGCTACCCCGGCAACTGCCCATGCCCCTACAACTCTGCCCGCAATGGCAGCCAATGCGGCAAACGCAGCGCCTACAGCCGTAAGGGCGGGTATGCGCCGGTCTGTTACAAGGATGATGTCACCAAGGAAATGATCAGCGAGTATCGCAGCCGTCTGAAAGGTTGACTTTTATCGTGCCCATCGCTCCGTGGACTGCCCCCTGAAAGTTGGACGGTTTTAGCTTGCCGCCAGAGCCCTGTATTTTACGGTGCTCAGACCGTTTAGCTTCAGCTTGATACGGTCATGTTTGTAGTAGTGAATGTACTCATCCAGACCTGCCTTCAGCTCTTCTATACTTTCAGATTTTTCAAGTAGAAAAACCCTGACTTCAGCGCACCAAAAAGCTTTTCATGATATCGAGACAGAATGTTTGATATCAGGCGTGCTGTTTTTATAAATCTTTCAGAAAACGATATTCGTGATTTTTCACTTCGGGTGTATCAAAGGCATGCCCAGCGCCACCTCAAAATGCTGACTGGTAGCTGTGAATTTTATTGTGCACCCGCATCTATCGACTATAGCTTGCACGATGGCGAGGCCAAGACCGCAGCCAGTACTTGAGCTGCCGCGCCAAAAACGCTCGGTCATGAGATGAATATTATCTTGCGACACCTCGACGCCCACGTTCCTGACCGTCACCAACGCGAATCCGCTATCGTCGGTCACATAAACGACAACCTGCGTATTTGATGGACTGTGTCGCAGCGCATTATCAAGCAGGTTGCGAAGCGCAGCCACTGCGAGTGCGGCCGGCATATCCAGGCACACTAGGGGTCTTCCAACCTGAAATATCTTAACTATCCGCTCTGGGCTGGAGGTTGCATCCTGAACGGCTAACGAAATCACCTCTTCGATATCGCATTGACTTCCATCATCAAATGAAAGGCTGCCTTCAACCCTGGCCAACAGAAGCAATTGCTCAAGCGTGCTATGCAGACGATCAGTACCTTGCTCGGCTCGGCTCAACGCCAGGCACTGCGCTTCCCCTGAAGTCATTTGCGCAACCTGCAAATTGGTCTTAATGGCCGTCAATGGACTACGCAACTCATGTGCTGCATCACCCGTCAGGCGGCGTTCACGCTCGATTGCCCGGCTGATACGCATCAACAAGTGGTTTTGAGTTTCCAGCAAAGGCTTCAACTCACAAGGCAGCATCTGAAGGTGCAGTGGCTCAAGGGAGTCAATGTTGCGCTTTCTCAATTCATCGCGCATACGATTGAGTGGCGCCAGGCCCTTACCTATTCCCAGCCAAAGCGTCGCGACGCAGGACAAAAGCGCGACCAATACCGGCAGTGACGCTGATAGCAGGACGGAGCGATTCAGGTGCTCACGCTCTTGCTCGCGGTCAGCCGTCGTTATGCGAACTTCGCCCTGAACAAACGTGAAACTTCTCCAATGCTCTCCATCAATCACTTGGTCATAAAAACCACCGTTGGGACTGGCGATGGCATTGCCAGTATTGTTGCGGTTACTTGCCAAAATTTCGCCGCGTAACGAACTGACCTCACAAGCCATGCCATCGGGGATGCCCAACTGATCCGCGCTGAAATGAGCCCCGTTATCTTTGCTGGACAAAGGCTGAGGCAATTGGGCGACCAAACCCGCAACCATTCGTGCCGATGCCACAAGTCGCTGATCCAGTGAGTACATCATTTGGCTACGCACATCTTGGAACATCCAGGTTGCAGCGAGTGTCCAGACAGCGACAAAAGCAACACCCAGTATCAGACTTAAGCGCAAACGCAGACTCATGAGCAGGAACTCTGGAGTGAAGATGCAACGCCTAGTCGATACCCTGAGCCTCTAACCGTCTCGATGATCCGCCCTCCCAATTTGCGCCTTAGATGAAAAATATGGACATTAAGTGCATTGCTCTCGACCTCGTCAGTGAACCCGTACACGCTATCTTTTAGTTGCTCAAGCGAGAGAACACGTCCTGGATTGTTTAGGAGAGCCAACAACACTGCTTGCTCACGACGCGAAAGGTCTATGGCAGTGCCAGATAGCCAGGTTTCCCGCGTACTGGGGTCGTAAGTGAGTATGCCATGTTCGATGAGATTTACCGTTCGTCCTGCAACGCGCCGAACCAACGTATGCAATCGAGCAAAGAGCTCCCTAAGGTCGAATGGCTTTACCATGTAATCATCGGCCCCAGCTTGCAGCCCCTTGACCCGATCATCTACGTCATCACGCGCGGTCAAAATCAAGACCGGTATTTTATGCCCGCGACTTCTTGAGGATCTCAAAAGGCTAATACCATCTTCATCGGGCAACCCCAGATCAAGAATCATCACGTCAAACTGCGCCGCATCCAAGATCGCATGAGCAGCGGATGCTGAGCCAACACGGTCAACGTTAAGGCCTTGAGCATGCAAGCCAGCGACGATGCCACTGGCAATAAGCTCGTCATCTTCACAAAGCAGCACGTGCATTATTGGACTCTAATGGAGGAAAGAATTAAACATAGAACGCATTGGAGCCGCTACGGTCTGCGTCCGCGCAAAATAATTGTGACTGGTGTTGAAGGCTGCCTGCCTGAATGAGAATTTATTTCTCGACAGGCGAATGATTGATGCTGCTATGTTCATATCATTCGCCCCAAAAAAACAAACTGAGCGTTATCTTTGATTACTTTCACTATTCAGGCCCTCATCAAAGTCAGTGCGTCGGCTTAGGCATTGGAAAGCATCTTTCAATGGGTTGAGTTTTCACTGATCTTTGACACATCTTTATGTTTGGCTGATGAGGTTACAGCAGATTTTTCGTTCTGTTTTTTATCGTGAGACTCCGTAAGCTTCTCACGTGCTTGCTGACGCTCAAGCGCTCTGGCATCTTGGCGTTTTTGCAACATGTCAGCACCGTCTTGAGCAAAAGCTGCACAGCAGCACAGACTAAGAAACGAAGCCAGAGCTAGGGTTGGCATATTCATTTATACATTCCTCTCGTGGGTAGATTTGCAGAGCTAATCCGTCTGCCTGGATTAGCTATAATCTAATGCGCCTCGATTAACCCAGCATTAAGAGCAACAAAAAAATCACAAAAAATACGGGTGCCCACTATTATCCTTACCGCCCAGCGCCTTCGCTCCGAATGAAACCTCCAGCAACCTTTATAGTCTGCTATCCAAAAAAGAGACTAAACACGCGCTCTGGCAAACGCGCGCAAGGGCCAGTGCCTTATAATTTCAGAATTAGCGGCCGGCAGAACTTAATGAGCGGTCCTCCTATTACCCGCATTGAAAATCAGGCAGCCCGTCCTGGTTTTTGAGCTTCTTTTTATAGTGTTCGTCAAAACATCCAACAGGTCGCCATGCAAATGAGCGCACATCGTCAATGTACGGCTATGACTTTATTGCTTACGCTACGGACACTAATAAAAACCAGAGTAAGACCCACCAACGCAGCCACAAAAAGCAAAGCCAACCATGCATGCGCGCTGATCTGTGCAAGAGAGCCGGCCAACGGTGTAGCAAGCGAACCTGGAACGTGCGTGCTGGCACCTAATAAAGCGGCAGTGGCACCTAAAGCTTGTTCTTGTGAGGCCATCGCAATGGACATGAGTGACGGTTCGGCGATCCCAAAACCGAAAACAGCGATGAAAAGCGCTGGGACGATGCCATAAAAATCTGCACCTACAAACACGGTGAACAATGCCAAAGCTGAACCGCAGCTCATCATTGCAACTCCCAGCAGTGCCATCAGGCTCACCGAACATTTACTGGCCGCACGGCTGCCGGTCATCGCACCCAACAGCATGGCTACGCCCGTGCCGCCGAATGCCAGTGCGAGTATCGGGGCGGCACCCTGTAGGGCCACGGGCAGAGCGAAGAGCTGCGTGGCACGAATGCCACTGTAGAGGTCGCGGACCGAGCTCATGGCGATAACGAGCAACAAGGCAACAGACAGCCCCTGAAAGAATCGAGCGAGCAGCATGGCGTCCATCGACTCACTGAAGGATGCCGATAACGAAGCCAGGATGACCGCCACGAGGCCCGCCAGCAACGGACGTCGGCGGCCTCGCGTGTCTATAACCTGCCCGAACAAGAGCTGTCCCGCGCCCATGGCCAACAAGAACACCGTCAACGTCAGCTGCATGGTGGCGTAGTCAGTATTCAGGTTCCTGGTCATCTGGGGTATGGCCGCCAAGTACATATCGATGGCCGAGGGCCCAAGTATTGTGATCAGGGCGAGAGATGCCGCTACCTTGAAGCCGACGGTGTGCTGTGGAATGCCCATAATTTAACCGGCTCGTACCTTCAGGATGCACTCGCAGCGCATAAGAGAGTATTCACATACGCTGCGCATGTCAGATCAAATCGTATTGACATTCGATCAGTATGTCAATTAGCGTACGCAGCGTATGTGAGATAAGAAGGGATGCTTTATGCAGCAACAACGCCGTACTCGCGCCGGAATGATTGAGCAAACTCGCGCCAAGCTGGTAGCAGCTGCCCGGCATGCATTCGCCAGCCAGGGCTTCGCCCATACGTCAATGGATGATTTCACCGCCGAAGTCAGTCTGACGAGGGGGGCGATCTATCACCATTTTGGCAATAAGGAAGGATTGCTACTCGCAGTCATCGAGCAGATTGAGATCGAGGTGGGCGAGCGCCTTCAGGCAATTTCGGATGCGGCACCTTCTCCGTGGGAGGCTTTCCGCCGACATTGTCGTGCCTATCTTGAGCTGGCACTGGAGCCGGAAATCCGCCGGATTATCTTGCAGGATGCACGTGCCATCTTCGGTGATGTTCCACAAGGCGCGCAATCACTGGGCATTGCCGCACTGCAAGCCTCGCTCGACAGACTGATTGCCGAAGGTGTAGTGGCACCGCTGCACACCACCGTGACAGCCCGAATGATCTATGGCGCTGTCACCGAAGCATCGTTCTGGATCGCAGAACCTGACGGCGACATTGAGGCACGTTTGGCCCAGGCACTTGAAGGCTTGGAGCGACTACTAAGTGGCCTGCTTAATAGCTAACCGCTGCATCCTCACTTTTCAGGAATACATAATATGCAATGGCGCAATAGCGCGACCTGTTTTGGTGTCCTTGCCAAATTTTTTCACTGGACGAGCGCGGCTTCATTTATCGCGGCTTACATCGTCGTCTATTACGTTATCTGGTTCATGGACGACACTTCGCCGGAGTCCTTGCCAGTGCTCAATATTCATTGGGTGCTTGGCCTGCTAGTCGGGTTTCTTGTCTTGCCCAGATTGCTATGGCGATTGCTGGACATGCAGCCGGATAATCCACCCGGTTCGGCGATGGAACACCTGCTCGCGCATGTTGCGCACGGGGGACTCTATGGTCTGATGATCGCGATGCCGCTAACGGGCTACCTGGGCACTGGGGCACCCACTGACTTCGGACTGTTCAGCGTGACAGGCTTCAACGAAACAAAGCTATTCGCCTGGTTTAGCGACACATTCATTTTAAGCTATGAAGCGTTCGAGGCTCCGATAGATACTGTTCATCACTTCCTTGGGAAGTGGGTTGCCTGGGTCGTGGTGAGCCTGCATGTCTTAGCTGCGCTCTTCCATCACCTGGTACGCCGCGACAGCGTTTTGAGACGTATGCTGCCTTGGTCAAGCATATCCAAAGCGTCATGAACTGTGAGGGCCTGGCAAGCTTGGAGCACGCCTTCAAATTAAGGAATTGATGCTTAAAGCCAGCCCTGAGAGAGGGCAGGGATCCTTAGTCCACTACATCCATTGTTACGTTGTTGTTGGCTGGCCAGCCAATCGAGCGGGGCCACGACGCAGCAATGGACGTCTCTGAAGGTGAGTGAGGCTCGTCCTAATAACTCTTAAGCCTACTTTTATTTTTTAGGTAAGGTGATTCTTTTATTGAGATTATTTGTCGCAGCGCTTCATTTTTTTGTTCACCCCTCGCGCCGTAGTGAATTTCTTTGTGGCATGTGGGGCATACAGCAGCAATGAATAGTGGGTGATCTAGCCCACCATCTGATAGACGATTTATGTGGTGAGGCTCTAAATAAGGTTTCCCGATTTTCGTAATAAAAGGTGCAGCTTTTTCACAGCTTTCACATGTACCGTCAGCTCTTCGAAGCACGTAGTCTTTCACCGCTTGACTTCTGGCAGGCACGGTACGAATGGCTGTCACCTTGCTTTTGCTAGGAGATGCAATTGCCGCTTCATACGCACGGTTACGGAGCGTTTCAGTTTTCAGCTCTTGGTTATGTGTATGCAGGTCGTCACTCGGGCTTTCTTCATGCGTCAACAGATCTATCGCAGGTACCAGATGAAAGATTACAATTTTTCGAATATCACCATTTCGATCCAGACCATCGGTCCAGGAAATGCCCGCACACGAAAACTCACCGATGTACTGCTGTCCTTTCCGTTTTTCAAGTGATTTAAAAAGGTGCAGTGTTCGACCCGATTCTGCGTGGTTTTGAATAGCCAGATTTCCTCGTGTTAATGTCATATGACCGATCTGCCCCTCCCCCGTGTAGGAGTACACCCCGTGTTCATCTATTTCATCTCTATAACCGTATTGCTCGCCTGACGAACCAGTAAATAAAAATATAGCAGGTGCTTTATCTGATGGTGCTATGCCGCTTTGGAAACTTCCGCCGAAAGGAGCATGGATCTCAGACTTCCGGTCATATATCTCTCCCTTTGTGAATTCAAGTCTTGGTGTTTTTCGTAGATCTACTATCTCGAACCCTCGGGCTCGAAGGTATCCATTCGTAGGCCTACCCCCGGTAAAGTCGTGAACGGCGATACCGGTGGCGAGGGACACGATTTTTTTAGCAGGGTACAGCTTGTCATCAACGCGGATGGCAAACTTATATGACCTGTTCGATTCCCATGTAGCCCACTCAGGCTGCTTCCTGAGCTCTTGGTCGAAATTCCTCAGTGCCTGTTCAATTGCTTCTTGTTCAACCGCCGGAATCGCCACTTCGTCATCCCTGTAGGAAAAATCTCCTACAACTGTACGAAATGGATGAGCCTTTTGGCTACCTATACAATTACTAAGCTCAGAAATTTCTTAGATGACTTTCCGCATCAAATAAAAAAGGCCGCCTCTCGGCGACCTCCTTTTTGTAGAACCGGACGATTACAAATCAATCCCAGCTCAACGCCCCGCCTGTCTGATACTCAATAACCCGAGTCTCAAAGAAATTCTTCTCTTTCTTCAAGTCCATGATCTCGCTCATCCAAGGAAACGGATTCGTCGTCCCTGGATACTCTTCCTTCAGCCCAATCTGGCTCAGACGACGGTTGGCGATGAATTTCAGGTAGTCCTCCATCATCGCAGCGTTCATGCCGAGTACGCCGCGGGGCATTGTGTCGCGGGCGTATTCGATTTCCAGCTGGGTGCCTTGCAGGATCATCTGCGTGGCTTCTTCTTTCATCTCGGCATCCCACAGGTGCGGGTTTTCGATTTTGATCTGGTTGATCACGTCGATGCCGAAGTTCAGGTGCATGGACTCGTCGCGCAGGATGTACTGGAACTGCTCGGCGACGCCGGTCATTTTGTTGCGGCGGCCCATGGAGAGGATCTGGGTGAAGCCGCAGTAGAAGAAGATGCCTTCCAGTACGCAGTAGTAGGCGATCAGGTTGCGCAGCAACTCTTTGTCGGTGTCGACGGTGCCGGTTTCGAACTTCGGATCGGAGATCGAACGGGTGTATTTCAGGCCCCAGGCTGCCTTTTTGGCGACTGATGGGATCTCGTGGTACATGTTGAAGATCTCGCCTTCATCCATGGCCAGCGATTCGATGCAGTACTGGTAGGCGTGGGTGTGGATCGCTTCTTCGAAGGCCTGGCGCAGGATGTACTGGCGGCACTCCGGGTTGGTGATCAGGCGGTACACGGCCAGCACCAGATTGTTGGCAACCAGTGAGTCGGCAGTGGAGAAGAAGCCGAGGTTGCGCATGACGATGCGGCGCTCGTCGTCGGTCAGGCCTTCCGGGTTTTTCCAGAGGGCGATGTCGGCGGTCATGTTGACTTCTTGCGGCATCCAGTGGTTTGCGCAACCGTCCAGGTATTTCTGCCAGGCCCAGTCGTACTTGAAAGGCACGAGCTGGTTGAGGTCGGCGCGGCAGTTGATCATCATTTTTTCATCAACGGCAACGCGGGCAGCGGCGCCTTCGAGTTCGGCCAGGCCTTCAGCGACGTCCAGTGCGTCCAGCGCTTTCTTGGCGCGGATCAGGGCAGCGGAGTCGTTGGCGGTAACGGCGCGGGCTTCCTGCGCAGCCAGGCCACCGGCGCTGTCGAGGCGGTCCATGTTGGCTTCGTTGGCGTGACCGGCGTTGGTCGCTTTAGCGACTACTTCACCGTCTTCTTTATCGAATTCGTCCCAGCTCAGCATGGTGTATATCTCCTGCTTGAGGGTCAGTCGGGTGGACTGGCCTGTTGGATCTAGAGGGTCTTGTTGCTTGCTTTTCAGGTGTAGCGCGCAAGGAACATGAATTTTTGGCTTTTTAGGCCTTTGGGTGAGGATGCGGGCGGTAAGGGTGGGTTTGCCCTTACCGGCCTCTTCGCGGACAAGTCCGCTCCTACAGATACGTCCATGGGCAACATGGACCCAGTAAACGCCGTCCGGCTCGCTCCCACGGGTTGTGTTTCTCCTGTGGGGGCGAGGTGGGTTGCCTTACTGGCACGCCTCACAATCCGGCTCGTCAATCGCGCATGCCTTTGGCACCGGTGCCGGGCCGGCTGGTGCAGCTTCGGTTGGGCGAGGGGCGGTGATCGCCGAGTCGTCCGGGCCGTGGCCGCCGCTCGATACTGCGTTGAGCTTGCCGGTGTTGACGGTGGATTTCTCGGTGCTGGTCGCGGCCAGGGCACGGAGGTAGTAAGTGGTTTTCAGACCACGGTACCAGGCCATGCGGTAGGTCACGTCCAGCTTCTTGCCCGAGGCGCCAGCGATGTACAGGTTCAGCGACTGAGCCTGGTCGATCCACTTCTGACGACGGCTTGCCGCGTCGACGATCCACTTTGTGTCCACTTCGAAGGCGGTCGCGTAAAGCTCTTTGAGCTCCTGCGGGATGCGCTCGATCTGTTGCACCGAACCGTCGTAGTACTTCAGGTCATTGATCATGACCGAGTCCCACAGGCCGCGGGCCTTGAGGTCGCGAACCAGGTACGGGTTGATCACGGTGAATTCGCCGGACAGGTTCGATTTCACGTACAGGTTCTGGTAGGTCGGTTCGATCGACTGCGATACGCCAGTAATGTTGGCGATGGTGGCGGTCGGTGCGATGGCCATGATGTTCGAGTTACGAATACCTTTCTGCACACGGGCACGTACCGGCGCCCAGTCCAGGGTTTCTTTCAGGTCGACGCTGATGTACTTCTCGCCACGCTGCTCAATCAGGATCTGTTGCGAATCCAACGGCAGGATGCCCTTGGACCACAGCGAACCCTGGAACGTCTCGTAGGCACCGCGCTCATCGGCCAGGTCGCAGGACGCCTGGATCGCGTAGTAGCTGACCGCTTCCATGGAGGTGTCGGCGAACTGCACGGCGGCATCGGAACCGTACGGGATGTGTTGCAGGTACAGCGCGTCCTGGAAGCCCATGATGCCCAGGCCGACCGGACGGTGGCGCAGGTTGGAGTTCTTGGCTTGCGGCACCGAGTAGTAGTTGATGTCGATCACGTTATCGAGCATGCGTACTGCTACATCGACGGTGCGCTTTAGCTTGTCGGTGTCCAGTTTGCCGTCGACGATGTGGTTCGGCAGGTTGATCGAGCCCAGGTTGCAGACCGCGATCTCGTCCTTGTTGGTGTTCAGGGTGATCTCGGTGCACAGGTTCGAGCTGTGAACCACGCCCACGTGCTGCTGCGGGCTGCGCAGGTTGCACGGGTCCTTGAAGGTCAGCCATGGGTGGCCGGTTTCGAACAGCATCGAGAGCATCTTGCGCCACAGATCCTTGGCCTGGATGGTCTTGAACAGTTTGACCTTGCCCGGGTATTCGGTCAGCGCTTCGTAGTACTCGTAACGCTCCTGGAAGGCCTTGCCGGTCAGGTCGTGCAGGTCCGGTACTTCGGAGGGCGAGAACAGGGTCCACGGGCCGTCATCGAAGACACGCTTCATGAACAGGTCAGGGATCCAGTTGGCGGTGTTCATGTCGTGGGTACGACGACGATCATCACCGGTGTTCTTGCGCAGCTCGATGAACTCTTCGATGTCCATGTGCCAGGTTTCCAGGTAGGCACAGACTGCGCCCTTGCGCTTGCCGCCCTGGTTGACCGCAACGGCGGTGTCGTTGACCACTTTCAGGAATGGCACGACGCCTTGCGATTTGCCGTTGGTGCCCTTGATATACGAGCCCAGCGCACGAACTGGCGTCCAGTCGTTGCCCAGACCGCCTGCGAATTTGGACAGCATGGCGTTGTCGTGGATAGCGTGGTAGATGCCCGACAGGTCATCCGGCACGGTGGTCAGGTAGCAGCTGGACAGCTGTGGACGCAGGGTGCCGGCGTTGAACAGGGTCGGGGTCGACGACATGTAGTCGAACGACGACAACAGGTTGTAGAACTCGATGGCGCGGTCTTCGCGGGCTTTCTCTTCGATCGCCAGGCCCATGGCCACGCGCATGAAGAAGATCTGCGGCAGTTCGAAACGTACGCCATCCTTGTGGATGAAGTAACGGTCGTACAGGGTTTGCAGGCCCAGGTAGGTGAACTGCTGGTCGCGCTCGTGGTTGATCGCCTTGCCGAGTTTTTCGAGGTCGAATTCGGCCAGCACAGGGTTGAGCAGTTCGAACTTGATACCGGTGGCGACGTAGGCAGGCAGCGCCTTGGCGTACAGGTCAGCCATTTCGTGGTGGGTGGCGCTTTCGGCGACACCGAGGAAACCCAGGCCTTCGGCGCGCAGGGTGTCCATCAGCAGGCGGGCGGTGACGAACGAGTAGTTCGGCTCGCGCTCGACCAGCGTACGGGCGGTCATGACCAGTGCGGTGTTGACGTCTTTCAGCGCCACGCCGTCGTACAGGTTTTTCAGGGTTTCGGTCTGGATCAGGTTGGCGTCGACTTCAGCCAGGCCTTCACACGCTTCGGTAACGATGGTGTTCAGGCGACCCATGTCCAGCGGCGCGAAGCTGCCGTCAGCCAGGGTGATGCGGATCGAAGGGTGAGCCTGGACGTGCTCTTCTGTAGCACGACCGGCACGCTCCTTGGCGCGCGAATCACGGTAGATGACGTAGTCGCGAGCCACTTTCTGCTCGCCAGCGCGCATCAGGGCCAGTTCGACCTGATCCTGGATTTCTTCGATATGAATGGTGCCGCCCGAAGGCATGCGACGCTTGAACGTGGCGCTGACCTGTTCGGTCAGGCGCGCAACGGTGTCGTGGATGCGCGACGAGGCAGCAGCATTGCCGCCCTCAACTGCAAGAAACGCCTTGGTGATGGCAACGGTGATCTTGTCATCCGTGTAAGGAACGACAGTGCCGTTACGCTTGATCACGCGCAATTGACCAGGGGCGGTGGCGGACAGGTCCTGTTGGGCCTGGCTTGCCTGCGGCGCGCCGGTCGGCGAGTTCTCGCGAGTTGTGTCTGTTTGCATGTGTGACTCCACGTTCTTTAAGTTTGTTCGGGCATTGCTGCCCACCGTTCCGTTTCGAGCAGTAAGTCGCAAAAGGGCGACTCGAAGGCTCCAAACCGGAGGAGGAAGCGGGTATGTCACCGTTCCCTGGTTTTGAAGCCAAAAAGGACCGGGTCAATGCCCGATCCTTTGAAAAACTGTTGCAGCATGCGTGTTCGATATTGCAAATCTTGTACTGGCGCGCTCTGCTTGTGTGCGAGCGGCCTGCTTACTGAAAACGGCTTTAAATTCAACCCCGCAAACGCAAGAAAAGTGCTTGAATTTCTCGATTGAGTTGTGCTGGAGTTTTTGCGCAAAACCCTACATGTAGGGTGTCGCTCGACGTCGGGCTACAAGATAATGCGTTTTCGACATGAATTGCAACGCACCGCCTGTGGATAAACGTGTGTGTAGTTTGTGTATGAAACGCCTGTCTCGCGTGTAGCCCGCATAACTACTGCGTTGGACCGTTTGTCACCGAATTTCGCAGGCGCTGGCGGCGCAGCGCTGTTTTTTAAGGGCGCGAACCCTATCACAAAAAAACCGCGCTGCAAGGTCGATCTGGCATGCCCTGTGCTATGCCGCTTGATACGTGTAACGCTGCCACATTGGCCTGCGACGAAGCGCCGCAACCCTGCTTTTCTAAAACAATAATGGGTCAACACCGGGAGATTCTTTTGCAGCCACACACCTGGCAGGTGCTCATCGTCGAAGACGATCAACGTCTGGCTGAATTGACCTGCGATTACCTGCAGAACAACGGCCTGAGCGTGACGATAGAAAGAAGCGACGCACTGGCCGAAGCGCGCATCAATGCCTTACTGCGCCGCAGAAAAGCACCGCAGGTGCCGCGTTGAGCCCGCAACTGTTCAGCGGGCCGCTTGAGTGCTTCGGGCAGACGTTGCTGACGGCGGAGGATTCACGGGTTGTCGTGGCCGTGCCTGATTTGCTGCGGCCTGAGCGTCTGGATCAACTGCTGCTGAGTGTCTACGGGCCGCAGTTGATGCCCGGTCAATTGCCGGTGCTGGTCTCGCAGTGGGCGAAGTTTTACTTCATGCAGCTGATTCCGCCGGTGCTGGTTGCCAGCCTGGTGCATGGCTGGCACTGGCCGTTGGCGCTTGCGGATGTGGCGCTGGCGCTTGATGAGCGCGGCGTGCCGTGCGGCGTCAGGCTGGCGGGGCAGGGTGAGGTTTACCAAGAGGTTTCGGCAGATCCGTTTCAGCGGTTTGCCGGGTTGCTTGACGATAATTTGCAGCCCTTTATTACAGCGTTGAGTGCCTACGGCGAACTGCCGAGCGCGGTGCTGTGGACCAGCGCCGGAGATTATCTGGAAGGCTGCCTTACTCAACTGGCCGGGTTCAGTGAGCTATCACTGGCGGCGGGTCTTGCGTTATTGAGTGAGAAACGGCGGCCGGACGGACGGGCCAATCCGTTGTTTCAGGCGGTGCGCTATGTGCCACAGGCGGATGGCGCCGAGCCGCGTCGGCAACGGCGCGTGTGTTGTCTGAGTCACAGGGTGACGTGGGTCGGGCGCTGCGAACACTGCCCACTGCCCGAGCGATCAGGCTTTGACGGCGATCAGGCTTAGAAGATGATCGCCCAGCACGCTGAACTGTCCGTCCAGCTCCTTGCCTGCGTGCCATTCGCTGGACAGATCGATCAACAGTTGCAGGCGGGCACGACCATCGGCGGACCATTCCAGCAGTTGGGCGTCTTCGAAATAGAAGCGCTTCTGCACAATGGGATAGAGCGCCTTGAACAGCGCTTCCTTGATCGAAAAAGTCAGGGTTACGCGTAACGCTATCTGCTCTTCCGGGCCGGCGGCCATATCCGCCAGCTCGGCAGCCGTCAGAATTTCCCCGGCCAGACGTGAAGCACGGTCGTGGCTTAGCAGGTTCTCGGTATCCAGTCCCAGCCCACGCCATTGCTGCTTGTGCGCCACCACGGCGGCGGCCCAGCCGGTGCTGTGCGTGATGGAGCCGCAGACGTCGCTTGGCCAGACCGGCGCCCGATCTTCGCCCAGCGTGGGGATACACAGACGATCATCCAGTTGACGCATGGCCTCGCGGGCGCACAGTCGGCCGGCGAGGAATTCGGTCTGCCGCTTGGCGACCGAGCGCTGAATGCTCGCTGGCGTATCGACCGCACAGCGCGGAAAGTCGCCTTCGACCAGCTTGAGCGGATCAAAATACCCGCTGACCAGCACCGCTCCCGGCAAGGCATGCGGCAAAGGCCAATGCTGGACGAGTTCGGGGCAGCAGGCGGGGAGATCGAGGGATTGAGTCATGTTCGGCATTTTGCCGGGGGATTGGGCCTAAGGGAAGTTCCAATGCTCCGCGTCCCCCCACGATTCAGCGCGTTGTGAGCAGTTAATATCCGTGTGCACGTAAACCTTCCTCAAAGACTAGAATGTAGGCTCTGCCGATCCGGCCTGAATGTGATTACAAGGAGGTAGGCGTGATGTCGCAAAAGGTCTTCGTTGCTGGAGCTTCCGGTGTCATCGGCAAGGTGTTGTTGCCTCTGCTGGTCAAGGCAGGCTACACGGTTTACGGAGCAACTCGTCGTCTAGAGCAGATCGGGTCGATTGAGGCCGCCGGTGCCACAGCAGTGCTGGTTGATGTTTATGACGCGAAGCGCTTGAGCGAGGAACTGACTCGCATCCAGCCTTGGGCTGTGATGCACCAGTTGACCGATCTGCCCCGCGGTCTTGACCCGAGCCTTATGGCGCAAGCTGTCGCGAACAACGCGCGCATTCGTAATGAAGGCACCCGCAACCTGGTAGCTGCCGCGCTTGCAGCAGGGGCCAGACGCATGGTGGCCCAGAGCATCGCCTGGGCTTATCGGCCGGGAGACACGCCTCATCTGGAAACTCAGCCATTGGATCTGGACGCAGAAGGCGGCCGCCGGATCAGTGTGCAAGGCGTTGCTGCACTGGAGGCCCAAGTGCTTGGCGAGCCGACACTGCACGGCATCGTGCTGCGTTACGGTCAGTTATATGGTCCTTGCACCGGCACGGACGAGCCTGCCGGTGCGAGTCCGTTGCATGTCGAAGACGCTGCGCATGCTGCGCTGCTAGCGTTGAATACGTCAGAAGGCGGTATCTTCAACATCACTGAAGATAATCCGGTCGTCAGTAACGAGAAGGCCAGACGCGTGCTGGATTGGTCACCGGCGATGGGCCAGGCGGCGAGCTCAAACTGACCACTTTTATCCACAGGGAAGATTATTTATGACGGCACTGGATAACGTTTTTCATGAATTGCACCAACAGGGTTTTTTGGTGCTGGCCAATGTCGGTGACGCGGGCGGCGCGCGGGTTGTCGAGTCCCTGGGCAGCAAGGCCGTGGCTACCAGCAGCGCCGCAATGGCCTGGTCTCACGGCTATCAGGACGGCAACAGACTGCCGCTGGATCTTCTTGCCTCAACCGTTCGTTCGATGACCAGAGTGCTTAGTGTCCCCTTGACCGTAGACATTGAAGGTGGCTATTCGGATGACCTTGAGCAGGTCGCCAGAGTCGTCGATACCGTTGTTGCTGCGGGTGCAGTGGGTATCAATATCGAAGACGGTGCAGCGTCGCCGGAAGTGCTCGTTCGCAAGATCGACGTTGCCAGGCAGGTGGCTAACAGGCACGGCGTCAAACTGTTCATTAATGTGCGCAGTGACGTTTACCTGAAAGACTTGGTCGACAATGATCTGCGGCTGGAAGAGCTTCTCCGACGCTCCGCGCTATACGCCAGTGCAGGTGCTGACGGCTTGTTTGCAGCCGGAGTCGTTGCCCCGGATGATATTGCTGCGATTTGCGAAGCCTCCAGACTGCCGGTGAACCTGCTGGCGCGTGATGGATTGCCTTCTCCGGATGAACTGAAGCGCCTCGGCGTAAGGCGGTTGAGCGCGGGCTCCAGCATTGCCGAGTTTCTGTATGGCGCAATGGAAGGGCTTGCGAGGAGCTTTCTGGAGCAGGGGAAACTCGATACCCAAGCCTTGAAGGGATACACCTATCCTCAACTGAATGCTTTGTTGAGGCCCAAGGGGCACGCTGGCTGACAGAAGACCGGACGGCATGCCCACGCGTGTGCGGAACGAGATGTAAATCTCGTCAATGCGCCGCGTCGGCATGCTGTTCAGGACGCTCCGTGTCCCGTGACGGGCTGGGCTATCAACCAAATATCTTTTTGAAAAACACCTGCATGTCCGACCATGAACTCTGATCGGCGGCCTTGTCGTAGCCGATGTCCGGGCCGCCGTGTTCGCCGTGGCTCAGGCGGTCGGCGTCGGGGTTGGTGAAGCCGTGTTTGGCGCCGTCGATGCTGACGAATTTATAGTCAGCCTTGGCGTCGTCCATTTCCTTCTTGAAGGCGGCAACGTTCTCCGGGGTGACCATGCTGTCCTTGGCGCCATGCTCGACCAGCATAGGCACCTTGATGCCCGGTTTGGCGGGGTTGTTGGTGACCAGAGCACCGTGAAAGCTCACCACGCCCAACAGCGGCTCGCCACGACGAGCTGCGTCCAGCACGATCTTGCCGCCGAAGCAGTAGCCCACCGCTGCGATCTTTTTCGGGTCGGTCTGGGGCTGTTTCTTCAATTGCTCAAGCCCGGCATCAAAGCGCTTGTCGGCCGCATCGCTGTCCTTGAGCGCGGCCTGCATGAAGGCCATCGCGTCTTTCGGGTGCTCGGTGTTCTTGCCTTCGCCGTACATGTCGATGGCCATGGCGCTGTAACCCAACGCTGCCAGGTCACGGGCGCGGCGTTTGGCGTAGTCGTTTAGCCCCCACCACTCATGAACCACCAGCACCCCGGGGCGCGGGCCTTTCACAGCGTCGTCGTAGGCGTAGTAACCCACCAGTTTTGTACCGTCGGCACTCTTGTAGTCAATCTGCTCGGTCTTGATCGCCGCCTGGGCGAGCCCGGTCAGGCCCATCATGATCATTGCCATCCACAAACGCATGTTCAGCTCCTTTTTGAGTGGGGTGCAGCACGGATGTCAAACGATAGCCGATTCTGCCGCCTGTGGCGCGTCCGACCGTTCAGCGCCGGTTCATGCAGTGTTCAGTCGGGGTTCAGCCCGGCACGATTACTGTTGAGCCGTACCTTGACAGCGTCCCCGAGCGCAAAAGGAGTCGATATGTTGAATATCAACAAGTTTTTCCTGGCCCTGGCTTTTCTGGGTGGCAGTGCGGCAGCGCAGGCGGGCGACAGCAGGCTGGACGTCGCGCGTATCGAGTTCGCGAAGACCAGCGACAGGTTCGACGATATGCATAGCTGGGGGAACGCGCTTGGCGAGCAGGGGAAATCCAATGTCTCGGTGGGGACGCTTTATGCTCCGCCGGTTTACGGCAGTCTGACGGGGATCCACAATGGTCTGCCGGTCAGCCGCGAAATTCTGCAGGGCAGCTATGATGTGACACAGCATGTGCCCGTCAGCGCCCATCTGTTGAGTACTGATGCGACGATGTCGTTTCATTCTTTGTCTTGAGGCTGTGATTGTGCCTGGGAGAGCTGCATGAAGTTGTTGGTAGTTGAGGATGAAGCGCTGTTGCGCCATCACCTGCGAACCCGTCTGACCGAGGCGGGGCATGTGGTGGAAGCGGTAGCCAATGCTGAAGAAGCGTTGTATCAGGTCGCACAATTCAATCACGATCTGGCAGTGATCGACCTGGGCTTGCCGGGCATCGGCGGGCTGGATCTGATTCGTCAGTTGCGCACGCTCGGCAAGGCCTTCCCGATCCTGATCCTGACCGCACGCGGCAACTGGCAGGACAAGGTCGAAGGACTGGCTGCCGGGGCTGATGACTATGTGGTCAAACCCTTCCAGTTCGAAGAGCTCGAAGCGCGGCTCAATGCCTTGTTGCGGCGTTCCAGTGGCTTTATTCAATCGACCATCACGGCCGGACCGCTGTTGCTCGACCTCAATCGCAAGCACGCTGCACTGGCTGAGCAGCCGCTGGCGCTGACGGCTTACGAATACCGCATCCTTGAGTACCTGATGCTCCATCATCAGCAAGTGGTCCCCAAAGAGCGCTTGATGGAACAGCTGTACCCCGATGACGATGAGCGCGATCCGAACGTGATTGAAGTACTGGTCGGCCGTCTGCGTCGCAAGCTGGACAGCAACGTGGCCTTCAAACCCATCGAAACCGTGCGCGGCATGGGCTATCTGTTCAATGAGCGCTGTACGTGATTCGTTCGCTTCGCCTGCGCTTGATGCTGGGTGCCGCCACGTTGGCGGTGATCTTCATGTTGCTGATGCTGCCTGCCTTGCAGGGGGCGTTCAGCCTGGCGTTGCGCGGGGCGATCGAGCAACGGCTGGCGTCCGATGTCACCACCATGATTTCGGCTGCCCGTGTCGAGGACGATCATCTGTTGATGCCGTCAGTGTTGCCGGGTGAGCAGTTCAACCTGCCTGGTAGCCGTCTGCTGGGCTACATCTATAACCGCCAGGGGCAGATGGTCTGGCGTTCGCTGTCTACCGAAGGCGAAAATATCGACTACCACCCGCACTATGACGGGCAAGGCAGCGAATTCACCAAAATCAAGGAAATCAACGGCGAAGAGTACTTCGTCTACGACGTTGAAATTCGCTTGCTGGGCGGCCGCAACGCGGCGTTCAGTATCGTTGCCGTGCAGCCGTTGCGTGGCTATCAGCAAACCATCAACGATTTGCGGCGCAAACTCTATCTTGGCTTCGGCGCAGCCTTGCTGGTGCTGCTCGGCCTGTTGTGGATGGGCCTGACCTGGGGGCTGCGTGCGTTGCGCGGCTTGAGTCAGGAACTGGATCAGGTGGAATCGGGCGTGCGTGACAGCCTGAGCGAAGAGCACCCTAGCGAACTGTTGCGTCTTACCGACTCGCTCAACCGGCTGTTGCGCAGCGAGCGTGAACAGCGCATTCGTTATCGAGATTCGCTGGATGACCTGGCCCATAGCCTGAAAACCCCGCTGGCGGTGTTGCAGGGCGTCAGTGAAAACATCGCCAAGCGCCCCGAGGACATGGAGCAGGCATGGGTGCTGCAATCGCAGATCGAGCGCATGAGCCAGCAGATCGGCTATCAACTGCAACGCGCCAGCCTGCGCAAAAGCGGCCTGGTACGCCACCATGTGATGCTGCGGCCCGTGGTTGAAAGCCTGTGCAACACGCTGGACAAGGTGTATCGCGACAAGCAGGTCAAAGTCACGCTGGACCTGCCGGAACAGTGCCAGGTGCATATGGAGGAGGGCGCGCTGCTGGAAATGCTCGGCAACCTGCTGGAAAACGCCTACCGGCTGTGCCTGAGCGAGGTGCGTGTCAGCTTCAGTCAGTCCGCGACCGGCGACGAAATCTGCATCGAAGACGACGGCCCCGGCGTTCCGCAAAGCCAGCGTGCGCGCATTCTGGAGCGTGGCGAGCGGCTGGATCGTCAGAACCCTGGTCAGGGGATCGGCCTGGCGGTGGTCAAGGACATCATCGAAAGCTACGGCGCACAACTGACGCTGGGCGATTCCCCGCTGGGCGGCGCAGCGTTCAGGATTCACTTTCTGGCGCAGTGACGAGAGTGTTCTCCCGGACACCTACGTTCCTCACGCTCAGCGTGGGAATACCGTTCTCGACGCTCTGCGTCACACTTCTGCGCGTCAACGAGCACTCCCGGCACTGCCTAAAGAAGGCGGATACCCGCCACTGTGTGCCTGTTTTTCCCATCATACGGCGGAAAACCGCCACCTCTTCTTTCGAATCCCGGCTACTGTTATGCCTGTGCGCCTCGCGTAGCGCGGATTTGATATCAAATTGACTCCATGGCACGCGTATTGCTATTCAGAGGGTAGATGTCTGCCTCGTGCAGCTCGACAAAACAAATCCCTCCAGTGCAGGAGGGTTAGCGCTTTATAGGCTCGCGTGCATCAGGTAATGATGCCGACGGCGCCCTTGAGGAAAACTGCAATGACGACTCGTCAGCCCATCTACAAATCCCTCTATTTCCAGGTAATCGTAGCGATTGTCATCGGTATCCTGATCGGTCACTTCTATCCAGACACCGGCAAGGCTCTAAAGCCGCTGGGTGACGGGTTCATCAAACTGATCAAGATGGTTATCGCCCCGATCATCTTCTGTACCGTCGTCAGTGGTATCGCTGGCATGCAGAGCATGAAGTCGGTCGGCAAGACTGGCGGCTACGCGCTGCTGTACTTCGAGATCGTTTCGACCGTTGCGCTGCTGATCGGTCTGATCGTAGTCAACGTTGTTCAGCCGGGTGCCGGCATGAACATCGACGTCAGCACGCTCGACGCTTCCAAGATCGCTGCCTACGTCACTGCCGGTCAGGATCAGAGCATCGTCGGCTTTATCCTTAACGTCATTCCCAACACCATCGTCGGCGCGTTCGCCAACGGCGACATCCTGCAAGTGCTGATGTTCTCGGTGATCTTCGGTTTTGCCCTGCATCGTCTGGGTGCTTACGGCAAGCCGGTTCTGGACTTCATCGATCGCTTCGCGCATGTGATGTTCAACATCATCAACATGATCATGAAGCTGGCGCCGCTCGGTGCGTTCGGTGCCATGGCCTTCACCATCGGCGCCTACGGTGTCAGCTCGCTGGTGCAACTGGGTCAGTTGATGATCTGCTTCTACATCACCTGCGTTCTGTTCGTCGTGTTTGTACTGGGCTCGATCGCCCGCGCTCACGGCTTCAGCATCTTCAAACTGATTCGCTACATCCGTGAAGAACTGTTGATCGTACTGGGCACTTCGTCGTCTGAATCGGCCCTGCCACGCATGCTGATCAAGATGGAGCGTCTGGGTGCCAAGAAGTCTGTTGTAGGTCTGGTTATCCCGACTGGCTACTCGTTCAACCTGGACGGTACGTCGATCTACCTGACCATGGCTGCCGTGTTCATCGCTCAGGCGACCAACACTCACATGGACATCACCCACCAGATCACCCTGTTGCTGGTGCTGCTGTTGTCGTCCAAAGGTGCTGCTGGCGTAACCGGTAGCGGCTTCATCGTACTGGCCGCGACCCTGTCGGCTGTGGGTCACTTGCCGGTTGCCGGTCTGGCGCTGATTCTCGGCATCGACCGCTTCATGTCCGAAGCACGTGCCCTGACCAACCTGGTCGGTAACGCTGTTGCAACGGTTGTGGTTGCCAAGTGGGTAGGCGAGCTGGATACCGACAAGCTGCAGTCCGAACTGGCTTCCGGTGGCAGTGCCATCCTGGAAACCCGTCCTGAAGACGACCTCGGCGTTGCCGAAGGCGCGACTCCAGACGCCGCAGTGAACACCAGCAAGACCGTCTGATAACCTTCAGGTCATAAAAAACCCATCTTCGGATGGGTTTTTTTAGGCCTGCAGTCTGGCGAGGATTATTCCGTACGGACCTCGCCGCTAAACACCAGCGGCTCGCGGCAGCGCCGGCACAGGTAGCGTCGACCTTTGCGGACCATGCTGTGGCGCTGCGCCGAGAACGGAAAGTCGCTGTCCGGGCAGGGGCAACGATAGATGTAACGGGTCACGCTGCGGCGCTGAACCGCATAGGTATGGCAGCGATTGGGCGGTAGCTCGTAGACACCGCGCATAATCAGTTGCCACTCTTCGCCATGCGGCTGAATGCCGCCACCAAATAGCTGATGGGCAATCAGGTGCGCGACCTCGTGCGGCACGGTCTGGCGCAGGAAATCTTCGGCGTTTTCTTTATAGAGCTGCGGGTTGAAGCGCAGCAGGTTCTCGTGCAAGTGCGCAACGCCGGCCTTTTGGCCGCGCAACTGGAAACTGACCACCGGCCGTTTGAAGCTGCGTTTGAAGAAGGCCTCGGCTTGTTGATAACAGGTTTCGACGCGGGAATTGAGTTGTTCGGGCATGCTTTTTGGGTCTCCAGTGTGCCAAGTATGCCGCAAGGGGAGCTGTGGCTGAACATGCCAGCCGCCCGGTGGTCGTTTTTGCATCCGTGGTGTTGCCAGCCTGAACGGCATGCGCGCAGCCTGTTTAACCGCGTATCGGTTATGCGTAAAATAACCGCCTTTTCTCAAACCACCGGCGGACACCTCAAGCAAATGGGCACCCTTTCAGTCAATCAGAACAAACTGCAGAAACGTCTGCGTCGACTGGCCGGCGAAGCGGTGGCCGACTTCAACATGATCGAGGACGGCGACAAGGTGATGGTCTGTCTGTCCGGTGGCAAAGACAGTTACACCCTGCTCGATGTGTTGATGCATTTTCAGAAAGTCGCGCCGATCAGCTTCGACATCGTGGCGGTCAACATGGATCAGAAGCAGCCGGGTTTTCCCGAGCATGTGCTGCCTGCCTACCTGAAAGAACTGGGCGTCGAGTACCACATTGTCGAGAAGGACACTTATTCGGTGGTCAAGGAGCTGATCCCGGAAGGCAAGACCACCTGCTCGCTGTGTTCGCGGCTGCGTCGCGGCACGCTGTACACCTTTGCCGACGAGATCGGGGCCACCAAGATGGCGCTGGGGCATCACCGTGACGACATCGTCGAGACGTTCTTTCTCAATATGTTCTTCAACGGTTCGCTCAAGGCCATGCCGCCCAAGCTGCGTGCCGATGACGGGCGCAACGTGGTGATTCGTCCGTTGGCCTACTGCCACGAGAAGGACATTCAGGCCTATTCGGACCTCAGGCAGTTTCCGATCATCCCGTGCAACCTCTGCGGTTCGCAGGAAAACCTGCAGCGTCAGGTGGTCAAGGACATGCTGCTGGACTGGGAGCGCAAGACGCCGGGCCGCACCGAAAGCATCTTCCGCGCCTTGCAGAACGTGCAGCCGTCGCAACTGGCCGACCGCAACCTGTTCGACTTCACCAACCTGCGCATCGATGAAACCGCTGCGTCACGCTTCGTTAATGTGGTGAACGTCTGAGCCTGATCAGTGGTTGACCGTGAACGACAGCATGGCTGACAGCTGACACATGGGTCTGCCGCTTTCGGCATGCCACTGGTTGAATACGTCTTGCACGAGAGCCTGATCGCGTTTGCTGGTCGGCACTCTGTCTACGATGTCCTGTGCATTCAGTGCGGCAACCACATCCCAGGTTGGAATGAAAGTGTCCTTGCCGACCATGCGCAGGAAGCGTGGCGATGACAGCCCGCCCATCTGGTTACCGTGCTTGGCGAGGTACTGCCACAGGCCGGTAATGTTATCGACCGGCCATTCGGCGATGAATTTGCCGAAACTGCCATGTTCCTGTTCGATGTCCATGATCAGTTGCGCATTGCGCGGCACACTTTTGAGCTTGCCCAAGTGACGAATGATGCGCGCGTCCTGCATCAGCCGCTCAAGATGATCGGCGCCCATCAGCACGACCTTCTCCGGATCGAAGCGGAAAAAAACCTCCTCGAAGGCTGGCCACTTGGAGTCCACCAGGCTGTGTTTCAGGCCCGCTCGAAAAACCCGCAGGGCCATGGTCGACAGGTAACGGTCGGCGCTGATGGCTTGCAGTTGTTTCGGCGTTTTAGGGGCGGGCAGATGAGCTTCCAGAGCTTTGGCAGAGCCGAATCGATTCAGGCAATACTCGTTCAGCCATTTGTAGTCGTGCATCGGTTCTCCAGAGGATTCAACAGGCAGGTCAAGGGTTCAGACCGACCCTTGAGCTGCAAGTTTGCGATTTTGCCAACAGCGTGTGGCGACGCTTTCTGACCGGTCGGTCAGGCGCGTGACGGGTCCAGTTGCAGCGCGGCTTTCGCCAGACGCTGGCCCAGTGCGCGGCACAATTCGGTTTCGTGGCGGTCCAGCGCGCGCTTGCCATCGGCACCGGCGTGGTGACTGGCGCCATAGGGTGTGCCGCCGCCGGTGGTTTCCAGCAGGGCTGACTCGCTGTAGGGCAGGCCCATAATGAGCATGCCGTGGTGCAACAATGGCAGCAGCATCGACATCAGCGTGGTTTCCTGGCCGCCATGCAGGCTGGCGGTGGAAGTGAACACGCCAGCGGGCTTGCCAACCAGTGCCCCGGTCAGCCACAGGTTGCTGGTGCTGTCGATAAAGTACTTCAGCGGCGCGGCCATGTTGCCGAAGCGGGTAGGGCTGCCCAACGCCAGGCCTGAGCAGTTTTTCAGGTCGTCGAGGCTTGCGTACAGTGCACCGTTCTCCGGAATCTGCGGCGCAGTTGCTTCGCAATCGGCAGAAATGGCGGGTACGGTGCGCAGGCGTGCTTCCATACCGCCCAGTTCCACGCCGCGGGCGATCTGCCGGGCCATTTCGCCGGTCGAGCCGTTGCGGGTGTAATACAGGACCAGAATATAAGGTGTGCTCACGGCAGCAGCTCCAGAATGTTCTCGGGTGGTCGGCCAATCACGGCCTTGTCGCCGACGACCAGAATCGGCCGTTCGATTAGTTTGGGATGGTCAGCCATGGCGGCAATCAGTTGCTCTTCACTGAGGCTCGGGTCAGCCAGATTGAGTTGCTTGTAGTCGTCTTCACCGCTGCGCAGCAGCTGCCGTGCGCCGATGCCCAGCTTGCCGAGCAGGTCGCGCAAAATGGCAGCGTCGGGCGGGGTTTCCAGATACAGAACGACGTCCGGGCTCAGGCCACGCGCCTGAAGCAGTTCCAGCGCGCCGCGGGATTTGCTGCAGCGCGGGTTGTGATACAGCGTCAGATCGGTCATTTGCAGGTCGCATCTTGTATGGGGTGGGGCGTATTCTACCCAGCGATGACACTGTTCGACATATCGGATGGTCAATAGTCGTAACGTGGGTATAAGAAAGCCTGGTCATCGGTAACGCAGGTTGAACGGGCGAGGAAGGGTATAAATGGCAATGCGATTGACAGCAGCGGTGATACTTCTCGGCAGTTTGCTGCTCAGCGGCTGTGGCGTCGACCTGGGCACTGACCAGAACGGCCAGAAGGTCGCCAGCGAGCGTATAAAGGGCCACTGGCTGGTGGTGAACTATTGGGCTGAATGGTGTGGCCCCTGCCGTACCGAAGTGCCGGAATTCAACGCCTTGTCCGAGCAGCTCAAGGACAAGAAGGTGACGGTGCTGGGCGTCAACTTTGACAACCTGCAAGGTGATGAACTGAAAAATGCCGCCAACGCACTGGGCATCAAGTTCACCGTGCTGGCCCAGGACCCTGCCGAGCAATACAGTCTGCCGCCTTCCGAGGCGTTGCCGGTGACCTACATCATCGACGACAAAGGCAAGATGCGTGAGCAACTGCTCGGCGAGCAATCCGCCGCGACCGTGATCCAGAAGCTCAAGGCGCTGCGCGGGGAGGGGTGATCAGATCAGTTCTCGACGCTCTGCATGGCAACCAGGACGCGGAGCGTCCAGAACGGCATGCGACGCGGAGCGTCGCACGATAGTCGAGATCATCGTTCCCTACGCTCCAGCGTGGGAATACAGGTCTCGACGCTCTGCGTCGCACGATAGTTAGGCGCAGGCCGTTCAGCTATCTTCCAGCCAGAAGCGCAGCGGTTTGCCTTCGGCTGGCCACAGGCGCAGTTGCTCGATGGGCGAGATGTCCCAGCGTTGTACAGTGCTGATGGCTTTGATGAAGCGCTGTTCCTGTTCCATCAGTGCCGGTGCGCATATCTTGCGGGTCTTGCCCACTGCGCCGAAGCTGATGGCGTGGTCGTTCAGGGTGTAAGGCGCGAACCAGTGGTTACAGCCCGCATTGCCGTAAGCGCGGCCATCGGCACCCAGGGTCATGGTCAGGTGGCTGTTGTCGATCAGCGGGCGTTCGCCGATCCATTCCATCACGTAACTCTTGTCCTGCCGAATAGGCAGCGGCTCTGCGGCGCAGCCGACCAGCAGCGCACCACCGATCAGGCTCAGGAGCACTAGCTGTCTCATGCTGCCTTCTCCTGGCACTTCTTGCAGAGGTGCTTTTCGCCTTCGGTTTTCCAGCCCAGCTCCGCGATACGCGCGTTAGCGGCAGGTTTTTGTGCCTTCACGCCCAGTTTGCTTTCAACCATGAATTCGAAATTCAGTTCGGCGTTGCAGCTGTCGCAATGCACTTGCCACTGGTGGATCGCCAATTCGTCAAACACCGGGCCTTTGGCAACGGCAATCCACTGGCCGGGCGGGTTGATCAGGTGCCGAACCTTCTCGACCGTCAGGCGCATGTGCAGGCTCTTGCTGCCCTTGATGGTCACCAGCAACTGGTCGTGGTCGTGGATCGAGCCGCCATTGCCGGTGACCTGATAACGACCGGGTGCCAGGGTGCGGCATTCAGTCAGTGTGTGTTGCGGGTTGAGCATGCTGTAGCGGAAATCGTGTTCGACCATGGGTCCTCCAAAATTGCGCGCATCCTACCATGCTCTGTGCTGATCGTTCCTCGCGTGTGGCGGTGACGCTCGTACCCATTATCAAGCCGACACCCGAGCCTCTGCCTCAAGACGGAGGATGGCCTTGTCCAGATCGTCCAGCGCATCTTCCCTATGCGGAGCGTCCTGTTTCAGGAGTGTTTCGGCGCGCTGGCAGGCGGTACGCAGTTGTGGCACCCCGCAGTAACGCGTTGCGCCGTGCAGGCGATGAACGCGCTCGATCAGGGCCTGTACGTCGTTATTGGCGCGCGCCGTGCGGATGGCTTCGCGGTCGGCTTCCAGCGACGCCAGCAACATGGCCAGCATGTCGGCCGCCAGGTCAGGCTTGCCTGCGGCCAGACGCAGGCCTTCCTCGTGATCGAGTACCAGCGGCCCGACATGAACCACCGTCGCTTCATGCTGGCGCTCCGGTGCAGGCGTACGCAACGCCAGCCCTGTCCATTTGAGCACCACTTGCCCCAGTTGCCGTTCGCTGATCGGCTTGGTCAGATAATCGTCCATGCCGCTTTGCAGCAACGAGCGTTTTTCATTGGCCATGGCGTGCGCCGTCAGCGCAACGATCGGCAGCGAAGTCTGATTACGCTCAGCTTCCCAGGCGCGAATCGCTTCGGTGGCCTGACGTCCGTCCATGCCGGGCATCTGCACATCCATCAACACCAGATCGAATGCTTCATGACGCACCGCATTGACCGCGGCATAACCACCTTCGACCGCTATCACTTCGGCACCCATGTCTTCGAGCAGCGTCTGCACCAACAGCAGGTTCGCCGGATTGTCGTCCACGCACAGCACGCGCGGTGCCCGGCTCGACAACGGCAGGCTGACGTCAGCCCGTACAGCTTTGGGGGCGATCAACTCTGACAAGGCTTTTTGCAACTTGCGGGTGCAGGCGGGTTTGGCCTGCAACTGGGTGTAAACGTCGTGGACCGCCAATTGAAACAGCGCATGTTCAGTGGTCGGGCACAGCACCATCACCTTGCAGTTGAGGTTTTCCAGGTCCCAGATGTGCTGACGCAGCCGCTCTGGCGAGATTTCCAGCGCGGTCACGCCCAGTACCGCCAGGTCAATCGCCGACGGCGTTTCATGAACCGCCGTTACGCCGTTGAGCAGGTTTTCCAGATTATTGAACACCACGGTGTGCAGGCCACAGTCTTCCAGCTGGTGCTCCAGTGCCTGACGCGCCAGGTCATGATGCTCAAGCACCGCAGCGCGCAACCCTTGCAGTGGAATATTGAGTGAGTCTTCCTTGTCTTCGCGGGCCTTGGGCAGTTTCAGGCTGATCCAGAATTCCGAGCCCACGCCCGGTGTGCTGTCGACACCGATTTCGCCGCCCATCTGCTCGATCAGACGCTTGGAAATCACCAGCCCCAACCCCGTGCCGCCCGGCTGGCGCGACAGCGAATTGTCGGCCTGGCTGAAGGCCTGAAACAACGCTCGCACGTCCTGACTGGACAGACCAATACCGGTGTCCTGTACGCTGATGCGCAGTTGTGCGTGTTCTTCGGTTTCGTCTTCGAGCATGGCGCGGGCGACGATGGTGCCTTCACGGGTGAACTTGATCGCGTTGCTGACCAGATTGGTCAGGATCTGTCGCAGACGCAATGGGTCGCCGGACAGTGCCAGTGGCGTATCGCGGTACACCAGACTCACCAGTTCCAGCTGCTTGGCGTGGGCGGCCGGGGCAAGGATGGTCAGCGTGTCCTGCAGCAGGTCGCGCAGGTTGAAGGGAATATTGTCGAGCACCAGCTTGCCGGCCTCGATCTTCGAAAAGTCGAGAATCTCGTTGATGATGCTCAGCAGGTTGTCGGCGGACTTCTCGATGGTCCCCAGATAATCGAACTGGCGCGGCGTCAGCTCGCTTTTCTGCAGCAGATGAGTGAAACCCAGAATGCCGTTGAGCGGGGTACGGATTTCATGGCTCATGTTGGCGAGGAATTCGGACTTGATGCGGCTGGCTTCCAGCGCTTCCTTGCGCGCCAGATCCAGCTCTATGTTCTGGATTTCGATGGTCTCCAGATTCTGCCTGACGTCTTCAGTGGCCTGATCGATGCTCAGTTGCAGTTCTTCCTGCGCGTTCTGCAACGTGGCCGCCATGCGGTTGATGCCCGAGGCCAGTTCGTCCAGCTCGCGGCTGCCCAGGGGTGGCAGGCGGGTTTCGAGGTTGCCGTCCTTGAGCTGCGACACCGCCTGCTTGATCAGGCTCATCGGCACGTTGATGGTACGGCTCAGGCGCACGGCGACAATGGCGGTGAAGGCCAGGCCAGTAAAAATCAGCAGCAGGCTGGCAAACAGGCTGCGATAGCCGCGCAGCAAGGTGCCGTTATGGGAAATCTCCAGTTCCACCCAGCCCATCAGCGTGTCGGCTTCGGCGGGGATGATCGGACTGGTCAGGTGGCGCTGATGGCCAAACACCGGCAGCAGGTAACGGGTGGCGTCGACGCCGGTTGAACTGAGCAGTTGCGAGCTGTTGCCGATCGGCACCGGGCTGATCATGGTTGGCCCGGCGTGGGCCAATGGCGTGCGATCGGCATCCAGAAATGACACGGCGCGCACGTCGGTCTGTTCCAGCGTCTGCGAGGCGATGCGGCTCAACAGCACGCTGTCCTTGCGCCCCAGCGCATTGGCCGACAACGGTGCCAGGTCCTGCGCAATCATCTCGCCGCGCTGCAGCAACTGGCTTTGCAGTTCGCTCAACTGCATCCAGGTGAAATAGCCACCGAGCATCGCGGCCATCAGGCTGGCAGGCAGAATCGTCAGTAGCAGTACACGGCCTTTTATACCCAGCTTGGTCAGCACGCTTTCTCTCCAGCAACAGGTATCAATCCGTCGATAACAGGCATCGGCTGCCTGGCTGATCGGCACAAGGGGATGAGTTTAGCTATTTAGCGCTGCCATGGGCACATAACTCTTTTATCGGTTTGGGCAAGGTGAGGAGTATGTCAATCGAAGCTATAAAGGAAGCGGCTGCAAAACAGCGCGTTATGCCTTTTGGTAATAAGTACCGCACTTTGCGTGATATGGGCTTTGGGCGTTTGCCGTTATGATAGGCGCCCCCGCAGACTGGACCGCGAATACGCCATGACCCTGCAGTATCAAACCATCGCCGATTGCGTCGGCAACACCCCGCTTGTGCGTCTGCAACGTATGGCGGGCAATACCAGCAATACCCTCCTGTTGAAACTGGAAGGTAACAACCCGGCGGGTTCGGTAAAAGACCGCCCGGCGTTGTCGATGATCGTGCGCGCCGAGCTGCGCGGCCAGATTCAGCCCGGTGATACGCTGATCGAGGCCACCTCCGGTAACACCGGCATCGCGCTGGCCATGGCTGCTGCGATCAAGGGTTACCGCATGATTCTGATCATGCCGGACAACTCCAGTGCCGAGCGCAAGGCCGCGATGACGGCTTACGGCGCCGAGCTGATTCTGGTCAGCAAGGAAGAAAGTATGGAAGGCGCTCGTGATCTGGCCGAGCGCATGCAGGCCGAAGGACGCGGAAAAGTGCTCGACCAGTTCGCCAATGGCGACAATCCCGAGGCGCATTACACGTCCACCGGTCCGGAAATCTGGCAGCAGACGGCTGGCACCATCACCCATTTTGTCAGTTCAATGGGCACCACCGGCACCATCATGGGCACTTCGCGCTACCTCAAGGAGCAGAATCCCGACGTGCAGATCGTCGGTCTGCAACCGATGGAAGGCGCGTCGATTCCTGGCATCCGCCGCTGGCCGACCGAATACCTGCCGAAGATCTATCAGTCTGATCGCGTCGACCGGCTGATAGACATGGGCCAGACCGAAGCTGAAGAGACCATGCGCCGCCTGGCCCGCGAAGAAGGTATCTTCTGCGGAGTGTCTTCTGGTGGTTCGGTGGCTGGCGCGCTGCGTATCTCTCAAGAAGTCGAAAACGCCGTGATTGTGGCGATCATCTGTGACCGAGGCGACCGCTACCTGTCGACCGGCGTCTACGATTCGCCCAACTGATGGCCAAGCATGAAAGAGGTTTACGCTTCCAGCCAACCGGCGGCGTCAAGAGCGTGCAGATTCCTGCCGGTAAAAAGCAGCGGCTGAGCATCGAGCGGCTGTCCGATGACGGGCGCGGTATTGCTTTTCTGGACGGCAAGACCTGGTTTGTCGCCGGCAGTCTGGCCGGTGAAGAGGTCGAGGCGCGGGTGCTCAATGCGCGCGGCAAGGTGGTCGAGGCGCGTACTGAGCGTGTGTTCACCGCCAGTGCCATGCGCCGCCCTCCGGCCTGCGACTATTTCGGTCGTTGTGGCGGGTGCAGCGTCCAGCACGTGCCCCATGAAGAGCAGCTTGCCCTGAAACAGCGCATGCTCGCCGAGCAATTGTTGCGGGTAGCGAACGTCACCCCGGATGAGTGGGCAGCGCCTTTGAGCGGGTCCGAACTGGCCTATCGCCGACGTGCGCGGGTTGCGATTCGCTGGGACGCCAAGGCTAAAAGGCTGGATGTCGGATTCCGCGCCGCGGCCAGTCAGGATATCGTGGGTGTCGAAGAGTGTCCGGTGCTGGTACAGGCCTTGCAACCGATCATGCGTCAGTTACCCGGGATGCTGAAGAGCTTCAGCAAGCCGCAGGTGCTGGGGCATGTCGAATTGTTCAGCGGTTCGTCGACGGCGGTGTTGCTGCGTCACACCGCACCATTGGCCGATGCCGACCTGGCAACCCTGCAGGCGTTCTGTTCGACCTATGGCGCACAGCTCTGGCTGCACGGAGAAGGCGAACCACAACCTGCCAGCCCTGGCGACACACTGGGGTACCGGCTGGAGCCGTGGAACCTGCAACTGGCCTGGCGTCCGGGAGATTTCATTCAGGTCAACGCGGCGGTCAATACCGCTATGATCGAACAGGCGCTGCACTGGCTGGCACCTGCGGCTGATGAACGTGTGATGGACCTGTTTTGCGGGCTGGGCAACTTCGCCTTGCCGCTGGCAAGTCTGGCGAAAGAAGTAGTGGCGGTCGAAGGCGTTGCGACCATGGTCGAACGTGCAGCCGCCAACGCAATGAGTAATGATCTGCACAATGTACGGTTTTTTCAGGCGGATCTTACCCAGCCGCTGACCCAGGCCGACTGGGCGGCGGAGGGGTTTTCTGCGGTACTCTTGGACCCGCCGCGTGACGGGGCCTTTGAGGTGGTGCGCCAGATCAGAAAAACAGGTGCCCGGCGCTTGCTTTATGTTTCATGCAACCCGGCAACTTTGGCTCGTGACACGGTCGAACTGGTTAATCAGGGCTACCGATTAAAACGTGCCGGAATCCTCGATATGTTCCCGCAGACGGCGCATGTCGAGGCGATGGCTTTATTTGAAATGAGTAAGTGAGCAGCCTTCATTGGATAGAGTCTGGCTGCTGACAAGGAATCTCATTTAATCCGACTGGCCCGCGAATGCTGGTCCTTGCTTGCCCGGCAAGTGGCATTCGCTCAGAAGGCTGGCGACTGATGGCGCTATTCATCGCGCCTTAGGGAAGGTAAGCAGCATGGTACAGGTGAGAGCGAACCAGCCGATAAACACAGACGGCAGTATCAATCTCGACGCATGGCTCGATCATATTGTCAGCGTCGACCTGGTCCTGGACCGGGAAGTCATGAAGCAGGCCTGTGAATTTGCCCGGCAAGCCGAGCAGAACGACAAGGCCCACAAGAATCACTGGGCAGACGGCACCTCCACCTTTCAGACCGGTCTGGAAATAGCGGAGATTCTGGCTGACCTCAAGCTGGATCAGGATTCCCTGGTGGCTGCGGTTATTTACCGTGGCGTGCGCGAAGGCGTGATCCCGTTGCCGGAAGTCGAGCAGCGTTTTGGCTCGACTGTCGCCAAACTGATCGACGGCGTGCTGCGTATGGCCGCGATCAGCGCCAGCCTCAGCCCGCGACAATCGTTAGTGCTGGGCAGTCAGGCGCAGGTCGAGAACCTGCGCAAGATGCTGGTGGCGATGGTGGATGACGTGCGTGTTGCGTTGATCAAGCTGGCCGAGCGGACCTGCGCGATTCGTGCAGTAAAGAACGCCGACGACGAGAAGCGCAACCGGGTGGCACGGGAAGTCTTCGACATCTACGCACCGCTGGCTCACCGACTGGGCATCGGACATATCAAATGGGAGCTGGAAGACCTGTCTTTCCGCTATCTGGAGCCTGACCAGTACAAGCAGATCGCCAAGTTGCTGCACGAGCGCAGGCTGGATCGTGAGCGCTTTATCAGCGAAGTCATGTCCCAGCTCGACGACGAGTTGCAAGCCACAGGCGTGACCGCTGACATCAGTGGCCGTGCCAAACACATCTATTCCATCTGGCGCAAAATGCAGCGCAAGGGCCTGGCGTTCAGCCAGATTTACGACGTGCGGGCGTTGCGCGTGCTGGTCCCGGAAATGCGCGATTGCTACACCGCGCTGGGCATTGTGCACACCTTATGGCGGCATATTCCCAAGGAGTTCGACGACTATATCGCCAACCCCAAGGAAAACGGCTATCGCTCGCTGCACACGGCTGTCATTGGGCCGGAAGGCAAAGTGCTGGAAGTGCAGATCCGCACGCACGCCATGCACGAAGAAGCCGAACTGGGCGTCTGCGCGCACTGGCGCTATAAGGGCACCGACGTCAAATCCGGTTCCAATCATTACGAAGAGAAGATTTCCTGGCTGCGTCAGGTGCTCGAATGGCATGAAGAACTGGGCGACATCGGGGGGCTGGCCGAGCAGTTGCGCGTCGATATCGAACCAGACCGGGTCTATGTCTTCACCCCTGACGGCCACGCCATCGACCTGCCCAAAGGCTCGACGCCGCTGGACTTCGCTTATCGGGTTCACACCGAAATCGGCCACAACTGCCGTGGCGCGAAGATCAACGGCCGCATCGTACCGCTCAACTACAGCCTGCAGACCGGTGAGCAGGTCGAGATCATCACCAGCAAGCACGGCACGCCAAGCCGTGACTGGCTGAACTCGAACCTGGGCTACATCACCACCTCACGGGCGCGGGCCAAGATCGTTCACTGGTTCAAGTTGCAGGCTCGCGACCAGAACGTTGCAGCCGGCAGAACCCTGATCGAGCGCGAACTGGCGCGCCTTGCGCTGCCGCAGGTCGATTTCGAAAAGCTGGCTGACAAAGCCAATCACAAGACCGCTGACGACATGTTCGCGGCCTTGGGCGCGGGTGATCTGCGTCTGGCGCAACTGGTCAATCTGGCTCAGCAGCAGGTCGAGCCCGATCGCGTCAACGAGCAACTGGAACTCATCCCGCGCAAAGCTACAGGCTACAAGCCAGGCAAGCGCGGCGACATCCAGATTCAGGGCGTTGGCAACCTGATGACGCAGATGGCCGGCTGCTGCCAGCCGCTGCCGGGCGACGCGATTGTCGGTTACATCACCCAGGGCCGCGGCGTCAGCATCCACCGCCAGGATTGCGCTTCGGTGCTGCAACTGGGCGGTCGCGAACCCGAGCGGATCATTCAGGTCAGTTGGGGGCCGGTGCCGGTGCTCACCTATCCGGTGGACATCATCATCCGCGCCTACGACCGCTCCGGCCTGCTGCGCGACGTCACCCAGGTGCTGCTCAACGAGCGTATCAACGTACTGGCGGTCAACACCCGCTCGAACAAGGAAGACAACACCGCGCTCATGTCCCTGACCATCGAAATTCCGGGGCTGGACGCGCTGGGACGGTTGCTGGGGCGCATATCCCAACTGCCGAACATCATCGAAACACGCAGGAACAGGACGCCCTGAGAGGCGCAGTTGCAAGTTTTCAGCTGCAAGCTGCAAGCGAGAGGCCACCGCAAACCGCTTTGGCTTGCAGCCAAACTGCTGCTTTTATACGAGAGCCCTATGTACACAGTTCAAGACCTGCTTCATCTCATGACCCGGCTGCGTGATCCGCAGTTCGGTTGCCCGTGGGATTTGAAGCAGACCTACGCCAGCATCGTGCCGCATACGCTGGAAGAAGCCTACGAAGTGGCCGATGCCATCGAGCAAGGCGATCTCGATCATCTTCAGGGTGAGTTGGGCGACCTGCTGTTTCAGGTGGTCTTTTACGCGCAACTGGCCAAGGAAGAAGGGCGCTTCGAGTTTGAGGGCGTGGTAGATGGCATTACCCGTAAATTGCTGCGTCGGCATCCGCACGTGTTCCCGACCGGTGATTTGTATGCGCCGCCGGAAACGCCGCGCCTGACGGATGATCAGGTGAATCAGCGCTGGGACGAGATCAAGGCTGAGGAGCGCGCCGGGAAATCCGCTGTGCCCGAGCAGTTGTCGCTGCTCGATGACGTGCCCACCGCATTGCCTGCGCTGAGTCGGGCAGCCAAACTGCAGAAGCGCGCCTCGCAGGTCGGTTTCGATTGGCCTGCGGCATTGCCGGTCGTCGACAAGGTACGCGAAGAACTCGATGAAATTCTTGAAGCCATGGTCGACAATGACGCCGAGGGCATCGCTGAAGAAGTCGGCGATTTGCTGTTCAGTGTCGTCAATCTGGCCCGGCATCTTAAAGTTGATCCGGAAACTGCGTTACGCTCTGCCAATAACAAATTCGACAGACGCTTTCGATTCATTGAACAGGCATTGCGCCACCTCCAGCGTCCCATTGAAGAGTGCTCGCTCGAAGACATGGACGCGTTGTGGGGCGAAGCCAAACGTCAGGAAAAGAGCACGCCCGGCTGCGGCTGAGGGTGCGGTAACGGCATAAGTGAGTAGACAATGAGCCTTTCCCTTCGCGACCAGTTGCTCAAGGCAGGTCTGGTCAACCAAAAGCAGGCCAAGCAGGTCGGCAAAGAAAAGCAGAAAGAGCAGCGTCTGGTGCACAAGGGGCAGGCTCAGGCCGACGACTCGCAAAAACGTGCGGCTCAGGAAGCTCAGGCTGAAAAGGCCAGGCGTGATCAGGAACTCAATCGTCAGCAGCAGGAAAAGGTCGAGCAGAAAGCCCGCACCGCGCAGGTCAAGCAATTGATCGAAGTGTCACGCCTGCCCAAGCTGATCACCGAGGATTACTACAACTTCGTTGACGACAAGAAGGTCAAGCGGATCTCGGTCAACAGCATGGTGCGCAACAAGCTCAGCAGCGGCTCGCTGGCCATCGTGCATCACGGTGGTGGCTACGAGATCATCCCGCGTGAGGCGGCGTTGAAGATCCAGGAGCGCGACCCGCGCCGCATTGTGTTGCTCAACACCCCGACTGAAGCGCCGGATGCTGATGATCCGTATGCGGCTTATCAGGTGCCTGACGATTTGATGTGGTAACCCGCTGACCCATCAAGACAAAACCCGCATTCAGCGGGTTTTGTCGTTTCTTGTTCTGAGAAAGTCTTGTTCCGGAAGGGGCTCAGTGATTGCCCTGGCTTTCCTTCGCTTCCAGCTCTTCCTTGTAGCGAAGCGCGTCGGATTTGACGTGGAACATGCCTACCAGTTGATCCTGTTGATGCACGTCCCAGATCTGAATGCCGTCGGCTACAGCTTCGTGGGAGAGGTGGGCGTCGTCGCGTTCAGTAACTCTGACAGTCATAGTAGTAAGCTCCTGACTTTGATGGCCTGAATGGTTAGGCCTCTGGATACTGCGGCGATGTGTCGCAGGACTCTTTTATAGAATTTGTTAGCTACCTACGTAAATAGCCCGTTCAGGTTCCCGTCTGGTCAGAAAATGAGCGAACGCCTACAGCCCTTGCATGTCGTGGGCTGTAGCGGGGTAGTGGCAAAGTGAAGGTTTTTTCATGTGCTCTGAGCGTGCGGCGCAGAAAGATGACGCGGAGCGTCAAGAGCGCCATTCCCATGCTGGAGCGTAGGGAACGATAACCTTAACTACGTGCGACGCCGCGTCGGTATGCCGTTCCGGACGCTCTGCGTCCTCTTCGCAGGTGGGGTGCTGTATCGCAGCCAATAAAAAGCCCCGCTGAAAAGCAGGGCTCTGTGTCACCGGGTTGTCAGGGCAATCAGCTGCCTTTGACAGCCTTGCCGTTGACGGTGCCGTCGAGCAGCACGATGTTGTATTCCTTGCCGTCGGTTTCGACCTGTTGCAGGCGGACCAGCAGGTAATCCCAGTCCTTGGCGAACCACAGCACAGTGGTGCGCTTGCTTTGCGTCGGGTCGCGCACGCGCTCGACTTTGATCGCGTCGACCTGGCCGGTCTTGGTCTCTACTTTTTCAGAGCCCAGCACGCGGAAGTCATAGGTATCCACTTCGTCTCCGTCGACGACCTGGTAGCTCATGCTCTTTTTGCCCGCAGCCACGTCATGCTGCAACGCCAACTGATAGGTGGATTTGTCGAGAATGCCACGGTTGAGCGGCAGCTTGATCGGGTCGCCCCGGTCGGTGCCGGTGACAAACTTGGTGTTCCAGTCGAACACCAGATCGACTTTCTTGGACTTGCCCAGACCACTGCGTTCGAAGCTGTAGGTCTGCGGCAACAGCGCGTCCTTGTCGACTTTCAGCGTGCTGACTTCAGTCAGGCTGGCGATCATCATCGAGGCCTTGAAATTCAGCGTCCAGGTGCCATTGGCCCCGGCTTCCAGGCTGCGTTCAGCCGTGCCACTCATGGGCAGTTGCTTCCAGTCGGCGGTGTAGCTGGCGGAGAAAGGTTGAAGGTCTGCTGCCTGTACAGCAGGCAGTGCGAGCAGAGCGAAAGCGAAGAGCAGAGCGCGACGCATAATATCTCCTAGATTCGAATCAAGTGGCCACAGGCCGGGAGTGGCTGGCCATCCAGTAAAGCGCCGTGTTCGCTGAGCCTCAATCGACCTTCTGCGAACCAGCGAACTGCCAGCGGATAAATATGATGCTCCTGGACATGGACCCGTTGCGCGAGCGCTGCGGGCGTGTCGTGCAACTGTACCGAAATAACTGCCTGTACGACCAGTGGGCCGCCATCGAGTTCCTCGGTGACGAAATGCACACTGCAGCCATGTTCGGCGTCACCGGCTTCCAATACCCGCCTGTGGGTGTGTAAACCCTTGTAACGCGGCAGCAGGGAAGGGTGAATATTGAGCAGGCGCCCATGATAGTGACGGACGAATCCTGCGCTGAGGATACGCATGAACCCGGCCAGTACCACCAACTGTGGTTTGAAGGTGTCGATCAGTTCTATCAGCGCTGCATCGAACGCCTCTCGGCCTTCGTACGCAGTGTGATCCAGCACGCAGGCGTCAATGCCTGCATCCCGGGCGCGTTGCAGACCGAAGGCATCTTCGCGGTTGGAAATAACCGCGCAGATGCGAACGGGGCTAGCCCCGTCCTTGAAGCTGTCGATCATCGCTTGCAGGTTGCCGCCGGTGCCGGACAACAGCACCACGACATCGCAGATGGCTGGCATCAATGCGCCTTGAGGTTTTTCAGCTCTACGTGTGCCGCGCCGGCAGCGGCGGTCGCGATCTGGCCGATCACCCATGGCTGCTCGCCGGCTTCACGCAGAACGTTCAAGGCCGTTTCAACGTGTTCCTGGGCGACACAGATAACCATGCCGACGCCGCAGTTGAGGACGCGGTGCATTTCGTTTTCGTCGACGTTGCCTTGCTGCTGCAACCAGTCGAACACGGCCGGACGCTGCCAGCTCGCCACATCGACCACTGCCTGAGCGCCTTCCGGCAGCACGCGAGGGATGTTGTCCAGCAGGCCGCCACCGGTGATGTGCGCCATGGCCTTGACCGCGCCGGTTTCCTTGATCAGCTTGAGCAACGGTTTGACATAGATACGGGTTGGCGCCATCAGCAGCTCGGTCAGCGGTTTGCCGTCCAGCTGGATGTTTTCGATATCGGCACCGGCGACTTCGATGATCTTGCGGATCAGCGAGTAACCATTGGAGTGCGGACCGGACGACGGCAGGGCGAGCAGGGCATCACCGGCAGCGACTTTCGAACCGTCGATGATCTCGGCTTTTTCCACGACACCGACGCAGAAACCTGCCAGGTCGTAGTCTTCGCCTTCGTACATGCCCGGCATTTCAGCGGTTTCACCGCCCACCAGCGAGCAGCCAGCCAGTTCGCAGCCAGCGCCGATACCGGTGACCACCTGAGTGGCGGTTTCGACGTTGAGCTTGCCGGTGGCGTAGTAATCGAGGAAGAACAGTGGCTCTGCGCCGCACACCACCAGGTCGTTGACGCACATGGCGACCAGATCGATGCCGATGCTGTCGTGCTTGTTCAGGTTCAGCGCCAGACGCAGCTTGGTGCCCACGCCGTCGGTGCCCGAGACCAGAACCGGTTGCTTGTAGCCAGCCGGGATTTCGCAGAGGGCGCCGAAGCCTCCCAGGCCGCCCATGACTTCCGGACGCTTGGTGCGCTTGGCGACGCTCTTGATGCGTTCGACCAATGCTTCACCGGCGTCGATGTCTACACCGGCGTCTTTATAGCTCAGGGAAGGTTGCTTGCTCATAGAAAATCCAGGCCTTTAGGGGGGATTCGGAGGTATCGACCGCTGCGTTAGGACCCGTTCAGCACCGCGCTGTGATGCGATGTTAAGGTTGGGCCGTGGCGATTGCCGGTCTGCGAAGGCGCGCGATTTTATCAGGCTTGCTCCCCAGGGGCCATCCTTGCGCCGACAACAGGGCGGTGTTGGGCTAAATAATCCTGGCCTCGGGTGCGCCATCAGTGCGAGCCCGGACGTTTAAGGTGTACTTTATGCCGAAATTGAATGATTGGCGGCTCACGGCTGTCCCAGGCTGTGCACCTCCTGAAGCTGCTTCTTTTTACTTTTTTCCGTTCGGGAACTGTCCATGCGTTTTTCCAGAATCCTTCTCGTTGGCTGTCTGTCCCTGATCAGCCTTCCCAGCCTTGCCGAAACGGTGAGCAATCTTTATCAGGTGCGCGAGCCAGTTAGCGGCCAGTCGCCCGATGAACGCACGCGCGCCACCCAGGCCGCGATTGACACCCTGGTACTGCGTCTGACCGGCGACGCCAAGGCCACGCAGGGGCCGGCGATTGCCGCGTTACGCAAGGACCCGCAGCAAATCATCAGCCAGTACGGTTACGAGGCCGGTCCGCCGGAAACCCTGTTGGTGGACTTCGATCCGGCCACCACCGAGCGTGCGTTGCGTGACGCCGGGCTGTCCATCTGGGGCAGCAACCGACCTTCGATCCTCGGCTGGTGGCTGAATGATTCGGTTGAAGGCGCCAATCTGGTGGGCGATGGTCAGGCTGCCGCCGAACCGTTGCGACGTGCCGCACAGCATCGCGGTCTGCCCTTGCGCCTGCCACTGGCTGACCTGAGTGAACAAAGCATCGGTGACGCGAAAACCCTTGAAGGCACTGACCCTGCACCGCTCAAGACGGCGTCCGAACGTTATGGTGCTGACGCTATTCTCGCCGTGCATGCCAGAGAAGAGGCCGGTCAATGGCAGGGCAAATGGCGCCTGTGGCTGGGTGATCAGCGCGAGCAGGGCACGGCAACGGGCGCAACCTCCGAAGCGCTGGCCGATGCGGTGCTGTTATCGGTAAGCGAACGTCTGGCGCCGCGCTTCGTCGCCAAGCCGGGCGCCTCGACCGGCATGCTGGTGCAGGTGCAAGGCATGACGCTGGAGCGTTATGCGCAACTGCTTCAGTTACTTGAACCGTTCGGCGTGCGTCTGAGTTCTGTGCAGGGTGATCGGGTGGTCTTCGATGTCAGCGGCAATGCGGATCAGCTACGCTCGCAGATGTCGCTGGCCAAATTGCAGGAAGTACCCGCCAGTGAGGCGGCCGTTGCAGAGGCGCCAGTTGCTGCTCCTGTCGATGCTGCCGCGCCTGCCTCGCCCACAACGGCGCCTGTACCGGCACCGATGATTGTTCCGGCCTCTGCGCCACAGCTGTATTTCCGCTGGTAACCCGGCAAGAACGTTTTTCCATTGGGTTGAGGGATGTTGATGACTGATACGCGGCGTTGGTTCTGGATCGGCGGGCTGGCTTTGCTGGTCGCTTTCGTGGTGCTGCTGCACACGATCCTCACTCCTTTTCTGGTGGCGTTGCTGCTGGCGTACATGGGCGATCCGCTGGTGGATCGTCTGGAACGCGCCGGGTTGTCCAGAACCTTGAGTGTGGTAGTCGTTTTCGGCCTCTTTACCCTGGTGCTGATGACCTTGCTGCTGGTGCTGGTGCCCATGCTGGCCAAGCAACTGTTTCGCCTGTACGAACTGGCGCCGCAGATTCTCGACTGGTTACAGCACTCGGCCATGCCGTGGGTGCAGGCCAAGTTCGGCCTGGCAGACGGCTTCTGGAAGTTCGACAAGATCAAGGCGGCGATTTCCGAGCACATGGGTCAGGCCGGAGATATCGTTTCCATCGTGCTGTCCCAGGCCACTGCGTCCAGCCTGGCGCTGATCGGCTGGCTGACCAATCTGGTGCTGATCCCGGTCGTGTGCTTCTACCTGTTACGTGACTGGGACATCATGACCGGCAAGATCCGCGGTTTGCTGCCGCGTCAGCGTGAAGGTCAGATCGTCAAGCTCGCGGGCGAGTGCCATGAAGTGCTGGGCGCGTTCATTCGCGGGCAGTTGCTGGTCATGGTCGGCCTTGGAGTGATCTACGCGGCTGGGCTGATGCTGGTCGGGCTGGAGCTGGGGCTGTTGATCGGGGTGATCGCAGGTCTCGCGGCCATCGTGCCTTATATGGGCTTTGTGATCGGCATCGGCGCGGCGCTGATTGCCGGGCTGTTCCAGTTTGGCGGTGATCTGTACCCGATGATGGGGATTGTCGCAGTGTTCATGATCGGTCAGGCGCTTGAAGGCATGGTCCTGACACCATTGCTGGTGGGCGATCGTATCGGTCTGCACCCGGTGGCCGTGATTTTCGCGATCCTGGCCGGTGGCGAGCTGTTCGGTTTCACCGGCATTTTGCTGGCGTTGCCCGTAGCGGCGGTGATCATGGTGCTGGTGCGCCACATGCACGACGTCTACAAAGACTCGGAAATCTACGCAGGTGCCGAAGATCCGGAGTTGTAAGCTTGAAACAGGCCTCTACGCAGCCCTGCGCAGAGGCCCACCGGAATGGCGCGTGCACTGCGCCAAACCTCCTTTCTCCATCTCCGCTTTCCTGGCCCTGACGCAAACCTTTGATTTTGCTTGAGGTCTGTCGCATTGTGCGACCCGCCTCACGGGTATAAACTTCGTGCACTTTACACAGAGGCCCTTGACGGTTTGCATGAGCCGTTAGTCAGCATGAAACCGATTCAGCTGCCCCTGAGTGTGCGTCTGCGTGATGACGCCACTTTCGTCAATTACTATCCAGGCGCCAACGCCGCTGCACTCGGCTATGTCGAGCGGCTGTGCGAAGCCGATGCCGGATGGACGGAAAGCCTCATTTATCTGTGGGGCAAGGACGGAGTAGGGCGCACGCACCTGCTGCAGGCCGCGTGCCTGCGTTTCGAACAGATGGGTGAACCTGCGGTGTACCTGCCGTTGGCCGAAGTCATAGATGAAGGCATCGAACTGTTCGACCATCTGGAGCAGTACGAGCTGGTCTGCCTGGACGACCTCCAGGCCGTGGTCGGCAAGCCGGACTGGGAAGAAGCCCTGTTTCATCTGTTCAACCGTCTGCGTGACAGCGGCCGTCGCTTGCTGATTGCAGCGTCCAAATCGCCCCGCGAGCTGCCGGTCAAGCTTCCCGACCTCAAATCCCGCTTGACCATGGCGCTGGTGTTCCAGATGCGCGGGCTGTCCGACGAGGACAAACTGCGTGCCCTGCAACTGCGTGCTTCAAGGCGCGGCCTGCACCTGACCGACGATGTCGGTCATTTCATCCTGACGCGCGGGACGCGCAGCATGAGCGCCTTGTTCGAATTGCTGGAGCGCCTCGATCAGGCCTCGCTCCAGGAAAAGCGCAAGCTGACCATTCCCTTCCTTAAAGAGACGCTTGGGTGGTAGATCAGGCGCTGGTCGTGCAAACCGCAGCAGCGTTACGCCATGCAAAGCGGATTCTGGTGATTACCGGAGCTGGCCTGTCGGCGGATTCCGGCTTGCCGACCTATCGCGGCGTAGGCGGGCTCTATAACGGCAAGACCGATGACGGGCTGCCCATAGAAGTGGCCTTGTCAGGGCCGATGCTGCGCCGGGATCCCGAGCTGTGCTGGAAATACATCGCCGAACTGGGCAAGGCTTGCCTGGGCGGTGAGCCTAACGTGGCTCACTACGCGATTGCGCAGTTGCAGCGCATCAAGCCCGAGTGTTGGGTGCTGACCCAGAATGTCGATGGCTATCATCGTGCCGCTGGCAGTCCGCCCGAGCGGTTGATCGAAATCCACGGGCAACTTTCTCCACTGTTCTGTCAGTCCTGCGGCGCGAAAGATCAGCAGCTCAGCGAGCACTTACAGCGCCCTTTGCCCCCCTTATGCCCCGCATGTAGTGGCATATTGCGACCGCCCGTCGTTCTTTTTCAGGAAATGCTCCCGGAAAGGGAACTGGAAACACTGTATGAACAACTAGCTACAGGCTTTGATGCGGTGCTGAGTATCGGCACCACCGCCAGCTTCCCTTACATTCATGAGCCGGTCATTCGAACCCGTGTTTCCGGGGGATTTACCGCAGAAATCAATCCGCAGCCGACCGATCACAGCACTCAAATGGATGTATTTCTGCAAGGCCGTGCGGCACATGTCATGGCGGAACTCATAAGTCACATCTAGTTCGATTGAATTTGCAAATCGCTTTCATTGCGGGCATAGTCTCGGCTTCTTAACAGTCAGCCACGGTTGTGCCCATGCAAGTTGTTCGCTTTGCACCCCTCGTGCCCCTCGCACTCGTTACCTTCCTGTTCGGTTGCTCGGCCAATATGCCGGTTGCACAGCAAGAACAGGCTCAGCCGGTTCCTCGCTATCAGAACACCGTCACTGCCCAGTCTGCAGCGCGTCGCGACGACGCCGCGACCCTGCAAGACGAGATGGCTACTGAAGACGAGCTGACGCATTTCGCTGATAACAAATCCTACAAACTGCCGGTTCTGGCCGACAGCATCCTGGAACGTGGCAAGTCTCTGATTGGTACGCGCTATCAGTTTGGCGGCACTTCCACGTCGTCAGGCTTCGATTGCAGCGGTTTCATCGGTTACCTGTTCCGTGAAGAGGCCGGCATGAGCCTGCCGCGCTCCACTCGCGAGATGATCAACGTTGACGCTCCACTGGTTTCGCGCGGTAATCTCAAGCCGGGCGATCTGCTGTTCTTCAGCACCCGCGGCCGTGGCCGTGTCAGCCATGCAGCGATCTATGCCGGTAACCAGCAGTTCATTCATTCCAGCAGCCGCCGCAGCGGCGGTGTGCGCATCGACAGCCTTGATGACGCTTACTGGAGCAAGACCTTTATCGAGGCCAAGCGGCCTTTGGCGATGGCGCCGGGCACAGTGGCTGTAAAATCAACGCCGGTTGCGACGCAGACAACTGCGATGACATCGACTACAGTCAAGACGGCGCCCAAGCGGCGCAACGTTAATAAATAGAATTCGCTGACAAGACCTTCGGGTCTTTCTGCGTTTTTGAGCTTCTCGGCAGCGTAAGCCGCATCCAGATCAGGTTGTTGTGGTTATGTCGATTGCTTTGCGCCTGATGGTCATCTCTGTTGCTGCGTTACTGGGTGCCTGTGCCAGTGCGCCGCCACCCCCCAAGGCACCCCGGATCGTTCAGCGTCCGGTGGTGACTGCTCCCCCTCAGATTCTTTCCCCGGCCGCCGAAGACGTGCTTTTCCGTGCGTTGGGGCTGGTGGGTACGCCTTATCGCTGGGGCGGCAACACGCCCGACTCCGGTTTTGATTGCAGTGGTCTTATAGGCTATGTCTATCGTGATGCGGCGGGCATTTCCTTGCCGCGCTCGACGCGCGAAATGATCGTGATGGGCGCGCCGAACATTCGTCGTGAGCAGCTGCAGTCAGGCGATCTGGTGTTCTTCGCCACATCGGGTGGTTCGCAGGTTTCCCATGCGGGGATCTACGTAGGCGAAGGCCGCTTCGTGCATGCACCGGCCACCGGTGGCACAGTCAAACTCGACAGCCTCGACAAGCCCTACTGGCAGCGCGCCTACCTCAACGCCAAGCGCGTGATCCAGCCAGCCAGTCTGGCGCAGAATCGGCCGTAGCGCTGCGCTTGCCTGCGGTCTGCCGGGAGTCTGCAGCAATACCTATCGTGCGACGCAGAGCGTCGAGAGCTGCACTCCAACGCTGGAGCGCAGGGAACGATAATCTCAACTATCGTGCGACGCTCCGCGTTTGCCATGCCGTTCGTGACGCTCGGTTTTACTGAGCAGCCTTGGCCGAGGTCACACGCCAGATCTTGTTGCCGACATCGTCCGCCACCAGCAACCCGCCGCGCTGGTCGTTGACTACGCCGACCGGGCGGCCCATGGCTTTTTCGTCCTTGTTGAGGAAGCCGGTCAATACGTCGACCGGGGCGCCATTGGGTTTGCCGCCGCTGAACGGGATGAACACCACTTTATAGCCACTGTGTGGTTTGCGGTTCCAGGAGCCGTGCTGGCCAACGAACAGACCTTCGTTGAACGGCGCAGCCAGCGTCTTGCCGTCGGCAAATACCAGGCCCAGCGAGGCGGTGTGCGGACCGACTGCGTAATCCGGGGCAATCGCCTTGGCGACCAGGGCCGGATTCTGCGGCTTGACGCGCTCGTCAACGTGCTGGCCGTAATAGCTGTAAGGCCAGCCATAGAACGCGCCATCCTGCACGGATGTCACGTAGTCAGGCACCAGATCGCTGCCGATTTCATCGCGTTCGTTGACTGCGGTCCACAATTTGCCGGTTTTCGGCTCCCAATCCATTCCGTTGGGGTTACGCAGGCCCGAGGCGAAGATACGGTGGTTGCCCGTGGCGGCGTCCACTTCCCAGATTGCTGCGCGGCCTTCTTCCTTGTCCATGCCGTTCTCGGCCACGTTGCTGTTCGAGCCCACTGTCACGTACAGCTTGCTGCCGTCCTTGCTGGCGATGACATTCTTGGTCCAGTGGTGGTTGAGCGTGCCGCCTGGCAGGTCGACCACTTTGGTTGCTTGCGCACTGATCGAGGTCTGGCCGGCTTCGTAAGGGAAGCTGATCAGGCGGTCGGTATCGGCGACATACAGCTTGTTGCCCACCAGGGTCATGCCGAACGGTGAATTGAGGTTTTGCAGGAAAACCGTGCGAGTTTCGGCAACGCCGTCTTTATCGACATCGCGCAGCAAGGTGATGCGATTGGCGCTCGGTACGCCAGCGCCCGCACGGCCCATGACTTTTTCCATGACCCAGCCGCGAATGCCCTTGGAGTCATCCGGCTTGGCAGGCGAGTTGGTTTCCGCGACCAGCACGTCGCCGTTGGGCAATACATACAGCCAGCGTGGATGATCGAGGTGTTCAGCAAAGGCCGCCACTTGAGTGCCCGGCGCGGCAACCGGTTTGGCGTCTTTCTCCCAGCCGATGGCAGGGGCGATATTGACGGTCGGGATCAGCGTCTTGTTCGGCTCCGGCAGCTTGGGCGAGGGGCCTGTTCCGTCCGAGACTTGCAGCCTGGACGACTCGCCGCAGGCAGCGAGGCCGCCGGCAACCAGAAGCAGTACTGCGTAATGGGGTCTGAGTTTGAACATGTTGGATCTCCATAAACAAAGGCGTGGTCCTGTAACTGATAGAGGCACCTGGAACCGCCGAGGTTCAATCACGTTAAATGACCGTGCCTTGACGCTGCTCTGTCGATTGACGCTCTGAGCCCAACACTCTACCCTTCGCCGCTTGTTTCAGGTGCTCTGCAATCTTCGATTGGCGGAGTGAAACAGGGAAGCCGGTGTGGATCATCCGATCCGATCCCGGCGCTGCCCCCGCAACGGTAAATGAGTCAAGGCTGTGCATCGTGCCACTGTGTTCCACACGGGAAGGCGCGCAGCCGGGGAGACCCGCTCATGAGCCCGGAGACCGGCCTGAATCACTCAATGGCATCACGGAGGGTGATGTTCTGTGCAGGGCGTTGCCGTGCTGTCCAGTGCTGTCCTTCCGTCTGCTTTCGCCTGCCCCGAGCGGAGAGCCGAAATGAACGAATCCCCCGAACGCGACGAACGTCATCTGGCGCGCATGCAGCGCAAAAAAGCCGTGATGGACGAACGTATTGCCAGTTCGCCCAATGAGTGCGGCCTGCTGCTGGTATTGACCGGCAACGGCAAAGGCAAGAGCAGCTCGGCATTCGGCATGCTCGCCCGGGCCATGGGCCACGACATGCAGTGCGGTGTGGTGCAGTTCATCAAGGGCCGCAACAGCACCGGCGAAGAAATGTTCTTTCGGCGCTTTCCCGAGCAAGTGCGTTATCACGTGATGGGCGAGGGCTTCACCTGGGAAACCCAGGACCGCCAGCGCGACATCGCCGCCGCCGAATCTGCCTGGGCCGTCTCTCGGGAAATGCTTCGCGACCCGAGTATCGGCCTAGTGGTGCTCGACGAATTGAACATCGCCCTCAAGCATGGCTACCTTGACCTTGAGCAGGTACTGACTGACTTGCAGGCGCGTCCGCCCATGCAGCACGTGCTGGTGACCGGCCGCGGTGCCAAGCCTGAATTGATCGACCTGGCCGACACCGTTTCCGAGATCAGCGTGGTCAAACATGCATTCCAGTCCGGTATCCGTGCGCAAAAAGGTATCGAGCTGTGAGCCATTCCTCATGAGAGCACTGCAATGAGAGCCCCGCGTGACTGTCCGGCGGTATTGATCGCTGCGCCTGCTTCCGGGCAAGGCAAAACCACGGTGACCGCCGCACTGGCGCGTCTGCATCGCAATCAGGGCCGCAAGGTCCGGGTGTTCAAGTGCGGACCGGATTTTCTTGATCCGATGATCCTTGAGCGGGCCAGCGGTGCGCCGGTCTACCAGTTGGACATGTGGATGGTCGGTGCCGATGAAAGCCGACGCCTGCTCTGGGAGGCGGCCGACGAAGCGGACCTGATCCTTATCGAAGGCGTCATGGGCTTGTTCGACGGTACGCCATCGAGTGCCGACCTGGCGCGTCACTTCGGCGTGCCGGTACTCGGTGTGATCGACGGCACAGCCATGGCGCAGACGTTTGGCGCTCTGGCGCTGGGGTTGGCGCGCTATCAACCGGACTTGCCGTTCGCCGGGGTTTTGGCCAACCGCGTGGGTACGGTACGCCACGCGCAATTGCTGGAAAACAGCCTGACTGAGGGCCTGCGCTGGTACGGCGCGTTGTCGCGGGAAGTCGGTTTCGAACTGCCCAGCCGCCATTTGGGATTGGTACAAGCCAGTGAGCTGAACGACCTGGACCTGCGTCTGGACATGGCCGCCGCTGCGCTGGCCAGCACCTGCGAAGTGTCGTTGCCACCTGCCGTGACGTTCACCGCACCCGATCCGGTTCATGTCGAACCACTGCTCAGCGGCGTGCGTATCGCCGTGGCGCGTGACGAAGCTTTCGCCTTTCTCTACGGGGCGAGCCTGGACCTGCTGCGCAACATGGGCGCCGAGCTGAGCTTTTTCTCGCCGATCCATGACAGCGAGATTCCCGAAGTCGACAGCCTGTACCTGCCGGGCGGTTACCCGGAACTGCATCACGTTGCGCTGGCGGCAAACCTGGCGATGCAGGCCTCGATCAGGGCTCACCATATTGCCCGCAAGCCGATCCTGGCCGAGTGCGGCGGCATGCTCTACCTGCTTGATGCGCTGACTGACGTGGAAGGCGTGCGCGCCGAACTGGTCGGTTTGCTGGCCGGTGAGGCGGTCATGCAGAAGCGCCTTGCGGCTCTGGCCTTGCAAGCGGTCGAGCTGCCCGAGGGCACGCTGCACGGTCACACTTACCACCACTCGCTGACCAGCACCGAGCTGCAACCGATTGCCCGAGGCGTCAGCCCCAATGGCGGTCGTGGTGCCGAGGCGGTGTATCGCCTGGGACGCCTGACCGCCTCTTATGTGCATTTCTATTTCCCTTCCTGTCCGCAGGCGATAGCGGCGCTGTTCAAGCCATGACCGAGCAAGCGTTCAGCCCTGAAGAGCGGGCTGCGGTGTACCGCGCCATCGCCGAGCGTCGCGATATGCGGCATTTCATCGGCGGCACGGTAGCGCCCGAGTTATTGGCGCGCTTGCTGGAAGCTGCGCATAAGGCGCCCAGCGTCGGCCTGATGCAGCCTTGGCGTTTCATTCGTATCAGCGATCCGGCGTTGCGCAGCAAGATGCGCTCGCAGGTGGAAGAAGAGCGTATTCGCACCGCCGAGGCGCTGGGCGAGCGCACCGACGAATTCATGAAGCTCAAGGTCGAAGGCATTAACGATTGCGCGGAAGTGCTGGTTGCCGCGCTGATGGAAGGGCGTGAGCAGCACGTCTTCGGCCGGCGCACCTTGCCGGAAATGGACATGGCTTCGCTGTCCTGTGCGATCCAGAACCTGTGGCTGGCCTCGCGTGCCGAAGGGCTGGGCATGGGCTGGGTGTCGCTGTTCGACCCCGAGGCGCTGGCCGGTTTGCTGGGTATGCCGGAGGGTGCCAAACCGCTGGCGATCATCTGCCTGGGGCCGGTGAAAGAATTTTATCCCGCGCCCATGCTGGTCATGGAAGGCTGGGCGCAAGTGCGCCCGCTGCATGAACTGCTGTATGAGAATCAATGGGGAGTGGGTCAATGAGTGTGGCGCTGTTGAGCGTCGCCGGCGTGGCGCTGGATGCGTTGCTCGGTGAGCCGAAACGCTGGCATCCGCTGGTCGGGTTCGGCGGCTTTGCCAGCCGCATCGAGCGGCGCTTCAACAGCGGCGGCCGTGGCTGGCGCAGTCATGGCGTGACGGCCTGGGTGATTACGGTGGTGCCGTTGACGCTGTTGGCCACCTTATTGAGCTGGCTGCCTTATATCGGCTGGCTGTTCGACATTCTGGCGCTGTACTGCGCGCTGGGCATGCGCAGCCTCGGTGAACACGTTCAGCCGGTGGCACAGGCGCTGCGCAGTGATGATCTGGTCGAAGCGCGGCAGCGGGTGGGTTATCTGGTCAGTCGCCAGACCAGCGAGCTGGACGCCACCGAGGTCGCCCGCGCCGCCACCGAGTCAGTGCTGGAAAACGGCAGCGACGCGGTGTTTGCTGCACTGTTCTGGTTTGTCGTGGCCGGTGCGCCCGGCGTGGTGCTGTACCGGCTGAGCAATACGCTGGACGCCATGTGGGGCTATCGCAACGAGCGTTTCGAGCGTTTCGGCTGGGCTGCGGCAAAAATCGACGACCTGCTCAACTACATTCCTGCACGCCTTGTGGCACTGACCTACGCATTATTGGGCAAAACCCGACTGGCACTGCGTTGCTGGCGTACCCAGGGCCCCACCTGGGACAGCCCGAATGCAGGCCCGGTGATGGCGGCTGGCGCGGGTGCACTAGGTGTCGAGCTGGGCGGCGCGGCGATCTATCACGGCGAACTGCATCAGCGTCCACCACTGGGCGAAGGCGTCCCGGCCGATGCGGATTCGATCGATCGCGGCTGGCAACTGGTACAGGGCGGGGTCTGGTTATGGCTGCTGATTATCTGCGTGGCGGCTGAATTCCATGCTTGAGCACGGCGGGCGACTGCGCGCTGCGGCGCAACATTATGGTATTCATCAGGCCGACTGGCTGGACCTTTCCACCGGTATCGCACCCTGGCCCTGGCCGATTCCGGAGATTCCCCTGCGCGCCTGGGCGCGGCTGCCAGAGACCGACGACGGCCTGGAAGCAGCAGCCTGTGCCTATTACGGCGTGCCTCGATTATTACCGGTGTCCGGTTCGCAGGCAGCGATTCAGGCGCTGCCTCGGGTGCGCAGTGGAGGGCGGGTCGGTGTTCTTTCACCGTGCTATGCCGAGCACGCACATGCCTGGCGCAAAGGCGGCTACGTGGTTCGCGAGGTGGGTGAGCAAGAGGTCGACTATTTTCTCGACACCCTCGACGTGCTGGTGGTGGTCAACCCCAACAACCCGACCGGCTTGCTGCTGAGCACCGAGCGCCTGCTGGAGTGGCACGCACGGCTGGCCGAGCGTGGTGGCTGGCTGGTGGTCGACGAAGCGTTCATGGACAACACGCCGGGCCTGAGCCTGGCCGCCGAAACCTGGCGCATCGGGTTGATCGTGCTGCGCTCTTTCGGCAAGTTTTTCGGTCTGGCTGGAGTCCGTCTGGGTTTTGTGCTGGCCGAACCGGCGCTGCTCCAATCATTGGCGCAGGAAATAGGCCCCTGGTCTGTCAGCGGGCCGACGCGCATCATCGGCCAGACCTGCCTGAGCGATCTGCAAGGGCAGGCCCGGCAGATCGAGCGCTGTGATCTGGCGCGGGACCGGCTGGTGGCGTTGCTCGACCAGTACCACCTGGCCCCTGATGGCGGCTGCGCGCTGTTCCAGTGGCGGGTGACAGCCGAAGCACAGTCGCTCCACGAGTTCTGTGCCCGACGTGGCGTATTGTTGCGCCTGTTTGTGGGTAACACGCCTGAGTCCTGCAGCCTGCGTTTCGGCCTGCCCGCTGACGAGGCCGACTGGCTGCGTCTGCACACTGTTCTGCTTGAATATCGCAAGGAATACCCATGGCCACGCTGATGGTACAAGGCACCACCTCGGATGCCGGCAAAAGCACGCTGGTAACGGCGTTGTGCCGCTGGCTGACCCGGCAAGGCGTGAAAGTTGTGCCGTTCAAACCGCAGAACATGGCGCTCAACAGCGCGGTGACGGCGGACGGTGGCGAGATCGGCCGTGCGCAGGCAGTGCAGGCGCAGGCTTGCTTTCTGGAGCCGCACACCGACATGAACCCGGTGCTGCTCAAGCCCAATAGCGACACCGGCGCGCAGGTCATTATTCACGGTCGCGCCGTGACCACCATGAATGCCGTGGCGTATCACGGCTATAAAGAGATCGCCATGCAGGCGGTGCTGGAGTCGCATCGGCGGCTGGGTGAAAGCTACCCGGTGATTATGGTCGAAGGCGCCGGTTCGCCCGCCGAGATCAATCTGCGCGCCAATGACATCGCCAACATGGGCTTCGCAGAAGCGGTTGACTGCCCGGTGCTGCTGATTGCCGACATCAATCGTGGCGGGGTCTTTGCCCATCTGGTCGGCACGCTGGAGTTGCTGTCGCCCAGCGAGCAGGCACGGGTCAAGGGCTTCATCATCAACCGTTTTCGCGGTGACATTGCCTTGCTGCAGCCGGGATTGGACTGGCTGGAAGCGCGCACCGGCAAGCCAGTGGTCGGCGTGCTGCCCTACGTCATGGACCTGCATCTGGAGGCCGAAGACGGCCTTGATCAGCGCCAGACCGACAAGGTCGAGCAGGTCCTGAACGTGGTCGTGCCGGTGCTGCCGCGCATCAGCAATCACACTGATTTCGACCCCCTGCGCCTGCATCCCCAGGTCAACCTGCAATTCATCGGCCCTGGCCAGCCCATTCCGGCGGCTGATCTGATTATTTTGCCCGGCTCGAAAAGCGTGCGCAGCGACCTGACTTATCTGCGCGCCAATGGCTGGGACACGGCCATCGACCGGCATCTGCGCTACGGCGGCAAGCTGCTGGGTATCTGCGGCGGCCTGCAAATGCTCGGCGAGCAACTGCACGATCCGCTGGGGCTCGAAGGCGCGGCGGGTTCCAGTTCCGGTCTTGGCCTGTTGGCGATGAGCACGGTGCTGGAAACCGAGAAGCAATTGCGCAATGTGCGCGGCCATTTGACCCTGGAAGGCGCCGAGGTCAGTGGTTACGAGATCCATGCCGGCGTCACCACCGGTGCGGCGCTTGAGCACGCTGCGGTTCGGCTGGACGATGGCCGCTGCGACGGCGCGCAGAGTGCCGACGGCCAGATTCTCGGCACTTACCTGCATGGTCTGTTCGAATCGCCTGCCGCGTGCAGCGCTCTGTTGCGCTGGGCGGGGCTGGAAAACGTGCAGTCGGTGGATTATCACGCCTTGCGCGAGCGCGACATCGAGCGGCTGGCAGATCTGGTGGAAAAGCACCTCGACGGTAAATTGCTCCGCGAGCTGTGCGGCCTGGAGGCAAGCTGAATGCTGCAATTGATACTCGGTGGTGCGCGCTCCGGTAAAAGTCGTCTTGCTGAAAAACTGGCTGCCGACTCTTCGCTCAATGTGATCTATATCGCCACCAGTCAGCCGCTCGATGGCGAGATGAATCAGCGTGTTGCCAGCCATCGCGCCCGTCGCCCTGATCACTGGGGGCTGGTCGAAGAGCCTGTCGAACTGGCGCGCGTTCTTTTCGAGAAGGCTGCGCCCGACCGCTGCCTGCTGGTGGATTGCCTGACCCTTTGGCTGACCAATCTGCTGATGCTCGATAGCCCCGAGCGCCTGGCTCAAGAGCGTGAGGCGCTGCTCGACTGCCTGGCTGAATTGCCGGGCGAAATCATTTTTGTCAGCAATGAAACCGGGCTTGGCGTTGTGCCGCTCGGGGAGCTGACCCGTCGTTACGTCGACGAAGCCGGTCTTTTGCATCAGGCGCTGGCCGAGCGTTGCCAGCGTGTTGTGTTAACCGTTGCTGGCCTGCCACTTACGTTGAAAGGAACCGCGCTATGAGTAATTCCTGGTGGCTCAAGCCCGCACAGGCCATTGATGTGCCGATGCGCGAAGCTGCATTGGCGCGTCAGCAGCAACTGACCAAGCCTGCCGGATCGCTGGCGCAACTGGAGCGCCTGGCGGTGCAGCTTGCCGGTCTGCAAGGACGCGAGCGTCCGGCTGCCGACCAGCTATGGATCGCAATCTTTGCGGGTGACCATGGCGTCGTCGCAGAGGGTGTGTCGGCGTATCCGCAGGAAGTCACGGGCCAGATGCTGCACAACTTCGTCAAGGGCGGCGCGGCGATCAGTGTGCTGGCGCGCCAGCTTTCCGCGCAACTGGACGTGGTGGATCTGGGCACCGTGTCGTCGATGGAGTTGCCAGGTGTGCGCCATCTGCGTCTCGGCGCGGGCACTGCCAATTTCGCCCACGGGCCCGCCATGACCGTCGAGCAGGGCCTCGCTGCCTTGCAGGCCGGACGTGACAGCGTGTTGCGCGCCAAGGCCGCCGGCACTGAGCTGTTCATTGGTGGCGAGATGGGTATCGGCAATACCACGGCGGCCAGTGCAGTGGCCTGTTCGGTACTGGAATGCGCCGCGCCGCTGCTGGTCGGCCCAGGTACCGGCCTGAACGCTGAAGGTCTCGCGCACAAGACGCTGGTCATCGAGCGTGCGCTGGCGTTGCACGCCGAGCATGCTGGCGATCCGCTGCACAGTCTGTTCTGTCTGGGCGGCTTCGAGATTGCTGCGCTGACCGGTGCTTACCTGGCCTGTGCGCAAGGAGGCATTGTGGCGCTGGTCGACGGCTTCATCTGCAGCGTGGCTGCGCTGGTGGCGGTGCGCCTTAACCCTTCCTGCCGTGACTGGTTGCTGTTTGGTCACCGGAGCGCCGAGCCTGGCCATCGGCATTTGCTGGAGATCCTGCAAGCTGAACCACTGCTGGACCTCGGCCTGCGTCTGGGGGAGGGCAGTGGAGCCGCATTGGCAGTGCCGTTGGTGCGTCTGGCCTGTGAGTTGCACAACGGCATGGCGACATTTGCCGAGGCTGCTGTGGCGGATCGTCCGACATGACCTTGCGACTGGATCTGCTGCGCCACGGTGAAACCGAACTGGGCGGCGGCCTGCGCGGCAGTCTCGATGATGCCCTGACCGATCTCGGCTGGCAGCAGATGCGTGCGGCGGTGGTTGATGCCGGGCCTTGGGAGCGGATTGTCAGTTCGCCCTTGCAGCGCTGCGCGCGGTTCTCCGAGGAGTTGGCGCAGTGCTTATCGTTGCCCTTGCACCTGGAGCCGGGTTTGCAGGAGCTGCATTTTGGCGATTGGGAAGGTCACAGCCCTGCGCAACTGATGGAAACCGATGCCGAAGGTCTGGGGCTGTTCTGGGCTGATCCGTATACGTTCACGCCGCCCAATGGCGAGCCGGTGACTGATTTTTCAACGCGGGTGCTAAGTGCCGTAGAGCGTTTGCATCAGGCTTATGGCGATGAGCGCGTGCTACTGGTCAGTCACGGCGGCGTCATGCGCTTGCTGCTGGCGCAGGCGCGTGGTTTGCCGCGTGAGCAATTGCTGCAAGTGGTGGTGGGTCACGGCGCGCTGCTGTCTATTCAGGTCGCCGCTGGCGGTCTACTCATTGAGGCCTGACCTGCATGTTGCCGTTCTGGATCGCCCTGCAATTTCTCAGTAGCCTGCCGATCCGCCTGCCGGGCATGCCGCGTCCTGAAGAGTTGGGCCGTTCACTGTTGTTCTATCCGCTGGTAGGCGTGGTGTTCGGCACGCTGTTGCTGGGCTGCAATGCACTGCTCGGCGGTACGCCGCCGATGCTGCATGCGGCCTTGCTGCTCAGTGTCTGGGTGCTGCTCAGCGGTGGTTTGCATCTGGACGGTCTGGCCGACAGTGCCGACGCCTGGCTGGGCGGTTTCGGTGATCGCGAGCGCACCCTCCATATCATGAAAGACCCACGTAGCGGGCCAATTGCTGTGGTTACGCTGGTGTTGGTGCTGCTGCTCAAGTTTGCCGCGATTCTGGCGCTGATCGAAAGCCACAGCAGCATCGGTTTGCTGCTGGCGCCGCTGATCGGACGCAGCGCGATGCTTGCCTTGTTTCTCGGCACGCCCTACGTGCGCTCTGGCGGGTTGGGGCAGGCGCTCGCAGATCATCTGCCTCGCGGGCCGGGCCGCAAGGTGTTGCTGATCAGTGCGGCGGTCTGTGTGCTGCTGGCGGGCTGGCCGGGTGCGATTGCGTTACTGGTCTCTGCCGTGTGCTTCTTTGGCTTACGGCAACTGATGATGCGCCGTCTGGGCGGTACGACCGGTGATACGGCAGGCGCGTTGCTGGAACTCCTGGAGCTTGCGGTACTGCTGGCGCTGGCGCTGCTTTAAGCGCAGCTCTCGGGGAATTCCATGCTTGATTGACAGTCTTGTCCGGCAAGGCGTAGCGTCGCGGCTCGCGGACACATCCGCACGCACTTTTGCAGGGAGCTGACAATGACATCAATCTGGCGTACCAGTGGCTGGATTCTGTTGGGCAGTGCATTGATTCTGGCGCTATCGCTGGGCACACGGCACGGTTTCGGGCTGTTTCTGTCGCCCATGAGTGCGGATTTTGGCTGGGGCCGCGAGGTCTTCGCGTTTGCCATCGCTTTGCAAAACCTGATGTGGGGTCTGGCGCAGCCGTTTGCCGGCGCACTGGCGGACCGTTTTGGCGCTGCAAAAGTCGTATTCGTCGGCGGCATCCTGTATGCCGTGGGGCTGCTGTGCATGAGCATGGCCGACTCGCCCCTCAGTCTTTCGCTGAGTGCGGGGTTACTGATCGGCATCGGCCTGTCCGGCACCTCGTTCTCGGTCATTCTGGGTGTCGTGGGACGTGCGCTGCCTGCCGAGAAACGCAGCATGGGCATGGGGATCGCCAGTGCGGCGGGTTCGTTCGGCCAGTTTGCCATGCTGCCCGGCACGCTGGGGCTGATCAGTTGGCTGGGCTGGTCCGGCGCCTTGCTGGTGCTGGGCGTTCTGGTCGCGTTGATCCTGCCGCTGGTGGGCATGCTCAAGGACACGCCGAGTGCATCTACCGGTGTCGAGTTGACGCTTGGCGAGGCGCTGCGTGAAGCCTGCTCACATTCAGGGTTCTGGCTGCTGGCGTTGGGTTTCTTTGTCTGCGGCTTTCAAGTGGTGTTCATTGGCGTGCATTTGCCGGCTTATCTGGTGGATCAGCACTTGCCTGCCAAGGTCGGCACCACGGTGCTGGCGCTGATCGGGCTGTTCAATATTTTCGGCACCTATACCGCTGGCTGGCTGGGCGGGCGCATGTCCAAACCGCGATTGTTGACAGCGCTCTATCTACTGCGCGCGGTGGTGATCGTGTTGTTTATTTCGGTCCCGCTCAGTCAGACCACTGCTTACCTGTTCGGCGTAGCGATGGGTTTGCTGTGGCTGTCCACCGTGCCGCTGACCAATGGTACGGTGGCGACGCTGTTCGGCGTGCGCAACCTGTCAATGCTGGGCGGTATCGTTTTTCTGTTTCATCAGTTAGGTGCATTTCTCGGCGGCTGGCTGGGCGGTCTGGTGTACGACCGGACGGGTAGCTACGACCTGATCTGGCAAGTCTCGGTGTTGCTCAGTCTGCTGGCTGCGGCGCTCAACTGGCCGGTGCGCGAACGTCCAGTGGCCAGGTTGCAGGCGCAGGGCGGTCTGGCGTGAGCGGGCGCTGGCCTGTGCTGTCTGCCTTGATGGTGGGGGCGGTGTTGCTGTGGCTGGTCTGGTGGGCCTGGCAGCACGTCGGGTTGGCGGCGCTGCAACTGGGGTTGGGCGCTTGCTAGGCAGATGGCCTGGCTTGGGGTAGCGTGTCGGCAGACGACAACACTCTTCAGGGACGCCATGATGAAAATTCGCTTTGTTTCGATCCCTCTTCTGCTGCTGGCCATGAGCGGCGCCGCAATGGCCGCCGATTGCCCGCCGTTGCTGCAAGGCGAGCTGCCCAAGCTGCGCGCCAAGGAAAACATCGACCTGTGCAAGCGCTTCGCCGGCAAGCCGCTGGTGGTGGTCAATACCGCCAGCTTCTGTGGCTTCGCCCCGCAGTTCAAAGGGCTTGAAGAACTAAGCCAGCGTTACAAGGGGCAGGGGCTTGAAGTGCTGGGCGTGCCATCCAATGACTTCAAGCAAGAGGCCAAGGACGGTGAGGAAACCGCCAAGGTCTGCTACGTCAATTACGGCGTGACCTTCACCATGACCGAGCCACAGGCCGTACGCGGTGACGACGCAACCCACCTGTTCAAAGTGCTGGCCGAACAAAGCAGCGCACCGCGCTGGAACTTCTATAAGTATGTCGTGGATCGCCAGGGCAACGTCATCGCCAACTTTTCCAGCATGACCAAGCCGGATGATCCTGAATTGATTGCGGCTATTGAAAAGGCGATTGCGTCGAAGCCTTGAGGGCTCACGTCGAGCCATCGCAGGGCTGTGGCGGAGCGTGAAGAAATGCATTACCACGCGGAGTGGTAACGAGAATCGTCGTGGCCTTTGCCCGTTCTTTGGGCCCGAGGCGCGTAATAAAAAGCCCGCAACCTGTGAAGGTTGCGGGCTTTTTTCAGCCTGGCAGTTGTTTATCAGAAGCGATAGGTAACCGAAGTGCCAAGGCCGTGCGCTGTGTTGCGATAGTCAGCACTGTACGAACCTTTGGTCGCGCTGCTGTCGCGGATCTTGGTTTCGTCTTCACGCAGGTACGAGTACGCCACGTCGATGGTCAGGTCATCGGTTGGGCTCCAGCCAGCGCCGAAGCTGATGATCTTGCGATCGCCAGTCGGGATGCGTGGAGAGCGGTTTTCATTGTTGGTCGGCGACTGATCGACGGAGAAGCCGGTACGCAGCGTCCACTCCTTGTTGACCTTGTACGAAGCACCGATGGCATGTGCCCAGGTGTCGTGCCAGTTCTGATCTTCCTTGATGGTGCCGATAGCGCCACTCGAACCGCCGAGCAGGGCCGGAACGCCGTCGTTATTGACGGTGATGTCTTGCAGACGGCTCCAGCGAGTCCAGGTACTGCCTGCGTACACAGTCCAGTTTTCATCGATCTTCTGGGTGATGGAGAAGTCCACCGACTCAGGTGTCGAGATGTCCAGCGAGGCATCATACTTCTGACCGCCGAATGGCCCAAAACCTGAACCTTCGATCTTGGTCTTGCCTTCAAGCTTGTAGTCGACCTTGGAGTGGTAAGTCAGGCCCAGACGAGTGGTGTCGGTGGCCTGAACCAGAATGCCCGCGTTGAAGCCGATTGCGGTGTCATCACCCTTGATCTTCACCTTGCCATCGTTAATGCCTGGTGACGCACGGTTCAGGGTTGAGGACGTCAGCTCACCGTCGATACGGTTGAATGTCGGGCCGAAACCGATGGAAACCTTGTCATTGAAGGCGTAGCTGACGGTTGGCTGGAAAGTCACGACCTGCACGTGGCTCTTGTCACCCCAGTAACGGCCCGCGAAGCCTTTTTCGTAATCAGTGACCAGGCCGAACGGTACGTACACGCCCAGGCCGAATGCCCAATGATCATCGATAGGTTTTACGTAGTAGCCCATTGGCACGCCAACCACGGGAACCATGTCACCGTCATTGCTGCCACCGAAGGTGCCGCGACCGTTCTTGATATCGGTCTTGGCGATCACTGCCGCCGCGCCCACGCTGATTTGTTCGCGCTTGAGGCGGGACATGCCGGCGGGGTTGCCAAATACAGTGCTGGCATCATCGGCTGAAGAGGAGCGACCTGCGAAGCCGGTGCCCATACCGCTTATACTTTGTTCGTTGAGGGCGAAGCCGGCAGCGAGAAGTTGAGAGGAAGCAAGACCCAGAGCGAGCCCAAGCGTTGTCCGGTTAAGTGTTTTTGTCATTATTTTCATTATTAGAACTCCTTGTTGTTCACCAATGGAAAATTACCAACATTTTCGACGGCGCGCTATAGGCTGAGGAGCCCGATTTAGAGCTATTCTTGTAGGACAATCCTGAAAGTTCGGAAGGAATTTAACTTTTGACGAGATTGTGGTGTCGCGGTCGTCTATATCGACTGATTATAAAATGACGAGCAATAAAAAACCCCGCCTTGCAGGACGGGGTTTTTTGGGGGCTTGCGGTCAAGACATCATCATTGCTGTCAGGCAACGAGCGCCTGACGGGTACGCTCGATCACGGCCTGCAGCGGCTCTGCGCTTGCATACTGATCGGGGTACAGGCGTTCGCTGTGACGAGCGATGCCGTGTTCATTGACAATAGTAAAGCTGAAGCAGCCTTTGCGAGCGGCCATGATCAGGCAGTTCATTGGGGCAAAAGCATGGGTAAGCGTGTGAATAGCGTGTTGAGTTTGAGTATTCATCATTAAGGTGTTTCCTGAAGCAACACGGAACAATACCGTGCGTAAATAAAGATTCCAGTAAACGCGGGCCGACATTTGAGACAAAAGCCTGGCTGGGCGGAGAACCTGACTGGAAGAAAGACAGGCAGTTTAAGCGCGCTTTATCGTATGGCGCTCTGGCTGACCGGTAGGTACTTAGGAGGGCAGGCAACACAACAGGAGCAAAGGTTCGACGCTCCGGGTGAAGATCCTGATCAATTGCAGGCTGGTTGAAGCAGGCCATGATTGCCGTAACTACACTGACACCCAAGGGGTGCATCAGCGTGAAAGGTTCATGCCTGGAAACCATCGAGGTGGTCGATCCCTTGTTGCCAACATTCTCGTCGCATGGAGGAGATTCTGTCGGGGGACTTGTCGACCGGAATTGATTTTCAGCTTGGTACTAACGGCGACGATAATATGCGCGTTGTTCGATCATTGCAAGAGGCTACTGGAATAAATTTACCAGTGCCCGACCAGTCGATAGATGAGCACCGTAGCAGACGCGACCATTGAACACCCAAGCAAGTAGGCGGCGACGGTAAGCCGCAAGGGGCGCCGATGTCTGATGGCGCGCATGATGTCGCCCGGTTCGTTGATGCGCCCTTTGCTCAGGCCGCCACAGATGATCAGCATCAGCGCGATTGCAGACAACAGTACGGTGTAGGCAAAGACTCCGCCGTCCGGTGGGGGCAGAACGATGCTGGTTGTCAAAGCGATGATGCAGACGGCCATCAGTAGCAAGAAGAACTTCGATATCTCCTTCATGGGTCCCTTTACTGAATCGATAGTGACGGGCGGTGGGTACGTTCAAGCAGGCCTTGGACTGCAACAAGTGCAATGTGTCGCATGACGGGTTTGTGAAGATCCCCGTGAAGTATGAAATGCGCGGGTTAAAAAAGAAATTCCTGGCGTAAAAGCAGCGCTGCGGCCGCGTATTCATTGAAAATCGGATGCAGTCGAGCACATTTTTTCAGGTCGTTGAAATGCCTGAAAAAAGCCGCGGCGGTGAATTGTGCACATTAGCTGCACAAGCTGCCACATCACTGTCACAAGCGTCGCTAAGGGTTTGATTTATGATGGTGAATTATTAAGTCAATGAAAAACATCGTTTTTTTTTAGCTGGTGAAAAAATCGTCAGTTTGAGCGCAGGCCCCATTCTGTCTACGTTTGCGGCGGTTAAAGGGGGGTTGTCCACTGAGTTATCCACAGCTTCTGTGGATTGTCCCGAATGAAATGTCCCCCCAAAAGGGGGCTGTGCGTACCCGTGAAAACGCGTAGAATCTCATCCCCCGATTTGCCCCGCCTGTGATATCGCCTCGCCTGAGAAGCCGTTTCTCCTGCACTATCCATGTTCTCACCTTATGGCCGCTGACTGGCCGCTGACGGCGATTCAGCCTGCATGGAGTTTTTAATGGCACTCGACCTCAACAGCCTGTTACTTGGGCTCGCCGCCGCTGCATTGCCGTTGCTCGCACTGCTCTGGCACATGCAGCGTCGTCTGGCTCTGCGTCAAGCCGAGAGCGCCTTGCTGGACGAGCGCCTGAGCATGGCGCAGATGGCACAGGAAGGCCTCAACGCCCAGCTGGATGCCTGCCGTGATGAAGTCAGTGATCTGGGTCAGGCCAACTCCGCCAAGCAGGCTGACCTTGCCGCGTTGCGCCGCGAGGTCGAATTGCTGCGCGAGGAAAGCGACAATGCCCGCGAAATGGCCCAGGGCTGGAATATCGAGCGTGCCAGCAGAGAAGCCGAGCTGCGACGCCTCGATGCGCAATGTGCAGCGCTGAACGCCGAACTGCGCGAGCAGCAAGACAGTCATCAGCAACGCCTGAACGATCTGCAGGGTTCCCGCGACGAATTGCGTGCGCAATTTGCGGAACTGGCAGGCAAGATTTTCGACGAGCGTGAGCAGCGCTTCGCCGAGACCAGCCAGCAGCAACTGGGTCAACTGCTCACGCCACTCAAGGAGCGCATCCAGTCGTTTGAAAAGCGCGTCGAAGAAAGCTATCAGAACGAAGCTCGCGAGCGTTTTTCGCTGGCCAAGGAGCTGGAGCGTCTGCAACAGTTGAACCTGCGCCTGAGTGATGAAGCCACCAACCTGACCCGTGCTCTAAAGGGGCAGAAGACCCAAGGCAACTGGGGGGAGCTGATTCTGGAGCGTGTGCTTGAGCATGCCGGGCTGGAGAAGGGCCGCGAGTATCAGACCCAGGTCAGCCTCAAGGGGCCAGACGGGGAGCGCTTTCAGCCAGACGTATTGATCATGTTGCCGGGTGACAAGCAGGTTGTAGTGGATGCCAAGGTCAGCCTGACGGCCTATCAGCAGTATGTGTCAGCTGACGATGACGTGATTGGCCAGGCTGCGCTGAAACAGCACGTGCTGTCCCTGCGTAATCACGTCAAAGGTCTGTCAGGCAAGGATTACAAGCGTCTGGAGGGCTTGCACAGTCTGGATTTTGTTCTGCTGTTTGTGCCCATCGAAGCTGCTTTTTCTGCCGCGTTGCAGGCTGAACCGAATCTGTTTCAGGAGGCCTTTGACCGTAACATCGTGATCGTCAGCCCGACCACGCTGCTGGCGACCTTGCGGGTTATCGACAGTCTCTGGAAGCAAGAGCGGCAGAGTCAGAATGCCCGGGAGATCGCCGAGCGGGCAGGCTGGCTGTACGACAAGTTCGTATTGTTCATTCAGGATCTGGACGAGGTCGGCAATCGCTTGCAGCAGCTCGACAAGGCCTATTCAGCGGCCCGCAACAAGCTCACCGAAGGGCGCGGCAATCTGATCAGTCGCAGCGAGCAGCTCAAGTTGCTCGGTGCGCGTGCCAGCAAGAGCCTGCCTGCCGACTTGCTCGAAAGAGCGATGACCGATGGGGAGGGGCTGATTCGTCAGCCTGAATGAATCGCTCCTGCCTTTGATGCAATGTTCAGTAACAGGCCGTCCGTCGCAAAGACTAGAAGCGATCCTGCACAACTGTCACATTGGCTGCATCGGGAAAATTTTTTCCTGTGACACTCGGCTAACGGTTCATTTGCTTCTATGATCTTTAGTGAGTAATGAGTACAGATTGACTGCCGGGTTTTTCCCTCAAGGGGGCTCCATGAATACCAAACTGCAAGAATGGCTGCATGATCTGGGTGTTGCACTGGGTCTGATCGAACGACCAAAGCTGCAACCCATTCCGGTTCGTGCCGACGACGAGCGTCGCCGTCCACGCCGCTAGGCTTCTCGCTTGATCCAGTCAGTTGGATGGTAGCGTGTGCTTAATCTCCTCAAGTATCGCAGCGGGGCGTAAAGGGCGTCCCGGCACAATGTGCATGCACTCGATGCCGATACTTCGGTCATACCTCTGATCCACTTTCCTCATTGCCCCCCGACAGTCCCCCGCCTGAACAGAATCATGTCGATCACCATCGCGAGTGTCGTGGGTTTTGCCTTCATGTCATTCGGAAATTCGAGCTTGAATTTCTTCCCCAGTACGCTGAACAGTCTTTCGATGTCGTGGTTATCCAGAACCAGGTCGTCAAACGTGGCTTTTTCGCGAATTTCGGATTTATCCACCAGGATAATGCCCAATTCATCAAACACGCTCTGTCGGATTGCCACGCGATCCATGAGTACTCCTGATGTTGATCGTGTCAGGATCGGGAAGGCGTACTGCATGTCACCCGTCAAGCGTGTGAGATTAGCTCAAACCAGTGGAACAGCTGCCGATTGCCCCGGCGCCAGCGTATGAAGTTGTTTAAACTGTCTTCTTGTTCGACAGACGGTTGCTGTACGACCTGAACCGCCATTCCCGTTGCTGACAGGGGGCTTCGCTGTAAACCCTTGCAGAGCAGGTCCGCCCGAGAGAGAGTTGATGTCCCGCGCCCGCTGTGAACGTTGCCTGCGTCCAACTGCGCATTGCCTGTGCGCGCTGATCCCGCAACTGGACAGCCGTACCAGGGTGTTGATCCTGCAGCATCCCTCTGAAGTCAGTCATGCATTGAATACGGCGCGGCTTGCCGCTTTGGGGCTGGTCAATGCGCAGTTGTACGTAGGCGAGGTCTTCGATGATCTGCATGCATTATTGAGCCCGCCTGGCTATCAGGCGCGATTGTTGTTCCCCGGCGAAGCTGCTGAAACACTGACGCCCTGTGCCAGTGATGCGCCGCCGATGCTGCTGGTCGTGCCGGATGGCACCTGGCGTAAAGTGCGCAAAATGCTGCACCTCAATCCGTTGCTGGCTGCATTGCCGAGGGTCAGCCTGGGTGTTGTGCCCGCTTCGCGCTACCGGTTGCGCAAAGCGCCGGGGCCGGATGCACTGTCGACCCTTGAGGCCATTGTTCATGCGTTGCAGGCGCTGGAAGCACCGAGCTCTTTCGCAGCGCTCCTGAAGCCGTTCGACGCTTTGATCGAGGGCCAGATTCAAGCGATGGGCAGTGAGACGTATCAGCGTAATCACGGCACCTGACCGCCAATAAAACAATTTGTCGTCTTAACCGCGCCCAGCTGTCCCTGTCACTTTGCCGGGTAGCGCCTAGAATGATGCTGTTGTTTTACCTCTTGCGGGATTTCCGATGCATATCTCTTCTGGTCGCTGGGTCTATGGTCTGTGCCTGTCGCTCCTGACTGCGCTGCTCTGGGGCGTTCTGCCTATCAAGCTCAAGCAGGTTTTGCAGGTGATGGATCCGGTGACCGTCACCTGGTTCAGGTTGTTTGTCTCCGGCGCGTTGCTGTTTGTCTGGCTGGCGTCGGTCAAACGCTTGCCCAGCTTCAAATTGCTGGGTCGCAAGGGCAAAACACTGGTGTTGCTGGCGGTGTTCGGGCTGGTCGGCAACTACGTGCTGTACCTGATCGGTCTGCGCCTGCTGAGCCCCGGGACCACGCAATTGCTGGTTCAGGTCGGCCCGATCTTCCTGTTGATAGGCAGTATCTTTCTGTTCAAGGAGCGCTTCAGTGTGGGGCAGGGCATCGGCCTGCTGGTGCTGTTGATCGGCTTCGGGCTGTTCTTTAATCAACGGCTGATCGAGCTGTTCACCTCGTTGGGTGATTACACCACCGGTGTGCTGGTTGTCCTGCTGGCGTCGACCATCTGGACGTTTTACGGGTTAAGCCAGAAACAGCTGCTGACCGTATGGAATTCGCTGCAGGTCATGATGGTGATCTACCTGTTCTGCGCCTTGCTGCTCACGCCCTGGGCACATCCCGCCGAAGCCTTGTTGTTGAGCCCGTTGCAGGGCTGGCTGCTGCTTGCCTGCTGCCTGAATACACTGATCGCCTATGGAGCGTTTGCCGAAGCGTTGGCGCATTGGGAAGCGTCGAGAGTCAGTGCCACGCTCGCGTTGACCCCGCTGATCACGCTGGCGGCGGTGGCGTGCGCTGCCTGGTTCTGGCCGGATTATGTGCAGGCCGAAGAGTTGAATGTACTGGGGTATGGCGGGGCGCTGCTGGTGGTGGCGGGATCGGCACTGACCGCGCTTGGTCCTTCGCTGATGGCCGGGCTGCGAGCGCGCAAGGCAAGACTGGCCCAGGCATGACGAGGTTCTGCGACCGGCGCATGCGAATCAGCGTTTGCCCAGTGCCTGTGCCTTGAGTATCCATTCCTGCCGCTGCTGCTCGGTAGCGCTGTGCACTGGGGCGAACTCGGTCAGGCGTTTGGTCTTGATCCCGCAGAAACCGAGAATGGTGCGGATCATCTGGCGGTGCGCAGGCGCGCCGTAAATCCAGTGGAAGTAGCCTGCCGGCGTATCCATGGCGACCAGTAGTTCAGCGCTACGGCCTTTGAGCAGTTCGTTGGATGAGTGTTTACGGCCGTGGGACTTGAACGCAAAACCGGGCATCAGCACCCGGTCGAAGAAGCCTGTCAGCAGGGCAGGTAGCCCACCCCACCAGACGGGGTAGACGAACACCAAGTGCTCGGCCCAGTGAATCTGACGCTGTGCGTCGAGCAGATCAGCTTCCAGCGTCTGCGTCTGATCGTAGCCATGATGCAGAATCGGATCGAAGTCCAGTTCGCCCAGTTTGATGATCCGCACTACATGGCCTTCGCCCCGCGCAGCCTGCGCGTAGGCGTCACCCAGTGCGTGACAAAAGCTGATGGCTTTCGGCGTGCCGTAAACCATCAGGATTCGCTTGCCATTGCCTTCCAGCGGCGTTGCGCCGCTTTTGGCATCAGCCATTGCTGCCAGCCTCAAGCATTTTTTCCGGACGGACCCAGGCGTCGAACTCTTCGTCAGTCAGGTAGCCCAGCGCAAGAGAGGCTTCACGCAGGGTCAGGCCTTCGGTGTAGGCTTTTTTGGCAATCTGCGCGGACTTGTCATAACCGATGTGCGGATTGAGTGCAGTCACCAGCATCAGGCCACGCTCAAGATGCTCGGCCATTTTTTCGGCGTCCGGCTCCATGCCCGCAATGCAGTGCTCGTTGAAATTACTGCAACCGTCGGCCAGCAATCGGATCGATTGCAGGATGTTGTGAATGATCACCGGCTTGTACACGTTCAACTGCAGATGACCCTGACTGGCGGCGAAACCGATGGTCACGTCGTTGCCCATGACCTGGCAGGCGAGCATCGACAGGGCCTCGCATTGGGTCGGATTGACCTTGCCGGGCATGATCGAGCTGCCCGGTTCGTTGGCCGGCAAGCGCACTTCTGCCAGCCCGGCACGCGGACCGGAGCCCAGCAGACGCAGGTCGTTGGCGATTTTCATCAGCGTCCCGGCCAGCGTTTTCAGAGCGCCGGAGAGCGCAGCAAGGGGTTCGTGCCCTGCCAACGCGGCGAATTTGTTGGGTGCCGTGACGAAGGGCAGCCCGGACAGCGCAGCCAGTTCCGCCGCGATGGCCTCGGCAAAGCCTTTTGGTGAGTTGAGCCCGGTGCCGACCGCGGTGCCGCCTTGTGCCAGTTCATAAACGGCGGGCAGGGCGGCGCGAATGGCCTTTTCTGCGTAATCGAGTTGCGCGACAAACCCGGAAAGCTCCTGACCAAAGGTGATCGGGGTCGCGTCCATCATGTGCGTGCGCCCGGTCTTGACCAGTTTCATGTGTCGGGCGGCTTGCTCGGCCAGGCCGCTGGACAGCTCGGCAATTGCGGGCAGCAGGCTGCTCTTGACGGCCTGGGCTGTGGCAATGTGCATGGCGGTCGGGAAGCAGTCGTTGGAGCTTTGCGAGCGATTGACGTGATCGTTCGGGTGGACCGGCGACTTGCCGCCACGACCCTGGCCAGCCAGTTCATTGGCGCGACCGGCAATCACTTCGTTGACGTTCATGTTGCTTTGCGTGCCGCTGCCGGTCTGCCACACAACCAGCGGAAACTGCGCGTCGTGTTGGCCGTCGAGCACTTCGTCGGCGGCCTGTTCGATGAGGCGGGCGATGTCGGCAGGCAGGTCGCCGTTGCGGTTGTTGACCCGGGCGGCGGCCTTCTTGATCAGGGTCAGTGCGTGCAGGACGGGCAGCGGCATACGCTGGTCGCCAATCGCAAAATTGATCAGTGAGCGCTGGGTCTGCGCGCCCCAGTAAGCGTCTTCGGGGACTTCGATCGGGCCGATGCTGTCGGTTTCGGTGCGGCTCACTGGTCTTACTCCTTTAAGTACGTTGCAGGGTTAGGTAGCTATATGCATGCAGGGTTCCCGAGCCGTGCTTTTTAACCGCTCGGCGAACCGGGGGTTGAGCCAAAAGCCCAGATAAGCGCAGAATGGTCGGCCCTGGGGTAAAGCCTCGTTTGCTAGATAAGGAAACTCGATGACCCGTCTTCGTGCCATCTGTACCGCGGTAGCCCTGGTATGTGCCAGCGGTCAGGTCTTCGCCGACACCGCCAGTCACAACGCGAGCGCCGAAACATTCCTGAAGCTCGCCAACGCCGATCGCCTGGGCGCTCCGGTCTATGCACAGGTTCAGCAGATGTTTGCTCAGCGTTTTGCTGAAACCAAGGCACCTGCATCGAAAAAAGCGCTGCTTGAAACCTATCAGGCCAAAGCCAACACCGCTCTGGATCAAGCCATCGGCTGGAACAAGCTCAAGCCTGAAATGGTCAAGCTGTACACCGCCAACTTCACCGAAAGCGAGCTGAAGGATCTGGTTGCGTTCTACCAGTCTCCACTGGGCAAGAAAGTGATGACCAAGATGCCCGAGCTGGCTCAGCAATCTGCTCAGCTGACCCAGAGCAAGCTGGAAAGCGCCGTGCCTGTCGTCAACAAGTTGCTGGCCGACATGACTGCCGAACTGGAACCTGCCAAGGCTGCTGCACCCGCTGCTGCTCCGGCCAAGAAGCCCTGATCGGCGAGCCATACCATGACCATGCAAAAACGAATCGAGTCGGCGCTCGCGCTGCTGCAACCGCACCATCTGCAAGTGCTCGACGAGAGCCACATGCACAGTCGTGGCGAGCAGACGCACTACAAGGCGATTCTGGTCAGTGATCAGTTTCAGGGTCTCAATTCGGTCAAACGACACCAGAAGGTCTATGCCACGCTGGGCGGTCTGATGGGCGAGTTTCATGCTCTGGCACTGCACACTTATACACCGGAAGAATGGGCGAAGACTGGCGCAGCGCCGGTTTCACCCACTTGTGCCGGTGGTCACTGACAGGGCATGGAGTGATCCTGCCCCTTTGCGGGGGCATTTACTTCACTGACCTGCCTGCATCCCTTCGGTTTTTGCTAGAATCCGCACCGCGCCGCTTGGCCGGTGCGTTTTTTTTGTACGGAATTTTTGCCCGGTAGGCCCTTTGCGAGGGTCGCCACTGGAGAGATGCATGACTCAAGAGCCGATGACTCAGCCGATCGTCGTAGCGGCGCTATACAAGTTCGTCACCCTCAGCGATTACGTTGCCCTGCGCGAGCCGCTGTTGCAGGCCATGGTCGACAATGGCATCAAAGGCACGCTGTTGATCGCCGAAGAAGGCATCAACGGTACGGTGTCCGGCAGCCGCGAGGGCATCGATGGCCTGATGGCCTGGCTGAAGAGCGACCCGCGCATGGTTGACATCGATCACAAGGAATCGTACTGCGACGAGCAGCCGTTCTACCGCACCAAGGTCAAGCTCAAGAAAGAGATCGTGACCCTGGGCGTCGAAGGCGTCGACCCCAACAAGAACGTGGGCACTTACGTCGAGCCGAAAGACTGGAACGACCTGATCACCGATCCTGAGGTGCTGCTGATCGATACCCGTAACGATTACGAGGTGTCCATCGGCACTTTCGAAGGCGCGATCGACCCCAGGACCACGTCGTTCCGTGAGTTTCCGGACTACATCAAGGCGCATTTCGACCCGGCGGTTCACAAGAAGGTCGCCATGTTCTGCACCGGCGGCATTCGCTGCGAGAAAGCATCGAGCTACATGCTGGGCGAGGGCTTCGAAGAGGTCTATCACCTCAAGGGCGGGATTCTCAAGTACCTGGAAGAGGTGCCAGAGCAGGAAAGCCAGTGGCGCGGCGAGTGTTTCGTGTTCGACAATAGGGTTACCGTGCGCCATGACCTGACCGAAGGTGACTACGATCAGTGTCACGCGTGCCGTACACCGATCAGCGCCGAAGACCGCGCCAGCGAGCATTATTCGCCGGGCATCAGTTGCCCATACTGCTGGGACTCGCTGAGCGAGAAGACCCGCCGCAGCGCGATCGACCGCCAAAAGCAGATCGAATTGGCCAAGGCGCGTAACCAGCCCCATCCAATCGGTCGAAACTACCGTCTGCCATCCGAGGCCTGAGCCATGTCCGCCCGCCTGATCTATGTGATGGACCCTATGTGCTCGTGGTGCTGGGGCTTCGCTCCGGTTGCCGATGCGCTGGTGCAGCAGGCTCGGGCGGCGGGCGTGCCGCTGCATCTGGTGATGGGCGGGTTGCGCTCCGGGACTGTGGCGCTGGAACCGGCCAAGCGTCGTTACATTCTTGAGCACTGGCGGGCTGTCGAAGCTGCGACCGGCCAGTCTTTTCAGCACGAAGGCGCCTTGCCTGAAGGGTTCATCTACGACACGACCCCGGCCTGTCTGGCGGTGACCGCCGCACGCCATCTCGACCCGGATCGGGCCTGGGCTCTGGTCGGGCTGATTCAGCAGGCGTTCTATACCCAAGGGCGAGACGTGACGCTTCCCTCGGTGCTGGCTGAATTGGCCGAGCAGACCGGTCTTTCGCGTCAGGCATTTGCTGACGCGTTCGAAAGTCGTGAACAGCAGTCTGCAACGGCGGCTGATTTTTCCTGGGCGCAGGACCTGGGCATCGCCGGGTTCCCGACCCTGCTTGCCGAGCGCAACGGACAACTGGCACTGCTGACCAACGGCTATCAACCGCTCGGCGACCTTTCGCCGCTGCTGGGCCGCTGGCTCGAGCGTGCTGCCCGTGAGTGAAGACGTGTCTGAGGGATCGTCGGCCAGTCGCACCGACTCACTGAGCTGGGCCGAGATCCGTCGCCTCGCACTGCGCCACAGGAAAGCCTTGTGGCTTGCCAATGGTGTGGCGGTTCTGGCCACGTTGTGCAGCGTGCCGATCCCGTTGCTGCTGCCGTTGCTGGTCGACGAGGTGTTGCTGGGGCGCGGCGATGCGGCGTTGAAAGTCATGGATCACCTGTTGCCCGACAGCCTGCAAAAGGCCGTGGGTTACATCGGCCTGATGCTACTGCTGACCCTGCTGCTGCGCGTAGGGGCGCTGGTGTTCAATGTGTTGCAGGCGCGGTTGTTCGCGGGCCTGTCCAAGGACATTGTCTATCGCATCCGCTTGCGTCTGATCGAACGGCTCAAGCGTATTTCCCTGCGTGAATATGAGAGCCTTGGCAGCGGGACGGTAACGACGCACCTGGTCACGGATCTCGATACGCTGGACAAGTTTGTCGGCGAAACCCTCAGCCGCCTGCTGGTCGCCACGCTGACCCTGGCGGGCACGGCGGGCATTCTGATGTGGATGCACTGGAAGCTGGCGCTGCTGATCATGCTGTTCAACCCGCTGGTGATTTTGCTTACCGTGAAGCTCGGCAAGCGGGTCAAGCACCTCAAGAAACTGGAGAACGACAGCACTTCGCGTTTCACCCAGGCATTGAGTGAAACACTGGACGCCATTCAGGAAGTGCGGGCAGGCAATCGTCAGGGCTTTTTCCTTGGTCGTCTGGGGTTGTGCGCTCAGGAAGTGCGCGATTACGCAATCAATTCGCAGTGGAAAAGCGATGCGTCCGGACGCGCCAGCGGACTGCTGTTTCAATTCGGCATCGATATCTTTCGCGCGGCAGCGATGCTCACCGTGCTGTTCTCGGACCTGTCCATTGGCCAGATGCTGGCGGTGTTCAGTTACCTGTGGTTCATGATGACCCCGGTTGAGCAGTTGCTGAACCTGCAATACGCCTATTACGCGGCGGGAGGTGCGCTGACGCGTATCAACGAGCTGCTGGCCCGGGCTGACGAGCCGCAGTATGCGGGCGGTGCTGACCCGTTCGAAGGGCGGGAGACGGTGGGTATCGAAGTGCGCGGTCTGAGCTTCGGCTACGGCGAAGACCTTGTGCTGGACCAGTTGCATCTGAACATCGCACCGGGCGAAAAGGTCGCGATCGTCGGCGCCAGCGGTGGCGGCAAAAGCACGCTGGTGCAATTGCTGCTGGGGCTGTACACCGCCCGCACCGGGGTCATTCGCTTTGGCGGAGTCAGTCAGCAGGACATCGGCCTTGAGACCGTACGGGAGAACGTCGCGGTGGTGCTGCAGCATCCGGCGTTATTCAATGACACGGTGCGCGCCAACCTGACCATGGGCCGCGACTGCACTGACGAGGCCTGTTGGCGGGCGCTCGACGTCGCGCAACTGGAATCAACCGTTCGTGAAATGCCCATGGGCCTGGACAGCGTGTTGGGGCGTTCCGGGGTGCGCCTGTCGGGCGGACAGCGCCAGCGCCTGGCGATCGCCCGCATGGTGTTGGCTGATCCGAAGGTGGTGATTCTCGATGAGGCAACCTCGGCGCTGGACGCAGCGACTGAATACAACCTGCATCAGGCGCTGACAAAGTTTCTACGCAGCCGTACGACCCTGATCATTGCCCATCGCCTGTCCGCCGTTAAGCAGGCTGACCGCGTGCTGGTCTTCGACGGCGGGCGCATCGTCGAAGACGGTGACCATCAACAGCTGATTGCCGATGGAGGTCTGTACGCAAAACTGTATGGGCATTTGCAACAAATCTGATGCCTGAAGCCGCTACAGTCGTGCGACTGCCCTCAATTCCGGGAGAATCAACTGCCATCATTGCCGAATTTAGCCTAGTCTCTGCGCTAGACGTTTATTCAGGCATGTTGACTTGAAACCCATGAAACAAACATGGAGCTTCTCCAAGCCCCGTCTACTGGGCATCGTATGGCCTTTCATTGCGGTCGCCCTGTTTCAGGCGTTACTGGGGTGTGTCAGCCTTTACACGATGTCAGCCGTGCGCAGTTACGTCGTGGGAGAAAGTCTCTGGTCCAAGGGCCAGAAAGACGCCATTCATTACCTGAGCCTGTACGCCAACTGGCACGATGAGCGTGATTATCTGAAGTATCAGCGCGCCTTTGCCATACCGCAGGGGGGCCACGCCCTGCGTGAAGCACTGGACCGGCCAACGCCATTGCTGGCTGATGCGCGGGTGGCGATCATTCAGGGTGGCAATCACCCGGATGACGTGAATGGCATTATCTGGATGTACCTGAATTTTCACGATTTCAGCTTCATGAAGCGGGCAATTCACTTCTGGGCCGTGGGTGATGGCTACCTCCTGCAGCTTGATGACCTGGCCCGACAGATTCACGCCCGCGTCAGTCAAGGTGATGTCAGCCCTGCCGAGATCGCCACCTGGCGCGTGCAGATCAACGACATCAACGAAAGCGTCACGCCTGCCGCCCGCGCCTTCAGTGATGCGCTGGGCGAGGGCTCGCGATTCATTCTGAAGTTGCCGGTGAATCTGATCACCGCCGTGCTGCTGATCCTGCTGGCGTTGTTGCGGGTGCGTCGACTCATTGCCCAGCGAAGGTTGTTTGCCGACGCTCTGGTGCTGGAAAAGGAACGTGCGCAGATCACGCTTGAGTCTATTGGCGATGGTGTTATCAGCACGGATATGACCGGCGCCATCGTATACATGAACCCGGCGGCGGAGGGGCTCACCAATTGGCAAAGCGCCCAGGCATGCGGGCTGCCGCTGGCCGCGCTATTCAACTTGCTGGACGAAAACGATCAGCGGGACAGTGCGACGCTGATCGACCAGATACTTTCCGGCAAACTCAAGGGTGGCAGCGCCAACAGCAAGCTGATTCAGCGACTTGATGGCAGCACGGTTTCGGTCGCGCTGGTCGGAACGCCGATCTACGCGGATGGGATGGTCAGTGGTGCAGTGTTGGTGTTGCACGACATGACACAGGAGCATCAGTACATTGCTGACCTCTCCTGGCAGGCTGCACATGACCCGCTGACCGGACTGGTCAGTCGCAGTGAGTTCGAAAACCGGCTGCAACGCGTCCTTGACGATATCGGCACAGGCAGCCATTGCCTGATGTTTCTCGACCTCGATCAGTTCAAGCTGGTCAACGATACCGGTGGCCATGCGGCAGGCGACGAGCTGCTGCGCAAGCTTTGCAAGGCGCTCCCGCAAGGGTTGCGCGAGGGTGATACGCTGGCACGTCTTGGCGGTGATGAGTTTGGCGTATTGCTGGTCGATTGCCCTCCGAGCACGGCTCACGAAATCGCCGAAGTTCTGCGCCAGATTGTGCAGAGTCTGCATTTTATGTGGAAAGGACGACCATTCACGACTACTGTCAGTATCGGTCTGGTGCACCTGGATGAAGATTCTGCCACGCTGGAAGCCTCCTTGTCGGCTGCCGACATGGCCTGCTACATGGCCAAGGAGAAGGGTCGCAACCGGGTCCAGATCTACAGTGTCGACGATCTGATGCTGTCGGTGCGCTTTGGCGAGATGGCATGGATACAGCGTTTGCGCGTGGCGATCGATGAAAATCGCTTCTGTCTTTACGCGCAGGAGATTGCATCGATCAAGGAATCCGGCGACGGAGTCCGGCATATCGAAATCCTCCTTCGACTGCGTGACGAGTCGGGGAGTATGGTCGCTCCGGACAGTTTTATTCCGGCGGCGGAGCGCTACGGCCTTATGAGCACGCTGGATCGCTGGGTGGTGCGCAATGTGTTCAAGGTTATTGCTGAATGCACCAGTGATAACCGGCACCGGACACCACAGGCGCTGTGCGCCATCAACCTGTCCGGTTCAAGTATCGGCGACGATACCTTTCTCGAATACCTTAAACTGCAATTCGCTACGTATGGTGTTGCGCCTGACATGATCTGCTTTGAAATCACTGAGACCAGTGCCATTGCCGACCTTGGAAGTGCCATTCGCTTCATCAACGAATTGAAAGCACTTGGCTGCCTGTTTTCTTTGGATGATTTCTGCTCCGGCATGTCTTCTTTTGCGTACCTGAAGCATCTTCCAGTGGACTTTTTGAAAATTGATGGCAGTTTCGTAAAGGATATGCTCGACAACCCGATCAATCGGGCCATGGTTGAGGTCATCAATAACATCGGCCACGTCATGGGCAAGCTCACGATTGCCGAATTTGTTGAAACGCCGCAGATCGAATCTGCGTTGCAGGAAATGGGCGTGGATTTTGCACAAGGCTATCTGATCGGACGCCCCGAGCTGTTTACGTGTGAAAGTCTGTACATTGAGCCCGTACGCCCTGACCCCTTGATATTCGGCGCGCCAGGAACGCTACGTTAAATCAGTCGCAACCTTTTATAAGGAGCTACACAGTGATCGACACTTTCGAGAGAACCGGTCCGCTCATGGAAGCCAGTAGTTATCCGGCCTGGGCGCAGCAACTGATCAAGGATTGCAGCGCTGCCAAGGCGCGCGTGGTCGAGCACGAGCTGTATCAGCAGATGCGTGATGCCACGCTCAGTCCTGCGATCATGCGCCAGTACCTGATCGGTGGATGGCCGGTAGTCGAGCAGTTTGCGGTGTACATGGCCAAGAACCTCACCAAGACCCGTTTTGGTCGTCACCCCGGTGAAGACATGGCGCGGCGCTGGCTGATGCGTAATATTCGCGTTGAACTCAATCATGCCGACTACTGGGTGAACTGGTGCGCTGCCCATGGTGTAACCCTTGAGGATCTGCACGATCAGCGGGTGGCTCCCGAGCTGCATGCGTTGAGCCACTGGTGCTGGCAGACCAGCTCTTCGGATTCGCTGGCGGTTGCCATGGCGGCCACTAACTACGCAATCGAAGGGGCAACCGGTGAGTGGTCGGCGGTGGTGTGTTCGACGGGCGTCTACGCGGAGGCGTTTCCCGAAGAGACCCGCAAGAAAGCCATGAAATGGCTCAAGATGCATGCTCAATACGATGATGCGCATCCTTGGGAGGCGCTGGAAATCATCTGCACATTGGTGGGTAACAATCCAGGTACACAGTTGCAGGCTGAACTGCGTCAGGCGACCACCAAGAGCTATGACTATATGTATCTGTTTCTGGAGCGCTGCATGCAGCTGGAAAAGGCCAAGTCCCCACGCGGGCGTGTTGCCGCGCTGGAAGTATAAGGGCAGGCAGGGCAGAGGGGTGTTGCTAGCTGGCCATGGCGAGACAATTGCGACCCTGACGCTTGGCGACGTAAAGCGCGTTGTCGGCGCGGCGCAGCAGGCTGTCGGCGGTTTCCGTTGGTAGCAGTGTCGAGCAGCCAAGGCTGACCGTCATGTTCAGCGCCGGATCCAGCTCGCGAAACTCAAGGCTGCGAACCGCCCCGCGCAGTCGCTCGCCGACCATCTGGGCCGCGTCGGCGCTGGTGTTCGACAGAATGACGACAAACTCTTCTCCGCCGTAGCGGAACACCCGGTCGATATTGCGTAGCTGTGCTTTCAGGCTGTGCGCGACTGTTTTCAGTACTTCATCGCCCGTGTAATGACCGTAATCGTCGTTCACTCGCTTGAAATGATCGATATCCAGCATCAGCAACGATAACGGCTGCTTGTGACGGCGCGATACTTCGATTTCCCGGTCCAGACTCTGATCCATTGCAATGCGATTGCCGGCATTGGTCAGCGGATCCCGAAGCGCGCTCTGAGTGGCAATGCGGTACAAAAGCGCGTTAAGCAGCGGGTACAGCAGGCAGACCAGCAGTGACTCCATATCACTCAACTGGCGGCTGTCAAAAGGTTGCGTGCTTTGGAATTCCACCTCGCCTATACACTCGCCTTCGTGACACAGGCGGAAATTGGTCCTGTGGCACGAGGTTTCGCCCAGGCGCAGGTGCAAGTCGCTTTCAACGTGACGATAGACCAGGCCGCTCAGGGGCAGAAGTCGTTGTACGCCCTGATAGAACAGCGTGAGTATCCGCTCTGCTTCCAGGCTGGTTTGCAGTTGACGCCCGAGCTGGTAAACCAGCTCGGGCAGTGACGGGGGTGGCAGTACTGCATTGGGCCGATTTCGAAAGCCGAGTCGCTGCAGTTCAGCCGTATCGAAATCGATCGCATGGGTCTGGTCAGGACAACTCATCTCATCGCTCCTCAGCACATATCGCTGGCTTGGCTGGGTTAGAGCGACACTCCGGTCGTTCGGTTCAGTTATACGGGGATATTAAAAATCAATGGCTTGGCAAACTCTGACTGTCTGACAGCGCCAGTTTTCTGACCCTGTTCGAGCTGCAATTCGGCATGCCTGTCATCTGCGTTGTATTCAAGTTACTGGGCATTCAGAGCCTGTCCGTTGATACCTTTGCTGTCCGGTCCCATCAGGTACAGGTAAACCGGCATGATCTCGTCGGGTGTCGGATTGTTCAGCGGGTTCTCGTCCGGGTAGGCCAATGCGCGCATGTCAGTGCGAGTCGCGCCGGGGTTGATGCTATTGGCGCGAACCGTCGTGACGCCCTTCAGTTCGTCCGCCAGGGTCTGCATCAGGCCTTCGGTGGCGAACTTCGATACGCCATAGGCGCCCCATTGCGCGCGCCCCTTGCGGCCGACACTGCTGGACGTGAAGGCTATCGAGGCATCTGCCGAGCGTTTGAGCAAGGGCAGCAGTGCCTGGGTCAGCAGGAACGTGGCGTTGACGTTGACGTGCATGACTTGGATGAAGTCTTCGCCGGGGAATTGCTCCAGCGGGGTACGCGGGCCAATGATCGACGCGTTGTGCAGAAGGCCGTCGAGGCGGCCGAATTTGTTTTCTATCATTATCGCCAGATCGCGATACTGGGTCGGTCCGGCGCTTTCCAGATCGAACGCAATGACCATTGGCTGTGGCTGGCCGGCGGCTTTGATCTGCTCGCCGACCCGGTCCAGATTGGCTTCGGTCTTGCCCGACAGCAAGACGGTTGCACCAAGGGCTGCGTAGTGTCGGGCAGCCGCGGCGCCGATGCCACGACCGGCTCCGGTCACCAGAATGATCCGGTCTTCCAGCAGTCCGGGGCGGGCGGAATAGTCAAACATGTAAGGCCTCACGTGTTGGTGTGCTGTTCAACAGCTGCACAGCGCGTTGTCCAGCACCTTGCGCAGTTCCAGTGGATGATCGACGACGACATCTGCGCCCCAGTGATCCGGATTGTCCTCGGGGTGGATGTAGCCGTAGCGCACCGCAGCGGTTCGGGTGCCTGCATCCCGCCCGGATTCGATGTCGCGCAGGTCATCGCCGACGAACAGGACGCTGGCCGGGTCCAGGTCGAGCATCTTGCAGGCCAGAATCATCGGTTCAGGGTGCGGTTTGCTGTGCGTGACGTGATCCGGGCAGATCAGCACGGCCGAACGCTCGGACAGCTTGAGTCGTTCCATGATCGGCTGGGCGAAACGCACCGGCTTGTTGGTCACGACGCCCCAGATCAGACCGGCCTTTTCGATGTCGGCCAGCAGCTCGGGCATGCCGTCGAACAACGTGCTGTGAACGGCGCAGTCGCGCTGGTAGCGCTCCAGAAACTCCAGGCGCAATGCCTCAAACTCTGGCTTGTCGGGAGACATCGCAAAGGTCGCGGCGACCATGGCCTTGGCGCCCCCTGATATCTCGTCGCGAATCCGTTTGTCCGGTACTGCGGGAAGGCCGCGGTCAGCCAGCATCGCCTGTGCAATGGCGATGAAGTCCGGCGCGGTGTCGAGCAAAGTGCCGTCCATGTCAAATAAGACCGCTCTCAAGCGCATGGCTTATGCCTCCCGCAGAGTCTGGATCATGTAGTTGACGCCAACGTCGGAAGCCAGTTTGTAATGCTTGGTCAGCGGATTGTAGGTCAGGCCGATGATGTCTTTGACTTCAAGGCCCGCATCGCGGCTCCAGGCGCCCAGTTCCGACGGACGAATGAATTTCTTGAAGTCATGGGTGCCGCGGGGCAGCAGACCGAGAATGTATTCCGCGCCGACCACCGCGAACAGATAAGCCTTGGGGTTGCGGTTGATGGTCGAGAAGAACACCTGGCCGCCAGGCTTCACCATGCGGTAGCAAGCGCGGATCACCGAGGAGGGGTCGGGCACGTGCTCAAGCATTTCAAGGCACGTCACCACATCGAACTGCTCGGGCATTTCTTCGGCCATGTCTTCGGCGGTGATCTGCCGGTACTCGACGCTGACGCCTGACTCCAGCTGGTGCAGTCGGGCGACTGCCAGCGGTGCCTCGCCCATGTCTATGCCGGTCACGGTCGCGCCACGCAGCGCCATTGCTTCGCTGAGAATGCCGCCGCCGCAGCCGACGTCCAGAACCTTTTTGCCGGCCAGATTGACGCGCTCGTCGATCCAGTTGACGCGCAGCGGGTTGATGTCATGCAGCGGCTTGAATTCGCTCTCGCGGTCCCACCAGCGATGGGCCAGGGCCTCGAATTTGGCGATTTCTGCGCGGTCGACGTTGCTCATGGGTGTCCCTCTTGAACTCAAAATTCGTTTTCATCAGTCAGGCTATAGATAAGCCTGACCGTCATGTGTTCGATCCGGCTGCGGTTATTCGGACTTGCCGGCAATGCGCCTGCCCCAGGCAATCGCAGTCTCGCACAGGGCCTGTTCGTCCATTCGGGTCAGGCGGCTGTCGTCGAGCAGTTGCTTTCCAGCAACCCAGACGTGGCTCACGCAATCGCGGCCGGTGGCATATATAAGCTGGGATACCGGATCATAGATCGGTTGCTGGGCCAGCCTCGACAAATCGAAAGCGACCATGTCGGCAGCCTTGCCGAGTTCCAGTGAGCCGGTTTCGTCCTGCAGGCCCAGTGCACGCGCGCCATTCAGGGTGGCCATGCGCAAGGCCCGGTGGGCATCCAGCGCCGTGGCCGAACCGGCGACGGCCTTGGCGAGCAGCGCCGCGGTGCGGGTTTCGCCGAGCAGGTCGAGATCGTTGTTGCTGGCTGCGCCGTCGGTGCCCACTGCAACGTTCACACCAGCCTGCCATAGTCGCTCCACCGGACAGAAACCACTGGCCAGCTTGAGGTTGGACTCGGGGCAATGGATCACGCTGGAGTTGCTTTCCACCAACAGTTCCAGGTCATCATCGTTGATCTGCGTCATGTGTACGGCCTGGAAGCGCGGGCCGAGCATGCCCAGGCGGTGCAGGCGGGCGAGAGGGCGCTCCTGACGCTGCTCGACCGCCTGTTCTACTTCGAACGCGGTCTCGTGAACGTGCATCTGGATCATGGCGTCGAGTTCGTCGGCAATGACCCGGACCTTTTCCAGGTTTTCGTCACCGACGGTATAAGGCGCATGCGGGCCAAAGGCGATCTTGATACGTGGGTGATGGGCGAGGTCGTTGAACAGCTCTATGCCATTGTGCAGGGCTTCTTCGGTGGTGCGGGCCCCCGGAATCGGGAAGTCCAGCACCGGAACAGTGATTTGCGCGCGCATGCCGCTGGCGTGAACCCGCTCGGCAGCCACTTTTGGGTAGAAATACATGTCCGAGAAACAGGTGATGCCGCCCTTGAGCTGTTCGGCGATGGCCAGATCGGTACCGTCCCGTACGAAGTCTTCATCGACCCATTTGCTCTCGGCGGGCCAGATATGGTCCTGCAGCCAGGTCATCAGTGGAAGGTCGTCGGCCAGGCCGCGAAACAGGGTCATCGCCGCATGACCGTGGGCGTTGATCAGGCCGGGGCTGAGCAGCATGCCGGGCAGCTCCCGGATCTCTGCGGCGCTCTGCCGCAAGGCCTCGGCCCGCGGACCTATATAGGCGATACAGCCGTCGCGAATGCCGATGCCATGGTCCTTGAGTACCACGCCTGCGGGCTCGACCGGCACCAGCCAGGAGGGCAGGAGCAAAAGGTCGAGCGGTGGCGTGGCGTTAGGCATGAGAAGGTTTCCAGAGCTTATTACGTTGATGACGAAGTATACCCGAGCGTCTTCGCGGACGGCTCGCTATAATCAGCGGCTTTTGATGCTGGGTTTCGGATGTTCAAGATGGAGTTGGCGATGCGCGATCGACTGTTGGCTGCGGAGAAAGTAAAGGCCATCGATTGGCGAGACAACACTCTCTACCTGCTGGATCAGCGGGTACTGCCGTTCGAGGAAATCTGGCACCCCTACACCACTGCGCAAGGGGTTGCCGAGGCCATTCACACGATGGTAGTGCGCGGCGCGCCAGCCATCGGCATCAGTGCTGCCTATGGCGCGGTGCTCAGTGCCCGTGCGCGGATTGCCGAAGGCGGAGACTGGTACGCAGCACTGGAAGAGGATTTCCTGATGCTGACCGATTCGCGTCCGACCGCAGTCAATCTGGTCTGGGCGTTGAACCGCATGCGCGACCGCCTGTTGCGGGTAAAGGACGGAGACGACCCGCTGGTTGCTCTGGAAGCCGAAGCGATAGCGATCCATCTGAGTGACCGCGAAGCCAATCTGACCATGGCGCAGCTGGGCGCTGACCTGATCCGCAGGCATCAGGGCAATCTGCAGACCGTTCTGACCCACTGCAATACCGGTGCGCTCGCCACCGGCGGTTTCGGCACGGCGCTGGGCGTGATTCGCGCGGCGCACCTGGAAGGCATGATCGAGCGCGTCTATGCCGATGAAACCCGGCCGTGGTTGCAGGGTTCGCGACTGACCGCCTGGGAACTGGCCAACGAAGGCATCCCGGTCACCCTCAACGCAGATTCCGCCGCCGCGCACCTGATGCGTACCAAAGGCATCACCTGGGTGATCGTAGGCGCGGACCGCATCACCGCCAATGGCGACGTGGCAAACAAGATCGGCACCTACCAACTGGCGGTCGCTGCGATGCACCATGGCGTGCGCTTCATGGTGGTGGCACCCAGCTCGACCATTGATATGGACATGGCCAGTGGCGATGACATCGTTATCGAGGAGCGCGACGGTCGTGAGCTGCTTGAAGTCGGTGGGCGGCGGGTCGGAGCGAATGTCGAGGCCTTCAATCCGGTGTTCGACGTGACGCCGGCAGACCTGATCGATGCCATCGTGACCGAGAAGGGCATTGTCGAGCGTCCCGACACCGCGCGAATGGCCCAGTTGATGAGTCGCAAACACCTGCACTGATCTGCATGGCTCACGCGTGGCCGCTTGACTGAAGCGGCTGCGCGGGCCTGTAAGCGTCTCTCAGGCGACTTGTGCGTAGGTGGCTCGTTTTCAGCGCCTGCAAAGGATGTGAGCACCTCCGCGATTGTGGTAACATCCGGCGGTTTCCGGGGGCGCTGACAATGGTCGCCCCTACTGCGTAGATGCATGGCATAACTCGTTGATTTGTCGTAAGTCGCTGCCTGCAAATGCTGGCAGCGGCGAGCTTCGTAAATCCCGAATGGGTTTATGAGGTTTCACCAGAAAAAGGAATCAGGCTTCTCATGGGCGAACTGGCCAAAGAAATCCTCCCGGTCAATATCGAAGACGAGCTGAAGCAGTCCTACCTCGACTACGCAATGAGCGTGATCGTCGGTCGAGCACTGCCCGATGCGCGCGACGGCTTGAAGCCCGTGCACCGGCGCGTGTTGTTCGCAATGAGCGAGCTGGGTAACGACTGGAACAAGCCGTACAAGAAATCCGCCCGTGTGGTTGGTGACGTAATCGGTAAGTATCACCCGCACGGCGACACTGCCGTGTACGACACCATCGTACGTATGGCTCAGCCATTCTCGCTGCGCTACCTGCTGGTAGACGGCCAGGGCAACTTCGGTTCGGTCGACGGCGACAATGCGGCGGCCATGCGATACACCGAAGTGCGCATGACCAAGCTGGCTCACGAGCTGCTGGCCGACCTGCATAAGGAAACCGTCGACTGGGTGCCGAACTACGACGGCACCGAAATGATCCCTGCGGTCATGCCGACCCGTATTCCCAACCTGCTGGTCAACGGCTCCAGCGGTATCGCCGTGGGCATGGCGACCAACATTCCGCCGCACAACCTTGGTGAAGTCATCGACGGCTGTCTGGCGCTGATCGACAACCCCGAGTTGACGATCGACGAATTGATGCAGTACATCCCCGGCCCGGACTTCCCGACGGCGGCGATCATCAACGGTCGCGCGGGCATCATCGAAGCCTACCGCACTGGCCGTGGACGCATTTACATGCGTGCCCGCTCCATCGTTGAAGACATCGACAAGGTCGGCGGTCGTCAGCAGATCGTCATCACCGAACTGCCTTACCAGCTTAACAAGGCGCGTCTGATCGAGAAGATCGCCGAGCTGGTCAAGGAAAAGAAACTCGAAGGCATCACCGAGCTGCGCGACGAGTCCGACAAGGACGGTATGCGCGTCGTCATCGAGCTGCGTCGTGGCGAAGTGCCTGAGGTTGTCCTCAACAACCTTTATGCCCAGACCCAGTTGCAAAGCGTTTTCGGTATCAACATCGTTGCCCTGATCGACGGTCGTCCACGCATTCTGAACCTCAAGGATCTGCTGGAAGCGTTCGTCCGTCACCGTCGCGAAGTAGTGACCCGTCGTACCGTATTCGAGCTGCGCAAGGCGCGTGAGCGTGGCCACATCCTTGAAGGTCAGGCCGTTGCGCTGTCCAACATCGATCCAGTCATCGCGCTGATCAAGGCTTCGCCGACACCTGCCGAAGCCAAGGAAGCGCTGATCAAGACGCCTTGGGAATCGAGCGCAGTGGTCGAGATGGTCGAGCGTGCCGGTGCCGATTCGTGCCGCCCCGAGAACCTCGATCCGCAATACGGTCTGCGTGAAGGCAAGTATTTCCTGTCGCCGGAACAGGCGCAGGCCATTCTGGAATTGCGTCTGCACCGTCTGACCGGTCTGGAGCATGAAAAGCTGCTCGGCGAATATCAGGAAATCCTGAACCAGATAGGCGAGCTGATCCGCATCCTGAACAGCGCCACGCGCCTGATGGAAGTGATCCGCGAAGAGCTGGAACTGATCCGCTCCGAATACGGCGATGCGCGCCGCACCGAGATTCTCGATGCACGCCTTGACCTGACCCTGGGCGACCTGATCACCGAAGAAGAGCGCGTCGTTACCATCTCCCATGGCGGCTATGCCAAGACTCAGCCACTGGCGGTCTATCAGGCGCAGCGTCGCGGCGGCAAGGGCAAGTCGGCCACCGGCATCAAGGATGAGGATTACATCGCTCACCTGCTGGTCGCCAATAGCCATACCACGCTGCTGATGTTCTCCAGCAAGGGCAAGGTGTACTGGCTCAAGACTTACGAGATTCCGGAAGCGTCCCGCGCTGCCCGTGGTCGTCCGCTGGTCAATCTGTTGCCGTTGAGCGAAGGTGAATACATCACCACCATGCTGCCGGTCGACCTCGAAGCCATGCGCAAGCGTGCCGACGAAGAAGGCGAAGCCCTCGAAGGCGAGCTGGACGACGCAGAAAACAGCAGCGAGACCGAAGAAGAGCGCAAGGCCCGCATCAAGGCTGCCGACAAGAAGAAGGCTCCGTTCATCTTCATGTCCACGGCCAACGGCACCGTCAAGAAGACCCCGCTGGTGGCCTTCAGCCGTCAGCGTAGCGTCGGCCTGATCGCCCTTGAGCTGGACGAAGGCGACATCCTGATTTCTGCGGCCATCACCGATGGTGAACAGGAAATCATGCTGTTCTCCGACGGCGGCAAGGTGACCCGCTTCAAGGAATCCGATGTACGCGCCATGGGCCGTACCGCTCGCGGTGTGCGCGGCATGCGTCTGCCGGAAGGCCAGAAGCTGATTTCGATGCTGATCCCGGAAGAAGGCAGCCAGATTCTCACCGCCTCCGAGCGTGGTTTCGGCAAGCGCACTGCGATTTCCGAGTTCCCCGAGTACAAGCGTGGCGGCCAGGGTGTGATCGCCATGGTCAGCAACGAGCGTAACGGTCGTCTGGTCGGTGCGGTGCAGGTGCTCGATGGCGAGGAAATCATGCTGATTTCCGACCAGGGCACCTTGGTTCGTACGCGTGTCGGCGAGGTCTCCAGTCTGGGGCGTAACACTCAGGGTGTGACCCTTATCAAGCTGGCCAGCGACGAGAAGCTGGTCGGTCTGGAGCGCGTTCAGGAGCCGTCGGAAGTCGAAGGTGAAGAGCTTGAGGGTGAAGAGCTTGTTGACGGTGTGATTGCCGACGTTGTCGACGGCGACGCTGATGATGCGGGTGAAGACCTGCAGGCAGACGCAGCAGCGGACGAAGACGAACCGCAGAACTGAGTTATAACGTAAATCAGGTAAGGGCTGGCTCGTCTGTGATTGCAACCGCATTACAGGCAAGTCCAGCCCTTGCGGTATTCGGCCTGCCTGAGCCGGATCAGAATTCCCGTCACGAGCTGCCGACCGCTTTGGCGGCTGCCTGCTCGTGATGCAGCATCCAGAAACAAGCACGTACAGACCCAACGTATTTGACGAGAGTGGATATGAGCAAGCGAGCCTTTAACTTCTGCGCAGGTCCTGCTGCGCTTCCTGAAGCTGTTCTGCTGCGTGCCCAGGCGGAGCTCCTCGACTGGCACGGCAAGGGCCTTTCGGTCATGGAGATGAGCCACCGCAGCGACGAGTTCGTCTCCATCGCGACCAAGGCCGAGCAGGATTTTCGCGATTTGCTGTCCATTCCCTCTCATTACAAAGTGCTGTTCCTGCAAGGCGGCGCCAGCCAGCAGTTCGCGCAGATCGCGCTGAACCTGTTGCCCGAGGACGGCAAAGCCGATTACATCGACACCGGTATCTGGTCGCAGAAGGCAATCGAGGAAGCCTCGCGCTACGGCGCTGTCAATGTCGCTGCCAGCGCCAAGGCCTACGATTACTTCGCCATTCCCGGCCAGAACGAGTGGAAGCTGTCCAGGGACGCGGCCTACGTGCATTACGCGCCGAACGAGACCATCGGTGGTCTTGAGTTCAACTGGATCCCGGAAACCGGAGACGTGCCGCTGGTTGCCGATATGTCCTCTGACATTCTCTCGCGTCCGGTGGATATCTCGCGCTTCGGGATGATTTACGCCGGTGCGCAGAAGAATATCGGCCCGAGCGGTATCGTAGTGGTGATCATTCGCGAAGACCTGCTGGGCCGTGCACGTTCACTGTGCCCGACCATGCTCAACTACAAGGTCGCTGCCGACAACGGCTCGATGTACAACACGCCGCCGACCCTGGCCTGGTATCTATCGGGGCTGGTCTTCGAGTGGCTGAAAGAGCAGGGCGGTGTCGAGGCGATCGGCAAGCTGAATGACATCAAACAGCGCACGCTGTACGACTTCATCGATGCCAGCGGGTTGTACAGCAACCCGATCAACAAGCCTGACCGCTCGTGGATGAATGTCCCGTTCCGTCTCGCCGACGACCGCCTCGACAAGCCGTTTCTGGCGGGAGCCGATGCCAACGGCTTGCTCAACCTGAAGGGCCACCGTTCGGTCGGTGGCATGCGCGCGTCCATCTATAATGCGGTCGATCTCAATGCGGTCAACGCACTGGTCACCTACATGAAAGACTTCGAGAAGGAGCACGGCTGATGTCCGAGCAAGAACTGAAGGCGCTTCGCGTCCGTATCGACAGCCTCGATGAGAAAGTTCTGGAATTGATCAGCGAGCGTGCTCGCTGCGCTCAGGAAGTGGCTCGCGTGAAAATGTCCTCGCTGGCTGAGGGCGAAGTGCCGGTGTTCTATCGCCCGGAGCGCGAAGCTGCTGTGCTTCGGCGGGTCATGGACCGTAACCGTGGTCCATTGAGTAATGAAGAGATGGCGCGGCTGTTCCGCGAGATCATGTCTTCCTGCCTCGCCCTTGAGCAGCCGCTCAAAGTCGCCTATCTCGGTCCGGAGGGTACCTTTACCCAAGCTGCTGCCATGAAGCATTTCGGGCATGCGGTCATCAGTCTGCCGATGGCGGCTATCGACGAAGTGTTTCGCGAAGTGGTTGCCGGTGCGGTGAATTTTGGCGTGGTCCCGGTGGAAAACTCCACCGAAGGTGCGGTCAACCACACGCTCGACAGCTTTCTTGAACACGACATGGTGATTTGCGGCGAAGTCGAGTTGCGTATTCACCACCACTTGCTGGTGGGCGAAAGCACCAAGACGCAAAGCATCTCGCGTATCTACTCTCATGCTCAGTCGCTGGCCCAGTGCCGCAAGTGGCTGGACGCGCATTACCCGAATGTCGAGCGTGTCGCCGTGGCCAGCAATGCCGAGGCGGCGAAGCGGGTCAAGGGTGAATGGAACTCCGCGGCCATCGCCGGTGATATGGCGGCCGGGCTCTACGGCCTGACCCGTCTGGCGGAAAAGATCGAAGACCGTCCGGACAACTCCACGCGATTCCTCATCATCGGCAATCAGGAAGTTCCGCCTACCGGCGATGACAAGACGTCGATCATTGTCTCGATGAGCAACAAGCCGGGCGCTCTGCATGAATTGCTGGTGCCATTCCACGAAAGTGGCCTGGACCTGACGCGTATCGAGACCCGTCCGTCGCGTAGCGGTAAATGGACCTATGTATTCTTCATCGACTTCGTTGGGCATCATCAGGACCCGCTGGTCAAGGCGGTGCTGGAGAAGATCGGCAGTGAAGCGGTTGCCTTGAAGGTGCTTGGGTCCTACCCGAAAGCAGTCCTTTGAGGAGGCAGGTCATGAGCGATTTGTTTTCTGTCCTGCCGGGTTGTCGGGTGCGCGCGCGTGGTTGAAGTGATTTCAGGTCGACCGGCCAAGCCTGTTATCGGCCGTCTGGTGGTGGTGGGGCTCGGGTTGATTGGCGGGTCTTTTGCCAAGGGCGTTCGCGAGAGCGGCCTGTGCCGTGAAGTGGTTGGCGTCGATCTTGATGCGCAATCGCGCGCGCTGGCGGTGAAGCTGGGCGTCGTTGATCGCTGCGAAGCGGATCTCGCGACTGCTTGTTGCGGCGCCGACGTCATTCAGCTCGCGGTTCCGATACTGGCGATGGAAAAACTGCTGGCATTGCTCGCGTCCATGCAGCTTGGCAATGCCATTCTGACCGATGTCGGCAGTGCCAAAGGTAACGTGGTCCGGGCTGCGCGTCAGGCGTTCGGCGATGTACCGCCGCGTTTCGTGCCCGGGCATCCGATTGCCGGTTCCGAGCAGAGCGGAGTGGAGGCGTCCAATGCCGCGTTATTTCGGCGTCATAAAGTGATTTTGACACCACTGCCCGAGACCGACCCGCACGCCGTCGCCATTGTTCACCAGCTGTGGGCGGCGCTGGGTGCCGACGTCGAGCATATGCCGGTCGAGCGCCATGATGAAGTACTGGCTGCCACCAGCCATCTGCCTCATTTGCTGGCCTTCGGTCTGGTCGACTCGCTGGCCAAACGTAACGAAAATCTGGAAATCTTCAGATACGCCGCTGGCGGTTTTCGTGATTTTACGCGGATTGCAGGCAGCGATCCGACCATGTGGCATGACATCTTCATGGCTAATCGCGAGGCCGTGTTACGCACTCTCGACACGTTCCGCAGTGATCTGGATGCCTTGCGTAACGCTGTGGATGCAGGTGATGGTCCACAGTTGCTGGAGGTATTCACCCGTGCCAAGGCGGCCCGTGAACATTTTGGCCGGATACTCGCCAGCCGCGCCCGTGTCGAAACTCCTGCTATTGAAGATCCGGTTGCGCGCGTTCGTTCCGGTGATGGTGTCAGCCATGCCATCAAGGGGCCGGTCGATGTGTCTTCGGCAGTGCTTTTCATGGTTGCCGTATCCATTGGCGAAGACTGTGACCTGCTTCTCGAAGATGTGGGTGTCAGCCCTGCATGTGCCAGCGCCATCGATGTCCTGCGCCTCATGGGTGCGGATATCGTGCTGCAGAATGTCCGCGAACTGGCGGGCGAATCACTGGCCGATGTGCACGTGCGTTCAGCGCGCCTGAAAGGCGCTGACATCCCCGAAGCGCTCGTACCGATCGCCCTGGACAGCTTTCCCGTGTTGCTTGTTGCCGCAGCCTTCGCAGAAGGGCGTACCATTCTGCGCGGCGCACAAGCATTGCAGGCCAATGAGGCAGAGTGCGTAAAACTGATGGCCGACGGTCTGCTGGCACTTGGCATCGACGTCGAGCCGGTACTGGATGGCATCATTATTGAAGGCGGTATGCCGGGCGGTGGCGAGATCGATGCTCGCGGCGACCCGCGTATTGTCATGGCGTTTCGCGTTGCATCATTACGGGCTTCGGCGCCCATCCGTATTCACGATTGCGCGGATGCCGCCACAGTATTTCCCCATTTTCTGGCGCTGTGCGCTCAAGTCGGTATGCGTGTAGCGCAAGAGGACAAAAAGTGAAGATCAAACCCCCCGTTATTACCATCGACGGACCGAGCGGTTCCGGAAAAGGCACGGTTGCAGGATTGCTGGCCAGGAGACTTGGCTGGTGCCTGCTTGATTCCGGTGCGCTCTACCGCCTGCTGGCCTTCGCTGCGCGCAATCATGGTGTCGACCTGACCAATGAAGAGGCGCTCAAGCTGCTTGCCGCGCATCTGGATGTTCAGTTCGAAGCGACCAAAGAAGGGCAGGGCCAGCGCATTATTCTTGAGGGCGAAGATGTGACGCATGCGATTCGCAACGAGCAGATCGGCAGCGGTGCTTCGCAAGTGGCGTCCCTGCCTGCGGTGCGTGATGCCCTGCTGTTGCGCCAGCGTGCTTTCCAGGAAGAACCGGGCCTGGTTGCGGACGGCCGCGACATGGGAACTGTCGTGTTTCCGGATGCACCGCTGAAGATATTCCTCACCGCCAGTGCCGAGGAGCGTGCGCGCCGTCGTTACTTGCAGTTGAAGGCCAAGGGCGATGATGTTAGTCTGTCGAGTCTGCTAGATGAGATATGTGCGCGCGACGAGCGTGACACCCAGCGAGCGGTAGCGCCGCTCAAGCCGGCGCACGACGCCATACAGCTGGATTCCACTGAGTTGTCCATCGAGCAGGTGCTGGAACGCATTCTGAGCGAAATCGCGCTTCGCGATATTGCCGGGTGACGAAGAAGCATGTGGGAGACCAGTCATAGTCCCGCACGTTTTCTTTTACTTGAACGAAACCCACGTTGTCTGGAGCGTGGCAGATGGGCGTATCCTTCGCCCTTGATCAACAGGAATTAAAATGAGCGAAAGCTTTGCAGAACTTTTTGAAGAAAGCCTAAAGACCCTCAACCTTCAGGCCGGTTCGATCATCACCGCGATCATCGTGGATATCGACTACCAGGCAGGTTGGGTTACGGTTCACGCCGGTCTGAAATCTGAAGGCCTCATCCCGCTGGAGCAGTTCCACAACGACGCTGGCGAGCTGACCATCAAGATCGGTGATGAAGTTCACGTTGCGCTGGACGCGGTCGAAGATGGCTTTGGCGAAACCAAGCTGTCCCGCGAAAAAGCCAAGCGTGCCGAGTGCTGGATCGTTCTGGAAGCGGCTTTCGCAGCTGAAGAAGTGGTCAAGGGCGTTATCAACGGTAAGGTTAAAGGCGGCTTCACTGTCGACGTTAACGGCATCCGTGCGTTCCTGCCTGGTTCTCTGGTTGACGTCCGCCCTGTGCGTGACACGACTCACCTGGAAGGCAAAGAGCTCGAGTTCAAGGTCATCAAGCTGGACCAGAAGCGCAACAACGTTGTCGTTTCCCGTCGCAGTGTCCTGGAAGCCGAGAACAGTGCCGAGCGCGAAGCTCTGCTCGAGTCCCTGCAGGAAGGTCAGCAAGTCAAAGGTATCGTCAAGAACCTCACCGATTACGGCGCATTCGTCGATCTGGGTGGCGTCGATGGCCTGCTGCACATCACCGACATGGCCTGGAAGCGTATCAAGCATCCATCGGAAATCGTCAACGTTGGCGATGAGATCGATGTAAAGGTTCTGAAGTACGATCGCGAGCGCAATCGTGTTTCCCTGGGTCTGAAGCAACTGGGTGAAGACCCATGGGTTGCTATCAAGGCTCGTTACCCGGAAAGCACCCGCGTTACCGCGCGTGTTACCAACCTGACCGACTACGGCTGCTTCGCAGAGCTGGAAGAAGGCGTGGAAGGCCTGGTACACGTTTCCGAAATGGACTGGACCAACAAGAACATCCACCCGTCGAAAGTCGTTCAGGTTGGCGACGAAGTGGAAGTCATGGTTCTGGACATCGACGAAGAGCGTCGTCGTATCTCCCTCGGCATCAAGCAGTGCAAATCCAACCCATGGGAAGATTTCTCTGGCCAGTTCAACAAGGGCGATAAAATCTCCGGCACCATCAAGTCGATCACCGATTTCGGTATCTTCATTGGTCTGGACGGCGGCATCGACGGTCTGGTTCACCTGTCCGACATCTCCTGGAACGAAGTGGGCGAAGAAGCCGTACGTCGCTTCAAGAAGGGCGACGAGCTCGACACTGTGATCCTGTCGGTTGATCCTGAGCGTGAGCGCATCTCGCTGGGTATCAAGCAGCTGGAAAGCGATCCGTTCTCCGAGTACGTCACTGTCAATGACAAGGGCGCTATCGTTCGCGGTATCGTTAAAGAAGTTGACGCCAAAGGCGCCATCATCACCCTGGCCGACGACATCGAAGCGACCCTCAAGGCTTCTGAAATCAGCCGTGACCGCGTTGAAGACGCGCGTAACGTTCTGAAGGAAGGCGAAGAGATCGAAGCCAAGATCATCAGCGTTGACCGCAAGAGCCGCGTAATCAGCTTGTCCATCAAGTCGAAAGACGTTGAAGACGAGAAAGAAGCAATCCAGAGCCTGCGTAGCAAGCCTGAAGTTGCTGAAAGCACTGGTCCAACCACTATTGGTGACCTGCTGCGCGCGCAAATGGAAAAACAGAACTAAGTTCTGCTTGACCAAAAAAAGGGCGACTTCGGTCGCCCTTTTTCATGCCTGCTGTTCAGCCCTGTCATGCCTGCTTCCCAGCCCTTTGGTGTGTAACGCGCCTGCAATATGTTTATGCGCGGTTGACAATGCTAAACATAAGTCAATACATGGGCTGTTCAAATTCTTCCGGTCATGCTAAAACCTTCGGAGCGCTGATCTAGCTGCTTGAAAAAGAAGGGAAAAATATGACGAAGTCGGAGTTGATCGAACGAATTGTCACCCATCAAGGGCTGCTCTCATCCAAGGATGTCGAGCTGGCCATCAAGACCATGCTTGAACAAATGTCTCAGTGCCTGGCAACCGGTGACCGGATAGAAATTCGGGGGTTTGGCAGCTTTTCCCTGCATTACCGCGCACCGCGAGTAGGGCGTAACCCGAAGACCGGCCAGTCGGTCAGCCTCGATGGCAAGTTTGTCCCGCATTTCAAGCCGGGCAAGGAGCTGCGAGACAGGGTCAACGAGGACGAAGAAGAGGGCTTTTAAGGCCGTCAATCACAGGATCACCAGATGCGTATCTTCAAAAGAGTCATTTTTTCTGTCGCCGTGTTGCTGGTTGCGTTGGCAACCGTAGTATTCGTGCTTGAAAATCGACAGGCCGTTGCCATGAACTTCTTTGGCTGGTCTGCGCCCGACCTTCCGTTGGCGCTGCCCGTCGTCCTTGCATTGCTTCTGGGTATGCTCATCGGCCCGCTGCTCGCCTGGATAGCCAGCTTTCGTAAAAAACGCACGTCCTCCGCTCGCTCTATCTGAGTAGCACCGGCAAGGCTTCGTCGGGTGCAGATCCGGCGAAATAATACCGTGTACCCTTTTTTTCTCTTTGCCGCTGTCGCAACCTGCGCTGCTAGCTGGTTTGTGCGAAGGCCTGTCTCCAGCCTTTATCAAAAAAATCTTCAAACTTTCGTAGGTTATTCTCTACTTAGTTGAATATTAGTTACCTTTTTGTGTAGGAATGTTCGCTTTTTAAACTAGCGTCGCCATTTTAAAGAGCACTGCGGTTATATTCTTTTCGCACTGTTGATTGTTCTGGTTTTAACAGCCATGGGTCAGATCCTGAAAACAAGACTTTCGAGCCTGGAATGCGTCGAAACTTGCGCTCCAGACCTGATGCCGGGAAGTGCCAGACGACAACTCCAGATCGGCGAAATAAGGGAACTGCATGTACTATCCGGATATCATTCATCACGGCGCTATCGACACCGTAACGGGCTCTTGTCATCAACTATGCATGGATGCGTTCAGCAACCTGCTGATCGATTGCGGTTCGGTACAGGAGCGAGCCGGGCGGGCAGAGGCCGGCTCATTCGAATTCGCCCCCGAGTCGATCAGCGCGCTGCTGATCAGTCATGTACACAATGACCATGTCGGGCGTATTCCCGAGCTTCTGGCTGCGGGCTACAAGGGGCCCATATTGTGCAGTGAGCCCAGTGCCCATCTGCTGCCGCTGGTTATGGAAGACATCCTTAAAATCCAGTTGGCGCATGACCCGCTGCTGGCCGAGCAATTATTGAAGGAAATCAGCAAGCGCATCATTGCCTTGCCATTCGACAACTGGTTCAGTCTGGTCGATAACGAAGCGCTGCACTGCAAGGTTCGTCTGCAGCGCGCGGGTCATATTCTGGGGTCGGCTTACGTGGAATGCGACCTGCACTATCCGCTGGAAGAACGTTCCAGGCGCGTGGTTTTTTCCGGTGATCTGGGCGCAGCTCATACGCCATTCCTGCCCACGCCAAAGCCGCCAGAGCGCGCGGATATCATGATTCTGGAAAGCACTTACGGTGACCGTCTCCACGATGACCGCAGCATTCGTCAGCAGGGGCTTGAGCGAATCATCGACAAGGCGCTGGAAGATCAGGGCACCGTTCTGATACCGGCGTTCAGCATCGGGCGCACTCAGGAGCTGCTCTACGAACTCGAAGATATCCTTCGCCGCAAGGCGCTGTTGGCCACTTCCGCCGAGAACTGCGGTAACAGTGGCCCTGCGGGCTGGTCGCGGTTGCCGATCATCCTTGATTCGCCTCTGGCCAAGCGCTTCACAGAGGTTTATCAGTCGTTCGAAGACTACTGGGACGAAGATGCCCGCGAACGCCTCGATGAGGGTAGGGCACCTCTGGGCTTTGCTCAACTGGTCACTGTCGATACCCATGAAGAGCATGTGCGTACCGTCAATTACCTCGCCAGCACCGCGCGTCCTGCCATCGTGATTGCCGGTAATGGAATGTGTGCCGGAGGCAGGATCGTCAATTACCTGAAAGCCATGGTGGGCGACAGCCGGCATAACGTGGTTTTTGTCGGCTATCAGGGCAAGGGAACACCTGGCGCTGCCATTCAGGCTCACGGTCCATCCGGTGGCTATGTCGAGCTTGATCGCGAGCGTTACGACATTCGTGCCGGTGTGCATACGGCCAAGGGCTATTCCGCCCATGCCGATCAGGCTGGTCTGGTCGAGTTCGTGACTGGCATGAGCGAGTGGCCGGGGGAGATCCGGCTGGTGCACGGCGAGGCCGCCGCGAAAAAGGCGCTGGGAAGTGTTCTGGCACGCAAATATACCTTCGAAAGACGCGTCGTTGACCTGATCATTCCTTGATAGGTGATGCCGTTATGTGGCTCATTGTCATGAGCCACTTTGGCGGCCACATTTGAATACCTGTTTACCTGTGGCGTATATAACAGGGTTGCGAACTCAGGAAGGTCCTGTGTGTTCTAGGAAGTTATCCAATGAATTGAAAAATATTTTAGTTGTCAAAAAACGTCGTATAAGGAATATTTGGTCCATTTGAAGGCACGCCTGAATGAATGATGAAGTTGCATTGGTTGCGATAACAGGTGCAACGGGTTTTGTGGGGGGGGCAGTAGTTCGCCGGTTGCTCGACAAGACACGGCATGCTGTTCGGGTCGCTGTCAGGGGCGAACATCATTTTTCTGCAGATCGCGTCGACGTTGTAAATGTGGAGTCACTTGCACCTGATAACCGATGGGAAAGTTTTGTAACGGGTGCCGATGTGGTTGTTCATTGTGCGGCCCGTGTTCATGTCTTGAACGATCAGTCTGCGGAGCCGGATCAGGAATACTTTCGTGCCAATGTCACTGCGACCCTGAACCTGGCTGAGCAGGCTGCAGCAGCAGGGGTAAGACGTTTCATATTTCTCAGCTCCATCAAGGCGAATGGCGAGTTCACGCTGCCGGGTGAGCCTTTCAGGGCCGATGACCCCTGCAAGCCGCTGGATGCTTATGGCGTCTCCAAGCAGAAAGCCGAAGAAGGGCTGCGTGAGTTGGCTGCCCGCACCGGCATGGAAGTGGTGATCATTCGTCCCGTTCTGGTTTACGGGCCGGGTGTGAAAGCCAATTTCATGAACATGATGCGCTGGCTGGACCGAGGCATACCGCTACCGCTTGGTGCGATCCACAATCGACGAAGTCTGGTGGCAGTAGACAATCTCGCTGATTTGATACTGGTCTGCATCCATCATCCTGCGGCGGCGAATCAGACATTCCTGGTCAGCGACGGGGACGATGTTTCAACGACACGGTTATTGCGAGCGATCGGTAATGCGCTTGGCAAGCCTGCCAGATTATTGCCCGTGCCTGCGGCCGTGTTGAACGGCGCAGCGGCACTGCTGGGGAAAAGAGCATTTTCGCAGCGCTTGTGCAGCTCTTTGCAGGTTGATATCAGTAAAACCTGTACGATGCTGGACTGGCGTCCGCCGGTGAGTATTGAGGACGCTATGCAGGATACTGCTCGATATTTTTTAAAGTATAAAAAGCCGGGACATGATAAGCATGATTGAGTGGCTGTCAGTAATCGCTATTGCGCTGCTGTCTCTGATTTTAACGTCGTCATTGCGCAAATATGCCTTGGCCAGAAGTCTGATCGACATGCCCAATGCGCGCAGTTCGCATTCCATACCCACTCCGCGAGGTGGTGGCGTCTCGATTGTCGTTGCCTTTTTACTGGCGCTATCGATGCTGGCATGGGTAGGTCTTTTGTCGACATCGGCGCTGGTCGCCATCTTCGGCTCAGCCGGCCTGGTCGCACTGATCGGTTTCATGGACGATCATGGCCATATCGCCGCACGCTGGCGGTTGCTGGGGCATTTCGTTGCTGCCGGATGGGCGCTGGCCTGGATAGGTGGGCTTGCACCCTTGACTGTCATGGGATGGACCTTTGTGCCCGGCGTGGTCGGGCAGGTCCTAGCGGCTTTCTACCTGGTATGGATGCTGAATCTTTACAACTTCATGGACGGCATCGACGGGATCGCCAGTGTCGAGGCTGTCACCGTATGCGCAGGTATGAGCCTGATCTATGTCATGGCAGGCTTCGCTGGACTGGTGTGGAGCCCTCTGCTTCTGGCTGCGGCCGTTGCCGGTTTTCTTTACTGGAATTTTCCGCCAGCACGAATATTCATGGGTGATGCCGGTAGCGGATTTCTCGGGCTGGTTCTCGGTGTGCTTTCGGTTCAGGCTTCCTGGGCCTCATCTCAGTTATTCTGGTCATGGTTGATTCTGCTGGGCGTTTTCATCGTCGATGCTACTGTGACGCTTTTTCGTCGTCTGATGCGTGGCGAAAAGATTTATGAGGCTCATCGAAGTCACGCCTACCAGTTTGCTTCACGGCGTTACGGCAGGCATTTGCCCGTCACATTGGCTGTTGGCCTGATCAATCTGGTCTGGTTGCTGCCCGTGGCGATGTGGGTAGCGTTGAAGGGAGGAGACGGGCTGACATGGACGGCAATTGCCTATGTCCCCCTTGTTTTGCTGGCACTGAGGTTCAGGGCCGGCGGGGCGGAAAGGATGTAACGAAGCGATTTTCTGGTTGTCTCAGGAACGTGGCGGTTTCACAGTCACCGGTTTCACGTGATGTTCAGTCGGTGCATAGCGGGAGCATTAAACAATTGATGAGCAGGTTGCGGGCCAGGTTGCTGGCTCTACCCCGTCGCAAGAAGCGCATTCTTCAGGTGGCTACTGATGTGGTTCTTGTCTGGCTCGCCCTCTGGATGGCGTTTGTCGTACGTCTGGGTATCGATGAACTGATAAACCCGCTGGAAAAGCACACCTGGCTTTTCATCAGTGCGCCGCTCGCCGCCATACCTTTGTTCATACGCTTCGGCATGTACCGTGCAGTCATGCGCTACTTCGGCAACGATGCCCTGATTGCGATCATCAAGGCCGTGACCATGTCCTCGTTGATTCTGGGGTGCATGGTCTACGTCTACAGTAACCACCAGCAACTGGTCCCGCGTTCGGTCATCTTCAACTACTGGTGGTTGAGCATGGTGATGATTGGCGGCCTGCGCCTGGCAATGAGGCAGTACTTTCTGGGTGACTGGTTCGCCGCTGCCCAGCATGTGCCCTTCGCCAAAAGCGACAATGGCTTGCAGAAGGTTGCGATCTACGGCGCCGGGGCTGCGGGCAACCAGTTGGTCGCAGCATTGCGTATGGGGCGGTTGATGCATCCGGTGGCGTTCATTGATGACGATGAGTCCATCTCCAATCGGGTGATTTCCGGCCTCCAGGTCTACAAACCGCGCAATATTCAGCGGATGATCGACACCACGGGGGCTCAGGAAATCCTCCTGGCGATTCCTTCTTCTTCGCGAGGCCGTCGGCGCGAGATACTGGGCTTTCTGGAAGGCTTTCCGATTAAAGTGCGAAGCGTCCCGGGCTTCATGGATCTGGCTGCCGGACGGGTCAAGGTCGATGACCTGCAAGAGGTCGATATCGCCGACCTGTTGGGGCGTGACTCCGTTCCCGCGCGTGAAAATCTGCTCGAACACTGCATCAAGGGCAAGACTGTACTGGTGACCGGTGCCGGAGGTTCAATCGGTGCCGAATTGTGCCGTCAGATTCTGTTACTGCAACCCACGCAGTTGTTGTTGCTGGATCACAGTGAGTTCAACCTGTACAGCATTCTGTCCGAACTCGAACAGCGTACTGCGCGTGAGTCGCTTTCGGTAAAGTTACTGCCCATCCTCGGTTCGGTGCGTAATCATCCCAAGCTGCTGTCGATCATGAAAACCTGGAAGGTCGACACGGTCTACCATGCTGCGGCCTACAAGCACGTACCGATGGTTGAGCACAATATCGCCGAAGGTGTCATCAATAACGTGGTAGGCACCCTCAATGCCGCTCAGGCGGCGTTGCAGGCCGGTGTTTCCAATTTCGTTCTGATCTCCACCGACAAGGCCGTCAGGCCTACCAATGTCATGGGCAGCACCAAGCGTCTGGCCGAACTGATATTGCAGGCGCTGAGCCGTGAAACGGCTCCGGTTATCTTTGGTGACAAGGCTAACGTGCATCAGGTCAACAAGACCCGCTTTACCATGGTCCGTTTCGGCAACGTGCTGGGTTCATCGGGGTCAGTCATCCCGCTGTTCCACAGGCAGATCCAGTCTGGCGGGCCGCTGACGGTGACTCATCCGAAGATCACCCGTTACTTCATGACCATTCCCGAAGCGGCTCAGTTGGTCATTCAGGCAGGCTCGATGGGGCATGGCGGGGATGTGTTCGTGCTGGACATGGGCGAGCCGGTCAAGATTGTCGAGCTGGCTGAAAAGATGATTCATCTTTCAGGTCTGGCGATTCGTTCGGAAAAAAATCCACAGGGTGACATCTCGATTGAGTTCACCGGTTTGCGCCCCGGTGAAAAGCTCTATGAAGAGCTGTTGATTGGCGACAATGTCGTGGCCACTGAACATCCGATGATCATGAGCGCGAGTGAAGACTTCCTGCCTTGGGATGTGTTGAAAGGTCGACTGACCAAATTGCTGGTTGCCGTTGAACAGGATGATTACAACAGCGTCCGTCAGTTATTGCGCGAAACGGTAAATGGTTATACGCCGGAAGGCGAAATTGTTGACTGGATGTATCAGGAACGCAGCGGCGAAAGTGATTCTTATTGAAAAACCTGAGCGTTCGTCCAGCACAGAAACACGCTGATTGATATGGACATACGTCGCAACGCTCCGCGTCTTCTCTACCGGCAAGCATTGGTCTAAGTTTCGGGAACAGCATTTGGAATGCTGCCTTGAACTGCTATGGAGCTTTAACTATGCGAACCACTCTCTTCAGCGCTCTGGTATTTGCCCTGCTCACCAGTGCTTCCGTCGCGGTAAATGCCGCACCGGTGTCTCAGCCTCCGACCGAGGCTGCGGCTGTTCAGGAGCAGCGCAGCGACAGAGTCAACCTCAATAAGGCTGATGCACAGACCCTTCAGAAAGAGTTGGCGGGTATCGGCAAGAACAAGGCTGACGCGATTGTTGCTTACCGGGAAGGTAACGGCGAGTTCACTTCGGTGGATGAGTTAATCGAAGTAAAAGGGATTGGCAAGGCCATTCTGGAGAGGAATCGCGACAAGCTTGCAATTGACTGATTGTTGTCACCTCTGAAAAAAAACAGGCCGATCATTGATCGGCCTGTTTTTTATAATAGAGCGGAACATTATCCTGGGGCATCTTCCGTTGTATTAGTTTGCAGTTTTCCTTATCTCCTGTTTGAGATAGTTCCTGGTGGTGTCCAGGATACGCTGTGACAACTCCTCGTCGAAAGCACTGCGTGATAGTACCAGGCCGCCTACCAGGGTAGACAGTATCGGCATGCTTTTCGATGCGGAACCTGTCCCGGAAAGCGTTTTATCAAACAGTTCGAGCAAGTGAAGGATGATTTCATCTGTGACCTCGCTGGGTTGGTCGCGTTGCCCCAGTTCCAGACACATGCTGGGCAGGGGACATCCGCCATCGGGGGCGTCGCGACTGGCTAGAGAGAGATAGAGATCAATGAATTCACTGAGCGAGTCCGGTCTGGCAAAAACTTCGCTGGTGATTCCTTTTACCTCGTCGAGGGCGTGACTCAATGCCTGTTCGACCAGATCATCCTTGGATTTGAAATGCGCGTAAAAGCCACCATGGGTCAAGCCGAGTGCTTTCATCAAAGGTTGTAAGCCGGTAGCACCAATGCCGTCGCGGCGGAAGCGCATGGACGCTTCCTTGACGATGCGTTGATGGGTTTGGGCCTTATGATCGAGCGCGTAACGCATGCGCTGAGTCTCCAGAGATGACCAATGTGTCAGCGCATTTATACAGGGATAGATGAATCGATGCAGCAGGCTTTCACTCCTGATTGCTACCTGGTACCGAATCCTGCGAACCAAGTCCGCTTTGAGTGTCCAGATAATGGGTCAGACTGGCTTTGGACATCTCGCCGAGGTGGCTGCCCGTCAGGCGCCCTTGTGGCGAATAAAATAATGTAGTGGGCAGCGCGACAGAGCCGACCTGCCGGGCAAACTCGCCGTCCATGTCCAGCAGGCTGTTGCGAAGCTCCAGGCCTTGCAGCGATAGATAGCGGCTGACTGTATCGGCACTTTCATCCTGATTGACGAACAGAAACACAATGTCCGGCCGCTCCAGCTGCACATCTCGCAGTACCGGCATTTCCCTTCGGCATGGAGGGCACCAGGTCGCCCAGAGGTTTATGACGATTGGCTTGCCTTGGTAATCAGCGATGTTGACCTGCTTGCCGTTCATGTTGAGCAGGTTTGTTTCGGGCAACGATGCGCCTTGTTGATAGTGGTCCAGGATCAGGCCGCCCAGCATCCAGACAAGCAGCCCGGTGCCAAGCCCGAACGCCAGTGCGCGACGTTGCCTGGGGCGCTGCCAACCGATGATCAAACCGACCAGTACGGCGCCGCCGATCCCCGGCCAGACCAGAAAGCCGCCATCACGAATGTCTAGCGTCTGCCATGGCGAATCACGGTATTGAGCGAAGTAGGCAATCACAAAGGCGACACGGGCCGTGATGAGGCCAAAAATGAACAGTCCGAATATTGCTGTCTTTTTTGCTTTGTCATGTCGCATGCATCGGGCTTCCACCTGTGTCGCCAACACGAGGGCCGTCAGCAGCAGCAAGTGGGTCACGGCCATGGCAAAGGGCCCTGCGTTGATACTCAGCATTTATTTCGGCTCTTGGAAGGGCTTTCGGTTACGTGCACGGTCATTTGCGCAACTGAAAGCTCGCAGGCCTGACGTGCGCGCGGCATGGTATCGCGCATCCCTTTTTATGCGTAACGCGCAACTGTGCCTGAATGTGAGGCAGTTGATGACGCCTCGATTAGCCGACACGGCTAAAAAACGCCATGCTTTCGATAATAGTTGATCGAGCGCCAGCCCTTGCTGCAAAAGGCTTGCGCAGCAGAAGGGTCTCAGCGCCTGGTAATTATTGTCCTACAAGCCTTTGACTTCTGTTGCCAATCCCGGACAATTCCGCCCGCTGTTTTCGAGGGGAGCGCCGAGCTGCCAGCGTTTTTGACGCGCTTCTCTTTCTGATAAACCGGCCACGGAGAGTCGACCGGATGAATGAACAGGCTAATGACGTCGTAGAACGTCTGGACGTAGCTCCCGAGAGCATCGCCTCTTGGAATCGTAATGACACCACTTGGATGCTCGGATTGTTCGGTACCGCCATTGGCGCGGGTACTCTGTTCTTGCCCATCAATGCAGGCATCGGTGGTTTCTGGCCGTTGATGGCCCTGGCGCTGCTGGCGTTTCCCATGACGTTCTACGCGCACCGTGGCCTGACCCGTTTCGTGCTGTCCGGCAGCAAAGGTGCCGATATCACCGAGGTGGTCGAACAGCATTTCGGCAAAAGCGCCGGAGCGATGATCACCTTGCTGTATTTTTTCGCGATCTTTCCGATCCTGCTGATCTACAGCGTGGCCCTCACCAACACCGTGGGCAGCTTTCTCGAGCACCAGTTGCACATCACGCCGCCGCCACGTGCCGCGCTGGCCTTCGTGCTGATCATGGGCCTGCTGGCGCTGGTTCGCTGCGGCGAGCGGTTTATCGTCAAGGCCATGAGCGTGATGGTGTATCCGTTTATCGTCGCGCTGCTGTTTCTGGCCGTGTTCCTGATTCCACACTGGACAGGCGGTATTCTGAGCACCGCAACTACGCTGCCTGAGCCCTCGGCGTTCTTGTCGACCTTGTGGCTGGCCATTCCGGTGATGGTGTTCTCTTTCAACCATGCGCCGATCATCTCGGCCTTCGCGGTGGATCAGAAGCGCCAGTACGGCGAGAATGCCGAAGTGCGTAGTTCGCAGATTCTGGCCCGCGCCCATGTCTTGATGGTGGTGATGGTGCTGTTCTTCGTGTTCAGCTGCGTGCTGACCCTGTCGCCAGAGCATCTGGCTGAAGCCAAGGCGCAGAACATCTCGATCCTGTCCTACCTGGCCAACCACTTCAACAACCCGACCATCGCCTTCGTCGCGCCGCTGATTGCGTTCGTGGCCATTTCCAAGTCATTCCTCGGCCATTACATCGGCGCCAGCGAGGGCTTGAAAGGGCTGGTGCTGAAGTCCGGACGTCGTCCGGCCGCGAAAGCCCTGGACCGTATGACGGCGGCGTTCATGCTGGTGGTGTGCTGGGTGGTAGCTACACTCGACCCAAGTATTCTGGGCATGATCGAGAACCTGGGGGGGCCGGTGATTTCGGTGTTGCTGTTCCTGATGCCGATGTACGCGATCCACAAAGTGCCCGCGATGCGCAAGTATGCAGGCGCTTGGTCCAACTACTTTGTGGTTGCTGCGGGCCTGATTGCTATCTCGGCACTGATCTTTTCGCTGATCCGCTGACTTATGCGAGCTGCGCCGACGCATCGGTGCAGCTCACGGTCAGGTTCTACGGTACGCCTTCAGTCCACTGGCTCAGGATATAAGGGCCTGGACAAGTGCATGATGCTCGCATAATCGTAAACGTACTGCCGTCCTGCATGGCTGGTCGACCGCAACTGGTCGATCAGTTGTCGCTCTTTTTTGTTCAGGTACCTCAACGCCGGATCTTGACTGGACTTCAGGCGATCACGTTCATGGGCGTCAGGGAATGAGATGACGTTCGTCATGAAAAATCTCCTTGGGTTTAAGTCCTTGCTTGCTTTGATGTAGCCCCTGTTGCAGTGGTTGTAGCGACGGCTCACCTTACCCATAAAAACTTGGCGCGATCAACCCTGTAATTGCGGGCTGTGTCACAAGGTTTGAGTGATCTCATAGGATTGTCCGCTGCCATTGATGACAATCTGCACCGCATCATCTTCGAGTTTGCCCAGCAGACTCTGCCCCAGGGGTGCGCGCGCTGTAATGACGGTGATCAATCGGTCGGCGGCGAATACTTTCAGTCCGGCAGCATCAGGGCCGAGGAACAGAGATTGCGTCTGCCCGTTTTCAGCTTCTACCACGACCAGATCACCGGTCTGAATACCCCGCGATTCATCAAACGGCTTGAGTGACCAGTTCTGGTACAGCGCAAGTGACTGGCGTATTTCCTCGACCCGACGCGCCTGTCCCGCAGCCAGATAAGAAGCCTCCAGCCCCAGCGTGTCGTACTTGTTCTCGGCAATGTTTTCTTCGTGTGTGGCTGTCTCGTAAGCGGTTTGCGCGGCCCGTTGCGCGATGTCCAGATCGATTTTCAGCTTGTCGATGATCAATTGCAGCACATCTTGCTTGTTCATGAATTATCCGCAGAACTGATTGATGCTGGCACGGCTCTTCTCACTTGGCGCGGTGCGGTCCTGCTGTAGCCAGAAATCGCATTTGGAACGGCTGAACGTGCGCAACTGTTGCTCCTGCACCTGTTCACGAGCCTGTCTGGCCTCGCTTTCACGCAGGCTTTGCTCGTATTTACGGAACATTTCAGTCTCGGGCTCGGCCGCATTCCCCGTCTTTTGTGCCGGCGGGGCGTTGAGCTGGACGGCTGCATTTTCCAGCACCCTGGCTTGAGCAGGAGGCAAATTCTTGTAATACAACAGGCCGGTCAGGAACACCGCCATGGCACCCAGCCAGATACCCAGTGCAATGCAGACAATCAGCTTCAGTGACACATACAGGTCGCGACGGCGGGTGACGGATGACATGGTTGAGCTCCTGGCAGGGACAGCAGATGTGATTGTGCCATGCCTGATGGCCGGGCATGAAAACTGTGCCGCACGTTTTCCGGGCGCGAGGCTGGTGGTGAGCGGTGGTTCTGAACGACAATCAGCGCTTTGCCATCCAGACTCAGGGAGCAGGATGAAAGCCTCTTGGGACATTTTTTGCAGCGTAGTCGACAACTACGGTGATGTGGGCGTGACCTGGCGTCTGGCACGGCAGCTGGTCGCCGAACACGGTCTGAATGTGCGCTTGTGGATAGACGATTTGTCAGCCTTTGTCCGGCTGTACCCGGACGCCGATCCGCAGGCTGCGCAGCAGGTGCATGCCGGCGTTACCGTCTGTCACTGGCCTGCGCAATGGGTGAGTAGCGATGTTCCGGACGTGGTCATCGAAGCGTTTGCCTGCCGCCTCCCGGCGCCTTATGTCGAGTCGATGCTGCAACGCTCGCCCAAGCCCTTGTGGTTGAACCTTGATTACCTCAGTGCCGAAGACTGGGTGTCGGGCTGCCACGGTTTACCATCGCCGCAATCCAATGGCCTGAAGAAATTCTTCTTTTTTCCCGGATTTCCGGAGACCACCGGAGGCCTTCTGCGCGAAAAGGATTTGATCGGGCGACGGCAGGTATTCCAGAAAGACCGCGCCGCCCGGCAGGTTTTTTTGCAGGGGCTGGGTGTAGAACCCTTGGCCGACGCACGTTTGATCTCGGTATTTGCCTACGAAAACCCGACGCTGGGCAGTTGGCTGGAGTCGCTGGCCAGCGACAGTCGGCCGACTCATTTGCTGGTGCCGGAAGGGCGCATTCTTGGCGATTTGCAGCGCTGGCTTGGGCTGGAGGACGCGCTGAAAGCCGGAGCGATACATGTGCGAAGCGCGCTGACGGTTCAGGTTCTACCGTTCATGCGCCAGGAGCATTACGACCCGTTGCTGTGGAGCTGTGATTTCAATGTCGTGCGCGGCGAAGACTCGTTCGTTCGCGCACAGTGGGCAGGGCGTCCCATGCTCTGGCATATCTACCAGCAGGAAGACGATGCCCATCTGCCGAAGCTCGATGCATTTCTGACGCTTTATCTGGACGGACTTTCGCCAATCGCCGGGCAGGCTTTGAACCGGTTCTGGCAAAGCTGGAATGCGGGTGGTGACCTCGGCAAACACTGGCAGGCAATGCTGAATCACTGGCCTGAAATCGAAAAGCACGCCGAGCGCTGGTGTCTGCAACAGGCCTTGCAGACTGATCTCGCCACGGCGCTGGTACAGTTTTATGGAAATTCGCTATGATACGCGGCCTTGATATAAGGCTCTGTACGAAAAGTGCCCGCGCAGGCTATTTCTCGTACAGAGCCTTTGGTTAATTCATCCAAATTCGGATATATGCAATGAAAACTGGTAAAGAGCTGAAACCCGGTACTGTGATCCGTCTCGAAAACGATCCTTGGCTGGTTCAGAAAGCTGAGTTCACCAAATCCGGTCGTAACAGCGCGATCATGAAGACCAAGCTGAAAAACCTGCTGACCGGTTACAAGACCGAGATCGTTTACAGCGCTGACGACAAGCTGGACGACGTGATCCTCGATCGCAAGGAAGCCACCCTGTCTTTCATCAGCGGTGACACTTACACGTTCATGGACACCACTGACTACACCATGTACGAGCTGAACGCTGAAGACATCGAAAGCGTTCTTCCATTCGTCGAAGAAGGCATGACCGACGTCTGTGAAGCGGTGTTCTTCGAAGACCGTCTGGTTTCGGTAGAGCTGCCAACCACCATCGTGCGTCAGGTTGACTACACCGAAGGTTCCGCTCGTGGCGACACGTCGGGCAAGGTCATGAAGCCTGCCAAACTGAAAAACGGCACCGAGCTGAGCGTTGCTGACTTTATCGAAATCGGCGACATGATCGAGATCGATACCCGTGAAGGCGGTTCCTACAAAGGCCGTGCGAAGTAAGCATGGTTTTGTAACCCCGTTACGTAAAAAACCCGCATCGCTGCGGGTTTTTTTACGCCTGAAATTCGTGCTGATCAGCCGCATTCTGGCTTCAAGCGGGATCAGACAGTCACATGCAGGCGCACATCAACATTGCCGCGAGTGGCGTTGGAGTAAGGGCAGACTACGTGAGCTGCGTCGACCAGTTGTTGGGCGTCGGCTTGCTCAAGGCCGGGCAGGCTGACATGCAGGTCGATGTCCAGACCGAAACCGCCAGGGATCTGACCGATACCGACATGAGCGGTAATCGAGGCGTCGGCAGGAATGCTGCGCTTGCTTTGACCGGCGACGAATTTAAGCGCGCCGATGAAGCAGGCCGAGTAACCCGCAGCGAACAGTTGTTCGGGGTTTGTGGCTGCGCCGCCGGCACCGCCGAGTTCTTTCGGGGTCGCCAGCTTGACGTCGAGAATCTTGTCGTCGGAAACAGCACGGCCATCACGGCCGCCGGTGGCGGTTGCAACTGCGGTGTAAAGCGTATCCATGGTGAAACCTCATTTTGACAGTGATTTTTACGCAATATACTTGCGCGCTAATTAATATTGGATAAAAGATAGCTGTTCAATAGTTTGCGCGCAAGCTAAATTTCGAAAAGAGCGATAGGGTCTTGGTTTGGAGCGTGATGGCGCGGCTACAGCGGCCCTGTCAGGGCGTATTGAAAGGTAACGATAGCTGGCTTGCTGGAGATTGCCTTATCGCAGGCGACAGTCAGGCCGCCTGCTGACCTGCCGTCAAAGGCTTTGATGCAGATGGTCGCGCAAGTCCAGCAACTGGGCTTGCAGCGCTTGAAGCTTTTCCATGTTCAGGCCGCTGTTCGAGAGAATGCAGCCGGGAACGCTCAGCGCCCTGTGCTGCAATGCTCTGCCTTGTTCGGTCAGATGCAGCAACACCACGCGCTCGTCTTCCTTGCTTCGCGTACGGCTGATGAAGCCTTCGCCTTCCAGGCGTTTAAGCAAGGGCGTCAGCGAACCGGGATCGGTCAGAAGGCGGGTGCTGACCTCACCTACCGTCAGTCCGTCTTTTTCCCATAACACCATCATCGCCAGATACTGCGGATAGGTCAGGCCAAGCGCCTGCAACAAGGGCTTGTAGACCTTGGTCATCATCAGCGACGTAGAGTAGAGGGCGAAACACAATTGGTTATCCAGCAGCAGCGAGTCGCAATCGGCGGACTCAAGGTGGGGCGGGCTCTTGTCTGCACTCATGTCTGATCCTCGTACTCGGTGAAATGAGTTTAACTCAGTGTTGCGGTGTTTAACGCGCCGTATAATTTGCGCACGTGCAGGCTGGCAGCAATGTCATCATGTGCGACTTACGAAAAAACAGGCATTACCGGGTGTTGATCGCGGGCAGGTCTGCGTAGCATTTGGCCATTGGATGGTTGGGGACGCAGTGTGATTGAAATTGTAATGTTTGTGTTGCTCGGCGCCGCAATGGGCACCCTCGGCGGGTTGTTCGGGATTGGCGGCGGGCTGGTGGCGATTCCGGCTCTGGGTGTGCTGTTTGGGCTGGATCAGCAGTTGGCCCAAGGCACCGCGTTGTTGATGGTGTTGCCGAATGTGTTGCTCGCCTTGTGGCGCTACAATCAGCGTAACCGGATTTTGCTGCGCAACGCGCTGATGCTGATCATCCCCAGTTTCTTTCTTGCCTGGCTCACGTCACTGCTGGCCGTAAGGGTTGATCCTCAAGGCATGCGCCTGGGCTTTATCGGCTTTCTGGTGGTCCTGACGGTATTTAACGTCGCGCAGATGTACTGGCATAAAGAGCAGGCAAGCACCGGGTTGCGTCATGAAAAGTGGCTGTGGCTGCTGGGTGTCGGTTCCGGCGTGACCGGCGGCTTGTTCGGTGTGGGCGGCGGGGTAGTTGCGACGCCAATTCTGACCAGCGTGTTCGGTGCGACGCAGGTTGTGGCGCAAGGGCTGGCGCTGTCCCTGGCCGCTCCGAGTACCGGGATCACGCTGGTGACCTATGCGCTGCACGATCACGTCAACTGGTCGATGGGCATCCCGTTGGCGATCGGCGGTCTGGCCAGCATCAGTTGGGGCGTCAAGCTGGCGCATTCGCTGCCGGAGCGGACGTTGCGCCTGATGTTCTGCGTATTTCTGGTGCTGTGTGCGGTGATTCTCGCGCTTAAAGTCTGAACCCATCGATGATGTACTCGGCCATGCATTCGGTGATGGGCGAGGGCGTTTTCGGATTGCGCAGCAGCACGATGCTGGCGGTCGGCAGTTGTGGCAGTTGCTCTGCCTCGCCAAGAATGCGCAGGTCAGGTGTCACCAGGCTTTGCAGTTGTGCGGTCACTGCCAGCCCGGCGCTGACCACGGCCGTGATCGCTGCCATGCTGGAACTGGTGTAGGCGATACGATATTCGCGGCCTGCGGTGTCGAGTGCATTGCAGGCCCAGTCGCGACAGAAGCAGTGCGTGTTGAACATCGCCAGCGGGATGGGTGCCTGCTCGTGGGGGGCAAAGCCCATGGCTTCGATCCAGACCATGCGCTCCTGACGCAGCAACGTGCCGATCTCGGTGCCGGGCTTGCGCGTCACGATGGTCAGGTCCAGATCATGACGTTGCAGCAGCAGGTCTGAAGGCTCGCAATGCACCTCCACCTGAACCAGCGGATAAGCCTGCGCAAACTGCGACAGAATGCCGGGCAGAAAGCGCATGACGTAATCGTCGGGAGAGCCGATTTTCACCACGCCGACCATGTGCGGTTCGCGCAGCGTGTTGAACACTTCGCTGTGCAGCTTGAGGATGCGTCGCGCGTAACCGAGCAGCACCTGACCTTCGGCCGTCAGGTTAAGGGTGCGGCCGTCACGCTGGAACAACTGGCGCTGCACGACATCCTCTTCCAGCCGCTTCATCTGCATGCTGACCGCTGACTGCGTGCGATTGACGGCTTCGCCTGCGCGGGTGAATCCGCCGTGATCGGCGATGGCTACAAAGGTACGCAGCAGTTCGGTATCAATGCTCGGATAGTGGGCCAATACATCAATCTCCCAGATGGACTGCATAAGAAACATTCGTTGGATTGATCCTACGCCCTGCGCGAGACTTTAGTCATCCACAGGGAGGGCTAGATGATGAAAGGTCAAGAAGAGTGTGTACTCGCCGTAACATCCGCCGGACATTCGCCGTTTGGCAAGGCGTTGATAGCGCTGAAGCACCACCTGCGTCGCTGGCTGGAACTGCATCGCCAACGCCACTGTCTGGCGCAGATGAGTGATGGAACGCTGAAGGATCTGGGTTTGAGTCGTGCCGATATTCAGCAGGAGGTCGAGCGTCCTTTCTGGGACGACCCGCTCAAGCGTTGAGCGGGCATTTGACCTCGGTGCGTTACTTAACGCCTGACCTGTTTCAGGGTCTCGGCGATCAGAAACGCCAGTTCCAGAGACTGATCGGCATTCATGCGTGGGTCGCAATGGGTGTGGTAGCGATCCCCAAGGCCGTCTTCGGTGATCGGACGGGCGCCGCCGATGCATTCAGTGACGTTCTGGCCGGTCATTTCGATATGGATTCCACCGGCGTAGGTGCCTTCAGACTGATGCACCTGAAAGAACTGCTTCACTTCGCCAAGGATCTGCGCAAAGTCACGGGTCTTGTAGCCGCTGCTGGCCTTGATGGTATTGCCATGCATCGGGTCGGAACTCCACAGCACCTTGCGGCCTTCGCGCTCGACGGCGCGGATCAACTGCGGAAGATGGTCGGCGACCTTGTTGGCACCCATGCGCGCAATCAGGTTCAAGCGCCCCGGATCGTTATCCGGGTTGAGAATGTCGATCAGACGAATCAGATCGTCGGTGTTCATGCTCGGGCCAACCTTCACGCCGATCGGGTTGTTCACCCCACGCAGGAACTCAACGTGCGCGCCGTCCAACTGACGGGTGCGGTCGCCAATCCATAGCATGTGCGCCGAGCAATCGTAATAATCGTTGGTCAGGCTGTCGCGCCGCACAAAGGCTTCTTCATAATTGAGCAGCAACGCCTCATGGGCGGTGAAGAAACTGGTCTCGCGCAACTGTGGCGAGCTGTCCATGCCGCAAGCGCGCATGAACGCCAGTGTTTCGTCGATGCGCCCGGCCAGCTGGCTGTATTTTTCGGCCAGCGCCGAGTTGGCGATGAAGTCCAGATTCCACTTGTGCACTTGATGCAGATCGGCGAACCCGCCCTGAGCAAAGGCGCGCAGCAGGTTCAGGGTCGCGGTGGACTGGTTGTAGGCCTGAACCAGACGTTCAGGATCTGGCACACGGCTTTTCTCGTCGAAACCGATACCATTGACGATGTCACCGCGATACGCCGGGAGCGTCACGCCGTCGATGGTTTCGTCATTGGCCGAGCGCGGCTTGGCGAATTGCCCGGCCATGCGTCCGACCTTGACCACCGGACAGCCGGCAGCAAAGGTCATCACGATTGCCATCTGCAACAGCACCTTGAAGGTGTCGCGAATCTTCGCGGCTGAAAACTCCATGAAGCTTTCTGCGCAGTCGCCGCCTTGCAGCAGGAAAGCACGCCCCTCGGTGACCTCGGCAAACTGACGGCGCAACTCGCGGGCTTCGCCAGCGAACACCAGCGGCGGGTAACTGGCAAGTGTCTGTTCGACCTTGAGCAGGTGCGCCGCATCAGGGTATTGAGGTTGCTGCTGAATCGGCATTGCCCGCCAGCTGTCGGGGCTCCAGGGTTGGCTCATTATTGGCTCTAGGGTTGTGCAATCGGACCGGTATGTTAGCAGTTCGTCGGGGGCCTGACAGTGCGGCGCACAGCATCGGGATGGCGTTGCGGCCTGCAAGATGTGACAAAGCCGCGCGCTTGCCGGACAATTCGCGTTTTGCGCCCGGCGCAACCAGACCAGGAACGGTAATGACGGAAGAGCGTGAGCGCGTAGAGCGAATACTGGCTGAGGTGCATGACGCCTTCGGCATGATCCGCGTGCTGGAAGTGGAGGATTACCGCTTCCTCGAATTTGGCGATGCCATTGAGCAAAGTTGTACGTTTGTGGCGGACCCGAGCTGGCTGGAATACGACTACACCCGCGCCATGCTGATTGGTGCGTTGTGCCATGACGCCCCGGAAAGCGCGCTGTTTCTGGGGTTGGGTGCCGGAACGCTGACGCAGGCGTGCATGAAGTTTCTGCCGCTGGAAGACGTGGAAGTCATCGAGCTGCGCCCGGACGTGCCGCGTCTGGCCATGGAGTTCATGGGGCTCGATGACGATCCGCGTCTGTATATTCGCATCGGTGATGCGCTTGATCTGCTGGACAGCGCCGAGCCGGCCGACCTGATCTTCGTCGACCTGTACACGGATGTCGGGCCTGGAGTCGGGCATCTGGCCTGGAATTTTCTGCAGAGCTGCCAGCAGCGCCTCAATCCCGGTGGCTGGCTGATTATCAATCAGTGGGCAACCGACGACGGCAAGCCGCTGGGCGCAGCGCTGTTGCGTGGTCTGTATCACCGCCATTACTGGGAGCTGCCGGTAAAAGAGGGCAATGTCATTCTGATCGTGCCTGCCGATCTGGATCAGACGCTTGATATCGAGGCGTTGAGTCAGCGTGCCGAGGCGCTGGCCCCTCATTTGGGTTATTCGCTCGATGCGTTGATCAAGGCGGTCCGATCTGCAACCTGAGTGGACAGATCGCGGCAAGCGCCTTCCGAATTCGGGGTGAGACAATTCGCCACACCACGTAGGCCGCAATACCGGTTATCCGCCAAGCCAGATTAAACGTTTAAGCGACAGGCCCCGCAAACGCGGGGCTGCGCCTTGCGCAATCAGTGAGGCGACGCTTTGAAGGCCTGTTATTGCTTACGCCGAGGGCAATGTCTCGTAAAAAAAAGACTCACTTTCATGCGTAATTCCGGTATAGTGCGCGCCGGTCTTTAACAGGACCCTCGTCAAGGTATTGCAATTTCCCGAAGCCAGCTTCGGCTGCTTGTTCGCTCTGCGGACTATCCTAGGCGATCCATTCATCAAACGTTTTCGCAAATCCCCGCCGACAAAGCAGCCAGGGTGACTTTAGGGTCGTACACGGCACGCGCAGCTTTGGAGCATGGGTCTTTGCGGATGCACTAGAGGCAGACCCATGACCCAGGAAATCGGCGGCTTCGCCGCTTTTGAACTTCATCCAAATATCCTCGCAGCCGTTATCGCCACTGGCTACGAAGAGCCTTCGGCCATTCAGCAGCAGTCGATCCCGATCATCATGGCCGGCCACGACATGATCGGCCAGGCGCAAACCGGTACAGGTAAAACCGCCGCGTTCGCACTGCCTATCCTGCATCGTATCGACCCGAGCAAGCGCGAGCCGCAAGCACTGATCCTGGCCCCGACCCGCGAACTGGCACTTCAGGTGGCCACCGCGTTCGAGACCTACGCTAAACAAATGCCGGGCGTGACCGTTGTAGCGGTCTACGGCGGCGCGCCTATGGGCCCTCAGCTCAAGGCGATCCGCAATGGCGCACAGATCGTTGTCGCCACTCCAGGCCGTCTCTGCGACCACCTGCGTCGTGACGAGAAAGTCCTGGCGACCGTGAACCATCTGGTTCTCGACGAAGCGGACGAAATGCTCAAACTGGGTTTCATGGACGACCTGGAAGTCATCTTCAAGGCCATGCCGGAAACCAAGCAGACCGTATTGTTCTCGGCTACTTTGCCGCAGTCGATCCGTGCCATCGCCGAGCGCCACTTGCGCGATCCGAAGCACGTCAAGATCCAGACCAAGACTCAGACCGTTACCGCGATCGAGCAGGCTCACCTGCTGGTTCACGCTGACCAGAAGACCTCGGCTGTATTGAGCCTGCTGGAAGTCGAAGACTTCGATGCCCTGATCATGTTCGTCCGCACCAAGCAGGCGACCCTTGATCTGGCAAGCGCTCTTGAAGCCAAAGGCTACAAGGCTGCTGCACTGAACGGCGACATCGCCCAGAACCAGCGCGAGCGCGTTATCGAATCCCTCAAGGATGGCCGTCTGGACATCGTTGTAGCGACCGACGTTGCTGCCCGTGGTCTCGACGTTCCGCGTATCACCCACGTGTTCAACGTGGACATGCCTTACGATCCAGAGTCCTACGTTCACCGTATCGGCCGTACTGGCCGTGCAGGTCGCGAAGGTCGTGCACTGCTGCTGGTCACTCCTCGCGAGCGCCGCATGCTGCAAGTGATCGAGCGTGTTACCGGTCAGAAGGTTGCGGAAGTCCGCCTGCCGGATGCCCAGGCCGTCCTGGATGCGCGCATCAAGAAACTGACCAACAGCCTGTCGCCGCTGGTAGCTGATGCCGAGTCGACTCACGGTGATCTGCTGGATCGTCTGACTGCCGATATCGGTTGCAGCCCTCGTGCCCTTGCTGCTGCATTGCTGCGCAAGGCTACCAACGGTCAGGCTCTGACCCTGGCAGCCATCGAGCGCGAGCGTCCACTGGTTCCGAACAACGCGCCTCGCGGTGATCGTCCAGAGCGCAGCGGTAGCAGCGACCGTGGTGATCGTCCTGAGCGTGAGCGTCGTGCGCCGGTTCCATTGGCCGAAGGCCGTGCTCGTTGCCGTACCGCGCTGGGTGCGCGTGACGGTATCGCTGCCAAGAACCTGCTGGGTGCCATCCTCAACGAAGGCGGCCTTGCCCGCGAAGCGATCGGCCGTATCCAGGTCCGTGACAGCTTCAGCCTGGTCGAACTGCCGGAAGATGGTCTTGAGCGTCTGTTGACCAAGCTCAAGGACACCCGCGTTGCTGGCAAGCAGCTCAAGCTGCGTCGCTATCGCGAAGACTGATCTGCTCCTGAGCTGATCAGCCAATAAAAAATCCCCGACTGGTTCGGGGATTTTTTTGCTCTGGATTCAGGAAATTGTCGTTATCGCTTTAACCGAACCGATAGATGTCCATCCCCAGTGCGCCCATGGTGAACCCCTGATAAGCAATGCTGAACGCGCCACCCGCGCCGCGCGCGAAATACAGGGGTAGCAGATGCTCGTCACTCGGATGTGCACGCACAGCATGCGGGGCGAGGCTGCGGTAGCGGTGCAAGACGGCTTCATCGTCGTGCTGCAGCTTGTCGATCATCCAGTCGCGAAACTCGGCCGCCCACGGCTCAGCGCTTTCCGGCCCGGCGTTCCAGTCCAGATCGCGCAGATTATGAGTAATGCTGCCGGAGCCGATAATCAACACACCTTGCGCACGCAAGCCAGCCAGTGCCCGGCCAACCCGCGTTTGCAGCTCCGGCCCCTGGTGACTGGGCAGGGAAATCTGCACCACCGGGATGTCGGCCTGCGGGTACATCAACGACAGCGGCACCCAGACGCCGTGGTCAAAAGGGCGTCTGCTGTCGATACGTGCAGGCAGGTCGCTGGCAGCCAGCAGTTCGACTACCGTCCGGGTCAGTTCCGGCAAGCCTGGAGCGGGGTATTGCACAGCGAATAGCTCAGGCGGGAATCCGCCGAAGTCATGCCAGGTTTCCGGCTGGGGATTGCCGTTGACGATAAGCTCGTGGCTTTCCCAATGTGCCGAGACCATCACGATTGCGCGAGGCTTGGGCAGGCTGGCAGCCAATCGGGTTAACGCGGGACCACTTTCGCCAGGCTCCAGTGCCAGCATGGGAGAGCCGTGGGAAATGAAGAGGCTGGGGAACATTCAAAAGCTCCAGATCATGAGAATGACCCATAGTGGGTCATTCTCATGATCTAAATCTAATATAAGTTCTGACGGTTTTTGATCGGGTTTTCGGATGGTTTGAAAGGGCGGTGGCTCTGCGCAGGTCTGCTATCCGCCCTTGTGCCCATGCACAGCGCAGAGCGCGGGCGCAGGTTTAGACTTGCCCGCGCCTGCTGACACCCTCAACCGCGGCGGCGCAACGCTTCGATGCGTTGTTCCAGTGGCGGGTGACTCATGAACAGGCCGGCGAGGCCCTTCTTGAGACCGGAGTTGATACCAAACGCCGTCAGGCTGTCAGGCATGTTCACCGGTACGCCCTGCTCGGAACGCAGGCGTTGCAGGGCGCCAATCATCGCATCCGTGCCAGCCAGGCGGGCGCCGGCGTCATCAGCGCGGAATTCACGCTTGCGCGAAAACCACATGACGATGGCACTTGCCAGAAAACCCAGTACCAGCTCGGCAAAAATGGTCGTGATGTAGTAGGCGATTCCTTGACCGTTCTCGCTCTTGAAGATCACCTTGTCGACAAAATTGCCGATGATGTGGGCAAAGAACATCACAAAGGTGTTCACCACGCCCTGCACCAGCGCCAGCGTGACCATGTCACCGTTGGCAACGTGGCCGATCTCGTGTGCCAGTACGGCTTTCACCTCGTCCGGCGAAAAGCGCTCCAGCAGGCCCTGGCTGACCGCAACCAAAGCATCGTTCTTGTTCCAGCCCGTGGCGAACGCGTTGGCCTCATAGGCCGGGAAGATACCGACTTCCGGCATCTTGATGCCCGCGTCACGGGACAGTTGTTCAACGGTCTGCAGCAGCCATTGCTCATGACGAGTACGGGGCTGGGTGATGATCTGAGTGCCGGTGCTCATTTTCGCCATCCACTTGGAGATGAGCAGCGAAATCAGCGAGCCCGCGAAACCGAACACAGCGCAGAAAACCAGCAGCTGATTGAGGTTCAGATCAACCCCGTTGGCCGCCATGAACCCATTGAAGCCAAAGAGGCTCAGGGTGATGCTGGCAATCAGCACGACCGCAAGGTTAGTGGCCAAAAACAGCAAAATGCGCATCATGGTCGAAACGTTCTCCTCAGGTAAATATGTAACTCGATGCCGGGTATATAAGGGGGTGACCGCCGCTATTCAACACAGGGACTATTTCAAACTGTGTCGTGCTGACGTAATCAAGGGTAATCCCGACAAGCTGAACAGGACCTGAGCCAGGACGTCCGGCACCTGAAGGCATCTGATGCGCCAGCGCAGAGGGGGGGATGCGGGGCTGAAATAAAATGCCCCGAACGGGTCGGGGCAGGTGCAGGGCTGGCAGATGGAGTCTGTTTACTGACGATAACTTTTCAGGAAGTTACCGATCCGGCCAATGGCCTGCTCCAGCTCGTCAACGCGTGGCAGTGTCACCACGCGGAAGTGGTCAGGGTAGGGCCAGTTGAACGCTGTGCCCTGAACCACCAGCAATTTTTCCGAGAGCAGCAGGTCCAGGACGAACTTCTCGTCATTGAGGATCGGGCAGACTTTCGGGTCTATGCGTGGAAAGGCATACAGCGCGCCCATCGGCTTGACGCAACTGACGCCGGGAATGGCATTGAGCAGTTCCCAGGTGCGGTTGCGCTGCTCCAGCAGACGCCCTGGCGGCAGGATCAGGTCGTTGATGCTCTGATAACCGCCCAGTGCCGTCTGAATCGCATGCTGGCTCGGCACGTTGGCGCACAGGCGCATGTTGGCCAGAATGTCGATGCCTTCGATATAGCTCTGCGCGTTGTGTTTCGGCCCGGAAATGGCGATCCAGCCGGAACGGAAGCCAGCGACCCGGTACGACTTGGACAGGCCGTTGAAGGTCAGGCACAGCAGGTCCGGCGCCAGTGAGGCGGTGCAGATGTGCACGGCGTCATCGTAAAGAATCTTGTCGTAGATCTCGTCGGAGAACACCACCAGATTGTGCTGGCGGGCCAGTTCCAGCATGCCCAGCAACACCTCCCGCGAATACACCGCGCCGGTCGGGTTGTTCGGGTTGATGATCACCATGGCCTTGGTATTGGGGGTGATTTTGGCCTTGATGTCTTCCAGGTCTGGCCACCAGTTGGCCTGCTCGTCGCACAGGTAATGCACCGGGTTGCCACCGGACAGGGCAACGGCTGCGGTCCACAACGGATAGTCAGGTGCCGGAACCAGCACCTCGTCGCCGTTATTGAGCAGCGCCTGCATCGACATCACGATCAGCTCGGAAACGCCGTTGCCCAGGTAGATGTCTTCGACGCCTACACCTTCTACCTGCTTCTGCTGGTAGTACTGCATGACCGCCTTTCGGGCGCTGAACAGGCCCTTGGAGTCACTGTAGCCCTGAGCCGTCGGCAGGTTGCGGATCACGTCCTGAAGTATTTCGTCCGGCGCCTCGAAACCAAACGGTGCCGGGTTGCCGATATTCAGCTTGAGGATGCGATGACCTTCCTCCTCCAGGCGTTTGGCGTGCTTGAGCACTGGCCCGCGAATGTCGTAGCAGACGTTTGCGAGCTTGTTCGATTTGCTGAACTGCATGGTGATGATCCCGAAAATGGAGCGGTTGCCGGCTTGCAACGAGGGCCGCGGCACGGACGCCATGAAAATGGGTTTGTGTGCGACAAACGCGGGTGCCAGACTGACGTCTGACCTGGCGCAATCATACGTGCCACCTGATCTGTGGAAAAGATACAGATCGGGCTTTTTCCGATTCGGAGGTGTACCTGTGGACAAGTTGCAGAAAACGCTTGAAGAGTGGAAGCAGATGCTCGACCCGGAGCAGTACAACGTTTGCCGCCTGAAGGGCACCGAACGGCCGTTTTCCGGCAAGTACAACGAGACCAAAACAGCAGGCGTCTATCACTGCATCTGTTGCAATGAGCCGCTGTTCGATTCCTCGACCAAGTTCGATTCCGGCTGCGGCTGGCCGAGCTTCTACGCGCCGCTGGAAGGCAGTGCGGTGGTCGAAGTGCGCGATATCAGCCACGGCATGATTCGTACCGAAGTGGTCTGTGCCAAATGCGACGCGCATCTGGGGCATGTGTTTCCCGACGGTCCGGAGCCGACCGGGTTGCGTTACTGCATCAACTCGGTGTGCCTGACCCTTGAGCCCCGCGCATAACGCGAACGCGCTTATTCATCGGCATCAATCCCGGGAATTGGCGTGCGTGCTGTTCAATTGCACGCTAACGTCAATCGTCCTGAGACCGTCACAGCCCCGAGGCCTATGTCCATGAGCGAAAACCTGCTGAGCATCCCTGTCACCACCATCAAGGGCGAACAGAAAACCCTGGCCGATTTTGCGGGCAAAGCGGTGCTGGTGGTCAATACGGCAAGCAAATGCGGCTTCACGCCCCAATACAAGGGGCTGGAAAAACTCTGGCAGGACTACAAGGACAAGGGGCTGGTGGTGCTTGGCTTCCCCTGCAACCAGTTCGGCAAGCAGGAGCCGGGAGATGAAGGCGCGATTTCCGGGTTTTGTGAGCTGAATTACGGTGTCAGCTTCCCGTTGTTCAAAAAAGTCGATGTCAACGGCGATCAGGCCCACCCTCTGTTTGTTCAACTCAAGCAGCAGGCTCCGGGGTTGCTGGGGACGGGGCGGATCAAATGGAATTTCACCAAATTCCTGATTGGCAAGGATGGCACGCTGGTCAAGCGTTTTGCGCCGTTGACCAAGCCGGAAGATATGACCGGCGAAATCGAAGCCTTGCTGCGCTAGGCCCGTTCCTCGGTGATCGGTATCCACTGATCAAGAATGCTGACCAGTTCGGCGCGTCTGAACGGCTTGGCCAGATAGTCATTCATACCCGCTGCCTTGCAGCGCTCGCGCTCGTCAGGCATGGCGTTAGCCGTCAGGGCTACGATCGGCAGGTTCGGCCAGCGACCGCTGCTGCGGATCTGCCGGCTGGCTTCGTAACCGTCCATGACCGGCATGTTGCAGTCCATCAGTACCAGGTCGAAGTGGTCGTGTTCCAGTTGCTCCAGCGCCTCGCCGCCATGGCTGCTGACAACCACTTCGCAGCCCAGTTTGCCAAGAATGCCCTTGGCCACCAGTTGGTTGACCGGATTGTCCTCGACCAGCAGCACGCGCGCGGGACGTTGCGTGGTGTGCTCAAGTGCCATCGGGTCGCGTAAGCCGGGTTCTTCCTGACTCAGAACCCGCCGCAGGGTGTGGTAGAGCGCATTGCGCGCCAGTGGCCGGGCCTGCTGCTGCAGCGGTGCCAAAGCGGCCACTTGCTCGGCAGGCATGAAGTTGCCGTAGGCGGTGACCAGCAGAATCGGTACCGGTGTGGTCGGACGGATCGCGAACAGGCACTCGGGGCAGTCGGTAATCACCAGGTCCGGACCGCTGTCGAGCTCCATGTCATCCGGACTGTCGTCGATGCTGCGTCGCTTGACGTCAACGCCCCAGAACGGAAGTAGGGTGCCAAGCAGCTCCACCAGGCCGCTGCCTGCCGAGCTGATCACTGTGACTCGGCCTTTGAGCGGGGTCTGAGCGACCGCAGGCAGGTTGATCGGCAGTGGCAGTTCGGCGCAGAACTGACTGCCAAAGCCGGATTGCGACTGAATGCTCAACTGGCCGTTCATGGCCTCGCACAGGTTGTTGGTCAACGCCAGCCCCAGTCCGGTGCCGCCGTACTGTCGGGTGATAGCGGCTTCTGCCTGAGTGAAAGGCTGAAAGATTTTGGCCTGAGCGTCCTGCGCGATGCCGATACCTGTATCGCGTACTTCGATGCGCACCCGGTTTTCTCCGCTGGTAGCGTCCAGGTAATGCGTCAGGCGTACGTCTACGCGACCGAAACGGGTGAATTTGAGCGCATTGGACAGCAGATTGCTGACAATCTGCCGGACCCGGGTCGGGTCGCCGGTGACCATGGCCGGGAAGTCCGGCGCGATCAGGCAGGTCAGCTCCACACTGGGCGCTGCGTTCTGCGACAGCAGGTTGGCGGTGTCCTCGATCAGTGCGCCGAGGTCGAACGGGATGCGTTCGATTTCCAGATGTCCGGCGTCGAACTTGGACATATCGAGAATATCGTTGAGCAGTTCCACCAGCACTTTGCCCGAATCATGGGCGATCATCAGTTGCTGGCGTTGCTCGGCACCGAGCGGGCTGTCCAGCGACAGGGCGAGCATGCCCAGCAGGCCGTTGAGCGGAGTGCGGATTTCATGACTCATGTGCGCCAGAAACGCCGAGCGGGCGTGCGCCATGTCCAGCGCGGTGCTGCGTGCGATCTGCAGTTCCTCGTTGGACTGGCGCAGGCGCATATTACTGGCCTTGAGTTCGTTGGTGCGTGCCGAGACGATGTTTTCCAGTTGATTGAGGTGGTCGGTCAAGCGGTCCTCGGCCGCGCGGCGTCTGGAAAACTCGCCGCTCATGGTTTCGATCTGACGGTTGAACGTGGCGACCAGCACGCCGATTTCATCCTGCTCATGGTGCGGCGGGCAGTTGATTCTGGCTTGATCGGGACTGCGCGGGTCGCGGCTGCTCAGTTCCCTGATCACCCGGACCAGCGGCTTGGTGAGCGTCGCGTAGAACAGAATGGTCAGAATCCCCGCCAGCGCCAGACTGCGCAGAAAGCCGTTGAGCAGGGTGATTTCTGCGCGTTGCAGGAAATGGCTGCCGAAAGCGAAGGTGTCGACGGTCAGGTAGAGTGTGCCGATGGTTTCGTCCGGCAGATGATCAAGGTGCAGCTTTTCCTGAAACTGGCGGCTTTCGCCGAACAGCCAGTCACTGAGCATTCGATAGCGCCCAGCACCCATCGGGCGTTCGACGCTGGCGAGCACGGTGTCGTTGTTGTCGGTCAGGCGCGCACTGATCACGGCAGGGGAGTGCAGCAGCCCCAAGGTCAGTTCCTGAGCCAGCTCGGCATCGATGTTATAGGCAATGCGCGACGCGGGATTGCGGGTGATTTCCAGCAGGGACTTGATTTCGCGATTGATGGAGGCGTCTTCGCTGGCATAATCAAGCGCAATCTGCGCGAAGCTCAGCAAGGTTCCCAGGACAAAGCCGATCAGCACCGAAAGGCGCGCCTGCTTGAATGAAAGCCTGTTTTTGAGCGATATATCCATGAATACCTACTGCCACTTCGGGTGCCCGGTGCCGGCCAAGCATAGCTGATCGGCATCGGTGACCAATCAGTTAAATATATAAGGAGATCCCGTGGATTCTCGGTTGGATGCTTTTCTGCAACGCGCCGATGCCGTGCTGGCCCGGCTGGAGCCTCTGCTGCCTGCGCTACGTGAGCCGGTCGAGTGGAGACAGGTGCTTGCCGCCCGCTGGGTACGCGAGGGGCGCAGCGGCTATCTGATGCCGCTGCAGGTCAGTCTCGATACGCGTCTGACTGATCTGATCGGCGTCGACCTGCAGCGCGACCAGTTGGGGCGCAACACACGCCAGTTCATTGAAGGTCTGCCGGCCAACCACGCCTTGCTATGGGGTTCACGGGGTACAGGCAAGTCCTCGTTGATCCGCGCGCTGCTGGCCGAATACGCCTCGGCAGGTCTGCGCCTGATCGAAATCGAGCGTGATCACCTGGGCGACTTGCCTCGCGTGGTCGAGCAACTGCAAAAACTGCCGCAGCGTTTCGTGCTGTTCTGTGACGATTTGTCGTTCGAATCGGGCGAGGGCGATTATCGCGTGCTGAAAAGCGTGCTCGACGGCTCGCTGGAACAGGCCCCTGACAACGTGCTGCTGTATGCCACGTCCAATCGCCGCCATCTGGTGCCCGAGAAGGAGAGCGACAACGCCAACTGGGCCCACGTTGATGGTGAATTGCATCCCAGCGAAGCGGTGGAAGACAAGATTGCACTGTCCGACCGGTTCGGCCTGTGGCTGTCGTTCTATCCGTTCACGCAGGAACACTACCTGAATGTCGTCGAACACTGGATCACTCAACTGGCGCACAAGGCAGGTTTGCAATGGCAGCGCGACGAGCCACTGGAAAAGGCTGCAATCCGCTGGGCCACAGCGCGGGGCAATCGTAATGGTCGCTGCGCTTATCAATTTGCGCGTTACTGGGTAGGACTTGAATTGTTGGAGCAACACACATGATTGATTTGCAAAACACCGGCAGCGGACTTGACGGCTATGGCTTGCTGGCGGCTCAACTTGAGGCGCTGCTCGCCGATGAGCGTGATTTCATTGCCAATGCTGCACAGTTTTCGGCGTTTCTCTACACCCAGATCGAGGATTTGAACTGGGCGGGCTTTTATCTCAATCGCAACGAAGAGCTGGTGCTCGGGCCGTTTCAGGGGCAGATCGCCTGCGTGCGCATTCCCTTTGGTCGCGGCGTGTGCGGGGCGGCGGCGCAGAGTCGGCAAACCCAGCGTGTTCAGGACGTGCACGAATTTCCCGGGCATATCGCGTGCGACAGCGCGTCGAACAGTGAACTGGTGGTGCCGCTGGTCAAGGAAGGGCGTCTGATCGGTGTGCTGGATCTGGACAGTCCGAGCGTGGGGCGTTTTGCGGAAGTGGATCAGGTGGGAATCGAGCGTCTGGCTGCTATCTTTCTGGCTGCTACCGACTGCTGAGCAGGTCTCGGTCTGCTGGTCGCTGCCCGTGTTCGTGCGGGCAGCGGCGGTGCAGTCATCAATCGTAGATGACTTTTTTCTTCCATTCCGATTCGGTGTCGTCCTGCTTGAGACCTTCTGTCAGCGCGTTGTCGTCGTCTTCGGTCGGCGCGGTGTTGGTCAAGACCACCGAGTTTGCACGGGCCAGTTGCTTTTCCATCGCCAGCAGTTGTTGCTGATAGGTGACGGGGTCCGGCTGGTTGCGCAAATACTGCACGCCCCGCTCGAAGGCCAGACGCGCCTGGCCTGGCTGATCCTGAGACAGTGCAGTCTGGCCCAGGTTGTTGAAGAACTCGATGTGCAGGTTGACCAGAATGGTGCGGATCTCACGGATCCAGTGCTTGGCTTCGCTGGTCTGCAGAAAACCGTCATGCGCAGCACGTGTGACCTGACCATGCAGGGCTTCGAGCAGAAAACGAACGTCCTTGGCCTTGGCTTCGGTCTGGATCGGCGCGACCGGGTTGGGTATTTCGATGCCTTCACCCTTGTCAATCTGCGCTTCCAGTTCGCCGATGCGGTGTTTCAGTTGGGCGTTGCCTTTTTCCATGTTCAGCATGCGCTGCACAACGTTGAGTTCCAGGCGAGCCAATAGCAGCTTCAATGCTGGCGACATCAGCTGGCCCGGGAACACTTCGTTAATCTCGCTGCAGCGACGCAGGCGATCGCTCAGCTCTACCTTGGTTCGGGCTTTTTCCAGTTTGCCGTTTTCAGCGACGTGATTCAGGTAGCCGATCGCGATGAGCAGTGCGATACCTGCTACTACCATCAGCGTGATCATGAGTGGAGTCACTGTGCAAACCTCATTCGTTCAATTAGTTTTAGCGCGAGTGTAGTGGCTAAGCACTACTGCGCATAGATGTCCTTATCCGAGTTTGTCGGCATCTCTTCTATATAGATTAGGACAGATTAGGCAACTGAACGATATAGGTCGGGCAGGCGGACGGCTGGCGACCATCGGTGGGTGTGCGAACGGCATCGAAGTTATTGATTTCAATAAATTTTCAGAATGGGGTTGACGACCCCTCAAAGCATCCATAGAATGCGCGCCACTTACAGCGTAAAGCACACAGCGTAGCGCAAATAAGTAGTGAATGTTGTACGCGTGTCCCCTTCGTCTAGTGGCCTAGGACACCGCCCTTTCACGGCGGTAACAGGGGTTCGAGTCCCCTAGGGGACGCCATTTTGCGGGAATAGCTCAGTTGGTAGAGCACGACCTTGCCAAGGTCGGGGTCGCGAGTTCGAGTCTCGTTTCCCGCTCCATTTTTAAGCAGCTTTGCTTCAGGGCAGGGTTGAGTGAAACCAGTACACATCTGCGGATGATGTCTGGAACTGGAACACACACCATGGTGTTTCAGGCAGTGTCCCCTTCGTCTAGTGGCCTAGGACACCGCCCTTTCACGGCGGTAACAGGGGTTCGAGTCCCCTAGGGGACGCCATTTTGCGGGAATAGCTCAGTTGGTAGAGCACGACCTTGCCAAGGTCGGGGTCGCGAGTTCGAGTCTCGTTTCCCGCTCCATATTCACAAAAACGCCGCTCATCAGAGCGGCGTTTTTGTTTGTGCGTTATCCCTCCATACAAGAACGCCGCTTCCAGGAGCGGCGTTTTGTAAGCATCGGCTCAAGGCATCTGCGGCAGTTCATTAGGCCGCATATCGAACACCAGCACTTCCGCATCAACCCCTTCGCTCAGGCTGATCAGCCGCTCGTTACGCACGCGCACCCCGTCACCTTCGCCAAGTCGCTCGCCATTGAGCAGCACGCTGCCACGGGCGACATGCACGTAGGCATAGCGATTGTCAGCCAGCTCAAGCGCGGCGCTTTCATCACCATCGAACAGACCGGCATACACACGGGCGTCCTGACGAACTTTCAGTGCGCCATTCTCGCCCTCAGGGGCGATGATCAGTTGCAAACGGCCGCGTTTCTGCTCAGGGCTGAAGTGTTCCTGCTGATAGTTGGGAGTAGCCCCGGCGACATTCGGCACGATCCATATCTGCAGGAAGTGCACGCCTTCGGTCTGCGAGTGGTTGAATTCGCTGTGCGCCACGCCGCTACCGGCACTCATCAGCTGCACGTCGCCAGGGCGTATCACCGAGCCGGTACCCAGCGTGTCCTTGTGTTCCAGCGCGCCTTCCAGCACATAGGAAAAGATCTCCATGTCGCGGTGCGGGTGCTGGCCGAAGCCCTTGCCTGCAATCACCCGGTCATCATTGATGACCAGCAGATCGGAAAAGCCCTGTTCCTGAGGGTTGCGATAGCTGGCGAACGAAAAGGTGTGGAAGGATTTCAGCCAGCCATGATCAGCTGCGCCGCGATCGGAAGCGTTGCGAAGAGTCAGCATGATTCTTTCTCCATCGGGTATCGACGCTGCACATTCAGCAATCGATCAAGTGAGATCAAGATTACTGGTTATCTTTCGGTGCAATAAGTAGCTGAAAGACGAATCACTGTCTCGCTGTGGTTGACAGTTCCAGGTGAAGGATTAGGCTCTGCTGAATGCAGTCCAGCTCACTCAGGCGATGCCGATGAACCCTTTTGAAGACATGCGTATCTTTTGCCAGGTCATGGAGTCCGGCAGTTTCACGGCCGCCTCTGACAAGCTCGGGCTGTCCAAGCAGTTTGTCAGTCGCCGTCTGATGCAACTGGAGGAACGGCTTGGCGTGCGTTTGCTCAACCGCTCGACGCGGCGTCTGGATGCTACGCCTCTGGGCCAAAGCTATTACGAATCGGCCTTGCGCTTGCTGGCCGAAGTCGAGCAGGTCGAGCAGGGCATCACCGGGCAGGGCAGCGAACCGCGTGGCACATTGCGCCTTAGCGCCCCCTTGTCGTTTGCCGTCGTCCACCTGGGCTGCCTGTTGCCAGAGTTTTTACAGCGCTACCGTGACGTAGCGGTGGAGGTCGACTTGAGCGACCGGCCGGTGGACGTGATCAGCGAGGGCTACGATCTGGTGCTGCGCATTGGCATGCTGGAGGACTCCAGCCTGATCGCACGCCGCATCGCTGCAATCGATCGGGTTTACTGCGCCAGCCCGGGCTACCTCGCCGAGCGCGGCACGCCGCTGGAGCCTGAAGACCTGCATCAGCACGACTGCCTGCCTTATGGTCACAGCCGCCAAGTGCAATGGCGTTTTCAAGGGGCGGGCAAAGCGTCGAGCCTGAGCGTCAGTGGGCGAATGCGCGTCAATAACGGCGAGTTGCTCAGAGATGCAGCAGTTGCGGGGCTGGGAATCACGTACCTGCCGACGTTCATCGTCGGCGCAGCCCTGCGCGCTGGCAGTCTGGTCCGCCTGCTGGACGACCGGCGGCCCGAGCCCCTGACGCTGTCGGCGGTGTACCCGCAACACCGTCAGGCGTCGCGACTGGTACAGATGTTCATCGAGTTTTTGCGCGAGCGCCTGGACGCTGATATCGAACTGGATGACCGGCAGGGGTGATCGGTGCGCCCACGTTACCCTGTGTTGCGCCTGGCAAAAGCCGCTTTGCCCACCCCGCTCAGTACTGCATCGTTCTGCGGCGTATGCACCCGACCGCACAGCACATTGCGGTAATGACGTTGCAGCGGGTTGCTGCGCGACAGGCCTGGATTACCCGAGGCTTCGACGGCCAGCTCCACGGCGCGTATGGCATTGCCGGTTACCAGAAATTTGATCTGCGCGGCATGTTCGGCAGGCGTATGCCCCTGTGCAGCGGCTTGCAGCAGGCTCTGGTTGGCGAACAGCAGGGTGTCGATATGCCCGACGGTTTCCTGAAAGCGCGGCAGTGTCGAGAGTGCCGTCCCGAGGTTGGACGGTTTGCGCTGTTCCAGCCACTGCACCAGCCAGTCGCGTGCGGAATGGGCGATGCCGTCGTAGACCGATGACAGCAGCACGGCCATCCAGAGCATGCCTGAACCGTCCAGCTCGGCGTGTGGCGCGCTCCACGGGTTGACGCTGACCGCGTGTTCGAGCGGCACCAGCACGTTGTCGAATCGGACTTCGTGGCTGTTGCTGGCGCGCATGCCCAGATGGTCCCAGTCTTCGATGATCGTGATACCGGGCGTGTCCTTGTGCACCAGCCAGCTGCCGACCAGCGGGTCATCGTCATCGCTGCGCGCCCACACGGCGAACCAGGTCAGGCCATGGCTGCCGGTGGAGTAGATCTTGCTGCCGTTGATCCGCCAGCCCTCGGCGGTACGGCGGGCGAGGGTACCTGGCAGGCCACCACGTGCGGGCGTGCCCAGGTCCGGCTCCACGCGCAGGGCGTTGATCAGCGCGCCATCGCGAACCGCTTCTTCGGCCACGCGAATGCGCAGATCAGTTGGCCATTTGCTGTTCTCTTGCAGGCGCGAATGCTGCAGGTATTGCATCACCAGAATCAGCGCTGTCGACGGTTCGCCCCTGGCCACTGCGCTGACGACCTGTTGCGTTCGCACCAGATCGGCACCGCCGCCGCCCAGTTCGGCGGGCACAGTCAAGCCCAGCATGCCATGGCCGTGCAGCAAGGCAAAATTGGCGTGGGGGAAGGTGCCGCTGGCATCGTAGTGCTCTGCGCTTTCGGCCAGCGTTGCGGTAATCCCCTGCAGCCGGGTGGCGAAGTCGGCGGCTGATTCGGCCAGCTCACGGCGCTGGCGAAGCGGTGAAAGTTTCATGCGGGGTCCTTTTCGCAGCGGGTATCCGACCGTTATTGAGCGTTGGCCTGAGCAATTCGGGCGCGCGATGTGTTGAAGCTTTTATCGAAGCCAGTCGAGACGTCGATGGGTTTGCTGACAATACCTTCCGCCAGGTAGGTGTCGGCGGTTTCTTGCAGGCCCTGAATAATCGGGTCATCAATCGGCGTGCGCTGCATCTTTGTGGCCTTCGCCACTGCCAGATGCACGTCTACTGGCAGGCCGGTGACTTTGGCCTGCGCGGCGGCATACTCCTCGGGATGAGTGTTGGTCCAGTCGAAGGCGCGCTCGACCCTGGCAACGAAGTCCTCCAGTTGCACGCGCTTGCTGTCAATGGCCTTGCTGGTCGCCGCGAGGTAAAGATGATTGCTCAGCAGTTCGTTGCCGCTGACCAGGACGCGTGCATCGTTCTGGCTGATGGAGATCGTGGTGTATGGGTCCCAGGTTGCCCAGGCATCGGCATCGCCATTGGCCAGCACCAACCGTGATTCGCTGGGCAACAGGTAGAGGAAGGTCACATCGCTGGTCTTGAGCCCCGCCTGGTGCAGCGCGCGAATCGCCAGATAGTGGCCGATGGAGCCCCGTCCAGTGACGATGCGCTTACCCTTGAGATCGGCCACGGTCTGGATCGGCGAATCTTTCGCCACCAGCACGGCGGTGGTGAATCGGCCTTGGGCGTGGGTAATGCTGACCACTTTCAACGGCGCACCTGCGCCGAGAGCAAATACATAAGGTGCATCACCCAGCGCACCGATATCCACGGCTTCGGCATTCAAGGCCTCGCCCAAAGGCGCGGCAGAAGGGAACTCGGAGAACCTGATTTCGTAAGGCACATCCTTGAGTTCGCCGGAAACCTGCAACAGTACTTTGAGCAGTGACTTCTGATTGGCCACCAGCAATGGCGCCAGCTCGGCGGCCAGAACCTGCTGACCCGTCATGACGCTCAACAGTGCCCCCAGCAACAGGCTTTTGAGCGGCAAAGGGGATTTGAAAAAAGGTAGCATTCAGGTGGTTCTCCAATAGGGTGATGAATAGTCCTGACAAGCCTTTGGCGCTTGTGCCAATACGCCGCACCGCACCTTCAAAGTCGGACGCAGAGCGTGGGGACGAGAGTCATCGTGGTCTGGGCCCCGTTTTCCGGGCTTTGATTCTCGTGCCAATGCTCCGCGTTGGCATGCATTGGGTGACGCTTCGCGTCACAACCCTGCGCCGCACCGCATGCTCAAGATCGAACATCAAATCACGTAAAACCCATGTGTCCCGTCACGCCCCAGTTGCTCGACCAGCCCGAACTCCCAGTCGAGGTAAGCCTGCATGGCTTCACGCGGGGCATCAGTGCCTTCATAAGGGCGGCGGTAGCGGTCGATGCGTGACGAGGCCAGTCGGCTTTCGCCGTGCTCCAGTGGCAGGCCGGCCTTGACCCAGCTGGCGGTGCCACCTTCGAGCAGGAACACCGGCTTGTCGGTCAGTGCCTCGACGTCTGCCACGGCGAAACGCGCCAGACGGCTACTGCCACAGGTCAGTACATAACGCTCTGCGGCAGGTATTTTTGTCAGCGCCTGCTTGAGGTCGGCGCGCAACGCCCACCATGCGCCAGGGATGTGCTGCTTGACGTAATGGGCGCTCGCCGTGAAATCCAGCACCGCCACCTCGACATTTTTCTGCCACTCGACAAGGGTTTCGACGCTGATCGCTTCTACGTGTGGTGCAGCAGGAAAGGGTGCGTCCCAGTCGCCTGACTCACTGAAGTCCGCCTCACGCAGATCATCGATGACCGAGACATCCCAGCCCAGTTGCGCCAGCCAGGAAGCCGACATGTTGGCGCGTACCCCCTCGTCGTCTACCAGCACGATGCGTGCGCCGCGTACGCTGGCGAAGTGGTCGGTTTCCTGCACCAACTGGCCGCCCGGGGTGGAGCGCGCACCCGGCAAATGGCCCTTGGCAAACTCTTCCGGGGTGCGCACGTCGAATAGATACGTGGTACGTGACGGCTCAGCCTGCCAGCGTTGCAGCTCGGCCCGACTGGCACGTTTGACCCCGGCCTGGTCGGCGACCTTGCGTGCATCGGCGCTGGCAGTGTCGCGAGTGGCGTCACTGACTGCCGCGAAACGCCGGTTCTGCCCATGCTCCAGCGTTTGCTCGGCCAGCAGCCAGCCGATAGTGCCGTTGCGCAGCGCATGGACCTGATTGGGAATACCCGCGTTGACCAGCGATTGAGTGCCGATGATGCTGCGCGTACGGCCCGCACAGTTGACGATGATCCGGGTGCTTGGGTCAGGGGCCAGCTCGCGCGCGCGCAACACCAGCTCCGCGCCCGGCACGCTGATGCCGCCTGGAATGCTCATGGTCTGGTATTCGTCATACCGACGCGCATCCAGCACCACCACGTCGGCGTAGTTGTCGAGTAGGGCTTTGACGTCTCCGGCGGCCAGCGATGGCGTGTTGCGCTGATGCTCCACCAGCTCGCCGAACGCTTTGCTCGGCACGTTGACATCGATGAATAGCTCGCCGCCCGCAGCACGCCAGCCCTGCAAGCCGCCGTCGAGCAGTTTCACATCGCTGTAACCCAGGGATTGCAGGCGTTGCAGGGCGATCTGTGCCAGCCCTTCGCCATTGTCGTAAAGTGTGACGGCGGTATCGCGGCGTGGAATCCGCGAGAACACTTCCAGCTCCAGTTTCGACAAGGGGATATTCGCCGCAAACAGCGGGTGAGCCTCGGCGAACGGCGCCTCTTCACGGACGTCCACCAGCGCCAGCTCCTGGCGGTCCAGCAGCGCCTGACGAATATCGGCAAATGATCGGGTTGTTGAGGTGGTCATTGGATAACACTCCCTGTTGGCAGGTCCTGACGAGCAGAGGGGACGGCATTGGAATAGCCGGAAATGAACAGTTTTTCGTGGCCATCGAGGTCGTATACAGCACGCTTTACAGTGCCGATATCGGCGCCGTACACATGAATGCTGATCGAGACCTGATCGTCGAACGCGTTGCTGACCTGATGAACGTCGTTGCTGTGCGGCGACAGCGCTTCGACCTGACCCGGTTGCAAAAGAATCGGCGGCCCACTGGTTTCCAAGTGTCCGTGCACGTTTCGCGCATAACCCTGTGAGTGTTCAGCGCCGCGCAGCATGCCGATCAGGCCCCAGACACGATGGTCGTGAATCGGCGTGCGTTGCCCCGGCCCCCAGACGAAACTCACCACCGAAAAGCGCTGCTGCGGATCGACATGCAGCAGAAATTGCTGATAACGAGCCGGGTCGGGGATGGAGAATTCTGCAGGCAGCCAGTCATCATGGCTGACCAGTTGTGCCAGCAGTTTGCCGCCGCGCCGCAGCAGGTCACTTTCGTGCGGTTCGCTGCCGATCAGCTCGGCCAGCGCATCAATAAACGCGCCGAGTCGTTCGGGGTGTTGTTCAGGGCGTCGTTGCTGGGTCATGTCCGGTTCCAGATCAGGGAATGACCTGATATAAGCATAATATTAGTATTTAATATGCTATTTTTTAATGATTAGGTTATAACGAAAATGTCTTTTGCCTTTCTTCGTGAATACGGGAAATCCTCGACAGGGCTATTAATCATCAGCCGCGGGTACTATGCTTTTTGCCTATGTTGATTTCTCATATTTATGTGCGGTCTGAATGAAAATTGATGATATCGATGCGTTCGTTGCAGTCATCCGCTGTCAGTCGATCAGCCATGCGGCTGAATCACTCGATCTGACCCAGCCGGCCATCACGCGCCGGGTACAGAATTTCGAGCAGGCGCTTGGCGTCGAGTTGTTCGACCGCAACACCAAGCCGCTCAAGCCAACGCCAATGGGCATTCAGGTGTATCAGAAATGCCTGGCGATCCTCCGCGAGATGGATTCGCTGCGTGAACTGGTGGCCAGCGATACGCCGCCCAGTGGTGTGTTGCGCCTTGGCGTGCCGCAAACCATTGGCGATGTGGTGCTGCTGGATGCGCTCAAGCAACTGCGCGGCGAGTTCCCGGACTTGCGCGCTCAGGTCAGCACTGGCTGGGGCAGCCACCTGATCGGCAAGATAGAAAATGGTGAGCTGGATGCCGCGGCAGCGCTGTTCCCGGCGGGCAAGATCTTTCCGGATAACATCATGGGTCAGTCCATCGGCAAGATGGAACTGGTGGTGGTGTGCGCTGTAGGTTCGGCACCGAAAAAAACCAGCAAGCTGGCTGACTGTTACGAGCAGGGCTGGGTGCTTAACCCGGATGGCTGTGGGTTTCGTGCCGGTTTGCAGCGTACCTTGACCGATCAGGGCTTGAGCATGAAGGTCAACCTGGAAACCTTCGGCACCGAGCTGCAACTGGGGTTGGTGGCCGATGGCATGGGGCTTGGCCTGGTGCCAAGGCCGCTGCTGGAGCGCAGCGTTCATCGCGAGCATCTGGTGATGCTGCCACTGAAGGATTTCAAGCCGGTCATGGATTTGTGGCTGTTCTACCCACGCTTTCTAGGCAACCTGCAAGCACCGGTCGACGCGTTCGGTGCCTTGGTGGCGCGATCCCTCAAACCGGTTTCAGCCGCTGCTTGAGGCTGACATCGCGGGCGGGCTGCCTTCAGGCAATCAGCCCGTCCGCATCGCTACCTCTCAGGCCACCTGTTCGCGAGCTTGCTGTTCACGCTGAGCGACCAGCTGACGAGTCAGCGGGATCAACCTTTTGCCGTAATCGATGGCATCCTCCAGCGGGTCGAAACCGCGAATCAGGAAGGTGGTAATCCCCAGATCGTAGTAATCCAGCAGCGCTTCTGCGACCTGTTCCGGGGTGCCGACCAGCGACGTGGAGTTGCCTTGTGCGCCGAGCAGGCCAGCGATGCCGGTCCACAGGCGTTTGTCCAGACGCGAGCCTTGTGCAGCGGCGGCCAGCAGGCGGCGCGACCCTTCGTTCGGTGGGTCGCGGCGCACAAAGCCGTTACTGTCCGCCAGGGCTTTGGCCTTTTCCAGAATGCGGTCGGCGCGTGCCCAGGCTTGCTCTTCGGTATCAGCCAGAATCGGCCGCAATGACAGGCTGAAACGTATGGTACGGCCATGTTTGGCGGCCTCGGCGCGAACCTGTTTGACTACGTCCCGCACCTGCTCGTACGTCTCGCCCCACAGCGCGTAGACATCCGCATGCTTGCCCGCGACGGCAATCGCCGCTGCCGAAGAACCGCCGAAATACAGCGGGATGTGCGGCTTTTGTGGCGATTTGACCAGCGAGTGCGCGCCCTCGAACTGGTAGTAAGTGCCCTGATGATCAAACGGCTTGTCGCTGGTCCATTCCTGACGCACCACGCTGAGGTATTCGTCGCTGCGGGCGTAACGCTCATCCTTGCCGATATGGCTGCCGTCAGCCCGCAGTTCCTTGTCATCGCCGCCGGTGATGATGTGTACGGCAGTGCGTCCGCCATTGAAGACGTCCAGCGTCGCAAACTGTCGTGCAGCCACTGTCGGGGAGATAAAACCGGGGCGATGGGCGACGAGAAATTTCAGCGTGCGGGTGACGCTCGCAGCATGCGCAGCGACCAGCGTGCTGTCCGGGCTGTTGGAGTGGTAAGCGATCAGCGCACGATCAAAGCCTGCGTCTTCATGAGCCTTGGCCACCTTCTGCACGTAGTCGGGCTGAATGGTTGCGCCGCTGCGAGGGTGAATTTCAGAACCGGGTTGCGTGGCGATGTAGCCAATGAATTCAATGCTCATGAAAACTCCTGCCAGTGGTTGAGGTCCGTTCGACCTGGTCGAGAAGCACCATAAAGGCAATTGGCAGACGCTGTGAAATTCGATTTTGGTCTAAGTTAATTATAAAAAATATGCATTATTTAATCGACTGATAATTAAAGTCTTGTGCAAGGCTGCGGCGCAGGGTGCAGCGCATCATCAACGCTCGTTGATGTGCTCTGTGATGGGTATCATGCTCATCTGCATTGGCTGGAGGAGACGTTCATGTCTGCCGAAAAACCTGAAATCATCATCACCTATTGTATTCAGTGTCAGTGGCTGTTGCGCGCCGCCTGGCTGGCCCAGGAGCTGCTGAGTACCTTCAGTGACAATCTGGGCAAGGTGTCACTGCAACCGGGCACCGGAGGTACGTTTCGTATTACCTGCGACGGTGTGCAGATCTGGGAGCGCAAGGCAGACGGCGGCTTTCCCGAGGCCAAGGTGCTCAAGCAACGGGTCCGTGACCAGATAGATCCGGCACGTGATCTGGGCCACAACGACCGACCGCTGCCCACCAGCCCTCAGTGATACGGGGCGATTGTCACGACATCGCCACATGCGTGTCACATTCAGTTAACCGGCATGCTCCACTCTCTTCAAAACCATGCCGGAGGTTGTCCCATGAGCAGCGCTCAGCTCGCCACACCCAGCCGCAAACAACGTGTGCGGACCTTGTGGATTTCCGACGTTCACCTCGGCACGCGTGATTGCCAGGCTGAGCACTTGTCTGCATTCCTCAAGCGCTATCAGGCTGACAAGGTGTACCTGGTCGGCGACATCATCGACGGCTGGAAACTGCGCGGCGGTATGTACTGGCCGCAAGCACATACCAACGTGATCCGCCGTCTGCTGACCATGAGCAAGCGCGGCACCGAGGTGATTTACGTCACCGGCAACCATGACGAATTTCTGCGGCGGTATTCGAAACTGGTACTGGGCAACATCCAGTTAGTGGACGAAGCCGAGCACGTGACCGCCGATGGCCGTCGCCTGCTGGTCATCCACGGTGATCAGTTCGACGTGATTACCCGTTATCACCGCTGGCTGGCCTTTCTGGGCGACTCGGCCTACGAGTTCACTCTGACCCTCAATCGCTGGCTGAACCATTGGCGCGCCAAGTACGGCTATGGCTACTGGTCGCTGTCGGCGTACTTGAAGCACAAGGTCAAGAGTGCGGTGAACTTCATCAGCGATTTCGAGGAAGCGATTGCCCACGAATGCGTGAAGCGTGGTCTGGACGGCGTAGTTTGCGGGCACATCCACCACGCTGAAATACGTCAGGTGGGCGGCGTGGAATACCTCAATTGCGGCGACTGGGTTGAATCCTGTACCGCCCTGATCGAGCATCTGGACGGCAACATCGAACTGTTCCGCCTGGCTGATGCGCATGTGAAGGCGCAACAGGTGGTGGCCCAGGAGCCCGCCAGCGAAACGGTTGCCTGAGCGTCACAACGGCGCTCTTTTTAGAAAGCTACCTTGCCCAACAGCATGTCACGGTACATGACGAAGTCACCGAGCAGGCTGTAGAACGGATGCTTGAACGTGGCCGGCCGGTTTTTCTCGAAAAAGAAATGCCCGGCCCAGGCGAAACCGTAGCCCGCGACAGGCACCAGCCACAACAACCCCCAGCGACCACTGCCCACACCGAACGCCAACAGAAAAATCACCAGCGACGTGCCGACAAAATGCAGGCGTCGACTGGTGCTGCTGCTGTGTTCGGCAAGATAGAACGGATAAAACTCGGCAAAGCTTGAGAAACGCTTGATGGTATCCACAGTGCGTACCCTCAGGTTGGTTCTCATGGTTATACACAAGTCCTGATGAGCCACAAAATACAGCTATGACTCGTGCCCACTTCGTGAACATGCATTCGTGATGCGCTTCCTCACGCAGCAGCAATACTTCATGCGTCGCTTGCAAATAAACGCTGCCATAAGAGTCTCTTCGATCACGATGTCACTGACGACGCAGAGTGCGACGTAAGTGACGGCTGAGTCCTGACACTGATCCGGGGGTAGCCTGGCAGGACGCCAGGCTAGCCGCACCGGGCCATGGATGGCCCGTTGCGGCGACCCCCGGATCAGTGTCAGGACGAAGGAACCCGACGAAGTCGGGCCGGAAACGGAGCCAGGGGATTTGGTTACTTTGGCCCCATCAAAGTAACTCGCCGAGGGGCGAAAAGGTGCGTCGAGCCGTAAACAAACATCACTGACATCGCAGAACCGCTGTGTGACGCAGAGCGTCACGAACTGCATACCGACGCGGAGCGTCGGCACGATAGTCAAAAGGTGCGTCGATCCGTAAACAAACATCACTGACATCACAGAACCACTGTGTGACGCAGAGCGTCACGAACTGCGTATCGACGCGAAGCGTCGGCACGATAGTCAAAAGAAAGCGCTTTTTTATCACGATGTCACTGACGACGCAGAGTGCGACGTAAGTGACGGCTGAGTCCTGACACTGATCCGGGGGTAGCCTGGCAGGACGCCAGGCTAGCCGCACCGGGCCATGGATGGCCCGTTGCGGCGACCCCCGGATCAGTGTCAGGACGAAGGAACCCGACGAAGTCGGGCCGGAAACGGAGCCAGGGGTTTTGGTTACTTTGGCCCATCAAAGTAACTCGCCGAGGGGCGAAAAGGGGCGTCGAGCCGTAAACAAACATCACTGACATCGCAGAACCACTGTGTGACGCGGAGCGTCACGAACTGCATACCGACGCGGAGCGTCGGCACGATAGTCAAAAGAAAGCGCTTTTTTATCACGATGCCACTGACGACGCAGAGTGCGACGTAAGTGACGGCTGAGACCTGACACTGATCCGGGGGTAGCCTGGCAGGACGCCAGGCTAGCCGCACCGGGCCATGGATGGCCCGTTGCGGCGACTCCCGGATCAGTGTCAGGACGAAGGAACCCGACGAAGTCGGGCCGGAAACGGAGCCAGGGGTTTTGGTTACTTTGGCCCCATCAAAGTAACTCGCCGAGGGGCGAAAAGGTGTCTCGAGCCGTAAACAAACATCACTGACATCGCAGAACCGCTGTGTGACGCGGAGCGTCACGAACTGCATACCGACGCGGAGCGTCGGCACGATAGCGACCCCCGGATCAGTGTCAGGACGAAGGAACCCGACGAAGTCGGGCCGGAAACGGAGCCAGGGGTTTTGGTTACTTTGGCCCCATCAAAGTAACTCGCCGAGGGGCGAAAAGGTGACCTGAGTCAAACGCCATTCTACCTGACATCACAGAACCGCTGTGTGACGCAGAGCGTCACGAACTGCGTATCGACGCGAAGCGTCGGCACGATAGTCATCTCGTTGCCAACTGGTAGTCAGACGTGTGTGTAACGATGAGCGCTGCCCGCTCTCAATGCCGCCAGAACGCCGGTACGCACAGCACCAGCACAGTAATGATCTCCAGACGGCCAAGCAGCATGCCGCCGGACAGAATCCACTTGGCTGCATCCGGCAGGGTCGAAAAATTGCCTGCCGGACCAATGACTTCGCCCAGCCCCGGTCCTACGCCGGAGACCGTGCTGGCCGCGCCGGTCAGGGCTGTCATCCAGTCCAGCCCGAGCAACGACAGCATCAGCGCGATCAGACAGATAGTAATGGTGAAGAAAAACGAAAAGGTCAGAATCGAACGAACGATTTCGTCGTCCAGTCGATGGCCATTGTATTTCTGTTTCATCACCGCACGCGGGTGGATCAGTTGATTGAGGTTGGTCTTGAGCAGGATGTAGGCCACCTGAAAGCGGAAGATCTTCACCCCGCCTGCCGTCGAGCCGGAACAGCCGCCGATGAACCCCAGATAGAAGAACAGCATCAGCGAGAAATTGCCCCACAGGCTGTAGTCGCCGAGTGCAAAGCCGGTGGTTGTCACCACCGACGTGACGTTCAACGCCACATGGCGCAATGCCTCAGTCCACGGCAGATCGGTGGTGTTGGCGTACCAGACGGTCATCACCAGCCAGGTAATCAACAACAAGCCGATCAGCCCCTGCACCTGCTCATCCTTGATCAGCGCCTTGCGGTTGCCGCGCAGGGTGGCAACGTACAGCGTGAAGGGCAGGCTGCCGAGGATCATTACCACGATGGCCACCCAGTGCACCGCAGGCTGCGGCCATTTGGCCAGCGACAGATCGGACGTAGAGAAACCACCGGTGGAAATGGCTGACATCGCGTGGTTGATCGCGTCGAACAGGCTCATGCCCGCCGCCCAGAAGGCCAGGCTGCCCAATGCGGTAAAGCCGACATAAGCCAGCACGATGAACTTGGCCACCATATGCGAGCGCGGCATAACCTTTTCCGAACGGTCGGAGGATTCGGTCTGAAACAGGCGCATGCCGCCAATGCGCAGTAACGGCAGAATCGCCACCGCCATGCCGATAAAACCGATCCCGCCCAGCCAGTGCAGCATCGAGCGCCAGATCAGAATGCCCGGCGACATGCTGTCCAGATGGCTGAGCACAGTGGAACCGGTCGCGGTAATGCCTGACATGCTCTCGAAAAACGAGTCGGTGTAGCTGATGTGCTGGGTCAGCAGAAAGGGCAGGGCAGCGAAGATGCACACCACGATCCAGCTGGAAACCGTGAGCATGTACATGTCGCGAGGTCGCAACTGGACGTTATCGGGACGTCCGGGCACCACCAGCGCCAGACCGGCAATAAAAGTGATGACGCTGGCCCACAGGAACGAGCGCAGATCCTCGAAGCGGTCGTAGATGACCAGTGTCGCCATGGGCACAGTCATCGCGACCGCCAGAGTGATCAGGAAGATGCCGATGATGAAACCGATGATGCGAAAGGTCGGCAACGACATGAAAGGCTCTGGCTGGTATCAGGAAAGGCGCCATTCTACCTGCGCTTGAAGGCATGTAAACCAGTGTGGCTGTGGGGTGTTTCGACAGGCCAGGTAAGGAATTGTCCGCCGGACTCGTTATTGACACTGAACAGGCTCTAGAATGTCCAGCTCATCTTTCAAGGAGACAGCCCATGCAGGCGCTCGACGCTTTGCTCAATCGCGTATCGGTTCCGCGACTGGTCGACCCGGCCCCGGACGCTGCACAGCGGGAAATCATGTTCGGCGCGGCGTTGCGCTCGCCCGACCATGGCCAGCTGAAGCCGTATCGTTTTCTGACCGTCGAAGGTTCGGCCCGTGAGCGCATGGGCGAGTTGCTGGTCGAGGCGCTGCAACAGAGCGGCGCAGAAGTCACCCCGCAAGCGCTGGAAAAAGCCCGCCTCGGTCCGCTGCGTGCGCCGCTGGTCGTGGTGGTGATCGCCCGCTTGCAGGATCATTTCAAAGTCCCGCGTTCGGAACAGCTGATAACCGCAGGCTGCGCCGCCCATGGCGTGCTGCTGGCAGCCTATGCGCTGGGCATCGGCGCGGTCTGGCGCACGGGTGAATTGTCCTATGCGCCGCATGTCGCCAAGGGCTTCGGGCTTGAAGCGGGCGAGGAAGTGATCGGTTTTCTGTATCTGGGCACTCCGCAAAATCCGCCACGCCAGGCCCCGAAGGTTGATGTGACTGAATTCGTCAACGAGTGGCAAGGCTAGACCGAAGAGGGATTTTCCGGTTCCAGCGGCAGATCCAGTGTGGCAACGAAACCACCGTCCGGATGATTGTCCAGAATCAGGTTTCCGCCATGCCGCTCGGCTGCCCGCTTGGCAATCGCCAGGCCCAGACCGTGACCCGGCGTGGTCTGGCCGGGCGCGCGGTAAAACGGTTCGCCCAGTTGCGCCAGGTGTTCTGCGGCAACGCCCGGGCCGTGATCGCGAACGCTGAGGCGGACATGATTGCCAACCTGAACCGCTTGCAAATCGATGCTCTGCCCCGGCGCATTGAAGCGCAGGGCGTTGCGCAGCAGATTGTCCAGCGCCCGTTCGATCATGTCCGGCCAGCCTTGTAATTGCAGGCCACTCTGAACCTCGACCCGAATGTTTTGCTCGGCGCCGTCCAGGTGCGTGTCGTGCTTCAGGCGGTGTAACAGTTCGTCGAGATTCACCGGCTCGGGACCGCCAAAATCTGCATCCAGACGCGCGAGTGCCAGAATCTCGCTGATCAGCGCCTCCAGACGGTCGCATTCGCGGCCAAGCCGTGGCCAGAGTTTTTCACGTTCGGCAGGTTCCGCACGCTCGGCCAGCGCCAGGGCAATGCGCAGTCGGGCCAACGGCGAACGCAACTCGTGGGATACGTCGCGCAACAACTGACGCTGGCTGCCGATCAGGGTTTGCAGGCGTGCGCCCATACGGTTGAAATCAGTGGCCAGCACGCCGAATTCATCACGTCGATTGGCAAGTTGCCCCAGGCTGTGCTGCTGATAACTGGTTTGCCCCAGATCATGCACGGCGCCGCGCAAACGGTTTAGCGGGCGGGTGATCGACAGCGTCACAAACAGGCTGAACAGGGTCAGCACCACCAGCGCGATACCCAGCGCGCTTAGCGGCCACATCAGACTCTGGCGGTGCCAGGCGTCGAGTTCCGGGTGCGGCACGCGATAGATGAACAGGTAGGTTTCGCCGGTTTTCGGGCTGCTGTATTCAGTAGCCAGACGCCGCCATGGCAGCTTGCGACCCTTGTCCTCATCCTCCGCCTGGCGGGCTTCCAGTGCTGCGGCGCGTGGCGGGAAGGTGCCGCGTACCACGGGTTCGCCACTGTCGCTCAGCACCTGAACGTCGATACGATTGCGCCGCTTGATGTCTTGCAGGAACTCCTGAGCGTTATCCGCGCCCTGTTCTTCAAAGCGTTGCGTCCATTGTTCCGGCAGCACGTTGAGCACCGGATGGCGATTGAGGATCCAGGCGTCCTGATTAAGCATGTGCCCCACGAGCACCGACAGGCCGCCGACCAGGGCAATGGCCAGCCAGAAGCTGGCCAGGATTCGCCAGAACAATGAACGCACGGGATTTCCTCAATCTCAGTAAAAAAGCCCGGCATGCGGGTGCATGCCGGGTTCTATTCACGTCGCCTGGCCAGAAGGCCTGACGATTTACTGCATCTTTGCAGCTTTTTCTGCTTTCCAGGCTTTGAACTCGGCCCATTCGGCGCGACGTTCGTCCTGTCTTTTCTTGATTTCGTCGAACTGCTTCTGCTGTTCCGGGCTCAGCAGTACGCGAATTGCACTGTCGGTCTCGGCGCGCTTGGCGTTGATTTCGTTGTACATCGCTTTCTGCGCCGGGGCAGGCATTTTGTCCAGATAGCGTTGAGTGATGTCGTGGCGTTCGTGCTTCTGCTCACGCATCAGCCTGTCGATCTGCTGGCGCTGTTCACGGCTCAGGTCCAGATCTCCAAGAGGGCCTGGGCCACGGCGCATTTCCGGACCTGGGCCTCGCTCACCCATCGGGCCGCGACGCATGTCGGGCCCAGGGCCTCGATCATCACGATCAAGACGCATGGCTGGCACGTCTGCGTCAGGGCCGCCCGGTGGTGGCGGTGGCGGTGCGGCCATGGCAATGGTAGGCAGGGCAGTTGCGAACATCAAAGCGATCAGGGTCTTACGCATGGTGTATCTCCTTGTCTCTAGTGCGGCTCAATGCCGATGAGCCCAGTTTAGGGAGAACAAGGTCAAGCACGGTCAGCGGTACGTAAAGCTTGTGTAAGGGGCAGCGGCAAGTTTTGTCAGCTTCAAGCCAGAAGCACTCTGATGTTTGCTTACAGCTTGTCGCTTAAAGCTTGAAGCTGCTCAAAGAGCGTAATAATACCCGCGGCTGCGCAGGGCGACGATGCGTGGGCGGCCATCGGCGTGCGGGCCGATCTTCTTGCGCAGGTTGCTGACGTGCATGTCCAGGCTGCGGTCGTAAAGGGTCAGTTTGCGGCCCAGGGCCAGTTGCGCCAGTTCCTGCTTGTCCAGCGGTTCGCCGGGCTGGCGCATCAGCGCCTCAAGCAAACGGCTCTCGGACACGGTGAGGGTCAGCTCCTTGTTATCGACACTGACCACACCACGCACCGGGCTGAAGGTCAGGTCACCCAGCTCAAGTTGCGTCGACGAAGCAACCGGATGGCTGCGGCGTAGTACAGCACGCAAGCGGGCGGTCAGCTCGCGGGGGTCGCAGGGTTTCGCCAGATAATCGTCAGCGCCCAGTTCCAGGCCAAGTATGCGGTCCAGCGGCTCGCCACGTGCCGAGAGCATTACCACCGGCAGGTCCGGGTGCTCGGAACGCAACTGTTTGAGCAGCTCCAGGCCGCTGCCGTCGGGCAGCATCACGTCCAGTACCACCGCAGAGGGCGCTGCATCGGCCAATGCCTTGCGTGCGCTGGAGCCATCGTGGCAGGCGCGTACCTGAAAGCCTTCCTGGCTCAGCCAACTGCTCAGCAGCTCGCACAGCTCCTGGTCATCATCTATCAGTAACAGCTCGCTCATGACTCACTCAATTTAGCCACTGCCAGAATGCAGCGCAGCGCGGCCTTGATCGAAAGGCAGCGCTGCATAGGGGTTGGCCAGGCGCGGGTCAGGGCATGACTTGCTTGAACGGCTTGACCACGACATTGGCGTAAACGCCTGCTGCAACGTATGGGTCGGCATCGGCCCAGGTTTTTGCGGCGTCCAGCGAGTCGAACTCGGCAACCACCAGGCTGCCGCTGAAACCGGCAGCGCCCGGATCATTACTCTCGATTGCCGGATGTGGGCCGGCCAGTACCAGACGGCCTGCATCCTTGAGTGCGTTCAGGCGCTCAAGGTGTGCAGGACGAACGCTCAGGCGTTTTTCCAGCGAGTTTTCGACGTCAGTGGCGATGATTGCGTAGAGCATGTCAGTCCTCGGATTTGGTCGTGTTGGGAGCGGTATCGTGCAGGTGGCGTGACAGGTAGATTCCCTGACCGACCAGGAACAGCAGGGTCATGCCCAGGCTGCCGAAGACTTTGAAGTCGACCCAGAATTCCTGATAAGTGAACGCCACATACAGGTTGGCCGCGCCGCAGAACAGGAAGAAAATGATCCAGGCGATGTTCAGCTTCGTCCAGATAGCCGCTGGCAAGGTCAGTGCATGGCCCATGATGCGCTGGATAAGCGGGCGATCGCCGATGAAATGGCTACCGGCGAAGGCCACGGCAAACAGCCAGTTGACCACCGGGGCTTTCCACTTGAGGAAGGTTTCACTGTGGAAGGCCAGGGTCAGGCTGCCGAACACCAGGCAGGCGACCAGTGTCAGCCATTGGCTTTTTTCCAGCTTGCGCTGTTTGATGTAGAGGATGCCGTAGACCACCACCGAACTGATGATCAGCATCGCCGTTGCGCTGAAAATGCCGCCGACCATGTAGGTGTTGCCGAGGATGTCCACGGCACGCGGCTCGGTTTTGTAAACGATGAAAAACAGCAACAGCGGGATGAAGTCGATGAATTGTTTCACAATGGCAGCCAGAAGCAGGATGTGACGGCATAATAACAAACATCAATGAACACGAAAGCACCACTATGAATGTTGACCTGCATTGCCACAGCACCGCTTCCGACGGGGCGTTATCGCCCACCGCGCTGGTTGCGCGTGCTTATGAAAACGGCGTGCGCGTCCTTTCCCTGACCGACCACGACACCCTCGAAGGGCTTGAAGAGGCCCGCGCTGCGGCGCATTCATTGGGTATGCAGCTGGTCAACGGGGTCGAGTTGTCCTGCACCTGGGGTGGCGCGACCATCCATGTGCTGGGTTACGGGTTCGACACTCAGGCCCCTGCGTTGACCGACGCCATCGCCCGATTACATGAAGGACGCTGGTTGCGCGCCGACGAAATCAGTCGAAAGTTGGCGATCAAAGGTATGCCTGGCGCGCTGGAAGGTGCTCGGGCGATCCAGCAGGAGCTCGGCGACAGCGGTAATGCCCCGGCGCGACCGCACTTCGCCGACTTCATGGTACGTGCCGGTTTCGTCAAGGACCGCGCCGAAGCATTTCGCAAATGGCTGGGCGCGGGCAAGCTGGGGGACGTCAAGCAACACTGGCCGACCCTGGAAGACACCGTTGCAACCTTGCGTGCCTCCGGCGCGTGGGTCAGCCTCGCGCATCCTTCGCATTATGACTTTACGCGCAGTAAACGGCGTAAACTGGTCGGCGATTTCGTCCAGGCCGGTGGGCACGCCATAGAAGTGGTCAATGGCATGCAGCCTGCCGATCAGGTGGGAACCCTGGCCATTCTGGCGCGTGAGTTCGGTCTGCTGGTCAGCGCCGGTAGCGACTTCCACGGGCCTGGCACCTGGGGCGAGATCGGCACTTACCGTCCGGTGCCGGAGGATCTACCGCCTTTGTGGTGCAGATTCAAACATGAACAGCCTACTGCCGCCGTCTGAACAGGAAGTTACCGTGAGTCAATTTTTCCAGGTCCATCCGGAAAACCCGCAGCCGCGCCTGATCAAACAGGCCGCGGAAATCATAAAAGCCGGCGGGCTGGTGGTGTACCCGACAGATTCGTCCTACGCACTGGGTTGCCAGATCGGCGACAAGAGCGCGATCGAGCGCATCCGCCGCCTGCGCCAGCTGGACGACAAGCACAACTTCACCCTGATGTGCTGCGATCTTTCGCAACTGGGGCTGTTTGCCAAGGTCGACACCGGCGCTTTTCGCGCGCTCAAGGCCCACACACCCGGGCCGTATACCTTCATTCTCAATGCCACCCGCGAAGTGCCGCGTCTGGTGCTGCACCCCAAGCGCCGCACCATCGGCCTGCGGGTGCCGAGCCATCCCATCGCTCAGGCGCTGCTGGAGCAACTGGGCGAGCCCCTGATGAGCGTCAGCCTGATCATGCCCGGCGACAGCGTGCCGCTCAGCGATCCTTATGAAATGCGTCAGATTCTCGAACATCATGTCGACCTGATCATCGATGGCGGGATCGGTGGCATTTCGGCGTCGACGGTCATCAACCTGTCCGAGGGCGAGCCTCAGATCGTGCGCGTCGGTTGCGGCGATCCAACCCCGTTCGGTGAACGCGCTTAATGACCGTCGTGGAACCAGTCGACAGCCAGGCCGACGCTCAGCAGGAACTGCCGTTCGCGCTGGTCTATGGGCGCGCGGTCACGCAGATGCCGCTGGACCTGTACATCCCGCCGGATGCGCTGGAGGTTTTTCTCGAAGCCTTTGAAGGGCCGCTCGACCTGCTGCTGTACCTGATCCGCAAACAGAACATCGACATCCTCGACATCCCGGTGGCAGAAATCACCAAGCAGTACATGGGTTACGTCGAACTGATGAAAACCGTGCGCCTGGAACTGGCGGCCGAATATCTGGTCATGGCTGCCATGCTGGCCGAGATCAAATCGCGCATGCTGCTGCCGCGTTCGGCGGAAATCGAGGAGGAAGAGGGTGACCCTCGCGCCGAACTGATTCGCCGCTTGCAGGAGTACGAGCGTTTCAAGGCCGCAGCCGAAGGCATCGACGGCCTGAAACGGGTCGGTCGTGATGTGATCGTGCCGAAGCTCGACGCCCCTGAAGCCCGCGCACGCAAGCTGTTGCCGGACGTCAGCCTTGAAGAAGTGCTGATGTCCATGGCCGAAGTGCTGCACCGTGGCGATATGTTTGAAAGCCATCAGGTCAGCCGCGAGGCGCTGTCCACTCGCGAACGCATGAGCGATGTGCTGGAGCGCCTCAAGGGCGGCGGTTTCGTACCGTTTGCCGAGCTGTTTACCGCCGAAGAAGGGCGTCTGGGCGTGGTCGTGACATTTATGGCGGTGCTTGAACTGGTCAAGGAATCCCTTGTCGAGCTGGTCCAAAACGAGCCCTTTGCGGCGATCCATGTCCGGGCGCGAGCCGAGTAGAGCAAGAACACACCCATGAACCTCAACGAACCCCGCGAACTGGCCCCGTTGCTCGAAGCGTTTCTGCTGGCCTCCGGAAAGCCGCAGACGCTGGAGCGGCTTTACGAGCTGTTCGAAGAGGGCGAGCGTCCCGAACCGCCAGTCTTCAAAAAGGCGCTGGAAGTGCTACGCAAGTCTTGCGACGGCCGCGCGTTCGAACTCAAGGAAGTAGCGTCGGGTTATCGCCTGCAGATCCGCGACCGGTTTTCGCCATGGGTCGGACGGCTGTGGGAAGAGCGTCCGCAACGCTACTCCCGCGCCATGCTGGAAACCCTGGCGTTGATTGCCTATCGCCAGCCGATCACGCGTGGCGAGATCGAAGACGTGCGCGGCGTTGCGGTGAATAGCCACATCGTCAAGACGCTGCTGGAGCGCGAGTGGATCCGCGTGGTGGGTTACCGCGACGTGCCGGGCAAACCGGCGATGTTCGCGACCACCAAAGGTTTTCTCGATCACTTCAACCTCAAGAGCCTGGATGAGCTGCCGCCGCTGGCCGATTTGCGCGAGATGGAAACCGAGCCGGTCATGGACTTCGAAGAAGCCCCGGTGCCCGCGCACTTGCAAGCCCTGGCCGACGCCAGCCTGGACCCGGACGCAGAGCCCGAAGCGCCTCGCGACGAAACCAGCTTCCGCACTCTGCTGGTGGAACTGGACTCGATGGAGCAGGGCCTCAAGACTGACTTCGACGACCTGCTGCGTGGCGAGCCGGAGGCTGAAGACGGCAAAGGCGACGATGAGGTTTGATTGATTATTATCGCTCCCACGCTCTGCGTGGTAGCGCTTTTCTGGACGCTCTGCGTCCTCTTGACGACGCGGAGCGTCGAGAACTGCATTCCCACGTTGAAGCGTGCGGAACGATATCCTCTGCAATGCTCCGTGCACTTCGGTCGAATTCATACGTCAGCTCAGGGTCACATCTGATACCACTCGCCATGAGATTCGCTGCCCATGAGTTCGACCAAGAACCCCTGCATCAGCCTGTGCAAATTCGATGATGACATTTGCCTGGGGTGTGGCCGCAGCAAGCGGGAAATCAAGGCCTGGAAGAAGCTGGAAAAGGACGACAAGCGCACGGTGCTTGAAGAGTCGGCCAAGCGGCTGGCGAAGCTCAAGACCGCCGGTCGCAAAAAGAAGAAGTGATTCTGGCGATTACCCTTGGCGCTGGATGATTAATCCGCCGCAGAGGCGTATGATGGCCGACCCTCGGCGATCAGTGCTCGCCCGGGCTTTCAAGTATTTCGCCTTGCCGCTATCCACAGCGCGCCGGGCACAGGTCTCACCGGTTCTCGGTCAGCCCTGATTCGACACACCGGGAGGTGCCCAGATGAGTGAAAAAGACAAGCAGGACAGCCAGGAAATCGGACCCGCAGGCGAAAAGCTGCAGAAGGTTCTGGCGCGCATTGGCGTGGGTTCACGCCGTGACGTAGAAGCCTGGATTACCCAAGGCCGTATCAAGGTCAACGGTAAAGACGCGACCCTCGGTCAACGCGTCGACCTGCATGACGCCATCAGTGTTGATGGTCGCGTCATCAAGCGCGAAGAAGCGGCCGAAACGGTCCGTCGCGTCATCATGTACAACAAGCCCGATGGCGAAATCTGCACCCGTGACGACCCGGAAGGCCGTCCGACCGTGTTTGATCGTCTGCCGCGTCCTAAAGAAGGCCGCTGGATCAACATCGGCCGTCTCGACATCAATACCACCGGTCTGCTGATGTTCACCACTGACGGTGAGCTCGCCAACCGTTTGATGCACCCGTCGTTTGAAATGGACCGTGAATACGCGGTTCGGGTGCGTGGCGAAGTCGATGACGACATGCTGCTGCGCCTCAAGAACGGTGTGATCCTCGAAGACGGTCCGGCACGTTTTACCGATATCAAGCAGGCTCCGGGCGGTGAAGGCTTCAACCACTGGTATCACTGCGTGGTGATGGAAGGCCGTAACCGCGAAGTGCGTCGTCTCTGGGAATCCCAGGGTCTGGTGGTCAGCCGCCTGAAGCGCGTGCGTTACGGGCCGGTATTCCTCAACTCCGACCTGCCGATGGGCCGCTGGCGCGAAATGAGCCAGTACGAAGTCGACATTCTGTCTGCCGAAGTCGGTCTGCAACCTGTGGCTCAGCCGCAGATGAATGCCAAGACCAAGGACAAGATGGAGCGTCTGCAGCGTCAATCGTCCCGCCCGCTGGGCAAGGGCGAGCGCGTTGTTCGTACCGTACGTCCTGCCGCTGGTGCTCCGACCGGCGACCGCGCACCGCGTCAACCGCAGATCACCGGCAGCGAGCGTGATCGTCCGCGTGGCGGCGATTCGACTCAGCGTCCGTCGCCGCGCAAGGATTCGGGCAAGCCCGGTTCGCGCGCGCCGCGCCCGGCCGACAACAGCCGTGGCACACCGGTCGCCGAGCGCCCGAGCGACATGAACAAGCGTCCGGCCAAGCCGGGCCCCAAGCGTGTCGGCATCAAGCTGGTCAATGATGATGCGCCGTCGGGCAAGCGTCGCGGTCCACCGGCAGGCTCGGGTCAGCGCCCTGGCTTTGGTCGTCGCAAGCCTGAGTGATTGCGTGATGTGAATGTACGGCAACGCCAGCCCTCAGGGCTGGCGTTGTTGTTTCTGGCAACCTGAAAAGCGCTGTCACACGGCCTCGCGTATCCACCCCTCTGTTTTGAACCTCAACCTGAATGCAGGTGTACAATGCTGCGCTTTTTTCTGTGAATCATTGTTGTTCGACACCCTGGCCAACCGCCTCGGGTGCTGCATTTCTGTTGTGCCACGAGCGCAGCAGGTTTTATTCCGTCACAGAACAAGAATCACCAGGTGGCTATTGAATGAGTGAAACAACCTCACCCTCGGGCGAATTGAAACGTGGCCTGAAGAGTCGGCACATCCAGCTGATCGCCTTGGGCGGCGCCATCGGCACGGGCCTGTTTCTCGGCTCGGCGGGCGTTCTGAAATCAGCCGGGCCGTCGATGATCCTCGGCTACGCCATCTGCGGCTTCATCGCCTTCATGATCATGCGCCAGCTCGGCGAGATGATCGTCGAAGAGCCGGTCGCCGGCTCGTTCAGCCATTTCGCCCACAATTACTGGGGTGGTTTCGCCGGTTTTCTGTCGGGCTGGAACTGCTGGCTGCTGTACATCCTGGTGGGTATGTCGGAGCTGACCGCAGTCGGCAAATACATCCATTACTGGTTGCCTGACATCCCGAGCTGGGTGTCGGCGGCGGCTTTCTTCCTGCTGATCAATGCCATCAACCTGACCAACGTCAAGGTGTTCGGCGAGACCGAGTTCTGGTTCGCGATCATCAAGGTGGTGGCGATCATCGGCATGATCGCGCTGGGCAGCTACATGCTGGTCAGCGGCAGCGGTGGCCCGCAGGCCTCTGTCAGCAACCTCTGGCAGCACGGCGGGTTCTTTCCCAATGGTGTCAGCGGACTGGTGATGGCGCTGGCGATCATCATGTTTTCGTTCGGCGGCCTGGAAATGCTCGGCTTTACCGCTGCCGAAGCCGAACAGCCGAAAACCGTGATCCCCAAGGCGATCAATCAGGTCATCTACCGCATCCTGATTTTCTACATCGGCGCGCTGGTGGTTCTGTTGTCGCTGACGCCATGGGACAGCCTGCTGGCCAGCCTCAATGCGTCGGGTGATTCCTACAGCGGCAGCCCGTTCGTGCAAGTGTTCTCGATGCTCGGCAGCGATGCGGCGGCGCACATCCTCAACTTCGTGGTGCTGACGGCGGCGCTGTCGGTCTATAACAGCGGCACCTATTGCAACAGCCGGATGCTGGTGGGCATGGCCGAGCAGGGCGATGCGCCCAAGGCGCTGGCGCAGGTCGACAAACGCGGTGTGCCGGTCAAGGCGATCTTCGCCTCTGCCGCCGTGACCCTGGTGGCGGTGCTGCTCAACTACTTCGTGCCGCAGCAGGCGCTGGAGCTGTTGATGTCGCTGGTGGTCGCCACGCTGGTGATCAACTGGGCGATGATCAGTTATTCGCACCTGAAATTCCGCCAGCACATGAACCGCACCGGGCAGGCGCCGCTGTTCAAGGCGCTGTGGTATCCGTATGGCAACTATGTGTGCCTGGCCTTTGTGGTGTTCATTCTCGGCATCATGCTGATGATCCCCGGCATTCAGATCTCGGTGTATGCGATTCCGGTATGGCTGGCGGTGATGTGGGTATGTTATCGGGCCAAAAACAGGCGTAGCGTTGTCGTGAATGCCGAGTCCGGTAAGTAAACGTGGCTGTTCCAGAAAAGAAGATGCCTTGATGCTGGTGATTTCCAACAATGTCCATCTGCCGGACGCCGAGATCGAGTTGACCGCCATCCGTGCTCAGGGCGCGGGCGGGCAGAACGTCAACAAGGTCTCCAGCGCGGTTCATCTGCGGTTTGACATCAACGCTTCATCGCTGCCGCCGTTCTACAAGGAGCGGCTGCTGGCGCTGAGCGATAGCCGGATTACCAGTGATGGCGTGATTGTACTCAAGGCCCAGCAGTACCGGACTCAGGAGCAGAATCGCGCCGATGCGTTGCTGCGCCTGAGCGAGCTGATCGTCAATGCCGTCAAGGTCGAAAAGAAGCGCCGCCCGACCCGCCCGACACTGGGCTCCAAGACCCGTCGGCTGGAGTCCAAGAGCAAACGAGGCTCAATCAAGGCCGGACGCGGCAAAGTGGATTTCTGAGTACAACTGACGATAGTCGAGATTATCGCTCCTCACGCTCGGGAACGATGACCGGGAACCCATTATTACTGGCGCAACGCCTGCGCCTGCTTGTACAGGTAAACGCTCAGCCCAAGCCCGGTGAGTGAGGCCAGCGCCGCAAACAGAAAGATTGAGACAAAGCCGAACCCTGCGGCAATCGCGCCTGCCAGTGGGCCGGTGATGCCCAGTGACAGGTCGATGAACAGCGAGTAAGCGCCTACCGCCGCGCCGCGACTGGAGGCCGGAACCAGGTTCACTGCTTCCACGCCCAGTGCCGGGAACACCAGCGAGAAGCCGAAGCCGGTCAGTGCTGCACCGGCCAGCGCCAGGCCTGGCGTCGGCGCCATCCACAGCAGTAGCAGCCCCAGCGTCTCCACCGACATGCAGGCAATCGCCACCCGAAAGCCGCCCAGGCGGTTGATCAGGTTGCCGAACAGCAAGCGTGCGGCGATGAAACAGCCGCCAAACAGCGTCAGGCACAGTGCAGCATTTGGCCAGTGGTTGCTGGCGTAATACAGAGTAATGAATGTAGCGATGGTGCCGAAGCCGATACCGCCCAGCGCCAGACCCATGCCGTGCGGAAAGACCCGCCCCAGTACGTGCATGAATGGCAGCCGTTCGCCATGGACGATCGGCGCGGCTTCCTTGTGCCACGTCAGGTAAAGCCCGAGCGCACACAGCAGCATGATGCTCACGCCTACCGTCCACAGCCCAAGTGAATCCACCATCCACACGCCCAGTGGCGCACCGATGGCCAATGCACCATAGCTGGCGATGCCGTTCCAGGAAATTACCTTCGCGGTGTTCTGCGCGCCGACCCGGCCAATGCCCCAGCCAATCGAACCCGAACCGACCAGGCTTTCCGCGCTGCCAAGGATTACCCGGCCGATCAACAGAATCACCAGGCTCGCCATTGGCCAGCTGCCCAGCCAGGTCGGCACCAGCATGAACACACCGCTCAGTCCGCAACCGATGAGGCCGATCTGTACCGCTTTCTTGCTGCCCCGTTCATCGATGATGCGGCTCGCCAATGGCCGGCTGATGACTGTCGCCAGGTATTGCACGCTGATGACCAGCCCGGCGATCACTGCGCCAAAGCCCAGGTCGCTATGGACGTAGCCGGGCAGAACGGCAAGCGGGATGCCGATGTTCAGATAGCCGATGAAGGTAAACATCACGATGGAAACGACGGTAAGGGTGACGGCCTTCGGGGTTTGCGGTGTGGTGTGCTTTGTTTCGGGCATGGGGGCAGGCTTTCGTTCTGTATGCGCATGACTTTCGAGCGGGCAGGGAAAGCCCTTAGCAAGCTCTCGAAGTGCTTATCATACCGACGCATCGAGCGATGCAGGTGCAACAGATTGAAATAAACGGTGAATGACGGATTATTTGTTCGTGGGTGCCACGAGCTGGGTTGTCACAAGTGCCGCCAGTGCGTTTTCCTGCGTCCCGAAACGTGCGAGCAGGGCGCTCTGTTTTTCCGGGCTGAGGCGTGACCAGATCTCGATCATTTTTTCGGCCGTGCCAATCAAGGCGCTGGCCTGGGTTTCGGTGAAGTCAGTCATAAAATCTGCGGTCTGCCTACTGCTGGTGTTCCAGGCGCATTGAAAATCGACAAACCCGTTTTTCGATACGCCTGAAAACAATTGCCTTCAGTCTTTGCTGCTGGCTTTCTGGCTGTCTTGAGCCGAAGGTGCTGCCTTTATTGCTACAGCTTGACCAAGCTCTTGTTGAGCCAGTGTCGACTGCTGTGGTTCCTGTTGGCCTGGTGGGAAGTTTGGAATTTCATGCATCGTCATCGCTCCTCGCAAGGTGTTGCAGATAGAACCGTGCTTTAAAAAGCAGGCGCAGGATAACCCACTGAAAATGACAATCAGGATATTTTTTTATCCTGATTGATGCAGTTGCGAAACAAAATCGCCTTTTCACTGTCCCGGCTTTCACCTTGCGAGGTGCTGTGCAGCTTGATTTTACTGGGCCGGACCGCGTGAGCGGGTTCCGTAGGCATCAGCAATTTATTTTCGGCCTTCTGCCTTCCTGGCCACTTCATCAGTACGAGCCGCCATGATGAAGTCGTTGCGATGCAGCCCCTTGATCGAATGACTCCACCAGGTAACAGTCACTTTGCCCCATTCGGTGAGCAGGCCTGGATGATGGCCTTCGGCTTCGGCGATCTCGCCGACGGCGTTGGTGAACGCCAGTGCAAACTTGAAGTTCTTGAACAGGAACACTTTCTCCAGCTGCATCACGCTGTCGCGTACTTCGATGTTCCAGTCAGGGATCTGCTTGAGCAACTCCGGCAGCTCCGCGTCGCTGACTTGCGGGGCGTCGGCGCTGCAGGCTTCGCAGCTGGCTTGATTCAGAGTAGTCATAAGTACAGGTTCCTTTAAGGCAGGGCTTGTAATGAGAGACTTGATGCTCGGCGCGGTTCAGATGTCTGGTGCTTTCAGGCCGCGTGGCTTTTGGTTTTAGGGGGGAATTTTGGGGCATGCAAACCCAGCTGCATCCCTTGTTCGACCATTGCCATGATGTCTTCCTGGGCCAGATCGAACAAACGCTTGAGGTTGGGCAGGACAAAATACACCGGTTGCAGAATATCGATCCGGTACGGCGTGCGCATCGCTTCAAGGGGGTCGAAGGGCTGATGCTCCGGCGCTGAAGACAGGCTATAGACGGCTTCTTTGGGTGAAGAAAGAATGCCCCCGCCGTAAATGCGTCGCCCTTGGGGCGTATCGACCAGGCCAAATTCGATGGTCATCCAGTACAGTCGCGCCAGGTACACACGCTGCTCTTTGGATGCGCTCAGCCCGAGCTTGCCATACGTGTGGGTAAATTCGGCAAACCAGGGGTTGGTCAGCAGCGGGCAGTGGCCGAAGATTTCGTGAAAAATATCCGGCTCCTGCAAGTAATCCAGTTCTTCTTCAGTGCGAATAAACGTCGCCACCGGAAAGCGCTTGCTGGCCAGCAGTTCAAAGAACGTCTGAAAAGGAATCAGCGCCGGCACTCGCTCGACCTGCCAGCCAGTGGTCGCGCCTAATACTGTATTGATTTCGCCCAGCTGCGGAATGCGATCAAGGGGCAGGCCCAGTTGCTCGATGCCGTCCAGATATTCCTGGCAGGCGCGGCCTTCGATGATCTTCATCTGCCGGGTGATCAGGGTGTTCCAGACTGCATGCTCGGCTGCAGGGTAATCAATGAAGTCCGAGGCGTCCGGCTCGCGTGCCACGTAGTGCGTCTGGGCCATGCTGATGTCCTCGAATAAGGGTGTTGTTCTTGTAAGGCCTGGACCCAGAAATAACTCACTTCAAGCGGTGCGTCAGCACGCTATCCCCTATGCAAGACCCAATGGATACCGAAGTTCGTAACGAAAACTTTACGTTTACATTTTAAGTCCCTTGAGTTCACGTCACATTAAGGCCTGATTGCGCTGGGCTGTAACGTATTGTTGACGCTAGACTTCAGCGCACTGCAAAAATCAGAGCCTATAAGGTCAGGACTCACAGGAGCGGATCACCCATGCGCATCAAGGTGCATTGTCAAAACCGGATCGGCATCCTCCGCGACATTCTCGATCTGCTGGTCGCCTATGGCGTCAACGTGGCTCGCGGTGAGGTGGGCGGCGAGCATGGCGATGCCATCTATCTGCACTGCCCGAACCTGATCAACCTGCAATTTCAGGCGTTGCGCCCGAAGTTTGAAGCGATCACCGGCGTGTTTGGCGTCAAGCGCGTCGGGCTGATGCCCAGCGAGCGGCGACACATGGAGTTGAATGCCTTGCTGGGCGCGCTGGAGTTTCCGGTGCTGTCCATCGACATGGCCGGTGCCATCGTGGCGGCCAACCGGGCCGCCGCGCAATTGCTGGGGGTGCGCGTCGATGAGGTGCCGGGTATTCCCTTGTCGCGCTACGCCGAAGATTTCGATCTGCCCGAGCTGGTGCGCGCCAGCAAGTCGCGTATCAATGGTCTGCGAGTCAAAGTGCGCGGCGATGTGTTTCTGGCCGACATCGCGCCGCTGCAATCCGAACACGATGACAGCGAAGCCATGGCCGGTGCAGTGTTGACCCTGCACCGCGCTGATCGGGTCGGGGAGCGTATCTATCATGTGCGCAAGCAGGAGTTGCGTGGCTTTGACAGCATTTTCCAGAGTTCCAGAGTCATGGCCGCAGTCGTTCGCGAGGCACGGCGCATGGCACCGCTGGACGCGCCGTTGCTGATCGAAGGCGAAACCGGCACCGGCAAGGAACTGTTGGCCCGCGCCTGCCACCTCGCCAGCCCGCGTGGTCAGTCACCGCTGATGGCGCTTAATTGCGCCGGGCTGTCGGAGTCGATGGCCGAAATCGAGCTGTTCGGTTACGACCCTGGCGCTTTCGAGGGCGCGCGACCGGAAGGCCGACTCGGGCTGCTGGAGCTGACTGCGGGCGGGACGCTGTTTCTGGACGGCGTGGGTGAGCTGAGTGCGCGTATGCAGGCCAAGCTGCTGCGCTTTATTCAGGACGGCAGCTTTCGCCGGGTGGGCAGCGACGAAGACATGTTTCTCGATGTGCGCGTGGTGTGTTCGACTCAGGTCGATCTGTCGGAACTGTGTGCCAGAGGCGAGTTCAGGCAGGACCTGTACCACCGGCTCAACGTGCTGTCCTTGCACATACCACCGTTGCGCGACTGCCTGGATGGCCTGGAGCCGCTGGTGGAGCACTTTCTCGATCACGCCAGCCGCCAGATCGGTTGCCCGCTGCCCGGCATATCGCCCGCAGCCATCAAGCGCTTGAGCCACTACCACTGGCCCGGCAACGTTCGGCAACTGGAAAACGTATTGTTTCAGGCCGTGTCACTGTGCGAGGGCGGCAAAGTGCAGGTCGAGCACATTCGACTGCCGGATTATGGCGTGCGTTCAGGCTTGACCGATGTTTCTCTGGACGGTGATCTCGACGCTATTGTCGGGCGCTTTGAAAGGTTGGTGCTGGAGCAGTTATATGCACAGCATCCCAGCAGTCGCCAGTTGGCAAAACGCCTCGGCGTTTCTCATACAACGATTGCCAACAAGTTGCGCGACCATCAAATAAGCAAGGAAGCCAAAAACGGATGAGCAATCTTTCAATGCGCCTCGCCGTTGAGTCTGCGAGGCGTCGTGCATGCGTTACAACAGCACCTGCACTCAGCCGTTGCTGCAGCCGTTGCCCATCACCTGATAGCTCATGATGTGCCGTGCGCCTTGCGAATCTTCATAGATCATGCGCGCAGGTACCACTTCGCAGACGCTGGGGATCTGGCTGATGGAGATCACCCGGGCGATGTCCAGATGTGTGCCATAGGTGTACTGTTCGACACGGGCCTGTTGCGCGGCAACTTTGGTCTGCGATTCTTCGGCCATGGCGAAGCTGCTGACACTGCACAGTGCCACTACTGCTAATAAAGCTTTCATTGCGTTTTTACCTTTTTGAAAGTGAGCGCGGTCGCATCACGTTTTTGACGTCATGTGCGAAGGCTGTTTGATACGTTTTATGATCAGAAACAACAGTGCGTGGGGGCAGCTGATGCTTGCCTTGTTGGCGGAACGAATTCTATGCCTGTTGCCAGACCACATATATAAAGGCTTTGGATAAGCGCTTTCGTCAAAACGGTAATAATCTTGAGAACAGCTGCAAGCTTGTGGCTTATGGTTTGCAGCTCCGGCCCCGCCCGGTAATACCAACGTCGAATGGTTCCCAGGGGGGGAGCGGGATACAACGTGTGCATAAAACAACAACTATCCACCGAGGTAACCAAGATGAGTGCAGCTTCCCTGTACCCCGTCCGCCCAGAAGTCGCAGCGACTACGCTGACGGATGAGGCGACCTACAAGGCCATGTACCAGCAGTCGGTGGTCAACCCGGATGGTTTCTGGCGTGAACAGGCTCAGCGACTCGACTGGATCAAACCCTTCAGCGTCGTCAAGCAGACCTCTTTCGACGATCACCGTGTCGATATCAAATGGTTTGCCGATGGCACGTTGAACGTTGCCTACAACTGCCTGGACCGTCATCTGGCCGAGCGCGGCGACAGCATCGCCATTATCTGGGAAGGCGACGACCCTTCCGAACATCGCGAGATCACCTACCGCGAGCTGCATGAAGAAGTCTGTAAATTCGCCAATGCCCTGCGTGGTCAGGACGTCCACCGTGGCGATGTGGTTACCATTTACATGCCAATGATCCCCGAGGCTGTGGTCGCCATGCTGGCGTGCGCCCGGATCGGTGCCATTCACTCGGTGGTGTTCGGTGGTTTCTCGCCGGAAGCCCTGGCTGGCCGCATCATCGATTGCAGCTCCAAGGTTGTCATCACTGCCGATGAAGGCCTGCGCGGCGGCAAGAAGACCGCGCTCAAGGCCAACGTCGACCGCGCCCTGACTAACCCGGAAACCAGCAGCGTACAGAAGGTCATCGTCTGCAAGCGCACCGGCGGCGAGATCGAGTGGAACCGTCACCGTGACATCTGGTACCACTCCTTGCTTGAAGTAGCTTCCAGCACCTGTGCGCCAAAGGAAATGGGCGCTGAAGAATCGCTATTCATCCTTTATACCTCTGGCTCGACCGGTAAACCCAAGGGCGTGCTGCACACCACGGCGGGCTATCTGTTGTACGCCGCGCTGACCCACGAGCGTGTATTCGACTACAAGCCGGGTGAAATCTACTGGTGCACCGCTGACGTCGGCTGGGTCACCGGGCACAGTTACATCGTCTACGGCCCGCTTGCCAACGGCGCGACCACGCTGCTGTTCGAAGGCGTGCCGAACTACCCGGACATCACTCGCGTGTCGAAAATCATCGACAAGCACAAGGTCAACATCCTCTACACCGCACCGACTGCCATTCGCGCCATGATGGCCGAGGGCACCAAATCCGTTGAAGGCGCAGACGGTTCCAGCCTGCGCCTGCTGGGTTCGGTGGGTGAGCCGATCAATCCGGAAGCCTGGGGTTGGTATTACAACACCGTCGGCAAACAGAACTGCCCGATTGTCGATACCTGGTGGCAGACCGAAACCGGCGGCATTCTGATCAGCCCGCTGCCCGGAGCTACAGCGCTGAAACCGGGATCGGCTACCCGACCGTTCTTTGGCGTGATTCCGGCGCTGGTCGATAACCTGGGCAATCTGATCGAAGGCGCGGCCGAGGGCAATCTGGTGATTCTCGATTCCTGGCCGGGTCAGTCGCGCACGTTGTACGGTGACCACGACCGTTTCGTCGACACCTACTTCAAGACCTTTCGCGGCATGTATTTCACCGGTGACGGCGCGCGTCGCGACGAAGATGGTTACTACTGGATCACCGGGCGCGTGGACGACGTGCTCAACGTCTCGGGCCACCGCATGGGCACGGCCGAGATCGAAAGTGCGATGGTTGCGCACCCGAAAGTTGCCGAAGCCGCAGTGGTCGGCGTGCCGCATGATCTGAAAGGGCAGGGCATCTACGTCTACGTCACGCTCAATGCTGGCGAAGAACCGAGCGATGCGTTGCGCACCGAACTGCGCAACTGGGTGCGCAAGGAAATCGGCCCGATTGCTTCGCCGGACTTCATTCAGTGGGCGCCCGGCCTGCCGAAGACCCGCTCGGGCAAAATCATGCGCCGTATCCTGCGCAAGATCGCGACGTCGGAATACGATGCACTGGGCGACATCTCCACCCTGGCCGATCCAGGGGTGGTGCAGCACCTGATCGAAACCCACAAAACCATGAACGCTGCCTGATCGCTCAGCGATGATCGCGCCCCGTTCGGTGAAAGCCGGGCGGGGCGTTTTTGTTTTCGGCAAGGTGCTGGCAGGAAAACGAGATATATATCGGGTTGTTACAGATTTACACGATGTTTAGCAGCAGTGCCTCATCGTAGGAAGCGTTACTCGATTTCTGCGTGAAAATGCGCCGGATTGGCGTGGTTTTGCGTGAGATGAAAGGCTGGGCTTGCCGGATTAGAAGGGTTTGCCAATAATGGGCGCGCTTTTTGCTCTATCAACCGGTTATGTCATCACTCAAGGATCAGGTGAAATCTTTACCGTCAATAGGGTAAAGTGGCTTTTCCGGCGGTTCTGTAACTAGTTGTCGCATTGAAGAAATATCGACTTCGAGCCTGTCGTTAAAATGCCCCCCATTCGCCGAGGGCCTGCGGACCGGTAATCCAGTGTCCCACGTCTGGCGTCGCTCTCTCCGTAATAGTCCTTTTGCACATTGGGCGCTTGCTCACTTTGCCACTTGTCGTGCTTCACCAATGGAGTTCTTGAAATGAAAAAGCTCATGCTTATTGGCGCGCTGGCGTTGTCAGTGCTCGCCCAGCCGATATTCGCTGACGAAAAACCGCTCAAAATCGGTATCGAAGCGGCCTACCCTCCATTTGCATCCAAGGCACCGGATGGCAGCATCGTCGGTTTTGACTACGACATCGGCAATGCGCTGTGCGAAGAAATGAAGATCAAGTGCACGTGGGTCGAGCAGGAGTTCGACGGCCTGATCCCGGCACTCAAAGTGCGCAAGATCGATGCGATCCTGTCGTCGATGTCCATTACCGACGACCGCAAGAAATCCGTGGATTTCACCGGCAAGTACTACAACTCCCCGGCACGTCTGGTGATGAAGGACGGCACCACGGTCAGCGACAGCCTGGCTGAACTCAAGGGCAAGAAGATCGGTGTGCAGCGTGGTTCGATCCACGAGCGTTTCGCCCGTGAAGTTCTCGCCCCGCAAGGTGTTGTAGTGACGCCGTACGGTTCGCAGAACGAAATTTACCTGGACATCGGTGCAGGTCGTCTGGACGGCACCATTGCTGACGCCACGCTGCTGCAGGACGGTTTCCTGAAAACCGACGCTGGCAAAGGCTATGCATTCGTCGGCCCATCGTTTACCGACCCTAAATACTTCGGTGACGGCATCGGCATCGCTGTGCGCAAAGGCGACAAGGCCAACCTCGATCGCCTCAATGCCGCCATTGCCGCTATCCGCGCCAACGGCAAGTACAAGGCCATTCAGGACAAGTATTTCGACTTCGATATCTACGGCAAGTAAGTCGTCGCAACGAGATGGCGCAAACAGGGTTGCCTGGCTTGCGCCATTTTTATTCCACGCTTGAGGACCGCACATAATGTTGAAAGGTTACGGGGCTGTCATCCTCGAAGGTGCATGGCTGACATTGCAGCTGGCCCTGTCGTCGATGGCTCTGGCGATCGTTCTCGGTCTGATCGGCGTGGCGCTGCGTCTGTCGCCTGTACGCTGGATCGCCTGGCTGGGTGATTTGTACAGCACGGTGATTCGCGGGATACCGGATCTGGTCCTGATCCTGCTGATCTTCTACGGCGGTCAGGATTTGCTCAATCGCGTCGCGCCTTTGCTGGGTTTCGACGACTATATCGACCTCGATCCGTTGCTGGCCGGTATCTGCACCCTGGGCTTCATTTTTGGTGCGTATCTCTCGGAGACCTTTCGCGGCGCTTTCATGGCAATCCCCAAAGGGCAGGCCGAGGCGGGCATGGCGTATGGTCTGAGCAGCGGCAAGGTGTTCTTCCGCATTCTGGTGCCGCAGATGATTCGTCTGGCGATACCCGGTTTCACCAACAACTGGCTGGTGCTGACCAAGGCCACTGCGCTGATTTCCGTGGTCGGCTTGCAGGACATGATGTTCAAGGCCAAGCAGGCGGCTGATGCCACCCGCGAGCCGTTCACCTTCTTTCTGGCGGTTGCAGCGATGTACCTGGTGATCACCAGTGTTTCGCTGCTCGCTTTGCGTTATCTGGAAAAACGCTACTCGGTAGGCGTCAGGGCGGCTGACCTATGATCTTCGACTACAACATGATCTGGGAAAACCTGCCGCTGTACTTCAGTGGCCTGCTGACGACCCTCAAACTGCTGGCGATTTCCCTCGGGTTCGGGCTGCTGGCCGCGTTGCCTCTGGGCTTGATGCGGGTCTCGAAAAACCCGTGGGTGAACATGCCGGCCTGGCTGTACACCTACGTGATTCGCGGCACCCCGATGCTGGTGCAACTGTTCCTGATCTATTACGGGCTGGCGCAGTTCGAAGTGGTGCGAGAAAGCGTCTTCTGGCCGTGGCTGTCCAGCGCAACGTTCTGCGCCTGTCTGGCATTTGCCATCAACACCAGCGCCTACACCGCCGAGATCATCGCCGGCAGCCTCAAGGCCACGCCGGCGGGCGAGATTGAAGCAGCACGTGCCATGGGCATGTCGAAAGCCAAAATGTATCGCCGTATCCTGCTGCCGTCGGCCTTGCGCCGGGCGCTGCCGCAGTACAGCAACGAAGTGATCATGATGTTGCAGACCACCAGTCTGGCTTCCATCGTGACCCTGATCGACATCACGGGTGCGGCGCGGACCATCAACGCGCAGTTCTACCTGCCTTTCGAGGCTTACGTCACCGCTGGCGTCTTCTATCTGTGCCTCACCTTTATTCTGGTGCGGCTGTTCAAGATGGCCGAGCGTCGCTGGCTGGGCTACCTCGCCCCAAGAAAGGTCTGACATGCAAAGAATCGATCATGTATTGCCGTGGAGCACCCTCGGCACCGAACGTAAACTCAGTGTCTTTCGATTTGGCACCGGCGAGCGCAAGGCCTACATTCAGGCCAGCCTGCATGCAGACGAACTGCCGGGCATGCGCACCGCCTGGGAGCTGAAAAAGCGCTTGACCGAGCTGGAGCAGCAGGGCCTGCTCAAAGGCGTGATCGAGCTGGTGCCGGTCGCCAACCCGCTAGGCCTGGGGCAGCTGCTGCAAGGTGCGCATCAAGGGCGTTTCGAGTTCGGCAGCGGCAAGAACTTCAACCGTGACTTCACTGAGCTGAGCGAGCCGGTCGCCGAATTGCTGGAAGGTCAGCTGGGCGATGACCCACGCGCCAATACTCAGTTGATTCGTCAGGCCATGAACACCGCCCTGGAGCGCCTGCCCGCAGCGCAAAGCGAGTTGCAAGGCATGCAGCGCATCCTGCTCGGGCATGCCTGCATCGCCGATGTGGTGCTCGACCTGCACTGCGACGCCGACGCTGCCTTGCACATGTACGCGCTGCCGCAGCACTGGCCTCAATGGCGATCCTTGTCGGCGCACCTGAACGTTCAGGTCGCGTTGCTGGCCGAGGATTCCGGCGGCAGCTCGTTCGATGAAGCCTGTTCGCTGCCGTGGCTGCGTCTGTCACGGATGTTTCCGCAGGCACAGATCCCGCTGGCGTGTCTGGCGACCACCATCGAGCTGGGCGGCCAGGCCGATACCGGCAAGCCGCAGGCGCAAGCGCATGCCGAGGGCATTCTGGCGTTTCTGGCCGAGCAGGGCTTCATCAGTGGCGACTGGCCGCAGCCTGCTCATGAAGCCTGCGAAGGCATGCCCTTCGAAGGCACCGAACTGCTTTACGCGCCGCACCCCGGTGTGGTGACTTTTCTGCGCGCTGCCGGCGACCGGGTGGAAGTCGGCGAGCCGTTGTTCGAGGTCATCGATCCGCTGTCCGATCAGGTCAGTACCATTTGCGCGAATACCGCCGGGGTGTTGTTCGCCATCGAGCGGCTTCGCTACGCTCAACCCGGTTTCTGGCTGGCCAAGGTGGCGGGGCGCACCGCGTTGCGTCACGGGCGTCTGCTCAGTGATTGACCGTTCTGTGAGAAACGAAAGCATGAACAAACTGGAAGTGCAGGACCTGCACAAGCGCTATGGCAGTCACGAAGTGATCAAGGGCGTATCCCTGACGGCCAGGGCTGGCGATGTCATCAGTATCATCGGCTCCAGCGGTTCGGGGAAAAGCACCTTCCTGCGCTGCATCAACCTGCTTGAACAGCCTCATGCCGGCAAGATTCTGCTCAACAACGAAGAACTGAAACTGGTGCCGAACAAGGAAGGCGGTCTCAAGGCTGCCGACGCCAAACAGTTGCAGCGTATGCGTTCGCGGCTGTCCATGGTGTTTCAGCATTTCAACCTGTGGTCACACATGACTGCGCTGCAAAACGTTATCGAAGCGCCGGTTCACGTGCTGGGCGTTTCGAAAAAGGAAGCGCTGGAGAAGGCCGAACACTACCTGGCCAAGGTCGGTGTATCGCATCGCAAAGACGCTTATCCAGGGCACATGTCCGGTGGCGAGCAGCAGCGTGTAGCGATTGCCCGCGCGTTGGCGATGGAGCCCGAGGTGATGCTGTTCGACGAACCGACCTCGGCACTCGACCCGGAGCTGGTCGGCGACGTGCTCAAGGTCATGCGGGGCCTGGCCCAGGAAGGCCGGACCATGGTGGTGGTGACGCACGAAATGGGCTTTGCGCGTGAAGTCTCCAACCAGCTTGTGTTCCTGCACCAGGGCGTGGCGCTGGAGCGCGGCGATCCGCGTGAAGTGCTGGCCAATCCGCAGACCGAGCGTTTGCAACAGTTTCTGTCCGGCAGCCTCAAGTGACGATCGGCATCGCATGGCGGTGCCTTTTTACAGCAGAACAGGTCATGCTGCGCGACGCGCAACATCACCTGGATGTTCCTGATCGAGCCCCGTTTCCCGGGCTTGGCTTTTGCGGCAATACGTAGCGGATGTCCCAATGACTGCCCATCGAATCGGTTTCCTTGTCTGGCCCGGCACCAAAGCCCTGACCCTGGCGCTTGCCGAGGAAGCCTTGCGCGTTGCTCAACGGGTTCATCCTGAGGTGCTCTACGAATTGGCGTTTCTGCAAGCCGAGGCGGGCGAGCCGGCAGACGATGCCGGTGCCTGGCAATTGCCGGGCAAGCCTTGGGCGGGCCAGCTGGAAGGGTTTCAGAAGCTGTTTTTGCTGGCCGATGAGCCACCTGCTTCAGTGGCCCCGGCGCTGGGCAGTGCGATCAAGCAACTGGTGCGTGCAGGCTGTTCGATTGGCGGCTTGTCGGCGGGGGTTTATCCACTCGCGCAACTGGGTTTGCTGGATGGCTATCGCGCTGCCGTCCACTGGCGCTGGCAGGACGATTTCGCCGAGCGTTTCCCGAAAGTCATCGCCACCAGTCATCTGTTCGACTGGGACCGTGATCGCCTCACCGCCTGCGGAGGCATGTCGGTGCTCGACCTGCTGCTGGCCGTGCTGTCTCGCGATCACGGGGCTGAACTGGCGGGCGCAGTGTCCGAAGAACTGGTGGTCGAGCGCATTCGCGAAGGCGGCGAGCGTCAGCGCATTCCGTTGCAGAATCGCCTCGGCTCCAGCCATCCGAAACTGACCCAGGCCGTGCTTTTGATGGAAGCCAACATCGAAGAGCCGCTGACCACCGATGAAATTGCCCAGCACGTGTGTGTGTCGCGCCGCCAGTTGGAGCGGATCTTCAAGCAGTACCTCAATCGTGTGCCAAGCCAGTACTACCTGGAGCTGCGCCTGAACAAGGCACGCCAGATGTTGATGCAGACCAGCAAGTCGATCATTCAGATCGGTCTTTCCTGCGGCTTCTCGTCAGGGCCGCATTTCTCCAGCGCCTATCGCAACTTCTTCGGCGCCACGCCCCGTGAAGACCGCAACCAGCGACGCAGCAGCAGCCCGTTCGAGCTTTCGCCGGTGCCCGCCGAGCGCGGTTGATCTTCTTGTTACTGCAGAAGTGCCTGCCGACAGCTCAAGTCCAGACAGCTCAGGCCCAATCCGTTTAAACTGCGCCTTTGTGACGCAATATGTCGCAATGCCGAAAGCCTTGAAAAAACCCGGTTTTGCGCTGTAACAAGTTGTCGCCTGGCGGCAAGGCCGAACAGAATTCAGTCCTTACAATCTTCCTATCGCTCGCCAGTTTCAGGCAGGCGTTCCTCATCAGGAGACTCCGATGTCCGTTGAGCATGCTGCGGTGCAACGCGCCGATTTCGACCAGGTAATGGTCCCCAATTACGCTCCGGCCGGGTTCATTCCCGTGCGCGGTGCGGGCTCCCGCGTCTGGGATCAGGCGGGGCGTGAACTGGTGGATTTCTCGGGCGGGATCGCCGTCAACGTATTGGGCCATTGCCATCCGGCACTGGTCGGTGCCTTGACCGAGCAGGCCAATAAACTCTGGCACGTGTCCAACGTGTTCACCAACGAGCCGACCCTGCGTCTGGCCAGGAAACTGGTGGACGCAACCTTCGCCGAACGTGTGTTCTTCTGTAACTCCGGTGCCGAAGCCAACGAAGCCGCGTTCAAGCTGGCGCGTCGTGTGGCGCATGACCTGCATGGCCCCGACAAGTACGAAATCATTGCGGCCGTGAACAGCTTTCACGGGCGTACCCTGTTTACAGTGAGCGTTGGCGGTCAGCCGAAATATTCCGACGGTTTCGGACCGAAGATCACTGGCATCAGCCACGTACCCTACAACGATCTTGAAGCACTGAAAGCGGCTGTGTCCGACAAGACCTGCGCCGTGGTGCTGGAACCGATTCAGGGCGAGGGCGGCGTTTTGCCGGGCCAGCTGGAATACCTGCAAGGCGCACGCAAACTGTGTGACGAGCACAACGCGCTGTTGGTGTTCGACGAAGTGCAGAGCGGCATGGGCCGTAGTGGTCATCTGTTTGCCTACATGCATTACGGCGTGACCCCGGACATTCTTTCCAGCGCGAAAAGCATCGGCGGCGGCTTTCCGCTGGCGGCCATGCTGACCACCGAAAAGCTTGCCAAACACTTCGCCGTTGGCGTTCACGGCACCACGTACGGCGGCAACCCGCTGGCCTGTGCGGTCGGTGAAGCGGTCATCGATGTGGTCAATACGCCTGAAGTGCTGGCTGGCGTACAGCGCAAGCATCAACAGTTCAAGACCCGTCTTGAACGCATCGGCCAGCACTATGGCGTGTTCACTGAAGTGCGTGGGCTGGGCCTGTTGATCGGTTGCGTGCTGTCCGATGCCTGGAAAGGCAAGGCCAAGGATTTTTTCAATGCGGCCGAAGCCCAGGATTTGATGATCCTGCAAGCCGGTCCTGACGTGATTCGTTTTGCGCCAAGCCTGGTGATTGAAGACGCGGACATCGAAGAGGGCCTGAACCGCTTCGAGCGCGCCATCGCCAAACTGACGTCCTGATTCGTGTGCTGTTCTCCGGGGGTTGCCTGATCGGCGAGCCCCGGACATTTTTCTGCGCTGTGCTGCATCACGCTGCCTGGCGCGTTTATCAGAGCCGGTCGTAACGGCCGGTCGATCTACAAGGAGTGGCACCATGCTGGTAATGCGCCCTGCGCAAATGGCTGATCTGGCCGAGGTTCAACGCCTCGCTGCCGACAGCCCTATCGGTGTCACGTCCTTGCCCGACGATGCTGGCCGCCTGACCGACAAAATCAGCTCGTCGGAAGCATCGTTCGCCGCCGAGGTCAGCTTCAACGGTGAAGAAACCTACTTCTTCGTACTGGAAGACAGCGAGAGCGGCAAGCTGGTGGGCTGTTCGGGCATCGTCGCTTCAGCGGGCTATTCCGAGCCTTTCTACAGCTTTCGCAACGAAACGTTTGTGCACGCCTCTCGCGAACTGAAGATTCACAACAAGATTCACGTTCTGTCGCAGTGCCACGATCTGACGGGCAACAGTTTGCTGACCAGCTTCTACGTGGTCCCGGAACTGGTGGGCACGTCCTGGTCGGAACTCAACTCGCGGGGCCGCCTGCTGTTTGTCGCCAGCCATCCCGAGCGCTTTGCCGACTCGGTGGTCACCGAAATCGTCGGTTACAGCGATGAGCATGGCGATTCGCCATTCTGGGACGCCATCGGGCGCAACTTCTTCGACCTGAACTATGCCGCCGCCGAGCGCCTGTGCGGGCTTAAAAGCCGGACCTTCCTCGCCGAGCTGATGCCGCATTACCCGATCTACGTGCCACTGCTGCCTGACGCCGCGCAAGAGGCCATGGGCCAGGTGCATCCGCGTGCACAGATCACCTTCGACATTCTGATGCGCGAAGGTTTTGAAACCGATCATTACATCGACATCTTCGACGGTGGTCCGACCCTGCATGCCAAGGTCTCGGGGATTCGCTCCATCGCGCAGAGCCGTCTGGTGCCGGTCAAGGTCGAGACAGCGCAAGGCAGCGATGTCGGCAAGGGCGGGCGTCTGTATCTGGTTGCCAATGGCCTGTTGCAGGATTACCGCGCGGTGCTGCTGGAACTGGACTGGGCGCCGGGCCGGCCGGTGGTGCTGAGCCTGCAGGCTGCCGATGCACTGGGCGTGGGTGAAGGTGCCAGTGTACGGATCGTCGCGGTCTGAGCCAGACGTTCGATTGCTGATTAGCGAGTTTCAAGGCTCTTGATGAGCCGCTGAGGAGATAACATGATCGTTCGTCCCGTACGCAGCAGTGACCTGCCAGCGTTGATCGAGCTGGCGCGCAGCACTGGCGCCGGTCTGACGACCCTGCCTGCCAATGAGCAGCGCCTGGCGCACCGCGTCGGCTGGGCTGAAAAGACTTTTCGCGGGGAGGCCGAGCGCGGCGACGCCGATTACCTGTTTGTAATCGAAGATGACGACGGCAAGGTGGTGGGTATTTCTGCCATTGCTGGCGCTGTCGGGCTGCGCGAGCCCTGGTACAACTACCGGGTGGGGCTGACGGTCAGTGCCTCGCAGGAACTGAATATCTACCGGGAAATCCCGACGCTGTTTCTGGCCAACGACCTGACCGGCAACTCTGAGTTGTGCTCGTTGTTCCTGCACAGCGACTCGCGAAACGGCCTCAATGGCCGTCTGCTGTCGAAAGCGCGCATGCTGTTCATCGCCGAATTTCCAAAGCTGTTTGGCAACAAGATCATTGCCGAAATGCGCGGCATGTCCGACGAGAACGGCCGCTCGCCGTTCTGGGAAAGTCTGGGGCGGCATTTCTTCAAGATGGAATTCAGCCAGGCCGATTACCTGACCGGCGTGGGCAACAAAGCGTTCATCGCTGAACTGATGCCCAAGTTTCCGCTGTACAGCTGCTTTCTTTCCGAAGATGCACGCAATGTGATCGGCCGTGTACACGCCGACACCGAGCCTGCGCTGTCCATGCTCAAGGGCGAGGGCTTTTCGTATCAGGGCTATGTCGACATCTTTGATGCCGGCCCCGCCATCGAGTGCGAGACCGGCAAGATTCGTGCGGTGAAGGACAGTCAGGCACTGGTGCTGGCCATTGGCACGCCGGGCGACGACGCACCACAATTCCTGATCTACAACCGCAAGCGTGAAGACTGCCGCATCACCGTCGGCGCTGCGCGCTTTGCCGCTGGCACGCTGGTGGTCGCTCCGCAAACCGCCAAACGCCTGCGCATGAGCGCCGGTGACAACGTGCGTGCAGTTCCGCTGTCCGCGGCGCGGGAGGGCATTTAATGAGTACGTTGTATATCGCAGGTGCCTGGCAGGCCGGGCAGGGCGAGTTGTTCAAATCGTTGAACCCGGTGACCCAGCAAACGTTGTGGTCAGGCCAGGGCGCGACGACAGAGCAGGTGGAACAGGCGGTACAGGCTGCACGTCAGGCGTTTCCTGACTGGGCGCTTCGTTCGCTGGATCAGCGTATTGCGGTGCTGGAAGCGTTTGCGGCCAGCCTCAAGCAGCACGCTGACGAGCTGGCGCAGTGCATCGGTGAGGAAACCGGCAAGCCGCTGTGGGAATCGACGACTGAAGTGACCAGCATGGTCAACAAAATCGCCATTTCGGTGCAGAGCTATCGCGAAAGAACCGGTGAAAAAAGTAGCCCGCTGGGCGATGCCACGGCTGTGTTGCGCCACAAGCCACATGGCGTAGTCGCTGTATTCGGGCCGTATAACTTTCCTGGTCACTTGCCGAACGGCCATATCGTTCCGGCGTTACTGGCCGGCAACACAGTGCTGTTCAAACCCAGCGAGCTGACGCCGAAAGTCGCCGAGCTGACCGTCAAATGCTGGATCGAGGCCGGGCTGCCTGCCGGTGTGCTGAACCTGTTGCAGGGTGGTCGTGATACCGGTATCGCGCTGGCGGCCAATCCCGGTATCGACGGGCTGTTCTTCACCGGGTCGAGCCGCACGGGCAATGCGCTGCATCAACAGTTCGCCGGGCGTCCGGACAAGATCCTCGCGCTGGAAATGGGCGGTAACAATCCGCTGGTGGTCGATCAGGTTGAGGACATCGAAGCGGCGGTGTACGCCATCATTCAGTCGGCGTTTATTTCTGCCGGTCAGCGCTGCACCTGTGCGCGCCGTTTACTGGTGCCCGAGGGTGACTGGGGCGATGCCTTGCTGGCGCGATTGGTGGCCGTGAGCGCAACCATCGAAGTCGGCGCTTTCGATCAACAGCCTGCGCCGTTCATGGGCTCGGTGATATCGCTGGAAGCGGCGCGCGCCTTGCTGGACGCGCAGCGCGAGCTGCTGGCCAAGGGGGCCGTGACCTTGCTGGAAATGCGTCAGCCGCAGGCCAACGCAGCGTTGCTGACGCCCGGCATTGTCGACGTCAGCGCCGTGTCCGACAGGCCCGACGAAGAGCTGTTCGGCCCATTGCTGCAAGTAATCCGCTACGCCGATTTCGCTGCGGCCATCGCTGAGGCCAATGCCACCCGGTATGGCCTGGCGGCGGGTTTGCTGTCCGATTCCGAAGCGCGCTATCAGCAATTCTGGCTGCAGAGCCGCGCCGGGATCGTCAATTGGAACAAGCAGTTGACCGGGGCTGCCAGCAGCGCACCCTTCGGCGGAGTCGGGGCTTCGGGCAACCACCGGGCCAGCGCCTATTACGCAGCTGACTACTGTGCGTATCCGGTCGCTTCGCTGGAAACCGGCAGCCTGACCTTGCCTGCGACATTGACCCCCGGTATCAGGCTGAACTGACAGTGCGCGCCACGAATGCTTATAAGAACAGATCCATGGAGCCTTGCCGATGAAGTCCTGTGAAGTGAATTTTGACGGTCTGGTCGGGCCAACTCATAACTACGGCGGGTTGTCCTACGGTAACGTCGCCTCCCAGCGTAACAGTCAGCAGTGCGCCAATCCTCGTGAGGCGGCGCTGCAAGGCCTGGCGAAAATGAAAGCGCTGATGGACCTCGGGTTTACCCAGGGTGTGCTTGCGCCTCAGGAGCGTCCTGACGTGGCCGGTCTGCGGCAACTGGGTTTCACCGGCAGCGACGCGCAGGTGATCGAAAAGGCGGCCCGTCAGGACATGCCGCTGCTGGTCGCCAGTTGCTCGGCGTCGAGCATGTGGGTGGCCAACGCAGCGACGGTCAGCCCCAGCGCTGACACTGCCGACGGCCGTGTGCATTTCACCGCCGCCAACCTCAATTGCAAATACCATCGCAGCATCGAGCATCCGACCACCAGCCGCGTGCTGGGGGCGATGTTTGCCGATGCGAAGCACTTCGCCCATCACCCGGCATTGCCACCAGTGGCGCAGTTCGGCGACGAAGGCGCTGCTAACCACACGCGGTTCTGCGCAGATTACGGTCAGGCCGGGGTCGAGTTTTTTGTGTTTGGTCGCAGCGCCTTCGACACACGCTACCCTGCGCCGCAGAAGTATCCGGCGCGCCAGACGCTTGAAGCATCACGCGCCGTCGCGCGCCTGCACGGCCTGAGCGAAGAGGGCGTGGTCTACGGGCAGCAGAACCCGGCCGTTATCGATCAGGGCGTGTTTCACAACGACGTGATCGCGGTCGGCAATGGCGAAGTGCTGTTCTATCACGAGGACGCCTTCCTCCATGCCGAGAAGATGCTTGGCGAACTGCGCGACAAGCTTAGCCGTGTCGGCGGGCAGCTAAGCGCGATCTGCGTACCGCGTGCCGAGGTCTCGGTTCAGGATGCAGTGCGCTCGTATCTGTTCAACAGTCAGCTGTTGTCACGCGCCGATGGCTCGATGCTGCTGATCGTGCCGCAGGAATGCCAGGCTAACGTCAACGTCTGGGGTTACCTGCAACGGCTGATTGCCGACGAAGGCCCGGTTGCCGAGGTCAAGGTGTTCGACCTCAAGCAGAGCATGCAGAACGGCGGCGGTCCGGCGTGCCTGCGCTTGCGCGTGGCGCTCAATGACGTCGAGCTGACGGCGGTGAACCAGGGGGTGATCATGACTGCGCCGTTGTACGACACACTGACGCAATGGGTGGACAGGCACTACCGTGATCGCATGAGCGAAAACGATCTGGCCGACCCGCGATTATTGACTGAATGCCGGACGGCATTGGATGAACTGACGCAAATCCTTAAACTGGGCTCCGTTTATCCGTTTCAACTGGCTTGAAACACCCTGCGTGTCGGACAACTCAGCCCGACGCACGATTTTCTTTATAGAGAGCATTCCGATATGAGCGACGCCCTGCAACTGATCCTCGAAGACACCGATGGCACCCAGCTGGAAACATCCTGCACCCGCGTTGCCATTATCTGGCAGGGCAAGGAACTGTGGATTCAACAGGACGGCCGTGGTCAGTTGCTGATCGGCGTTGACGTTGAAGAAGACGATGCCGAGTACGCCAACCTGCTGCTGCGTCCGCTGGCGACCAATCTGGTCAGCCTGCAACTGGAAATGGAACCGGCCGACATCGGCGCTGAAGAAGACGACGGTCACGTCCACGGTCCTGACTGCAATCACTAAGGAAGCACGCCATGCTCGCTCTCGGCAAACTGCTTGAACTGACCCTGGCTGGACGTGAGCCAGCGGAAAAGACTCAACTGACCGTCGAAGGCGTGCGCATGCGCTGGCTGAGCGAGGGGGCTCTGGAAGTCCGCCCGCCACAGGCTCGTGACAATGGTACTGACCTGCTGTTGTCTGCCGGTATTCATGGCAACGAGACTGCGCCCATTGAGCTGCTGGATGAACTGATCCGCAGCATCGCGCGCGGCGATCTGAAACCGCGCGCCCGTATTCTGTTTCTGTTCGGCAACCCCGACGCCATGCGGCGCGGCACACGATTTGTCGAGCATGACGTCAACCGGCTGTTCAACGGTCGTCACGAGCAAAGTGGTGGCGCGGAAGCCTTGCGCGCTGCCGAGCTTGAGCGACTGGCGGCCAGTTTTTTCAGCCTGCCGGACCGCTATCGCCTGCATTACGATCTGCACACCGCCATTCGTGGTTCGAAGATCGAGCAGTTTGCGTTGTACCCGTGGAAAGAAGGCCGTCAGCACTCGCGTCGCGAACTGGCCCGTTTGCAAGCTGCGGGCATGAGCGCGGTGTTGTTGCAGAACAAGCCGTCCATCGTGTTCAGCGCGTACACCTACGCTCAGTTGGAGGCCGAGGCATTCACACTCGAACTGGGCAAGGCCCGGCCGTTCGGCCAGAACCAGCAAGTCAACCTCGCGCCGCTGCGCCTGTGCCTGGAACAGATCATCGAAGGCGCCGAGCCTGAGCTGGATGAAAGTCTTGAGGGATTGCAGCTGTTCAGCGTGGCACGTGAAGTCATCAAGCGCAGCGACGCGTTCACATTCAATCTGGCGGACGACGTAGAGAACTTTTTCGAACTGGAAAAAGGCTATGTGCTGGCCGAAGACGTGAGCGATTCACGCTGGGTAGTGGAAGAAGAGGGCGCGCGTATCATCTTTCCCAATCCCAGGGTCAAAAACGGCCTGCGAGCGGGGATTGTGATTGTGCCCACTGATGCCGATAACCTCGGCTGATCGCCCGGCACCCTCAAGAGCGGACGCGGAGCGTCCAGAACGGCATTCCCACGCTGCAGCGTGCGGAACGAGAATCTCAACTATCGTGCGACGCTCCGCGTCGGCATGCCGTTCTGGACGCTCCGCGTCCTCTTTGCGACGCAGAGCGTCTAGAGCTACGTTCTCACAGGAACGAGAGTCGTCCTGACGAACGTCTCTCGTGTCGCTGCTACGCGTTTCAGCAGGCGGCTTTCTGCTGTGCATCCAGACGACGCAGGCTACGGACCTTGTTCAAGGTGTCCGCGCAGGTCTTCGCCGCTTCTTCGCCTTTGTGCACGAAGTGATTGAAAAAGAACTTCTGATGCTCTTCGCCCGAATGAAAATGGTGCGGTGTCAGGACCACGGAGAAGACCGGTACTTCGGTTTCCAGCTGGACCTGCATCAACGCGCTGACCACGGACTGCGCGACGAATTCGTGGCGGTAGATACCACCGTCCACCACCAGTGCGGCACCGACGATGCCCGCATAGCGACCGCTATTGGCGAGGAGTTTTGCGTGCAGCGGAATTTCAAAAGCACCACCGACTTCAAAGATGTCGATGTCACTTTCGGCGTAGCCCTGATTGGCCATTTCGGCGATGAAACTTTTACGGCTCTGGTCGACGATATCTTTGTGCCAGCAGGCCTGGATGAAAGCGACGCGTTCGTTCGAATGGTTTTTGCTTTTGCTGTCAATTGCGGTTGGTTGCACGTGTTCTGACTCCTGTTTATGAAAAAAACAGGGCATTTGGATCGAAAGGGATTCAAGTCGCGTAGGAAAGCCTCCTGAACGATGTCGTTCATGATGAGGTTTTGCAGACGTTCTTGCAGACACCAATCCCGCTCTCTCTTCATCCGGACTATGACCGTCGGCCCCGGAATCACACCGGGTCTGCTGACCTTGCAGATCGCCCGCCAAAGCTGCGACCTGCAAGCGCTCGCGGGCTAGACACATTGCGCGCCATTACCGCCGGTGGGGAGTTGCACCCCGCCCTGAGAACGTTGCCGTCACTTTACGTGGCCGGCGGGGGATTTTTATCACAGATCAATCAATCATGCATGGACACTTTCGTACGGTACACCTACCTTTTTCATCTAAGGAAACAGCGTATCGGCAGTCGTAGCGCTTGATTATCATGTATGCCGGCTCAAGTAATGCCTTGTTGCAAGCCAAAGGTTGCATGCATTATCGATTTTCAATTTCAGGGAGCTTTTTCGTGACCGTCATCGATCTGCGCAGCGACACAGTGACTCTGCCCACGGCGGGCATGCTCGACGCCATGGCCCATGCGCCTGTAGGCGATGATGTTTATGGTGAGGACCCGACGGTCAATCTGCTCGAAGCAACTCTCGCCGAGCGTCTCGGGTTTGACGCCGCACTGTTCGTGCCTTCCGGCACCATGAGCAATCTGCTGGCGCTGATGGCGCACTGTGAGCGCGGCGACGAATACATCGTCGGCCAGCAGGCGCATACCTACAAGTACGAAGGTGGCGGCGCGGCGGTGCTGGGTTCGATCCAGCCGCAGCCGCTTGAAGTGCAGGCTGATGGTTCGCTTGACCTTCAGCAAGTGTGCGACTTCATTAAACCCGACGACATTCACTTTGCCCGCACACGGCTGTTGGCACTGGAAAACACCATGCAGGGCAAAGTGCTGCCTCAGGCTTACCTCGCCGCTGCGCGCAAACTCACGCTGGATAAGGGCATCGCGCTGCATCTGGACGGTGCCAGGCTGTATAACGCAGTGGTGAAGCTGGGCGTCGATGCGCGCGAGATCACCAGGCACTTCGATTCAGTGTCCGTGTGCCTGTCCAAGGGCCTGGGTGCGCCGGTCGGTTCGGTGCTGTGCGGATCGCAGGCGCTGATCGCCAAGGCGCGTCGCCTGCGTAAAATGGTTGGCGGCGGCATGCGTCAGGCCGGCAGCCTCGCAGCCGCCGGGCTCTACGCACTGGATCATCAGGTCGAGCGACTGGCGGACGATCATGCCAACGCAGCGTTTCTGGCCAAGGGCCTGAGCGAACTGGGTTACAGCGTCGAGCCGGTGCAGACCAACATGGTCTATGTGCAGGTCGGGGAGCGCGCCGCCGCGCTCAAGGCCTTTTGCGCCGAGCGTGGCATCCTGCTCACTGCTGCGCCGAGGCTGCGCATGGTCACCCACCTGAATGTCTCGCGTGCTCAGACAGAGCAGGTGGTCGAAGCATTCGCAGCGTTTGAACACTCATGACATGCCGATAATCCAGTTACTTGTTTCTATCGCACAAACACACTGTACCGAGGGCGCAACGCCTATATAATGCGGCCCTTTGCCGTCGCTACGTCATTTGACGTTTTGCACTTGCCTCTGGCCGCAGTCTCCGTGGAAGAACCTATGAAAAGCGCAGAAATCCGTGAAGCCTTCCTTGGCTTCTTCGAAGAGCAAGGCCACACCCGTGTCGCTTCAAGCTCCTTGATTCCGGGCAACGACCCAACCCTGCTGTTCACCAACGCAGGCATGAACCAGTTCAAGGATTGCTTCCTGGGCCAGGAAAAACGCGCCTACACCCGCGCTGTCACCAGTCAGAAATGCGTGCGCGCCGGTGGCAAGCACAACGACCTGGAAAACGTCGGCTATACCGCTCGTCACCACACTTTTTTCGAAATGCTGGGCAACTTCAGCTTCGGTGACTATTTCAAGCGTGATGCCATTACCTACGCCTGGACCTTTCTGACCTCCGAAAAGTGGCTGAACCTGCCCAAGGAAAAGCTTTGGGTCACGGTCTACGCGACTGACGACGAAGCCTACGACATCTGGACCAAAGAGGTCGGCGTGCCTGCCGAGCGCATGGTTCGCATCGGCGACAACAAAGGCGCGCCTTACGCTTCCGACAACTTCTGGACCATGGGTGATACCGGCCCGTGCGGTCCTTGCAGCGAGATATTCTTCGATCACGGCCCGGAAATCTGGGGCGGCCCGCCGGGTTCGCCGGAAGAGGATGGCGACCGTTACATCGAAATCTGGAACAACGTGTTCATGCAGTTCAACCGCACCGCAGACGGCGTGCTGCACCCGCTGCCAGCGCCGTCGGTGGACACCGGTATGGGCCTGGAGCGTGTCAGTGCCGTCCTGCAGCACGTGCATTCCAACTACGAAATCGACCTCTTCCAGAGCCTGCTGGCTGCGTCAGCCAAGGCCATCGGTTGCAGCAACGACAATCAGGCCTCGCTGAAGGTTGTGGCTGACCACATCCGCTCGTGCGGCTTCCTGATCGCTGATGGCGTGCTGCCTTCCAACGAAGGCCGCGGCTACGTGCTGCGCCGTATCATTCGGCGCGCCTGCCGTCATGGCAACAAACTGGGTGCCAAGGGCAGCTTCTTCTATCAGATCGTAGCGGCACTGGTCGCCGAAATGGGCTCGGCATTCCCTGAGCTGGTGCAACAACAGTCGCACATTGAGCGCGTCCTCAAAGGCGAAGAAGAGCAGTTCGCCAAGACCCTGGAACAGGGTTTGAAGATCCTTGAGCAGGATCTGGCCGAGCTGAAAGGCACCGTGGTGCCCGGCGAAGTCGTGTTCAAGCTGTATGACACTTACGGTTTCCCGATGGACCTGACCGGTGACATCGCCCGTGAACGTAATCTGACACTGGACGAAGAAGGCTTCGAGCGCGAAATGGACGCTCAGCGCGTGCGCGCTCGTTCGGCCAGCTCGTTCGGTATGGACTACAACAGCCTGGTAAAGGTCGATGTGGCCACTCAGTTCACCGGCTATTCGGCGACCACCGGCAGTGCCACAGTCGTTGCTCTGTACAAGGAAGGTCAGTCCGTCACGCACCTGAACGAAGGTGAGGAGGGCGTTGTGATCCTCGACATCACGCCGTTCTATGCCGAATCGGGTGGCCAGATCGGCGACAGCGGCTTCCTGCTGGCTGGCGAAGCGCGCTTTGACGTCAGCGACACCACCAAGACCGGCGGCGCATTCCTGCACCACGGCGTTGTGGCGTCCGGCAGCCTGAGCGTTGGTGCGCAGGTTGAAACACAGGTGGCTGATGAAGTCCGCGATGCAACCAAATTGAACCATTCGGCCACTCACTTGCTGCACGCCGCATTGCGTCAGGTACTGGGTGAGCACGTTCAGCAGAAAGGCTCGCTGGTCGACAGTCAGCGTCTGCGTTTCGACTTCAGCCACTTCGAGGCCATCAAGCCTGAGCAATTGCGTGCGCTGGAAGATATCGTCAACGCCGAGATTCGCAAGAACACGCCAGTGGTTACCGAAGAAACCGACATCGAAACCGCCAGAAAGAAAGGCGCCATGGCGCTGTTTGGCGAGAAGTACGGCGACAGCGTTCGTGTGCTGAGCATGGGCGGCGAGTTTTCCGTCGAGCTGTGTGGTGGCATTCACGCCAACCGCACCGGTGACATCGCGCTGTTCAAGATCGTCAGTGAAGGTGGCGTTGCTGCCGGCGTGCGCCGTATCGAAGCGGTGACCGGTGCTGCGGCACTCGCCTGGCTGAATTCGGCGGAAGATCAACTCAAGGAAGCCGCGACGCTGGTCAAAGGCAATCGCGACAACCTGCTGGACAAGCTGACAGCTGTGCTTGAGCGCAACCGTCTGCTGGAAAAGCAACTGGAACAACTGCAAGCCAAGGCAGCCAGTGCCGCCGGTGACGATCTGTCGTCGGCTGCGCAGGATGTCAAAGGGGTCAAGGTTCTGGCCACGCGCCTGGATGGTCAGGACGGCAAGGCGCTTCTGGCGCTTGTCGACCAGTTGAAGAACAAGCTCGGCCGCGCAGTGATCCTGCTCGGCAGTGTTCATGAAGACAAGGTTGTCTTGGTTGCAGGCGTGACCAAGGACCTGACTGGCCAACTCAAAGCCGGTGATTTGATGAAGCAGGCGGCCGCCGCGGTCGGTGGTAAAGGCGGTGGTCGTCCTGATATGGCTCAAGGCGGGGGTGTCGATGCAGGTGCGCTGGATGCTGCACTGGCACTGACCGTTCCTTTTGTAGAGCAAGGTATCTGAGTCGAGTCCGTCGGGCCGCCGCGACCAAGGGTGGCCCGGCGACGGATTCGACTATCAATGGGTGCTCTTAACGGGTTCTGAGGCGGCTTTGAGATGGCTTTAATCGTACAGAAATTTGGCGGCACCTCCGTGGGCTCTGTAGAGCGCATCGAGCAGGTGGCCGACAAGGTCAAGAAATTCCGTGAGGCGGGCGACGACCTGGTGGTTGTGCTGTCGGCCATGAGCGGCGAAACCAATCGCCTGATCGAACTGGCCAGGCAGATCAGTGACCAGCCGGTTCCCCGTGAACTGGACGTCATCGTCTCCACGGGCGAGCAGGTCACCATCGCGCTGCTGGCGATGGCGCTGATCAAGCGTGGCGTGCCTGCGGTGTCCTACACCGGTAACCAGGTGCGTATTCTCACCGACAGCGCGCACAACAAGGCGCGCATTCTGCAAATCGACGATCAGAAGATTCGCTCTGATCTGAAAGCGGGTCGTGTGGTGGTGGTTGCCGGTTTTCAGGGTGTCGACGAGCACGGCAATATCACCACGCTGGGCCGTGGCGGCTCCGATACCACAGGTGTGGCGCTGGCCGCTGCGCTGAAGGCGGATGAGTGCCAGATCTACACCGACGTCGATGGTGTCTACACCACCGATCCGCGTGTTGTGGCGCAGGCTCGGCGTCTGGACAAGATCACCTTTGAAGAGATGCTGGAAATGGCCAGCCTCGGCTCCAAGGTGTTGCAGATCCGTGCGGTCGAGTTCGCCGGTAAATACAACGTCCCGCTGCGCGTTCTGCACAGCTTCGAAGAGGGTCCAGGCACCCTTATTACCATTGATGAAGAGGAAACCATGGAACAGCCGATCATTTCCGGCATCGCTTTCAATCGCGATGAGGCCAAGCTGACCATCCGTGGTGTGCCAGACACCCCCGGTGTGGCGTTCAAGATTCTGGGCCCGATCAGTGCGGCGAACATCGAAGTGGACATGATCGTGCAGAATGTCTCGCACGATAACACCACCGATTTCACCTTCACGATCCATCGCAACGATTACCAGGCGGCCTTGCAGGTGCTTGAGACGACCGCGCGCGAAATCAGCGCCCGTGAAGTTTCCGGCGATACCAAGATCGCCAAGGTGTCGATTGTCGGCGTCGGCATGCGCTCGCATGCGGGCGTTGCCAGTCGCATGTTCGAAGCACTGGCCAAGGAGAGCATCAATATCCAGATGATCTCCACGTCAGAGATCAAGGTCTCTGTGGTCATTGAAGAGAAGTATCTGGAGTTGGCTGTGCGCGCATTGCACACGGCATTCGAGCTGGATGCTCCTCGGCAGGGTGAATGACCCTGTCGTCTGAAGGCACGGTCTGACCGTGCCTTCTGGATACTGCGCAGAAAGGCTGATGTTTTCTTTGCGTAAGTCGATACACAGGTAATGGCTATGGCTTTTTGCCATTTGCTATTGCCTATTGGTTTGCAGACTGTTGTCCCTGAATAAAGGCGTAAGGAGAAAAGTATGCTGATTCTGACTCGTCGGTGCGCAGAGAGCCTGATCATCGGTGACGGTGAAATCACCGTGACAGTGCTTGGTGTGAAGGGTAATCAGGTGCGTATTGGTGTCAATGCGCCCAAGGAAGTCGCTGTCCATCGTGAAGAGATTTACCTGCGTATCAAGAAAGAGAAGGACGAAGAACCAAGCCATTAATTTTTATTGAATTTTTGGTTTGCAAACGGGGAAAAAGGGTGGTTATTATACGCCCCGTGTTGCGGAGAGCTGGCCGAGTGGCCGAAGGCGCTCCCCTGCTAAGGGAGTACACCTCAAAAGGGTGTCGGGGGTTCGAATCCCCCGTTCTCCGCCATTATTTATGTAGTGCGTCAGATTGGGCTTGTTCTGTAAGTTGTTGAATTTACTAGAAAAAGTGCTTGACTAAACAATCTGACGACCTATAATGCGCGGCACCAACACATGCACTCGTAGCTCAGCTGGATAGAGTACTCGGCTACGAACCGAGCGGTCACAGGTTCGAATCCTGTCGAGTGCACCATTTGAAGGTTGATTGAAGCACAGTAAGCAATTACGGGGTTTCAGACAACTGGCAACAACCAGAGGTGATCTGGTCTAAAAACACCAATGCACTCGTAGCTCAGCTGGATAGAGTACTCGGCTACGAACCGAGCGGTCACAGGTTCGAATCCTGTCGAGTGCACCATATACCGAAAAGCCCACATCGAAAGATGTGGGCTTTTTGCTTTCCTAGCGTTTTCCTTTAACGCATCCGTCTTCATCAAATGTCACGCTGTTGCTGCGGCCTTTTTTCTGCGTGTACTCATAGCGTAATTCTCCGTTGCGATTGGTGATCTTGTCCGGGCGCCCCAGCAAGCTTTCCACATCACGTTTTGTCATGCCCGGAGGCGTACGCTGATTGATGATTGCGGCTCGTCGCTGTTCTGCGCTGAGGCGATTGCCGCAGCCGTCGTCGCGGGTGCCGACTACTACCAGTTCTCTGGGTGAGACTTTTCTCCGGCCCGCCTCTCGATGGTTTGCAGGCGGAAGCAGCTCGATGAGGGTCCCGGGTGGCGCATTGAAGGCCTTTTGTAGCTGAGTGCTGTGGCCTTCGGGGCAGCCCAGTGTGGTGAAAGTGATTTTCCCTGCTGCGTCCTCGCAGCGTTGCACGGTGCTGGCCGTGACGTGAGCGGGCAGGTAGAGCAGGGTGCTGAACAAGGATAAACGAATGATGAGACGCATGATCAAGTCCTCCATGACGGGCTGTCGTGAAAGCCTAACTGCGGTCTTTTCCGTGGGCGAGCGTGTTTTCTTGGCGAGATGTAACGTCGAACCTTTATCGGTTCACTTAACCTTGCAGCTTTGCGCCGCAAACGATTGTTATAAGCTGAATTTCTCGCGTGCGCATCGCCCAAAGCGGTGTATCATTGCGCCCGTCAGCCCCGCCGGGGCTTATGGAAAACCTCCATGGACTTACCCAGTCGTTACTCAATAGTTTTTTTTGACAATCATGAATTAACTGATTGATCTCCCGGCGTGCTCCGCTGCTGGGAGTGGAGTTCGCCTATGACCGAAAGAGAAGTAAAAAAAACGCAGGAAAGCTTGCAGGATCGCCTGGCTCAAGTCGTCGATCTGCTGCAACGCCAGCGTATTGTTGAAGACCTGACTCATCGTCAGGAGGGGCAACATCAGGATCGGGTAGAAAACCTGGTTCATCGGCAGAACCTCGTTGAATTGCAGCGCAAGCTCGACGACCTCCACTCTGCCGACGTCGCTTATATCCTTGAAGCGCTCCCTCTGGAAGATCGTCTGACTGTCTGGCAACTGGTCCAGGCTGATCGCGATGGCGACATTCTTCTCGAAGTATCCGATTCCGTTCGTGAAACCCTGATCGCCGACATGGACGATCATGAGTTGCTCGCGGCGGCACGGGACATGGACGCCGACGAACTGGCCGACCTTGCTCCCGAATTGCCCCGCGACGTCGTTCATGAGCTGATGGAAGCGCTGGATTCGCAGCAGCGCGAGCGTGTCCGATCTGCCTTGTCCTACGACGAGGATCAGGTTGGTGCGCTGATGGACTTCGAGATGGTGACCATCCGTGAGGACGTCAGCCTTGAAGTGGTATTGCGTTACCTGCGCAGGCTCAAAGAGCTGCCCGGCCATACTGACAAACTGTTCGTGGTCGATTCCGAAGGCGTGCTCAAGGGCGTGCTGCCCATCAAGCGTCTGCTGGTCAATGACCCGGAGAAGCAGGTGGGCGAAGTCATGGCCAACGACCCGGTCAGCTTTCATCCGGAGGACGACGCCTACGACGCCGCTCAGGCCTTCGAGCGTTACGACCTTATTTCCACCCCGGTTGTCGACAAGAACGGCAAGCTGATCGGGCGACTGACCATTGATGAAATGGTCGACCTGATTCGTGAAGAGAGCGAAAGCGAAGTTCTCAACATGGCCGGTCTGCGCGAGGAAGAAGATATCTTCGCCTCGGTATGGCGCTCGCTGCGCAACCGCTGGGCCTGGCTGGCAGTCAATCTGATAACTGCGTTCCTGGCGTCGCGTGTTATCGGACTGTTTGAAGGATCGATCGAGAAGCTGGTAGCGCTCGCTGCGCTGATGCCTATTGTTGCTGGCATTGGTGGCAACTCCGGTAACCAGACCATCACCATGATTGTTCGCGCCATGGCTCTGGATCAGGTCAACACCGGCAATACCTCGCGATTGTTGCGTAAGGAGCTGGTGGTAGGGCTGATCAACGGCTTGATCTGGGGGGGGGTGATAGGTGTAGTCGCGTACCTGCTGTATGGCAGTTGGTCGCTGGGTGTGGTGATGACTGCAGCAATGACGCTCAACCTGCTGCTTGCTGCGCTGATGGGGGTTTCCATCCCTATGGTGTTGGCGCGCCTGGGGCGAGACCCGGCGATGGGTGCCAGCGTGATGATCACCGCCGTGACAGACAGTGGGGGGTTCTTCATCTTCCTCGGCCTGGCGACCATCTTTCTGCTCTAGGGCCTGCCAAGCGTTGCGCCTATAACCCCCGCCGTAACGGCGGTTTTTTATTGATGAATTAATTTTCATCTTTCTTAAGGCAGTGACTCAACTCACAACAGCATTAAAATGCACCCCAATAAAAAGGCCAGCTTGCGCTGGCCTTGGTCTTCTACGCTAACTTTCAGTCTTCGGAAGCCATTTCCGTGTCTTGAGCAATCAGCGAAACAAGAGCGTTCTGTTGACGATGTGACAGGTGACGAAAACGTTGCAGCAGCTCGCGTTCATTCAGAGACAGCTCAGGGCTATCAAGACGCAGGTTTGGCTCATCGCCAAGTGCACCTTCCTGGGTCAGACTCTGCTCGAGACGAGCAATAATCTCCGAATTCATGCTGCGGTGATGATTCTTGGCTACTTCTTGCACGCGATTACGCATGCCGTCTGGTAGGCGAACGACGAACTTGTCAGCCGTGCGGCTGGAATAGATAGCCTGTTTCATAGGGCTCATATATTTAACCGGTTAGTTCAGGGGAAGCGGTTCTAGCAAGTGGCCGCAAGATTGTAATTCTCAGACAGTCGTTTTGGCCAAATGTTCAACCGCGAAGCCAAGGGCCGACATAATGACGCAATCCGTCGAATCCTTGGCGTCAATTCTGTGACAAATATTGACTCAGGTAAAGGCTCTTTGCCAGCACCAATTATCAGAAATGCGACCCGCTTTGCAAATAATCCGACCTGCCCAGCGGCTGACGACGAGCACCTGCAATACAGGCCTTCTGCCGTGATGGCTATATGAGTCCAAGCGTAGGCGTTAATTCAACGGAAAGAGGTGCTAGCCGACCAGCGTGAGCATGGCAGGTGAAAAAAGGGCTTGAAGGGAGTGGAGGGGGGGAGAAATGGCTAGCGGGTCTGGCGGAAGGTAGCCAAATGCCGACGCGGACCATGTGGCCTGACTCAGCGCAAAACCGGATCAAACTTGAAGCGGCGGCCGAAGAACAGGGCAACAACGAAAAGGCTGGCGAACACACCGGCAGCAATATTGGCAGCGATGCTCATGGCTGGCGCGTGCAAAGGCAACAAGAGGTCAACGACCACGGCCATGACTGTCAGAACAAGGAATGACAACGCGGATTTTGACATGGCAGCTTTCTTCTCTCTCGATTTGATAAAGTTCAGGCAAAACGGTCTCAAAAAACCCAGCGCTGTTCGGCACGTGGTGCCTGCATATCGGATACATCTTCAGTGGCCAGTATCGCCGCACTTGCGCTGCGATCAGTCATCACGGCCAGCTTCGGTGCCTGGCTAATGTGATGCTGCACAGGAGCCTGAACACTCACTTGCGCGCTCTGCGCACCGGAATCCTGGAAATGAAACGCCACCAGAGCCACCAGAGCTGCCGCATTCAACACTGAGAGAGTCTTGTTCATTTTCCAGTACCTGTGCCCGACCGTTTGGGATGAGATGTGTTCACTGGTATTGGTAATGCAGTCTGCATGCCAATGGTAAATTGGAAAAAATACCTTATAAATCAATTGCTTGATAATCGAAAAAAAGAGGGTATCAGTGCGTTTTGCAATGATGGCTTTTTGGAGTATTGCAAATTGCATGATGGGTTCATCGAGCGGCGTATTTCAGCGACATCGGCTACAGCTCTGGAGGGCAATGACAACATGACAAGAGCGACGCATCTCGCTAAGATGCACGCCGTCCTCGCTGGCACCAATCGGTGTGTCGGCACGCAGTGTCTCAGTAGCTCAATTGGATAGAGCATCCCCCTCCTAAGGGGAAGGTTGCAGGTTCGAACCCCGCCTGGGACACCATTAAATAAAGGGCTGTGGCCTTACGTAGCTATTCTTCCGTCCTTTCATGGGTGCATGATGGGTGCTAAAAGTAGGCTGCGGATCAGCAAACCTCACGCGCTAAAGAGTGGTGAGGTTTTTTTGTGCGCTCAATTCGACGATTTCGCTAGGGAAGCAAATGGGAAAGCTAGGAAGAAATGACAGATGTTGGTGCGATTCAGGCAAGAAATACAAAAAATGCCATCTTGCTCGGGAGTCGGCAGAGCCTCATAAGCCATGGGACATCAGCGCTACTCATCGGAAGCATTTCTCAAAGAAGCTGTGCTCCGCCCCGGATCTTTTCCATGATCAGTGCTCCGGCTCAATCATCGCCGCACATACCGTACCTCGTTCTGGAAGCCTGAACCAAATTGCGGATAATGGGCACGTCCTATCCTTCATGCCGTCTCTAGAAGGGCTTATCAAACACAACGGTGTTTTAAAGCCCGAGAAGGTGGGCGTCCGTCGTGCTTCTACTTTCAGCGGCTTTTGCTCGACGCACGACGACGCTCTTTTCGCGCCGATTGAGAAGGGGGTTTTTGTCGGAAGTCAGGAACAGTGCTTCCTGTTGGCGTATCGCGCCTATGCCCGAGAGATTTATACAAAGCGAGCTGCAGCGGAGCAGGCTCAGCTTTATAAGGAACTCGACCGCGGGCGTACGCCAGATCGCCAGATTGAAATCCAGACGTTTGCTCGGCTCCACGGGGCAGGAATTAACGCAGCGTTACGCGATATTCAGATTCATAAGGCGCGCTTTGATAAATGCTTAATCAATGGAGATTATGCTCCAGTGCGCTCCTACATAATCGAATTGGAACAGGCTCCACCGGTAATGTGCAGCGGCACCTATGCGCCAAGCGTGGATTTTTGGGGAAGGCAGCTACAAGATATGGCCGATGTTGACCTAGTGCCTGAGCTTATGAGTGTCACTTCCTTCTTTGGTGGAGAGAAGGGGCAGATAGTTTTTTCGTGGATGGTCGAAGATGACAGATGCTGCATGGCCTTGATTAAAAGTCTGGAGCAAATTGATGATGCTGATCTGTCCTTCAGACTTGTCGCCTATTTCTTCGACCATTTTGAAAATGTATTCGCCTCTCCGACTTGGTGGGATGGCATAGGCGAGCCGAATCAAAACGCTTTAATCGAGCGAATGCTTGGCGAAGTAGGGGTTATGTTCGGTCTTGTTCCTAACGTTAAGTCGCCTTTCAAAATATCACCATGGACCATTTCGAGGAGATACCGAGTCGGCTTCTAAGTGGTCCCACGGATGCGCAGTACGGTGGTAGTGGAGCAGTCAGCGTGCCGGGCAGTGGCGCGGATACCCAGCCCGGCCTTTAGCAACTCCCTCACTCGCCTGTGCAGATCGGCGTCCACTGGGCGGCCATGATACTTGCCATCGGCCTTCGCCTTCTCAATGCCCTGCGCCTGGCGCTCGCGTCGCTGCTCATAGTCTTTCCGAGCAATCGCAGCCATCATCTCTACCAGTATCGAGTTGATCGCTCCCAGCATCCGGCCGGTGAACTCATCGCCTTTCGTGTCCTGCATTCCCTGGTGTCTGGTCGGCAGGTCAAGTGCGACGATTCGCAGACCCTTGGAATCGATCGCAGCCTTGAGCTTCGCCCAGTCATCCATCGGCAAGCGGGATAGCCGGTCGATTGATTCAACAAGCAGCACGTCACCCTTGCGAGCATCTTTGAGCAGGCGAAGCAGCTCCGGCCGGTCAGCAGTCGCACCGCTGGCATTCTCCAGGTACTCGCTGGCCACCACCTTGTTGTGGTCGCTTGCGAACTGCTCGAGCGAGGCGCGAGCCCGGCCGGCGTCCTGCTCATCGGTCGAGGCTCAGATGTATGCGCGAATGAACATGATGTGCGTCCCGTATCAGTTTAGGTGTCTTACTAAGGCTGTTGCACTTTGAGTGTCACTTATCAAGCGGAACGCTGAAATAAACTGATATTTGCGCGTATCAGCTCAGGCATACCTTGTGTAACATCCCGTAGACAGCCCGTGGCACACGAAATTCAAGGAAGACACAAGATGGAGAAAGGTCCAGGTGCGTTAAATGCGTTTGATCCAACGCCTGCGATGCTTCAGCAACTGAAACGTCATGAATCCGCCATCCAGGCCAGACACGACGCTTTGTCCGAGCGCGAAAAGAACACCGAAAAACGACTTCTTGAGGATCGAGCCGCTCTCGAATCAAAGGAGCAGGCTCTTTATGCACAAATGGAGCATCGATCCAGAATATTGGAGGAGCGCGAAAATTCAGTACTTCAAAAGCAGCTAGACCTGGAAAAAGCGCTTAACAAGAGCTCCTACGAAAGTGATAAGGCTAGGCGTGCTCTTTCAGAAGAGATCACCGCCAAGAGAGAACACTTAGAAATTTTAATCGCAGAGGCGGAGCTTGAGAAAGCCCGTTATTCCGCGCAAAGCCAAGAAGCGATTCAAAAGAACTCTGGGAAGTTTGTAAGCTCCGCTCTCTCCACGCTTGGGACGAAGGAGCAAAATTTCCATACGATATCGATCATTTGGGCAGTCACGGGTGCCTTATCTCTAGTTTTAGCCGTGATTTTTGCGATCTTATCCATGATATATAGCTCGGACGATTTCCATCAGACCAGCTCATCGGGCCTTGGCTACTATTTCTTTCACCTTTTTCGCGGACTTCTAGTGGTCGGTGTGTTCGCGGCGATGTCCCGCTATGCCTTCTTGTTCAGCAACTCTTATATGCATGAATCATTGAAAATTGGAGAGCGTGTGCACGCTATAAAGTTTGGTGAGTTTTACCTCGATACTTATGGGGCGACCGCTGAATGGGACCAAGTGAGAGAAGCGTTTGCGCACTGGAACATCAGCGGGCAGAGCGCTTTTTCCCGATCTGAGGGAGGCACTTTGGATGTGAGCTTCACCGGGGCAGCTGGGAAACTAGCGGAAAAAGCTGTGGATATTGCTTCAAAGAAGGCCGCACCTGAGTAAAAAAGCTGATATGAATGCTTTCCAAGTGCCGACCGGGCACGAAAGTCTGCCAACAGATTGGCCTCGCTATCGCCAGACTCTCTGATTGCAATGTGCTCGGTCAGGCTTGATCCTCGGCATAGATGGCGGCGCTGATGATTGCTCCACCCCAGCGCCGATCACCAATGCAGATCGGTACCGGATTACCACTGGCCGTGGTATTCCTGGCACTGCCGAACACATAAGACGGCAGGTTTTCAGGTGAAGCACTTTGCTTCAGGCCTGATGCCTGAGGACTGAGCATTTGGATGATCCCGCCCACAGCCAAGGCAATGCCCGGCGCCAAGGTAGCGCCGCTTGTGAAAGGGCTAAGGGCGATCAATACAACGCCGATGACCGTCTGCAGAACTCCCGCCCGCTTGCTGCCGCTGATGGCGACTTCTATGAGATTTAACTTGGCCTGAGATCCGCTCAGAACTGAGCATATCTTCATCCAAAGCGGCTGCCTCGCATGCTTATAGCGAACCCGCCAGCTTGGTCTCAAGCACGCCTTCCTTGCCTTCAACTTCTGGCACCAGGTGGAGTTGGCTGCGCGCATAGCCGAACCCCATTTTCACCTCCTGCCACACATAGACGTTCTTCCCAGCCTGGGTGTTGATCTTGAGCATTGTCAGATTCTCGGCATCGGAGCCGATCGTGTGGCTGCCCGATGGCACTTCCGCGACAAGGTAGGTATTAGCCGCCGTAGCGCCGATCACGCGCCCATCGACTGTCACAGTCATTTTGATGGCCGCACCCATGGTCTCGTTGCGGTAGATGTAGACGCGGGACATATCCGGTACGGTACCGAAGCGCTTCATTTCAATATCGGCCGCCGGATCGCCCATGGGCACGGACGCGCAGCCGTGTAGTGCGCCAACAAGAGCGATTGCTCCTAGAACCTTTTTCATCTGATGTCCCTATCTCTGGAGTAAATGGCTGATTGCCATACTGCGAGGTTTTATACCCTCGTCAGCCGCTGATTACCATCCTTCACCTGGCCTCCCGTTTCGGTAGGGCAGGTATTCCCCCATTAAAGGGGTATTTACGGTGATGGCGCAGATCGGCTCCATCCCCCACTGGGGGCTCGCCCCCTAATCTAGATGTGAGCAGTTCTGCGCGCATCTAAACGTGAGCCAAGGATCACTTTTACGATCTGCTCGCGAAAGGGGGTCATTCTTTGAAACCACACCCTTCTGGATCTCGAATGCGAAACTACCGACATCCCGATAGATACCGGAAAACCTTCTGGCATCTCAAAGTGGGATTTTTCCACTTCGCTCCTGCTGATAGATCGGCTTGGGTTCCAGCCGATCTATCAGCACCACGAGCGTAGTGCTCGGCACAGGTGAAGACGCAGCCGCTCGCTGATCGCAATCTGCCTGAGTCGACCGGGCCAAAATCTCGACTCGGTCGGTTAGCGGATAAGTTCTCATATCCTTGATGCCCTATTCAGCATCTGCGCAGTTAGTCATCCACACAGAGCGCCATCGCTATGAACCAGCCAGCAAATATAGCGGCAACTGCTGCAGACTGGTTTAGTGAAGCTGAATACCTGGTTAGCGCTTCAGCAACTGCCGGGCTCGCCCCAATAGCGGTCATCTGAGCACTTGCCGAATTCATCCAGCAAACCCCAGAAAAAAGCGATGCAAGCGGGATCAATGCTGCTAGGATTTTCTTCGTAAGCACTCTAATTATAAAAATTATTTGAAATCTCGCTTTAAACATTTCCATGTCTCGGCAGCAACGTGCTTTGCATTAGGGGCTGCAATTATTTTGCATACCCCGTTGCGTTACCACTCACGCTAGAGCATTAACTCTTCATCGTAAGTGGTAACGGAGATCATATGAAAGACGAAGAAGCCCCAAAACAGCAAATGTCGGCAGCCAAGTGACAGAGGCTTTTCAAGGAGCGTCAACGGGCTGCAGGCTTCAAGCACACAACGGTATGGATTCACGAGGAGACAGCGAAGGACGGGATCAAGGCGGCACGTAAAGGCGAGCCACTGGCACCAATGGGTTCACTAAACGATGTTCTGCCGAAAACGTCATGTCACTGTCCGGCTCCCGTCGGGCGGTGACGTTTCGTTCAAGCCTTGGCTGTTTTCTTGGGGGCAGGCTCATCAGGATCAATAGCCAGCGCGTCGCCCCCGAGGCTACGTGTCAGCTCAAGTGCAGCATTCTGGAAGAGTGGGCAGAAGGTCTGAGCCTGATCAGCCGTCAGCCGACTCGCCGGGCCGGACAGCACCAACGCTCCTATCAGGCTTTCACCTGCGCCGAAGATAGGCAATGCCATCGATGATGCGTGAGGATCGGTTGCTCCTACCGAGTACATGGGTTTTATCATCATCGTCGCCATGGCATAGGGGATACGCAATGCTTGCGCCCCTGCAGCGGCATCCATCGGGCGGGTGTCGCCTGGCTGCATGTGCAGTCGCAAGTGATGAGGTGAGTTGACCCGGTACAGACACATTCGGTATGCGCCATGCCTCACATAGAAGGATGCGGTCTCTCCCGTTTCTTGTGTCAGCCTATGCAGCAACGGCGTGATATGTCGCTCTAGATCCAGTCCATCCTGATAGACGGTGTTTAGCCTCATGATTTCGGTCGCCAACTGGTAGCGGCCATCGGCCATGCGCGTGATCAGGCCATGGTTTTCCAGTGAGACCATCAAACGCATGATCGTGCTTTTGATCAGTCCAGTGCGCTCGGCGATCTCGGCAAGCTCTACAGCGGTGTCTCCCGTCCTGAAGGCAGTGAGCACAGTCAACACCCGATCAGCCGATGCCACCCCGGTGACAGCAGGACGTGGGCGGATTTTGACCATTGGTTTCTCCTTTTAGTAGCGGGCATCAGGAGGTGCATGATGCCCCTGCAAAATACTGCCGTTGACCTGATACGGTAATGTTCAAACGTTTAATTATGCAGCACTTTTGCTGTTTTCAAACGTTGTTGATCTGGTAATTCAGGCAAAAAAAACCGACGCGCGGCAAGGGCCAGGCGTCGGTCTGAAAAACGGCTTAATCAATGGGCGTTAACACCCTCCTTGAGTTTCGGCTCCGCAGTTGCCTCTCCAAGTTGTTTGCGCCCCATGAACAGCACCATAAGCGCCCCTGCTGCGCAGAGTGCTGCGAGGGGTAGAAGGGCCAGAGCGTAGCTACCGGTAGCGTCATGGATCGTCCCGTAAACATTCACCATCACACCGCCGCCAATGAGGTTGGCCATTGCGCCTACTGCTGCCAGACCCGCCGCTGCTGTTGATGAGGAGAGCCAGGTAGAGACCAGCGCCCAGAACGGACCTTTCATTGAGTAAGCGCCGATCAGCACCATGGAAAGCATAACGACCGTCGCGGTGAGGGAAGAGGTGACAAGTGCCAGCAGTAGTCCTGCAGCGATCAACAGCAAGGTAGTTGCTGTGTGCCAGCGACGTTCCCCGGTTTTGTCAGAGCTGCGGCCCCACAGGATCATCAATACGGAAGCGAGGCCGTACGGAATGGCGTTGACCATGCCGATTTCCAGATTGCTCAACCCGAAGGTCTTTAGCAACTGCGGAGCCCATACGCTCATCGTACTGCCTGCGGCGGACGCTCCTGAATAGATCAGCGCCAATACCCAGATGTGTTTATGGCGTAACAGCTTCCACAATGAAATGTGTCCGATAGCGGTCTTGCGGCCACGTTCCTCATCCAGCCGACTGGTGAGCCAGGTACGTTGCTCGTTGCTCAACCAATGCGCCTGCTCTGGACGATCCGTCAGAACAAACAGGCAGGCGATCCCCAGCAATACGGCAGGTATTCCTTCCAGAATGAACAGCCAGTGCCAGCCGCGCATGCCGAACCAGCCGTCCATGCTCAGCAGAAGGCCTGAAAGCGGCGAGCCAATAAAATTTGCGCCAGGTATGGCTACCATGAAAATAGCCACCATGCGTCCACGATAAGCGGCGGGCAACCAGTAGGTTAGATAGAGCAAGACCCCAGGGAAAAAACCAGCTTCTGCTGCGCCCAGGAGAAACCGCATGACATACAGAGAGTTCGCGCCTTGAACGAACGCTGTACCCGCCGAAATGAAACCCCAGGTAATCATTATCCTTGCGATCCAGATCCGTGCGCCGAAGCGTTGCAAGGCCAGGTTGCTCGGTACTTCAACAAAAAAATACGAGACAAAGAAAAGGCTGCTGGCAAGTCCGAAGATGGCTGGCGTCAAACCCAGGTCATGGTTCATCTGGAGTGAAGCCATCCCGATGTTGCCACGATCAATGATCGCCAGGAGGTAGCAGAGAATCAGGAAGGGTAATAAACGCCAAGCGACTTTTCGCATGGTTGAGCGCTCAATGGCGCTGATATCAGTAGAGCTGACAGACATGACTCTCTCCCATTTTGTTCTTTTTGGAGAAAACTTTATGTGTGCCCGAACCGAGATTTAATGTTCGGGTGGTTCGCTTTATCAGCTCTGAAAGAGATGACGATTTACTACTGCACGAGGGTCAGGTGCCGTGCCGTTCCAATAATTAATGATTTGCTGGACAGCAAGCATGCCGACCCGGTCTCGCGCTTCAGAGGTGTTCGCCCCTACATGAGGCGTCGCAACCAGCGTTGGCAGTCCCCAGAGCGGAGAATCTGCCGGCGGTGGTTCCGGGTTGAATGTATCCAGGCCCGCACCCGCAATCTGTCGGGTACTGAGCGCATGAACCAGCGCATCGGTGTCGACCAGTTCGCCGCGCGCGGTGTTGATAAGAATGCTGTTGGAACGCATGCGCTCAAACTGTGCAGCGCTGAACAGGTTGCGGTTTGCTTCAGTCAGCGGGCAATGCAGGCTGATGATATCGCTGGCGTCCAGCAGCGCATCGAAGTCGCTGACGAGCTCGACATTTGGGGCGGCCGGTAGATCTTTTAAATACGGATCGTAAACCTTTACCTGCATCTTCAGCGGAACCACCAACTCCATAAGGATCCGCCCGATCGCGCCTAATCCTACAAGGCCCAGCGTCTTGCCGGACAATTCAATACCGACGGACGTGGCCTTGTCCCAATGCCCGTCGCGCATCCGCGCATCCAGCAATGCGGTCTGGCGTGCCACGGTGAACATTAAAGCGAACGCATGCTCCGCGACGGACTGCGCGTTCGCACCCAGAGCGATCGTTACCGGAATGCCTCGCTCACCTGCGGCCACGACATCAATGGTGTCGTATCCGACACCGTGCTTGGCAATGATTTTGAGCTTCGGTGAAGCGTCGATCATTTCGCGTGTGAGCTTTCCTTGTCTGACGATGATCGCATCAGGCTGCTCGGCAGCAATGGTTGCGATGAGCTCTTCGGCGGGGGCATACGGAACGGTGGGGACGATACGGACGCCATGGGAGGCCGCATGAGCCATGGCTTCAGCGGTTAATGCAGGGCCAGTCAAGAGAATGGTTCGAGTCATGTGCACACCTTGGCTTTTTTATCTGAGTGCGACTGCCGCAATCTGGCGCGGCAGCGTTGGCCAGGTAGAAAGTATCATAATGAAATGGCGTTGCAATATATAAGTTCCTCGCCATTGTGGCGTGAAGCCTTGGCTAAGATGTTCGAGCGATAAATTCATACGAAAAATCAGCTGCTTGACCTAAATTGTGCCAATTGTCGACTTTTGGAAGGGGGGATTCGGATGGGGTTTGATGGAAACCCTGTTGCGTGTAAAAAATATGGATGGTAATTTCGAAACGTCGTTTCATTAATTGCGTCGTTTCAGAATCGTTGTCCTACAAAAATATAAGAGGAATGCAGAATGTCGATTGGATTCAGAGTGCTGGCGCAAAAGCGCAAGGTGGATGCGGAGTGGGTTGAGCGCTACCGCACCGTTCCGGTGGCCAACATCAGCGATTCCATGAACCGCATGACAGCGGGCGGTGCGCAACTGCGTGCAATGCACCGCTCCGGTGTGTTGGTTGGCCCGGCGATTACCGTCAAGGCTCGGCCCGGTGACAATCTGATGCTGCACTACGCTCTCGACATCGCTCAGCCTGGTGACGTCATCGTTGTCGATGCGGGCGGCGACTTGAGTAACGCTCTGATCGGCGAAATGATGGTGGCCTATGCGATCAAAAAAGGCGTCGCTGGTATCGTGATCAACGGCGCGATTCGTGATGCCGCCAGCATCGGCGCTGGAGATTTCCCGCTGTTTGCCGCAGGCGTAACCCATCGCGGTCCTTATAAGGACGGGCCGGGCGAAATCAACGTGCCCATCGCCGTAGCCGGCATGGTTATTGAGCCCGGCGATCTGGTGATCGGTGATGACGACGGCCTGCTCTGCGTTCCTTTTGATCAGGTGAGCGAAGTGTATGATCGCGCCTACGCCAAACACGCAGCAGAGCAAAAACAACTCGAACAGATCGCCCAGGGCGAAAACGACAGGTCCTGGGTTTTGAAATCCCTCACGCAAAAGGGCTGCGAATTTCTTTCCTGAGTCCGCGCATGGCCAGTACGGCATTTGAAGCAGAATAATAAAAAGCCTGCATGGCCAATACCTGTATTGGTACCATCCGTTTCAGAAGCGTCTGGCTGAATGTGGCTCACAGCGAGCCATCACGTTCTTCAGATATACGGGCGGTTCATGCCCATTCATGCGCGCATGAATGGACTGAATTTATGATCGCCGTAGCCCGTTTTCCGCTGCGTGGCAATACGGCGAACAACCAGCTGGAACGCCCAAGAGCCACGCTCGTACAAGCCTCCCATCGAGATCGGCGTCTGTTCGATCCATTGGCTTTTATTCGCTACGTGCAGATCGAAAAACTGTATGCGTACGGCGATCACACTTTGCGGAATAGCGTTCCACGAATTATGCGGGCGTATCTGTAAGCATTTAGCAAAGTGCCTGGCTGTTCTGCGAGTGCGCACGTAATCCTTCCGCTATGGCATTGAATACAACCTGGCAGCGAGCGCTGTTACGAAGGTCTTCATGCATAGCGACCCACGTGTCCATACATATCGAGAACGCGGAGGGGAGTACCCGAACCAACGCTGTATCGCGGGCTGCAACTGCCGACTGGCACACACCAATCCCGAAGCCAGCGCGCATGGCCGCCAATTGTGCAAGCTCACTGTCGGCGCGAAACGCCAGGCTCGCGCGCGCAAATTCCGGGAACTGTTTCAGGAATCGACGGATAAATGCGCTCTCTCGATCGAAACCGATAAGGGTATGGCTGACCAGGTCTTCCAGGGAATCGGGGCTGCCGTAAATTGCCAAATAATTGCGATGGGCATATAGCCCGACCTCAATATCGCCGACACGTCGTGCGATTAGCGCATGTTGGGTTGGCCTGTGCATTCGAACCGCGATATCTGCGTCTCGACGCAGTAGGTCATCAACCTCATTGGACAGAATCATCTCTACAACAAGCTCGGGGTATTGGTTGCGCAACGCCGACAGAATCGGCGGCAAGACTTCAACGCCGATTACCTCGCTGACTGTCAGCCGTACCGTCCCGTGGACATGGGTGTTGCCTTCACTTGCCTTGCGCAGCAACGCTGCCGACATTGCCGCCAAATTGACGGCATAGGGCGCTATTTCATGAGCAGCGAGGGTGGGACTGAAACCATCGGATGAACGAGTAAAAAGTTTCAGTGCCAGAGCGGCTTCAAGGCCGTCAATGTGGCGTCCAGCGGTGGGTTGACTGATGCCCATCGCACGCCCTGCGGCCGACAATGAGCCGGTCTCCAGCACGGCAAGAAACGTTCGGTACCATTCCCAGTTGGGCTCGTGTTGACTCACAGGGCTATCCATTTTTGTATGATAACCATTCGATCTTAGACGATTACGTTTCAGGGGCGCATGAAACAGAATGAATGCTCAATCCCTGGAGAGCGTTCATGTCCAATTTAGCACCATCGGCACCGCATACCGTTCTATGGCAACGTGTAGAGGGGGGGCTTCTATTTGTGACAGGGATTCTACTGTTCTGGCGGGGCGGTTATGACTTCACCTGGTGGCAGGCGCTGATGATTTTTTTCACGCCTGACTTGAGTTTTCTGGGCTATGCATTTGGCCCGAGAGTGGGTGCTTATTGCTACAACACTGTGCATTTGTATGCGGTTGGTGCCGCCGTGTTCGCGGCCGGGTTGATAGGGTCGGTCCCTGATCTTGCCGCGATAGGTGCTCTATGGCTCGCCCATTCGGGGTTTGATCGAATGCTTGGCTACGGTCTGAAGTTGCCACAAGGTTTCACGTTTACCCACTTGGGTATAATCGGTCGTTGAGAGAGTAAGCAACTTTCACACGGTTTGCTGGTATGCGTACGGGCACAGTGTCTTGCTTGATTAAATCCGCTCCCACTTATGCGGGAGCAACCGCTCGCTTTTACTCGCCCGCTGCGTCGGCAGGCGCCTGAGCACGTCCTTGAGATTTATCTCGCCTTTTCAGTCTCACGCATGAACTGCCCAAGCTCCTTGCTATAAAACTTCGCCATGCTCGTGGTGCCGTGGCCACGGGTGTCGGCACTGGCGGGGATAAGTAATAGTCGTGCGTGTTTGAGCTCTTTCATCGACTCCACCAGCCGTCCGGTTTCCGGTGGGTAGCGCTCATCGTCCGCCGAGTTGATAACAAGCACCGGAGCCTGAATTTTTTTCAGACCGGGGGCTGCGTTGTAGTCGGCGGAAGATTGCCATTGGTAGATGAAGTCATTGGCGTCGGCGGGTTGCGCGGCGCTGAGGCGTTCATCCACCAGTTTGTCAGCCTGGGCATGGGTCGGGGCGGCCGCCTGATACGCCAGGGTACCGCCACTGGTGGCGACGCTGAACATCGCGTTGGCCAGGCGCAGGGAAGGCGGTTGCTCGCTGTAGTTACCATTGTTCCAGGCCGGGTCTTGCTTGATTGACTCGATCAGCAAGCGGCGCATCATCCAGTTGCGGGATGACATTTCGGTGGGTTGGGACGCCATGGGCACCAGTGCATCCATCATCTGCGGCCAGGTCTGGCCCCACATCCAGGTTTGCATGCCGCCCATGGAATTGCCGATGATCAGCCTCAGGTGCTTGACACCCAGCCCTTCGGTGACCAACCGATACTGGGCTTGAACCATGTCGGTGTAGTTGTACGCTGGAAACCGAGTGCGCAAACCGTCTGAGGGTTTGCTGGACTGGCCCACGCCGATGCCGTCGGTGGAAATAATGTAGTACTTGCTGGCATCCAGCGGTTGACCAGGGCCAAACAGCTCCCCGCCAAAATCCTTGCTCAGCATATCGCTGCCTGGCCGGTAGGTGCCGTGCAGGAAGAGGATAGCGGGATTCCTGGGGTCGCCGAGGGTGATGTAGTGCAGTTTGAGGTTGGCGAATTTTTCACCGGTATGGAAGGTGAACTGCGGGGCGATCCAGTCGCCCTCGGTCGCGGCGGGTAACGGCGCGGCGCTGACGGCGGAGCCGAGTAAGACTAGAGAAAACAACAGCCCGATCGCGGGACGTGAAATGAATCTGTGCATGGCTATGTCCTATTGTTTTTGTTTTTAGGAGCCCCTGCGCACCTATGCCTGCAGGGGGTTGATCACTTGGCGCGCCTTCCGGTGGCCGGCCCCTGAGTCGGGGCCACCGCGGCGCAAAGTGTCGGGTGCATATAAGAGGGGATGGTTATTCCCATCCTGTTTTGTATTTTTTTCTTGGCGTCATGGGTGTTGAGGAGATAATCCTCCAATGACCAGATCATGTTAAGTTATTTTTTATATAACATTATTTAACAAGGCGGCGTCGCTACTCCTTGAAAAAAACGGGTGGCTCTTAAGGGTGAGTGACTGCCTCAAGCCGGGCAGTCACAGTGATTACGATCTCCATGAGTCTGGAGACGAAGTCACCTAAGCGCCGCAGTGCCCGCTCTTGGGCAAGCACCAGACCACCCACCACGCGGCCCACTCCACGCCTAAGGCGTCACCGACTCGTCAGGAGCCTCTTTTCCGAGCCCCTCATTGATCAACACCATGCTTTGTGGTGCAGACAGCGCGATGCCCAGTTCTCGCAGACGCCCCAGTACGGTGAACAACAGGTCACTCCGTGCGCCGCCCACCGAGCGTGGGCTGTTCACGTAACCACTGGCGCTGATAATCACACCGGTGTTGGTCAGGTCCTTGAAGGTGACTGACGGCGCTGGCGCGTCGAGTATCGCTTCGTGCTCGGTAAAGGCTTGCAGCAGCAGTTCGCGTATTTGCAGAACATCTGTTTCCAGGGGCAGGGTCAGAGTGATTCCGACCACCCCCAACGCATTGCCCATGGTCACGTTACGCACGTTCTGCGTGATGAACTGCGAGTTCGGCACGATCACTGTCGAGCGGTCGGACATCTGGATTTCGGTCGCGCGTACGTTGATCCGGCGGATATCGCCTTCGACCCCCGCCAGGCTCACCCAGTCGCCGACTTTAACCGGACGTTCGGTCAGCAGAATCAGGCCGGAGATGAAGTTCTGCACGATGGCTTGCAGGCCGAAACCGATCCCCACCGATAGCGCACTGACCACCCAGGTCAAATTGGTGAGGCTGATGTTCAGCGTGGACATCACCACGGCCACCACCAGCACAAAGCCGATGTAACCGATCAAGGTCACCAGCGAGGCCTGCATCCCCGCGTCCATGTTGGTTTCGGGCAGCAGGCGTTCGCCAAACCACTCCTTGAGTACGCGCACACCTAGCAGGCCGACGACCAGGCAAATCAATGCCACCAGAATGTCGCGGGGGACGATGTTCAGGTTGCCCAGGGATTTGGACGTGACGTCCATCTGAGCAAAACTGGCGAGCAGCTCGCCCGGACTGGAGCCTGAGGGCAGGAAAACCAGCAACACGGCGGTCAGCAGGAGCAGGGTACGGCCTATGCCCGCCAGTACGGTGCTTGCCTGGGCCTGATGGCGGGTGGACAAGCCCAACGCCGAGCCGAGTGCCATGCCGCCCGGCTGTTTGGGCGACAGGAGGGTTTCGCAGATGTCGCCGAAGCAGGCGATCAACAGGTACGCAGTGGAAGCCACCACGCTCACCCAAAGCAGTTTCACTGCGAGAAAGTAAGCCAGCGTCAGGTAGCCGCTCAACAACGCCAGCAAGCTCAGGCCGACCCACACCGCAACGATAAACGGGATCAGACCGGCAAAGCCTGCTGGCCGCTCCAGCTCAAAGCGTCGGCGAGTTCGGCGGTAGCGCAACAGGGCGTAGAAAAACACCAGCGAAACCGCCAGTGCCGTCAGGCCGTTCACCGCAACCGTCAGTGCCAGGCTGCTGGCTATCACACTGTTGATTCGCTCCTGCGTGCCGATGATCATGAGTGCCAGCGCCAGGATCGCCGGGAAGCGGCCCATGGCCGTGGCGATCTCGTCAGGAATTTTCGGCAGGCGCCATGAGGCGTGCGACAACATCAACAGCGCCCGGCCCAAACCAAGAATGAAGGCGCAAAAGGTGATCAGCGTCTGCACCTGATCAAGCAGGTTGACCACGTCGTTACTGAGTACTGCATGGCTCACGATTCCCCAGCGCAGCAAGGAAGTGGCAATGGTGATGGTAAGAATGGTCGAAAGCCCGACTGCCAGGGCCAGAGCACTGCGGCGCAGGCGGCCTTCGGGTAGCCAGCGAATCATCGCCCATATCAGCAGGCGCTCCAGCAAGCGCCGGACAACCACCCATATGAACAACGCGCCCAGCACCACGCTGATGAATTGCACGCGGTTTTCCGGTGCCAGCGCGCTGTCGAACACCTGACGGACATCCACCAGAAGCCTGTTCAGGCGTCCCAGATCGTCATCGGTAGGGCGAATCAGAGTCGACCAGAATGCCGAGCTGAGTGGGCTTGCCGTCCGGGTACTGATCTGGGAATCGAACAGGCTGCGGCGCAGGCTGAAGATCTGTGTAGCCAGATCCCGGGCTGACTGGCTTAGCGTATTGGTCTCACGTTCATCACTGACCAGCGCGTTTTTCTGAGTGGTCAACGTCTTGCGCTGACTGGTCAGACTTGGCGCCTCGTCAGGCTGCACCGGGCCTAGAATGTTGAGCTGGTCGTTCAGGTGTTCGATGTCGACAGCTTGCTGGGCAATCAGATTGTCGGCTTGCTTCTGGACCTGCAAAGCGGCCTGCCGCAAGCTCGACAGCAAGTCATCATTGGCGCTGACCGTTACCTTTTGCCGGATCTGGTCGAGCTGCTTGTTCAAGTCATCCAGACTCGGAGCTTCCACTGCCGGGGCTGCACTGTTGGAGCTGTCGGCTTGTGGGGCGGGAGTGTTCTGTGCCAAGGCTGGCAAGGTCACGCACAGCAAAAGCAGGGCGAGCAACCCGGTACGAAAACGGTTCAGTGAAGCGTGCTGCATTCTTTTTCCTTCTTTCTCTGTGCTGTGCGGCCTGGCAAGGCCTGTATCTCAAGCCTGGGTCTTGTCTTTTTTTGAGCGGCACTCACCAGCCACCTGAGCACGGCAGACAGGATACCAAGGCGCTCACGTTTGAGCGCTGTCAATGCGGGCCAACCCAGGCCTGAAGGCTGCATTTTCAGCAGAATGCTCTCTGATAGCTAGGCTTCCTGATCAGCGAGTCGTAACGTCACACCTAACAACTGTTAGGTAGGTCGTTGACTCTGCGCGAAAGTACCGCTACGGTATGACTACCTAACGATCGTTAGGTGGATTTTTTACCCCTCTCACAGGCCTGACCATGACCTCTAAATTGCAATTATTCACATCCCCCTCGGCTTTTCCGAATCCTCAACGCCTGCGTTTGTTCATCCACGAAAAAGGTATTGCCGATCAGTTCGACGAAACCATTTATGACATGACTCCCGGCGGAGAGCAGCGTGGCTGGCGTCACCTGAATATGAACCCTTGGGGTGAGACGCCGACCCTCGAACTGGCTGACGGTAGCTACATTTCCGAGACCGCCGCCATCGTTCGTTACCTGGATCAGTCTTATCCGGGACGCAAGATCATGGGCGAGGGGGCACTGGAGCAAGGTCTCGATAACATGTGGGATAACCGGATCTGGGTGCATATCCTCTATCGGATCGTTACTGCGTTTCATGTGTTGCACACCGGGCTCGGTTTCAAACTTGAAATGACCAGGAACGAAGCATGGGGCGAGCACTGCCGCAAAGAAGCGCTGGCACACGCTGCATTGGTCAATCGTCATCTGTCCGACGGCCGCGAGTGGCTGCTGGGCGGCGATGCGCCTACGTTTGCGGATATCACTCTTGCCACCGCGATTGCCTTCTCCAAGTTCCCGGTCAACGCCACGCCGCTGGATGAGCGTTTCGAGTTTCTGGACACGTACTGGAAACGCTGGCAGAAACGCCCGAGTTTCCAGGCCGCCTATGCTGACCGCAGCAGTGGAATTCCTGAGCTGGACTCGCCGGCGGAGGAGTGACTGGCCGGCTGTGCGCATACCTTGTCGCCGAGAACGTCATGCAAGACGTTCCTGGTGAAAGCCGTTGCAGGTCGGAGCCATGAACGATGGCCGTTCATGGCCGGTTCCTTCATTAGCGGCGGATGATTGCTCCGATGCGCCAGACCGCCGTTCTGCCTGACAAAAGTCAGGTTTTTGAATTAGCATGAGTCCCTCTTCAAAAAACGCATCCGAAGCACAAGGCACTAGATGACCATCAACGCCCGAGAGGCCATTCTGCTTGCCGCGAGAAACATCGCTCAGTCACAGGGTTACAACGGCCTTAACTTTCGCGATCTGGCCGCTCAGGTCGGAATCAAACCGGCCAGTATCTACTACCATTTCCCGAGCAAGGCCGATCTGGGTGTTGCGGTTGCCAGGCGATACTGGGAGGACGGTGCCGCAGCACTCGAGACTATCTCCGAAGAAACCCCGGATCCTATCGAAGCGTTACAGCGCTTCCCGGAAATTTTCCGGCGCTCGCTGGAGGCTGAAAACCGCCTTTGCCTAGGCAGTTTTGTCGGTGCTGAAACCGACAATTTGCCAACCGAAATGACGCGTGAAATTCAGATGTTTGCGAAGGTCAATATTGACTGGTTGAGCAAGCTCCTGGTGACCGCGAAAGTATGCCTGCCAGCGGACAGCGAGGTGCGCGCGCAGGCCATTTTTTCGGCGGTAGCGGGCGCTCAACTGGTTGCCAGAAGCCGGTCGGACATTGCTCTTTTTGACACGTTGATCAACGCCTATCGTGCCTGCGGACCGTTACCGGCATAAGTGAGGTGGCTGCTGAGTGGCAGTGGTCACCCCAGCCTCAGCCATTCAAACCGGCAAACGAAACTGCTTGCGCAAGCTCTTGTCGAACACTCCCGCAGGCGCAAAGCGACGCAGCATGCTGATTTGTCGCGCTGCCTTGCCGGCAGTGTATCGATGCCTGGGGCGAGCATCGTTCGCCGCTTTCAGCACGACAGCAGCCACAGCTTCTGGCAGGTCGGCTGTTGGCATTACATCGGCCAGCAGTGCCCTGAACCCTGCTCGGGCCTCATCGTATTCTTTCAACAGCGAATCGGGCTCAATGCCGTTTTGATCGAAGACGGTACGTACAAATGCCGGCTCTACGACCGAAACGCGAACACCAAAGGCACGCACTTCGTGATCGAGCGATTCCGAATAGCCTTCCAGGGCATGTTTGACCGCCGAATAATGAGCAGAGTAGGGCGCGGGTATCAATCCCAGAATCGATCCGATGTTGATGATGCTCCCCTGGCCATGTTGTCGCATCGTTGGCAGTACCGCGTTGGTCATGCGGATAACGCCGAACAGGTTGACATCGAACAGTGCCTGCACCTGCGCGATCGAAAACTCTTCGGCACCGCCCAGCAGCCCGATGCCGGCATTGTTGACCAATAGGTCGATCCGCCCGGTCTGTGCGAGCACGGTGGAGACCAGAGCACTGACAGATTCATCATTCGTCACGTCACAGGTGAGCATCGACACCTGCGAAGGGCTGAGGCCGATCTTGCGGCTTGTGCCAAACACCGTATAACCCGCTCGCGACAGCAACTCGGCAGTCGCACGACCGATACCCGAGGAGGCGCCGGTAACGATGGCGGTTTTTTCGGAAGATTTATTCATGTGGTACTCCAATGCTCAAACGGCTGGATGTAACGACTTCAGGAGTTTGATAACCGAACAGGTCGTTCATTAAAAAGTGCAAGCAATGGCGGTAGTCGAGTGTCCGTCGCCCCCACTCACCTGATCTGTATAACAACCTTGCCTTTAGCGCGACCCTGACCCAAATACTCAAGTCCTTCCCTGGCCTGCTCAAGCGGAAACACCCTGTCGATCACTGGCTTGATCTGACCGTTTTCAAGCAGCTCGCCAATTTTCCCAAGCTGAGTTCCACTCGCGCGAACAAACAGAAATGAGTAAGCCACCTCAGTCTTTCTCGCCAGCCGCATGATCTTGCGACTCATCAAGCCAAAGACGAATGTGAAGAAGAAGTTCATCTGCCGGGCTTGAGCGAAGGCTTTATCCAGCGGACCGACGAGGGATACGATGTTGCCTCCCGGTTTGAGGATGCCTACCGCTTTTTCAATCGTGCCGCCTCGGGTAGTGCCAAGCACCACGTCATAACCGTGCAGCACCTGCTCGAATGGCTGCTTTTTATAGTCCACTACCTGGTCTGCGCCCAGGCCGCGAACCAGCGGGATATTCCCTGTGCTGGTGGTCGTGGCCACGTTGGCACCGAGGTGTTTTGCCAGCTGGATGGCGAAGGTGCCGATGCCGCCCGAGCCTGCTGGTATGAAGACTTTCTGACCGGGTTGAAGGTCGGCGCGCTCTTTCAAGGCTTGCCACGAGGTAAGCCCGACCATCGGAATGGAAGCCGCTTGTACGAAGTCGAGGTTGGCCGGTTTCAGTGCGGCAGCGTGTTCCGGTACAGCGGCGAGTTCAGCGATGGCGCCGCGGCCAAGGTCAAAAAGGCTTGCGAATACGGCGTCGCCTACTTTGAAACGAGTCACTGCGCTGCCAACCTGTATAACGACGCCCGCCAGGTCGCTGCCCATCGTGGCCGGTAGCTGAAACTTCAAGACTGGCTTGAAGGTGCCTGTGGTGATCATGTTGTCGATGGGGTTCAAGCCGGCAGCGTGAACTTCCACTAACAGCTCGTCAGGTTTGATAACCGGGCGAGGAACATGGGTAATCGCGATTTCAGGCGACTTGCCATAGTTTTCGAATGTCAGTGCTTTCATGGTGCTCTCATTTCAATGTCGCCTGACTTCAGGCGCGCCGGTAGCGATGGCCGGAGCAGTCGAATGCGTTACCTCGTTTCACGTTTGTGGCTGATAGCGCTCTGCGGCCTGAGCCTGTCGAATGTCCGACAGTAATCCTTGGCGCGCGCCATCCAGCGAATCCCAACGAGCTGCGACGTGCAGTGGCGGGATGGTCACCAGTTCTCGACGATCAAAGCCAATCAGCGCTGCGTCGACCAGCTCCTCGACGTCCATCACCTCGGGAAGGGTGTTGAGGTCGATCCCGGCGCGCTCCCAGATTTCGGTGCGAGTGGCCGCAGGTAAGACTGCCTGGACGTACACACCCTTGGGCGACAATTCCAGATGCATGCCTTGAGACAGGAACAGCACGAATGCCTTGGTGGCGCCATAAACAGTCATGCCGAACTCAGGCGCAAAGCCAACCACCGAGCCGAGGTTGATGATCGAGCCTGTACCTGACTGCGCAAAGCGCGGGGCCACCGCTGCGGCGAGACGCGTCAGGGCCACGATGTTCAGCGCGATCAGTGTGTCGATAGCCTCGGCGCTTTGTTGAACGAACGCTCCGGATTGCGCCATACCGGCGTTGTTGATCAGAACGCCGATGCTGGCGTCTTCACGCAGGCGGGCTTCGACTGCCGTAAGATCGGCAGCGTGGGTAAGGTCAGCCTGGAGTACCTCGACGGCGACGTTGCTTTCTTCACGCAGCCGCGTTGCCAGGGTATCGAGGCGTGCCTTGTCGCGAGCGACGAGCACCAGATTATGACCACGGCGGGCAAACCGTTCGGCATAAACGGCACCGATACCGCTGGAAGCACCCGTGATGAGTACAGTGGGAAACGTTGTCATGGGGGATGTCCTTGAAAAGTAGGCCGAGGGCAGGGCGAGTAACGGGTTTCAGCCGTTGAGTGTCGGGTAGTCGGTGTAGCCTTCGGCTCCGCCGCCATAGAGCGTTGCCTGGTTGAGCGGCGCCAGCGGAGCGCCGGTTTTCAAGCGTTCGATCAAATCAGGGTTACTGATGAACGGACGGCCGAAAGCGATCAGGTCTGCCTCGTTCGCATTGATGCGGGCAGTGGCGAGTTCAAGGTCGTAGCCGTTGTTGGCCAGGTAGGTCTGCTTGAAACGCTGGCGCAGCGCGTCGTAATCGAATGGCGCAACATCACGCGGGCCGCCAGTGGCGCCTTCCACCACATGAATAAAGGCAATACCCAGTTCACTGAGCTGCTCGGCGATGTAGTCGAATTGCGCTTGTGGATCGCTGCTGGAAACGCCGTTGGCAGGCGAAACCGGCGAGATCCGCACCCCAGTGCGGTGCGCACCGATTTCCTTGGCCACTGCGGCGGTGACTTCCAGCAGCAGGCGCGCGCGATTTTCTATCGAGCCGCCATAGGCATCAGTGCGCAGGTTGGCATTGTTCTTGATGAACTGATCAAGCAAATAACCGTTGGCGCCGTGAATTTCCACGCCGTCGAAACCTGCGGCAATGGCGTTGGCCGCGGCCTGGCGAAAGTCGTTCACGATGCCAGGTAACTCTTCCAGCTCCAGCGCGCGCGGCTCGGATACATCGGCAAAACCGTTGTTGACGAACGTTTTGGTCTGCGCGCGGATGGCTGAAGGTGCGACCGGCGCCTCACCGTTCGGTTGCAGGTCAACATGGGACACCCGGCCCACATGCCAAAGCTGCACAAAAATGCGTCCGCCCTCGGCATGCACAGCATCCGTGACGTTGCGCCAGCCAGCGATCTGCTCCGGTGTGTACAGCCCCGGAGTGTCCTGATAACCCTGCGCCTGGGCGGAGATTTGCGTCGCTTCGGTGATGATCAGTCCGGCAGAGGCGCGTTGTGCGTAGTAGGTCGTCGTCAGGTCTGTAGGCACCAGACCAACGCCTGCGCGGTTACGGGTGAGGGGCGCCATGACGATACGATTTGCGAGCGTCAAGTGACCTAATTGGGTGGGTTCGAAAAGCGCTTTCTCGGACATGTGTTCAGCTTCCGGCTTGTGGATGACGCTTATGATTACGATCAAAATCTATAATGTCAATTTATTGATGTTGATCGACATCAAAGTGGTCGATGCCAGTCTTTATCAGCTATCGAGCGCGGGGAGGTGAAGCGTGTCATCAGAAAAGCCGGCCAAATAGCGCACGCGCCGTCGCGAGCACTTTATCGGAAGCGTGCTCGCGACGACGTTTGCGTATCGATCTGACGGAGAGAAGTGCGTCTGTTTTTCAGACTTATGGCGTAAGCACTGAACGGGTCAACAGTTGGAATATCGATTCGGCAGAGGGAATGGGCGGTTTATCTGTCTTTCTGTCAATCGTCAGTGATGCGTAGCCATGCGCGGTACTCCAGGCGAGGAAGGTGCGTTGTTCAAGCACTGCCGGATCAGGTTCGCTACCGTGTTTCGCTGTCCAGGCGTGGCGTATCGACTGGCGGAGCACTTGCAACGTACGTTCACCCGACTCCAAAAGCCTGGGTAACGTGCGGTTGACGCCAGCGCCATACATCAACCGGAAATGCTCAGGGTAAGTTTGAGCGAAATTGACATAGCCGATGCCGCAGCCGAGCAGCGTGTCGTCCAGCTCCTGCTGCGCGGCAAGAATGGTATCGGCCATGCGCTCGTAACCATCGGCCACGACTTCGGCCAGCAGGTTTTGCAGAGAACCGAAATGGTGAGCGGGAGCGGCGTGAGAAACGTTTGCCCGTCTTGCGCACTCACGTAGCGACATGCCGCGCACGCCTGCTTCCGCCACAATATCCCAGGCTGCCTGACGCAAGACGGCTGGCAGATTGCCGTGGTGGTAGGTCCGCGGGGTGTCTGACGTCGACATGTGACGCTCCCTATCATGAAATAAAAGTTATATGCCCATCGGAGACGCTATCTTGTCAGTGACAAGATTGGCTGTTTTAATGGCGCCATGTCATCTGAGTGGCGCAGGGAATACCGATGAGCAAAATCATCAACAGGCTTCGACTATTGACCCTACGCGGCATTTTCACGCTGGCCAGCCGTATTGTACCGGGCATGACCGGAAGATATCTCGCTCGACGTTTCATTACGCCGCAGGCTGCTGAACGTGCCAAGGCCGCAGCCCTTCTGAGCGCAGCGCCGGATGTACAGACGAGCACCCTCGATCTGGGCGGAATCAAGATTTCTACCTACGTGTGGGGAGACCCGTCGAGCCAACCCTACGTGTTGCTTGCTCACGGCTGGTCCAGTTATGCAATGCGGTTCATTGCATGGGTGCCGTTGTTGCGTTCAATGGGTTACGCGGTGGTGGGTTTCGATCAGCCCGCACATGGGCTGAGCGCCGGCAAGATCAGCCACATGACCCAGTTTGTCGACGTGCAGCAGCGCGTAGGACGTCATTTTGGCAAGCCCGCGGCGGTGATTGCGCATTCATTGGGCGCTTCCTCTATCGTTTTCGCCCAGGAAGAACAATGGCGCCCTGAGCGTTTCGTGTTGATCGCGCCGTTTCTGGCACCTACTGATAGCGTGCTGCAGCAGTTCGATGCAGTCGGTGTTTCACATAAGGTGTTTGATTCTTTTGAAGGCGTTTTGCATTCGCTGACCGGCCGCCGTTTTGCGGACTACGACGCCAGTACGCGCCTGCCATTGCTTGATCGTCCTGCGCTGGTTATTCATGACCGCCGTGATCGCGAAACTCCGTGGGAGAAGGGCGCCCGATTTGCAGCGCTGTGGCCGGGAGCGCGTCTGTTTACAACGGATGGGCTGGGGCACAACCGGCTGATTGATCACCCTTCGGTTATTACTGAAGTGATGAAGTTTCTGAACCCGGACGATCATCAATAACAGCCGGCCGCGCAATAACGTTGATAGCGTTACCCAGGCAATTCCGATGTCAGGCGTTTAGACGCCGCGTTATAAAATCCGTGCTTGCCAACTGGATCTGGCTCGTTGAATTGTAAGATGAGTACGGGGATCAGTTGCGTCTCCAATCATCACGAGCTGTGCTTCATCCCAAGACCTCTGATCGGTATGTCAGGGCCTTTGGATGTTGGAGGCTGCTGTGGATTTTAATCATTTCTCCAATGAACTGGCCGTACTGGAAATTGTGCGCAGCTCTAACTTCATTCGACCCCGGAAGTTGACGTCTGGCCAACTGTACATGGCATTGATACGTCTTCAGTCTGATGTTCCGGCCATCGAACGTTTTATGGCGATGATTGATGAGTTAGTGAAAGAGGGGCTTTTGATTTCAGCGATGGTGCTGGACCATGACCCCTCTTTTCCCTATACCCAGCACATCATTCTCGGCCTCACCGAACCAGGTGAGGCCGCACTGGAAGAAAGAAGCGCTCAGGCTGATCACTTTTTACCTATGATCAGCGAGCCCGCTTTCAACCAGGACTCATCAAAACTTGATGCGATCCTTGCGTATGAAAAACATCACTTCCCGTGCACCTTATGCCGAGCGTACAGCACCGCTGTTCCACCTGAGCCCGGACGGGCCTGCAACTCGAACGCTTGTGGGTAGCCCTTGATCAAGTCGCTCAGCTTTTTGTAACCATGGGTGCGAGGATCAAACTCCGGGCGCAGTTTGGTGATGTTTGTACCGAGTGCGCTCAAATGTGCCCAACCGTCTTCGTCAGCGATGTCATCCATGATTTTCGCGATGAAATCCACCGGAGCCCTGGGCTTCTTGCTCGCCTCGGTTGTGACAGGTTTGACGTTACCATTGGATGCAGTTGCCTCCGGCGTGGCATCCCCGCCAGCAGGCGTTGTGACCTCTTCGCGAAGCAGTTCGATGTAGATGAACTTGTCACAGGCCGCCACGAAAGGCCGAGGTGTTTTTTCTTCGCCGAAGCCATAAACAGTCAGGCCTTCCTCACGCAGGCGCGACGCCAGGCGGGTGAAGTCGCTGTCGCTGGAAACCAGGCAAAAGCCGTCAAAACGGCGCGTGTACAACAGGTCCATCGCGTCAATGATCAACGAACTGTCGGTCGCGTTCTTGCCCTTGGTGTAGGCGAACTGCTGAATGGGCTGGATGGAATAGTCGAGCAGTACTTTCTTCCAGCCGCCAAGTTGCGGGCCAGTCCAGTCTCCATAAATGCGTTTGACGCTGGCGACGCCATACTTGGCGATCTCTTCAAAAAGTCCGTCGACGATGGCGGCCGGCGCATTGTCGGCATCGATCAGTACAGCGAGGTGCTTTTGCGAACTGTTGGGGTTTTGAATAGCCATAAATCACCCTGGTGCGAAAGCGTCACCATACCTTCAAACGAGAGACTATGGCGGTTCGCTGGACGTATGTTTGAACCGGCTTGCTGCCAGGATGGCCGGTTTCAGGCCTGATCGATAGTCAGTCCTTCGTACCACTCGGCATACGGCGTGTTCTCGACCTTGTACCGATTGAAGTCCGCTGCGCCATCCGTCCACCAGACCTGTCCGCGCTCCCCGAGCGCTACCTTGGCCTTATCGACACTGTTGCGAGCCTTCTTCAATGCTTCGGCATCTCCTGATGCCTTGGCCGCTTTTACGTGCCGACGCGCAGCCATCAGCTCATCTACCCGCTGTTGACGGACATCTTCACTCAGGGATGGATTGGAACACCGCCACAGCTGCCCTTTGACCACAAAATATCGGCCGTCGGGTGTGCTCGGGTTCACGTGGCTAGCGCTCAGCGCGCATAGCTGCGGGTCATCACGTCCGTTGCGCCAATCAGCCCGTTCACTCGTCCGGCCAGTGTGTCCAGCCCGAAGGGCTTGGTCAGCACTTGGGTGCAAGGACGCAGGTGGCAGCCGTCGAGTACTGAGGTCTTGGCGTAACCGGTGATGAACAATGTGGGCAGGCCAGGACGGTTTTCGCAGGCGGCATCGGCCATTTCACGACCGTTCATGCCGCCCGGCAAGCCTATGTCACTGATGAGCAGGTCGATACGAGCGTCCGACTTGAGGATCTGCAAGCCAGACTGGGCATCAGCAGCTTCAAGGCAGGTGTAACCAAGCCCGGTGATCACTTCGGTGACCAGCATGCGCACAGACGGTTCGTCGTCCACGACCAGCACGGTTTCGCCCGAGCGATGCGCAGGCCCTTCCACAGTCTCAGGCTCAGCCTCGCAGGGCGTAAGCGAGGAGGTGTGGCGCGGCAGGTGCATCACGACACTGGTGCCTTTGCCTACGACGGATTCAACCTTGATCTGCCCACCTGACTGGCGCACGAAACCGTAGACCATCGAAAGCCCGAGGCCAGTGCCTGCACCAATCGGTTTGGTGGTGAAGAACGGTTCGAAGGCCTTTGCCACCACCTCCGGACTCATGCCACTGCCAGTGTCGGTGACGCGAATGCTCAAGTGTTCGCCAGCCGGGATGCCATGATCCGGGTCGATGCATTCATCGAGCGAAGCGTTCCCGGTCTCGATGATGATGCGTCCGCCGTTCGGCATGGCATCGCGTGCGTTCAGGCACAGGTTCAACAGCGAACTTTCCAGTTGCGCATGATCAATCAGCGCAGGCCACACGTCAGCCTGGGCAATGACTTTTATTTCTATCTCCGGACCCACCGTGCGCGTGATCAGCTCTTCCATGTCATTGATCAGTGCGTTGACATCGGTCACCTTCGGAGACAGCGTTTGACGCCGCGAAAAGGCCAACAAACGGTGAGTCAGCGAAGCGGCGCGGCGCACTGCGCTCTGCGCCACCGATACATACCGGTCGACGTCGCCAACGCGCCCTTGCGAGAGTCGTCTGGTGATCAGTTCCAGGCTGCCCGAGATGCCGGCCAGCAGGTTGTTGAAGTCATGAGCGATGCCGCCCGTCAATTGTCCGACGGCGTCCATCTTCTGTGAGTGGCGCAAGGCATCTTCAACTTGCTCGCGCTCCAGCACGGCCTGTTCGATGCGCTGCTCCAGTGTCAGATTAAGCTCCCGGACCGCCTCTTCGGCTTTCTTCCTGGCTGTTACGTCGATGGACGAGCCAATCACACCGATCACGTTGCCGTTGTTATCAACCATGGGGGCTTTGGTGGATAACCAGATAGCGGCGGAGCCGTCAGGAAGATTGACGTGTTCTTCAATCTGTTCGCTGACGTTGTTGCTCATGATCCGACGGTCAGTCTCCATGAGAATGCGCGCCTGATCCTTGTCATCAAGAAATTCCAGATCAGTCTTGCCGATAAAAAACTCGGGCGGCTTGCCGACCAGCTCGGCAGTGCCCCGGTTCGCTACAAGCATTCTGCCTTCGAGATCCTTGGCGTAGACGACGCCCGGGACTGCTGCGGTGAATATGCGCAGCAGTTCATTGAGCCGGTCTCGCTCGGCCTCGGCCGCACGTCGGCTATTGATGTCGAGCAGTATGCCCAGGCTGCGAACCGGTTTGCCGTCGATGTCGCGCTCGATCCGTCCGCTGGCTTCAACCCAGCGATAAACGCCGTCCTGATGCAGCACCCGGTACTCATATCGGTAGGGATCACCACTGGACAGTGCGTCTTCGATGGCCTTGTAGACGTGAGTCACGTCGTCAGGATGAATCGAAGCGGTTACCGTTTTCAGAGGCAGCCCTTTGGCGCACAGCTTCGGACACAAGCCGAAGGTTCGGGCAAATCGTTCATCGCTCGTCAGGCTGTCAGCAACAATGTCCCACACCCACGTGCCAACCACTGCGCCCGAATCCAGCGCGAGTTGCAGCCGCTCTGCAGCTTCCTGTGCCGAGGTACCGGGTAATTGGGGGGCATACGATCTGCCGCTGGAAACATCATTGCTCATCACTATCAACCCACTTGAACGCCTGGTTCGCAAAGCCACATCCATAGGGCAGCGCCGCGGCCTGAAAGTTGTACAAAATTTATTCTATTTTGTGCGCCTATCCGTGCAAGCAGTCAGTGACACTTGATCATTCAATGGCTTCCGACTATGAGTGATATTAAATTAATATCACGTCGAGTGCGCAGCAATTTGTGCGAGGCAGGCAGGATGGGCGTTTCATGGCTTCCAGGATTGTCGAACTGGGGGGGCAATACGCTCAGGACGATTCGAAGAGGAGGGCGCAGCGGTGTGTATTGAAGGGATATTGTCTGCGGATTTTACAGCGTCAGGTGCCGATAACAGGTCGGCTTACAGGCACCTGACGCTTTTTTTCAGTTCTGGCCGACAGGCGCCAGCCTATTTGCAGCCCGCTCCGGCGACCAGCGTGTCAGCGCATAAAACACTACGCCACCGAGGATACAGCCGGTAAACCAGGCGAAATTGGCGATCGGCTTGAACCATTCTATGAAGGTGAAGCACAGGCCGACCAGCGCCGTCAGCAGCAAGGCGGTGACGGCTGTCCAGTTCACACCGTTGGTGTACCAGTAGCGGCCGCTTGGCGTGTCATTGAACAGGGCGTCGACATCAATCTGCTGTTTCTTGATCAGGTAGTAATCCACCAACAGGATGCCGAACAACGGGCCGATGCAGGCAGCGAGCACGTCCAGGGTGTAGTGGATCACTTCCGGGTTGTTGAACAGGTTCCATGGCGTGATGAAGATCGACGCCACAGCTGCGATCATGCCACCGGCGCGCCAGCTGATGCGGCTGGGTGCCACATTGGCGAAATCGAAGGCCGGGGAAACGAAGTTGGCAACGATATTGATGCCGACGGTGGCGGTGACAAAAGTAAACGCGCCCAGCAGCACGGCGGTGGTGTTGTCGATACGCGCCACGGTGGCGATAGGGTCGTGGATCATCTCGCCGAAGATCGGCAGGGTGCCGGAAACAATCACCACTGTAACCAGTGAGAACGCCAGAAAATTCACTGGCAAGCCCCAGAAATTACCGCGACGCACGTCCGCCATGCTGCGGCAGTAGCGGCTGAAATCACCGAAATTCAGGGTCGGCCCGGAGAAGTACGAGACCACCAGCGCAATGGCCATCACCACCTGACCGAACGCAGCCCAGCCAGACAGCTCTTTTTCAGCCAGGGTAAAGCTGATGTTGTCCCAACCGGCGCGCCAGACGATCCAGCCCGCCAGCGTAAACATCACGGCGTACACCGCAGGGCCGGCCCAGTCGATGAAGCGCCTGATCGACTCCATGCCGGTCCAGAATACGGCGGCCTGTACCACCCACAGCGTGAGGAAACCGAACCAGCCGAGCCAGGACAGGCCGAAAAAAGTCATGTTCTGGTACGCAGCCAGTTCGGGGAAGAAGCGCAGCACCACAATGACCAGCGCGCTGGACGCCAGGTAAGTCTGAATACCGTACCAGGCCACCGCGATCAGGCCGCGAATGATCGCGGGGATGTTGGCGCCGAACACGCCAAAGGCCAGACGACAAATGACCGGGTAAGGAACAGCGGCTTGCTGGCTGGGTTTGGCGACCAGATTGGCAATTACCTGAATGATGCCGATACCGACCAAAAGCGCGATCAAGACCTGCCAACTCGCCAGCCCCAGTGCAAACAGACTGGCGGCGAACACATAGCCGCCAACGCTGTGTACGTCACTCATCCAGAACGCCAGGATGTTGTACCAGGTCCACTTTTGCGGCACCGGCCCCAGGTCGTGGTTGTGCAGGCGCGGACTGTATCCGGCCGGGCGTTGATCTGTCATTGCGTAACTCCCTTGTTGCGTGGGCTCATTGCATGAGATGAGATCAGGGTACGATCGCTGATATTTTTGTATACGATCGTGTACGCAAAAGCTGTGCCACAGGATTTTAAACGAGTCTGAACCTGACGCAGACGGTATAAGTTGGCGATCTCACGAGAAAAGCTGGCGTGGCGGACAGGCTCATCGTGCCTCTGGAATTGCACGCAAACGGGGCGCTTTTGCTCAGTTACGGTGCGGCAGAGGGCTGTCAGCCTTGAATATCCCTTTTAGATAGCACTACTCATCCAGCGCCACATCGGGCACTATTCCTGTATACGATCCGTACCGATCAAGTGATCTGAAATCATGACTCGACCTGCCAGCGCTCCTTTGTTCCTGACACCTGCGGCCGATGAAAAAGGCCGTGACGAACAGATTTATCAGCACGTTCTTGAGGCGATCGTCGAGCACCGCCTGGCACCGGGCACGCGCCTGCCCGAGGATGCACTGGCCGAGGTCTTCGAGGTCAGCCGGACCGGTATCCGCAAGGTGTTGCAGCGCTTGGCGCTGGAGCGCCTGGTGACCTTGCGCCCCAAGCGCGGCGCGGAAGTTGCGCAGCCTTCGGCGCAGGAGGCGCAGGATGTTTTGGGTGCCAGGCAATTGATCGAACCGGCGCTGATGGCCGATATTGCTGCGCGTGTCGCGGGGCAGCGGCTGGAGGCGCTGCGCCTGCTTTGCGATCAGGAGCACGCGGCGCAGCACGCCGGGCGTCACAGCGAAGCCATCCAGTTGTCGGCGCGCTTTCATGTGCAGTTGTGTGCGCTGGCGGGCAATCAGGTATTGACCGAGCAGGTCGCACAGCTCACCACGCGTTCATCATTGATTGTTGCGGTTTACGGCTCGCGGCGCAGTGTGGGTTGCGATTGTGGTCAGCACGTTGATCTGCTGACGTTGCTCGAAGCCGGGCAGGGCGGACAGGCGCGTGAGTGGATGGCCGAACACTTGCGGCGCATTCGCGCCAGTCTGAACGTGGACGAGCCGGTTAATGAAACAGTCGATTTTCACAGCATTTTCAAGCAGCGCTGAAGGAGTTCCGGTGCGTATTCAAGTGATCAATCCCAACACCAGCGAAGCCATGACCCACAAGATCGGTCTGGCAGCGCAAGCCGTCGCGCGTCCGGGCACGCAGATCCTTGCGTGCAGTCCGGAGGATGGCCCGGTGTCTATCGAAGGTCATTTTGACGAAGCCATCGCCACTCTGGGCGTGCTCGAAGAAATACGCAAAGGCCGCGAGCAACACGTCGATGCGCACATCATTGCCTGTTTTGGCGACCCAGGCCTGTTGGCCGCACGTGAGTACGCCAGCGCACCGGTCATCGGCATCGCCGAAGCGGCTTTTCACATGGCAAGTCTGATTTCCACCCGCTTTGCGGTCGTCACTACCCTGACCCGCACACGCATCATCGCCGAGCATTTGTTGCAGCGTTATGGTTTCAGTGAAGTGTGTACGTCGGTGCGCTGCATCGACCTGCCGGTGCTGGCGCTTGAAGAGAGCGGGCCGGAGTTGATCGAACTCATGGCCGAACAGGCGCTGATCGCCCGTGATCAGGAAGGTGCCGGCGCGATCGTTCTGGGGTGTGGCGGCATGGCCGATCTGGCCAGGCAACTGAGCGAAGCGATTGGTCTACCGGTTATCGACGGCGTTGCGGCTGCAGTGAAACTGGCCGAATCGCTGGTCGAACTGGGGCTGACCACCAGCAAGCACGGCGACCTGGCCGACCCCATTGGCAAACCGTTCAAAGGCCGGTTTGCCTATATGAGCCGGTGACCAGTGAAAGCGCAGCTTAGCGCTACACACACATTCTGGAGAACAGAAAATACGTGCCTTTCAGGCTTCTGCCCGGCGGGCGTAGGAGCGAACGTGTTCGCGAAGGGGTCGGCATGAGCGATGAAAATACATCGTCTGAAATACCGTTCGCGAACACGTTCGCTCCTACGGCCCCAGGCCAGAATCAACAGAGAGCTTGTACCTCACATAGCCGGCACGCCACCCCCGACCAGGGCTTCAGTCGTGTTGTCTGGCACCACAATGGTGTTATTGCCCGGCGTCAGAATGACCTTGCGGCAATCCTCTTCCTTCTTGTCGAACAGCTTGTAGCCCAAGGCTGCGTCTTCCAGTGACATGCGGTGGGTGATAATGGCTTCGGGTTCAAGTCGACCGGCCTCGATGTGCTCCAGCAATTCGGGCATGAAGCGATGCACGTGGGTCTGGCCCATTTTGAAGGTCAGGCCCTTGTCGAACGCGTCACCGAACATGAAGCCGTGGATGAACCCGGCGTATACGCCCGGCACGCTGACCACGCCACCACGTCTCACCGCGGCGATGCACTGACGCAGGGCCTTGCCGCTGCTGCCTTCGAGTTTCAGGGTGGCAAGGATGGTTTCCGTCGTGCTGCCCTTGGCCTCGAAACCCACTGCATCGACCACGCCATCCACGCCTCGCATGCCCGGTGTCTGGCGAATGATGGTGTCTGCCGGATCATCGTCTTCATCGAAATTGATCGGGATCACACCGTAGGTTTTCTGTGCGTAGGCAAGGCGATACGGGTGGTGATCGACCATGAAGATCCTCTCGGCACCCAGCATTTTCGCGCACGCTGCGCTCATCAAACCGACCGGACCTGCGCCGTAGATGGCAACGCTTGACCCCGCGCCTATCCCCGCATTGGTCACTGCCTGCCAGGCTGTGGGCAGGATGTCGGAGAGGAATAGCACCTTCTCGTCAGACAGCGTGCCGGGCACCTTGAACGGACCGACGTTGGCCTTGGGCACCCGCACATATTCAGCCTGGCCACCGGGAATGCCGCCATACAGATGGCTGAAACCAAACAAGGCGGCCCCTGGCGGAATGGACTTCTTGTTCATGATCGCGCCACGCCCGGTATTGGTGGTCTCGCAGGCGGCGAACAGATCAATGTCACAGAAAAAACAGCTGCCGCAGGCGATAACAAACGGGATCACCACGCGATCGCCTTTGGCCACGGCCGTGACGGCCGAGCCTGTTTCTTCTACGACACCCATGAACTCGTGACCAAAGATGTCGCCGTGTTCCACCGTCGGGATTTTGCCGCGATACAAGTGCAGGTCGGAACCGCAAATGGCGGTGGCCGTTACGCGCAGAATGATGTCATCCGCTTGCTCGATCACAGGGTCCGGCACTGTATCGACCTTCACACTGTTCGCGCCGTGGTAAGTCAAAGCTCTCATGGTTAATCCTCAGTGGTAGCAGAAAATTCCGATCCGTTACTGAAGATGAACCATGAGGTTTTTGTTGGTTCAGCGCGATTGCTCGACGCGGGGACTAACGGTAGGTCAATTCCGAAATGCCGTCATGTCCTGCAACAGCATGCCCATCAAACGGTTGGCGCCAACGCTTAACTGACGGCCCAGGCGGCTGATCAGGTGCGTCTGCGGGCTGCTGAACACTTCGTGCTGCAAAGGCAGGGCGCGCAGCTTTCCAGACTTTATTTCCTCTTCCACCACGAAGGTCGGCAGCAACGTAACGCCGCCCTGCATGGCAAAATGCTTGAGCATGGCGAAGGTGCTGCAGGTCAGCGTCGGCTGCACCGTGATGCCCAGTTGATGCTCGGCTTGCAGGAGAATCTGGCGAATGCCGTAAGACACCGCTGGCAGCGCGACGCGGTATTGTTCGAGTGCTCGCAGCTCTATCGCACCCGTTTCATCAGTCAGCGGATGATCCGGGCCGGTGATCACACACACGGGCTGACGCTGATGCGCATGCGAGCGGATTTTCGGGTCGGCAGCCGGGTTGAAGACCAGACCGATGTGCGCTTCATCCTCGACCACCTGGCGGATCACTTCGTTACTGCCGCATACGTTCACGATCAGTTCGATTCTAGGATACAGCTCGGAAAACCGGGCCAGTGGTTGCGCCAGGCTTTCGAGAAACCCTTCCCCGGAGACCAGCGTCACCGAGCCGCTGTGCAAGCCTCTCAGCGCCTGAATCGAGTCCAGCAGCACTTCCTGTTGTGTCAGCCGCTGGCGGTAATAAGCCAGCACCTTGTCGCCAGCTTCGGTCGGCTTTACGCCGCGTCGATGGCGCTCCAGCAGCGGTGAGCCCAACTCCTGTTCCAACTGGGCGATCTGGCGGCTGACCGCCGAGGGCGCCACGTTGAGGTAATCGGCCGCAGCCCGAACACTGCCCAACCGTACGGCTTCGAAAAAATACAGGATGCGTCGATCTTGAACGAGGCTCATGGGCTTCCAGTGTTGCGCTAAAGGCAACATAAATTCGATTTTTTGATTATTGCTGAGGGGGGAGAGCGCTGTCCATACTCGGTTCATCAGCGCAGCCCTCACGCGACTGCGCGCAGCCTCCCTGAATTCTTACAAAACTAATCGAGATGCAGACATGACGTTGAGAACAGGTGTGATCGGATTGGGCAACATGGGCGGCGGCATGGCCGCCACTCTGGCAAGCAAGGGTTTTGATGTCAGTGGCTTCGACCTGTCGCAGGCGGCACTGGCCCAGGCCGAGAGCAAAGGCGTCAAGCCGGTCGCCGACCGTCAGCAACTGATTCAGAGCGTCGACATCCTGATTCTGTCGCTGCCCAAGGCCGAGCATGTGGAGTCGGTCTGTCTCGGTGCGGGCAGCATCGCCGAGTTCGGTCGCAAAGGGCTGATCGTCGTCGACACCACCACCTCAACGCCGGAAATGAGCCGCAAGGTCGCCGCTGAACTGGCAAAAGCCGGTATCGCGTTCATCGACGCCCCGGTGTCAGGCGGTCCGAAAGGCGCAGCCACCGGCACCATGTCGATGGTTATCGGCGCTGAAGACGCAGACCTGGCCCGCGCCATGCCGGTGCTGGAAGGCATGAGCGGCACCCGCGTGCACGTCGGGCAATGTGGCGCGGGCAACGTGGCCAAGATTGCCAACAACATGCTTGCTGCCTGCCACTTGATCAGCACCGCCGAAGCGGTCGCGATGGCAGCGCGCGCCGGTGTCGACCCGGAAAAACTCCTGCAAGGCCTGAACGCCGGTTCCGGGCGCAGTGGCGCCACGCAAGTCATGTTCCCCACCTGGGTCCTCAACAAGGCCTATGACTCGGGCTTCACCATGGGCCTGATGCGCAAGGACGTAGGGCTGGCGAGCGATCTGGCAGACAGCCTCGACATGGACCTGCCGCTGTCGCGGGTGGTCGCGCAATTGTGGCAAGCCAGCAGCGAAACCCTGGCAGACAACGAAGACTTCTGCGCCATCGTGCAACGCACCGATGCCAAACTTTACGGTCATGGAGAATAAGTGATGAGCACTGCAAAAATCCTCGAACTGATGCGCCCTTACTGGGGCGATCGCAGTGTTATCGCCAGCTACGTCGGGGGCCAGTTCATCGAAGGCAACGGTGCGCCGGTTGAAGTGCGCAATGCGCATGACGACAGCCTGCTGCTGAGCTTTCCGGATGCTGACGAATCCTTGGTCGAGGTTGCCGACAAGGCGGCCAAGGCAGCGCAACAACAATGGTGGGCGTTGACCGCTCAGGCACGTGGTCGCGCCATGTATCAGGTGGGTAATCAGATTCGTGACGAGCTGGAAAACCTCGCGCAGATCGAATCCCTGACCGCCAATAAACCGATCCGCGATGCCCGCGTCGAAGTGCTCAAAGTCGCCGAGATGTTTGAATATTACGCCGGCTGGGCCGACAAGCTGCACGGCGAAATCATCCCGGTGCCAACCACGCACCTCAATTACGTGACTTACGAACCGTTGGGCACGGTATTGCAGATAACCCCGTGGAACGCGCCAATTTTCACCTGCGGCTGGCAGATCGCCCCGGCGATTGCAGCGGGTAACGCCGTCATTCTCAAGCCGTCAGAACTGACACCGCTCAGTTCGTTGATCGTCGGTGTTTTGATCGAGCGTGCGGGTGTGCCTAAAGGGCTGGTCAACGTGATTGCCGGGTTCGGCCATTCCATCGGCCAGGCGTTCATTGCCAAGGCAGACATTCGCAAGGTGGTGTTCGTTGGCTCGCCAGCGACCGGTCGGCATATTGCCGTGGCTGCGGCGCAGCGCTGTATTCCTGCCGTACTGGAACTGGGCGGCAAGTCGGCCAATATCGTGTTCGACGATGCCGATCTGGAGGTCGCTCTGCGCGGTGCTCAGGCCGCTATCTTCTCCGGCGCCGGGCAAAGCTGTGTGTCCGGTTCACGCTTGCTGGTACAGGAATCGATCTTCGAGAAATTCACCAACGCGCTGGCCGTCGCTGCGACGCAATTCAAGGTAGGTGACCCGAGCGATCCGGAAACCCAGATTGGCCCGATCAACAACGCCAAACAGTACAACCATGTGAAAGGCATGGTCGAGCGGGCGCTGAAAGATGGCGCGAGGCTGGTTGGCGAGCAGGCTGATCCGATCCCTGACAAGCCCGGTTATTACATCAACCCGACTGTCCTGGCAGGTACTAACGATCTGCACTGCGCGCAGGAAGAGATCTTCGGCCCTGTGGTCGTGGCGATTCCGTTCAAGGATGAAGAGGATGCGATCCGTATCGCCAATGACAGCCGTTTCGGCCTGGCCGGTGGCGTCTGGACTCGTGATGTCGGCCGTGCCCACCGCGTTGCAAAACAGGTGCGTGCCGGGACATTCTGGGTCAATGGTTACAAGACTATTCACGTCAGTTCGCCGTTCGGCGGCTATGGTGAGAGTGGTTATGGCCGCTCTTCCGGTCTGGATGCCCTGCGCGAATACAGCGAAGTGAAGAGCGTCTGGGTCGAAACCGCCGCCAAGCCGGCCGCCAGTTTTGGCTACGGCGCGAGCCTGGAGTAAGTAAATGTCCATTTCAAAGACACTGATTGACGAAGCAACCGTCTGGCGCCGCACCCTTCACGCCGCGCCGGAGCTAGGGTTTCAGGAGCTGAAAACCTCCGACAAGGTGGCTGATCTGCTCACCGGTTTTGGCCTTGAGGTGCATCGCGGGTTGGGTGGCACTGGCGTGGTTGGCACTCTGCGCAATGGCGACGGCCCGACCATCGGCATTCGTGCCGACATGGACGCCTTGCCGATTCAGGAACTGGGCGACAGCGTGCACAAGTCGACGCATAAAGGTTGCATGCATGCCTGTGGGCACGACGGCCACACCGCCATTCTGCTGGCGACCGCCCGGCACCTGTCGGAAACCCGTCGGTTTCGCGGCACGGTGCATGTTGTCTTCCAGCCTGCCGAGGAAAATCTCGGCGGTGCACAACGCATGATCGACGACGGCCTGTTCGAGCGCTTCCCGATGGACGCTATCTACGGCCTGCACAACTGGCCGGGCGTACCTGCCGGCAAGGTGGTGATCAATCCGGGGCCGATGATGGCCTCGCTGGACACCTTTGAAATAACCCTGACCGGCAAGGGCAGTCACGCAGCCATGCCGGACAAGGGCAATGACCCGATCGTGGCGGCTGCCGAGCTGGTGCTGGGGCTGCAGACCATCGTCTCCCGACGCCTCTCGCCACTGGATTCGGCGGTGGTCAGCATTACCCAGTTCAACGCCGGTGAGGCCATCAACGTGATTCCGGAAACCGCCGTGCTGCGCGGTACGGTGCGTTGCCTGCAAACGCCGGTTCGGGAGAAGGTCCAGAAACTGATCGGCGAATTCGTCGAGCGTCTGCCGACGGCATTCGGCGTGCGTGGCGAGTTGGTCTACAACGTCGGTTATCCGGTGACCGAAAACCACGTCGAAGCGGCAGCCACTGTCCGTCGTGCAGCGGTCGCCGCAGTGGGTGAGGCCAATGTGCAATGGGGCTGTAACCCCTCCATGGCCTCTGAAGACTTCGCCTTCATGCTGCATGCGTGTCCGGGGGCATACATCTGGATGGGTGTCGACGGCGACAAGCCCTCGGCGGCACTGCACAACCCGTATTACGACTTCAACGATCAGGTGATCGAACCGGGTGTAGCGGTGTGGACGTCGCTGGTGGAGCAGTGTTTGCCGGTGAGTTGAATGGCTTGCCTGCGCGCTTGATCCTGAGTGCGCAGCGCGGGCTTGCAACGCAGCTCGTCAAGTCTGTGCTACAGCACAACGTAATGCCTTGCTCATAAAAAGCCCTTTTTTTTATCACGATGGTACTGACGACGCAGATTGCGACGTAAGTGACGGCTGAGTCCTGGGCCAAGGGGCTTGCCTACTTTGGCCCCATCAAAGTAGGTCGCCGAGGGGCGAAAAGGTGCCTCGAGTCGCAAACATATCTAACTGGCCTCGCAAAACAGCTGTGTGACGCGGAGCGCTACACAGAGGATGCAGAGCGTCCAGAACTGCATGCCGACGCGGAGCCAATGCGCTCCCACGCTGGAGCGTGCGGAACGATAGGTGTCAGGCCTGTAAGTAACAGAACTGCGTGTCAAGGCGCCGCGAGCAATTCCACGGCAATGCCGGATATATCAGGCAGGCAGGTCAAAAGATGGTCGCGGAGCTCCAGTACCCGTTGACGCTTGAAGCTGTCCTGCAACCAGACCAGGTAATAGGCGTCGCCGGTGCCAACCGCTGAATTGAAGGGCAGAAACACCTGACCCTCTTTCAGGTCATCAGCGACCAGAAACAGATCGCCAATCGATACCCCGTGCCCTCTGACAGCAGCGGTGATGCCCTGATCAAGGGTGTCGAACACCTTGCCGTTGCTCAACGTCACGTGACCAGCGAGGTCCATGCGGCTCAGCCAGCGCCGCCAGTCCCTGCGGTCGCTGGACGGATGGATGAGCTCAGCATCCTCCAGGCGCTCAGGCCCCCATGGCTGGTCGCCCAGCGTGTCTGCCGAGCAGATCGGAATCAGCCACTCATCGAACAGCTTGCAGGTCTCGACCTCGGCACCGAAGTTGCCGTTACCCAGCAGAATCGCGCAATCGTAGGGCTCTGAATAGAAGTCGACGCTATCAAAGTCCATCCACACACTGGACAACTGAACCGGCAAAGTGGGCGTAGGTTGTTTGAAGGATTCCAATGCGTGCAGCAACCAGCGCATGGTCAGGGTGGACGGTGACTTGAGGCGCAGATTCGCACCTTGGCCGCGAAACGGCTGACACGCGTCTTCGATGATCCGGAAGCCGATCTTGAGCTGGCTGGACAGCCGCCGGCCCTCATCACTCAACGAAAGCCGCGGGCCGTTGCGTTCGAACAGTCTGCAACCGAGGGTTTCTTCCAGGGTGCGAATGTGGCGGCTGATAGCGCTCTGGGTGAGCGATAATTCCTGCGCAGCACGTGTAAACGAGCATGATCGAGCCGCTACTTCGAAAGCTCTCAGCGCGTAAAGCGGCGGGATACGTTGAGTCATGTGATAACTAACCATGATTATTTGTCATAGTAGATTACACCTTTTTCCATTTTCTCGCGCTCGCGTATGCGTTCAGAATCGCCAACTTGTCACTGTCGCAAAAAATGAACAATAAGGCAGTGTTCTTATTTGCTGCGCGCGTGAGGGAATATGCTGCCCAAGTCCGAAATGCTGCTGCGTCAATCGGTTGTCAGACAGTTGTTGGCCAGTGATACCGCTATTGAAATGGGGTGGAGAGTTCAGGCGTACAGGCAGTTCGAACAGGTGCTGAGTGACCAGGGTTTCCCTTGCCTGTTCGGACGTCGCGCCAATAAATCCGGAAGTTGCCTGCTGCTGTTCATCCCCGAAAAACATGAGCGGCAGACGCTGTGTGAAGGCCTGCAAGCGTATGTAAATTTTGTCAATGAAACGCCACTTGAAGATCGCCTGTTTAATCCGCTGATCGTCATTTTCGAAAAAAACGATTTCAACACCCTCGCCGAAGAACAGGCCCATGCATGGGCCGCGTTGCAATATTTGCATGACGAAGACAGTTCGCCCTGGCCCGCTGGCGCCTGCACAGATCCGGAAACGTTCGAATGGACTTACCACTTCGCCGGGCTGCCGTTGTTCATCAACATGAGTTTCCCCCGCCATACCGCGATGAAAAGCCGCTCGCTGGGTGGGCACATCGTATTCGTGATCAACCCCCGTGAAAACTTTGACGAAGTGGCGAGTGCCGAGACGGAAAGCGGGCGCAAGATCAGGGAGAGGATTCGTCAGCGTATCGCCGACTACAACAAGGGCGTGATGCCCGACACGCTGGGCTTTTTCGGTGATCGCGAAAGCCTTGAGTGGAAGCAGTACCAGTTATACGAGAAAGGCGGGCTGTCGTTATCCAAATGCCCTCTTCACATCAAAGTCAACACCACTGACCCTTTTAGCGAGCGTTGAGTACCCATGGATATATCGTTGCTGCTTATCTACACTTTCAGTGTCTTCATGCTGATCATCATACCCGGCCCGGTGGTGGCGCTTGTCGTCAGTACCAGCCTTGCGTGCGGGCCGAAACGGGCAGTGTTGACGGCGTTGGGTACCAACTGGGCGTCGCTGGCACTGGTGATGGTCTCGGTACTGATCCTGGCCGGCACACTGTCGGTCAGCATGCAGATACTGAACTGGATCAGCCTGGTCGGTTGCTTGTTCATCGCCTATATGTCCTTTCAGGTGCTGGGACAGGCGTTGCGTTCTGCACCTGTAAAGACCGATGCAGCGCCGATCCCGAAGCAAAGCAGGCACAGTGGATTGGTCACCGGCTTTCTGGTGGGGATTTCCAATCCCAAGGACATCATTTTCTTTGTCTCGTTTTTCCCGCAATTCATTCACGTCACCGCTTCGTTCAAAGGCAGCATCGCATTGTTGTCGGGGATCTACGTGATCCTTGACCTGTCGATCATGTTCTCCTACATCTTCCTCATGCGTCAGAAACTGGCCTTGAAGTACAAGCGCAAGATCGAGATAGTTTCCAGCATGACCCTGCTGCTGATTGCACTGGCCGGCATCTTCTATTCGGGTTCGGAGCTGCTGAATCCGTAATCGCCGGGTTAGCACTCGATCAGATTCACCGCCAGCCCGCCGCGTGAGGTTTCCTTGTATTTGTCGTGCATGTCGGCGCCGGTGTCGCGCATGGTGCGGATGGCGTGATCCAGCGAGATGTGGTGCTCACCGTCGCCACGCAAGGCCATCTGTGCGGCATTGATGGCCTTCACAGCGGCAATCGCATTGCGTTCGATGCACGGAATCTGCACCAGCCCGCCGACCGGATCGCAGGTCAGCCCCAGGTTATGTTCCAGACCGATCTCGGCAGCGTTTTCCACCTGCTCCGGAGTGGCACCGAGAATCTCTGCCAGCCCGGCGGCGGCCATGGCGCAGGCCGAGCCGACTTCGCCCTGACAACCCACTTCGGCACCCGAGATCGATGCATTTTTCTTGCACAGAATGCCGACCGCTGCGGCGCTCAGGAAGAAGCGCACCACATCGTCATCATTGGCCGTGGGTTTGAATTTCATGAAGTAATGCAGCACCGCAGGCACGATACCGGCTGCGCCGTTGGTCGGTGCAGTGACCATACGACCGCCAGCAGCGTTCTCTTCGTTGACCGCCAGGGCGAACAGGTTGACCCATTCCATGGCACTCAGGGTCGAGCCGATCACGTTCGGGTTGTCGAGATTTTGCAGGTTCTGGTGCAAGCGGTAAGCGCGACGACGCACGTTCAAACCACCGGGCAGGATGCCGGTTTCAAGCAGGCCCTTGTCCACACAGGCACGCATCGCGGCCCAGATGACCATAATCTTCTCGCGAATCTCTTCCTCGCTGCGCCAGACTTTTTCGTTGGCCATCATCAGTTCGGAAATGCTCATGCCGTGGGTCTTGCACAGTCTCAGCAACTGCGCGCCACTGAAAAAGTCATAAGGCAGGACCGTGGTGTCGCTGTCCAGCACGCCGCTTGCCGCCTGTTCGGCGTCGATCACAAAACCGCCGCCCACCGAATAGTAGGTCTGCTCGTACACTTCACCGGTCTTGCCATAGGCGCACAGGGTCATGCCGTTGGGATGATAGGGCAGGCTTTCGTCGAGCAGGCACATGTCCCGTTCCCAGACGAAGGTGATGGCCTGTTCGCCCGCCAGCATCAGCTGGTTGTCGGCGCGCAATGCGTCAATGCGTTGATTGACCTGACTCGGGTCAATCTGGTCCGGCCATTCGCCCATCAGCCCCATGACCGTCGCGCGGTCGCTGCCATGCCCGATGCCCGTGGCGGAAAGAGAACCGTACAATCGCACCTCGATACGTTCTACGCTAGGCAACCGGTCCTGGTTGCGCAGCTCGGTGACGAACAACGCCCCGGCGCGCATCGGCCCGACGGTATGAGAACTGGACGGCCCGATGCCGATTTTGAACATGTCGAAGACGCTGATGGCCATCACGAAGGTCCTTCAAGTGAGATGATGCGCGGGAATTTGATATTCCCCTTTTTCTGGTCCTCATCTTTGGCTTCGGCTGTCGAAACGGCAAACGATTGTTGCTATGCAACGCTTTAGCGGAACTCTTCAATGAGCAGAATCTTCAATGCCCAGATGCACGCCTGGTTGCAGGTATTCGCCTGTGCAGCCCGGCATCTTTCATTCACCCGTTGTGCGGAAGAGCTGCACGTCACCCCAGGGGCCATCAGCCAGCAGATGCGCCAGCTCGAAGAGCGCTTGGGTTTTGCGCTGTTTCATCGGGTCGGGCGCGGGCTTGAGCTGACAGCGGAAGGTCAGCGTCTGGCGGTGGTCGCCAACGAGGTGCAGAGCCGCATCAGCGAAGAGTTGCGCCTGCTGTATTCCGGGCGCATCGGCGGGGTGTTCAAGCTGCGTTGCATCCCGTCGTTTCTCAGCAAATGGCTGATGCCGCGTTTGCCACGCTTGCAGGCGGCCTTTCCAGACATCCAGTTGCGAATCATCGCTGAAGACAGCAGCGGCTCGTTGCGCGATGACGACTTTGATCTGGCTATCGACCTGAATGACGGCAGTTATCCTGGCCTGTCGACCACGCCGTTGCTGGAAGAAGAGCTGTTTGCGGTCTGCTCGCCGAGCCTGCTGGTGGGCAAACCGCCACTGGATACGCCCAGCCAGTTGGTGCACTTTCCGCTGCTGCACGACATTACCGCCTGGCGTGGCAGCTATGAGTACGCTGAGTGGGAATTTTACCTGACCGCCATCGGGGCGGACGGGATCGATGTGCGGCGTGGCCATACCTTCAACCGCAATCACCTGACCATCGACGCTGCGCGTATGGGCATGGGTGTGGCCATTGCCCGCAAGGCACTGATCACCGATGAACTTGAGCAGGGCTTGCTGATCGTGCCGTTCGGCCATCCGATCAAGGCCAGAAAGAAATACGTTCTGGCCTATCGCGAGGGCGCGCTCAACACCCCGTCACGGCGCGCAGTACATGACTGGCTGGTGAGCGAGGCGCTGGAACAGCTCAATCCGGGTCAATGAAACCGGATCAATGAAACATCTCGGCAATCAGCACTGCGCCGATGAAGGTACCGAAGTTGGCCAGAAACGACACCAGCACGATGCGCCAGCCCAGGCGGCGGAAGGCCGGCAGGTCCTTTGCAATCGACAGGCCGGCGAAGGTCAGCATCGGGGTGATGACTGCCAGCATGTTGATCGAGCTGGTCAACCGGGCGATCTCGGCTGCCCATGGGCAGGCCGGGGAGGTCAGGAACATCGCCACCAGCGAGACCATGCACACTGCCGGGATCTTGCGACCGATCAGGCTGCACAGCGCTTCACCGACGAACGCACAGAAGATCATGATGCCCATGCCGGTAAAGGCATCGGCCGACAAGGTCTTGTAACCGACATAGTTGGCAATCAACGCCAATGCACCGGCCGCCAGCCACGCGCTGATCTTGCCCGACCAACCCAGTTCCGGCACGTCCAGCGACACATCGCTCTGGCGCAAGCCTTCGTCGCTCATGGACGCTTTGGTAGTGCGGCCAATCAGTGGCTCAAGCGCTCGATAACCCCATACCGCCAGCGGCAGGGAGATGAACAGGGTGAAATAGGTGCCGATGGTGGTGGTAATCAGGTTGGACGCAGCGGCCAGGGTCATGACTTCCTTGGCGACTTCCGGCGTCTGTTGCGCGGCAATCGCACCGGCTGCGGCAGCCATCATGCTGCCCGAACCGATGCCAGAACCCATCGCCAGAGAGTTGGGGTGGAAGATTCCCAGGCTGGCGATATAACCGGCAACGACGGCGATGAACAGCGCACCGAACAGCGTGCCAGTCAGGTATTCGGCGAGGACACCGCGACCTTCCGGAGAGTCCATGCCGTAGCGCTCGCCAATGATCGCCAGGCTGGGTTCACGGCCGACCGAGAAGGTCGCGCCGATAGCTTCGCGTTTGATACCGAGCATCAGAGCCACTGGCAGACCGAGCATCACGGTGCCGACAAAGTGACCAAATTCCTGAAACACCAGCGCCCATCCCGACGCGAATACCACCGGTAACGAGCCGCCGACCACCAGGCCGAGTTTGGCGATGAAGATCAGCAGGGCGGGTTGCAGGATCGATGCCGAGCGCAGCTGTGTGCCATGATCGATACCGATGGTACCTGGCAGGCGCCGACTGGCAATGCCAATCATCGCGCCGATCAACAGCGCCCACACCATAGGCAGCAACACCACTTTGCCTGGACCTAGCGGAATACTGATGGCACCGATCGATTCGGCAATGATGAGGATAATGGCGGCCCAGACGTAGAGTTTCACCATCGATGAAACCGCCTGATTGTCGCCCGACACTGCAGCGTGTGAGTCTTGCATGATCATCCCCTTGCCTGCTGAATGGCCTTTTTCAGGCCTTATTAATCGTTATTCTGTTTTCAGGTCGGCGCAGTGAAGCGCCAGGGCAGCGTTGAAAGTCCATGGAGCCATGGAGACCGTTATCCGGCCGAGTATTTTTATGGAGTCTGGCGTGAACCGGACCAGGCTGCTTCGAGCCTTTTACAGGGTGATCATCAAGTGCGCTATTCAAAGGGATGAGCCTTTGAATACGGCACTTTGCTGCCCCTCGTCACCGCAGTATGCATAGCGCAGGGTTGCACACCAATATTCGGGATTTTATTTATCGTTGCTTTAAACAGAACACAGAAGAGGGCTGCGCGGGCCTTGAGAATATAGCGCCAGCGCTTCGCGCAGTTATCGTGCGACGCTCCGCGCCGCATGCCGTTCTGGACGCTCCGCGTCCTCTTTGCGACGCAGAGCGTCGAGAACTGCATTACTGCGCTGGAGCGTGAGGAACGCTAAAGGTATGACTTTTTATCGTGCGACGCTCTGCGTCGGCATGCCTTTCTGGACGCTCCGCGTCCTCTTTTGAGATCAGGTCAGGCCAGTGATTTCAGCCCCAGCGCTTCGGCACACTTTTCCAGCGAGCGCCGCTGGGTATCGGCATACAACGCCAGTTCATCAAGCGTCCGACACCCCAGTGCCTGTTCGAAATCCTGCTGGTTCGAGTTGGTCGCGTAATGCGCCTGTGCGTTATCGCCAAGGTTGGACTGGAAAATGCCCGCCGCACTCACCGGCAGAAAGTCCTCGTACACCAGCGGTTCGAAGCGCACATGACCTGCTTCGACAAGTTGCTCCAGGCTGCCGGATGCGTGTGCTGCAATACCTGATCCGGTCGGGAAGTAGCGGAAATACGCCAGTCCCTGCGCACGCATTTCACTATGAGTGTCCGGAAACGCCTTGAAGGCCTTCTCCAGCAGCGCGGCATAGCGCACCGCATTGGCTTCGTTGGGAAATTCACCCAGTTCGTCGCGTGCTTCATTCAACAGCCGGTCATACAGCTCGCGACCTTTGGGTGTCAGTGCTGCGCCACGCTGTTCGATTTCGCCGAAGCGTGCCGAATGGCTGCCTGACTGATTGCCACCCCGACCCAGGAAGCTGATCGATTCCTCCAGCGCCTTGAAACTGGTCTGGCGCAGCAAAATCGGGCACTGTCGGCGCGGAGGGCCTTCGACCACCGCCTTGGGCGTGATGCCTTTGCCGGGCATGCCGCGTTGCACGGCGTCGATATCCAGCGTGCGCGGCGTCAGGTGGTTGATGTGCGGGCCACGAAACGCCACCACATCGGCGATCAGGCGATGCTGTGCGTTCAACTGTCGGTATTCATCAAGCGATACGGTCGCTGTGTTGTGCCAGCGAAAGGTCTCCAGCGCCTGCTGAATAAATTCGGCTGCCTCGTCATCACTCAACCCGCCATCGGCTTCGTGCCTCGCGATTAGTTCGAGGGCTTTTGGCGTGAAGATCGTGCGTCTGGCGAGCACCTGGCTGGCGAACTCGCGCAGGCTGTCGCTCTCGATCAGCTCCAGACGCAGCAGCGAGGTAAACACCCGAAACGGGCTGACCTGCAGGGCTTGCTCATGCACGGCACGAAACGCAGTGGAGTGAACTGGCACACCGGCTGGCGTAAGGTCGTAATAGCCGACTGGCTGCATGCCCATCACCGCGAACAGGCGGGCGAGGGTGGCCAGTTCCAGCGCAGTGCCGACCCGGATGGCGCCGTGGCGCTCCATGTCCAGCCGCTGGATTTCACCGGTCTGGCGCAAGCTGTCCAGCACGCTGCTGTCATGGCTCATGACCTGCTCGTTGACCTCGCTCACCAGTTCCATGAGCGTGCCATACAGCGGCACTTCCTGCTGGTACATCTGCGACATTGCGCGGGAGAAGCCGGCGCGAATCTGGTCAGGGTCGGCGAAGCGTGCAGTGCTCATCAGGGTGTTTTCTCCGTACAGGTTCACGCCAGCGCTGCCAGGCAACGCTCGAAAATATCCAGCCCTTCGTTCAGCACTTCGGACTCGATGGTCAACGGGATCAGCAGGCGGATGATGTGTCGCGACTTGCCGCTGGGCATCAGCAACAGCCCGGCGTCCCGTGCCGAGCTCAGCAGTTCGGCAAGTTGTTGGGTGCCGGGTTTGCCCTCTGGCGTTATCAACTCGATACCGCGCATGCAGCCGACGCCGGTCAGCCTGCCCAGATACGCAGACAGTTTGCTCGCTTGCCAGCTGTTGTAACGCGAAACAATGGCGCTTTCCTGCTGTTCACCCCAACCGGACAGGTTTTCATCGGTCATTTGTTCCAGCGAAGCGAGGCCCGCTGCGCAGCCGATCGGATTGCCGGAATACGTGCCGCCCAGCCCGCCCTTGGGCAGGGTGTCCATCAATGCCTTGCGGCCGACCACGGCACCCAGCGGAATGCCACCGGCGATGCTTTTGCCGAGCAGAATCAGGTCCGGTTCCATACCCAGCCGGGTGAACGCAAAGCGCTGCCCGGTGCGCCCGAAACCGGACTGAATCTCGTCAGCAATCAGCACGATCTTGTGCTCGTCACAGAAGGCGCGCAGCGCCTGAGCGAAGTCCGGCTCCATAGCCAGAAAGCCGCCTTCACCTTGTACCGGTTCGAAGATGAAACAGGCCACATCGTTGACATCGATCTCGACGCTGAACAGCCGATCCATGGCCTTGAGCGCCTGCTCGGTGGTCACGCCGTTGTCTTTGCTGGGAAACGGGATGTGAAACACCGGGCCAGGCAGCACGCCGACCTTCTGTTTATACGGTGCAACCTTGCCGTTGAGGTTAAGGGTCGCCAGGGTACGGCCGTGAAAACCGCCGTCGAAGGCGATCACCGCCGTGCGGCCGGTTGCGCCACGCACGATCTTCAGCGCGTTTTCCGCAGCTTCTGCGCCGCTGTTGGTGAGCATGCCACTCAGCGGATAACTCACCGGCACAAACTGCGTCAGTTGCTGCATGAAGCGAATATAAGGGTCGTGAGGCGTGGCGTTGAAGCAGTAATGGGTCAGTTTTGCGGCCTGATCCTGAATCGCTCTGACCACCTGCGGGTTGCAATGCCCGAGATTGAGCACGCCGATGCCGCCGACAAAGTCGATGTAGCGCTTGCCGGTGGTGTCCCAGACTTCGGCGTTGCGGCCGTGGGACAGCGTCATGTTATGGACAAAGGAAATGGATTCGCTGATGTGTTCGCTCATCGGCCTGGCCCTGGCTCCGGGTGATCATGATGGCCGTATCCAAACAAACATCGGACCTCACTCGCAAACGAAATAAAATCACTGGGTCATTCCAATAATTCCCGAAGTGGGCGCCTTGGCCGCCCTCAATACGCTGAAGTTCATTCCTAAAAGGAATCATGTTTTTCAAAATCGTCGTTTGTGGGCAGGCTGCGTCCGGGTCGATACTGCGGTCATCAGTGATTTTTAGTCCATGACAGGAGAATCAATATGGTTGCCGAGTTATTAGCCCGTCTGGGCGTGGCGAACAGTGCCCACACACAAGGGGACTACCCGGTCTACACCCCGATTGACGGTAGCCGGATTGCCTCGGTCACGCTGGAAAACAAGGCGCAGGTCGTGGCGCGCATCGACACTGCCCACAGTGCATTCCTGCAATGGCGCACCGTACCCGCTCCGCGTCGCGGCGAGCTGGTGCGGATCTTTGGTGAAGTGCTGCGCGAGCACAAGGCTGATCTCGGCGAGCTGGTGTCGGTCGAGGCGGGCAAGATCACTCAGGAAGGCCTGGGCGAAGTGCAGGAAATGATCGACATTTGCGACTTCGCCGTCGGTCTGTCGCGGCAGTTGTACGGCCTGACCATCGCGTCCGAGCGCCCTGGCCACCACATGCGTGAAACCTGGCACCCGCTGGGCGTGGTCGGCGTGATCAGCGCCTTCAACTTTCCGGTCGCGGTCTGGGCCTGGAACACCACGCTGGCGCTGGTCTGCGGCAACCCGGTGATCTGGAAACCGTCGGAAAAGACCCCACTCACGGCCCTGGCCTGTCAGGCGCTGTTCGATAAGGCGCTGAAGATTTTCGGTGATGCCCCTGCAGCGCTGGCCCAATTGGTGATCGGTGACCGTGACGCCGGTGAAGCACTGGTCGACGACCCGCGTGTACCGCTGATCAGCGCCACCGGCAGTACCCGGATGGGCCGTGAAGTCGGCCCGCGTGTTGCAGCACGTTTCGGCCGCAGCATTCTGGAACTGGGCGGCAACAACGCAATGATCCTGGCCCCAAGTGCCGATCTGGACCTGGCCGTGCGCGGCATTCTGTTCAGCGCCGTAGGCACCGCCGGTCAGCGCTGCACCACCTTGCGCCGTCTGATCGTGCATCGCTCGATCAAGGACGAAGTCGTTTCCCGCGTGAAAGCGGCCTACGCCAAAGTACGGGTAGGTGATCCACGCGAAGGCAATCTGATTGGTCCGCTGATCGACCAGCAGGCGTTCTCGGCAATGCAAGACGCATTGACCAAGGCCCGTGACGAGGGCGGTCAGGTGTTCGGTGGCGAGCGTCAGTTGCAGGACCAATACCCGAACGGTTATTACGTCACGCCGGCCATCGCCGAAATGCCAGGCCAGAGCGATGTGGTGCGTCACGAAACCTTCGCGCCGATTCTCTACGTGCTGGCCTACGACGAATTCGAAGAGGCCTTGCGCCTGAACAACGAAGTGCCGCAGGGCCTGTCGTCGTGCATCTTCACCACTGATTTGCGCGAAGCCGAAGCATTCCAGAGCGCGGCGGGCAGCGATTGCGGTATTGCCAACGTCAACATCGGTACCAGCGGCGCAGAGATCGGCGGCGCGTTTGGTGGCGAGAAGGAAACCGGTGGCGGTCGCGAGTCCGGCTCCGATTCGTGGCGCGCCTATATGCGTCGGCAGACCAACACCGTCAACTATTCCCGCGAGCTGCCACTGGCGCAGGGCATCGTTTTCGACTGATCTGGACTGGGCGCTTTTCACCGACATGGCTGGAGTTTTTCGATGGTGCAGTTTGCTGAAGGCTGTCTGTGGGAACAATTGACTCCGCAACGTCCGGTGAGCCCGGCGCTGACCGGTGAGCGAAACGCCGACGTGTGCATCATCGGCGCCGGTTTTACCGGTCTCTCGGCAGCGTTGCAGTTGCTTGAGGGCGGCAAGTCGGTGTGCGTGGTCGAAGCCCATCAGGTCGGCCACGGCGGGTCGGGACGCAACGTGGGGCTGGTCAACGCCGGAACCTGGGTGGCGCCCGATGCGCTGGAAAAGGTGTTGGGTAGCGTCGAGGCCAGCCGCCTCAACACGGCACTCGGCGCAGCGCCGGCGCTGGTGTTCTCGACTATCGATAAGTACCGCATTGATTGCCAGGACACCCGTACCGGCAACCTGCACATGGCGCATAACAGCAAGGGACTGGAGGATTTGCAAAGCCGCGCAGAACAATGGCAGCGGCGCGGTGCCAACGTCGAATTGCTGACCGGCAAGCCCTGCGAAGACGCCTGCGGCACCGATAAGGTCAGCGGCGCGTTGCTCGATCATAGGGCCGGTACGGTCAACCCGATGGCGTATGTGTCGGGCATGGCGCTCAACGTTGTGGCGCGCGGTGGTCAGGTGTTTGGCGAATCTGCGGTGACGGGCCTGCAACGCACTGAAGACGGCTGGAAGGTTTCAACGGCGGCTGGCAGCGTGCGGGCCGGGAAAGTGATCATTGCCTCCAACGCCTACACCGAAGGCGAGTGGACCGACGTCAAGGATCACATGTTCGCCGGCTACTACTATCAGGTCGCCTCGCAGCCACTCAGTGGTGCGGCGCAAGCGGGCATTCTGCGCGGCGGGCAGGGTTCATGGGATACGCGCACAGTGCTCAGCAATATTCGTCGCGATGCGCATGGGCGTTTGCTGCTGGGCAGCCTCGGCAATGCCGGCAATTATCCACTGTGGTTCATTCGTCAGTGGGCTGATCGCGTCCAGCAGCATTATTTTCCACAGTTGGGTCGGGTTGAGTGGGAAAGCACATGGACCGGCCGCATCGGCTTCACGCCAGACCACTTGTTGCGCCTGTTCGAGCCTGCGCCGGGGTTGCTGGCCGCGACCGGGTTCAATGGCCGTGGGGTCACCACCGGAACGCTGGTGGGCAAATGCTTCGCCGATTACTTGCTGACTGACGATGCGGCGGCGCTGCCGGTGAGCTTTTCCGGTAGCAAAAAGGTCTCAGGGCGTTCTCTGCGCACCCTTGCCTACGATGCCGGTTTCACGCTGTACCACGCCGGACAATGCCTGCGCGTAGTGCTTTGACGCGTCAGCTATCAGGCCGTTCGACTCTTGAGCCGTAACTCCGCACACAGTCCGCCCTGCGCCGAGTTGCGCAGGTGCAGGCTGCTTTCCAGTTTGCGCACGATCATGTCGACAATCGCCAGCCCCAGCCCAGCGCCATTGCTGTGGCCCTGGCTGTAAAAACGCTCGAACAGACGCGCCTTCTGCTGCTCATCGATGCCCGGGCCCGAGTCTTCGACGCACAGGTGCGCGCTGCCGTCCTGCTGACGGTTGAGCATCACGCGAATCTCGCTGGCCGGCGGCGCGAAGTTGAGTGCGTTGGTCAGCAGGTTTTGCAATGCGATGGTGATGGCCGCCGGGTCGCTGTGGATCACGCAGTCATCGCCGGCTTCGAACACCAGATCGACGCGTTTTTCCAGCGCCAGCGGTGTCAGCTCGGCCATTTCCTCACGCACCAGCGTGTTCAGTTCGAAGGTCTGTAACTGGCTGAGCTCGACGCGTGGCTCAAGCCGGGCCATGGTCAACAACTGACTGGCCAGACGCGCTGCGCGGTCGACGCCATGCACCAGAAAATCCAGCGCTTCCAGACGTTGTTCCGGGCTTTCTGCCTGCCGGGCGTTTTGCGCATGGATACGCAGGACGGTCAGCGGTGTGCGCAATTCATGGGCCGCGTCGGCGATGAAGCGGCGCTCCCGTTCCAGCACGCTTTCAATCTGGGTCAGCAGACCATTGAGCGCGTACTGCATAGGCTCCAGCTCTTTGGGCAGCGGCGTTATGTCGAGAGGTTCCAGGCTTTCGGCGTCGCGTTTGCGAATTACCTTGGCCATCGATTGCAGCGGGCGCAGGCCCCAGCCAATCGCCAGCCAGATCGCGACCACCAGCAATGGCACGCCGATCAGCGTGGGCCACAAGGTGTGACTGACGATGCGCTGAATCAGGTCCTGACGCACATCGTCGCGTTCGCCGACCCAGATCAGGAAACCCTGCTGTGGATCGGCGAGCAGAAAACCGCACCATTCGTGGCCGTTTTCGACCAGGTCGTGGGAGCCTTCTTCGGCGGGCGGAGCTGTGAGTAATGGCGCTTCGGCCGAGCGCACCAGCAGCTCGCCCGAGGTGCGCCAGACCTGAAACGTCAGCCGGGTTTCGTAGGGGTGTGCAACACCACTGGTACCGACCCTGCTCATGGCCTTGTCGAACGCCTGATACAGCTTGTCCAGATCCTGTTCACCTGCCGCCCGCTGGCTTAGCACGCCCTGCAGCAAGCGTGCGCTCTGGGCCAGTTGCGCGTCGTAGACCTCTTCGATTTCATGATGACTGTCGCGCAGGGCCAGCAGGCTGATGGCCAGATCGCCGAGCAGCAACAGCAGCAGCACCGGAACCAGAATACGCGCGCGTACTGAGGTCATGCCTTGAGCTCCAGCAGGTAGCCGACGCCGCGCACGGTGCGGATCAGCTCAGTGGACAATTTCTTGCGCAGGTTGTGAATCAGTACTTCCAGGGTGTTGCTTTCGACCTTGTCCTGCCAGCCGTACAGGGTGTTGGACAGGCGCTCGCGGGTCACTACTTTGCCGGGGCGGATCATTAGTTGATGCAGCAGCTGATATTCCATCGGCGTCATCGGCACTTCGCTGCCCTTGAAACTGACCTGCTGTGAAGCAGGGTCGAGGCTGATGCCAGCATGTTCCAGCAACGGTTGCGCACGCCCCTGGCTGCGCCTGAGCAAGGCCCGCACGCGGGCTTTCAACTCATCGACGTCGAACGGCTTGACCAGGTAATCGTCGGCACCGGCATCCAGCCCGGCAATGCGGTCGGCAGTGCCGTCGCGGGCGGTCAGGATCAGCACCGGCAGGGCGAGTTCTTCGGCGCGCAACTGGCGCAACAGGTCGAAGCCGTCCATGCGTGGCAGGCCGAGGTCGAGCAGCAACAGGTCGAATGGTTCGCTGCGCAGGGCGTGCAGCGCACTCAAACCGTCTTCCAGCCAGTCGAGCGTGAAGCCCTCATTGTTCAGGGCCACACGGATGCCTTGGCCAATCGCACGATCATCCTCGACAAGAAGCAAGCGCATAGGTTTTCGACCAATGAGTATGGGGAGAAGGGCGCCATGATGCCGTCAGCCTGCGGTGCCGCGAAGTGCCATGTGTCCGGGAAGATGTTACCAGCTGTTGCGCGTTAAGCTTTTCCTAAGATTGGTTTCGCACAGTAGGCGCTTCTTAACTGCCTGCGAGTAGCTGTCATGCGTAAAGTCCTGCTGATTTCCCTGTTGTTGGCCAGCCCGCTGGCGCTTGCCGGTCCGCAATGCACCACCGCTGAAAAGTCCCAATGGCAGGATCAGGCCAAGTTCCAGGAGCAACTCAAGGCTCAGGGTTACGAGATCAGCAAGTTCAAGGTCACCGATGGCAACTGCTACGAGATCTACGGGTTCGACAAGGACAAGCGCAAGGTCGAGATCTACCACGATCCGGTCAGCGGTAAAGCGGTCAAGACCGAGATCAAGTAATGAGCCGGGTTTCCCTGCGCCTGTGGGACCCGCTGGTCAGGCTGTTTCACGTCTCGATCGCGGGTGTTTTCGTTGCTAATTACTTCTTCAATGAAGCGGGCGGCGACTGGCACGTCTGGCTTGGCTACTACGCGGTTGCCTGGCTGGCGGTGCGAGTGGTGTGGGGATTCCTCGGGCCGACCAGCGCCCGCTGGAGTGATTTCTGGCCGAGTCCGGCGCGTCTGCGTGCGCATTTAGGTTCGCTGATAACCCGCCAGCCGATACATCGGCTTGGTCACTCGCCGCTGGGCGCGCTGGTCATGGTTCTAATGATGGCGCTGATCTTCGGCATGGGCCTGACCGGTTTTCTGATGGAAGAGGTCGATGCCTTGTGGGGCGCCGACTGGCCACTGCAGACCCATGAAATTCTCGCCAACACGCTGTGTGCTCTGGTGGTGCTGCACATGGCTGCGGCGATCTTCGAAAGTTTTCAGGTGCGTGACAATCTGCCTCTGTCGATGCTGACAGGAAAACGACGTCCCTTACCTGAAGATAGCCATCGCTGAAAAATTATCCTTGTCCTTCATCACAGTGATGCCTCTTGATGCCTGTTATTTCCAAAAACCTGACTGCATGGAGCGCAGGCCTTATTGTGGTAGCGATTTTTCTCAGCGCATGGCTTAGCCATCCGTTGCACCGGATTTCCGGTTTTGCCGTGAGCCCAGCCCCCGCGGGCACTGAAAGCATTGCGCCCAAGGCGTCCTACAGTTCGCGTTTCGCCTCCTCCGATCTGGACGATTTCGTGCATTCGTCAGCCGTGACTGCGCTGCCCGGCGGCGACCTGATGGCGGTGTGGTTTGCCGGTTCCCGCGAAGGCGCGGGAGACGTCGAAATCCGCACCTCGCGATTCGATGCGCGTATTGAGGAATGGGGCGGCGAGCAGGTGCTGGCGACCCGTGAATCGACCCAGACCGGCACCGGCAAGTACATCCGCAAGTTGGGCAATCCGGTGATAGCGCTGGCTCCGGATAACCGGTTGTGGCTGTTCTACGTCTCGGTGTCGGTGGGCGGCTGGGCCGGCAGCTCGGTCAACGCCATGGTCTCCAGTGATATGGGTGCCAGCTGGTCGCCGCCGCGTCAATTGGTGACGTCGCCGTTTCTGAACATCAGCACACTGGTCCGTGGCGCGCCGGTGTTTCATGCCGACGGCTCGATCGGCCTGCCGGTGTATCACGAGTTTCTGGGCAAATTCGCCGAATACCTTTACCTGAGCGCGAACGGCGAGGTGATCGACAAATTTCGCATCAGCCGCGGCAAGAACTCCCTGCAGCCAACCGTTGTTCCGCTGGACGAACAGCGCGGTGTGGCGCTGTTGCGTTATGCCGGTGAAACCTTCCATCGGGTACTGGCCAGCCGCACCGAAGACGGCGGGCAAACCTGGAGCGAACCGTATCCGCTGACGCCGAGCAACCCCAACTCATCGCTGGCGGCGGTCGGCGTGCCGGGCAAAGGTATGCTGGTGGCGCTCAATGACCTGCGCGAGGGCCGCTTCAAACTCAGCCTGTACAGCACCGATGAGCAGATGAAGGTCTGGCGGCCGCTGCCTGATCTGGACAAGTCGCCCGATCCGCTGGGCACCCCGTTCTCTCTGGAAGCCTACAAGGAGGTCATCGGCGAAGGTTTTCGTGCTTCCAGCGGTGCACTTCGCCAGCCGATGGAAGCGGAGTTTTTGAGCAATCTTGATCAGCGCGTCTGCTCATCGGAGGGCTGTGATTTCGAGTACGAATATCCGTATTTCATCCGTAGCCCGGACGGCCTGTATCACCTGGTCTATTCCTGGAATAACACGTTCATCAAACATGTCAGCTTCAATGAGGCCTGGCTGGCGGAGCAGCTTTTATGATCGCGTTGGGATTGGCTCATCTGGCGTTTGCCTGGGCACTGTTTGTGTTGTTGGCACCGCTGACTTCATCGTTGTGGTGGCGCTGCGGCCTGCTGACGGCGACGTCGCTGTTGAGCGTTGCCTCAATCGACGGCCTGTCGATGGCTGCCTATGCTCGCAGCCTCACCGATGATCTGGCGATCAGCAGCCTGGTACTGCTGGGCTGGCTGACCCTGCAACGGCTGGGCGTTGTTAAACCGGTGGCTGCTTCGCCGCACCTGAGCGTGCTACTGGTCTTTGCCGCGCTGGCCCTGGCGCTGTACCCGGCAACGCTCGGCCTGACCTATTTCGATCCCTACCGCTGGGGCTATAACCCGCGGCCGATGATCATCATTGTCGCGCTCATCGCGCTCGGGCTGATCTGTCTGCGTAATACGCTGGGCGTGGTGATGCTGACTGGCGCGACGCTGGCGTTCACGTTCAGGCTCAAACCTTCGGAAAACTATTGGGACTACCTGGTTGACCCGCTGCTTGCGCTGTATTGCTGCGGCGCTTTGCTGAGTCTGGCTGTCCGTTTTGTTTATCGCCGCATGACTGCGCAGCGCCGTTCGGCTGCCCTGTCTGCCGGCAACGTATAGAGGAACAAGAATGAGTGGGTTGCAATCTCGACGGCTGCGCTATTGGCTGGGTGCCGTCATGTTGGTGTTCCTGTTGTCGGCGTTGCTGAGGGCGGTGTTTTTTTACGGGTTTTCCGGCATCGAGCCGGGCATGTTGCTGACTCACGGCGAAGTAGCCGAAACGCTCGGTATCGGCCTGCGCTTCGACCTGCGTCTGGCGCTGCTGATTCTGTTGCCGGTTGCGGTGCTGCTCTGGCTGCCGGGCTGGAACCTGATCAGCGTGCCAGCTTTACGCTGGCTGTCACGAAGTTATCTGATTCTCGCGCTGGCGATTCTGACGATGATTCATATCGTTGATTTCGGCCATTACGCCTACCTCGGGGTCAGGCTCAATGCCAGCGTGATGCGTTATCTGGACGATGCGCAGATTTCCCGCGACATGCTCTGGCAGACTTATCCGGTGCTGTGGATCACGGCCGGTTGGCTGCTGACCGTCGCTGCTCTGGGCTGGGCATTGCTGCGCCTTGAACGTGTCACGCTGGATCGCGACGCCAGACCGATCAGGCGCGTGTCGGTGGTGTGGGTATCGGCAGTGATGGTCTGCGCGACTTTTTTCGGGCTGCTGGGCCGGGTCGAAAACCTCAATCTGGAAAACCCGGTGCCGTTGCGCTGGAGCGATGCGTTTTTCTCCGGCAACAGTCAGGTCGCGGCATTGGGGCTCAACCCGGCGCTGTTTTTGTACGACACGCTCAAGGTTTCCCAATCGCACTTCGATGAAGCCCAGGTGCGCGAGCATTACGCGTTGGTTGCGCACTATTTGGGGGTTCACGAGCCCGACGCGCAAGCACTGACTTTCAAGCGTCAGCAGCTTGTGCAACCTTACCGGCTGCCGGGCGAGCGGCCGCCGAACGTTATGTTCGTGATGCTCGAATCGCTGGGCACCAGTGCGGTCGGGGCTTATGGCAACCCGCTCAACCCGACGCCGAACCTGGATCATCTGGCGACTCAAAGCTGGTTCTTCAAGCATTTCTATGTGCCGGTCACCGGCACTGCGAAAACTGTCTGGGCCAGCATCACTGGGGTGCCCGACGTGACGCGTCAGGAAACGGCGACGCGTCATCCACTGCTCACTCGGCAAAACACGATCATCAATGACTTCAAGGGCTACGAGAAGCTGTACATGATTGGTGGCAATTCAGGGTGGGCCAACATGAACGCGTTGATCCGCCGCAGCATCGACGACGTGCGCCTGTACGACGAGCGCGACTGGAAGTCGCCGCAGGTGGACGTATGGGGCGTTTCCGACCTGGACCTGTTCAAGGAGAGCGACCGTATCCTGCGTGCGTTGCCAGCCGACAAACCGTTTTTTGCCTACGTCCAGACTGCGGGTAATCACCGGCCCTTTACCATTCCCAAAGACAACGACGGCTTTCAGGTCAGCGAAAAGACCATCGAGCAAGTTCAGGCAGCGGGGTCGCGCAGTGTCGAGCAGTACAATGCCGTGCGCCTGCTGGACTTCAATATCGGGCGTTTGATAGAGCTGGCCAAGGCGGGTGGTTATTACGAGAACACCATTTTCGTGCTGTTCGGCGATCACAACACGCGCATCAGCCAGATTCCGCACATGGCGCCAGCCTTCGAGCAACTGGGCCTTGAGAGCAACAACGTACCGCTGCTGATTCATGCGCCCGGTCTGCTCGGAACACGCGTGATCGAGGAAGCGGTCGGCCTGGCGGACTTGCTGCCGACCCTGGCGGGCATGGCCGGGATGCCATTCACCAGTGGCACGATGGGCCGTGACATCCAGCAGCCAGCACCTGAAGGCGAGCGCGTTGTGCCGCTGGTATTGCGCGAGGGCACCTTTCCGCTCATCGGCGGCGTCACGCGCGATTACTTATTGCAAATGGAGCACGATGGCAGCTCGCCGACCTTGCACGATCTGGCATCGCCCACGCCGCTGGACAACGTCGCCGAGCAGAACCCGCAAGAGTTCGAGCGCCTGCGGGACCTGACCCGCGGCCTGCATGAGACGTCGCGATTAATGCTGTACCAGAATGTGCGCTAAGCCCGATCAGTAAGACCTGTCAGCGGTCACGACACCTACCAACGGTCGCCCCATGGGCATGGACAGTGGCCGACTTGGGCGCTAATGATGTTAAAGTGCCCAAAATCTGATCTACGATAAGCCGCTGCGCGTATAGCGCGCAGTTTTCGCCTATCGTGTCTCTGGAAGACGAATCGGCAGGCGACGCAAAAAGCCGGTCCTCATGATTAGCTGTTTGCCCTGCGCATCTTTCGTTTTTCATCGTTTGTGTGGGAAAAACCTGTCAGCTTGTGCGCCGAGTCTGTATTTTGCTGCGTGTTTTCGCTCGAATGCGTTTTCCATCTATCGCACACTCAAGAGCCTTCCTGGATGCCGGCAAGTTTTTCATGCGTTCCCCCGTTGAAGTTGCTGGATGCACTTCGCGCTGAAACGAATCAGTTACACGTTCGACTTGAAAAACGCATGCCGTTTTTTTCATCCGCAATGGACAGCGCTCTTTATCTTCGCCTGCTTAAGGCTTATTACGGCTTTCATGCACCGCTTGAAGCGGCTTTGCATGCCAGTGGCTTGATACCTGTTGCGCTTGAACCGCATGATCGGATCAAGGTGCCGATGCTGGTCAGGGATTTGCGCGCGCTGGGCATGTCTGAAGACGACATCGGGCAACTTCCGGGTTGTCCCCGGCTGCCCGTGGTCGACTCTCCGGGTGCCTGCCTGGGTGTCATGTATGTACTGGAAGGTGCGACACTGGGCGGACAGGTATTGCGACGCGAAATGCACAAGCGTCTGGGTGTTGATGAACAAAGCGGTGCCGCTTTCCTCGATGTATACGGCAGCGCGACCGGACCGCGCTGGAAGGCGTTTCTGGTTTATCTGGATACGGCGCCGAGAGATACTGTTTTTGCTGATGCTGCGACACATGCAGCGCACTCCACATTTGCATGTTTCGAGCACTGGCTCGACGGTCAAGAGGTACTGTTATGAGCCAACTCGACAATGACTCTTTTGAAGTCCTTTTGGTCAATTGCGCAGATGAGCCTATCCAGACTCCCGGTGCCATCCAGCCGCATGGCGTGCTGTTCACGCTGACAGAGCCCGAGCTGACGGTATTGCAGGTCAGTGCCAACGTGCAGCACCTGCTGGGCCTGTCGCCCGAAGAGGTGCTGGGGCAGACACTGGACTGCATTCTCGGCGCTGGCTGGGCCGACGTTATCAAAAGTACCAGTGCCCATGACTCTTTCATCGACGCGCCGCGTCTGTTGATGTCGGTCAATGGTGTCGAGTTCGAAGCCTTGCTGCACCGCCATCAGGGTGTGCTGGTTCTGGAGCTTGAGATTCAGGACAAGGTCGCGCAATCGATCAGTTATTCCGAGCGTACCGGCAACATGGGGCGTATGTTGCGTCAGTTGCATGCGGCGAGTGATCTGCAGACGCTGTATGAAGTCAGTGTCCGCGAGATCCAGAAGATGACCGGTTACGACCGGGTACTGATCTATCGTTTTGAAGAAGAAGGCCACGGTCAGGTGATTGCTGAGTCGTCTGCGCCGTCCATGGAACTGTTCAACGGCCTGTTCTTCCCCGCATCGGATATTCCCGAGCAGGCGCGTGAGCTGTACCGCCGCAACTGGCTGCGCATCATTCCGAACGCCGATTACACCCCGGTGCCCCTGGTGCCGCAATTGCGCCCGGACACTCACCAGCAACTCGACCTGAGCTTCTCGACGCTGCGCAGTGTTTCGCCGATTCACTGCCAGTACATGAAAAACATGGGCGTCCTCTCTTCAATGAGCGTGTCGTTGATTCAGGGCGGCAAATTGTGGGGGCTGATCAGTTGCGGGCACCGCACGCCGCTGTACGTTTCTCACGAGTTGCGCAGCGCCTGCCAGGCGATTGGTCAGGTGTTGTCGTTGCAGATCAGCGCGATGGAAGCACTGGAGATCAGTCGCCAGCGTGAGGCAAAGGTCCTGGCGCTCAAGCAACTGCATCACGCTATGGCCGAGTCCGAAGACAACGTGTTCGACGGCCTGGCGCAGCAGCCACAATTGCTGATGGACCTGGTGGGTGCTACCGGCGTCGCGATCATCGAGGACCGTCAGACACTTTGCTTCGGCAACTGCCCTGAGCCTGCCGATATACGGGCGCTGCATGCCTGGATGATGGCAAGTGGCGAACCGGTATATGCCAGTCATCATCTTTCCAGTGTTTTCCCGCCTGCCGAGGCCTATCAGCCGATCGCCAGCGGTGTGCTGGCAATGAGTTTGCCCAAGCCTGTGGACAACGGCGTGATCTGGTTTCGTCCCGAGGTCAAGGAAAGTGTCCGCTGGAGCGGGGATCCGAACAAACCATTGGATCTGGAGAGCTCGGAACATGGCTTGCGCCTGCGTCCGCGTACTTCGTTCGAAATCTGGAAGGTCGAAATGACCGGCATTGCGACGCAGTGGAGTCACGGCGACGTATATGCCGCCAATGACTTGCGTCGCTCTGCACTGGAAAATGACCTGGCCCGCCAGGTACGCAGAGAGCAACAGGCCGTTCGCGCGCGTGACGAACTGGTGGCTGTCGTCTCACATGACCTGCGTAACCCGATGACGGTTATTTCCATGCTGTGCGGGATGATGCAAAAGTCGTTCAGCTCCGACGGTCCGCATACGTCACGGCGTATTTCCACAGCCATCGATACCATGCAGCAGGCTGCCAGCCGCATGAACGTGCTGCTCGAAGACCTGCTCGACACCTCGAAGATCGAAGCCGGACGCTACACCATCACACCACAGCCGCTGGAAGTCAGCCAGATCTTCGAAGAGGCCTACACCTTGCTCGCGCCGTTGGCGATGGACAAATCCATCGAGATGTCCTTCAGCGCCGAGCCGGATATCAAGGTCAATGCCGACCCGGAGCGTCTGTTCCAGGTGCTGTCCAACCTGATCGGCAACGCCATCAAGTTCACCCCTAAACTGGGCAAGATTGGCGTGGCGGCGATGTCCAACGGCAGCGAAATCGTGTTCACGGTGCGCGACTCCGGCGAGGGGATTCTCCCCGAGCAGTTGCCGCACATCTTTGAGCGTTACTGGACCGTCAAGGAAGGCAACCCGACCGGCACCGGCCTGGGCCTGTACATCTCGCAAGGCATCATCAAAGCCCACGGCGGTGAACTGTCGGCTCACAGTCAGTTGGGGCAGGGCAGCGAATTCCGCTTTACGGTGCCGATGGCGCATTGATTGCTTTCTCGGGCTTGAGGGTGTTTTTCACTCAAGCCCGAGTAGCATCAGCCCTGATGCCAGTTAGTGGCATTTTCAGTGTATTCAGCAGTGGCTGGCAGTACCTCGCGCAGGAACGCGAGGTATTTGCTCATTAATTCTTTGCTGGGAAAGCGGGCGGCGAACCCTGTCGTCACGTCGGTGCAGTGGATGATGACCATCAGGCGTTTGTGATCGACCGTGACGAAGTTGTGTTCGTGCCAGGGGCGGGTCTGCCGGTGATGGATCGGGTTTTCCCAGTTCAGCAGCTTGACGGCGGTGATAAAAGCCATCGCCACCGGGCCGATCAGGAACAGCAATGAGCCGGTGATCAGGGCGACAAGAACGAATATTATGATGACGAACAGGGCAATGCCTTTAAACAGGCCGGACGCGAAGTTGGGGTAGTGGAGGTAGTATTCGACAGAGGCTCGGTCGGTTTTGATGGCGTAGTGGTAGATGGTTTTCTGGCGGATGAGCAGGCTTACGAAATAGGCATAATTTCCCGCAAAAACCAGTATAAGTATGACTGCCCAATATGGTTTCTGAATGAATGCATCCCACCATATCCAGACATTGAACAGAAACATGGCTATATACCCGATTCCTAAAAGTAGCTGCATTCGCATGATTTCTCTATTATGAAATGCGATGGTTTTAATTTTCCAGTTCAGGATGTTTCTGCCTGTTGAGGGATGTATCGCCGTTTCCGGCTCTACCAAGTTAACGTGGTTTTCTGTAGTTATGGCTTTCTGCTGGGGTGCTGATTGATCTATTGTCATATTATTATTCCGCAATTTCGAGCGTCAAGAAGCCCGCTCGACTTGATGCCTTCACTTCGAGATCAGTTGCTGTCAAACCATCGATAGATGTACTTCCTTGAGCGCCTAACTCCATCTGGAATAGATAGCCATTATCTTCTTCGCCAGGATTTATGAGGTTTTGTGGATACCAAATTTGAAGCTCCAAGTAAGATGCGTCTTGTTTTAATGGGACCCAAGTTTCCCAAATAACATCCTCGTTCTCGGGTGGCATCCGTGGGAACGTGAAGTCTTCATTGGCTTTTTCTATGCGCTTTCCGGTCAAAGACCCAAACTGACTGGTATTTCTGAGCTGCCCCCGATCCAGAAAATCTTCATGTATTGAGTTTTCAATTTTTTCTACGGGCATCAGGCCCCAAGGGCGCTTGCTGCTGATAACGTTGAAGTGCACAGAAGAGCCCCGGATGGCGCTCGGTAGGCGGAGTTGTATACCGACACCATTTTGTACGGCTACGCTCATGTAATCGCCCTTACCGAGGTATCGATCTTCATAATGCACGGTGCTTTTCACATGGAGTTGTGGGCCCAGCTGTATCTCTAATAAGCCGCGAATCTCGTCGTTCTGCCCTTGCGCGGTTTCTGGATAGCGGTGTTGAGGTGCTCGGGACCAGCAGGATTTGCGTAGCCACCAGCCGACGCTATCTTGTTTCAAGTAATTCAATGCCATGGTTGCGAAAAGATAGATTGCACCTGTAACGAGGAGGGCAACGCTAAACCAAGGGCTCATGACGAAGATAGTCAGCCTGCTCACAGGAGAAGTGCCTACCAGCAATTGAGCGAGTGAACCTAAGCCCATCGCAGCGGTAGCAAATCCTTTTGTCATGGTCGCATTTTTTTCTGCTGAAGTTTTCAGCTTGCTCCAGTCATCGTGAATGTCGACTACTTCCAACGTGGCCGCCGCTACCCCAAACGCCCCCATCGCCACCATCGAGCCTCTGAATCCGCGTATCGCATCACCCCAAACTGCATTGCCCCGTGCTTTCCAATAAGCCGCTGATTGGTCAAGAATGCCGATGTCATATCCGCCAATCACAAGTGGCTTTGCCGTACTGATAATCGCCCAAGGCGCTTCAACAAACACCGCCATCAACAGGTTAAAGCTATACCCCAACCCGTAAGTGACCTTGCCAATGTCCTTCAGACTGAAATCCCCATCTTTCGTCAGGTCCCGATAGGTGAGGGCGGTATTGATGAAGTTGGCCATGATCACGCCCCAGGTGATCGAGCCCGCGATACCGCCCAGCTTGTCGATCCAGCGTTTGGCGTGGGCGAGCCAGTCCTTGGTAATGGCTTTGCCGGTCTGGAAGTACTGGCGAATTTCGTCCTGCAACTGCTTCGCATATTCTTTGTTCTGAAAGTCGAGCAGGGCGGGCATGCTCAGTTCATGCAGACGAAGTCTTTCCCTCAGGGCATTCAGGTGGTTGGCGGTGCTTTTGCGGGTGTTGTAGGCGGTCGGGTAGAGCCAGCTGCGGCGAGTGTCGCTGATCTGTTTGTTAAGCACCTGCCACTCACGTATCCACTGTTTGAGCCTGGTGAAGACCTGTTGATTGATCGCGATACGTGTCGGCGAATCAAGCAGGACCTGACCGATCAACAGCGTGCGAATCAGGGCAACGATGTTCTGCTTTTTGCCAATTGCGTGGCGGCTGTCGATAGGCACCCACGCCAGCAGGATACTTTCAAGTGTCGCCTTGCCTGCGCCGCTGGCCAGGTCGCCGAGTGCTTTGAAGGTGTCTTGAACCGGTTGCTTCAGTGCCTTCATCCACGGTTTGTCGGCAAAGCCCTGATGATTGAGCGCGCCATTGAGCTCGCCGATGCGCGTGGCCAGGTTAGTCACGTCACCAAGGCCGTTGAGCAGTGCATTGGCTTCGTGATGCAGGGCGTCTTTGAGCGCGGGCGAGAAGCCATAGCGCAAGGTGCCAAACAGGCTGCTGGTGTTGGCTTCCTGTTCGGCAAGCCAGGCGCTGGCTGCGTTGTCCTGCGCGTAGATGATCTGCAGATTGAGCAGGATCATTTGCAGGTACAGCAGGGTGTTCGGGTGGGTGGTGTCAATGAACAGCTTGAGTGGTTCCGTGCCCAGGTATGTTGACCACTGGCGGAAATCGCTCTGCGTGTCACGCACCTGTTGCAGCAGCTTTTCGCCGGCCGGCAGATGCTGCAGGAGGTACTGACGCGCACCGGTGAAATCGACTTCGCGCCGCCATTTATGGCGATCCTTCCAGACTTGCGCGTCCTGTTCGGAAGGTGCGCTACCATAACGCGCTTCAATGGATTTGCGCATGTCTAAACTTTTGAACATGTCCGGCAGCACCAGAAAGTCTCCGGGCACCGAGCTGCTGTTGATCTGCGCCTCTTCAATGATGCATTGATCAAACCAGGCCTCGACGTCGCTCAGGTACTGGTGCGTTCCAGCCGCATCACCGCGTACCGATGCGGGCAGTTTCTCCGGTTCGCTTTCAGCGCCACACAGCGTGGTAACGGTCTGGGCGATCTGAATCTTGTGTTCGTGTTCGGCTTGCCAGTTGCGGTATGCCGCCTGATCGGCGGCCAGTTGCATGCCCAGGTCATTGAAAACGGCCAACGGGTCGTCAAGGGCGATGAGCAGCGAGCTGTCCTTGTCGTCCACGCTGCCCAGCCAGAAAACGTCAGCGCCGACCGGCGAAAACAACGATGTGGCCTCGTCGCTGGATGGCGAACGGGCAGTGGGAATCGCCGAATCTGCAAAACGGCCGTCGTCAATAACGTTGCCTTTGTCGACATCCGCCACGGCCTCTGCGATGTGGTTTAGCGGCAGGGTGTCCGGCTCGGCCATGGTGATGCAGTAGCGGGGCAGGTCCAGCGCTTTCATCCATAACGCGCGACTCGGCGGGTTGGAGCGCATGTGCTCGCAAATACGCCATGTCCACTGGAGCGGCGAAAAGGCGATGTGCAGCCGGTTGCTGCGCGGGTAGAGCAGAAACGGTTTGCCGTCAGTGCCACCGCTTCGCTGATCGCTGCCCACCTGCGCGTCGCTCCAGACGATTTTGCTCAGATGGCCGTCAGCGGCAGACACTGCGTATTCATGCAGGGTTCCGGCTGTTTCGTCGAAGACGTAAACGTAGCCGTCGTACAGTTGGCGCAAGGTGTAACTGCGCGTTTTCAACGTCGGCAGGCTGGCCCATTTACCGTCTTTGGGCAGCGGTTTCAATTGTTTGGGATCAGCATCATAGCGCGAGCGATCCAGCGCATAGCGCACCGGCACGATAGCGATGCTCGGGCCCTTGAAGGGGCACAGGCTGGTCGCCGTAGCCGGAGTCTTGTCGAAGCATGCTGCACGTCGTTGTTGGCGCGTGCCGTTTTTATCGGTCATACGAGGCGTTCTCTCCACAGAAGCGGGCCACTTCGCCCACTACAGAAAGCGCTGCATTCCAAGATATGTGCCGTTAATTTTTTTATTGTTTAAAAACAAAAGGATAGGAATATCTGGCAGAGGATTTCGACTGATTTTCAGCCAGGAATCGCGAAATAGCGCGCAGGTTTATGCGCATGTGCGCAAACCTGTCCTTATCTGCTGGAGAGCTTGAACTGCATGCCTTGGTCCGTTTTACCCGGCTATTTGATGTGCAGAATTTTGCGCATCACCCTTCAGACACTTCTCGCTCACCCCTGCCTGAGAATGCTTTGGGTGATGCTCCGCACAAATCTGCATCGCGGCGCATATTAATGAGCGGACGCAGAGCGTCCAGAAATGTATGCCAACGCGGAGCATTGGCACGAGAGTCATCAGGCAGACTCCTCTCGTTCCTCACGCTCCGGCGTGGGAATACCTTGGGTGACGCTCCGCGTCACAAATCTGCGTCGCGGCGTCTGCTCAAGTGCGGACGCAGAGCGTCCAGAAATATATGCCAACGCGGAGCATTGGCACGAGAGTTGTCTGGCTACTCAATCGCCTCATACGGCAACCCCACATAATTCTCGGCAATCGTCCTGCGCCCGGCCTCCGAGCCTACGTAGTAGTCCAGCTCGGTCTGCTGAATGCGCTGGCTGAACGCGTCGGTATCGGGGAAGTTGTGCAGCACCGACGTCATCCACCAGGAGAAACGTTCGGCTTTCCATACCCGGCGCAGGCAGATTTGCGAGTACTTTTCCAGCAGGTCGGTGCGGCCTTCGCGGTAGACCTTGAGCAGGATCCGGTACAGCGTGCTGACGTCGCTGGCCGCCAGGTTCAAGCCTTTGGCGCCGGTGGGCGGGACGATGTGCGCGGCGTCGCCCAGCAAGAACAGGCGGCCATACTGCATGGGCTCCACTACAAAGCTGCGCAGCGGCGCAATGCTTTTCTCGATAGACGGGCCAGTCACCAGGCGCTCTGCCAGATGCTCGGGCAGGCGGGATTTAAGTTCGCTCCAGAAGCGTTCATCCGACCAGTCTTCGACGTTCTCGTCGGCGCTGACCTGCACGTAATAACGGGTGCGAACCGCCGAACGCATGCTGCACAGGGCAAAGCCGCGCGGGTGGTTGGCGTAGACCAGTTCTTCATTGACTGGTGGCGTGTCGGCCAACACGCCAAGCCATCCGAAAGGATAGATGCGCTCGAATACTTTGAGTGCTTCGGCTGGAATGGATTGCCGGGAAACACCGTGAAAACCGTCGCAGCCCGCAACGTAGTCGCAGTCCAGGCGCACGGTCTCGCCATCTTTCATGAACGTCAGGTAAGGATGGTCAGTTTTCAGGTCGTGGGCTTCGACGTCTGAAGCGTCATACACCGTCATCGCGCCGCTGAGGGCGCGCGCTTTCATGAGGTCGCGGGTCACTTCGGTCTGTCCGTAGACCATCACCGTTTTGCCATCGGCCAGGTGTTTCAGGTCGATGCGCTCGCAGCGTCCGTCGAATGCCAGCTCGAAACCATCGTGAATCAGGCCCTCGGCATCCATACGTTCACTCACGCCGGCTTCACGCAACAGGTCGACCATGCCTTGCTCCAGCACGCCTGCACGAATACGCGAGAGGATGTAGTCGGGGTCCTTGCGTTCGACGATGATGTTGTCGATGCCAGCGCGCTGCAGCAGTTGCCCCAGCAATAGTCCTGAGGGGCCTGAGCCGATAATGGCGACTTGGGTTTTCATGAGTATTGTCCTGTCTGGTGATCCCTGCCGGCCGTGACCCGCGGGATGCAATTGTTTTTGTCTCCTGCATTTTTAATGGATGGTGTCGGGATAAGAAGGCAATATCCGGTTAATTATCTGGACTTTTCGAGGGTTCAGTGGGGAGGACGGCATGGCCAGGTCTGCCATTACAGCAATACCGGTGTTCAAGCTTTACGGCGAAACCACCGCGTGGCCGACGCCGGATCTGATTCATTGCGAGTCGATTCCGGAACGCAGCAAGGTTCACGAGTGGGAGATCAAACCGCATCGGCATGGCGATCTGGTCCAGTTGCTGTATGTGCAATCGGGCAAGGCGATGCTGAAAGTCGAGGACATGGTCCGCGAAGTTGAAACGCCTTCGCTGCAGGTGGTCCCGGCGTTGAGCGTACATACCTTCAGGTTTGCCGAAGACATTCAGGGGCACATTCTCAGCCTGGCGCGGCCGTTGGTGGAACAGCTTGAGACGGCGCTCGACAGTTCGGCGATGAGTACAGCACGTTGCTATGAGCTTGGGCCAGACAGCCATTACGTCGACACGTTGTTCAGCGCCATCGCTCGCGAATACCGACAGCCCGAAGCAGGTCGCGATCTGATGCTGCATTCGTTGATCAATGTGCTGGTGGTCTGGCTGAGTCGGCGTAGCCGCGAGCACGCCGGTGAAGAAATTCATACGCTGGACCGCGGGCGTGAGCATTTACAGGTGTTCATGCATCAACTGGAGACGAGCTTTCGCGAGCATTGGTCCATTGAGCAGCATGCACAGGCGATGGGGCTCAGTGCGGCTCATCTGAATGCGCTGTGTCGGCGCCTGTGCAACCAGTCGGCGTTGCAGATCATCAGCCAGCGGCTGCTGCTGGAGGCCAAGCGCAATCTGATTTACACCACCATGACCATCAATCAGGTGTCCGACAGCCTGGGGTTTTCCGAACCGGCCTATTTTTCGCGCTTCTTCAAACGCGCCACCGGCCAGTCGCCTAGCGCGTTTCGCCAACAAAAATAAAAACGGGGCGCTCAAGAGCGCCCCGTTCGCTTGCCTGATGACGCTGTGGCGTCAGGCCACAACCTGGTAGCACGGCACATAGTCCGCGCCACCCGGCAGTTTCATGCGGTGCTGATCGACAAACGCCTGTAACAGTTTGTCCAGCGGGCCCATGATCGAAGGGTCACCCTGGATCTGATAGGGACCGTGTTGTTCGATCAGGCGAATGCCCTTGTCCTTGACGTTGCCCGCGACAATGCCGGAAAACGCCCGACGCAGGTTGGCCGCCAGCTCGTGCGTCGGCACGTCATGGTTGAGTTGCAGTTTCGCCATGTTCTCGTGGGTCGGATCGAAAGGGTGCTGGAAGCTTTCTTCGATCTTCAGCAGCCAGTTGAAGTGAAACGCATCGTTGCGCTCGCGGCGGAACTGCTTCACCTCTTTCAGGCCCTGAGTCATCTGCCGGGCAACATCTGCCGGGTTGTCGATGATGATCTGGTAGTGACGCTGCGCCTCTGCACCCAGCGTGGCCCCGACGAACTCATGCAACTGTTGCAGGTACGGCTCGGTGTTTTTCGGGCCGGTCAGGATCACCGGGAATGGCACATCCTTGTTGTCCGGATGCATCAGGATACCCAGCAGGTACAGGAATTCTTCGGCAGTGCCTGCGCCACCCGGGAAGATGATGATGCCGTGACCGACACGCACGAAGGCTTCAAGACGTTTTTCGATGTCCGGCAGGATCACCAGCTCGTTGACGATCGGGTTCGGTGCCTCGGCAGCGATGATGCCCGGCTCGGTCAGGCCCAGGTAGCGACCGCCGACGATGCGCTGCTTGGCGTGGGCGATGGTGGCGCCTTTCATCGGGCCTTTCATGACGCCGGGGCCGCAACCGGTGCAGATGTCCAGGCTGCGCAAGCCGAGTTCGTGGCCGACCTTCTTGGTGTATTTGTATTCTTCGGTATTGATCGAGTGACCGCCCCAGCACACCACCATCTTCGGCTCGACGCCAGCACGCAGGGTGCGGGCGTTGCGCAGCAGGTGGAACACGTAATCGGTGATGCCCTGGGAATTGCTCAGGTCGATGCGCTGGCTGTCCAGTTCGCTTTCGGTGTAGACGATGTCGCGCAAGGCGCTGAACAGCATCTCGCGAGTGCTGGCGATCATTTCCCCATCGACGAAAGCGTCGGCCGGAGCGTTGAGCAGCTCCAGGCGCACGCCGCGATCCTGCTGATGGATGCGCACTTCAAAGCTTTCGTACGCTTCAAGAATGGTCTTGGCGTTATCGACATGGGCGCCGGTATTGAGAATGGCCAGGGCGCACTGGCGAAACAGGGTGTAGGTACTGCCTGAACCTGCAGCGCTGAGTTGCTGCACTTCGCGTTGGGACAGGGTTTCAAGGCTGCCCTTCGGGCTTACGGTGGCGTTAATCACTTGTCTTGGGAGCATTCTATTTTCCATTAGAGCGATGCAGTCGAGCATCAGGATGGTGGGTGTCCGGGACACTCACGCCTGTCAGACCTTTTCTACAGCACTTGGACGGGAAAGCAAACGTTGCGCAGTGCAAGGCCCTGATTTGCGGCAGCAAACGTCGCGCCAGCGCCGAATTCGTTTGAAAGCAGGGACTTGCTCACCGCGACCGTGCGGCTGAATTTTGACGCTCACACAAGCCGATAGTGAACCTGACCCGGTTCGAGGAGTCTGTTAGCTGATGGTTTTTTCTGGACGGCCTGCAAAAAAGGGAATCGATGCGCTTTCAAGTGCGTGTCATTGGCAGACAATCCGTCCGGGCAGGAGTTGCAAGAACCTTTGATCGCCTGTCCTCCCATCGTTAGCCGGCCCGTTCAACGAGGCTTTATTTTCATTCCGGATAAAGATAATTATCGCCATGTCTCGTCATCTTTCTGCACTTCCTTCTCGTGCCCCTGGCCTGTTCTCCACGTCGCGTCGTTTGCTGGGAGCTGGCCTGTTCGGTGCTGTGCTGACCGTGATCGTTCCTGGCAATGCTCAGGCGGCGAACAACGAGCGTTGGGTCAGCGACAGTCTCACCACTTATGTGCGCAGCGGGCCGACGGATGACCATCGCATCGTCGGTACGCTGAAATCCGGGCAGAAGGTCGAGTTGCTCACCTCCTCGGGCAAGTTCAGCCAGGTGCGCGGCGAAGGCGGCGCGACGGTGTGGATTCCGAGCAGTGACCTGCAAGAGGTTCCTGGCCAGGCTGAGCGTGTGCCGCAACTGACTCAGCAGGTCGCCGAGCTGACCGAGCAACTGGCAGGCATCGACAACACCTGGAAGACCCGCGTGCAAGGCATGCAGGAAACCCTGGACGCGCGCAAGAAGCTGGTCGACGAGCTGGAAGCCCGAACCAAGACCCTGAATGATCAATTGGCCGACTCTCAGGCCGAATTGCGTGCTACCCAGGCGCGCCTCGGTGACGAGAACAAGCAAGTGATGATGCGTTACATGGTTTATGGCGGCAGCATTGCCGGTGCAGGCCTGTTGGTCGGCCTGATCCTTCCGGCACTGACCAAGGGCCGCAAGAAGAACGACGGCTGGGTGTAACCCGCTGTTTGAAGCATGCCGACGCCCTGTGTCGGCATGCTGTCCGTAACGTTCCCTGTCGCATCACGGGCGGCTTCAATCGTCAGCCTGCTCTCCGCAACGCCTTCCTTGATTCCCGCAAAAATTCCCGCAAATTCGATCCAGCTCGCAAAACAAGCGCTTAATCGCCATGCCGAAGAGGTGCGAAGTGCAGGTTCGCCCTATAGTTTCTGCCGGCATGGTCGAAAAACTGAGTGTCGCCGTAAACCTCAACCGGTCACTCGGGGTGGCGATGGCAAGCTGTGCCTGAGCATCAGTCAGCTATCAGTTATCAAGCATGTCCTGAAAACGGGCTGCTGAGCCGGGTCCGGTTAGCTCTCGGGCTGTGGGTCTCGTATTTTTACTTCTCCTGTGCAGGAATCCGGATGCTGGCGTACAACCAAAAAAGCTTTCTTATCGTTGATGACTTTTCTGACTTTCGCAGTTCAGTCAGGTCGATGCTGCGTGAACTGGGCGTCAAGGAAGTGGATACCGCCGACACCGGTGAAGAGGCTTTGCGCATGTGCGCGCAAAAGCGTTACGACTTCGTGTTGCATGACTTCAACCTTGGCGACGGTCGCAAGAATGGTCAGCAGGTGCTGGAAGACCTGATGGTCGAGCGGCTGTTGAGCCATGAAAGTGTCTTCATCATGGTCACCGCCGAAAACAGTCAGGCCATGGTCATGAGTGCGCTGGAATGGGAGCCGGACGGCTACCTGACCAAGCCGTTCAACCGTGCCGGTCTGGCTCAGCGTCTGGAAAAACTGGTGCAGCGCAAGACGCTGCTCAAACCGATTCTGCAGGCGCTCGACCGTCGTAACCCGGCTGAGGTACTGGCCGCCTGCAACGCATTGATCGAGCAGGACCCGCGTTACGCGCCACTGTGCCTGCGCCACAAGGCCGAGGCCTTGCGTGACCTGAAACAGAACGAGCCGCTGGAAGCTTTCCTCAAGAGCATTCTGGCCGACCGAGCCACGCCCTGGGCCTACGGCGCACTGGGCAGCCTGTTGCTCAAGCGCGGTAAGGCCGCCGAGGCGCAGGCTGTCTACGAGCAGGCGATCAAGGCGTTTCCGATCATGCCTGCGCTGTTCGACGGGCTAGCTGATGTGCTGGTGGCCCTCGGCGATGCCAAGCGGGCGCAGACGGTGCTGGAAAGCGCGGTGCGGCTGTCGCCGCTGGCGGTTCGACGGCAGAGGCTGCTGGGCAAGCTGGCGCTGGGCAACGAAGACTTCGAAAGTGCCTCCAAGGCCTATCGTCAGGCGGTTTCACAGGGGCAGCATTCGCGCTTCAAGGACCCCGAGACCAATCTGGGGCTGGCGCATGCCTTGATCAGCAAGGGCGGCGAGCAGGGGCTTGATGCGCGGACCCGGGTCGAGGTCAACAACGCCTTGGGTGATGTCGCCAAGGAACACAGTAACGACGAAGGCCTGCAAGTGCGTACGCGCTTGATGAAGGCCTCCAGTCTGCAACACTCGGACCCGGAAGCGGCCGCCAAGCTTACCGAGCAGGCGATGGCCCGGCTGGACGGAACGGAGCTGTTTCTCAGCGCCGAAGCCTCTTTGATGGTGGCAGCCCAGCTCAAGCAGTTGGGCCAGGAAGAGGCGGGCGCTGGTGTCTTGAAAAACTGTGCAGAAGTCTACGGCGATGATCCTGCGGTGATGAAAAGCGTCGCCAGCATGACCGACGATCCTGCGATCCTGGGTGCCAATAAAGCGGCCAGCGATCTCAACCTGCAAGGCGTGCGCAGTTACAAGGCGGGCAACCTGACCGAGGCACAGGGGTTTTTCCGCAGTGCGCTGGCGTTGCAGCCGAGGAATCTCAGTATCGCGCTCAACATGGCGCAGTCGCTGCTCCACCCCGGTCAGAGCCTGGGACAGGCAGGTCTGGACGAGTGCCGGGCCAGCCTGACCATGGTCGGCAAGATTCCGGACAGCGACCCGCGTTTCGAGCGTTACCAAAAACTCAGGGAGAGGGCGTTTGGCGCATGAGTGAAGAGAGGGAGCTGGGGCTCGATTTTTCCATGGTGATCGCCTCCACCGTGCACGACATGAAGAACTCATTGGCGACGCTGACCCAGGCGCACAGTGAGTGGCTGGCTAAGCTTTCCGCGCAGCAACTCGACACGCCCGAACATGGCGTTATCGAATACGAGTTCGCCAACCTGAACGGCATGCTGGTGCAGTTGCTGGGCCTGTACAAACTCGGCGTCAATCAGATGCCGTTACGCCCGGATTACCACGAGCTGGATGATTTCATCGAAGCGCAACTGGCTCATCACCAGGACGTGCTGAGTAGCCGTGGCATTGCGGCTCGGTATGCCATTGATGTTGTGAGCCCGTTGGGCTTCTTCGACCGTGAGCTGGTGGGATCGGTGGTGGGTAACATCATCGTCAACGCGACCGGTTTTGCCCGCGAGCAGATCTTCGTCGGCGTGTCCGATGAGGACGGCCAACTGAAGATCACCGTCAACGACGACGGCCCCGGTTACCCGGCCTACCTGATCGAGCAACAGACGGATTATGTGCTGGGGATCAATCAGGGGAGCGGCAGCACCGGGCTGGGCCTTTATTTTGCTTCGCACATTGCGCGGTTGCATGTGCGCAATGGCTTGCAGGGACGCATCGAGATCGCCAATGGTGGCGTTCTGGGTGGCGCCCTGTTCAGCATGACGCTGCCCTGAACCTGGAGCTTGCCAGCACGCGTCCTGCGCAATCACCTGGAGGGATTGCCGGACGAGCGCTATTACTCAGAGATTCAGCCCGAAACTCTGTTTGATGCTGTTGAGGCTGTCCATCAGTTCCTGATTGGAGGCGAGCGGGTGTTTGACCGGCTCACAGCCGTGCTTGAGCTTGAAGTGTTCGATGGCGTCGAGAACGTTTTGCTTGTGCAGGTTGCTGGACGAAATGGTCGACTGTTCGTAGCTCCAGGGCTCGTCTCCCAGATACCGCTCTGAATGGTCGATATCGGCAAAGAACCAGAACGGCGGGTGCATGTTCTGGTTGATGATGGCCAGGGTGTGATCAACGTGTTCAAAAGCGTTGTTATACGTCTCATCCATCAGTCCGGCTGCTTCGAGGCTGCGTCTGGAATAGTAGGAAAACGCCCCGACGCAATGTCGATACAACGGCAGGTTGATGCCGTTGCCATAATCAATCTTGCACACCGCATTGGCTTCGCCGTCAGGCGTTTTGTTCATCAGCCCGTGCTGGCTGTAATTCAGATGCTGAATGCCGGTCAGGGTCGACGTCAGGATATAAAGCTCGAAGACTTCCGGGCTCTTGATGTAGATATCGTCTTCGATCAGAAACAGATGTTCGCAACCAGCGTCCAGCAGCAGTGAGAGCGCCCTGTTCTTGGATTTGCCTACGCCGAGGTTGCTTTCATTGTTGAACAAGACATCGCTGTCGTAGGCGGAGTGTTCGGGGTACGCGTCGCCGTCATTGATGATGACGATGCTGTCGATGAGGTCGGCGGGCAGTGAGTCGTAAAGTTTTCTCAGCAGGGCGGGGCGGTTATACGTGACGATTCCGCAGCCAACCTTTTGACCATTGATCATGGTGATCCTCTGTCTTTCTGTGGCCTGAGCGTGATTTTTGGTGGCTAGCGTCAGCAATGGCCGGGTAAGTTGGGCACCTGGCTGACGTAAATCATCGTGCATTCACACTGGATCCAGATGTTTAGCAATATCTGCGCCAATGGCCAGTCGCAGGCTTGCGCATGGCAGGCGATAGTTAAAGTTCTGTCTGGTATCGCCGATATTTCAGGCAGGTTTATCCAGATAACGACGAGCGACGGGGGAGCAATGCAGTTAGCCAAGAAGTACTGCCAGGGGCAAGGTATCGAACTGGGTGCGGCAGCTCACAACGCATTCAACCTTGCCAGTTGCCTGAACGTTGCGCCCTGCGACGGCGTCGAGTTTTTGCACCCTCGTGATATGGAGGATTATCAGCAGTACTTTGTCGAGCAGATGAAGGTGTCGGGCGACGTTTCAAAAGTCGACATGCTCGGCGACTTTCAATGTATCCACACGCCAGATGCGTCAGTTGATTACCTCATCAGCTCGCACGTGATCGAGCATGTTCCCAATCTGTTTTCCGCCTACGTCGAAGCGCTCAGGGTGCTGAAGAACGGCGGTGTCTTCTTTTGCATCTTTCCCAAGCGCACGGCCGCCAAGACCGACCGCGCGCGTCGTCTGACGACGCTGGCGCAGATGATCGAGGATTATGAAAACAAGATAGACATGACCACCGTCACTGAGGGTGAATGGCGTGGTCATTATCAGGTGTTTTCCTTGCAGAGCATGATCCGCGCCGTCAATCACGTTAATTCCTCAGGCTTGGGCTGCTGGTACATCGAGTGCGTCGAAGAGACGGATTCGAAGGTAGGCAACGGCCACACCATCGTACTGCGCAAGGTAGAGGGGCTGTCGGCCGGGAAATGGCAGGATGTCGCCGACTTCAATGCGCAGTTCAATCAGCTGTTGATGGCGGGCAAACTGGAAAACGCATTGACGCTGACCAAGATTTTGCTGTCGTTCAATTTTTTCGATGCCACCAAGCTGCATCTCGCCGGTGCCCTGAGTCGCCAGCTGGGTCACGTTGCCGAGGGCGTCGAATTTCTGCGCCAGGCCCTGGTGGTCGATCCGGAGAACGAGGACTACCGAAAGGAGTTCATCGAAGTGACCGGCGCACCGTTTCACAATCCGGTGCTCTGAAGCTGCAAGCAGAAGCCAGAAGACTCGCGCTTGCCACTTGAAGCTTGAAGCTTGAAGCTTGCAGCTTAACCACAAAGGATTGAACCCATGACTCGCAATGACCCCCATTCGCTGGCGCAGCAGTTGATGGGCATTGATGAAGTGGAGTGTGTGACCCCGGATTTGAACGGTGTGCCGCGCGGCAAGGTGATGACGGCCGAAGGTTTTCTCGAAGGGCGGCGCTTGCAGCTGGCGCGTGGCGTTTTGCTGCAATGCATCATGGGCGGCTACCCGCCGGCACGCTTCTATGGCAGTGATGACGGCGACCTGGCCCTGGTCAGCGACCCGCAGCAGATCCACCGCCTGCCCTGGAGCGAGCCGCCTCGTGCTCTGGCCATCTGTGATGCCATGGACCTGAGCGGCGAGCCGTGCAGGCTGTCCACCCGCAATCAGCTCAAGGCGGTGATTGCTCGCTACGCCGATCGTGGCCTGGCACCGGTTGTGGCCACAGAGCTCGAGTTTTTCGTCTTCGCTCCCAATCCTGATCCAATTTTCCCGTTCATGCCGCCGGTCGGGCTGGACGGGCGACGCGAAGCAGGGCAGTCGGCGTTCAGTATCAGCTCCAGCAATGGCTTGCGTCCGTTCTTCGCCGAGGTCTACATGTGCATGGCAGCACTGGGCCTGCCGCGTGACACGGTGATGCACGAGATGGGCGTCAGTCAGTTCGAGATCAACCTGCTGCATGGTGATCCTTTGCTGCTGGCCGACCAGACCTTTCTGTTCAAGCACCTGCTCAAAGAGGTGGCGCTCAAGCACGGTCTGATCGTGGTGTGCATGGCCAAACCGCTGGCAAGCACGGCGGGCAGTTCGATGCATATTCATCAGAGTGTGGTGGCAGCGGAGACCGGCCTTAATGTATTCAACGATGTGAACGGCAACGCCACTGCCACGTTCCGTCACTTCATCGGCGGCCAGCAGGCATGCATGGCAGACTTCACCGCGTTGTTCGCGCCTAATGTGAATTCCTATCAACGTCTGTTCCATCCTTACGCGTCACCCAACAATGCCTGCTGGTCCTACGACAATCGCGCAGCCGGGCTACGCATTCCGTCGAGTGCAGCGGCGGCCAGAAGGGTGGAGAATCGTTTGCCCGGCGCGGACGCCAACCCTTATCTGGCCATCGCTGCAAGTCTGGCGGCCGGGCTGTACGGTATTGAGCAGGGCCTGGAACCGACCGCGCCGATGCAGGGTGAAATCGAGGTGCCGGAAGAATTGTCACTTCCGTGTACCTTGCAGGCCGCTCTTGAGCGTCTGACAAGCAGTCAGTTGGCCAAGGAACTGTTTGGTCATGAATTCATCGAAGGCTACGTCGCGTCAAAGGCCCTGGAGCTGAGCAGTTTTTTTGACGAGATAACCCCCTGGGAACGGCGCGTTCTGGCGGCCCAGGTTTAAGAATCGCAGTGTCGGGCTCGCCCATTCGGGCGACTCCCTATTTTTGGAAAGTTGATGCGCCAAATCTGGAAGTCCTTTCGAGCGCTTTATTTTGCCTCGTTGATGATGTTGATCGGCTCGGGTCTGCTGAGCACTTATCTGGCCCTGCGCCTGGCGGCCGATCAGGTCGACAGCCTGTGGGTCGGTGCGTTGATGGCCGCGAACTATTTCGGTCTGGTCCTGGGCGGCAAGATCGGTCACCGCCTGATCGGCCGCGTCGGTCACATTCGCGCCTACGCCACCTGCGCCGGGATCGTCGGTGCGGCCGTGCTCGGGCACGGTCTGATCAGTTGGCTGCCGGCCTGGCTGGTGCTGCGGGTGATCGTCGGTCTGGGCATGATGTGCCAATACATGGTCATCGAGAGCTGGCTCAACGAGCAGGCCGAGGCCAAGCAGCGCGGCATGGTGTTCAGCGGCTACATGATTGCGTCCTATCTCGGCCTAGTGCTGGGGCAACTGGTGCTGGTGGTTCACCCGCAACTGGGCCCTGAGCTGCTGATGCTGGTGGCGCTGTGTTTTGCGTTGTGTCTGGTGCCCGTAGCCATGACTCGGGCCATTCACCCGGCACCTTTGCATCCTGCACCACTGGAACCGCGCTTTTTCATGAAGCGCGTTCCGCAATCGCTGACGGCGGTTCTGGGCGCCGGGCTGATCATTGGTTCGTTCTACGGTCTTGCGCCGGTCTACGCTGCCGAACAGGGGCTGTCCACCGAGCAGGTCGGTCTGTTCATGGGTTGCTGCATTCTTGCCGGTTTCCTCGTGCAATGGCCTCTGGGCCTGTTGTCGGACCGCTATGACCGCTCCGTGCTGATGCGGGTATTTGCGGCTGCACTGGTTGTCGCTTCACTGCCGCTGGCGGTGTTCCCCAGCGTGCCGGTCGAGGTGCTGTTCGGCGTCGGTTTCCTGGCCTCGCTGATGCAGTTCTGCCTCTACCCGCTGGCCGTGGCATTCGCCAATGACCACGTCGAGGCCGAGCGGCGTGTGTCGCTGACCGCGATGCTGCTCATGACCTACGGGATTGGCGCAAGCATTGGTCCGCTGGCTGCGGGTGTGGTCATGAAAGTTTTCGGCGGCCACATGCTGTATGTGTTTGTCTGCGGCGCTGCGGCGATTCTCGTGCTGTTGATCAGGCCAAAGGCCGTTACTCACCTGCATCAGGTGGAAAACGCTCCACTGCACCACGTGGCAATGCCGGACAGTATGTCCAGTTCGCCGTTGGTGGTGGCGCTCGACCCGCGTGTGGATGAGCAGGTGGTGCAGGACCAGATGCAGACGACCGTCGAGCCGGAAGTGGCCGCCGAAGAGCCCGGGCTTGAGCCTGAAGCTGAGGTCGCGGCTGATGCCGGGGTCGATGAGGAAAAGCCAGAGGAAGAGCGTGAGGGTGAGCGCGAGACCTGGAAGGCCTGAATGTAGCGGGAGGGAAGTGGATGATTGCGGCAGGGCTGCCGCAATCACCGGTCATGCGGTGTTGCTGTCAGAAATCGTCGTCTTTATCGAAGCGACGTGCCTCACGTTGCAACTGGTAGACAAACCGCTCGACCTGCCGCTGTACCAGCCCGCTCATGTTGTGAAAGCGTACGCCGGCAAAGGTGGTGTGAAAGCGCTCTTCGAAATACAGATGGCGCAGTTCGACGGGTGCGGTCATGGCGCCAAATGGCAATTTGGCTATAAACCGGTCGTAAACCTGGCCCAGTTGCATGCGGTCAGACACATCGCCCTCAAAGCGCAATTTGCAGCCGGTCGCGGAAATATCCAGCAATTTGCCGGTCAGCGTTGATTTCAGACGTTCGCCGCCGATCTCGACATCAACCAGCTGAGCCAGCTTGAGCGCTGCGCGAAACGCATTGCGACGCTGGTGATAAATAACTTCTTCAGGCATCGGGCCGCGGTACATGCGCTGGCCGTCAGCCTCGACAATGTCCATGTGCGCGGAGCTTTCCCAGGCGATACGTACGCCGTCGTGAAAACCTTCCACGCGATAGGGTTCGCCATTGCTGATGAAGCGTTCGCCATCACGGGGGATCATTTCGTCGAGCGCAATGCTGTTGCTGTCGCGGTCGACTTCGAGCAGATAGCTCTGGAAGCGCTGGGCGCGCTCATGGAAGGTAATGATCAAAGGATCATGACTGTCGACGAGCAGCCGCAGGTTTGCAGCAATTTCCAAAGGTGTATTAAGGACCTTCGGGGGCTGCGGAGCATCGTCCGCGCTTGAGCCATTCACGTTCTTGAATCTCCAGGCAAAATACTACAGCAACGCAATAACAGCATTCTGCCACTACGCGCAAAACCTTGATACAGGAAGTTACGCCTGACTCAGGGGGCGCGGCTTGGCTCTCAGGGCGGTCGATCCGCGACTGTCATAAAGCGTCGGCGTATCGCCGCCGTTGAGTATCCGAAGCTGATGAGCAGTGCTGATCTGTTGCAACTGGATAAGACTACCATTCTGATCATTCAGAATCTGGCACTCATTGATCAATGCACTCAGTTCATCACCGGACGTCAACAATTGCTCGCCGACTTCCGACTGGCTGGCCAGTTGCTGAAGACCGTCACGATTGGCTGGCAGCCCCATCCCCGCAAGGACCTGGCTGCGTTTGCGCCCATGCTGATCAAGAAGGATCACCAGCGCCTGCTTCTGCGCCAGTACCTGCTCCATCTCGCCCATGTCGCGGCCGTGAAGAATCAATGATTCGGCCTGCAACAGCTCGAGAAGCTGACGGGCAGCGACCATATCGTCGGTAATCATCTGCAGCAAAGTAGTGTCTTGCATCGCATGCTCTGGTTTTTAAGCGTCCAGAATATCCAGCGCGAGCCGTGGCTTAGCGTTGGGTTTCGAAATTCAACAGTTTGCTGGCAACACGGTTGCTGTCGACTTTATAGCTACCGTCTGCGATGGCCTGTTTGAGCTCGGCGACGCGTGCACTGTTGACGGTGGGCAAATCGTTCAGCTTGTCCGTGATTTTATGCAACTGTTGAGCCTCACTGCTCAAGGAAAACGTTTCCCCGGTGCTTTTGACGCCTGCGGTGACTGCAGGTGCCAGCGCATCGGTTTTGGCGGTGTCTTTACTGGGCCCGGTACGCGATGTACTGGCGGCAGGCTGTGAATTATTAAGGCGGCTAAAATCTATGACCATGATTGAAAAACCTCTGGGTGTTTGGACGCTTGCCTTGTTTTCGGCCAACCCCGATCAAACTTTAGGCTGATTGTGAGAAAGCTTCCCAATAGACGACATTTGCCGTCGGGCATTCCCCGCAGTCTAAAAAAAACACACCCTTCGCGCCACCATCAATGCGTTACATGGCCACTTCCACCTGCCCGGGGCCGGTGACACTGGCTTTGATCACCCGCTGGGAATTGAGGTTTTTCACCCTTATCTGCTCGTTGAAACCACCATCGGACATCGCTTCGCCAGGCATACGAACCGCCAGTGTGCCGGTACGGGCGATGATCACCACCTGATCGCCCTTGTGAACCATTTGTGGCTGCTCCAGCGCCACCGGTGTAATGACCTGGTCGATGACCATCTGTCGGACAACTTTCTGACCCACTGCCTGATCAAGCGATGCCAGGAAGCCCTGACCCAGGCTGCTGACATCCCGCTCGCGCATCGCAACATCTTCTTCAGTGACGATGGCGTCGCGTTTCAGCGGCCGCATCACGGTGACGACATTGCGGAAAAGCTGGACCTGGGCGGGCACGAACACGGTCCAGGGCGACGAACCCTCGCAACGAACACGCACGGTGACCCGGCCAACCGGTCGAGGACTTTCCAGCGTGGCTGTCAAATCCTTGTCGCAGGCATTCATCCTCATGCGCGGGTCGAGCTGCTTGACCTGTATGTCGTGACGCCCGTCAATCTGGTTGGTTGCCAAATAGTCTTCTACTGTGAACTCAAGAAACCCTTGGGTGACGCCGATAAGCTGTTCAGGCAGTGTGAAATTCTCTGCACGGGCGAGGTTGCCCGCGCCGCAAAGGCACAGCAGAGCGATTGCGCACAGAAGCCTGCGGGTTTCTAATGCGAGGTGTCGAGAAATTGTCGTCTTTGCGTTCATGAGGTTATAAATAGCAAAGCCCGTGCCGCTTGTTGATCGGGTGTGTGGGCGGCGGTCATTTTGGTAAGGGGGTTCGGCATGGCAGGTGTAATGGATTCGGTAAACCAGCGAACTCAGCTGGTGGGTCAGAATCGCCTGGAGCTGCTCTTGTTTCGTCTCGACGGCAAGCAGCTCTATGGGATCAACGTCTTCAAGGTTAAAGAAGTACTGCAATGTCCCAAACTCACTGTCATGCCCAAGTCGAGCAAGATCGTTCGGGGCGTTGCCAATATTCGTGGCGGCACCATTCCGATCATGGATCTGGCGATGGCGACAGGCTCCGCCGGGATGATTTCGCTGGTTAATTCCTTCGTCATCATTACCGAGTACAACACCAAGGTTCAGGGCTTTCTGGTGCATTCCGTAGAACGCATCGTCAACATGAACTGGGAAGAGATCCATCCACCACCCAAGGGCACCGGGCGCGATCACTACCTGACCGCCGTTACCCGGGTCGACAATCAGTTGGTGGAAATCATCGACGTCGAAAAAATTCTCGCCGAAGTGGCGCCTGTTTCCGAAGAAATCTCGATCGGTGTTATTGATGCCGATATTCAGCACAAGGCAGTCTCGCTGCGCGTTCTGACGGTCGACGACTCGTCGGTAGCGCGCAAGCAGGTGAGCCGCTGCCTGGAAACCGTCGGCGTTGAAGTGGTAGCCCTCAACGACGGTCGTCAGGCGCTGGATTACTTGCTCAAGATGGTCGAAGAAGGAAAAAAACCGGAAGAAGAGTTCCTGATGATGATCTCCGACATTGAAATGCCGGAGATGGATGGCTATACCCTTACAGCGGCGATACGTAATGACCCGCGCCTGCAGAAGATGCACATCACCTTGCACACCTCGTTGTCCGGGGTGTTCAACCAGGCGATGGTCAAGAAGGTCGGTGCTGATGACTTCCTTGCCAAATTCCGGCCTGATGACCTGGCGGCCAGGGTTGTTGCGCGGATCAAGGCAGCAGAATAACCATCCGGGGGCGTCGTCCCTGGTGATTCACATGATTTGAGAGGCGGCACCTTGTCTACGGGTAATTTGGATTTTGATCAGTTCCGGGTATTTCTGGAAAAAGCCTGTGGCATCTTGCTTGGGGAAAACAAGCAGTACCTGGTGTCCAGCCGCCTCAACAAATTGATGGAGCAGCAGAGCATCAAGTCGTTGGGCGAGCTGGTCCAGCGTATTCAGACCCAGCCGCGCAGCGGCCTGCGCGAGCAGGTGGTTGATGCCATGACCACTAACGAAACCCTGTGGTTTCGCGACACTTACCCGTTTGAAGTGTTGAAGAACAAGGTGCTGCCCGAGCAGATCAAGGCCAGCCCCGGCCAGCGTTTGCGCATCTGGTCGGCAGCCTGCTCGTCGGGTCAGGAACCGTATTCGCTGTCGATGTCCATCGACGAGTTTGAGCGCGCCAACCCAAGCCAGCTCAAATCAGGTGTGCAGATCGTGGCAACCGATCTGTCCGGCTTGATGCTCAATAACTGCAAGACGGGCGAATATGACAGCCTGGCGATTGGCCGGGGTTTGTCACCGGATCGCCTGCAACGTTTTTTTGACGTGAAAAGCCCGGGCCGCTGGGTGGTCAAGACGCCGATCAAGAGTCGCGTGGAATTCCGCTCGTTCAACCTGCTCGACAGCTACTCGGCGCTGGGCAAGTTCGACATCGTGTTCTGCCGTAACGTATTGATCTACTTCTCGGCCGAAGTGAAGAAAGACATCCTGCTGCGTATCCACGGCACGCTCAAGCCAGGCGGCTACCTGTTTCTGGGTGCCTCCGAAGCGCTTAATGGTTTGCCTGATCACTACCAGATGGTCCAGTGCAGTCCGGGGATTATCTACAAGGCCAAGTGACGGTCTGTCAGTCGCCTGTCATAAAGAAAGAGATCTTCGGGTCTCTTTTTTTATGGGCGGACGAAAACAGCCTTTAACGTCTGCCCATCGGTTTCATGTTTGCGTACTACTGCCGCTCACCAGCTTTGCAAACGCGTTGGCTGCGGCACTCTGGTATCCGTTTTTACGCCGCAGCAGCGCAACCGTCCGCCTTGGCAGGGCAGGGATTGTCTGAACTTCGTGTAATCCAGGCTGCTCGCGAACGATGGCATCGGGAAGAATGGTCGCCATGCGGCCCTGGGCAACGACCTTGAGCAAAATGGCAATCGAGTTGGCTTCAAGGCCGACCGTCGGCTTGAAGTTCTGCGTCTGGCACCAGGCATCCAGCAACTGGCGAGTGGCGAAGCCGGGGGCGAGCAAGGCAAAGCGAAGCGCCTGCAGGTCGTCAAGTGTCAGCGCGGCCTGCTTTTCGGGGCCAGACTTGGCCATGACCAGGCACAGCTGTTCATCGAACAGAGGCTGGCTGTCTATCTCGACAGCATGACTGCCGGCAAAACCTATGGCCAGATCGAGCGCGTCACTGATCAATGCCTCGGTAATCTGCTCCAGAGGCAGCTCTATGAGGATGATTGCCACTCCGGGATACAGCGCGCTGAAGCGGTCTATCAGCGGCGCTATCAGGTATTCACTGAAGGTTGGCGTGACGCCGAGGCGCAATTGTCCACGTGACAGGTCGCTGACATCGTTCAGCGCACGCTTTCCGGCATCCAGCTCAAGCAGGCAGCGACGCGCGTGGTCCAGATACACGCGGCCAGCATCGGTCGGCACGACACTGCGGCGGGTGCGGTCGAACAGTTGCACACCCAGGCTGCTTTCCAGTTGCCTGATTTGCTGCGACAACGCCGGTTGGGAGACATGCAGGGCCTCGGCCGCCCGAGTGAAATTGCCATGGTCGGCGACTGCCAGCAAATAGCGTATATGGCGTAACAGCACGGCATCACCATAAGTCAGGGTTATGGCGATGATCATAAATCAGTCTTGGATCTTATGGTAATAGTTGCCGATCCTGTGACTGACGTGAATTCATTCGGGAGGGTTACCTATGCCGCACAGCAATATTTCCAGAGCGCCGCGTCAGAATCTGACTGAACGTGTGCTGCAGGCCAAGACCGCAAAGAACCTGACCTGGGCCGGGCTCGCAGAAGGTACGGGGTTGAGCGTGGTGTATGTCACCGCTGCATTGCTCGGTCAGCACCCTTTGCCGGAAGCGGTTGCCGAGGTAGTTGCCGAGCGTCTCGGGCTGGACAGGGACGCGGTCGCTGAGCTGCAAACCATCCCGTTGCGTGGCAATGTCGAAGACGTTTCCAGTGACCCGACGATCTACCGCTTCCACGAAATGGTTCAGGTCTACGGCACTACGTTGAAGGCGTTGGTGCATGAACAGTTCGGCGACGGCATCATCAGCGCCATCAACTTCAAGCTCGACATCAAGAAAGTCGAGGATCCGGAAGGGGGCGAGCGAGCCGTGATAACCCTCGACGGAAAATTCCTGCCCTACAAACCATTCTAAGGACGCTGATATGAGTGATAAAGGAAGACCGCCATTGCCACCCTTCACCCTGGAGACGGCTGTTCAGAAAGTCCGTGGCGCCGAGGATGGCTGGAATTCGCGCGATGCTGCGAAAGTCGCGCTGGCTTACACCGAAGACACGTATTGGCGTAACCGCAGCGAGTTCGTCAATGGCCGCGCTGAGGCTCAGGCGTTTCTTGAGCGCAAGTGGCGCAAGGAACTGGACTATCGCTTGATCAAGGAACTGTGGGCATTCACGGATAACCGCATTGCCGTGCGTTATGCCTACGAATGGCATGACGACTCGGGCAACTGGTTCCGCTCGTACGGCAATGAGAACTGGGAGTTCGCTGCAAACGGCCTCATGCAAAGGCGTTTTGCCTGCATCAACGATTTGCCGATTGCCGAATCCGAGCGCAAATACCATTGGCCGTTGGGGCGGCGGCCGGATGATCACCCGGGTTTGAGTGAGCTTGGCCTCTGAGTGAAGTGTGGTCCGGGCGGAGATTATCGAAAATCGCCCGGACTTTCATTCGGTGGCTGGTGCGTCGGTAGCTGATGCACTGTCGCCAAATACGCTTTCATCGCGAGTCAGAAACTTGCCGATAAAGTCTTGAGCATCACTTTTGCCTTCAGCCGTATTGGTCAGGTAATTGAAGTCTTGATCAATCCATCCCCGTATTTTGGATTCATAATTCTCCGGGTACTGCGCTTTTTCGATGGCAGGCAATCCTTTGAAATGCTCCAGAGATTCACCGAACGCGTTGTTGAATTTCCCAGTGCTGTTATATTCCGCCATCGCCTTGGCCGCAAACTGCTGGCGCCACAAGGATTCCTGATTGAAGTCCTCAACCCACGCAGCTTTCTTCTCGTTTACGGTAAATGTTCCGCTTTCGTCGTAGGCGATCAGTGACAGTTGATCTCTAGCCATGCCTGCGAAAGGATTCTCTCTACCGCCGTTTACGAATTGTGTTGCTTTTTTCGCGCGTGCCAGCACCTCGGGATCAGTCGTTTCAGGCACCTCAGCGTCATTTTTAGCCTTGTTGATGTCGTAGCTGCGACCAATGATCTGGTCAAGTTGCTCAGCAGCTTTCGCTCCCAGTGCATCATGATCAAGGCCTGAATCTCTTGACGCCGCACGCGTTGCGCTTTGGCTGAGTTGAACGGACAGAGAGGAGATCTTGCCTGAATCCTGCGTTTTGATTGAGGCGGCAGAAAGGGCGCTGGTGGGGTTTGAAGTGCTAGAGGAAAGCGAATTGGAGCGGGCCGTAGGGCCAGTGCCGCCGTTCGTATTGATGGATGTGACCAAAATAAAACTCCCTTTAATAGTATTCCTGTGGCTATCCAAAAGTATCGACTGTCTGATGGCTTTCTATATAGCAGGGGGGGGCGGGCGAGCCAGGATTCGACCGTTTCAGCGACTGCGTATCAGGCTTCAGTTTGTGGGTACCCTGTTTTCAGGCATTTGCAGATTCACCAGTAGCGCTGAGAATGCGGTGAACCGCAATGCCTGCGCCTGTGAGCAATGCGATCAGACCTGATGCTTCAGTGGGTGTTGGCAACCTGCCTTCAAAGAGAAAGCCGAGTGCGGCTGCGAACAGGCCCTCCAGTGAAATCAACTGACCGGAAAGCACCATCGGCAGCCGTCTTGTTGCTGAGTTCCACGCCCACGCTCCGATCACCGAAGACAAGACTGCGATTATCAGGCCCCATAAATCACGCTGGTTTTTACCGCTGCCGATGAAGTCTTTCCCGTGTGCCGCTCCGATTACCTCGAGCCTGGCAGTTTGCTGAGCCTCAAAGAGCTTCGCCTGCACAAACTGCTGCACTACCGCTCCACGCCCCATGAATTCATGACGTGGGATGACTGGTTGCAGATGTTTGGAAGTACCAGGGCGGATTATCCTCAAGGTGCGGTGTTTGATAGCTATCCGCTTATGCTTCAGGCGGCAGTGGAGGGGCATGGCGTTGCATTGGGATGGCGTCGAACTGCGTCAAAACTTATTGAAGAGGGCACGTTGGTGCAGTGCTGTGCAGAACGTGTTCAGTTGCCTGACGCCATTTCAGTTTATAAAAAGAGTCACGACGACAATCGGGTTGAAGTCCGTATGCTGCTGGACTGGCTCCGGGAACGTTGGTTATGGAGTGCTGACCCACTGGATTCGTTGCTTGACTCAGGCAGTTGTTGATGGGGCACAAAAAAGAGACGTTCAGGATTCAGTGCCGGCAGTGCCTTGTCCGGTAAATACCGCGCTGTCAGGGTCGAGGATTTTATCCAGAAGGCTCTTGGCATCAGCATCACCTTCAGCGGTGTGCGTTTTGTAGTTGAAGTCTTGATCAATCCAGCCCTGAAGTCTGGGCTCATAGCTGGAAGGGTATTGCGACTGCTCGATGGCTGGCAGCCCTTTGTAGGGATCGAGAGCCGATGTGTAAAAATCAGTCAGCTTGCCGGTCGCACTGTATTCAGCGCTTCCTTCGGCTACAACCCACGCTACAACCCCCGTACTGGCAAAAAAACGGCACCCACCTTGCCGCTTTGCCCCTCCACAGCGGAAATGCCTTGCCGCTTTTCTGGCATTGCCGCTTCCGCGCCGCCTGTGACCCTTGCAATCATTGGGTTTTACAACATGGCACGCCGATTGCTTTGTCACTAACAACAGAATCAGGTCAACCGGCAAAGGTTTCCCGAAATGAGCATCAGCTTCGATAAAGCGCTAGGCATACATGAAAAGGCCCTCAACTTCCGGGCTCAGCGGGCAGAGGTGTTGGCCAACAACATTTCCAACGCCGACACCCCGAACTTCAAGGCGCGTGATCTGGAGTTTTCTTCGGTGCTGGCTGCTGAAACCGAGAAGACCCAGAACGGTCATTTCGCGCTGAACAAGACCAACAGCCGTCATATCGAAGCCGAGGGCATGGGTAATGACGACGGTACGCTGATGTACCGTACGCCGTCGCAGCCTTCGCTGGACCAGAACACCGTTGATTCGCAGGTCGAGCAGGCCAGTTACACCGAGAATGCCATGGGCTTCCAGGCCAGCTTCACATTGCTCAACAGCAAGTTCAAAGGGCTGGTTGCAGCCCTTCGCGGAGAATAATTCATGTCACTAGCCAATGTGTTCAACATTGCCGGTAGCGCCATGAGTGCTCAGACCACACGTCTGAACACGACGGCCAGTAACATCGCCAACGCCGAGACCGTGTCTTCGAGCATGGACCAGACCTACCGCGCCCGTCATCCGGTGTTTGCCACCGTGATGCAGGGTCAGCAATCCACAGGTGGTTCGCTGTTCCAGGACCAGGGTGAAGCCGGGCAGGGTGTTCAGGTCAACGGCATCATCGAAGACAGTTCCAACCTCGAAGCGCGCTACGAGCCTAATCATCCTTCCGCTGACAAGGACGGGTATGTCTATTACCCCAACGTCAATGTTGTGGAAGAAATGGCCGACATGATTTCCGCCAGCCGGTCCTTCCAGACCAACGCTGAAATCATGAACACCGCTAAATCCATGATGCAGAAGGTTCTGACCCTCGGTCAGTGATAGAAGGCGAACGTTATGGCCGTTGATAGCACCACAGCAAACAGCGTTTCATCGACATTTTTGAACAAGCTGCAAAACCCTACACCGACAGCCACGAACTCTACGGGCACGCTGGGCAAGGATTCGTTTCTGCAACTGCTCGTCACGCAGATGAAGAATCAGAACCCTCTAGACCCGCAGGACAACACCCAGTTCGTAGCGCAGCTGGCGCAGTTCAGCAGCCTTGAAAGCATGCAGAACCTGACGAAGACGGTTGACACCATTGCCACCAGTTACCAGTCGTCCCAGGCCTTGCAGGCGTCGTCGCTGGTGGGCCGTTCAGTGATTATTGATTCGAGCAGCACCTCGGTCGATACGACCAAGGGCATGACCGGTTCAATCGTGATCCCTGCGGCCAACCCGCTGACAACGGTCAAGGTTTACGACGCGCAATCGAACCTGGTCGACAGTGTTGATCTGGGTGCCCAGGCAGCTGGCACGACCAACTTCGCCTGGGACGGTACAGACTCAAACGGCGCAGCGCTGCCCTCGGGTACTTACACCTTCAAGGCTGAAGGCGCGGTTGACGGCAAAAATACACAGTTTTCGACTTACCTGCCCGCTACGGTCAACAGTGTCACGCTGGGTGTCAATGGTGCGGAAACAATGCTTAACCTGGCCAGCGGCAGTGTTGCCCTGTCCAAAGTTCAAACCATCGGATTGTAGAGCCGCTACGGCGCAGGAGTGAAACATGTCTTTCAATATCGGCCTTAGTGGGCTCTATGCTGCAAACAAAAGCCTCGACGTTACCGGCAACAACATTGCCAACGTCGCGACCACTGGATTCAAAAGTTCGCGCATCGAATTCGCTGACCAGTACGCACAATCGATTCGCGGCACGTCGGGCGGCACGAGTGTCGGCAGTGGTGTTACCACGGCCGCTGTTTCTCAGCAGTTTTCCCAGGGCAGCCTGACCACGGGCACAGGTAATTCACTTGACCTGGCCATCAATGGCAATGGTTTCTTCATGCTCAGCAACAAGGGTGATTCGTTGTATACCCGTGCAGGCGCTTTCCATGCTGACAAGGACGGCTATGTCGTCAACAGTTCGGGCATGAACCTTCAGGGTTATAACGTTGATGCAAATGGCACGGTCATGGTCGGCTCTTCCGGTGATCTGCGAGTGGACAGTTCCAATCAGTTGGCGAGTCCGACCAGCAGCATTACCAACACGGCCAACCTCAACTCGACGTCGGCAGTTCCGACGGTCACTCCGTTCGACGCCACCAACTCCAAAACCTATAACGATACCTACAGCACCACCGTTTTTGATTCACAAGGCAACGAGCACCGGATGGAAAGTTATTTTGCCAAGAATGGTACTAATAGCTGGACCATGTACTCGCTGATTGACGGGCGTAATATCAGTAATCCGGCCAGCACGGTTCCTGATGCAAACAATCTGACTTTCGACTCTTCTGGCTCGCTGGTCATCAATACCGGTGCCACGCCGACTTCACCTTCGCCAAGCGCTAACGTGGCGGTCAACGCCGACGGCACTTTCAAGGTGACGAACTGGGTACCGGCCATTCAGACTGGCACTGGTAATACTGCCACCTGGGGCCCGAACGGTGCTGCCGGTGTTGCTTCGGGTATCCGCTTGGACATGACGGCTTCAACGCAGACTGCTTCGGCCACAGGCCGTTCGGCGCAAGCGCAGAATGGCTACGCGGCAGGTCAGATCAAGGACATGAGCGTAGACTCCTCCGGTAAGCTGTTTGCGTCCTACACCAACGGTCAGTCCAAAGTCATCGGTCAGGTTTCCCTGACCTCCTTTGCCAACGTGCAAGGCCTTGCGCCTGCTGGCGGGACCAACTGGCGCGAAACCTTCTCTTCGGGCATTCCAGGCACTGGCGCTCCGCAGTCGGGTACTCTGGGTTACGTCACCGGTCAGGCGCTGGAAGAATCCAACGTCGACCTGACGCTTGAACTGGTCAACCTGATCAAGGCGCAAAGCGACTATCAGGCTAACGCCAAGACCATCTCGACTCAAAGCAGCGTCATGCAGACCACTATTCAGATGACGTAATAAGCATCGTTTGGGAAGTTGTAAAAAAGCCCCTGTTTCAGGGGTTTTTTTATGGGTGATGATTACGTATTTTTTTCATGTTTTGGCAAAGTTTAAAGTTACGGATTAGTCCCTCAGCCTACTTGGAAACGTCCTACGCACGATGATGTGAGAATAAAACTCCTCTATGAATTGCCTTTATGGCAAGGGAGTAATCATGTCATTCAATATAGCGATCAGCGGCATTCATGCTGCGAACAAAAGACTGGAGGTAGCGGGTAACAATATCGTAAGCGCTCCACAAACCCCATCTAACCAAAGACGACGGTGCGTCTAGGAATGCAAACGAGGCGTACAGTTCCACGGCAGCAAGGCTTCGTAATCTTCAACCGAGGTCGCCAGTGGTAGCCGTTCTAATGCGTGGCGCAGCCACGCATAGGGCTCCTGGCCGTTGGCTTTAGCCGTCTCGACCAAGCTGTAGAGTTGAGCACTGGCCTTGGCACCCTTGGGGGTATCGCTGAATAGCCAGTTCTTGCGTCCGATCACAAACGGTCTGATCGCACGCTCTGCCGCATTGTTGTCGATGGGCAAAAATCCAGCTTCGGTATAGCGCAGCAGCTTTTGCCAGTTGCTGGCTAGATAACTGATCGCCTTACCCAGCGCATTTTGCGCCGTGACGTGAGGCAGCGTTTTCTCCATCCAGGTGTGCAACTGAGTCAGCACCGGTACGCTGTTTTGCTGGCTAGATAACTGATCGCCTTACCCAGCGCATTTTGCGCCGTGACGTGAGGCAGCGTTTTCTCCATCCAGGTGTGCAACTGAGTCAGCACCGGTACGCTGTTTTGCTGGCGAGCTTCATAACGCTGCTCATCGCTGCCTTCTTTCAACGCCCGCTCGATACCGTAAAGCTTGTTGATCAAATTCAGGGCAACATCAGCCCGCCCGGTTTTGCCCTTGGGCTGCACTTTTTGTGCTTCTACGAACTTGCGACGAGCATGCGCCCAACAACCCAAGCGCTCGACACCGGCTTGCGCTCCAAGCGCGTTGTAACCGGCGTAATCATCAGTCATCAAGTAGCCACGATAGCCTTCTAGCAGGCGCGTCGGTACCTCCTGCGCACGGCTGGTTGAGTAGTCGAAAAGAACAACAGGCTGATTAGGCGGGCCTCCAGTTTGTACCCACATCCAGGATTGACTGGCGGGCTCTCGATCAGGCTCTTTATTAACCTGCACTCGCGTCTCATCGCAGTGGATGACACGACTTTCCAGCAGTCGATCCCGCATCAAGTTGAGCAAGGGTTGCAGATGCTCGCCGCACTGAATCACCCAGCGCGCCAACGTTTGTCGAGGAATATCCATGCCGTGGCGGCCCAACACTTTTTCAAAGCGGTGAAGCGGTAAACCATCTACATATTTAGTGGTAAGCAGCATCGCCAAAACGCTAGGGCTGGCCATGCTCTTCTCGATCACTTGCGCAGGTTTATCAGCAGTGACCGGGGCTGTTTCGCAGTCGCGGCAGGCATAGACTTTTCGGATGTGTTTGATCACGCGGATCTGCATCGGCACGATTTCAAGCTGCTCGCTGACTTCTTCGCCAATGGTGTGTTTGCGGCAGCCACAAACGCAGGTCAGTTCGTGCTCATGCAGTTCGTGGATGACTTCGACGCGGGGTAAATCGGCAGGCAAAGGTTTGCGCTTGCCACGGCGCCTGGTCGGAGCAACGACCTCTTCATCTGAAGCTTCGTCCACAGGCTCGATGACGCTTTCTACTTCATTGAAGAGGGCCAGTTGCGGCGTTGCCGCATCAGCTGTTTGCTCGGACTTACGTCCGAACAAACGCTGAAGCAGGAGGGCATTCTGTTCTTGTAGCCGAATAATCTTTCCCTTATCCAACTGACGCTCGTCGAACATCTGCCCAAGCAGTTGCTTGAGCAGAACGGGATCATCTGGAAGGTTTTCGGGCACGGAATTCATGCCCTGGATTATACCGAATCAGGCTACGAATCGCGGCGTCAAAACTTGATGAGGACGGTTGCGCCAGAGGTCAAAGCCATCGAGCATCCAGTTGAGTTCCTGAACCGTCAGGACAATCGCTTCGTCGGTGGCGTCTGGCGATGTTTTGAATCGTTCGGACTCCAGACGCTTGAGCCAAAGGCAAAAGCCATTGCGCTCCCAGTACAAGATCTTCACGCGGTTGCGTGGCTTGTTGAGGAAGACGAAAAGTACTGGATCAAAGACGGCGACCTTGATGTCCAGTTCGACCAATGCCGCCAGACCGTCGATAGACTTTCGGAAGTCCACAGGCTTGGGGTACAGATACACTTTTTCGACTTTGGCATCGGGTCGCATCATGGCGAGCTGGCTCCTGAGGGAATCGGGATCACAGCTTCCGGGATCAGCTAAGCACTTTGAATGTGGGGTTTATGGAGCGCTTACACAATATCGCCAACGCAGGCACCCTTGGTTTCAAGTCATCGCGTGCGCAATTTTCCGCTTTATATGCGTCTGCGCAGTTGGGCTCCGGGCACAATGCTGTTGGCGATGGCGTGCGGCTCGCCTCGGTGCAGCAGAACTTCAATCAGGGTGAAACCGTGATCAGTTCCGGTAACCCGCTGGACATGCGTATTCAGGGTAACGGCTTCTTCGTGGTCAGTGATCAGGGCGCGCTGGCCTATACGCGGGCTGGCGCCTTTCTCAAGGACGCTGCCAATTTTGTGGTCGACAGCGACGGCGGGCGATTGCAGGGCTATGCAGCAAATGACAAGGGCGAGATTATCAGTGGAATCCGCACCGACTTGCAGATCGATACATCCAACGTCGCCGCCAGAGCCACCAGCAGAGTTGCCGAAAATATCAATCTGGACGCATCGCTGCCTTCGCTCGCTCGATTACCGACCTTTGACCCGGACGACCCGGCGACCTATACACGGGTCACTGCCCGAACCATTCAGGATGTCGGGATCAGTCCGGTGCCCCCTGCCGATCACGAACTCAAGCAGTACTTCGTCAAGACCGAAGACAATCAGTGGTCCATGTATGTCCTGGTGGATGGGCGCAACCCGGTAGACCCCGACAGTGTGGCGCCGCTGCAAGTAAGTCTCGAACTGAGGCCGGATGGCACCCTGTCGTACAGCGGCAATAATCAGCACCTGCGAAAAGTCTCGGACAGCGAATTTGCCCTGGAGGGCTGGGTGCCAGCCAGCGCAGTGAATGGTGCGTGGATGGCTAACGGCTCGGTCAACGGCGGGGCGGTTTCGTTACCGCTGGAGGCCGCCGGGACAAGTGTGCTCGACCCCGCTGATACGGTCATGCACCGTCCGGTGCCGGACTTCAGTGCCTCTGACCTGACTACCTACAGCAGGATGTTCGGCAATCAGATCTTTGACAGCCAGGGCAATACGCATGAGCTGAAACAATATTTCGTGAAAGACGGCACCAACAGCTGGCGCATGCACGTGTTGATTGACGATCGAAACCCGCAGATGCCTGCGTCCACTCAGCCATTGACGGCCAATATCGTGTTCGATTCCCATGGCTCGGTCGCGTCACTGACCGGCAGCCCGGGCCTGACCAGCAGCAATGGCAACCTGCTGCAACTCACCGGCTGGTCGCCCGCGATGGTGGCGGATCCAGGTACAAGTCGCGAACGCTGGATATCCAATGGCGCGGCTGGCGGTGCCAAGGGCATTGCTATCGACTTTACCAATCTGCTGCAACACAACTCGGCCAGTTCGCGCTCTTCAGCGCAAGTGGACGGTAACTCGGCGGGGGAGCTGAAAAGTCTGGACGTCGGACGTGACGGCATCCTGCGTGCGGGTTTCACCAACGGCATGACCAGGGATATCGGCCAGGTCATGCTTGCCAGTTTTGCCAACCCCCATGGTTTGCAGCCGCGCAGCGACACGCGCTGGACGGCGACCGCTGATTCCGGCGTACCTGAATATGACGTGCCGGGCATCGGAACGCTGGGCAGCATTGTCAGTGGCGGACTGGAAGGCTCGAACGTCGTGCTGGCGGATGAACTGATTGCCTTGATTCAGGCGCAGACGGCCTATCAAGCCAATTCCAAAGCTATATCCACCGAGGTGACGCTGATGCAGACGCTGATTCAGTCCACCTGATCAAATCGAGCAGTCGGCTTTGATGAAGTGACCTTTCAAGCGTTTCCAGCCCGGGCCTGGACTGGTCTGGGCACAGACGATCCGGCTGTCGCCCTGCCATTTGTAGTAATGCGCGGGAGCGGCCTGGGCGAGCAGGGCAAGGGTGGTGAGGCTGGCTGCCGCGATACCGACGATGAACCGGTGAAAAGACATGGCGGTTACCGATGAGGTCTGTGATGTCGGCCAGATTATCACTGTCGATCAGGTTGTCCGCGCGCACCTGCGAAGTTTTTTTGGCGTTGCACGGGGTTTGGCGTGAGGTGGGCGGCAGTCCGCCGCCGCTATTGGCTGGCACTTTGCCGAGAGACAAACGATCGGTGCCTGTTTTTGCTGGCTAATCAAGAGTTTGTATCGAGCCTGACAAGTTGGTTCAAAAATTGCTTTAACCCTTTCAGAACAGCTACAGGCGGCAAGCGTCTGTCGGAGGAGGAAGACTGTGGACAAGTTGCTTTACGTCGCCATGAGCGGTGCATCCGAAAACGCGATTGCGCAGAAGGCTCACGCCAACAACCTGGCAAACGTCTCGACCAACGGTTTCATGCGTGACCTTGAACAGGCCCGCTCGATGCCGGTGTATGGCGAGGTCATGCCCTCGCGTGCCTACGCCATGAGCGAGCGTCCCGGGACTGACTTTTCCGCGGGTGCCATGGTGCAGACCGGTCGTGAACTGGACATCGCCGTCAAGGGTGATGGCTGGATCGCGGTGCAGACCCCCGATGGCGGCGAAGCCTACACCCGCAGTTCCGGCATGAACATCGATGCCCTGGGTGTGTTGCGCGACGGCAGTGGTTTGCCGGTAATGGGCAACGGTGGTCCGATTGCCGTGCCGCCTCAGCAGCAGATCGAGATCGGTGCCGACGGCACGATCAGCATTCGTTCGCTGGGTGAGAGCCCACAGGTGATGGCGCAGGTCGACCGCATCAAGCTGGTCAAGCCTGACTTGAAGACCATGGAAAAAGGCCCTGACGGCCTGATCCACACCAAGACCGGCCGGCCTGCCGACGCAGACGCCACCGTTCAGGTCGAGTCCGGCTTTCTGCAGGCGAGCAACGTCAATGCGGTCGAGGAAATGACCTCGGTGCTGGCCTTGTCCCGTCAATTCGAATTGCACGTCAAGATGATGAAGACCGCCGAAGAAGACGATCAGTCGATGGCTCGCGTCTTGCAACTTGGCTAATCAATGACAGCTTGCGCCGACAAACCGGCGCTTGAGGAGAACACACATGCTTCCTGCACTATACGTCGCCAAAACCGGCCTTGCCGCTCAGGACACCAACCTGACCACCATCTCCAACAACCTGGCGAACGTTTCGACCACAGGTTTCAAGAGTGATCGGGCCGAGTTTCAGGACTTGCTGTATCAGATCAAGCGTCAGCCGGGTGCTCAATCCACCCAGGACAGCGAGCTGCCTTCCGGCCTGCAACTGGGTACCGGTGTGCGCATCGTCGGCACGCAGAAGAACTTCACGGCCGGTAGCCTGCAGACCACCAACAACCCGCTGGACCTGGCGGTCAACGGTCGTGGCTTCTTTCAGGTAACCCAGCCGGATGGCACCATCGCCTACAGCCGTGACGGTACGTTCCACCTCAACGCCAACGGCCAGATCGTGACCTCCAACGGTTATGCCCTTGAGCCTGCGATTGTTGTTCCGCAGGCCGCGCAGACCTTCACGGTCGGTCAGGACGGTACAGTGTCGGTCACGCTGGCCGGTGCAACCGCCACGCCACAGATTATCGGCAACATTCAGACTGCGGACTTCATCAACCCGGCCGGCCTGCAAGCCATCGGCGGCAACCTGTACCTGGAAACCGGTTCGAGCGGCGCGCCGCAGATCGGTACGCCGGGCTTGAACGGCCTGGGTCCGACCCTGCAGAACACCCTGGAAAACTCCAACGTCAGCACGGTTGAAGAACTGGTCAACATGATCACCACCCAGCGCGCTTACGAGATGAACTCCAAAGTGATCTCGACCGCTGACCAGATGCTGCAAAACCTGACTCAGAACCTGTAAGGCACTGATGCCGGCAAAACTGCTCAATCCGAAGGGGCGCCTTGATAAGCGCCTGTTACACCGCGAGGTTTCAAGTGTCATGAACCGCCTTAGTGTTCCGCGTTTTTCAGTGTTGATCGCTTCATTGTGCGGGATCACCCTGCTGTCTGGCTGCGTTGCGCCGACGGCCAAGCCCAATGACCCTTATTACGCTCCGGTGTTACCACGTACGCCCATGTCGGCGGCTTCGAACAATGGCGCTATCTACCAGGCCGGTTTCGAACAGAACCTGTACGGCGATCGCAAAGCGTTCCGCGTCGGCGACATCATCACCATCACGCTCTCCGAGCGCATGGCGGCGAGCAAGGCGGCCACTTCGGCAATGAGCAAGAACAGCACCAACAGCATTGGTCTGACCTCGCTGTTCGGTTCGGGCCTGACCACCAACAACCCGATTGGCGGCAACGACCTGAGCCTGAACGCAGGTTATAACGGCGCACGGACCACCAAGGGCGATGGCAAGGCCGCACAGAGCAACAGCCTGACCGGTTCGGTCACCGTGACGGTTGCGGATGTGTTGCCCAACGGCATTCTGGCGGTGCGTGGCGAGAAGTGGATGACCCTCAATACCGGTGACGAGCTGGTGCGGATCGCCGGGCTTGTTCGCGCCGATGATATTGCGACCGACAACACCGTTTCTTCCACCCGTATTGCCGATGCACGTATTACCTATTCGGGGACCGGAGCCTTTGCCGATACCAGCCAGCCAGGCTGGTTCGACCGGTTCTTCCTCAGCCCGTTGTTCCCTTTCTGATAGCGGGATAGACATGATCAAGCTCAAGCAACTGATAGCGGCGACCTTGTTGTTGTCCACAGCGTTCGGCGTGCATGCCGAACGTCTGAAGGACATCGCGAGCATCTCCGGCGTGCGGGCCAACCAATTGATCGGTTACGGTCTGGTGGTGGGTCTCAACGGGACGGGTGACCAGACCACCCAGACCCCGTTCACCCTGCAGACTTTCAACAACATGCTGTCGCAGTTCGGCATCAAGGTTCCGTCCGGTTCCGGCACTGTGCAGCTGAAAAACGTCGCGGCAGTTGCTGTGTACGCGGATCTGCCTGCGTTCGCCAAGCCGGGCCAGACGGTCGACATCACCGTCTCCTCGATTGGTAACTCCAAGAGCCTGCGCGGCGGTGCGCTGTTGATGACACCGATGAAAGGTGTCGACGGTAACGTCTATGCCATCGCCCAAGGCAACCTGGTGGTCGGCGGTTTCGACGCGGAAGGTCGTGACGGCTCGAAAATCACTGTCAACGTTCCGTCGTCGGGTCGAATTCCTGGCGGTGCTTCGGTGGAGCGCTCGGTGCCGAGCGGCTTCAATCAGGGCAATACCCTGACTCTGAACCTGAACCGTTCCGACTTCACCACCGCCAAGCGGGTGGTCGACAAGATCAACGACTTGCTGGGCCCTGGCGTTGCTCAGGCGCTGGACGGTGGTTCGGTGCGTGTGACCGCGCCGCTTGATCCGGGCCAGCGTGTCGACTACCTGTCGATTCTGGAAAACCTGGAGGTCGATCCGGGCCAGACCGCTGCCAAGGTCATCATCAACTCGCGGACCGGCACGATTGTTATCGGCCAGAACGTCAAGGTGTCGCCTGCCGCTGTGACTCACGGCAGCCTGACCGTGACCATCACCGAAGACCCGATTGTCAGCCAGCCGGGTGCGTTGTCCGGCGGTCAGACCGCTGTTGTGCCGCGCTCGCGGGTTAACGCCCAGCAAGAGCTGCACCCGATGTTCAAGTTTGGTCCAGGCACCACGCTGGATGAGATTGTCCGTGCGGTCAATCAGGTGGGCGCTGCGCCCGGCGACCTGATGGCCATCCTCGAAGCCCTGAAGCAGGCCGGTGCGTTGCAAGCCGACCTGATCGTGATCTGAGGATTTGCGCATGGATATGCCCAAGAGCGGGATTTCTTCAGCGGTCGACTCCGGTGCCTATACCGACGTCAACCGTCTGGCAGCGCTGAAGCATGGCGACAAGGACAGTGTGGAAAACCAGAAGAAGGTGGCCCGCGAGTTCGAATCGCTGTTCGTCAGCCAGATGCTCAAGGCCATGCGGTCAGCCAACGAAGTGCTGGCCAAGGACAACCCGATGAACACCGCGGCGACGCGGCAGTATCAGGACATGTATGACCAGCAACTGGCGGTCACCCTGTCCACGCGTGGTAACGGCATTGGCTTGCAGGACGTGCTGATGCGCCAGTTGTCGAAAGACAAGGGTATAAACCACGCCGCTGCAGCGGTTACGCCCGACGCCGCCAAGGCTGCAACGGCAGCTACTGACGCGGCGCCTGCCAGGACCGGTCTGGCAACCAGTATCTACCAGCGTCCACTGTGGGCGACACGCTCGGCGGCGGCGGATCAGGCGGCTGTCGCAGCGTCGGCATCCGGTGAAGGTCGCAACGACATGGCGGCGCTCAATTCGCGTCGCCTGTCCTTGCCGAGCAAGCTCACCGATCGACTTCTGGCAGGCATCGTGCCTTCGGCAGCTACCGCAGTCAGCAACAGTCCTGCACCTACTCGTGCGACTTCCGGCATTGCTGGCAACAATGGCGACTGGACGCTCGACCCGAACCTGGCGCCTGCGCCGGAGTACGTGCGCTCGATGGCTCAGCCACCGCTGGCGCCGGCCAAGCGTGCGTTCAGCAACGCCGATCAGTTCGTCGAGACCATGCTGCCGCTGGCCAAGGAAGCCGCCGCGCGTATCGGCGTCGACCCGGTGATGCTGGTGGCGCAGGCTGCGCTGGAAACCGGCTGGGGCAAATCGATCATGCGTCAGCAGGATGGCAGCAGCAGTCACAACCTGTTCGGCATCAAGGCTGCGGGTAGCTGGAAGGGCGCAGAAGCGCGCGCCATCACCAGCGAGTTCCGTGAAGGGAAGATGGTCAAGGAAACGGCAGACTTCCGCTCCTACGACTCCTATGCCGACAGCTTCCATGACCTGGTCAGTCTGCTGCAGAACAACAATCGTTATAAAGAAGTGGTCAACTCGGCCGATAAACCAGAACAGTTCGTAAAAGAATTGCAGAAGGCTGGTTACGCCACCGACCCGGACTATGCAAGCAAGATTTCGCAGATTGCGAAGCAGATGAAGAGTTACCAGACGTACGCCGCTGCAACGGGCTCTTCCACGACTTTATAAGGTTTTAATCATGTCGCTGATTTCAATTGGGCTCTCAGGTATCAACGCCAGTAGCGCTGCGATCAATACCATCGGTAATAACACGGCCAACGTGGATACCGCGGGTTACTCGCGTCAGCAGGTACTGACCAAGGCGTCGGCGCAGATTGCCCTGGGGCAGGGCACCGGCTACGTCGGCACGGGTACAACGCTGTCGGATGTGCGTCGCATCTACAACAGCTACCTGGACACCCAATTGCAAACCACGACCGCCCTTAGCGCGGACGCGGTCGCATACTCCGGTCAGGCCGGCAAGACGGACACCTTGCTGTCCGACAATGCGTCAGGCGTCGCCGTGCAGTTGGCAGACTTTTTTTCCAAAATGCAGGGCATCGCCACCAATGCGACGCAATCGTCAGATCGCTCCTCGTTCCTGACTCAGGCGGGCTCATTGAGCGCACGGTTCAACTCGATCGCTTCCCAGCTGTCTTCACAGAACGACAACGTCAATTCCCAGCTCGCCAACTTCACCTCCCAGGTCAACGAACTGACCACCACGGTGGCGAGCCTGAACAAACAGATCACCCAGGCGTCGGCTGGCAACGGCACGCCCAACACACTGCTCGATTCGCGTAGCGAAGCGGTGCGTCAGCTCAATGAGCTGGTAGGTGTGAAAGTCTCCGAAAACAACGGCAATTACGATATTTACACCGGCACCGGGCAAGCATTGGTCAGCGGTTCGACGGCTTACAAGATGTCGACAGCCCCTAACCCGTCCGACCCGCTGCAGTCCAACGTGCAGATCGCCTACGGTCAGTCCCAGACCGACGTAAGTTCGGTCGTTACGGGCGGCTCGATTGGTGGTCTGCTGCGTTACCGCAACGAAGTGCTGGTGCCAGCGACCAACGAGCTTGGCCGTACGGCGATGGTGCTCTCGGACCAGGTCAACAGCCAATTGAACCAGGGTATCGACAGCAAGGGTAATTTTGGTTCGAATCTGTATTCGAGCATCAACAGCGCGGATGCGATTACCCAGCGCAGCATCGGCAAGACCACCAACAGTCTCGGTTCCGGCAACTTGAACGTGACGATTGGCGATACCAGCAAGCTGACGGCGGACGATTACGAAGTCACGTTCAGCGACGCCTCGAATTTCACGGTGCGTCGTCTGCCCAATGGCGAGAGCGTCGGTGCCGGTGCGTTGAGTGACAATCCGCCCAAGCAGTTCGACGGTTTCAGTGTGAGCCTCAATGGCAACACCTTGGCGGCTGGAGACAGCTTCAAGGTCATACCGACACGCACCGGCGCGTCGGGGATTTCGGTGGTCATGACCGACGCCAAGGATATCGCCGCGGCTGCGCCCTTGACGGCGACTGCGGGTGCCAGCAACGCTGGCACCGGCAGTTTTACCCAGCCTGTACTGAACACCAAGTCAGATATTTACAGCAGCACCCGGACCGCGGATCTGCGCAACGCTGTTAAGGATTCCACCCCCATGAAGCTGGTGATGGGCGCGGTCAGCAGCACTGGCGTTCAGAGCTACAGCCTGATCAATGCGAGTGGTGGCGCAGTGCTCGATCAGAACGGTAACGCCGTGGGCGGTTCGATCATTCAGGGGCAGACCAACACGCTCAAACTGAACGTCGGCTATACCGATACCACGACAACGCCGGGCAGCAAGACTGCGTTTCAACTGGAAATGACCATTTCCGGCTCGCCGGTCGTCAACGATACCTTCAGCGTCGGCATCACCGGTTCGGGCTCGTCCGACAACCGTAATGCGCTGGCAGTGGTCGGTTTGCAGACCGCCAAGACCGTCGGCGTCGCCAATGGCGACGCGGGCACCAGCCTGTCCGGCTCCTACGCTGACCTTGTTTCTGTGGTCGGCACGCTGGCAAGTCAGGGCAAGAACGATGTCACGGCTACGGCTGCCGTTGTCGGTCAGGCCAAGGCGTCACGCGATTCGGTTTCGGGTGTATCGCTCGATGAAGAAGCGTCCAACCTGATCAAGTATCAGCAGTACTACACCGCCTCATCGCAGATCATCAAGGCGGCACAAACCATCTTCAGCACGCTGATCAACAGCCTTTAAGGAATCGTGAGCCATGCGTATCTCGACTACCCAGTTCTACGAAGCCACGAACGCCAATTATCAGCGCAACTATGCAAACCTCAACAAGACCAGCGAAGAGGTTTCCAGCGGTATCAAGCTCAATACGGCGAGCGACGATCCGGTGGGCTCAGCCCGGGTACTGCAACTGGCTCAGCAGAACTCCATGCTGACCCAGTACGCGGCCAACATAGGAACGATCAACACCAACGTGGTCAGCACCGAGACCGCATTGACCAGCATCATCGATACCATGCAGTCTGCTCGTGAAGAGATCATATCGGCGTCCAACGGCGTCAATACCGACTCTGAACGTCTCACCAAGGCTCAGTCGCTCAAACAGTATCAGGGGCAGCTTCTGGCGCTCATGAACAGCAAGGATCCTAATGGCCAATATATATTGGCCGGTTCCAAGTCCTCGACGCCGCCTTACTCGCTGAACGCCGATGGTTTTTACAGCTACAAGGGCGATCAGACCAGCGTCAACCTGGCGGTAGGCGATGGTCTGGTAATGGCCAGTAACACCACGGGCTACGAGGCGTTCGAGCAGTCGGTCAACAGCACGCGCACGTCTGCGACACTGATTTCCCCGGCGACCGATGATGGCAAGATCGGCCTGAGTGCCGGCCAGGTGACGTCGACTCCTACCTATAACTCGAGCTATCAGGCGGGCGAACCTTACACACTGACCTTCCTCAGCGGTACGCAATTCAAGATCACCGATGCCACCGGCACCGATGTGAGCTCCGACGCGTCGTCTGCCGGCAAGTTCGGCAACAGCACGTTCGAGGCGCAGACGTTTACCTTTCGCGGTGTCGAAATGACCCTCAACGTTAACCTGCCAGCGGCTGACAGAGTGTCGGAAGCCACGGCTGATGCTGCACTGACCAATCGCAGTTATCAACTGTCTTCGACGCCAGACAGCGTGTCGACGTCGCGAAGTGCCGGTAACACCTCTACCGCCAACATCAGCAGCTCTACCGTGGGTAACACCGCAGCTGACCGGACGGCGTTCAATAATACCTTCCCTACCGGCGGCGCCATTCTCAAGTTCACCAGCGCTACCGACTACGATCTGTTTGCGTCACCCTTGACCAGCAGCAGTAAACCGGTGTCCAGTGGCACGATGAGCGGCTCTACGGCCAACGCCTCCGGGGTCAATTTCAACCTCAGCGGTACACCTGCCGCCGGTGATCAGTTTATCGTGGAGTCTGGTACTCACCAGAACGAGAACATCCTCAACACACTGACGGCGGCGATCAAAGCCTTGTCGACGCCGGTTGACGGAGATCTGGTGGCGACGCAAAAGATGAAGGCGTCACTGGACTCTGCGCTGGGCAACATCACCAGCGGTATCGCGCAGGCTTCTACCGCACGTGCCAATGGCGGCGCGCGCCAGCTTGCTGCGAGTGCCCAGGGGACCACTAACGAGCTGCTCAAAGCCAATAATACAATTGAGCAGGGCACTTACGTGAATGCGGACATCGTCGAGGCGACCACTCGCCTGACGCTGCAGAAAACCATGCTGGATGCTTCCCAGCAGGTCTTTACCATGCTGTCCAAGTTGAACCTGTTCAGTCAGCTTTGAACCCTGACGTGAGCATCCACCGTCTTTTTTCAGCGGTGAGGGGAGCCAATCGACTGGCTGGCTCCCTGCCGCTCGCGAGTCTGTAATAGTGAATTCAGCCCCTCTTGTCAGTATCGTCATTCCCGCTCTCAACCCTCGCTTTTTCCGCGCCGCGTTGCAAAGTGCGCTGGACCAGGTTTACGACAATCTCGAAATCGTCGTCTGTGACGATTGCCGTACCGATGAGATCAAAACGATTTTTGACGAGCTGATCCCTTCGGACAGTGATTGTGCGCGTTATGTGGACAACCCTCGGCGCCTGGGTTTTCAAGGGAATCTGCTCAAGTGTCTGGAAGAGGCGAGCGGCGAGTACATCAAGTTTCTCTGCGATGACGACCGTCTTTACACCTATTGCGTTGCGCATCAGGCGCAGACCCTTGATACGTACAAGGATGTTCAACTGGTTGTCAGCAAACGCCATCTGGTGGACATCGATGACTATGTACTGCCGGCGCGCATGGAAAACGTCGGGCTGGTGCCATACGACGCGGTGTTCAAAGGCGAGGATATGCTGGCGATTTTCGAGCGCACGCCGCGCAATTATCTGGGGGGGTTCAGCGGCGCGCTGATGCGCCGTGCCGACGTGCTGGAATACCTGCCGTCCCTCGCTGTGCCAGGGCAGGGCTTTGTCGCATTGCTGGATTTCACCTTGTTCATCTGCCTGCTGCGACGTGGGAACCTGGTTGTACTGAACAATGTCGAGAGCATTGAGCGTCTGTACCCGGGGCGCCTCAGCAGTCAGCCAGACATGCTTCAAAAAGCCACCACCGAATGGGGCTGGTTGAACGAAATGCTCAAGGCACGCAGTGGCGAGGACGCACCTGCTCAGGGCTGGGTGCGTTTCCTGCCATTGCGCAGGGCGATGGAAGAACCGCGCGAGTGGGACGAAGTCGGTCTTTACGGGGTGATGGCCGGTCGTCAAGGCATCATGATGAGCCGAGTCGGCAGCAGCAGTGAAAGCTATGCCGAGCTGTACGCCGAGTGGCTGTCCTGCCGGCGGTTTTCCGTTCCGCAAAAGAAGCTGCTGGAGCGGCGCATCGGCAGTTGGGCCTGGCAGCCGCGTATCGTACCGGTGATCATCGATCCTGACGGTGACGCCGAAGGCCTCGATATCACGTTGCGCAGCATTGCCGAACAGGATTACGCCGCCGACTCGGTGGTGGTGCTCACCAACGCCAGCGTCGATGACCCGCAAGTGCTGCGCTTTTCCCTGCAGCCGGACTGGTCGCAGCAGTTAAACGAAGTCTTGCCGCTGCTGGACAGCGCCGACTGGGTTTATCTGCTGCGTGCTGGCGACCGGCTGACGCAGCCCGCGCTGCTGGTACTGGCTGAACGTATCGCCCAGCATTCCGGGCTGTTGTGTATCTACAGCGACGAAGGGGCGCTGGTCGATGACGAATCCAGAGAGCCGATTTTCAAACCCGGTTTCAATCTGGATCTTCTGCGCGCCTATCCCTATGTCGGGCGCACGCTGGCCTTCGAACGTCGCAATCTGCTGGACATGGGCGGTTTCGATCCGGCCCATGACGAACTGGCTCCGCACGATGTCATCTGGCGTCTGGTCGAGGGTGCCGGGCCGCAGACCATCGAGCACATCGCCGAAGTGCAGGTCGAATCCCGCCTGGCGTTTGCCGAGTGGTTGTCACTGCCTTGCGTCATTGAACACAACGAGTCGGTGGTAGCGGCCCACCTGACACGTATCGGCAGGGAGCATGTGATTCATCACGATCAACTGCCGCTGCTGAACCGCATCGAGTACGTTCACCCGTCGCAGCCTCTGGTGTCGATCATCATCACCGCCAGGGATCAGTTGGGCGCTCTGGAGCGTTGCGTCGACAGCCTGCTCAGCAACACGACCTACCCGAATTACGAGGTCTTGATCGTCGACAACGCCAGCGAGGGCGCAGAGGCCCAGGCATGGTTCGCGGCAATGGGCCAGCTGGGCAGCGACAAGCTGCGCATTTTCTCGTTGTCTGACGCCGGCAGCCAAGCTTCGGCCCAGAACCATGCTGCGCGGCAAGCAAGGGGCGACTACCTACTGATGCTCAGCCCGCATGCCATTATTCATCAGGCCGACTGGCTGCAGGGGCTGGTCAGTCATGCTCAGCGCCCGGAAGTCGGCATCGTCGGACCACGTATTCTCAGCCCTCAAGGCACTATTCTGTACGCAGGCATGGTGATGGGCATGGATGGTCTGGCCGGGCGGCCCTTCATCAACTTTCATGCGGGCGCGCGCGGCTATATGCAGCGTCTGCAACTGACGCAAAACTGGAGTGCGGTCAGCGGCAATTGCCTGATAGTGCGCAAAGAAGTATTCGACGCTGTGGGCGAGATGGAGGCCGCGACCTTTACTCAGGGCCTGCAGGATCTGGACCTTTGCCTGCGTGTCGGGCGCGAGGGTTACCTGATCGTCGGGACACCCGATTCTGCACTGGTACTGTCAGAGCCTGCTGCCGCTGAACGCAGCGAGGCATCTCGTCAGGCGCTTGATAACGAGCAGAAATCATTCTTCCAGAAATGGCTGCCGAAAATGGCCAGTGATCCGGCGTACAACCCCAACCTGCATCTCAACGAAACGCTGTCGTTCGCTCTTAACCCTGGTCTGCTGGTGGGCTGGGATCCGTTCTGCAGTCGTCATCTGCCTTCCATTCTCGGCATGGCGGTCAACTCTTCGGCAGTTGGGCATTACCGGGTCAGCCAGCCACTGCTGGAGCTGATGGCCGCCGGGCGGGTAGTTGGTCATATGACCTATGAGACCGCATCGCCGGTTGAGATAGAGCGCCAGTCTCCCGACGTGATCGTCTTTCAGGGCCGCTATACCGAAGCCAAGGTTCCGGATATCGAGCTGGCAAAGAACTATTCGAATGCCATGCGTATTTTCGAGCTTGACGATTACATTGCCGATGTACCCGAGCGCAACGAGCACAAGCGCAACATGCCTGACAATATCGGCGCCATGCTGCGCAAGGGGATAGGCCTATGTGACCGTGTGGTGGTGTCGACACATCCGCTGGCCGAGGTGCTGTCGAGCATGCACAGCGATATCCGAGTGGTGCCGAACATGTTGGCGACCCATCTGTGGAGCAACCTTAGGAGTCAGCGCCGCAGCTCCGGCAAGCCGCGTATCGGCTGGGGTGGGGGCACCAGCCATCGGGGCGACCTGGAGCTGATTGTCGATGTGGTGCGTGAGCTGGCCGATGAGGTGGAGTGGGTGTTTTTCGGCATGTGCCCGGATATTCTCAAGCCCTTCATTCACGAATTTCATACTGCGGTCAGCCTCAAGACCTACCCGGCCAAGCTGGCCAGCCTGAATCTCGATCTGGCACTGGCGCCGCTGGAATTTCACATCTTCAACGACTGCAAGAGTAATCTCAGGCTGCTGGAATACGGCGCGTGCGGCTACCCGGTCATTTGTTCCGACACTGAGGCTTACCGTGGCCATCTGCCGGCCACCCGCGTGAACACTAACAGTCCGGACGAGTGGTTGCAGGCGATTCGCATGCACCTCTCCGATCCTGATGCCAGTTACCGTATGGGCGATGAACTGCGCGAGACGGTGTTGCGCGACTTCATGCTGCGCGGTGAAAACCTGCAATATTGGGCCAACGGCTGGCTGCCGGACTGATCCGATCGTTTAAACATGCGCCAGCAGATTGCTCGCTGGCGCCACGTTACGCTCTTGCTTCAACGCCCGCTGCGGGTTGAAGGCGCACTCGATTCGTTATAAGGAAAGATCATGCAAAACCATTCCGGAAATGAACACACCGCTTTGAATCAGCGTCTGACTCTGCTGTTGGTGGCCAAGGACCAGCCGGATTTCCTGCGCCGCGCCTTGAAGTATTACAGCGACTTCCCCTGCAGCGTGGTAGTGGTCGACGCATCCGCTCAGCCGGATGCCGGCATCGCGGGCACCTCAGGCCTGTTTTACGTGCAACACGCAGCGCTGACCGATGCCAGCCTCAGTGCCAGGATTGCCGAGGGCCTCAAGCATGTCACCACACCGTTTGTGATTCCGGCGCCGGTCGACAGCTTCCTGCTGGCAAGCGCATTGAATGCCGCCTTGAGCTTTCTTGAAGCCAATCAGACTTACGGTGCCTGCCAAGGCTACAGCCTTAGCTATCAGGCCCATGTCGATAAAGTGGATTATTTCCGTCGCGATCGTAAAACCTGCGAAGACTACGCGTCCGATGACGCTGGCGAGCGGGTGTCGAGTTTCATGAGCCAAGGCCTGTCGTTGCTCAGCGCAGTGACGCGGACTGAACTGGCGCAGCAGTGGTTCGCTTCGGTTACCGAAGGCACCGAGTTGCATTGGCAGGAAATCGGTTACATGAGTTATCTGGCGGCGGCTGCTCGCCTGCGCATTCTGCCGATTCCGTATGCCCTGCATTTCACGCCGGGCAAGGAAGCAGAGATGCGCCATGGCGCGGGCATCGTCGCTGCGGTCAGGCATGTCGATCCCAAAGCCAAGGCGACCCGAGAGGCATTTGCCAAACGACTGGTTTCGGTGTTGGGCGACGAATCGGGCTTCGCCGGTACGCAGGGCGTACAGAACATCTTGGCCGGGCTCGCCGCCATGGCGGAACGTCTCAAGACTGAGGGGTTTCAGGCTGATGAAAAACTCATCAGTGCGGTCTGGAACGTTGCCCTTGAGCAGTCGGACGCGTTGTTCGAGCCTCGGCAGTTCGTCGAATTGCCGTTTTACAACCAGCCGCTGTTCGACGAACTGGCCCGCATCGAACTCCTGATTCATGTCATGCCGGCAGGCCGCTTGCAGATGGAGGCGCTTGAAGCGGCTCTGCTCAAGCAAGCCGAGTTGCTGCGTGAGCAAAGCAATCCGGATGCTGAAACCAGACTCAGCCGTCTGTGGCAGGCCTACGAAACCTACGCGTTCAATCTGGGTGTGGTGCAGAGCCTCGCCACGGAATTGCTCGCTAGCAAAGACGACAAACACAGCGAAGAGCAGCTTGCGCTTGTTTCTGCCTGGGGCCAGCGTCTGCAGGCCGCATCCGGTTTCGACAACGGCCGGCTGCTCGACGGCATGGCCTCTGGCCGACTGCTCAACTGGCTCGATGCGCGTAATCCGACCCCCGACGCCGTCAAGCAGATCACCGAAAAGCTCGCCAGTGCACCGACCGGCTCGCAGATCGGTATTTTGCTGCTGGACCTGGACGCAGACATGATGAAGCTCCAGGCAACGTTCGACAGCCTGATCAACAGCTATTATAAGGCGTTCAAAGTGGTGGTTTTCACGACGGGAGAGTTACCGGCAGTCACCACACTGCACAACACCCTGCATTTCGTGAAGGTCACTGAAAGCAATTACGTCGACAAGATCAACCAGATCATCAAGCAGTCCCCCAGCGACTGGCTGATGCTGGCCCAGGCCGGTGAAGAGTTCACCCGCAGCGGCCTGTTGCTGGCCAGTGCCGAGCTGGTTGACGCGGCTGAGTGCCGTGCGGTGGCGGTCGACGAGATTCAGCGTCAATCCAACGGCACTCTGGCCCCAGTGTTCCGCCCTGGTTTCAACTTGGACCTGTTGCAAAGTCTGCCCGCTCTGATGGCGCGCCATTGGCTGATCCGCCGCGATGTGCTGGTGGAGGCGGGCGGCTATTCGCGTGAATTACCCAAGGCGCTCGAATTCGATCTGTTGCTGCGCTTGATCGAGCTGGGCGGCATGAGCGGCCTGGCCCACTTGAGCGAGCCGCTGCTGATGTGTGATGCGCCTGCGCTGGAAGACAATCCCGACGAACAGAGAGCGCTCAAGCGCCATCTTGGCAAGCGGGGTTATCAGGCTGAAGTCACTTCGGTACAGCCCGGCACTTACAAGATCGATTACCGCCACACCCATCGGCCGCAGGTCTCGATTCTGCTGCACAGTCAGGACAACCTGCCGGAGCTGCAACGCTGCCTGCAAAGTATCCTGCAACGCACCCGCTATCAGCGTTACGAAGTACTGATCGGCGACAACGCCAGTACGTCAGCCGAACTGTCGACCTGGCTCGACAGACAGGAACAGGTTTCGGGTCGCGTGCGTGTGTTCCGCGCCGAGCAGCGCATGAGTTCGGGGGCTTTGTGTAATCTGATCAGTCAGGAAGCCACTGGCGAATACCTTGTCTTGGTGGATGCGCAAAGCCAGATCGTCAATGTCGGCTGGATCGAATCCCTGCTCAACCAGGCGCAACGTCCGGAAGTGGGCGTGGTCGGCGTCAAGCTTGTTGATGGTGAAGGCGCGGTGACTCAGGCCGGGCTGATTCTGGGCCTCAATGGCGGCGTGGGCTCTGGCTTTGTCGGCGAGCCGAAGACCTCTACCGGTTATATGCAGCGCCTGGTGGTCGAGCAGAATTACTCTGCCGTGTCATCGGCGTGCCTGATGATTGCCAAGGAGCTGTATGACGCAATCGGCGGGCTGGACGAGGAGGCCTTCGCCGAAGCGCTGGGTGACGTGGACCTGTGTCTCAAGGCTGCACAGGCTGGTTACCTGACCGTGTGGACCCCGCATGTTCAGGTGGTGCATTCCGGTGTGGTAAAGGTTTCCGAGCAGGCGCGTACCGCGCTGATGGACAAATGGTCTGCGCAATTCGCGCAGGATGAAGCCTACAACGCTAATCTCGATCTCAATGGTCGGGGTTTCACCCTGGCTGTTTGAGTCGCCAGCATCCGTAAAACCGGTCGCATCGCGGCCGGTTCGCTGCTTTTAAAATCTCTGCGCAGCGGGCTGAATGGCTGGCTCCAGTGCGCTTTTCCACGCCGCAAATTATCGCAAAGCATGCAAACGGGAGTGACCTGCGGGTCATAACGTGCATCTTCACTGTATTGTGTTACAGAGAGCGACATGCGCCTGACTTGCTTTAACGTGCCAAGCGCCCTGAAAATGTCTGTAAATCACCTCTATTCGGTAGCGCCCTGATTTTTGTCAGGACGGAAAATGACCTGTTTACTCATCGGGAAGCCATGATGATTGGCATTAAAAGCATAGCGAGTTACGTGCCTGTTGCAGGCGTTGATAACTACGCTCAAGGCGCCAGGTTCGGCAAGGATGAAGAATTCATCCTTGGGAAAATTGGCTCCACGTTCCTGCCGCGCAAAGACGCTGGCCAGGAAACCTCGGATCTGTGTGTTGAAGCGGCCAATACGCTGTTTGCCAACAACCCGCAGCTCAAGCGCGAAAGTATTGATGTGCTGATCGTCGTCACCCAGAACGGTGACGAGGAAGGCTTGCCGCATACCGCTGCCATCGTCCAGGACAAGCTTGGCCTGTCTACCAACGTTGCTGCGTTTGATATTTCGCTGGGCTGCTCCGGCTATGTATACGGTATCTATGCGATCAAGGGCTTCATGGAGGCAGCAGGCCTTAAGAATGGGCTGCTGATCACCGCCGATCCGTATTCGAAAATTGTCGACCCGGAAGACCGCAACACCACCATGCTGTTCGGTGACGCAGCTACTGCCACATGGATGGGCGAGGACGCCGACTGGCAATTGGGCAAGGCGAAGTTCGGCACCGACGGTTCCGGCGCACCGCACCTCAAGGTCAGCAACGGCGTGTTTTTCATGAACGGCCGTCAGGTATTCAATTTTGCACTGCTGAAAGTCCCTGCGCATCTGCATGAGCTGTTGGCCGAGTCAGACCTGACGCCTGACGATATTGATGCCTTCTGTATTCACCAGGGCAGTGCCGCCATCGTCGACGCCGTTGCGCGCCGCTTCGAAGACAAACCCGAGAAGTTTCTCAAGGACATGGTCGAGACCGGCAATACCGTGTCGTCCAGCATTCCGTTGCTGATTGAAAAACACGTACTGGGCTCTTCGTGGAAGCGGGTTGCCTTGAGCGGTTTTGGTGTGGGGCTGTCCTGGGGGTCTGCCATTATCTATAAAGGCTGAGTTAATACAGCCTGACTAAGAGCGCCTGTGGATTTATTCTCCAGGCGCTTTTAAATTAAACAGTGATCCACGTCACACTTTGCACTTCGCTATGCGACACCCTCGCTTGACCCCACTTCCTGTTGTTGATGAATTTCTCTCTTTCCAGTCGCGTGATTATGCCCCAATCCCTTGTTCTATAAGGGGTGGCCGTGTGATGGCAAAATATTTAAAAAAAACACTCAAGCAACCTGCCATTGCGACGATAACTATTACGAAGGTTCTCTAGGCACACCCGGCAGCTTGCAGGGGCCGGAAGCCACGTAGTACCAAACCACCGAGGAATTCATCATGGCTTTAACAGTAAACACCAACGTAACATCGTTGAACGTCCAGAAGAACCTGGGCCGAGCTTCTGACGCACTGTCGAAATCGATGGAACGTCTGTCCACCGGTAAGAAAATCAACACCGCCTCGGATGATGCTGGTGGCAGCGTAACGCAAACCAAGATCACCTCGCAGATCCGCGGCCAGACAGTGGCGATGAAAAACGCCAACGACGGTATCTCGATCGTGCAGACCACTGAAGGTGCACTGCAAGAGTCGGTCAGCATTCTGCAGCGTATGCGTGAACTGGCTGTTCAGTCGCGAAACGACAGTAACAGTCCGGAAGGTCGTGATGCGCTGAACAAAGAATTCGCGCAGATGAGCCTGGAAATAACCCGTATCGCTGATAGTACTAACCTTAACGGCAAGAAGCTGCTCGACGGTTCGGCCAGCACCATGACTTTCCAGGTGGGTGCAGACTCTGGCGCTGCGAACCAGATTTCTGTCACTCTGAGCGCCAGCTTTGACGCAAACACTATGGGTGTAGGTTCGGCAATCACCATCGTCGGTTCCGACAGTGCCGCTGCAGAGACCAACTTCTCCGCCGCCATCGCTGCGATCGACTCGGCTCTGTCGACGATCAACAACACCCGTTCCGATCTGGGTGCTGTACAAAACCGTTTGACCAGCACCATCTCCAACCTGCAGAACATCAACGCCAACGCCAGTCAGGCACTGAGCCGTATCGAAGATACCGACTTCGCTGCTGAAACTGCACAGTTGACCAAGCAACAGACTCTGCAACAGGCTTCCACCTCTGTTCTGGCGCAGGCTAACCAGCTGCCATCCGCTGTACTGAAACTGCTTCAGTAATATCGGCTTGAGTTTTAGCGGGGGAGTGCTTAACAGTGCTCTCTCGCTTTTTACTTTCAGAGGTGATGGTCATGGATATGAGTGTGAAGTTGACCTTGTCTTATCCGGCCGTTCAACCGGCAGGTCAGGCCGCTGTGGCCGACCCGTCGGTCGATAAGCCTGCCGATGCCCGGCCCGTAGAGCGTGTTGCTGCCACGGCGGAAAGTAAAGGTTCTGATCTGCCTAAGGATAAAGAAGGTTTTCCGGACGACGCCAAGGTCAAGGCGGCCGCCGAGGATATCCAGAAATTCTTTCATACGGTGAATCGTAATCTTGAGTTTTCTATCGACGAAGACTCTGGCAAAGTCATCGTCAAGGTGATTGCAAGCGACTCCGGTGAAGTAGTCAGACAGATTCCCAATGCAGAAATCCTGAAACTGGCCGATAGCCTGAGTGACGCGAACAGTTTGTTGTTCCGCGCCAAGGCCTGATCGCCGGTACGGTATTTGTTGTCGGGTTACGAGCCTTTTGAAAAGGCAGTGCGGCCCGCGACATTTTTGAAGGGAGAGGCACCATGGCAAGTCCGATTGTACCTACCACGGGCCTGGGTTCAGGTCTGCAAATCACTGCAATTGTCGAAGGGCTGGTGGCGGCTGAAAGAGCGCCGAAACAGACCCAGATTGACCAGCAGACATCTGCCACCAAAGCGTCGCTGTCAGGTGTCAGTCAGCTGACGTCCGCCTTGGCTGCGTTCCAGAAGACTCTGGATACGCTCAGTAGCAGCACGCCTGCGTTTCAGGGCTTCGCCGCGACGTCATCCAACGAAACGATGGTCAAGGCCACGGCGAGTAACACGGCCGTCAATGGCACCTATGCCATTAACGTCACTAATCTGGCTTCTGCTTCGAAGGTCTCCACAGCTGCGCTTAATTCGACGCAAGCCAGTGCCATTCCGAGTGGTACTCTGGAAATCACTCAGAATGGCACTACCCAGAAGGTCGTGATTGGTCAGACTTCCACCCTGCAAGAGGTGCGCGACCAGATCAACTCGTCGCTGCAGGGCAAGGGTATTACTGCCAACATCATCAATGACAACAACGGTTCAAGGCTGGTGTTCAGTTCGACCACCACGGGCGCTGGCAGTGATATCTCTGTCAAGGGCGCAGCTGGTCAGGAAGCGTTGAACATTGACGGTACCAAGCTGATGAAGGACACCAGCACGGCGACCGACGCAAGTGGTAACCCGATTCCTGGTGCGGGAGCGATTATCGATGTGGCCAAGGATGCAGTGTTCTCTATTGATGGTCTGAGTCTGACCAGTAAGACGAACACTGTGAGTACCGCCATTTCCGGTCTTTCATTTGATCTGATCGCGCCCAGTGTAACTGCTGCGTCAACGACCACTATCACGGTCGCCACAAATACCGAAGGCTTGAAGACTTCGCTGCAGTCTTTCGTCGACTCTTACAATACCTTGGTCACGCTGGTCAGTACTTTGACCAAGGGCTCTGTCGGTACCGACGGTAAATTTACCCCTGCGTCCCTGACCGGCGACGCTACTCCGCGTGGCTTGCTGGCAGCGGTGCGTGACCAGATTGCTACCGCCACATCGAATTCCGGTCTCGGCTCTCTCTCACAGTTGGGGATCAAGACGCAGCAAGCCGACGGCAAGCTCTCACTGGATACAGTCCAGTTAACCTCGGCACTTGTTGACAAAAAACTCGGCGGGCAGATCCAGGCGTTGTTTAACGGCACTGGTGCCAAAAAAGCTGACGGTACGCTTGTGGATGGCGGTTTGGTCGCACGCATGAGTAAAGCGCTCGAACCTTACACCAAGGCCGACGGCATTCTGGCCACCAAGACGACCAGTCTGAACAAGGTGAACGCAAGGCTGGCCAAGGATCAGGAAGCGCTGGACCTGCGTATCACCTCGTTGACTGACGTGTTGAAGGCGAAGTACAACAAGATGGATCTGCTGGTTGGCCAGCTCAGAGCGTCGAGCAGTAGCATCACGTCGATCTTCGAGGCGATGAACGCTCAGAAAAACGCTTCGTAAGCTTTTTTACCGAAGTGCCAAGAACCCGACCCTGCGTCGGGTTCTTGCTTTTGGGCTAAAGTTTAGGCGCTGTACGTCGATAGCCTGAGTATCAAACATTCTGAGTGCGTCTCGAGGTCATTATGAATCCGATGTTAGCGTTGCGGCAGTATCAAAAAATCGGCGCCCAGGCTCAGGCTTCGGAAGCCAGCCCTCATCGTCTGGTGCAGATGCTGATGGAGGGTGGCCTCGACCGCATCGCTCAGGCCAAAGGCGCAATGGCGCGCAACGACTTCGCCAACAAGGGTGTGTTTATCAGCAAGGCCATCGGCATTGTCGGCGGGTTGCGCGAAGGGCTGAACCTTGAGGGCACGCCCAGCGAAAGCCTGGTCAGGCAGGACAGCCTCTATCACTACATGATGGCGCGCCTGGCCGAGGCCAGTGCCCGTAACGATCAGAAGATTCTTGATGAGGTCTCAGGCCTGCTGATCACTGTCAAGGAAGGCTGGGACGCGATCGGCACCCTGCAATAATCTGCTGCTTTCGAGGAGAATAAAAATGAGTGCTGCGCTCAAGCGTATCGAAGAAACTCGTGAAGCCTTGGTAGGTGCACTGGCCGAGCGCGACTGGGAGGCGATCGGCAAGCTTGATCTGGCCTGTCGTGAGTGTGTCGACGCGGCTGTGGGCGAGCCACCTGCCGACGAACCGGCATTACGCAGCAACCTCGAAGAGTTGCTTGGCGTTTACAGACAATTAATTGATGTTGCAACCGGCGAGCGTCAAGCCGTTGTCGATGAAATGACGCAAATCCAGAATGCCAAAAATGCGACGAAGGTATACCATCTGTTCGGTTAACGTTTAATTGTCATTTTATTGTCGGACGAGATTTTCGCCATAAATTTGACTGTGTTCGTTTTTTTGACTTAACTAGTGATGTTTGCCATTTTCTGGCGTCTCAAGGTCTATATCTGCTGAGATTGCCAAGTTGTCCCAATTTGTGGGCATTGAGTTGACTAGGGAAGTTGCTATTGCATGTGGCGTGAAATCAAGATTCTGCTAATCGATGACGATAGCCAGCGCCGCCGGGATCTGGCGGTCATCCTTAATTTCCTTGGCGAAGAAAACCTGTCCTGCTCAAGCCAGGACTGGCAGCAGGCGGTCGGCTCTTTGGCCTCTACGCGGGAGGTGCTGTGCGTACTGCTAGGCAGCGTCAGCGCACCGGGCACACTGCAAGGGCTGCTTAAGACCATCGCCGCATGGGATGAGTTCCTTCCCGTACTGATGATGAGCGAAAATTCTGCCGTGGAATTGCCGGAGGACTCGCGCCGCCGTGTGCTTTCCGTGCTGGAAATGCCGCCTAGCTACAGCAAGCTGCTCGACTCCCTGCACCGTGCCCAGGTCTATCGTGAAATGTACGATCAGGCCCGTGAGCGCGGTCGTCACCGCGAACCGAATCTTTTCCGCAGTCTGGTCGGCACTAGCCGCGCCATTCAGCATGTACGACAAATGATGCAGCAGGTTGCCGACACTGACGCCAGCGTGCTGATTCTTGGCGAATCAGGCACTGGCAAGGAAGTGGTTGCCCGCAACCTGCACTATCACTCCAAACGTCGCGATGCTCCTTTCGTACCGGTGAACTGCGGTGCGATTCCGGCCGAGCTGCTTGAGAGCGAACTGTTCGGCCATGAAAAAGGCGCATTCACTGGTGCGATCACCAGCCGTGCCGGGCGTTTCGAGCTCGCCAACGGCGGTACGCTGTTTCTCGATGAAATCGGCGACATGCCGTTGCCGATGCAGGTCAAATTGTTGCGCGTGCTGCAGGAGCGTTCGTTCGAGCGTGTTGGCAGCAACAAGACCCAGAGCATCGACGTGCGCATCATTGCCGCGACACACAAGAATCTCGAAAACATGATCGAGATCGGCAGCTTCCGTGAAGACCTTTATTACCGTCTGAATGTGTTCCCGATCGAAATGGCCCCGTTACGCGAGCGTGTCGAAGACATTCCGCTGTTGATGAACGAGCTTATCTCGCGCATGGAGCACGAAAAGCGCGGCTCGATCCGATTCAATTCGGCAGCGATCATGTCGCTGTGTCGTCATGCCTGGCCGGGTAACGTTCGTGAGCTGGCCAACCTGGTCGAGCGCATGGCGATTATGCATCCGTATGGCGTGATCGGTGTGGCGGAGTTGCCGAAGAAGTTTCGCTACGTCGATGATGAAGACGAGCAGATGGTCGACAGCCTGCGCAGCGATATCGAAGAGCGCGTGGCCATCAATAACCACACGCCGAACTTCGCTTCCGGTGCCTTGCTGCCGCCTGAAGGGCTGGACCTCAAGGACTACCTCGGCGGGCTTGAGCAGGGTCTGATTCAGCAGGCGCTGGATGATGCCAATGGCATTGTTGCCCGTGCCGCCGAGCGCTTGCGCATTCGTCGCACCACGCTGGTGGAGAAGATGCGCAAGTACGGCATGAGCCGTCGTGAAGGTGACGAACAGGCGGAGGATTGACGCCAGTTTTAAGTGCCTAAAACCAAGCCTCTGAATTTTCAGGGGTTTTTTTTCGGCACGAGGATTGCTAAGTCTCTCTTAACACACCGTTTACTGACGGTCCGCCACAAGAGAGCAGAACTATGTCCCAGGCCGCCCAACTGACTTCCGCCCCCTTTATTCAAGCTCCTTATTCCCCGGAGCTGGAAAGTCGTCAGGGGCTTGAGCAAGCGTTCTCGCTATTCAACCAGATGTCGGCGCAACTCACTGACTCCTACGGAGTGCTGGAGGCGCGTGTCACCGAACTGAAGGGCGAGTTGGCCCATGCCGGCGCCCAGCGCCTGCAAGAGTTGGCGGAAAAAGAGCGTCTGGCCAATCGCTTGCAGAATCTGCTCGACCTGCTGCCGGGTGGCGTGATTGTCATCGACGGCATGGGCGTGGTCCGTGAGGCCAACCCGGCGGCCATCGACCTGCTCGGGCAGCCGCTGCTGGGCATGCTCTGGCGCCACGTGATCAGCCGTTGTTTCGCACCCCGTGAAGACGACGGTCACGAAGTGTCCCTGAAGGACGGCCGCAGGCTTTCCATTGCCACACGTTCGCTGGATGCCGAGCCGGGGCAACTGGTCCTGCTCAATGACCTGACTGAAACCCGTCGTTTGCAAGAGCAACTGGCGCGTCACGAGCGCTTGTCGTCGCTGGGCCGAATGGTCGCTTCTCTGGCGCATCAGATTCGCACGCCGCTGTCAGCGGCAATGATCTATGCCAGCCATCTGGCCGAGCAGGAGCTGCCGGTGGAAACCCAGCAGCGCTTTGCCGGGCGGCTCAAAGACCGTTTGCACGAGCTTGAGCATCAGGTACGCGACATGCTGGTGTTTGCCCGCGGCGAACTGCCATTGACCGACCGCCTGACACCTGGCGCGGTGTTCCAGGCCTTGCAAAACGCAGCCGCCACTCATTTACAAGGCGTTGCCGTGCGTTGGCAGTGCGACAGCATCGACGGCGAGTTGCTGTGCAATCGCGACACGCTGGTCGGCGCGCTGCTTAACCTGATTGAAAATGCGGTCCAGGCCAGTGCTGGCCGGACCCTGTTGAAAGTGCATGCCTACAGCCGTGGCAACACGCTGCGCATAGCGTTCAGCGATAACGGTAGCGGTATGGACAAGGCTGCACTGGCGCGTATCGGTGAGCCGTTCTTCACCACCAAGACTACCGGCACCGGGCTGGGCCTGGCGGTGGTCACTGCGGTGTCGCGAGCGCATCAGGGCGGCGTGCATTATCGGTCTCATGTCGGTCGCGGCACGTGCGCGATTGTCAGTCTGCCGTTGATTCCTGCAGCCAGTCCTGCGGGTAACGAATGATGTCGATCAAGGTGCTGCTGGTCGAGGACGACCGTTCACTGCGCGAAGCACTGGGCGAAACGCTTGAGCTGGCAGGGTACGGCTACCAGGCCGTCGGCTCTGCCGAGGAGGCGCTGGTCGCTGCCGACGCGCAGCCGTTCAGCCTGGTGATCAGTGACGTCAACATGCCGGGCATGGATGGTCATCAATTGTTGAGCCTGCTGCGCAGCCGGCACCCGCAACTGCCGGTGTTACTGATGACGGCGCACGGTGCGGTCGAGCGTGCGGTGGATGCGATGCGTCAGGGGGCGGCCGACTATCTGGTCAAACCGTTCGAGCCCAAGGCGCTGATCACGCTGGTTGCACGGCATGCGCTGGGTCGCCTCGGGCCTGCCGACAGTGAAGGGCCGATTGCGGTCGAACCTGCCAGCATCCAGCTGCTCAACCTTGCCAGCCGCGTGGCCAAGAGTGATTCCACGGTGCTGATTTCCGGCGAGTCCGGGACCGGCAAAGAGGTACTGGCGCGATTTATTCACCAGAATTCGCCTCGCGCCGACAAACCGTTCATCGCGATCAATTGCGCGGCGATTCCGGACAACATGCTTGAGGCAACCCTGTTCGGTCATGAGAAGGGCTCCTTCACCGGTGCCATTGCGGCGCAGGCGGGCAAGTTCGAACAGGCTGAAGGCGGCACGATCCTGCTCGATGAAATATCCGAAATGCCCATGGGGCTTCAGGCCAAGCTGCTGCGCGTATTGCAGGAGCGCGAGGTTGAGCGCGTCGGCGCGCGCAAGCCGATCATTCTGGATATACGCGTGGTCGCCACCACCAACCGCGATCTGGCGGGTGAAGTGGCGGCGGGGCGCTTTCGTGAAGATCTGTTTTATCGCCTGTCGGTGTTTCCGCTGGCATGGCAGGCATTGCGTCAAAGGACTGCCGATATTCTGCCGTTGGCCGAGCGGCTGCTGGCCAAGCATGTCAATAAAATGAAGCACGCGCCGGTGCGCTTGTCTGCCGAGGCGCAGGAATGTCTGATCAGCTACGCCTGGCCTGGCAATGTGCGCGAGCTGGACAACGCCGTGCAGCGGGCTTTGATCCTGCAGCAGGGTGGCGTTATTCAGGCGCAGGATTTCTGCCTCGCCGGGGCGGTCGCCAATCTGGCACCGACCGTGACAATAGCGGCTGCACCCGCGCTGTCTGTCATGTCGGCAGTGGACAATCCGGGGGGCAGTGCTGGCGCGGAGTCAGCCGGCGCACTGGGTGATGACCTCAAGCGCAGGGAGTTTCAGATGATCATCGACACCTTGCGTGCCGAGCGCGGGCGTCGCAAGGAGGCCGCCGAACGATTGGGTATCAGCCCGCGTACATTGCGCTACAAGCTGGCCCAGATGCGTGATGCAGGCATGGATGTAGAAGGCTATCTGTTCGCCACCTGACCCGGTCATCAAGCGGGTAATGATCGTCCGGGTACTTAATTTCTGCGTTATCGATACAGCTCCTGCATATACGTGGGCCGGGGCAACAGCTTGTTGCAGAGCGGTTTCATGACGAACAGCATGGCGTTCGCAGGGGTGTGGCAACTGGCCGCCACCTAGCTGGCACCGTTGTTGCTATGTCTTCTGTATCCGCTGAATCAGTGTCAAAAATTTGCGGGCCTTACGAGAGAAACGTCCATGAGCCAAGGTGTTGAATTTAATCGCTTGATGTTGGATATGCGGGCCATGCAGATGGATGCAATGTCTGCCCCCAAGCCCGTGTCCGGCCCGCAGGAAGCCGGAGCCAGCAGCTTTGCCGACATGCTTGGTCAGGCCGTCAACAAGGTCGCGCAGACCCAGCAGGCATCCAGTCAGTTGGCCAGTGCATTCGAAGTTGGCAAGAGTGGTATTGATCTGACTGACGTCATGATTTCGTCGCAGAAAGCCAGTGTGTCTTTTCAGGCGTTGACCCAGGTTCGTAACAAACTGGTTCAAGCGTATCAAGACATCATGCAGATGCCGGTTTAAGGGACGTACTGAGTCATGGCCGAAGCAACAGCCGATCCCGTTCCTGCAAGAGCGGGCGCTTCCGATAAGAAACCGTTATTCGGTTTGTCTTTTCTGGAAAATCTTTCCGAAATGACCATGCTGCGTCAGGTCGGCCTTATGGTCGGTCTGGCCGCGAGCGTGGCCATCGGCTTTGCCGTGGTGCTCTGGTCCCAGCAGCCGGACTATCGTCCGCTCTATGGCAGTCTGGCCGGTATGGACAGCAAGCAGATCATGGACACCCTGACTGCGGCGAACATCAATTACACCGTCGAACCCAACTCCGGTGCCCTGCTGGTCAAGTCTGATGACGTGCAGCGTGCGCGTATTCAGCTGGCTCAGGCGGGCGTGGTACAGAACGACGCCAACATCGGTTTCGAGATCCTCGACAAGGATCAGGGCCTGGGAACCAGCCAGTTCATGGAAGCCACGCGCTATCGTCGCGGGCTGGAAGGCGAACTGGCACGGACCATCTCGGCCCTCAATAACGTCAAGGGTGCTCGTGTACACCTGGCGATTCCGAAGAGCTCGGTGTTTGTCCGTGATGATCGCAAGCCAAGCGCTTCGGTACTGGTCGAGCTGTACGCCGGTCGCTCGCTGGAGCCGAGCCAGGTGCTGGCCATTATCAACCTGGTGGCCACCAGCGTTCCCGAATTGAGCAAGTCGCAGATTACCGTCGTGGACCAGAAGGGCACGCTGCTGTCTGATCAGGCGGAAAACTCCGAGCTGACAATGGCGGGCAAGCAGTTTGATTACAGCCGTCGCATGGAAGGCATGCTGACCCAGCGTGTGCAGAACATTTTGCAACCGATCCTGGGCAATGACCGCTACAAGGCGGAAGTCTCGGCAGTGGTTGATTTCAGTGCCGTCGAGTCGACAGCTGAAAGCTTCAACCCTGATCAACCAGCCTTGCGCAGCGAGCAATCGGTCAATGAACAACGCTCCAGCAGTTCAAGCTCGGGTGGCGTTCCGGGTGCGCTGAGCAATCAGCCACCAGGTCCGGCGACCGCTCCGCAGACTGCTGGTGGTGGCGCTGCCGGTGCTGCCGGACCCATCGCTCCAGGCCAGCCGCTGCTCGATGCCAACGGTCAGCAGATCATGGACCCGGCTACCGGTCAGCCAGCATTGGCGCCATTCCCGGCTGACAAACGTGTGCAGTCGACCAAGAACTTTGAACTGGATCGCTCGATCAGTCACACCAAGCAACAGCAGGGTCGTTTGACGCGTCTGTCGGTTGCCGTGGTAGTCGATGACATGGTCAAGACCAATGCCGCCAACGGCGAAGTCAGCCGTGCGCCGTGGAGTGCTACGGACCTGGCCCGCTTTACCCGCCTGGTGCAGGACGCGGTCGGCTTCGATGCCAGCCGGGGTGACAGTGTCAGTGTGATCAACGTGCCGTTCTCCAGCGAACGTGCCGAAGTGTTGCCTGAAGCGTCCTTTTACTCGCAACCGTGGTTCTGGGACATCGTGAAACAGGCGGTCGGGGTGATCTTCATTCTGATCCTGGTGTTTGGTGTGCTGCGTCCGGTGCTGAACAACATCACCAATGGCAAGAGCAAGCAACAACTGGCCGCGTTCGGGGGTGGCGACGCCGAACTCGGTGGCATGGGCGGTCTGGACGGCGAGTTGTCCAACGATCGCGTAAGCCTGGGCGGTCCGCAGAGCATCTTGCTGCCAAGCCCGACCGAAGGTTATGACGCACAGCTGAACGCGATCAAAAGCCTGGTAGCCGAGGACCCTGGCCGTGTGGCTCAGGTTGTGAAAGAGTGGATCAACACTGATGAATGAACGAGCCATGGTAGCCAAACTCTCGAAAGTTGAAAAAGCGGCTGGACTGTTACTTTCGCTGGGCGAAACCGATGCGGCTCAGGTGCTCCGGCACATGGGCCCCAAGGAAGTCCAGAAGGTGGGCGTGGCCATGGCTCAGATGCGCAACGTGCATCGCGAGCAGGTCGAAGAGGTCATGAGCGAGTTTGTCGACATCGTCGGCGATCAGACCAGCCTCGGCGTCGGCTCGGATGGTTATATCCGCAAAATGCTGACTCAGGCACTGGGTGAAGACAAGGCCAACGGCCTGATCGACCGGATTCTGCTGGGCGGCAATACCAGCGGTCTGGACAGCCTCAAATGGATGGAGCCACGTGCGGTTGCCGACGTTATCCGTTTCGAACACCCGCAGATTCAGGCGATTGTGGTGGCGTATCTGGACGCCGACCAAGCCGGTGAAGTGCTCGGGCATTTCGATCACAAGGTGCGCCTGGACATCATCCTGCGTGTCTCGTCGCTCAACACCGTGCAACCGGCGGCACTCAAAGAGCTTAACCAGATTCTCGAGAAGCAGTTCTCTGGCAACGCCAACACGTCGCGTACCACCTTGGGTGGCATCAAGCGTGCGGCCGACATCATGAACTTCCTCGACAGCTCCATCGAAGGCGCGCTCATGGATTCGATCCGCGAGGTCGACGAAGACCTTTCGGTGCAGATCGAAGACCTCATGTTCGTCTTCAACAACCTCTCCGACGTGGACGACCGCGGTATCCAGGCGCTGTTGCGCGAAGTGTCTTCGGACGTGCTGGTGCTGGCGCTCAAAGGCTCGGACGAGGCGATCAAGGAAAAAATCTTCAAGAACATGTCCAAGCGTGCCGCCGAACTGCTGCGCGACGACCTCGAAGCCAAGGGTCCGGTGCGTGTCAGCGATGTGGAAACCGCCCAGAAAGAAATCCTCACCATCGCGCGTCGTATGGCCGAGGCCGGCGAGATCGTACTCGGTGGCAAGGGTGGCGAGGAAATGATCTAAGGATTCAGCTGACTCATGTCCACTTCCAATAAAGAATTGGCCAGCGATCTGATTCGCGCCAAGGACGCCGGGACGCTCGATATCTGGGCGTTGCCCAGCTTTGATCCGCATGTGGAGCCCGAGCCTGAACCCGAGCCGGAACCTGTCGATGAACCGGCCGAGATGGAAGAGGTGCCGCTGGACGAAGTTCAGCCACTGACCCTGGAAGAACTGGAAAGCATTCGTCAGGAGGCCTGGAACGAAGGCTTCGCCACGGGTGAAAAAGAAGGCTTTCACAGCACCCAGCTCAAGGTTCGACAAGAGGCTGAAGTCGCGCTTGCCGCGAAGATCGCCAGCCTTGAGCAACTGATGGGGCACCTGCTGGAGCCCATTGCCGAGCAGGACACTCAGATCGAAAAGGCCGTTATCCATCTGGTCGAGCACATTGCACGCAAGGTGATTCAGCGCGAGCTGGTCACCGATTCCGGGCAGATCGCCAGCGTGCTGCGCGATGCGCTGAAGCTGTTGCCGATGGGCGCGCAGAATCTGCGAATCTTCATCAATCCTCAGGACTTCCTGCTGGTCAAGGCCATGCGTGAACGTCACGAGGAGGCGTGGAAAATCGTCGAAGACGAAGACCTGTTGCCGGGCGGTTGCCGGATTGAAACCGAGCACAGTCGTATCGACGCCAGCGTCGAAACACGCATCGCGCTGGCGATTTCCAAGATGCATGATCAGTTGCACGAGCAGGTCACTCATCCTGCGGCGGCGGACCTGAGTGTCGATCTGGAAACCTCGCCAGCCAGCGCTTCCAGTGCGGCAGAATCCGAAGCGGACACCCTCGATGCGCCTTGATCGCACCAGCTTCGGCAAACGTCTCGGCACCTACGCCGAGTCGATAAGCCTGCCTGCCCAGCCAGTTGTGGAAGGGCGCCTGCTGCGCATGGTCGGCCTGACGCTCGAAGCCGAAGGCATGCGCGCGGCAATGGGCAGTCGCTGCATGGTTATCAACGATGACAGTCATCACCCGGTGGAAGTCGAAGCCGAAGTGATGGGTTTTTCCGGCGGCAAGGTGTTTCTGATGCCGGTTGGCAGCGTTGCCGGTATTGCGCCTGGCGCGCGGGTCGTGCCGCTGGCCGATACCGGCCGCCTGCCGATGGGCATGAGCATGCTGGGGCGCGTTCTGGACGGTGCCGGTCGGCCGCTGGACGGTCGTTCACCGATAAAGGCCGAAGACTGGGTGCCTATGGACGGCCCGACCATCAACCCGCTCAAGCGTGACCCGATCAGCCAGCCACTGGATGTCGGCATTCGCTGCATCAACGGTTTATTGACGGTCGGCCGCGGCCAGCGTCTCGGGCTGTTCGCCGGTACGGGCGTGGGCAAGAGTGTGCTGCTCGGCATGATGACGCGCTTTACCGAGGCGGACATCATCGTCGTGGGGCTGATCGGTGAGCGGGGCCGTGAGGTTAAAGAATTCATCGAGCATATTCTCGGTGAAGAGGGCCTCAAACGTTCGGTGGTGGTCGCCTCGCCAGCCGATGACGCGCCGCTGATGCGTTTGCGCGCGGCGATGTATTGCACACGCATCGCCGAGTATTTTCGCGACAAGGGCAAGAATGTCCTGTTACTGATGGATTCGCTGACCCGTTTCGCCCAGGCCCAGCGGGAAATCGCACTGGCCATCGGTGAACCGCCCGCCACCAAGGGCTATCCGCCGTCAGTGTTCGCACGCCTGCCAAAGCTGGTCGAGCGCGCTGGTAATGCGGAAAAGGGCGGTGGTTCGATCACCGCGTTTTACACGGTGCTCTCGGAAGGCGATGACCAGCAGGATCCGATTGCCGACTCCGCACGGGGCGTGCTTGACGGCCATATCGTGCTGTCCCGGCGTCTGGCCGAAGAGGGGCATTACCCGGCCATCGATATCGAAGCGTCCATCAGTCGGGTCATGCCCGCCGTGGTCAGCCCCGAGCACATGGCCCGGGCGCAACATTTCAAGCAGTTGTGGTCGCGTTATCAGCAGACCCGCGACCTGATCAGCGTTGGTGCCTACGTGGCTGGTGGCGACCGCGAAACCGACATGGCGATCGCGCTGCACCCGGTACTGGTGCGCTACCAGCGTCAGGCCCTGCGCGAGAACGAAAGCATGCAGGGCAGTAGCGAAGCGCTGGCATCGATATTCGCCCCGGCACCTGGCGGCTGATAGGCCATGGCCCAGAGTCGAGCGGCGCGTCTGGCGCCAGTGGTCGAAATGGCTGAAGCGGCCGAGCGAACGGCGGCTCAGCGGCTCGGGCATTTTCAGGGGCAGGTCAACCTGGCCAACAACAAACTTCAGGAACTCGACCAGTTTCGCCAGGATTATCAACAGCAATGGTTGCAGCGCGGCAGCGCCGGGGTGTCCGGGCAATGGCTGCTGGGCTATCAGCGCTTTCTCAGCCAGCTCGACGTCGCGGTTGCCCAGCAATACAAAAGCCTCGAATGGCACACGGCCAATCTTGATAGGGCCCGCATCGCCTGGCAGGACTGCTACGCAAGGGTCGAAGGCCTGCGCAAACTGGTGCAGCGCTACATGGACGAAGCACGCAAGCTTGAGGACAAACGAGAGCAGAAGCTGCTGGATGAGTTATCGCAGCGTCTGCCACGGCATAACCCATTCTGACTTTTGACTGAATGAGATCCCGGCGATCTCTCGGTCTGGTCTACGCTCACACTGTCTCGGTGATGAACCACCTCGGAGCTTCCATGATAATCACTTCCGAACTGTCGGCAGATGGTCGACAACTGACCCTTTTCGTCGAGGGACGCTTTGATTTTGATGCTCACCAGGGCTTTCGCGCGGCCTATGAGGAGTATCCGCAGGATCTGGATTACGTCGTCGACCTGCGCGGTACCCATTATCTGGACAGCTCTGCATTGGGCATGTTGTTGCTGCTGCGCGATCATGCTGGCGGTGATAAATCAAAGGTACGTTTGATCAACTGCACGTCCGATGTTCGTACGATCCTCACGATCTCCAATTTCTCGCAGCTGTTTCAACTGAGCTGACGTTTTGCAGTCGCCTGCGAAGAAGCTGTGCATCCTGATCGCTGATGACAGCGCCAGCGACCGTCTGCTGTTGTCGACCATTGTTGCCCGTCAGGGTCACCGGGTGCTGAGCGCTGGGAATGGCGTCGAAGCCGTGGCGATCTTCACCTCTGAACGACCGCAGTTGATCCTGATGGACGCCATGATGCCGGGCATGGACGGTTTCGAGGCGGCGCGGCGCATCAAGGCAATGACCGGCGAGTCGCTGGTGCCGATCATTTTTCTGACCTCGCTCACCGAAGGCGAAGCGCTGGCGCGTTGCCTGGATGCCGGTGGCGACGACTTCATGTCCAAGCCTTACAACCCGCTGGTGCTGGCTGCCAAGATCAACGCGATGAACCGGCTGCGTGTGCTGCACGAAACCGTCCGCGAGCAGCGCGACCAGATTTCCAGGCACCATGACTATCTGCTCAACGAGCAGCGCGTTGCCAAGGCGGTGTTTGACCAGGTCGCGCATGCCGGCTGCCTCGGGGCGAGCAATATCCGTTACCTGCAATCCCCCTATGCGCTGTTCAACGGTGACCTGATGCTGGCGGCTTATACCCCGGCCGGGCACATGCAGGTGCTGCTCGGGGACTTTACCGGCCATGGTTTGCCGGCCGCCGTGGGGGCAATGCCGCTGGCTGAAGTGTTTTATGGCATGACCGCCAAAGGTTACGGTCTGGTGGAAATCGTTCGGGAAATGAATGCCAAGCTCAAACGCATTCTGCCGATCGACATGTTCTGTTGCGCGACGCTACTGTGCGTCAACCTCCAGCAGCGCCAGGTCGAAGTCTGGAGCGGCGGCCTGCCGGACGGCTATCTGCTGCGTGGCACGGGGGGCGAACATGTGCCGCTGGCCTCGCGCCATCTGCCACTGGGCGTGTTGAGTGTCGATGCCTTCGATACCCGCACCGAGGTGTACCCGCTGGCGCCGGGAGACCGGATTTTTCTGTTGTCCGACGGTGTGCTCGACACCTGCGACAGTAAAGACGAACTGTTCGGCGCACAGCGATTGCGTCATGTCCTGTCAGCCAATCGCGAGCCGCAGTTGCTGATTCAGGAAATCCTCCAGGCGCTCAACGATTTTGGCGGCAAGGCGCGTGACGACGTCAGTCTGCTGGAAATCAGCGCGGTGGAAGAGCCGCCCGGAAGCCCGCAGGTCGTGACCTATTCGGACAGTGGCGCTTCCAGCCCGCTGGACTGGTCGGCCAGTTTCGAATTTCGTGCGTCTACCCTTAAACGCTTCAATCCGCTGCCTTATATTCTGCAACTGTTGCTGGAAGTACACGGTTTGCGCAATCAGGGCGCGGCGTTGCATATAGTGCTGGGCGAGCTGTACAGCAATGCGCTGGAGCATGGTGTGCTAGGGTTGGACTCGACACTCAAGCATGATGCGCCAGGCTTTGCGCGCTATTACCAGCAGCGGGCCGAACGTCTGAGTGCCCTGGAAGCTGGTTTCATCCGCATGAGCCTGCAGATCGAACCGGTAGGGCAGGGCGGGCGTCTGACCTTGAGTGTCGAGGACAGCGGTAATGGATTCAATGCGCAGCAGGCCAAAATGCAAACGCCTGCAGGCGGCGATCTTTACGGTCGCGGGCTACAGTTGGTGTGTGAATTGAGCCATGAGGCTCGATGGTCCACGGATGGCAGGACCGCCTGCGTGGAATTTTTATGGGCGGGAGTGGCATAATCCGCGCTGGTGGCTGCTTGTGTTTCATCGCGGACCGGCAAAACGGTTCGTGCCTGAACCCCTACAGCCCCTCAAATCTTGATCAAGGAGCGAGCAAGTGTCGATTCATCTGGATTACAGCGTGTTGAACGCATTGCAGGAAGTCATGGAGGATGAATATCCGACTTTGCTGGATGTGTTCCTGAAGGATTCCGAGCAGCGGGTTGAGCAATTGCGCTTGGCGGTTGAAACCCGCGACCTGGATTTACAGGAGCTGAGCCTCAACGCGCACAGCTTCAAGGGCAGCAGTAGCAATATGGGCGCCTTGCGCCTTTCGGACCTGTGCCGAGAGCTTGAGGATCTGGCTCGTCAGCAAAAACGCTCCGGTCTGGCAGAGCTGGTTGGCAAGATAGACAGTGAATACCTGACCATCCGCGGGCTGTTCAATGCGGAGCGGCAGTTTTTCGTCAGTTGACGGTCATTTCAAGTATGGATGAGTGCGTTATCGGAGTTGGCCTGCATTTTGCTGGTACTGAGATAACCAGCTGCTCATGCGGAGACCGAAATGCCCCTTGCCCCCAACGCCCTTCTACAGGCCACCACCGCTGCGACCTCCCGGTCCGGTGTGGCGAACAACTCGGTCAAGTCTGCCGACAGCAGCAAGGACGGGGCTTCCAGCTTTTCCAACGTCTATGCAAAGCAGGCCAGGGACACTGTTCCGGCGCGCGATGATGCGCCGGTCAAACCCGGCCGCGAGAAGGCTGCGCCCGACAAGGACAAGGTTGCCGCTGGCAAGGACAAACCGGTAAACGATCAAACGAATGCCGCTGACAAGTCGACTGTTGCCGATAGCAAGTCGACTGTTGCCGATAGCGGCAATGGTTTGCCTGCCAAGTCTGCTGTTGCCGACGATGACGCAGCCAACGCAGATTCCACGCAGGACGACGCGAAGGCAGCTGCCGATGCGGCGCTGGCCGATGCCCCTGCGGTGGTTGATCCCGCACTCGATCCAGCCCTTCAGGCAATGACTGTGCAGGCTCCCGTTGCGCCAACCGTCAAAACGCAGGGTGCGGAAACCAAGGTTTCGCCTGCGGTTGTGGCGCTTGCCACAACGGCTGCCACGCCAGCCGCCCCCGTCGTCGCCGAAGCGGCTTTCAACCCCGACGCTGATCCTCTGGCGGGTCTGGATGCGGTGCAACTGGCGCTGGAAAATGCCACTGCCAAGACTCAGCTGGCTGCGCAGAACGCCCAGGCTGCCAGCAAAGCGACGCCGTCGAACGCAGAGGCTGATCCGACACAGAATTTAGTCAATAACCTGTCGGCCTTGAGCGAGCAGCTTCCCTCGGACGGCAGCAGCACCGAAAGCAGCGACAAGTCCTTCAGCGGGTTGATCGGTGAAGGCCTCAAAGAAGTCAAAAGCGCTACGGGTGATACCCGTGTCGATAACTTCGCCGATCGTCTCGCGGCATTGAGCCAAGCAGCGCAACCGGCCCGTGTGGCAGCAGCACCCGCGGCTGGGCCGCTGATGAATCAGCCCTTGGCAATGCATCAAAGCGGCTGGACCGAAGGCATCGTCGACCGCGTGATGTACCTGTCGAGCCAGAACCTCAAGAGCGCCGACATCAAGCTGGAGCCCGCTGAACTCGGGCGTCTGGACATCCGCATCAACATGGCACCGGATCAGCAGACTCAGGTGACCTTCATGAGCGCCCACCTGGGCGTGCGCGATGCGCTGGAAAACCAGATGTCGAAACTGCGCGAGTCGTTCGTTCAGCAAGGCCTCGGCCAGGTGGACGTCAACGTATCCGATCAATCGCAACAACAGGCCCAGCAGCAGGCCCAGGAACAAGCCAGTCGTGCGCAGCGCAGCGGCCGTGGCAACGGCATGGGTTCCAGTGACACGTCCGATGAGGTCGCAGGCATCGATGCTGCGATTCCCGTCAGCCAGCCGGCCGCACGCGTGATTGGCACCAGCGAGATCGATTATTACGCGTGAGCCTGTTTTTGATGCTGATTCTCGTGCCGACAGGGCGCATTGGCGCGAGAGTCATGACGCCTGCGCGGCCGCGCGCGTCGCCAGTTGTGTCCAATAACATCCCTTCCCGTACAACTCTGGCATAACACTTGCTCAGCCTCTGTCACGTATTGAAGAAACTCTTGAATAGTGACGGATTATTGGCATGGCGCAGAGCGAAGACGTTAAAGAACCCGCACCCAAAGGCAAAGGTAAACTCAAGCTCATCATGATCGCCGTTGTGGCGCTGTTGCTGGCGGTGGGTTTGTCGGTGGGTGCTACCTGGTTCCTCATGCACAAGAGCGAAAGCAAGGTAGATCCGGCCGCAGCCGCAGCGGCGGCCAACGTCAAGCCGGTGGCGGTCTATGAGCCGATGACACCAGCGTTTGTGGTCAACTTCAACGCCAATGGCCGTCAGCGTTACATGCAGGTCAGTATCACCATGCTCGGGCGCAATGCGGCGGACATGGAGGCGCTGAAAGTACATATGCCACTGATTCGCAACAATCTGGTCATGCTTTTCGCGGGGATTCCATTCGAATCGCTGGCTTCGCCGATCGGCCAGGAAATGCTGCGTCAGAAAGCGACCGCAAGCATTCAGGAAGTCGCACAGAAAGAACTCGGCAAGACTGTAATCGAACAGTTGCTCTTCACTAATTTCGTATTGCAGTAGGATTTTCACATGGCCGTGCAAGACCTGCTCTCCCAGGACGAAATCGACGCGCTGTTGCATGGTGTTGACGATGGTATGGTCCAGACCGATGGCCCCGGCGAGCCGGGTAGCGTCAAAAGTTATGACCTGACCAGCCAGGACCGGATTGTCCGGGGGCGCATGCCTACCCTGGAAATGATCAACGAGCGATTCGCCCGTTACACTCGTATCAGCATGTTCAACCTGCTGCGCCGCTCTGCGGATGTGGCAGTGGGCGGCGTTCAGGTCATGAAGTTTGGCGAGTACGTGCATTCGCTGTACGTGCCGACCAGCCTCAACCTGGCCAAGATCAAGCCGTTGCGCGGCACAGCGCTGTTCATTCTCGACGCCAAGCTGGTTTTCAAGCTGGTGGACAACTTTTTCGGCGGCGACGGTCGTCACGCCAAGATCGAAGGTCGTGAGTTCACGCCAACCGAATTGCGCGTCGTGCGCATGGTGCTGGATCAGGCATTCATCGACCTCAAGGAAGCCTGGCAGGCGATCATGGAAGTCAATTTCGAGTACATCAATTCGGAAGTGAACCCGGCCATGGCCAACATCGTAGGGCCAAGCGAGGCAGTGGTGATCTCGACGTTCCACATCGAACTCGATGGCGGTGGCGGTGATCTGCACGTGACCATGCCGTACTCGATGATCGAGCCAATCCGCGAAATGCTCGATGCCGGCTTCCAGTCGGACCTCGACGATCAGGACGAGCGCTGGGTCAATGCGCTCAAGGAAGACGTGCTGGATGTCAGCGTGCCATTGACGACTACCATTGCGCAGCGTCAGTTGCCATTGCGCGACATTCTGCACATGCGTCCCGGCGATGTGATTCCGGTAGAGTTGAGTGAATCGCTGGTCCTGCGTGCCAACGGCGTGCCTTCATTCAAGGTCAAGCTTGGCTCGCACAAGGGCAAGATGGCCCTGCAAGTAATCGAACCCATAGCACGACGTTGACCTGTCAGGTCAACGTCGGAAATTTTGCGTAACTGAAAGACTGTGTGCAGAGGACAACTGATGGCTGATGAAAACGATATGACGTCTGCTGAAGATCAGGCACTGGCCGATGAATGGGCTGCTGCACTGGGCGAGGCCGGCGACGGCGGGCAAGCGGACATTGACGCGTTGCTGGCTGCGGACGCCGGGAATTCGGGTAGCCGTCTGGCCATGGAAGAATTTGGCAGCATGCCGAAGAGCACCGGCCCGGTCACCCTGGATGGTCCGAACCTGGACGTGATTCTGGACATCCCGGTATCGATCTCCATGGAAGTGGGCAGCACCGATATCAACATTCGCAACCTGTTGCAGCTCAACCAGGGCTCGGTGATCGAGCTGGATCGTCTGGCGGGCGAGCCACTGGATGTGCTGGTCAATGGCACGCTCATCGCTCACGGTGAGGTGGTGGTGGTCAACGAGAAGTTCGGCATCCGTCTTACTGACGTGATCAGCCCGAGCGAACGCATCAAGAAGCTGCGCTGAATGAAGCGCTGGCTGAGTGTACTGTCGACCCTGCCATCGCTGGCCTGGGCCGCCGAGCCCGCTGTTCAGGCGGCCCCGGCGCAAGTGGCCAGCACCGTTTCCGGGGGCATGGGCGGGCAGTTGGTGCAATTGCTGTTCGGCCTGATCCTGGTGGTCGGCCTGATTTTCGTGCTGGCCTGGCTGATGCGCCGGGTACAGCGCGTCGGTCCGAACAACAGTCAGGTCATCGAGCTGGTGAGTTCGCGTGCCCTTGGGCCGCGTGATCGTCTAGTGCTGGTGCAAATTGGCACTGAGCAGGTATTGCTGGGTATTACGCCGGGTCGAATCACGCCCCTGCATGTACTCAAGGAGCCGGTACACGTGCCGGTGCGCGAGCAGACGACGCCCGAGTTCGCTCAGCGTCTGATGGAGCTGATGGGCAAGGATAAGGACAAGAAGTAATGGGCGCCTTGCGTTTCCTGATACTGCTGTTGCTGGTCATGGTGGCGCCTTCCGTTCTGGCGGCTGATCCGCTGTCGATACCGGCGATCACGCTGTCCAACAGCACCGATGGTCAGCAGGAATATTCGGTCAGCCTGCAAATCCTGCTGATCATGACCGCGCTGAGCTTTATCCCGGCGTTTGTCATGCTGATGACCAGTTTTACCCGGATCATCATCGTCTTTTCGATTCTGCGTCAGGCCTTGGGCCTGCAGCAGACGCCGTCGAACCAGATCCTGACCGGCATGGCGCTGTTTCTGACCATGTTCATCATGGCGCCGGTATTTGACCGGGTGAATCAGGACGCCTTGCAGCCTTATCTGGCCGAGAAGCTTTCGGCGCAGGATGCGGTCGCCAAGGCGCAGGTGCCGATCAAGGATTTCATGCTGGCGCAGACCCGTACCAGCGACCTTGAGCTGTTCATGCGCCTGTCAAAGCGTACCGACATTCCGACCCCGGATGCCGCGCCGCTGACCATTCTGGTTCCGGCATTCGTGATTTCCGAGCTCAAGACAGCGTTTCAGATCGGCTTCATGATCTTCATTCCGTTCCTGATCATCGATCTGGTGGTCGCCAGTGTGCTGATGGCCATGGGTATGATGATGCTGTCGCCGCTGATCATTTCCCTGCCGTTCAAGATCATGCTGTTTGTGCTGGTGGATGGCTGGGCGTTGATTGTCGGCACCCTGGCTGGCAGTTTTGGTGGCGTATGAGCCGTTTCACTGAGGAGTCTGCCCGATGACGCCGGAAGTAGCTGTTGACCTGTTCCGCGAAGCGCTGTGGCTTACCACGGTACTGGTCGCCATTCTTGTCGTGCCCAGCCTGTTATGCGGTCTGCTGGTGGCCATGTTTCAGGCCGCAACCCAGATCAACGAACAGACCTTGAGCTTTCTGCCTCGCCTGCTGGTGATGCTGGTAACCCTGATCGCCATCGGCCCCTGGCTGCTGAAAATCTTCATGGAATACATGCTGACGCTGTACACCAGTATTCCGACGCTGATCGGCTAGCCGCATGCAGCCGATGCTCGCGCTGACCGATACCCAGATCAGTACCTGGGTTGCGGCTTTCATGCTGCCGATGTTCCGGATCATCGCGTTGCTGATGACCATGCCTATCATCGGTACCACGCTGGTGCCACGCCGAGTGCGTTTGTACCTGGCGGTTGCAATCACTGTAGTGGTCGCGCCAGCGTTGCCCGCCATGCCGCCGGTCGAGGCGCTTGATCTGAGTGCGTTATTGCTGATCGGCGAGCAGATCATCATCGGTGCCGGGATGGGGCTGTCGCTGCAATTGTTCTTCCATATCTTCGTGATTGCGGGGCAGATCATCTCCACGCAGATGGGTATGGGCTTCGCGTCGATGGTCGACCCCACCAACGGCGTGTCCTCGGCCACGATAGGTCAGTTCTTCACCATGCTGGTCACGCTGCTGTTCCTATCGATGAACGGTCATCTGGTGGTGCTGGAAATTCTTGTCGAGAGCTTTACCACGATGCCGGTCGGCAGTGGTCTGCTGGTCAATAATTTCTGGGAGCTGGCGAACGGGCTGGGCTGGGTATTGAGTTCCGGGCTGCGGCTGGTATTGCCTGCGATCACGGCGTTGCTGATCATCAACATCGCCTTTGGCGTCATGACTCGCGCCGCGCCGCAGCTCAACATTTTCTCGATCGGTTTCCCGCTGACCCTAGTAATGGGCATGGTTATTCTGTGGATGACCATAGGCGATATTCTCAATCAGTATCAGCCGATTGCCACCCAGGCATTGCAGGCGTTGCGCGATATGGTGAGGGCTCGTTGAAATGGCAGAAAACGAGAATGGCCAGGACAAGACAGAAGACCCCACGGAAAAGAAGGTCAAGGACGCACGGACCGACGGCCAGATTGCGCGCTCCAAGGAACTGACCACTCTGGTGGTGATGTTGATGGGGGCGGGCGGGTTGCTGATGTTCGGTTCCGACATCGCGCTGATGATGTCCGAGCTGATGCGCGACAATTTCACGATATCGCGTGAAACGTTGATGGATCAGTCTTACATGGGCAAGGCGCTACTCAGTTCGGGGCTGCATGCGCTGCTGGTGATTCTACCGTTTTTGATTGCCATGCTGGTGGCCGCACTGGTAGGGCCGATCATGCTCGGCGGCTGGCTGTTTACAGCCAAGCCGCTGATGCCCAAGTTCAGCCGGATGAACCCGGCGGCCGGGCTCAAGCGCATGTTTTCGCCAAGCGCGCTGGTCGAACTGCTCAAGTCACTCGGTAAATTTCTGATCATCCTGGCGGTTGCGCTGGTGGTACTGAACAAAGAGCGCACGGACCTGGTAGCCATCGCCCACGAGCCGCTTGAGCAGGCGATGATTCATAGCCTGATGGTGGTGGGCTGGAGCAGCTTCTGGATGGCCTGCGGTCTGGCGTTCATTGCTGCCGTGGACGTGCCGTTTATGCTGTATCAGGCGCACAAGAAACTGTTGATGACCAAGCAGGAGGTGCGCGACGAGCACAAGAACAGTGAGGGTAGCCCGGAGATCAAGCAGCGCATTCGCCAGTTGCAGCGTGAAATGTCCCAGCGGCGGATGATGGCCTCGATCCCCGAGGCCGACGTCATTATTACCAACCCGACGCACTTCGCCGTCGCCTTGAAATACGATCCCGAACAGGGCGGGGCGCCGATGTTGCTGGCCAAGGGCACAGACCTTGTGGCCCTGAAGATTCGCGAGATTGGTGCGCACAATCAGATACTGATCCTGGAGTCGGCTGCGCTGGCTCGCTCCATCTACTACAGCACCGAGCTGGACCAGGAAATTCCCGCCGGGCTGTACTTGGCCGTGGCTCAGGTGCTGGCTTATGTTTACCAGATCCGCCAGTTCCACGCTGGCCAGGGCAAACGTCCTGATCCACTGGGCGACATCAAGATCCCGCCGGATCTGCAGCGCGACGCCTAGTTCTTTTGGGGGCGAGCGTCTCGACTATCGTGCGACGCTCTGCCTCGCATGCCATTCCGGACGCGCTGCGTCCTCTGTTCAGCCAGCCGTCCGATACGTCGGTTACTCATGTAAGTCAGCGCTTCAGGCGCACGCAAACCTCTGTCAGTACTGGCTTTGTAAAAGTTGGACAGGTTTTTGCAACAGGGTCGATACAGGGCGCCTTTGGCGTCAATGTTTTGATCTAGTGCGCAGGTAACGAATCAGTGGATCGCTCTCAATTAATCAGTAGCGCACGCAGCAATATCACTGGCCTGGGCCGTGGTCAGTTGGGCGTTCCGTTGTTGTTGCTGGTCATGCTGGCAATGATGATGTTGCCTATTCCACCGTTTCTGCTGGACGTGTTTTTCACGTTCAACATCGCACTCTCAATCGTCGTGCTGCTGGTCTGCGTCTATGCACTGCGGCCGCTGGATTTTTCGGTGTTCCCGACCATTCTGCTGGTCGCCACGTTGTTGCGTCTGGCGCTGAACGTTGCTTCCACCCGGGTGGTGATGCTGCACGGTCAGGACGGTCACGCGGCTGCGGGCAAGGTGATTCAGGCGTTCGGTGAAGTGGTCATCGGCGGCAACTATGTCGTCGGTATTGTGGTCTTCGCGATCCTGATGATCATCAACTTCGTGGTGATCACCAAAGGTGCCGGTCGTATTTCCGAGGTGAGCGCGCGCTTCACCCTCGACGCGATGCCCGGCAAACAGATGGCCATCGACGCCGACCTCAACGCCGGTCTTATCGATCAGCCGGAAGCCAAGCGCCGCCGTGCCGAAGTGGCTCAGGAAGCAGAGTTCTACGGCTCCATGGACGGTGCCAGCAAGTTTGTCCGCGGTGATGCGATTGCCGGCCTGCTGATTCTGTTCATCAACCTGATCGGCGGCACGCTGGTCGGTATCCTGCAGCACAACATGTCGTTCGCCGATGCAGGCCGTGTTTATACCCTGTTGACCATCGGTGACGGTTTGGTGGCGCAATTGCCATCACTGCTGCTGTCCACCGCCGCGGCGATCATGGTGACCCGTGCTTCCGGTTCGGAAGAGATGGGTAAGCTGATCAATCGCCAGATGTTTGCCTCGCCGAAGGCGCTGGGTGTTTCCGCTGCAATCATGATCGTCATGGGCCTTGTGCCAGGCATGCCGCACTTTTCCTTCATCAGTCTCGGGCTGGTTGCCGCTGGCGGCGCCTACCTGTTGTGGAAGAAAGAAAATCAGGTCAAGGTCGAAGCCATCGCCGAAGTGCAGCGCCAGCAAGACCTGCTGCCGTCTCCGACCCGCATTCAGGACTCCAAGGAGCTGGGCTGGGACGACGTGACCCCCGTCGACATCATCGGCCTGGAAGTGGGTTACCGCCTGATTCCGCTGGTGGACCGCAATCAGGGTGGCCAGCTGCTCGCGCGTATCAAGGGCGTGCGCAAGAAGCTGTCTCAGGAGCTTGGCTTTCTGATGCCGACCGTGCATATCCGTGACAACCTCGATCTGGCGCCCAGCGCCTATCGCTTGACGCTGATGGGCGTGATCCTGGCCGAGGCCGAGATCTATCCGGATCGCGAGCTGGCAATCAATCCCGGGCAAGTCTTTGGTACCCTGAACGGCATCACCGCCAGAGACCCGGCGTTCGGCCTCGAGGCGGTCTGGATCGAAATCAGCCAGCGCAGCCAGGCGCAGTCGCTCGGTTACACGGTGGTGGACGCCAGCACCGTGGTAGCGACGCACCTCAACCAGATTCTGTACAAGCACTCTCATGAGCTGATCGGCCATGAAGAAGTCCAGCAACTGATGCAATTGCTGGCCAAAAGCTCGCCCAAGCTCGCTGAAGAGCTGGTTCCGGGCGTGTTGTCGCTGTCGTCGCTGCTTAATGTGCTGCAGGCGCTGCTGGCCGAACATGTGCCTGTGCGTGACATCCGCAGCATTGCAGAGTCCATCGCTAATAACGCCGGAAAGAGTCAAGATACCGCCGCTTTGGTTGCGGCAGTGCGCGTCGGTTTGAGTCGTGCAATCGTCCAAAGCATTGTAGGCGTTGAGCCGGAGCTGCCTGTTATCACTCTGGAGCCAAGGTTGGAACAGATATTGCTCAATAGTCTACAGAAGGCTGGTCAGGGTCAGGAAGAAGGCGTTCTGCTTGAGCCAAGCATGGCTGAAAAGCTCCAGCGTTCGTTGATCGAAGCTGCCCAGCGCCAAGAGATGCAAGGGCTGCCGGTGATTCTTCTGGTAGCAGGTCCTGTCCGGGCGATGCTGTCACGATTTGGACGTTTGGCTGTACCGAACATGCATGTTCTGGCGTATCAGGAAATACCGGACAACAAGCAAGTAACCATCGTAGCGACTGTCGGGCCGAACGGCTGAGGTAGTGAGTCATGCAAGTTAAGCGATTTTTCGCCGCCGATATGCGTCAAGCCATGAAGCTGGTTCGCGATGAGCTGGGCGCGGAAGCTGCCATCATCGGTAACCGGCGCATAGCCGGTGGCGTAGAGCTGACTGCTGCGCTGGATTACAAGCTGTCTGCCCTGGCCCCGCGTGTGCCGAACATGGAGCTTGAAGACGAGCTGCGCAAGACTCAGTCGCGCATCGTCTCCGCTCAGGCTGAACTGAACAATCGCAGTGACAGTGACGCGTCGGTCAACCTTCAGCTGTTTTCCGGTAAAACCGGCAGCGCCGTCGACACCCACATCGAACCGACACTCGAAGAACCGCCACGCCCGTTTGCCTACGCACCTGCGCCTGCCGCAGAGCCTGCTGGCGGCCAGCGTGCTTTTGACTCGATGCGTTCCGAATTGAATGGTCTGCGTGAGCTGCTGGAAGTCCAGCTCGGCTCCCTGGCCTGGAATCAGTTGCAGGGCAGCCGCCCGCAGCAGGCCAACCTGTGGCGCCGTCTGCAACGCGTTGGTCTGTCTGGCCCGCTGTCGCGCGATCTGCTGTCGATGATTCCGGACATCGATGAGCCCCGTCAGGCCTGGCGCATGTTGCTGGCCCACCTGGCGCGCATGATTGCCGTCCCTGAGATTGAGCCGTTGGAAGAGGGTGGCGTGATTGCCATGGTCGGTCCTGCCGGCATGGGCAAGACCACCACACTGGCCAAGCTCGCGGCACGTTATGTATTGAAGTACGGCCCGCAGAACATTGCGCTGGTCAGCATGGACAGTTTCCGTATCGGCGCTCAGGAGCAGCTCAAGACACTGGGCCGCATTCTCAACGTGCCGGTCACTCATGTCGATCCGGGCCAGTCCCTGGTTCAGGCACTGGAGCCACTGCTGCGCAAGCGTGTGGTGCTGATTGACACCGCCGGGCTGCAAGCCAGCGATCCGGCGCTGCGCATGCAGCTGGAAAGTCTGGCAGGCCGTGGCATCAAGTCGCGTAACTATCTGGTGCTGGCAACGACCAGCCAGAAGCAGGTGCTGACGGCGGCTTATCACAGTTACAAACGATGTGGCCTGGCGGGATGCATTCTGACCAAGCTCGATGAAACAGCCAGCCTCGGCGAAGTCCTGAGCCTGGCGATCAGTCACGAATTACCAGTGGCCTACCTCACGGACGGCCCACGTATTCCTGATGATCTGCACATTCCGCGGCGTCACCAGTTGGTCAGTCGTGCCGTGAGTGTGCAGATGCAGGATGAGCCGAGCGAGGAAGCGATGGCTGATATGTTTGCTGACCTCTATCACACCCCTGGCAAGAGAGTGGGTTAAGTGATGGATATTTTTGGAATGTCCCTGCATCAACGGTCTGCCAGGCATTGTTCATTTGTGAATGTGCGGTTCTCGGTGTGGTTTCGGTCTACGCAAGTCAAGGTAAAGAAATAACATGGGCAGCATGCATCCCGTACAGGTGATCGCGGTGACCGGCGGCAAGGGTGGCGTCGGTAAGACTAACGTGTCAGTGAACCTCTCACTGGCCCTCGCCGAGCTTGGCCGGCGCGTCATGCTGCTGGATGCCGATCTTGGCCTGGCCAATGTCGACGTCCTGCTTGGGTTGACTCCCAAACGGACACTCGCCGATGTGATCGAGGGTCGCTGCGAGTTGCGCGACGTTCTGTTGCAGGGCCCGGGTGGCGTTCGCATCGTGCCTGCCGCTTCCGGCACGCAGAGCATGGTGCATCTGTCGCCGGCCCAGCATGCCGGTCTTATCCAGGCGTTCAGCGAGATTGGCGACAATCTCGATGTGCTGGTGATCGACACCGCTGCCGGTATCGGTGAATCAGTCGTGAGTTTCGTGCGCGCTGCTCAGGAAGTGCTTTTGGTGGTGTGCGACGAGCCCACGTCGATCACCGATGCGTACGCCCTGATCAAGCTGCTCAATCGCGACTACGGCATGAACCGCTTCCGGGTACTGGCCAACATGGCCCAGAGCCCGCAGGAAGGTCGCAACCTGTTCGCCAAACTGACCAAAGTAACCGACCGTTTTCTTGATGTTGCCCTGCAGTATGTAGGTGCCGTGCCGTACGACGAATGCGTGCGCAAGGCCGTGCAGAAACAGCGTGCCGTCTACGAAGCATTCCCGCGTTCCAAATGTGCACTGGCGTTCAAGGCCATTGCCCAGAAGGTTGATACCTGGCCGTTGCCAGCCAACCCGCGGGGTCATCTCGAGTTCTTCGTCGAGAGACTCGTCCACCAGACCAGCGCGGGGCCTGTGCAATGACTGCGAGCGGCTATCAGATGTACAGCAAGACTTCTCGTAACTCACAATATGAGCTGATCGAGCGGTATGCACCGCTGGTCAAACGTATTGCCTACCACTTGCTGGCGCGTTTGCCGGCCAGTGTGCAGGTCGAGGATCTGATTCAGGCCGGCATGATCGGTCTGCTTGAAGTCTCTACCAAATATGACTCCACCAAAGGTGCGAGTTTCGAGACCTATGCCGGTATTCGCATCCGTGGAGCCATGCTCGACGAAGTGCGCAAGGGTGACTGGGCGCCTCGCTCGGTGCACCGAAATACCCGCATGGTCAGTGACGCAATTCGCGCAATTGAAGCTAAAACCGGACGTGACGCTAAAGATCACGAGGTTGCGGCCGAACTCCAGTTGAGTCTTGATGATTATTACGGGATTTTGAATGATACCTTGGGCAGCCGCCTCTTCAGTTTCGACGACCTGTTACAGGACGGCGATCATGAAGGGCTGCACGAGGACGGCGCGAGCGGTTCGCTCGAGCCGTCGCGCGACCTGGAAGACGAGCGCTTCCAGGCCGCGTTGGCCGATGCAATTGCCAATTTGCCGGAGCGTGAGCGTCTGGTGTTGGCGCTGTACTATGACGAAGAGCTGAACCTGAAGGAAATCGGAGAGGTTCTAGGGGTCAGCGAATCGCGAGTCAGTCAGTTACACAGCCAGTGCGCAGCTCGTTTGCGAGGGCGTTTGGGGGAGTGGCGAGCGCGTTGACGGCAGGGCGCGACGTTTGTCGTGCGTTGTCTGCATGCCGGCTGTGCAAAGCGTTACGTGGTAACAGGATAGACGAGGCAGGGGCCTGTCGGGCAGCGTCTCGATGGGCTTTAGTCGCAGTCTTGACTGTCGTTGTGCCAAGCCCGTCTGCGTTTCGTATAGCTGGAAGTGTGCTGTGCCAGTATTGATTGAACAGCGTGTTCAGGTGCTGAACGCGTTAAAGACTGCTTGGAGGTCGAATTGGACAAGAACATGAAAATCCTCATCGTTGATGACTTCTCAACGATGCGGCGGATCATCAAGAACCTGTTGCGTGATCTGGGGTTTACCAACACGTCGGAAGCCGATGATGGTCTGACCGCATTGCCGATGCTGCAGAGCGGCGCCTTTGACTTTCTGGTAACGGACTGGAACATGCCTGGCATGTCCGGCATCGACCTGTTGCGTCAGGTGCGTGCGGATGATCGCCTGAAGAATCTTCCGGTGCTGATGGTCACTGCCGAAGCCAAGCGTGAGCAGATCATCGAAGCTGCGCAGGCCGGGGTGAACGGTTATGTAGTCAAGCCATTCACGGCTCAAGCGCTGAAAGAGAAGATCGAAAAGATCTTTGACCGCGTCAATAGCTGATGCATGCCGCGAGGGCGCTATGGATAACAATGATTCGATGGCCGACTTTGAGTCGACCTTAAAAAGACACGCGCAAGAACTCGTCACCAGCCTTGAAAAAGGTCGTTTCGGCGAAGCTGTGCAGCTGATCCATGAGCTCAACCAGACACGTGACCGCGGCCTTTATCAGGAAGTGGGCAAGCTGACGCGTGAGCTGCACAGTGCAATCGTCAATTTCCAGATCGACCCGCACATGCCTCAGGCCGAGGAGGTATCGCAGATCACTGATGCCACCGAGCGTCTGTCGTATGTCGTTCGGCTGACCGAGAATGCGGCCAACCGCACCATGGACCTGGTCGAGGAAAGCACGCCGCTCATGAACGGTCTGAGTTCTGACGCCAAGGCGTTGAGCGAAGATTGGGGGCGTTTCATGCGCCGCGAAATCGGTGCCGAAGAATTTCGCGAACTCGCCAAGCGGGTCGATGGTTTTCTGACGCGTACCGAGAAGGAAACCCACGAGGTCTCCGCACACCTCAATGACATTCTGCTTGCCCAGGATTACCAGGACCTCACCGGTCAGGTCATCAAGCGTGTCACGCAACTGGTCACTGAAGTAGAAGGCAATTTGCTCAAACTGGTGCTCATGGCCAGTCATGTCGATCGCTTCGCAGGCATCGAACATGATGAAGAATCCATCCTTGCGGAAAAAGATCCTAAAAAACATCTCGCCAAGGGTGAAGGTCCGCAGATTCATGCCGATAAACGTGAAGACGTCGTATCCGGACAGGATGATGTAGACGATCTGCTATCGAGCCTCGGCTTCTAAGATCTGTTGACGGTTAATTTTAGGGAGCACCCCATGAGCTTCGGCGCCGATGAAGAAATCCTTCAGGATTTTCTGGTAGAGGCCGGCGAAATTCTGGAGCAGTTGTCAGAGCAATTGGTCGAGCTGGAAAGCCGACCGGATGATGCTGATCTGCTCAATGCAATTTTTCGCGGTTTTCACACTGTAAAAGGGGGCGCCGGCTTCCTCCAGCTCCATGAGCTGGTGGAGTGCTGCCATATCGCCGAAAACGTGTTCGACATCCTGCGCAAGGGTGAACGACGCGTTGATTCCGAACTGATGGATGTGGTCCTGGAAGCTCTGGACGCCGTCAACAGCATGTTTGGTCAAGTACGTGAACGGACTGATGTCACGCCCGCCACGCCGGAGTTGCTGGCAGCGCTGGCGAGATTGGCCGAGCCACAATCCGCTGATGCGGTTGTAGCTGAGGAACCGGAACCTGAGCCGGTAGCCGAGGCTCCTGCCGCGGCGGCAGCGCAGACGACAGGCGGTGATGACATCACTGATGATGAATTCGAACAACTGCTGGATTCGCTGCATGGCAGCAACCCGGTATCGGCCGCTCCGGCTGCTGCGCCAGCAGCGGCTGCCAGTGCAGCGTCCGGCGACGAGATCACCGATCAGGAATTTGAATCCCTGCTCGATCAGTTGCACGGCAAGGGCAAGTTTGCCGCCGATGTTGCAGTTGCCCCGGCTCCTGCTGCGCAGAGCAAGAAGGTTGCATCTGCTGGTGATGAAATCACTGATGACGAATTCGAGGCGCTGCTCGATCAGTTGCATGGCAAGGGTTCGTTCGACGCTGCAGTAGCGACGCCGGTTGCAGCTGCTGCGGTTGCCAAGGCACCTGCGGTCTCGAAAGCGGCTGCGTCGGATGAAATTACCGATAACGAATTTGAAAACCTGCTCGACGAGTTGCATGGCAAGGGCAAGTTCGAACCTCAGGCGGTGGTTGCCAAGGCGCCTGCGGCCGCTCCTGCACCTGCTGCCAAGCCTGCACCTGCACCTGCACCTGCTGCGAAAGCCGAGCCGGCCAAAGCGGCTCCAGCTCCGGCCCCTGCACGCGCTGCGGCGCCTCCGAGCGAGAAGCCGGTAGCCACCGAAGCTGAAACCACTGTTCGCGTTGATACCGCCCGCCTGGACGAGATCATGAACATGGTGGGTGAACTGGTACTGGTGCGTAACCGTCTGGTTCGTCTGGGCCTCAACAGCGCCGACGAAGCCATGTCAAAGGCGGTTTCCAACCTGGATGTGGTGACGGCAGATCTGCAGACTGCGGTGATGAAGACCCGCATGCAGCCGATCAAGAAAGTATTCGGCCGCTTCCCGCGTCTGGTTCGCGATCTGGCTCGCCAGCTCAAGAAAGAGATCAACCTGGAACTGGTCGGTGAAGAAACCGACCTCGACAAGAACCTCGTAGAGGCGCTTGCCGACCCGCTGGTCCACTTGGTGCGCAACGCGGTCGATCACGGTATCGAAACGCCGGAAGAGCGCGAAGCCACGGGCAAGTCCCGCGGTGGCCGCGTGATTCTTTCTGCCGAACAGGAAGGCGACCATATCCTGCTGTCGATCTCCGATGACGGCAAGGGCATGGACCCTAACGTACTGCGCTCCATTGCGGTCAAGCGTGGTGTGATGGACAAGGATGCAGCCGATCGCTTGAGCGACACCGACTGCTACAACCTGATCTTTGCACCAGGGTTCTCGACCAAGACCGAGATTTCCGATGTTTCGGGTCGTGGTGTGGGCATGGATGTGGTGAAAACCAAGATTTCCCAGCTCAACGGGTCGATCAACATCTACTCGACCAAGGGCCAGGGCTCGAAAATTGTCATCAAGGTCCCGCTGACCCTGGCGATCATGCCGACCCTGATGGTGATGCTGGGTAACCAGGCATTTGCTTTCCCGCTGGTCAACGTCAACGAAATCTTCCACCTGAACCTGTCGACTACCAATGTCGTCGACGGACAGGAAGTGGTCATCGTGCGGGACAAGGCACTGCCGCTGTTCTACCTCAAGCGCTGGCTGGTCAGTTCGGCCGCTCATGAAGAGCAGCGAGAAGGGCACGTTGTGATTCTTACGGTAGGCACCCAGCGCATCGGCTTCGTCGTCGATCAACTGGTCGGTCAGGAAGAAGTGGTCATCAAACCGCTGGGCAAGATGTTGCAGGGTACGCCGGGCATGTCGGGCGCCACTATTACCGGTGACGGTCGCATTGCGCTGATTCTCGATGTACCCAGCATGCTCAAGCGTTACGCCGCACGGCGTATCTGAACCCGGTGTTGCGGGCGGCCTGGCTGCCTGCAACGCCTATTGGAGTGTTTATGGCAGTCAAGGTCCTGGTGGTGGATGATTCCGGTTTCTTCCGCCGCCGTGTCACGGAAATTCTTTCTTCGGACCCCAACATTGTTGTTGTCGGCACCGCTACCAATGGCAAGGAAGCAATTGAGCAGGCGCTGGCGCTCAAGCCTGACGTCATCACCATGGACTACGAAATGCCGATGATGGATGGCATTACGGCAGTTCGCCACATCATGCAGCGTATCCCCACCCCGGTCTTGATGTTCTCGTCGCTGACGCACGAAGGTGCGCGCGTGACGCTGGATGCGCTGGACGCCGGTGCCGTGGATTTCCTGCCCAAGAATTTCGAAGATATCTCGCGCAACCCGCAGAAGGTCAAACAACTGCTGTGCGAGAAGATCAACAGCATTTCCCGCACCAACCGCCGTTCGAGCGGGTTCGGTGCGACAAGTTCATCGTCAGCGGCTGCCGCTTCGCCGCCGTCCAGTCGTGCTCCCGCGCCTGCATCTTCTGCGCCTGCCCGGGCTGTGCCCCCGCGTGCTGCAGCGCCTGCCTCGGCAGCGCCAGCCCATGGTCATGCTGCTCATCATGCACCGGCGCACGCGACGACAACCGGCACCGCCAAGCGCAAGGCGTACAAGCTGGTCGCCATCGGTACGTCGACGGGCGGCCCGGTAGCATTGCAACGGGTACTTACCCAATTGCCAGCCAGTTTTCCGGCACCGCTGGTGCTGATTCAGCACATGCCCGCAGCGTTCACCAAGGCTTTTGCCGAACGCCTCGACAAGCTGTGCAAGATCAGTGTCAAGGAAGCAGAGGACGGTGATGTTCTGCGTCCGGGTCTGGCGCTGCTGGCGCCAGGTGGCAAGCAGATGATGATTGACGGCCGTGGCACGGTGAAGATTCTGCCGGGCGACGAGCGCCTTAATTACAAGCCCTGCGTAGACATCACCTTCGGTTCAGCCGCTAAATCCTACGGCGACAAAGTGCTGTCTGTAGTGCTGACCGGTATGGGCGCAGATGGCCGTGAAGGTGCACGCCTGCTCAAGCAGGCCGGCAGCACAGTCTGGGCGCAGGATGAAGCGAGCTGCGTGATCTATGGCATGCCGATGGCGATCGTCAAGGCTGAGCTCGCCGACGCGATCTACAGCCTGGATGATATCGGTCGGCACTTGGTCGAGGCCTGTCTCTGATGGATGTGCTGAGTCTTATCGGCCTGATTCTGGCGTTCGTCGCCATTATCGGCGGTAACTTTCTCGAAGGCGGGCACCTGGGTGCCTTGATCAATGGCCCGGCTGCTTTGATCGTGATCGGCGGTACGCTCGGCGCCTCGCTGTTGCAGTCGCCGATGAGCGCCTTCATGCGAGCCCTGAAAATCGTGGGCTGGATTATCTTTCCGCCGCGTATCGACCTGCCTGGCGGTGTCGACCGGGTGATTGGCTGGAGCATGACCGCCCGCAAGGAAGGCCTGCTTGGTCTCGAGACTGTAGCCGACGCAGAGCCCGACGGTTATGCCCGAAAAGGCCTGCAACTGTTGGTAGACGGTGCCGAACCGGCGGCCATTCGCAGTATTCTCGAAGTGGATTTCATCACTCAGGAAACCCGCGATATCCAGGCCGCCAAGGTATTTGAAAGTATGGGTGGCTACGCGCCGACCGTGGGCATCATTGGTGCGGTGATGGGCCTGATTCACGTGATGGGTAATCTGGCTGACCCCAGTCAGCTGGGCAGCGGCATCGCGGTGGCGTTTGTCGCGACCATCTACGGGGTTGCCATCGCCAACCTGATCCTGCTGCCGGTGGCCAACAAGCTCAAGGCCATTGCTCATCGTCAGTCGCGTTATCGCGAAATGCTTCTTGAAGGTTTACTGTCCATCGCCGAGGGTGAAAACCCGCGCTCCATCGAACTCAAGCTGCAAGGCTTCATGGAGTAACGCACATGGCTCGCCGTCGTCAGCCCGAAGAACACGAGAATCACGAGCGCTGGCTGGTGTCCTACGCGGACTTCATCACCCTGCTTTTCGCATTCTTCGTGGTGATGTACTCGATTTCTTCGATCAACGAAGGCAAGTACAAGATCCTCTCTCAGGCGCTGGTCGGCGTGTTCAACGATACGGAGCGGACCATGAAGCCTATCCCGATCGGTGAGCAGCGCCCGATTTCGATCAAGCCTGCCGAGCCATTGCTCAAGGACAGCGAGCAGACTGATGCCGGTATCGGCCAGGCTTCCGATGATCCCTTGCAGACCATTGCCCAGGATGTTCGCGATGCTTTCGGGGACTTGCTCAAGTCTGACCAGATGACGGTGCGTGGCAATGAGTTGTGGGTCGAGATCGAGCTCAACTCCAGCATGCTGTTCGGCAGCGGCGATGCAATGCCCAGTGACAAGGCGTTCTCGATCATTGAAAAGGTTTCCGGGATCGTCAAACGGTTCGATAACCCGATTCATGTTGAAGGCTTCACTGACGACCATCCCATCAACACGGCGCAGTACCCGACCAATTGGGAGCTGTCGTCAGCGCGCTCTGCCAGCATTGTGCGCATGCTGGCCATGGACGGCGTCAATCCGGCGCGTCTGGCTTCGGTCGGTTATGGCGAGTTTCAGCCTATTGCTCCGAATACCACTGCGGCCGGGCGCGCCAAGAACCGCCGTGTCGTGTTGGTTATCTCGCGAAATCTGGATGTGCGCCGTAGTCTGACCAGTGCCGGGACAGCCAATACTCAGCCTGATGCCGCTTTGAAGCGTGCTGGCACACAAACTGCACCGGTGCCAGCAAAGCCGCCGTTAGGTGCTAACGCCGTCAATTCTCCGTCACCTACCGTCCAATAATCGTATCGGTGCGGTCTTCGCTGTACGGAAGGAAAATTTCAATGAGAGTCTGGGCAGTAGCCAACCAGAAAGGTGGAGTCGGAAAGACCACCACGACCATTGCTCTGGCCGGTTTGCTGGCCGATGCGGGCAAGCGTGTGGTCGTTGTCGACCTGGACCCCCACGGCTCCATGACCAGTTATTTCGGGTACAATCCGGACGAGCTGGAACACAGTGCCTTTGATCTGTTCTTGCACAAGGGCGTGGTGCCCGAAGGCTTGCCCGGCCAATTGCTGTTGCCGACCAGCGACCAGCGAATCTCGCTGATCCCGTCGAGCACCGCGTTGGCCACACTGGAGCGTCAGTCGCCTGGGCAGAGTGGTCTGGGTCTGGTGATCGCCAAGAGCCTCGCGCAATTGTGGCAGGATTTTGACTATGCGCTGATCGACAGTCCGCCGTTGCTCGGTGTGCTGATGGTCAATGCCCTGGCGGCAAGCCAGCAACTGGCCATTCCGGTGCAGACCGAGTTTCTCGCTGTAAAAGGCCTGGAGCGTATGGTCAACACCCTGACCATGATCAATCGCTCACGCAAGGTGCCGCTGCCTTACACCATTGTGCCGACGCTGTTCGACCGCCGCACTCAGGCGTCGATGGGCACGTTGAAATTGTTGCGTGACACCTTTCCCGAGCATGTCTGGCAGGCATATGTGCCGGTCGATACGCGTTTGCGTGATGCCAGCCGACTGGGTCTGACCCCGTCGCAGAACGATAGCAAGAGCCGTGGCGTGATTGCTTATCGGGCATTGCTCAAGCATATGCTCGCCGAGCAGCTCAATGCTCAGGTGGCCTGACGTGGGCGTCGACTCTTTCTGCACAGTTCGCTCAAGTGATCCGTCAATGCGGCCGATAACTCTATCAGGCTGCACATGCTCCATTTTTTGTTGGGTCCCGGTATGAACCGCCCTGTAGAAGTTGCAACACGACCCAAGCTGGCCTTGCAGTCCTATCTGGATGCATTGCTGTATGACGCTACCGAGGAGCTCGAAACAGCTTCTGGCAGCATCGATGATTTTCAGGCCGCCGTGCTCGAAGAGCAGGCGTTTGACGCGCGGATGCAGGCCCAGGTCAAGCCATTGGCGGTTGCAGTTGCTGCGCCCGCTGCAGTAGCTGTAGCCGTCAAGGTTGCAGCGCCTGTTGCGGTGCCTGCGCCAGTGATTGAAGTCGCTCCGGTGATTGTCGCCGAAGCGGTGCAGGTCGCGGAGCTAAAGGTTGAAACGGCGGTGCCGACAGTAGATCTGGTCGAGCCTGTCGCCGAGTTGAGCACGCTGGTGACCCAGCGAACTCCGACGCCACCGCCAACCAGCGATGGCCGTCCGGCATGGGCTGCAGAACCGTTCGAATGCCTGCTGTTTGATGTGGCTGGCTTGACCCTGGCGGTGCCACTGGTGTGCCTGGGATCGATTTACCCGTTGGCAGGGCAGGAGCTGACGCCACTGTTCGGCCAGCCGGACTGGTTTCTCGGGATTCTGCCCAGCCAGGCAGGCAACCTGAAAGTGTTGGATACCGCGCGCTGGATCATGCCGGATCGTTATCGCGATGATTTTCGCCAGGGATTGCAGTATGTGATCTCGGTGCAAGGATACGAGTGGGGGCTGGCGGTGCATCAGGTCAGTCGCTCGTTGCGTCTTGATCCGAACGAGATCAAATGGCGCACGCAGCGCGGTCAGCGCCCATGGCTGGCTGGCACAGTGATTGAACACATGTGTGCGTTGCTGGACGTTGCAGAGTTGGCCGAGCTGATAGCCAGTGGCGCGGTCAAGCAGTTGAACAAGTCGAAATAATCATGGGTTGGCGCCAGTGGCGTTACCCGCAAAGAACACACGTGAGGGGTTGGGGTTATGAATAAGTCGTCTGCGCAAGGTTCCGAAGATCCGATCCTGCAATGGGTTACATTCCGTCTGGACAACGAGTCCTATGGCATCAATGTAATGCAGGTGCAGGAAGTGCTGCGCTACACCGAAATTGCCCCGGTTCCGGGTGCGCCAAGTTATGTGCTCGGGATCATCAACCTGCGCGGTAATGTCGTGACCGTGATCGACACCCGTCAGCGCTTCGGCCTGGACCCGGTTGAAGTCAGCGATAACACGCGTATTGTGATCATCGAAGCCGACAAACAAGTGGTCGGTATTCTGGTCGACAGCGTGGCGGAAGTGGTTTACTTGCGTCAGTCCGAAGTCGAAACCGCACCGAACGTGGGTAACGATGAATCGGCCAAGTTCATTCAGGGCGTCTGCAACAAGAACGGCGAGCTGTTGATTCTGGTCGAACTGGACAAAATGATGTCTGAAGAAGAGTGGTCCGAACTGGAGAGCATCTGATTGATCTTTGAGGTAGCTGTCGTCTTCCTGGGCATTCTCTGGGTCGTTTCCCTGTTTTTGTTCTTGGCCCATACGAAGCGCCAGCGCAAGCTGGATGCGGCGCGTGACGAGGCGGCTGCCTTGCGTGATCAACGGATCAAGGAGTTGGCCAGGCGTCTGGACAACTACCAGAACGGTACGGTGCGCATGGGCGAAGCCTTGCACGAACTGCGCGCCACCGTCGCACCGCTGCCGGACAAGCTGACGGCACTGGAACAGCGCGATCCCTCCACGCTGTCCTTTGCCCAGGCTGCGCGCCTGGTCGGCATGGGCGCCAGCATCGACGAGCTGACCCAGTCCTGCGGCCTGACTCAGGCCGAAGCGCAACTGATGACCAAACTGCACGGCAATACGGCCAGCTAGTTTCTCTTCGCTAAATGCCTGCGCTGGACATTCAAGTTCGGACGCAGAGCGTCCAGCACTTCATCCTCACGCTGAAGCGTGAGGATCGAGACTCTTGTCTTGTGCCAATTCCTCCGCGTTGATTCTCGTTTCCATGCTCCGCGTGGGAATACATTTCGTGACGCTCTGCGTCACACAGCGGTTTTTCTTTGTCAGGTGGATTCGGGTTCGACTCACGTCACCTTTTCGCCCCTCGGCGAGTTACTTTGATGGGGCCAAAGTAACCAAACCCCCTGGCTCCGTTTCCGGCCCGACTTCGTCGGGTTCCTTCGTCCTGACACTGATCCGGAGGTCGCCGCAACGGGCCATCCATGGCCCGGTGCGGCTAGCCTGGCGTCCTGCCAGGCTACCCCCGGATCAGCGCCAGGACTCAGCCGTCACTTACGTCGCACCCTGCGTCGTCAGTGCCATCGCGATAAAAAAGCGCTTTTACATACGTTGCATGGATAGTTATCTCAAAACGTATGGATAGCCTTGAGCGCTGGAGCGTTCGGAACCTCTAACTCTCGTGCCTATGCCGTTACTGCTCGTCCAGTGCAAACTCGGTCAGGCAGAACGTCGGGATCTTCAGGTCGTTAAGACGCTTGGAACCGCCCAGCTCCGGCAGGTCGATAATCGCAGCGGCCTCATACACTTCGGCGCCCATGCGGCGAATCAGGTTGGCAGCGGCAATCAGGGTGCCGCCTGTGGCAATCAGGTCGTCGAACATCACCACCGAATCTCCTTCACACAGGCTATCTGCGTGAACCTCCAGATAAGCTTCGCCGTATTCGGTCTGATACGCCTCGGAGAGCACATCGGCCGGCAATTTGCCCTGTTTGCGGAACAGCACCAGCGGCTTGTTCAATTGGTAGGCCACCACCGAACCAATCAGAAAGCCGCGCGCATCCATGACACCGATGTGGCTGAAGTCTGCCTCGATATAGCGCTGAACGAAGGCATCTATCACCTGACGCGTGGCCTTGGGCGACTGGAACAGGGGAGTGATGTCGCGAAACACAACGCCCGGCTTGGGGAAGTCTACGACCGGGCGTATCAGGGATTTGAAGTTCGGTTGATCGAAGGTCATCGGGGAGATCCATGGCAGTTTTGGCCGACAGTTTAAGCCCACCTGCCACAGATCGCACGCTTCAGCTGTGCATCGCACCGCCCGCCAGCGCGCACAGCTCGATAGGGTCAAGGATGTGGATCTCCTTGCCGTCTGCCTGTATCAGCTCGTTTTGCTGAAAACGGGTGAACACCCGTGACACGGTTTCAACCGCCAGCCCCAGGTGATTGCCGATCTCGTTGCGCGACATGCTCAGCCTGAACTGATTGGCCGAAAAACCCCGTGCCCGGAAGCGCGCCGACAGATTGACCAGAAAGGTGGCAATACGCTCGTCGGCTGTTTTCTTCGACAGCAACAGCATCATTTGCTGATCGTCGCGGATCTCGCGGCTCATGACCCGCATCAGTTGTCGACGCAGTTGCGGCAGTTGGGCCGACAGTTCGTCCAGACGGTCGAACGGAATCTCGCAGATTGAGGTGGTTTCGAGAGCTTGCGCCGACACCGGATAGGCCCCGGCGTCCATGCCCGACATGCCCACCAGTTCGCTGGGCAGGTGGAAGCCGGTGAGCTGTTCTGCACCGCCGTCACTGATATTGAAGGTTTTCAGGGCGCCGGAACGTACTGCGTATACCGATTCGAAGGTATCCCCCTGACGAAACAGGAACTCGCCTTTCTTCAGCGGGCGGCCGCGCTTGACGATCTGGTCAAGCGAGTCCATATCTTCAAGATTCAGCGAGAGGGGCAGGCAGAGCGGTGCGAGACTGCAATCCTTGCAATGAGCCTGGGTTTGAGCGCGTTTTACTGGCTCGGACATCACTTGATTCCTTGTGGTAAATCACACATAGGTCGTAAGGGTAACCCACCCTTGCCAGACGGGGCCAGCTTCGAAGGCCATCTGCTTCATCAAGCTTCCAGCCGGAATGCCGATAGACCTGTATCTCTCCAGCTGACTCAGGATGTCTTGCCATGTCAACGACAGTTCCGTTGATCAACAGCATTACGATACGTACCGCGACCTCGCAGATCACCTACAGCCAGGCCAATGACAAGGCTGTCGAGGCGCCTGCCGGCAATGCAAAGAGTGTGGAGGTCAATCTTTCAGCCGAGGGCAGGGCGGCAGCAGCCTCTGCACGGGCCGGTTCGAAAGACGCCGATATCGAAAATAGCGGTCTGCCTTCTTCTGTGCAGAAAATCCTCAAATCGCTACGCGAATTGCAGCGCAAGATCGAAGAAACCACTGATCAGATTCAGAAAGTTCTGGCCGACAGAACGCTTACCCGTGAAGAGCGCCAGACCAAGGCCGCAGCGCTGCAAACCGTGCTTTCCACGTTACAGGCTCAGGTGAGCAATTCCACCGCTGATCTGTCTTCGCTGATGAACAGCCTCGGTTCCAGCGATGCCGACAAGACTACAGCCGGTATGCTGGTGCTGGCCAAGATGTAAGGATGCACAGGATCAGATGGCGCGGGAAAAGCGCTGTCTGTTTTGCCGGGTCAGATAGGCGTCAAATACCATGCACACCGAGCGCACCAGCAGCCTGCCCGCCGGCAGTACCCGGATGCCCTCGTTGTTCAGCGCAATCAGCCCGTCCTCGGTCATCTGGGTCAGTTGCGGCCAGAGTTCGCTGAAATAAGCTGAGAAGTCGATACCGAAGCAGTGCTCGATTTCGGCGAAATCCAGCGTGAAGTGGCAGATCAACTGCTGGATGATTGCACGTCTGATCCGGTCATCCTCGCTGCAGATCAGCCCTCGTCGGGTAGCCGGTTGATCACTGTCCAGCAGCCTTTGGTATTCGTTCAGGTCGCTGCTGTTCTGGCTGTACAGATCGCCGATCTGACTGATGGCCGAGACCCCCAGACCGATCAGGTCGCAATGAGCCTTGGGGGTGTAGCCCTGAAAATTGCGTTTCAGGGTCAGGTCTTCCTGAGCGATCGCCAGTTCGTCGTCGGGCAGGGCAAAGTGGTCCATGCCGATATAGCGATAGCCTGCGCCGGTCAATTGCCCGATGGTGTGTTCCAGCATGAGCAACTTCGTTTGCACATCCGGCAGGTCGGCTGTGTCAATGCGGCGCTGAGGCATGAAGCGTTCCGGCAGGTGGGCGTAGTTGAACACGGAGAGTCGATCAGGCTGCAAGGCGATGATTTCATCCACTGTGCGACTGAAGGTCTCCGGGGTCTGTTTTGGCAGGCCGTAAATCAAATCGATATTGACCGAGCGAAATTGCAACGTGCGTGCTGCTTCGACGATAGCGCGTGTCTCTTCCAGGGTTTGCAGGCGGTTGATCGCACGCTGCACGGTCGGGTCCAGGTCCTGCACGCCCAGGCTTACCCGGTTGAAGCCCAGTTCGCGTAACAGGCCCATGCTCGCCCAGTCCGCTTCGCGGGGATCGATCTCGATGCCGTAATCACCGGAGTCGTCTTCCAGCAGGTTGAAATGAGTACGCAATTGCGCCATCAAGCGGCGCAGTTCATGGTGGCTGAGAAAGGTCGGCGTGCCGCCGCCCAGGTGCAGTTGCTCCACAGCCTGACCCGGCGACAGATGGCAGGCGAGCATCTGGATTTCGTGTTCAAGGCGCTGCAGATAAGCCTGGGCTCGCCCGCGATCCTTGGTAATGACTTTGTTGCAGGCACAGTAGTAGCAAATGTTCGCGCAGAAGGGCAGGTGCACGTAAAGGGACAGTGGGCGTTGCGTCTTGCGGCTTTCGCGCAGCGCGTGCAGCAGGTCGAATGCACCCACCTGAGTATGAAATTGCACCGCAGTGGGATAGGACGTGTAGCGCGGTCCGGCGACGTCGTAGCGATGGATCAGATCTGAATCCCAGCGAATGGCGCCGAACATGCGTACTTCTCCCGATCAGGCTGGCAATGTCCCGAGCATACGCAGGCCTTGCAGGAAGAACCTTGATGTGGGTCAGTCGCCGCTGTCTCAGTGGCCCATCAGCCAGTGTTGATGCGGCCCCGGCAAGGTCCAGAGGCCGAACACCATGACCAGCAACCCTCCCGCCACACGAACGCCGCGCTTGCGCAGCAGCGCAGTGGTGCGTTCGGCTGCCAGCCCGGTGGCCAGCAGGACCGGCCAGGTGCCGAGCCCGAACGCCAGCATCAGCAACGCGCTGTGCAGAGGGCTATTTTGGCTGGCCGCCCAGAGCAGCGCGCTGTAGACCAGTCCGCACGGCAGCCAGCCCCACAAGGCGCCCAGCAGCAAGGCGCGTGGCAGGCTGGACACGGGCAGCAGGCGACTGGCCAGCGGTTGCAGGTATCGCCACAGCCCACGGCCCAGACGTTCGATGTGCGTCAAGCCACTCCACCAGCCCGCCAGGTATAGACCCATGACGATGAGCAGCAGCGCGGCGGCCACTCGCATGCCGTTGGCCAGCGGGCTTTGCGCAACCGCCCAGCCTGCCAGTCCGGAAAGCAGCCCCGCCACTGTGTAGCTGCAAATTCGCCCCAGGTTATAGGCCAGTAACAGACGAAACCGGCGACTGCGCTGTTCCTTTGGAATAGCGAGCGTCAGCGCGCCCATCAGGCCGCCACACATGCCCAGACAGTGACCGCCGCCCAGCAGCCCGAGAATCAGCGCCGAAAGCAGCAGCGGGGCGAGTTCAAGCATCGTGCTTCTCGTCTGTTTCGGGAGATGACGGTTGCGGCCTGGCCTGATCTACCGCTGGCGGATCATCGAACAATACGCTGTGTGCCGGGCCTTCCATGTCGTCGTACTGGCCACTGTCGACAGCCCAGAAGAACACGTAGATCGCGATGCCCACCAGCAGCAGGGCGGCAGGAATCATGATGTAAAGCGCGGGCATGAAACCTCCTGAGCTGCTTGGGCTGTAGGGGAGAGTTGCGGCAGGCGGGTCAGGCGCAACGCGTTGAGTACCACGATCAGTGAACTGACCGACATGCCGACGGCTGCCCATATGGGGGTCACCCAGCCCAGTGCGGCAAAGGGCAGCATCAGGCCATTGTACAGACCGGCCCAGACGAGGTTTTCGATAATGATCCGGCGGGTGCGGCGAGCCAGGATCAGCGCTTCGATCAGTACCCCTAACCGATTGCACAGCAGCACCGCGTCGGCGCTGGTTTTGGCAAGGTCGGTGGCTGACCCCATTGCCACGCTGATATCGGCAGCCGCCATGATCGGTACGTCGTTTACGCCATCCCCGATCATCAGCACCCTGCGGCCTTGCGCCTGCAAATGATGCAGCACGGCCAGTTTATCGTCCGGGCGCATGTTGCCCCGCGAGTCGTCGAAGCCAAGCGCTGCGGCGACGCTGGCGACCATCGGCGAACTGTCACCGGATAACATCAGGGTTTTCCAGCCGCGTGCCTTGCACGCCTGCAGCAGCGCTGCGTCTTCGCGCAGGCGGTCGTCGAGCACCAGCCACGCCAGCGGCCCTTGAGCATCGCCGAGCAGCAGCCACTGACCGGCTTCTTCGGGCATGGGTGGCACTTCAGTATTGCTCAGGGCGCAGACAAATGCCGGTTGGCCGATACGCAGGCGGCGTGCCCCGACGCCGCCTTCAAGACCCAGCCCCGGCAGGCTGTGTACGTCTTCGGCAGCCTGTGGCGCTTGCCCGAATGCTCTGGCGATAGGGTGTTCGGAACGGTTCTCCAGCGCAGCGGCCAGTCCCAGACACTCATCGGCACTCAGTTCACTCAAGGGCAGAATACTGCGCAGGACCAGTCGCCCTTCGGTCAGGGTGCCGGTCTTGTCGAAGATCACCGTGTCGATCCGGTTCAGGCCCTCCAGCACATGGCCTCGGGTCAGCAACAGCCCAAGCCTGTGCAGCGTGCCGGTCGCTGCGGTCAAGGCAGTCGGAGTCGCCAGCGACAGCGCACACGGGCAGGTCGCGACCAGCATCGCCAGGACAATCCAGAACGCACGCGATGCATCGATCTGCCACCAGACCACCCCGATCACGGCCGCTGCGATCAGGGAAAACAGAAGGAACGCCTGTGCGGCACGGTCGGCGATCTGCGCCAGCCTGGGTTTTTCGCTCTGGGCCCGCTCCAGCAGCCTGACAATCGCGGACAGCTGTGTTGCCTCGCCCAGTGCCGACACCTGAACGGTTAACGGCCCTTCCACATTAAGCGTCCCGGCAGTGACGGCGTCGCCGACGCCACGCGCCTGTGGCAGGTATTCACCGGTCAGCAGCGACTCGTCGACACTGGACTGACCTTCAAGAATCTTTCCGTCAGCAGGAATCACCGCTCCGGGTTGCACCAGCACCCGATCAGCCAGACGTAGCTCGCTGAGCATGATGCGCTCGGTCTGATCTTCCTGGTTCAGGCGCAGGCATGAGGCAGGCAGCAGGTTGACCAGTTGTGCAGTGGCCGCAGCCGTGCGCTCGCGGGCTCGGCGCTCCAGATACCGTCCGGTCAGCAGAAACAGGGCGAACATCCCGACTGCGTCGAAATACAGCTCGCCGGTGCCGGTGATCGTGGTCCAGATGCCTGCCACATAGGCTGCGCCAATCGCCAGAGACACCGAGACGTCCATCGTCAATTGAAGGCTGCGCAGGTCACGCAGGGCGCCGCGAAAGAACGGCGCGCAGCTGTAAAACACGATGGGCGTGGTCAGAAACAGCGCCACCCAGCGCAGAATGATGTGTAGCTGCGGGCTGAGGTCAATATTGAACTCTGGCCAGGTCGCCATGGTTGCCATCATGGCCTGAAACCACAGCAGGCCCGCCACCCCGAGTTGCCGCAACGCCAGCTTGTTGTCATGTGCAAGACGTTCGGCTGCGCGGTCGGCCTGCCAGGGGTGAGCCACATAGCCAATGATGCGCAACTCGTTGAGCAATTGGCTGAACAGCAGTTGTTCAGTGTGCCAGCGCACCTGAAGGCGGTGGCTGGACAGGTTCAGGCGCGCCTCGGCGACACCGGGCAATCTGCCGAGCCGCTGTTCGATCAGCCAGCCACAGGCTGCGCAACTGATGCCTTCGACCAGCAGTGTGGTTTGCGAAACCGTGCCTTCATGATGGACGAACGGTGCCTGCACGTCGGGACGGTCGTAAAGTTGCAGTTCTTCCAGCAATTGCGCAGGCAGGATGTCTGGGTTGGCTGATGCCTGACTGCGATGGCGGTAATAGTCTTCCAGCCCGGCAGCGACGATGGCCTCGGTCACGGCTTGGCAGCCGGGGCAGCACAACTCGCGGGTCTCGCCCAGCACCCGCGTGGTAAAGCGGCTGCCGGGCGGGACGGGCAGGGCGCAGTGGTAACAGCGGGTGGGGCTGGAAAGGGCAACCACGGTCAGTCTTTCCGGCCTTGTACGGCCTGTAGCGGTTCGTCGCCGAGCGTCAGGTCTTCGCGGCCGATCTGCTCTTCTTCGAACAGGCGCCAGGTCTGGCCACCTTCGGCACCCAGCAGCTCGACAAAACGACGGCCTTCGACCTTGTCCTGCAACTGACCGACATAACGGCCAGGTTCGGACGCGCTGCGCGTCAGGAAGACCCGACGGTCCCTGGCGGGCTGGGTGGGGGAAATGAGGTTCAGTTCTAGGCGCTCCGGCCCGCTGTTGCCGCTCAGGCGCACCTCTGCTTCTCCGGTAAGCTCGTCCAGATGAACGCGGGCGCGCAATTTGAGTGTCTGGGCCAGCAATTCGCGGTTGAGCGAGCGATTGATGCCTTTGCCGGCTTCGTAATAATTGTCGCTGACCAGATTGTCCGGGTTATTCACGGCGATGGTCACCATCGTCAGGCTCAGGGTCACCGAGCAGGTCAGGATGGCGATGATGAGCCACGGCCAGAGGTGCTTGTACCAGGGGCTTGAAGCAGTCGCAGCGGGCATGAAAGTGCTCTTAACGAATAGTCGGTGGGCCAAGGAAGCTGCTTTGGGCTTCGACCTGAGTCTCGCCGTTGTCGATGTCGCTGAGGGTGAACGTTACCTGATTTCTGCTGGATGGCAGTTTCTCGGGAGCGCTGGACAACTCTACCGGCAAGCTGACGATCTGGCCTGCCGGAACCCTGATTTCGCGCGTACCTTGCAGCTTCAGATCAGGCACGCCACTGGCCTCAATCAGGTAAGTGTGATCGACCTGATCCTTGTTTATCACTTTCAGGCTGTAGACGTTTTCAATACGGCCTTCGGCATTTTCCCGGAACAGCATACGGTCTCTGCTGACATCCAGGCCTGTCAGCGGACGCAGGTAAAACGCGCTCGCCAGCAGCCCGATCATCAATAGCAGAGCCAGCGCATAGCCAATCAGGCGTGGTCTGAGGGTGTGGGTCTGCTGCCCGGACAGGTTGTGTTCGGTGGTGTAACGAATCAGGCCGCGAGGGTAATCCATTTTGTCCATGACCGTATTGCAGGCATCGACACACGCCGCGCAACTGATGCACTCCACTTGCAGACCGTCGCGAATGTCGATGCCGGTCGGGCAGACCTGCACGCACATCGTACAGTCGGTACAGTCGCCCAGACCCATCGCCTTGTGATCAGCTTCTTTCTTGCGCGGCCCCCGGGCTTCGCCGCGGTCCGGGTCATAGGAAATGATCAGCGTGTCCTTGTCGAACATCACGCTCTGGAACCGCGCGTAGGGGCACATATAAATGCACACCTGCTCGCGCAGCCAGCCGGCATTGCCGTAGGTGGTCAGGGTGAAAAAACCGACCCAGAAATACGCCCAGCCGTCAGCTTCGCCGGTCACCAGTTCAACGCACAGGTCGCGGATCGGCGCAAAGTAACCGACAAAGGTCACTCCGGTAGCAAGGCCGATCAGCAGCCACAGGCTGTGCTTGGCGAACTTGCGGACCAGCTTGTTGGCACTGAACGGTGCGTGATCGAGCTTGATACGCTGGTTGCGGTCGCCCTCGGTGATCTTTTCGCACCACATGAAGATCCAGGTCCAGACGCTCTGCGGGCAGGTATAGCCGCACCAGACCCGTCCGGCATAGACGGTGATGAAGAACAGCCCGAAGGCTGCGACGATCAGAATCCCGGACAACAGGATGAAGTCCTGCGGCCAGAAGGTCGCGCCGAAGATGTAAAACTTGCGCTCCGGCAGATTCCACCACACGGCCTGATGCCCATTGCGGGTCAGCCAGACCGTGCCGAAAAAGATCAGCAACAGCAAGGCGCCACCTGCCATTCGCACATTGCGAAACAGGCCTTTGAAGGCGCGGGTATGAATCTTTTCCCGTGACGCGTAAAGCTCGACCGTTTCGCGGCTTTCAGCGGGGGCAGGGGTCATGTCGTGGAGCGGAATCTGGTTGCTCATTGAAGTGTTCTGTATGTGAGGCTCTGAGTTGCGCGGGTCGAATAATGGGCATACGGATAGGGCGGATGGATCACCCTGACGTCAAGCGACCTGGATGCCGATCGCCAGTATGCGCCTAGCGAAGATTTTCAACACATTATGCTCCAGCCCTATTCGCAGCGTCGCATCCGGCCGGAACGATTGCTATCGGTTTTGAAACACGCGTTGACGACTATCAGGGGGACGATGATGATAAGTCTGGCGACGATACGGCTTTGAACGGCATGAGGATGAGTTGCGGTCCCGAGACTTAATGTGTCGGCAATGGCAGTCGTGAGGATTTCAGGCTGTCACGACGCCAGGCACACTGTCTGCCAGAGCCGTATTACTCTTTTTCAGTAGACTTCTCCTGGCGGGACAGGCTGTAAACATAGGCAGCCAGAATATGCACACGATCATTGCCCAGCAGTGCTTGCTGAGCAGGCATCTGGCCCTGGCGGCCGTCGCGGATGGTTTGCTGCAGTTGCGCGAAACTTGAACCATAGATGAAGGCGCGAGGATGCGTCAGGTCTGGCGCGCCCAGCAGGGGCATCCCTTTGCCTTCCGGCCCGTGGCAGGCAGCACAAAGGGTAGAGAACGTCTTCTGACCGGCGGCCGGGTCTGCATTGACGCCTTCCGGAAGCGGCCGTGCGTTCAGTTGGGTCAGCACGTAAGCCGCCACATCGCGAACCCCTTGTTCGCCAAGTGCTCCACCCAGCGCCGGCATCACGCCATTGCGGCCTCCCATGATGGAGTCCTTGATCGCTTTTGCATCGCCGCCCCAGCGCCAGTCCGCATCGGTCAGATTCGGAAAACCGTAGGCGCCCCTGGCATCAGAGCCATGGCAGACCGAGCAGTTGGAGGCGAACAGGCGAGCGCCTATTTTTAGCGCCTGAGGGTCTTTTGCTACATCTTCGACGGGCATCGAAGCGTATTTGGCGAACAGCGGGCCATAACGTGCCTCGGCAGTTGCGACCTCCCTTTCCCACTCGTGAACACTGGTCCAGCCTTGCTGACCGTCGGAGAACTGGACCTTGGTTTCCTTGTCCCGGTACTCATAACCGGGCAGCAGACCCTGCCAGTTACCCAGCCCCGGGTACAACACCAGATAGCCCAGCGCAAAAACCAGGGTGGCGATGAACAGTTTGAACCACCAGCCGGGCAGCGGGTTGTCGTACTCCTCGATGCCATCGAACGAGTGCCCGACTTTTTCTTCGGTCGACTCGTTGCGTTGACCTTTGCGCGTGCTCAGCAGCAGCCAGAGAATGGCGATCAGTGTGCCCAGCGTCAGCACCGTGACATACAAGCTCCAGAACGTGCTCATGGCCTGTCTTCCTGTTCGGCTCTGGCATGCTCGACCTTGCTGATGGCTTCAGGGTCGTCGGCGAAGGGCAGCAGGGTTGCATCGTCGAACTGTGCTTTGCGCGCCGGGCTGAATACCCACAGCATCAGACCGATGAACGCCAGCATCACCACCAGTGTGCCGAGTCCTCGAATCATTCCGATGTCCATCATGATCACCGCTTGCTTTTAATGAGGGTGCCGAGGCCTTGCAGGTAGGCCACCAGCGCGTCCATTTCGGTCTTGCCTTGCACCGCCGCCGCAGCCCCTGCAATGTCTGCGTCGGTGTAGGGCGTGCCGAGCGTGCGCAGCACCTGCAGCTTTTTCGCGGTCTGCGTGCTGTCGAGTTTCTTGCCTGCCAGGAACGGGTAGGCTGGCATGATCGAGGTGGGTACGAGGTCACGTGGATTGTACAAATGCGCTCTATGCCATTCATCCGAGTAACGCCCGCCGATCCTCGCGAGGTCCGGCCCGGTGCGTTTCGACCCCCACAGGAACGGGTGATCCCAGACGCTTTCGCCTGCCACCGAATAGTGCCCGTAACGCTCGGTTTCGGCGCGGAATGGGCGAATCATCTGTGAATGGCAACCCACGCAACCGTTGGCAATGAACACGTCGCGGCCTTCCACTTCCAGCGCGGTGCGCGGCTTCATGCCCTCGATCGGCTGATTGGTCACGTCCTGAAAGAACAGCGGGACGATCTGCGTCAGGCCGCCGATGCTCACCGCGATGACCATGAAAAAAGCCAGCAGGCCGACGTTTTTTTCGAGCGCATCATGCTTCATGAATGAGCTCCCGATACCGTGATCCGTGCTGCGGCTTGTGTGGCCTGCGGGTCCGCCCCGCGTATTGTGCGCAGCACGTTATAGGCCATCAACAGCATCCCACTGGTGAAAATGGCGCCGCCGATGGCCCGCACGACATACCCCATATGGCTGGCCTGCATGGCTTCGACGAACGAGTAGGTCAGCGTGCCATCCTCGCTCACTGCGCGCCACATCAGGCCCTGGGTGATGCCATTGACCCACATCGACGAGATGTACAGTACGGTGCCGATGGTCGCGAGCCAGAAGTGCGCGTTGATCAGGCCGACACTGTGCATCTGCGGGCGGGCGTAAAGTTTCGGAATCATGTGATACAGCGAACCGATGGTGATCATGGCTACCCAGCCCAGCGCCCCGGAATGAACATGGCCGATGGTCCAGTCGGTGTAGTGCGACAGCGAGTTGACGGTCTTGATCGCCATCATCGGTCCTTCGAATGTCGACATGCCATAAAACGCCAGCGACACCACCAGAAAACGCAGAATCGAATCGGTACGCAGCTTATGCCAGGCCCCTGACAGGGTCATCATGCCGTTGATCATGCCGCCCCAGCTGGGCACCAGCAGGATGATCGACATCACCATGCCCAGAGACTGAGCCCAGTCCGGCAGCGCGGTGTAATGCAGGTGGTGCGGGCCGGCCCAGATATACAGGGTGATCAATGCCCAGAAGTGCACGATGGACAGGCGATAGGAGTAGACCGGACGCTCGGCCTGCTTGGGCACGAAGTAATACATCATCCCGAGAAAACCAGTGGTCAGGAAAAACCCCACGGCATTGTGCCCATACCACCACTGGATCATGGCGTCGGTTGCCCCGGCGTAGGCCGAGTAGGATTTGAACAGGCTCACCGGCAGCGAGATGTGGTTGACGATGTGCAGCATGCCGGTCACGACGATGAACGCGCCATAGAACCAGTTGGCGACATAAATGTGGCGGGTCTTGCGTATCACAATGGTGCCGAAGAAGACCGCCGCGTAGGCCGCCCAGACGATGGCCAGCAGTATCGCAATCGGCCATTCGAGTTCGGCATATTCCTTGGTGGTGGTGTAACCCATGGGCAAACTGACGACTGCCCCGACGATCACGGCTTGCCAGCCCCAAAAGGTAAAGGCCGCCAGACCGTCGGAAATCAAGCGTGTCTGGCAGGTTCGCTGCACCACGTAATAGGAGGTGGCGAACAGCGCGCAACCGCCGAAAGCGAAGATCACCAGATTGGTATGCAGCGGTCGCAGGCGTCCGAAGGTGGTCCACTCCAGCTCCAGATTAAGCCCGGGCCAGACCAATTGCGACGCGATAAACACGCCCAGCCCCATGCCGATAACGCCCCACACCACAGACATGATGGCGAACTGGCGCACCACTGTGTAGTTATAGGCAGTCGGAGTGATTGCTGTGCTCATTGCAGACTTCCACAATTCAGAGGGTGACCAGAGACGTATTCGGATGCGGGCGATGCAGGCTCGGCAATCGCACCAAGGCAGACCGAAGGGCAGGGGCAGGACCGGACATGTGAGTGATCAGATGTCGGGTATGTGCAGCAGACCGTGTGCTGGCAAGCTTAACTTTGAAAACGGGGTCTGGGAAGTCGCAGCAATCAGCTGCCATGTGCAGCCTGGATTCCGCACCCCGTTGCAGGGTGCGGAGTTCAGGTTCTGCCACCGGGTTGTAGCATGACGGTGCAGCTATTCCGTACAGACGAGTTGATCAGGACTCCCGGAAGGGCTGCACACTTGTCTGGTCCGCAGTTGGAGCGTGTCATCGTCCGGCAAAATGGCCTGAGCAGGTAAATGACGCTGGAGACCGATTCGGTGGGGTGTCGCTACCGTGCGAAGCTGATGCCGCTTATGAAACCGCCCGGTTGTGTCAGGTTTGGGGCGCCCATTGCCTCGACACCGTTACCTTTCGCACCCTGACAGATTACGCGGCCACAGCTGAATAGTTGCTGTCCGGCGGCCGTGGGTACATTCCGGTTGCCGTGCAACACCCAGGCGATTCGCGGTTTATAGTGGCGAACTACTGACAGACTCACCGGGACCCGACAGGCATGAGCAAAGGTTTATCACTCGCCAGCAATGACGATCAATGGCTACAGCGTGTTCGCGAGAGCGGCTGGATATGGACAGCGGGGCAACCGGTCGACGGGCTGGAACCGCTGACGTTGGTGCTGGCGCACGGGGCGGGCGCGCCGATGGACAGCAGTTTCATGAACGACATGGTTGCGCACCTTGCGACGCAGGGCGTCAGTGTTCTGCGCTTCGAGTTTCCGTACATGGCCCAGCGGCGAGAGGGGGGCAGCAAGCGCCCGCCCAACCCGCAAGCTCAGTTGCTCGACTGCTGGCGCGAGATTTATGCAAGCGTGCGAAGTTCTATCAAGGGACGCTTGGCGGTGGGTGGCAAATCGATGGGCGGACGCATGGCCAGTCTGATTGCCGATGAGTTACAGGTCGATGCGCTGGTATGCCTGGGCTATCCGTTCTATGCCGTGGGCAAACCGGACAAACCACGTGTCGCTCACCTGGCCGAGCTGAAAACACCGACGCTTATCGTGCAGGGCGAGCGTGACGCCTTGGGCAATCGAGACGCTGTCGAGGGTTACACACTCTCCGGCGCGATTCATGTGCATTGGTTACCGACCGCCAATCACGACCTGAAGCCGCTGAAAGTCGCAGGCGTCAGTCACGACCAGTGCCTGGCCGAATCCGCACGGGAGATTGCCCGGTTTCTGTGCACCTGAGTTAAAGACAGCGCAGATCGAAACGGCCTTCTGTTACCTCGAAGTTGATCGATGACAGGCTAAAACTGAAGTGCCCCCTCAAGCGCAGGGTGCAGGGGTCGGCTTCAAGCAGGGTCAGCACGCCGCCCTGGAAATGCGCGGAATGATAGAGGGTGCTCCGTTGGAGCGACCGTTCGTTGTAAATCACCTTGATCCGATCATTGCCTGGCAGGCGGTGAGTGCCCGGTTCGAGGTCTCGGTCCAGATACAAGCCGATGCTGGCCCGTATGCGACCGGCCTTGCCATCGGCGATAACCTTCCAGACCCAGCGGTCAGGCTTGTGAGTCAGCTCCGAGCGCAGGGCGAGTCGTCCCTGCAGCGATGAGACGATAAGCGGCTGCTTGTTGATGTGTGCTTCGAAGCTGCCCTCACGCAGGGGCAGCGGAACACAAGATGTGGCTGGCAAAGTGCTTGTGTGCATGGTCGGACTCTTGACGGCTTTTAAAGAAACTATAGGGCGTTACCTTTCGGGTAACGCCCTGCCTGATAATCAAAGAGGTTTCAGCAGACGGTCATTTGACAGCAACGCCAAAGCTGGGGTTGTGGCTCTTCAATTTGAAGTTTCCACCCGTTACCAGATTCTTCACGTAATACCAGTTCCATCCCGCCAGGCCGGCGTGCGCAATGGTGGACGACCAGTAATTGCCATTGCCCATCCGCCAGCGATTGCCGTAGGCGGCATGAATATCCACAAGTTCTTGAATCGATGGAATCCTCGCACCGATGCTACTCGCAGTTTTGCTCACTTGGGAAAAGCTGCCGGTGCCTACACCCATGCAGTGAATGACGCCGGTTACGCTGACCGGGTAACTCTTGCTGACACTTAGAGCGTCGGTCACGGTAATAGTCGTTGCGCCTTTGCCTCGACCCGAGACCAGGCCGTTGGCGTCCACTTTCGCCACCGACGGGTTGCTTGACACATAACTATAAGGCGCCTGACCACCGCTGGCCTGGCGCTGGACAGTGGTGTCGGCGGGGAAGTTTGGCAACAGATCCGGCGTGCCTGGAATCAGATAGATCTTGCCCGCCAGCGTGACCGGCGACGTATCGAGTTCCAGTTCCTGCCTGGCATCAAGAACCTGCAAAACCAGTGTGTCGGATGTCTGCACCAGACCATTGCTGCGATTGACGACGTAAGAAACCGCAACTGTCTGGCCGGCGTTGGTTGTTACCAGAACAGCCGAAAATGGCACCTCCAGCGCCTTGCCTGCTTCACCGGCTGTGAGGGTCTTTTCCTTGGTGTCACTGCCTTTCGGACCTTGCCATTGCACGATGAGCTGGTCACCGGCTTTGAGGTTGGCGGTGGCGTCGATGACCACAGTGGCGCCGGAAGAGGCGTTGGCAGGGTCGAGGGTGCCGCCGTTGGCTTCCTTTACGGTTGGGGTAGGGAGGGGAGTGACAGTCGTAAGTTGAAGCTTCACGCTCACCGGCTCGGATCGCATGGAAAGATTTCCCGCAAGATCCGTGATCGTGTAATGGACCGGCGCTTCAATATCGCCGATCGACTCGAGAAACGATCTGACAAAATCGACCATGATGCGTTTCAGCCCCATGTCGTCCTTGGTCACTACTGCAGTCGGGCCAGGGATATTGTTCCAGTAGGTATGAATGACGTCGCCTGCCTGCATGCCTTTGTAGCTGGCAATCGTACCGCTCAGGACGTTGCCCATGCCTTCGAGTTCCTCGGAGGTCAGACCGTCCCGGGTTTGGCTGGGAAAAAGAATGGGTGCAAGGACCGGAGCTCCCGGTGGGGTGATGTCCACGGAGATGAGCGTTTTCTCAGAGAACTCAACGACCATGTTTCCAGGGTTCTCAATGGCGTAAGCAACAGAGTGATCACCTTCGCCTAATAGCGCTGGTGGAATCTCCAGACTCAACGTATCCCCTGGCTTGTTACTTGCCAGTATTTCTTTATTGGGACCAATAAGCATTTCATTAAAGTACAGTTGGTAGGTATAACCGGTTAGTGCACCTGGCCATACTTCCAGCTTGACCTGGACAGGATCGGTTAGAGAGGCGATGGGCAACAGCCCATTATCCAGCGCGGCTGGTATGACGGGGGCTTCCAGTAGTTTTCTGTGTGTGTTGGAGCTTGAGTCAGGCATTTTCTTTCCTTAAAAATTTATAAAATGCGGGCCGTCGAGGCCCGCATCGAGTCAACGGACCAGGCAGGTTACGTCAGAGGGTTTGAGCATTAAAACCGGTACTTTAGTTATTGTAGAATTCGCCGGGCTTTGGTTGCTGCCTTCAACCGGCTTGATGGTATAGCTCGCTTCTGCGAAGCCTGTGCAGATAACCCGGGTGTTGAAAAACGGCACTGTAAATACATGCCCTTTTGCAACATCGACTTCGTCAACTGTTCGGGTCGCTACATAAGTGGCTGCTTCAATCGGGTTGTTTGATGGGTCAAAACCTTTGAAGGTGAACGTGATTTTCTGGCCTTCGAACATGTTTACATAGGGAACGATTTTTACATCTGAGCCGTCGGGGTTTTCATTGGGACCTAACACTCCATTCGGCGCGAGGTTAAAGGTGGGGCTGGCGAGTCCGTCTTGACCGCCAGGCTGTTCCTCTCGGGATCTTACCGTGACAGGTTGAATCGGGCTTCTGACTTCATTTGGGTTGCCTGCGCGCGTTACAGTAAAATAAACAGGAATGGTCGCGCCGGTCCCCTGACGTTGCATGAGCTCATTATCAATTGGAATGATCAGGTCTTGTTGGGCTGCCACGTCCCCCGACTTTATCTGATACCATTGCAATTTTACCTGGTCGCCCCAGTGAAGGTTTAAATCATCATTTACCCTGAAGTCTGCGTTCCAGCTCACCAGGCCTCTGCCGTTCAGCTCATAGTCATCCTCGTCAATAAAGTTATTCTCAACGTTCGGATTTTGTACGCTTGTACCCTGTACCGTGAGACTGTTGAGTGGCGCATCAATAGGCAGCGATGTAAATACATCGATGTCGGAATTTAGCGATACGCCCGCAAGCTCTCCGTTACGCGATACTTCATAGTGAATCGATACACTGCCCTGAGGGACTTTGTTTATCGCCTCAAATGGCACTCTCAGGGTCAGCACGACTGCCTCATTTTCCTCGCCAGGTGGCAGTGCAACAGATGCCAGGGGATTGCTATCACCCCAGAACAGCTGGAGGTTATCAAGTGCAGTTGCGCCCGGATAATGCGGAATATCCACCAGCACACCCGACTGCGCCTCAAGATAATCCAGCATGTCGCCTACGGCGGGGTCGATGACCGGGGCGGGATAATCAGACGGAATTTCCTGAAGCCGTAATTTTATAGCAACGGTATTTGAGAGAATCGACGTGTTGCCAGCACGGTCAATGACTTTGTAGCAGACCAGTTTCTCGTCTTGTCCCAAAGACTCCAGAAACTCACGTGTAAAGGTGACTACCACCTTGTCCAGTCCCATGTCATTTTCGCTGACGACAGCGCTCGGGCCTAGAATATCGCCCCACCTTGTCTGAACGAGGTCGTGTTTTGCCATGCCGGTGTAGCCGGGGATCTGTACTTCCAGTTTTCCACCAAGACGTTCAAGCTCAGCAGCAGTCAGACCGTTTTGAACCTCTGTCGGGAATTGTATTGCGGCAAGCTCAGGCGCACCCGGTGGTGTTTTGTCTATCTGGATTCGAAACGACTCTGATGTTTCTTCCACCTGGTTTCCCGGGTTTGTAATGACATAAGCAATATCGTGAAAACCTTCCGATAACAAATCGACAGGCACCTCCAGACTCAATGGATCTCCAGGGGTGTGTGACGCCAGGATCAGCTTTTTCGGACCCACTTTTTTCATGTCGAAAAACAGCTGATAGGTATAGTCAGGGAGCGCTGCCTGCCATACCTTCAGGCTGACAGCCAAAGGCTGAATCAGTGCGCTGACGGGAATCAGACCTGGCGTGTCTACATCATGAAATGCGACTGCTACATCAGGTGCTTCCACTGGGGCTTTCAACCCATTATATCGAACGTTCGGAATAATAGTCGGTTTCAGAAGGTCGGTTTTTTGAAAATTATTCATTGATAAATCCTATCGTTAGTGAAGAATTTTGTAGGAGGTTTCTTACATTTTAATTGAGGGCTACCGGAAGTTTAAAAGCTAACTACTGGTGTTGCTTTCTCAGTCATTTTTGGACGTAATAGGTTTTTATTGGTGGTGTCAATAGCTGTGGTTGATGTTTTTTTTGCCCGGGTACGTGATTTTTCTGTAAACGGCTAAATGTGTCTTGGTTGTAGGGTTTAGCCTATAGTTATTTAGGAGTGCTCCTACAATTTTAATGTTGAAAGTATGAGTATTTTATGAATTTGGTGGGCTACTTTCTCGGGCTCAATAGCCGAGGAGATGGATGGTGACTTATAGAAAGAGTAATGCAGAAAGTTTTAGGCCTGTTTTTTTTCAGTTTTTCGTACTTGGAATGGGAGTTCTGATTACTGCCCAAGTTTCGGCAGACACTCCGTCCAGGTTGGACGAGGAATATCGGGGGGGTGGCAGAGTCGGGCTCGTCCTTCCAAATGGAGAAGAGTTCAAAGCTGTACCGGTAAATGGTGATGAAGTGACTGTCGGCCCTGAGACGGCTTTCGATTCTTATTTTGTGAGCGGGGGAGGTGTTCTCAACATCAATGGCGGAAGGGTTGACAAGGTTTATGCGACTAACTCTACAGTCAACATCGACTCGGGGGTTGTGGAGGATGGTCTTCACCTCACCGACAGTGTGTCGTACCTTGATCACGCGGTTGTAAGAAACAAGTCAGATTTTGGTATGACGCTAGGTGGGACTCTAGGTTTTTTTGAGCCTGGCTCCAAAGCTTCGGTTTTTTCGAGCAGCGTGTCCGGATTGGAAATAGGCGTTGCAGTGGGCACATGGGGCGAGCTGCATCTGGTTAATACTGAGGTGAATGGGTTCGCATCGCAACGTGGAAGGGGTCAAGGTATTGTTTCTTCTGGTGGAAAAGTTTTTAGTACCGAACGTAGTCATGTTACGGGTGATTTGAATGGCCTCAACCTTACTGACGGTTCGACCAGCAATAATTCGGGTGGCAGTCAGGCCGAAAATAAACCCTACACAGTTATCGATGACTCCGTTGTCGAGGGTTTGGCTGGCGCGGCGATCAGAATAGACCATCGTGTAGCGTTCGATATCGAGGCCGATATCGCTGTGCAAAACCATTCCGAACTGCGGGCCGGAAACGGGAATCTGCTTGAGGTCGCAGAGAGTAGCACCGCCAACTTCAAGGTCGACAACAGCATCCTCAACGGCAATCTTGTTGCCGATGACACCAGTACCTTGAACGTCACGCTGCAGAACGGCGCGCAACTTACTGGCGATATCGTCAACGGCAACGCGCTGGCTATCACTTCTGGTGGTCAGTGGCAGATGCAGGGTGACAATGCCGTCAGGTCGCTCTCCCTGCAGGGTGGCAGCGTCGGGTTTGGCGGCGAGGGGTTTCATACGCTGTCGCTGAACGAGTTGTCAGGTACAGGCACGTTTGGCATGCGGGTGGATCTGGACAAGGGGGTGGGTGATCTTGTCGACGTCAATGGTCAGGCCAGTGGGCAATTCGGGCTACGGGTGCGTAACACCGGGGTAGAGGTTGTATCGCCAGATATGACGCCGCTCAAGGTGGTGCATACCGAGGGTGGCGACGCGCAGTTCAGCCTGCTGGGTGGGCGGGTTGACCTGGGGGCTTATTCATACCTGCTGGAGCAGCAGGGCAATGACTGGTTCATCGTTGGCAAAGACAAGGTCATAAGTCCTTCGACCCAGAGTGCCCTTGCTCTGTACAGCGCTGCACCTGCCATCTGGATGAGCGAGCTTTCAACTTTGCGCTCGCGCATGGGCGAGGTTCGTCTCAGTGGCAAGGCTGGTAGCTGGATGCGCGCCTACGGCAATCGGCTTACTGCCACGACCGGTGATGGTGTCGACTACCGGCAGAAGCAAAGTGGCTTGTCGCTCGGGGCGGATGCGCCGATCGAGCTCAGCACCGGAAGGTTGCTGGTTGGTGTACTGGGTGGTTACAGCAAATCCGCTCTGGATTTGAGCCGCGGAACATCCGGGAAAGTCGACAGCTACTATGCGGGCGTCTACGGCACCTGGCTGTCTGACGATGGCTACTACGTGGACGGTGTGCTCAAGCTCAACCGCTTTCGCAACAAGGCAGACGTTGCCATGAGTGATGCGAGCAAAGCCAAGGGCGACTACAGCAACACGGGTGTAGGTGGCTGGGTGGAAGCGGGTCGACATATCAAGCTGGCGGATGACTATTTTCTTGAGCCGTTTGCCCAGTTATCCAACGTGGTGGTTCAGGGTCAGGATCTGCGTCTGGATAATGGCATGAAGGCGAAGAACGATCGTACTCAGTCGGTGCTGGGTAAAGTCGGCACGTCGCTGGGGCGAACTGTCGCGCTCAAGGACGGCGGGTTGGTGCGGCCTTACGTTCGTGGTGCTGTTGCGCAGGAGTTTTCACGGCGTAATGAGGTCAAGGCCAATGACGTGACCTTCGATAACAGCTTGTTTGGCTCACGTGCCGAAGTGGGGGCCGGGGTCTCGGTTTCCCTGTCGGAGCGTCTGCAGGTGCACGCAGATGTCGACTACATGAAAGGCCAGCATATCGAGCAACCGTGGGGCGCCAATGTGGGGCTGCGCTTTGAGTTCTGATCAGCACACGCCAGTAAGTGGGTAAAAACCAGGCCCCCGGTGAGTGATCACCGGGGGCTTTTGGCTACTTGTCCGTAAGCCCGTTGGTGATAAAGCGTTGGCGTTGACGCGCTCTGGAGTTCGCGGGCATCGAGTGCTTGACGTTGACCTGTAACGTGGGTGATGTGCCGATCAGTCGATCATCGCGATAGAGCTCGTAGTACAGGTCCACCAGGCCATATTGAATATGCGGGACAAAATCGTAGGATACGCACAGTACACGTATGACACTGTTTTCGCCGACCCGATGAAAAAGTGTCGTTGTCGACAGGTTTTTTCCCCAATAGAAGCGAATTTCATCTCCACAGCACATCTTGATCGAGCCTGGAATGTGTACAACCACGCCCGTGTGTGCCTGTTCGTGACTGATCACATCATCGCCGTTGTCGGGCAGTATCGGTGGTTTCAGTGTGTCTGAAACATCTGATGGAATATGTTCAGAAGTCATTTTTTGATAGGTACTCTCTTGCAGTGGGGCTTCTCGCACAGCGTCTGGCTCTGTGGGTTGGCTCTTCTCTGAAGTGAGTGCAGCGACATCCTTGGAATGCTCTTTATCCATCATGAACTCGTTTATTTGAATTAAGTGAGTTGTTTTTGTTGTGCCGCCAGCTGTGGCACCGGAAATATTACAAGGCACATTAGTGTTCAGGTCAAGTCGTTAAAATGTGCGATGGTAGTGCCAGGTTTACAAAGGTTTTGCTGTCACATTTGGTTTCAAGTTCAGACTAAATTTTTTGATGGAGTGCTGGGGATGCTGTAAATAGGGGGTGGGGCTTATGTCGGGTGCTTGCTTTGGAATTTTTGAAAGAGTGATATCTGTAGGATCTTTACTACAGATAATTCCTACATTTTTGAAAATAAGGGATTTTGTGAAATATCCCACTTGAGCGTAGGACTATTCACTCAAACTTATCATAAAGGTCTCGCACGGCTTGGCGTACGAAACCTTCAAGGTCCTCAGCAATAATGTAGGTCTCTGCAGTTAACTCTGCATGGAAAGGGTTACCGGACGCGCCATAATCGAGCGATTGCCTGCACGATCGATCACCTGATAGCTCATGGTGATGCTCTCGCTGCCCAGATCAAGCAAGAAGGCCTTGTCGAAAATGATCTGTACCGGGCGTTCAGTCAGGTTGTCAGGAGTGACCTCATGGACAGGGCCTTCCTGTTCATTGCACAGGGTCTGAATACGGTCGCCAGGCTGCATGTCGGCGTAGCCTGGAATGATGCCAGCCAGGGTTTCGCCGAGGTTGATCTGATGGAAGAGCATGGGGGCCAGCAGCGCTGCGCCAGGGGCAGTGCGGTCGATTCGAATCTCAGTAGTTGCTGAGTCTGTTCGCACGCCGCCTGGAAATGTTAGCCATTGGTATCCAATCGCATAATTGCCATCTTTAGCGAAGTGTCCACCCTTGAGATTCATAACGAACGTGACCTCTTGGGGCGCTTCGGGATCAGAAATGGTCTGGATGATCCCAGAGCCAACACCGTTAATCATAAGCTCGAATCTGTCTTTTTCTTTGATTAGACCGCGCGCGGTAAAATGAACCGAAATGCCTAAGTCAAGGTCACGGACTTTTATGAGGCCGTCGTGTTCCGCCACAGGGATTGATGGTGCTTCCATTGGTAGATGGGTAAGGATATTCATTTGTTTCTCCAATTAATAAATCAAACGCCACATGGCGTCGATCCAGATTTTTATTCAGGAGATGGGCAATAGTTACCCGTGGTAATAGATAACTACCGCACATTCCCTTGATTTCAACTAATCGGAGTGTTCGTTGGGTGTCAATGCTCGACATTCATGCTTTACTGCTGCTCTTGATGTTAAGGAAAAGTCTTACATCCTGCTCGGATGATTTGGTGATAATTGTAGGGCGTGAAGATCACAAGCCCGCTAATCAATGAAGGGCGCAATAAAAAGCCCCGACCAACCTGAGTTGACCGAGGCCTGTTACAGCAGTTTCAACCCTCAGCGATTAAAGCGCTCCACCAGCGAGTACTGCGAATTGGCGGTGTCTGTCAGTTCTTCACTCAATACTGCCGAACGTCGGGCTTCGTCGGCGGTTTTGTCGGCCAGTTCGGCGATAGTGGAAATGTTGCGGTTGATCTCTTCGGCTACCGCGCTTTGTTCTTCGGTAGCAGTGGCTATCTGAGTGGTCATGTCGGTGATGTTGGCGACCGCTTCGCTAATGCCCACCAGCGCCTGATCCGCTTCCAGCACCCGTGCCACGCCTTCTTCGGCCTGACGACGTCCGGCGTCCATGGTCTGCACGGCGTCGGTGGCCGTCTGCTGCAATTTGGCGATCAGGCCATGAATCTGGCCAGTAGATTCGGCAGTGCGTTTTGCCAACTGGCGTACTTCATCTGCCACCACCGCAAAGCCACGGCCCATCTCTCCGGCACGTGCCGCTTCGATGGCCGCGTTGAGTGCCAGCAGGTTGGTCTGGTCGGCGATGCCTTTTATCACATCGACCACGCCGCCGATTTCATCGCTGTCCTTGGCCAGGCGTGTCACCGTCAGGCCTGTTTCGCCTACCGAGGTAGAGAGGCGCTGAATGGCTTCGCGGGTTTCGCCGGCGATGTCGCGGCCGCGACGGGTCAGCTCATTTGCCTGTTGAGTGGCGTCAGCAGCGCGATGCACATGGCTGGCAACTTCCTGGGTGGTGGCGGCCATCTGGTTGATGGCTGCGGCCACCTGCTCGGTTTCCACGCGCTGACGTTCCAGCCCGGTCGAGCTGTCTTTGGCCAGCGAGTTGGATTGCCGGGCCTGGCTGTTCAGATGCTCGGCGGTGTCCTGCAAGCGCGTCAGGCAGGTTTTCATGCGCGCTTCCTGGCTGAGGATCGACATTTCCAGACGCGCCTGCGGGCCACGGCTGTCGGTGTACATCTGCGCGATCAGCGGGTCAGAGGTGGTTTGCTCAGCCAGGCGCAGCAGGCGTTTGGTGCCGCGCTGTTGCCAGGACAGGCCGAGCAGACCAAGCGGCACCGACAAGGCGGCGGCAAGCGCGAAGCCCCAGTGCGAGTTGAGCCACACGCCGATCAGAAAACTCAACTGGCTGACCAGAATGAACGGCAGCCAGTCCTGCAACACCGGTAGCCACTTGTCACGGCCAGGTATGGCGCTCTTGCCTTGATTGATGCGCGCGTACAGTGCTTCGGCGCGGCGAATCTGTTCGGCGGTCGGTTTGATGCGTACCGACTCGAAACCCACCACCTTCCTGTTTTCCAGCATCGGCGTCACATAGGCATTGACCCAATAGTGGTCGCCATTCTTGCAGCGATTCTTGACGATGCCCATCCACGGCTGGCCGCTCTTGAGCGTGGTCCACATGTGTTCGAAGACGGCTGGCGGGACATCCGGATGGCGGACGGTGTTGTGCGCGGCACCGAGCAATTCGGCTTCGCTGTAACCGCTGATATCGATGAAGGCATCGTTACAGTAGGTAATCGTGCCGCGGGTGTCGGTGGTGGAAATCAGTCGTTGTTCGGCAGGAAATGTCCGCTCACGTTGGGTGATAGGCTGGTTATTGCGCATGGGGTATCGATCCTTCGATCCTGAGGACTATGGCGTGTTATCGGCGAGCACATCAATAAATTGAACGTTGCACACCAAATGACCCATGAGTCAGTGCAGCGGGGGATTTCACAGTGGCCAGCCACTGTGAAATCCCCCGTGCATGAATCGCTGCGTAAACGCCTCAGGAAGCGATCAGTTGTCGCAACACATAATGCAGAATGCCACCAGACTTGAAGTACTCCACCTCGTTGAGCGTATCGATACGGCACAACACGTCGACGGTTTCCTTGCTGCCGTCCTCGCGCTCGATATGCAGGGTCAGGCTCATGCCTGGCTGTATATCTGCATGGGTCAGCCCGGTGATCTTCAGGGTTTCCTTACCAGTCAGGCCCAGAGTCTTGCGAGTCTGTCCGTTCTTGAACTGCAAGGGCAGAACGCCCATGCCCACCAGATTGGAGCGATGAATGCGCTCAAAGCTTTCGGCGATGACCGCTTTGACGCCCAGCAGGTTGGTGCCTTTGGCCGCCCAATCGCGGCTGGAACCGGTACCGTACTCCAGACCCGCGACAATCACCAGCGGTGTGCCTTCGGCCTGATAGCGCATCGCGGCGTCGTAGATCGCCAACTTCTCGCCTGAGGGTACGTGCAAGGTATTGCCACCTTCTTCGCCACCGAGCATTTCGTTGCGGATACGAATGTTGGCAAAAGTGCCACGCATCATCACTTCATGGTTGCCGCGACGTGAGCCGTAGGAGTTGAAATCCTGGGACTTGACGCCTTTCTCTTGCAGATAACGCCCGGCCGGGCTGTCAGCCTTGATATTGCCAGCAGGGGAGATGTGGTCGGTGGTGACCGAGTCCCCCAGCAGGGCAAGGATGCGCGCGTCTTCCACGTCCTGAATCACGGGCAACGGGCCGTCGATACCGTCGAAGAACGGCGGGTGCTGAATGTACGTCGAGTCGTCCTGCCAGACATAGGTGGCAGCCTGCGGCACCTCGATGGCCTGCCACTGCTCGTCACCGGCAAACACCTCGGCGTATTCCTTGTGAAACATACCGGTGTTGACGCTGGCGACCGCGTCGGCGATCTCCTTCTGGCTGGGCCAGATGTCGCGCAGATAAACAGGTTTGCCGTCCGAGCCTTCGCCCAGCGGTTCACTGCTGATGTCGATGCGCACTGAGCCTGCCAGGGCGTAGGCAACCACCAGCGGAGGCGAGGCCAGCCAGTTGGTCTTGACCAGCGGATGAACCCGGCCCTCGAAGTTGCGGTTGCCCGACAGCACCGACGCGACGGTCAGGTCGGACTGCTGAATGGCTTTTTCGATCGGCTCCAGCAGCGGGCCGGAGTTACCGATGCAAGTAGTGCAGCCATAACCCACCAGGTTGAAGCCCAGCGCGTCGAGGTATTGGGTCAGGCCGGCTGCCGCGTAGTAATCGGTCACGACCTTGGAACCGGGCGCCAGCGAACTCTTCACCCACGGCTTGCGTTGCAGGCCTTTTTCGACGGCTTTTTTGGCCACCAGCCCGGCTGCCATCATCACGCTGGGGTTGGACGTGTTGGTGCAGGAAGTGATGGCCGCGATCACTACTGCGCCATCTTTCAGTTGGTAGGTCTGCCCGTTGTACTCATAGTGGCTTTCGCCGCTGACCTGCGCATCGTTGCCCACTGCAACGCCACCGCCACCTTCGCTTTCCAGGCGGCCTTCTTCGCCTTTGGCAGGCTTGACCTGCAAGCCGAGGAAGTCGTTGAACGCCTGGGCAACCTGCGGCAACGCCACACGGTCCTGCGGGCGCTTCGGACCGGCGAGGCTGGCCTCTACGGTGCTCATGTCCAGTTCCAGGCTGTCGGTGAACACTGGCTCCTGGCCGGGCAGACGCCACAGGCCTTGTGCCTTGCAATAGGCTTCAACCAGTTTCACGGTTTCCGCGGGGCGGCCGGACAGGCGAAGGTAGTCCAGCGTCACGTCATCGACCGGGAAGAAGCCGCAAGTCGCGCCATATTCCGGTGCCATGTTGGCGATGGTTGCACGGTCGGCCAGCGGCAGATCGGCCAGCCCGTCACCATAGAACTCGACGAACTTGCCGACCACGCCTTTCTTGCGCAGCATCTGGGTCACGGTCAGCACCAGATCGGTAGCGGTAATGCCTTCTTTCAGTTTGCCGGTCAGCCTGAAACCGATGACTTCCGGGATCAGCATCGATACCGGCTGGCCGAGCATCGCCGCCTCGGCTTCGATCCCGCCCACGCCCCAGCCCAGTACGCCGAGGCCGTTTATCATGGTGGTGTGCGAGTCGGTGCCGACCAGTGTGTCGGGGAACGCATAGGTGCGACCGTCTTCTTCTTTGGTCCAGACGGTGCGGCCCAGATACTCCAGATTCACCTGATGGCAAATACCCGTGCCGGGCGGCACCACGCTGAAGTTATCGAAGGCGCTCTGGCCCCAGCGCAGGAACGCGTAGCGCTCACCGTTGCGCTGCATCTCGATATCAACGTTCTGTTCGAACGCCCCAGAGTTGCCGAACGTGTCGACCATGACCGAGTGGTCGATGACCAGGTCCACCGGCGACAGCGGATTGATGCGCTGCGGGTCGCCGCCAGCCTTGGCCACGGCGGCGCGCATGGCGGCCAGATCGACCACCGCAGGCACTCCGGTGAAATCCTGCATGAGGACCCGTGCAGGGCGGTACTGGATCTCTCGATCCGAACGGCGCTCGGTCAACCAGTCAGCGATGGCCTTGAGGTCGTTGCCGGTGACGGTTTTGTTGTCTTCCCAGCGCAGCAGGTTTTCCAGCAACACCTTGAGCGACATGGGCAGCTTGTCGAGGTTGCCGAGGGAGCGGGCAGCATCGGGCAGGCTGAAATAGTGGTAGGTCTTGTTATCGATTTCGAGCGTTTTCAGGCTCTTCAGGCTATCGAGGGAGGGCATGAATGTCTCCTTTTGGAATGTTCTCCGAATATCGGATTACAGGGCTCCATTTACATCAGGTCAGGAACACCGTATCAGGCTTCAGGTTCTGTGGACTGTCTGGTCGCGCCAGTGGTTCCTGGATTGGGCTATGATGCGCGGCTTTCAAGTCTGCGGGGTTACGCCCGAGTGCCCGTTGCCCAGGAGTAACCCATGAATACACTGTTTATGCATTGCCGGCCCGGTTTTGAAGGCGAGGTCTGTTCGGAAATCGCCGAGCATGCCGCACGTCTGGAGGTTGCCGGTTATGCCAAGGCGCGACCCAATACCGCCTGCGCCGAATTTATCTGCACCGAAGCGGATGGCGCCGAACGGTTGATGAGCGGCCAGCGCTTCGACCAGTTGATCTTCCCTCGGCAGTGGGCGCGAGGCCTGTTTCTCGACCTGCCGGAGACTGACCGCATCAGCGTGATCCTCGCTCAGCTGTCAACGTTTCCTACGTGCGGCAGCCTGTGGCTGGAGGTGGTGGACACCAACGATGGCAAGGAGCTGTCGAATTTCTGCAAGAAGTTCGAAGCGCCGTTGCGCAAGGCCTTGAGCCAGGCTGGCAAGCTGGTCGATGATCCGCGCAAACCACGTTTGCTGTTGACCTTCAAGAGCGGTCGCGAGGTGTTTCTTGGACTGGCTGACGCCGACAATTCGGCAATGTGGCCGATGGGCATCCCGCGTTTGAAGTTCCCCCGCGAGGCGCCGAGCCGCTCCACCCTGAAACTTGAAGAGGCGTGGCACCATTTCATCCCTAGAGATCAGTGGGATGAGCGTCTTTCCGGTGACATGACCGGCGTCGACCTCGGCGCTGCGCCCGGTGGCTGGACCTATCAACTGGTACGCCGCGGCATGCTGGTGACGGCCATCGACAACGGACCGATGGCGGAAAGCCTTATGGATACCGGGCTGGTGCAGCATCTGATGGCCGACGGCTTCACCTACAAGCCTCGCCAGCCGGTGGACTGGATGGTCTGCGACATCGTCGAAAAGCCGGCGCGCAATGCGGCGCTGCTGGAAACCTGGCTGGGCGAAGGCTTGTGCCGCGAAGCGGTGGTCAACCTCAAACTGCCGATGAAACAGCGCTACGCAGAAGTCCGTCGCTTGCTCGACCGCATCGAAGAAGGCTTTCAGGCACGCGGTGTGCGGGTGTCGATCGGCTGCAAGCAGCTCTACCACGACCGCGAAGAAGTCACCTGCCACTTGCGCCGCCTGGACGTGGCCAAAGCCGCGAAAAAGTGAATTCAGTCAGATACATCTTTGACTGCTTCTCCAACTGACCCTCGTGCCAATGCTCCGCGTTGGCATGCATTGGGTGACGCTCCGCGTCACAAATCTGCAGTCTGGCGCGGTATCAGGCACAACGAAGTCTCAGGTTTTGGTGCAGCCTGTATCGTGCCGGGTTAAGTGATGCGCCAAGGCTGCAATGTGACGCTCTGCGTCCGACGTTGAATATGCGCTGCGGCGAGAGTCATCGGCTTGGCCTGCCCACTGATTTGAGCGACAATCGTCACCCGCTTCTGGAGTGCCCCATGTCTGAATCCGTTGAACACCTCACCGTTGACGCCGTTCTGGATGCCACCGGGCTGAACTGCCCGGAACCGGTGATGATGCTGCACCAGAAGGTTCGCGACCTGCCTGCGGGCGGTTTGCTCAAGGTCATCGCGACCGATCCGTCCACGCGTCGTGACATTCCCAAGTTCTGTATATTCCTCGGCCATGAGCTGGTCGAAGAGCGTGCAGAGGCAGAAACGTTTCTGTACTGGATTCGCAAGAAAGCCGACTGACCGCCGCATCGCTGCAACTCGCGCCTGTTCACGACATGGACCGGTCTTCGTTCGCCCGACCCCGAGAGTCTTCCATGCGCATTGTTGCTGACGAAAATATTCCCTTGCTCGACGCCTTTTTCGCTGATTTCGGAGACATACGTCGCTTGCCCGGCCGTTCCATCGGCCGTGCAGCGGTAGCGGACGCCGACATCCTGCTGGTGCGCTCGGTAACGCCCGTGACCCGCGAGCTGCTGGAGGGCAGCCCGGTGCGTTTCGTCGGTACTTGCACCATCGGCACGGATCATCTGGACCTCGCTTATTTCCAGGAGGCTGGTATTCAATGCTCCAGCGCGCCGGGCTGCAACGCGCGTGGTGTGGTCGATTATGTGCTGGGCAGCCTGCTGACTCTGGCCGAAATCGAAGGTGTCGATCTCAGGCAGCGTACCTACGGTGTGGTCGGTGCAGGGCAGGTGGGCGGTCGTCTTGTGACGGTATTGAAAGCGCTGGGCTGGAATGTTCTGGTCTGCGATCCACCCCGTGAGTCGACCGAAGGGGAAGGTTTTGTCAGCCTCGACGAGATCATCCAGCGTTGTGACGTCATCAGTCTGCACACGCCGTTGACCAGAACCGGAGACGTGCCAACCTGGCACTTGTTCGACGAAGCGCGTCTACGCCAGTTAAGACAAGGTGCCTGGCTACTCAACGCCAGCCGTGGCGCGGTGGTGGATAACGCAGCGCTGCATGATGTGCTGCTTGATCGCGAAGACCTGCAAGCCGTGCTGGATGTCTGGGAGGGCGAGCCGCAGGTCAATACAGCGCTGGCCGATCTGTGTGTGATCGGCACGCCGCACATCGCCGGTTACAGTCTTGACGGCAGGCAGCGTGGTACCGCGCAGATCTATCAGGCGCTGTGTGCCTTTCTCGGCCAATTGCCGGTGATCACACTCGACGACCTGCTGCCCCGGCCATGGCTGGCGCAGGTCAGTCTGGATGCCGACACTGACCCGGTCTGGGCCTTGAATACGTTGTGCCGCAGCGTGTACGACCCGCGCCGCGATGATGCGGATTTTCGCCGCAGCCTGACGGGTGATACGGCCAGTCAGCGTCTGGCTTTCGACGCGTTGCGCAAACACTATCCGCCACGTCGGGAAATCGAAGGGCTGAAGGTGCGGCTTGAGGGGCATTCCGACGAGTTGGTGCAGATCGTCACTGCGCTGGGCGCAGTGCTGGTCTGATCGACCCCATTGATTGCGCATAAAAAACCCGACAGCAAGGTCGGGTTTCAAAGGATTCGACAGGTCTTATTTTTCAGGTGTTACCCAGTTCTTGTCGCATTCCTGACAGGCCACCTGGACCATTTCTTCGGTGATCAGTACTTCGTGCCCGTCCTGGTCGAGAATGGCACCGCCAACCGGCAGGTTGGGCGTGGCTCGTACGACTTGAACTTCGGTGCTGCGCTCGTGCAGGCTCATGGTGTCTCTCCTTTCATCAGGTAACGGCGTTAAATTAACCGCGCTTGATGACCGGTCCGTGACAGGTACTGTCAGCCGCTCAAACGCGATACCAGTGCAACAGAAACAATGCTGCTCTGCCAGCATGCGCTTAGATCGTTGTCGTCTAGCGGCGCTGTGAAGCAGTCATAACCTGACCCTTGGAACAGGGCGCAAGTTCACTCGTAATGACGCTCAGCGTCGCCTGTCTGACAGGTGTAGGCTTGGCGATTCGATCATATCGGCAGACCGGCAGGCTCATATTTCATGATTTCACTGTTTTCCGAGCGTCAGCGCCAGGCCATACGTCTGGCCGCGAGCTTCATCGCTCCATATCGCTGGCAGGCACTGGGCGCGCTGCTGGCGCTGGTCGTCACGGCGGGCATCACCCTGTCGATAGGGCAGGGCATCAAGCTGATGATCGACCAAGGATTCATGACGCGTTCCGCGCAACTGCTCGAACGCTCGATCGGCTTGTTCATGCTGTTGACGATCGGTCTGGCCATCGGGACGTTTACACGCTTCTACCTCGTGTCGTGGATCGGTGAACGCGTGGTTGCCGATTTGCGCAAGAAAGTCTTTGATCACCTCATCGAATTGCATCCGGGGTTCTATGAAAATAACCGCAGCTCGGAAATTCAGTCGCGACTGACCGCCGACACCACCTTGTTGCAGTCGGTCATCGGTTCGTCGCTGTCGATGTTTCTGCGCAACGCACTGATGGTGATTGGCGGCATTGTGTTGCTGTTCATCACCAACCCCAAACTCACCAGCATTGTAGTTGTGGCCTTGCCGCTGATCATTGCGCCCATTCTCATGTTCGGTCGACGGGTGCGCAACCTGTCGCGCGAAAGTCAGGACCGGGTCGCCAACGTGGGCAGCTATGTGGCCGAGGCACTGGGGCAGATCAAGACGGTCCAGGCCTACAACCATCAGCAACAGGACAAACAGCGCTTTTCGCAGACCGTGGAGCAGGCGTTCGACACCGCCCGCAAGCGGATTCTGCAGCGTTCCTGGCTGATTACGCTGGTCATCGTTCTGGTGTTGGGTGCCGTCGCCGTGATGTTGTGGGTGGGCGGTATGGACGTGATCAACGGCCGTATTTCCAGCGGTGAACTGGCAGCGTTCGTGTTCTATGCGCTGGTGGTCGGCATGGCGTTCGGCACGTTGAGTGAGGTGATCGGCGAGTTGCAGCGCGCAGCCGGTGCCGCCGAGCGTATCGGCGAACTGCTTCAGGCACGCAGCGAGATCCGTGCGCCAGCTACCGACCTGCTGACGTTGCCGCCGCGCATCAGTGGCCGTCTGGCCCTGGAAAACGTCAGCTTTGCCTATCCGTCACGGCCCGAGCGCAACGCCGTCGATAACCTGACCCTGAACGTGGAGCCCGGCGAAACACTGGCGCTGGTCGGCCCTTCGGGGGCGGGCAAGTCAACGATCTTCGACCTGCTGCTGCGTTTCTATGACCCCGCGCACGGGCAGATTCTGATCGAGGGAATGGCGGTCGAGCGCCTTGATCCTCATGACCTGCGCCGCTGTTTTGCGCTGGTCTCGCAATCGCCGGCACTGTTTTTTGGCAGCGTCGAGGACAACATTCGTTATGGCAACGCGAACGCCAGTTTCGAGCAGGTAGAGGCGGCCGCCCGGATCGCACATGCCCATGAGTTCATTTTGGAAATGGCCGACGGCTACCGCACCCATCTGGGCGAGGGCGGGCTTGGCCTGTCAGGAGGGCAACGACAACGTCTGGCGATTGCCCGCGCATTGCTGGTAGACGCGCCGGTGCTGTTGCTGGACGAAGCCACCAGCGCGCTTGATGCGCAAAGCGAGTATTTGATTCAACAAGCGTTGCCGAGCCTGATGCAGGGCCGAACCACGCTGGTAATCGCACACCGGCTGGCCACGGTACAGAATGCTGATCGCATTGCAGTGATGGATCAGGGAAGGCTGGTGGCTGTCGGTACGCATCAGCAGCTGATTGCCAGCAACCCGCTGTATGCACGCCTGGCGGCGTTACAGTTCAATGCCGGCAGGGAATGACGAAAGGAAAGTTTTACCGACCACGGTGGGAGGCAGCTACCTCCCCCTGATCAGGCTCAGCGATATTCACACAGGTAAGCGGTATCGACGCTCACCTTGATCTGGAACTTGCTGTTCGCCGGTACATTGAACTGGCTGCCGGTAGTGAAAGTTTCCCAATCGCTGCTGTCGGGAAGTTTCACATTCAACTCACCGGAAATGACGTGCATGATTTCCCGTTGCGCAGTACCAAACTCATATTCGCCCGCTGCCATGACGCCGATGGTTGCCTGACCGTCGGCCTGGCTGAAGGCGATGGATTTGACGGTGCCGTCGAAGTATTCGTTGACCTTGAACATGGGCGGTTCCTTATGAAAGGGCTGGAAGTGGCCTACCAGTATGCCCAACACGCCATACCTCGTCACGCCTGATTAATGTCGTGCGCAACAGCCTGTGATCAGTTTGTGAGTATCAGTGGCAACAATCTGGCGGTGTTGCGGGCATCGACCAGTGCCCGGTGTTGCTGACCGGAAAACTGCATACCGGCCAGTTGCAGGGCGCTGTTCAGACCCATGGGTTTCTGCAGATGGCGTGCCTGGGCAAAACGCTGTTTGAGATTGACGTGTGGCATGCCGGAGAGGGCGCTGTCGAGTTGATGATTACGCCATTCCTCTTCCAGTTGCTGACGGTCGTAATCCCCCCAGCTCGCCCAACCCACGACACGGGCGCGATGATGACCCAGCCAGCGCTCGAACTGCGGCCAAACGGCTGTCAGCGGCGCGGCGCTGTCGATGTTGCTTTGGTTGATATGGGTCAGTTCGCGACAGAAATGGGTCAGCAGCGGTCTGCGAACGGGGCGTACGAAGCGCTCGAAATGGTCCAGCTCGCGCCCGTCCTGATTGACCAGCGTCGCGCCTATCTCGATGACTTCCATTTCTGCGACCGGCCAGCCACCCTCTTCGGTGGTTGCCTCCAGATCAATCACCAGCCAATGCGGCATTACCAAGCTCCCTTACCCTGTTGAATGACTACAGCTTAGGTACATTGACCTGCCATGCCGGACGATGCTGCCCACCGGTGGCAGCATCTTTCCTGCCTGCCTTGGTAATGACCACCCTATAACGCATTGGTGCCGTGTGCGAGTTCATTGCTCTCCTACACAGACGATACTTGAAATGGATTGACGCCGGTGATTTGACAGTTGTTTAAATCAGGGAAACCGCATAGCGTGGGGGGCTTTGATTAATGTTGTTTTTATGAAAAGACTTGCAGTGATAATCAATGGGCAACTGCGCGGGACTGCAACGGGCGTATTGCTGTTCCTTTCGCTGGTGACGGCGTCGCCGTCTTTCGCAGCGCAAGTCGTGCGTGTGGCCGCGGTGCATTTCCCGCCGTACATGGTGCGTCCCGAAAAAGGCGAAGACGCCGGCCTGCTGCCACATCTGATCACCGCCTTGAATACCGCGCAGGATGATTACCAGTTCGTGATGATCCCGACTTCCGTGGCCCGGCGCTTTCGCGACTTTACCGAAGGCCGTTTCGACATCGCGATCTTTGAAAACCCGGACTGGGGCTGGAAAGATATTCCCCATGAAACAGTCGATATGGGGCTTGAAGATGCAGAAGTGTATGTTGCGCGGCGTATCGAAGGACGCGATCAGGATTATTTCGACACGCTGTCGGGGAAGCGCCTGGCCGTGTTCTCCGGCTACCATTATGGTTTTGCCAACTTCAATACCAATCAGAAGTTTCTCAACGAGCACTTCAACATTGCCTCGACGTATTCTCATGACAGCAATCTGCTGATGGTTGTGCGCGGAAGAGCAGACATTGCGCCTGTTACCCGTTCTTATCTGATTGACTTCATGGCGCATAACAAAGCCGAGGCCGAGCAGTTGATGGTGTCTGACCGCGTCGACCAGGTCTATCGGCAATATGCGTTATTACGTCCCGATGGCGCTATCGACGTATCACACTTCACGGTGTTGCTGGACAAGCTGCGCAGTGATGGAACACTGGCGACTATCTTTCAGCCGTTGCACATCAAGGTACTGCCGATGGCTGCTGAAGGCGCTACGCAGTAGGGCAAACCATGGACGCTGCGCTTATCGCTATGCGTAACTCCTGATGAGCCGGAAAATGATGCGTCCAGGTTTCTGCCCGAAGGGCGTAGGAGCGAACTTGTTCGCGAAGAAGACGTGGGTCCAAACGCCGTGTTTCCGGGAACTGCACCAGCCTGCTTGGCGAGCAATGCGAATCGCCGCCGCGGTCGTTCTCACGAGACTTATGTATAACGATGACCGCTACGCCTCGGCACGAGAGTCTGCCAGGTTTGCCGGGTCCAGATAGAGAAGGGTGACAGCCTCGACGGTCTGCCACCCTTGCTGACTCAGCGATCCCTGGCGTCCTTGGCGTCCATTTCCGCGTTGCGCTCATGGACGCGCTTGAGCTGTTCTTCGGTCAGGGGCAGTTTCTTGGCTGTGTCGCGCAGCATCATAAGACCGCCGACGATCGAGCCGATGGCTACGAGCAGAATTAACCAGGCATACCAGGGCATAGCGCTCTCCTTGTTGTGATACCGGTTTGAGCAGCGAGGCGGCCCAATGGTTCAAGTGTACGCGCCATAGACGTGTTGCGTGCAAGACGGTTTGCACGCAACAGGGGGACATTTTCGGCTTACTGGCCGGTCAGCATCGCATCGGCCGGTGCAGCGGCGCGCGACTTGGCGGTCAGGCTGAAGTAGATGAAACCGATAGCCATCAGTCCCAGGAAGATCAAGCCGATCAGCATGTTGAACCAGGCCATTGCGATCAGGCACACCACCGCCAGAACCAGAGCAATGCCGGGCACAACAGGGTAGCCGGGCGCGCGGAAGGTACGTTCCAGTGTGGGTTCGGCCTTGCGCAGTTTGAACAGGCTGAGCATGCTCATGATGTACATGACAATCGCACCGAACACAGCCATGGTGATCATGGCAGCGGTGAGGGTCATGCCGCTCAGGTTGATCAGGCCGTCGCTGTAGATCGCGGCGATGCCGATCACGCCACCGGCAATGATCGCCCGGTGAGGCGTTTGAAAGCGCGACAGCTTGGCCAGCGAGGCGGGCAGGTATCCCGCACGGGCGAGGGCGAAGAACTGGCGCGAGTAACCCATGATGATGCCGTGGAAGCTCGCGACCAGCCCGAACAGGCCGATCCAGACCAGCATGTGCAGCCAGCCGGAGCTGTCACCGACGACTGCTTTCATGGCTTGCGGCAGAGGGTCATTGATGTTTGCCAGGGTGCGCCAGTCGCCCACGCCACCGGCAAACAGCATCACGCCAAGGGCCAGCAGCACAAGGGTGATGATCCCGCTGATGTAAGCTTTGGGGATCGTACGTTTCGGGTCCTTGGCCTCTTCGGCGGCCATGGCTGCACCTTCGATGGCCAGGAAGAACCAGATGGCAAAGGGGATCGCCGCAAACATACCGGCGATGGCTTCAGGCCCGAATGTCTGCGAACCCGCCCAGCCATTGAGGGCGAAATTGCTGAAACTGAACGCTGGCGCTACCACGCCCATGAACACCAGCAACTCGGCGACTGCCAGGATGCACACCACCAGTTCGAAGGTCGCTGCCAGCTTCACGCCCACAATGTTGAGCGCCATGAACACGATGTAGGCACCAACTGCGGCCTGTTTGGGGTCCAGACCCGGATACTGCACGTTGAGGTAGGCACCGATGGCCATGGCGATGGCCGGTGGCGCGAACACGAACTCGATCAGTGTCGCCATACCGGCAATCAGCCCGCCTTTTTCGCCAAAGGCGCGGCGGCTATAGGCGAACGGGCCGCCTGCGTGGGGGATCGCAGTGGTCAGTTCGGTAAAACTGAAGATGAAACAGGTGTACATGGTCGCGACCATCAGGGCTGTTACCAAAAAGCCCAGCGTACCCGCCACGCCCCAGCCATAACTCCAGCCGAAGTATTCGCCGGAGATTACCAGCCCGACCGCAATCCCCCATAAATGAAGTGTGCCGAGTGTTGGCTTGAGTTGAGTACTCATATTGTCTCCCTGAGGTTCTGTAATCGTTGAAACATCTTGTTGCAGAGGCCGTGCCAGTGCATGAATGACCGTCGCAATGCTTCAAAAGAGGTCGTTTGCAGAACGTCTGGGTGAATCGATTCACTTCTGCGGTCGGGTTTGGTGCGGGCTGGCGCGCGAGTGTTCGCTGCAAGTGCACGGAGTTATTGGGTTTTTCAATGCGATCCGGGCAAATGCCGATCTACGGGTCCCGCCCGTTCACCGGTTCGGCTACAATGCGCGCCGATTTCGACTTACCTGAGACCACGCTCATGTCCGCCTGCCAGACTCCTGTCATCGTCGCCCTGGATTTTCCGACCCGTGAAGCCGCCCTGCGACTGGCGGATCAACTTGATCCCAAACTGTGCCGGGTCAAGGTTGGCAAGGAGCTGTTTACCAGTTGTGCTGCGGACATCGTCGAAACCCTGCGTGACAAGGGCTTCGAGGTGTTTCTGGATCTCAAATTCCATGACATCCCCAACACCACGGCAATGGCGGTCAAAGCTGCGGCAGAGATGGGCGTGTGGATGGTCAATGTGCACTGCTCCGGCGGGCTGCGCATGATGACTGCGTGCCGTGAGGTACTTGAACAACGTACCGGTCCACAGCCGTTGCTGATTGGCGTGACAGTACTGACCAGCATGGAGCGCGAAGATCTGGCCGGTATTGGCCTGGACGTCGACCCGCAAGTGCAGGTCTTGCGTCTGGCTGCGCTGGCTGAAAAGGCAGGCATGGACGGGCTGGTCTGTTCCGCAATGGAAGCGCAGGCGCTGAAAGCTGCCCATCCATCACTGCAACTCGTTACCCCGGGCATCCGCCCGGCGGGCAGCGCGCAAGACGATCAGCGCCGCATCCTGACCCCGCGCCAGGCACTCGACGCAGGTTCCGATTACCTGGTCATCGGTCGCCCGATCAGCCAGGCCGCCGACCCGGCCAGGGCGCTAGCCGCAGTGGTAGCCGAACTGGCTTGAACGGAAACGCACGGTAGACCCGCTCGTGCCACTGCTCGTGTCGGCATGCATTTCTGAACGCTCCGCGTCCGCTTTTGGGCGCAGAGCGTAGCCATACGCAGGGGCGTGAGCAACGCTAGGTGACCGGCGATGCTTAGTCGACTTTCAAAATCAACTTGCCGGAGTTTTCGCCGGTAAACAGCTTCAGGAATGTCTCGGGGAAGGTCTCCAGGCCTTCTTCGATATGCTCCTTGCTCTTGAGCTTACCTTCCTTGATCCAGCCGGCCATGACCTGACCGGCTTCTGCGAAGCGGTCAGCGTGGTCGAGTACAATAAAGCCTTCCATGCGCGCGCGGTTGACCAGCAGTGACATGTAGTTGGCCGGGCCTTTGACGGCAGTGGTGTTGTTGTACTGGCTGATTGCGCCGCAGATCACCACACGGGCACCGACCGCCAACTGGCTGAGTGCCGCGTCGAGAATGTCGCCGCCGACGTTATCGAAGTAGACATTCACGCCATCTGGACAATGTTGTTTCACAGCGTCCATGACGTCTTCGGACTTGTAATCGATAGCAGCATCGAAACCCAGTTCCTCCGTCAGCATGCGGCACTTTTCCTTGCCCCCCGCGATACCGACAACTCGGCAACCTTTGATTTTGGCAATCTGCCCGGCCACGCTGCCGACTGCACCCGCTGCGCCGGAGATCAAGACAGTGTCGCCACTTTTCGGCTGGCCTACATCCAGCAGCGCTAGATAAGCAGTCATGCCGGTCATGCCGAGCGCTGACAAATACAGCGGCAGCGGCGCCAGGCTGGTGTCTACCTTGTAGAAGCCCTTGGGCTCGCCGATAAAGTAGTCCTGCACACCCACGGCCCCTTGCACGTGATCGCCCACGGCAAATTTGGGATTTTTCGATTCGAGCACTTCACCCACGCCCAGGGCGCGCATGACTTCGCCCAGTTCTACGGCCGGGATGTAGGATTTGCCCTCGTTCATCCAGCCACGCATGGCCGGGTCCAGGGACAGGTATTTGTTTCTGACAAGGATCTGGCCGTCTGCGAGAGCCGTCACCGGGACGGTCTGATACGTGAAGTCATCACGGCGCACAGTGCCCGAAGGACGCTTGGCGAGCAGGAACTGGCGATTGGAAAAATCAGTCATGGCAGGGCCTCATAAAAATTGGTTCAAGAATGGATTCAAACGCTCGCGGTGCTGTTAAGGCAAGAAGCGATCATCAAGCGAATGCCGTTTGATCCATGTGATTGATAGGAGTCCGGTCAGGCTATGGCGTTCAGCTTGATCTGCAGATGACGCATGTTGATTGTTGATATGGCTTGAGTCACACACCGCAGTACTCTAGATTCCTCGTTCGATGAACGCTTGGATGATCGTAATGCCGGCCACTTCTTTACATACCCTTCAACCTCAAGTCCTGCGCGCGGGTGACGCTGTGGCGCTGGTATCTCCTGCCGGGCCTGTAGCGGCTTCCAGGGTCGAAGCGGCAGTCGAGGTACTCAAGGGGTGGGGGCTGCGGCCGCGGGTCTATCCTCATGCCCTGGGGGCTTATTCATTCTACTCAGGGACCGACGAGGAGCGGCTCGCCGACCTCAACGCAGCACTGGCTGATCCGGAAATCCGCGCGGTGCTTTGCACGCGCGGTGGCTACGGCGTACAGCGGATCGTGCAACAGGTAGACATGGAGGCCGTGCGCCGCGACCCGAAGCTGGTGACTGGCTTCTCGGACATTACCGCCCTGCACGGCGCGCTGTGGAATCATGCGCGTCTGGCGACCATTCACGGGCCGATAGCCGCGCAACTGGAGCGCGGCGGTCTGTTCGTCAGCGGCATGCGCCACGTGCTGATGAGCACCGAGCCGGTCCTGCTCAAGGCAGATCCTGCTTCGCCGACCGCCCGTGTGCGTACCGCAGGCAGCGCTCAAGGGCTGTTGCTTGGCGGTAACCTGTGCATGCTCGATACCTCTGTCGGCACGCCATTCATGCCGGACCTGACCGGAGCAATTCTGCTCATCGAGGAAGTCAACGAGCCTGCTTACCGGGTCGACCGCATGCTGACCCATCTGGGCAACTGCGGCATTCTCGGGCGTCTGGCGGGTATTGCCATCGGCGAGTTCACGCCCGCACCGAACACCGGCGGCACCATCAGCCCGGCGCATGTATTACTGGAACGACTGGGCGGTCTGGGCATTCCGGTGCTCGGCGGTTTGCCGTTTGGTCATGGCGACCTCAATCAGGCCGTACCGCTGGGGATGCCGGCAATTCTCGATGCAGATGCCGGAACTCTGCTGGTGTCCGCAGCCGCTCGCTAAAGCGCGAGGCAGATACTCAATCGGCCTTGCGCGCATTCAGAATCAGCAGCGTCAGTACGCCTGCGAGGATTCCCCACAATGCCGAGCCGATGGAAAACAGCGTCATGCCCGATGCGGTGACCATGAAGGTGACCAATGCGGGCTCGCGCTCTGTCGGTTCGGCCATGGCGACCGTCAAGCCGTTGATGATCGAGCCAAACAACGCCAGTGCCGCAATCGACAGCACCAGTTCCTTGGGGAACGCGCCGAACAGGGCGGCCAGGGTCGCGCCGAAGATGCCGGCAACGCCATAAAAAATGCCACACCAGATCGCTGCGGTGTATCGCTTCGCCTTGTCGGGGTGAGCGTGTGGGCTGGTACAGATTGCCGCGCTGATGGCGGCCAGGTTGATCCCGTGGCAACCGAACGGCGCTGTCAGCAGCGAGGCAATGCCGGTGGTTGAAATCAGTGGCGAGGTGGGAGGGTAATAACCGTCGGCGCGTAACACCGCCACGCCCGGCATGTTCTGCGAGGTCATGGCGACCACGAACAGTGGAATGCTGATGCTGACGGTTGCCGCCCAGGAAAATTCCGGCGTGGTCCATACCGGCACGGCCAATTCCAGAGCCAGCCCGCTAAAGTCCAGTAATCCCGACAGGCCAGCGATCACAATGCCGACCAGCAGCGCGAGCAGCACCGAGTAGCGTGGCGAAATGCGCTTGACCAGCAGATAAGTGAGAAACATGCCCGCCACCAGACTGGTACGGTGCTGGGCAGCAACAAATATTTCGCTGCCGATCCGGAACAGAATGCCTGCCAGCAGGGCCGCCGCCAATGAAGCGGGCAAGCGCCTGACCAGCCGTTCGAACGTGCCGGTCATGCCACACAGAATGACCAGGATCGCGCTGGTGATAAAAGCACCGACAGCCTGCGGGTAGGTGACGCCGCCCAGACTGGTGATCAGCAACGCGGCACCAGGGGTCGACCACGCCACGGTGATGGGGGTGCGATAACGCAACGAGAGGCCGATGCTGCACACCGCCATGCCCATGAACAAGGACCATAGCCACGAAGAAACCTGCGCACTGGTGAGCCCCGCAGCCTGTCCGGCTTGAAACATCAAGGCCAGCGAACTGGTGCAACCGGTCATCACGGCGATGAAGCCGGCGACTATTGCTGACGCCGATGAGTCGGCCAGCGGGCGCAGCGGCACCTTCAGGGTTTCGTGCATGGAGGGTATTCCTTGAAGCGGGCAGGTAGCGAAGGGCGCCAAGCCTAAACGCAGGCTCGCGCGGCCTTACGATACAGCGATACGCGTAAACGCCAGCACAGTTGCAAAAGGCTCGCTTACTCGGTGCCTGCGCCTGCGGGGCATGCTCCGGATTGCAACGTCTGCCCCAGTGCGCGGTTGACCGCCAGCCAGCCATCCACTGCTTGCTGGCCTGCATCACCAAACACGCGCTGCAGCAGTTTGACCTGCTCGCGGCGTAGCGCCTCTTCGAAGCGTGTGCCGTCCTCGGTCAGCGCCAGCAGCCGCTTGCGCTTATCGGCCTCGGGTGCGGCGCTGTTCACCAGGTTCATCGCGATCAACTGGCGCAGCGGCGCGTTAAGCGCCTGTTTGCTGACGCCCAGTACCGTCAGCAGCTCTTTGACGCTCAAGCCGGGGTAGCGAGCGATGAAAAACACAATCCGCTGATGCACTCGGCTGAAGCCGCGTCTGGCGAGCATTTCATCGGCTTTTGCAGTGAACGCCTGATAGCCGAAGAAGAACGCTTCCATGGCCATTTGCTGATTGGCTGGTTTTTTAAGGTCAAGCATATTGACGTATCCGGTTGGTGCGTCGTAATTTGAGTCAACAAGTTTGACTTATTTTCATTGGCCTCGGCTACAGGTAATCAACATGGCATTCTCTGAACGCGTTTCCCGTCTGAAAAGCTCCCTGATTCGCGAGATACTTGCCGCCGCCCAGCGTCCGCAAGTGATGTCGTTCGCTGGTGGCCTGCCTGCCGAGTCGATGCTGCCCAAAGTCGAGTGGGCCGACATGCCGGGTGCACTGGGTCAATATGGCATGAGCGAGGGCGAGCCCGCCTTGCGCGAAGCTCTCGCTGCCGAGGCGCGTGCGCTGGGCATTGCCTGTGAAGCCAGTCAGGTGATGGTGGTCAGCGGTTCCCAGCAGACACTCGATCTGGCCGCCAAGCTCTACATCGACAAGGGCACCGAGGTTCTGCTGGAAGCGCCGACCTACCTGGCTGCCTTGCAGATATTCCAGCTGTTTGGCGCTGACTGCATCACGGTACCGTTGCTGGCCGAGGGCCCGGATCTGCATGCCATGCGCCAGCGGCTGGAGCGGCACAGGCCAGCTTTCGCGTACCTCATCCCGACCTTCCAGAATCCTTCAGCGGTGCGCTACAGCCAGGCCAGTCGCGATGCGGTCGCGGCCCTGCTCGACGAGTTCGGCGTGACGCTCATCGAGGATGAGCCGTACCGCGAGCTGACGTTTGACGGCGGCAGTGCCAAACCGATCGTCAGCAACCTCAAGAAGGCCAGCTGGATCTACACCGGCACCGTGTCGAAGACGCTGCTTCCTGGTCTTCGCGTGGGTTATCTCATTGCCAGCCCTGATCTGTTTCCGCATCTGCTGCGCCTGAAACAGTCTGCCGACCTGCACACCAACCGTTTGGGGCAATGGCAGGCCTTGCAGTGGATCGGTACTGAACACTATCGTGAGCATCTGGGCACACTGCGTGAGTTCTATTGCGGTCGACGTGATGCCTTTGAACAGGCTTTGCAACAGTACTTCGCAGATCTGGCCGTGTGGAACAGCCCGCAAGGCGGCCTGTTCTTCTGGTTGACCCTCAAACAGCCGCTGGACACCCGCACTCTGCTGGATGCAGCACTGGCGCAGGATGTGGCCTTCATGCCGGGCGAGCCGTTTTTCGCCGACCCTGACGCCAACCACGGTTATCTGCGGCTTAATTTCAGTCACATTGATCCGGCGCGTCTGGATGAAGGTATAAAACGACTGGCATCGGTCGTGCGTGCAGCACAGAATCTGCAAGCGGCTTGATCCTATCCAACCCGGACACACCAAGGGAGCAGGGCCATGTACAAGGTTTATGGTGATTACAACTCGGGCAATTGCTACAAGGTCAAGCTGATGCTCAACCTGCTGGGCAGCGAGTATGAGTGGGTGCCAGTGAATATTCTCAACGGCGAAACCCAGACCCCGGCCTTTCTTGAAAAGAATCCCAACGGCAAGATTCCTGTGCTGGAGCTGGATGACGGCACATGCTTGTGGGAATCCAATGCGATTCTCAACTTCCTGGCCGACGGCTCCCGCTACCTGCCGAGTGAGCCGCGTTTGCGGACTCAGGTGTTGCAGTGGCAGTTCTTCGAGCAATACAGCCACGAGCCTTCGGTGGCGGTCGCGCGGTTTATCCAGTTTTACCTGGGGCTGCCAGCTGAACGCATGGTTGAATATCGCGCGATGCAGAAGTCCGGCTATCGTGCTCTGGCCGTCATGGAACAGCAGCTCGACCGTACGCCGTTTCTGGTCGGCGACAATTTCTCGATCGCCGATATTGCCTTGTATGCCTACACTCATGTGGCGCATCAGGGCGGCTTCGACCTGGCACCCTATACCGGCATTCGCCGCTGGCTGCAGCGGGTTCAGGCTCAGCCTGGCTATATCGGCATGCTGGACTGATCCGATCATTTTGAGGGCAACGAATTCATGCGTACTGCACTTGCACTTCTCGCCGCCCTCATGGCGCTAGGCGTCGGTTGTTCCGCTCAGGCCGAGGATTGCAACGCCAATCAGGCGAGCATGAACACATGTGCCGCCAATGAGCTGGCGACACTCGACGCGGATCTGAACAAGCAATACAAAGCGCAGATGGCCTGGCTCAAGAGCCCCGGGAAAAAACTGGCGTTCAAGGACGCACAGCAGAAGTGGATCGTCTTGCGTGATGCCGATTGCCTGTATCAGGCGGGCAAGCCCGAGGATTCGGGTTCGATCTGGCCGCTGGTGCAATCGCAATGCCTGGCCGAGCAGACCAGGGTGCGGCTCAAACAACTGAAAACTTACGTGGCCTGTCGCGAGGAAGGTTGCCCGCGCTGATGCGCGTCGGGCAATCGTGGTTCAGATGGCCCCGAAGCGTCGGTCCAGATAGTCGATGATGACTTTGGATTCGTACATCCAGACGGTCTTGCCAGCTTCTTCTATGCGCAGGCAAGGCACCTTGATCCTGCCGCCCTCATTGAGCAGGGTCTGGCGATCCAGTTCGTTGTTCTTCGCATCGCGCAGTGCGACCGGAACGTTGAGGCGGCGCAGGGCGCGGCGGGTCTTCACGCAGAACGGGCAGGCGTGAAACTGATACAGGGTCAGGTCCTGGGCCGCTTCGTTGACGACCGCCTGAGCCTGAGGATCACGCTTTTTCCTGCTCGGGCGAGTCAGGAAGTCAATGCCGATGACGAGTTGGCCAAGGCCGACTCTTAACGCTTTCATGAACACGGTCATACCTCTTGCGGGCTGTTGCATAAATCGGCCGGGCGTTCAACGTGCATCATGGCACGTGAACACAGGCTGAACGGCTCACTTGATCAGGCTGAGAAACTCGCTGCGCGTGGCGGCGTTTTCACGGAATTCGCCCAGCATCACTGAAGTGATCATGGCCGAATTCTGCTTCTCGACACCACGCATCATCATGCACATGTGCTTGGCTTCGATCACTACCGCAACGCCCAGTGCACCGGTGACCTGCTGAATAGCTTCAGCAATCTGGCGGCTGAGGTTTTCCTGAATCTGCAAGCGACGGGCGTACATGTCGACGATCCGAGCCACCTTGGACAGGCCCAGAACCTTGCCATTCGGGATATACGCCACGTGTGCCTTGCCAATGAACGGCAGCAAATGGTGTTCGCACAGCGAGTACAGTTCGATGTCCTTGACCATCACCATTTCACTGGCATCCGAGCTGAACAGGGCATCGTTGGTGACTTCTTCCAGCGTCTGCGCATAACCGCGACACAGGTACTGCATGGCCTTGGCGGCGCGCTTGGGGGTGTCCAGCAAACCTTCACGCGAGACGTCCTCGCCCAGTTGCCCGAGGATGGCGGTGTAATTCTGTTCCAGTGTCACAGGACTGTGTTTCCGTGTGGGTTTCGATAAACGCGAGAGCATGGCCCGTCGCCGAGGCGCACATAGTAGCGTACGCACGGGGGAGGGTGCACGGCAGCGCAGTAAATCAACTGGTCGGGTTGCGGTTTGTGTCGTATCGCTTACACGTTGGCAACCCGATCGCTACCCACTTTCGACACCTGCGTTGTCTGAGCTTGCAGGTCATCAATCAATTGCCTGTCGAGAGAGTAAATCCGGATGTTGAGTCGAGTAGCAAAAATAGCGATGTTCGCCATCGTACTGTCGTCGGTTTCCGGTTGCTGGCCGTTCTGGCCTGGTCCGGGCGGGCATGGCGGTGGGGGCGGGCACCATGAAGGCGGTGGTCCTGGCCCTGGCGGTCCTGGCCCGCGCTGAGTATTGAATCAGGCAGCGCGCTGTCCCTGGCGTGTCAAAGGGCGCGAAGAGGCTTACTCGTCGCGTCCTTCCATCATGGTGCGTTTCAGCACCACGTACACCGCGCCGGCACCGCCGTGCTTGGCCAGGCATGAGCAAAAGCCCAGCACCTGCGAATGTTGACGCAGCCACGTATTGACGTGACTTTTGATCATCGGACGTTTGCCGTCCAGACGCACTGCCTTGCCGTGAGTGACGCGCACGCAGCGTATTTCCAGTTTGGTCGCCTCTGCCAGAAACTCCCATAATGTCTCACGCGCCACCTCCACGGTCATGCCGTGCAGGTCGAGGCTGCCCTCGAAGCTGATCTGACCGAGTTTCAACTTGCGCATCTGGCCTTCCTGCACGCCGTCACGCGACCAGCTCAGAACATCTTCCGGTCCGACATCGATCACGAACTGGTCGGAGAGACCGTCCACCGTCACCGAATCGGTGCGCACGGTCGCGGACTGACGCAGGCGGGCGAGCATTTTTCGATCAGCTTTGGGTTTGCCGACATCGGCGTGTTCATGCTTGAGCGGCTTTACGCCGCGCGTCTCGCTTCTGAACAGGGAAAAATCGTCGTCTTGCATGGGGCCTCCGCGAAGGAGGCTAGTCTAACCGTTCGAACGAGCGGGTCAGTTGTGTTTTTTCATCAAATGGGCGGAGATGCTCAAGCCGCTTGCACCCCGTTGACGACGCAAACGGCGCCATAGCCAGACACCCAGGTAAAACACCAGCAATCCACTGATCGCAACGAACGCGGCACCACCCGGGCTGGCGTTCAGTTCGCCCAGCATCTGAGGATGAGTGATCAGGCTGGACGCACCGGCGACGGTCAGCAAGATGCCCAGCGCAACCAGCAGCAGCGCGATCAGCGTGCCAATACGTTTGCGCCAGTTGCCCTGGCCTTTGTTGCGCAGGCGACGTGCATTGAAACCACCTGATGTCTTCATGCGTTTTCCTCAGCTGGTATCGGCTCAATAAGTATCGGCGCTGTGACCCTGGGCAGGAGAGTGTGTTCCCGCCGCCGGTGCATACCAGAGCCGCAAAGGATGGACGGTCATGTGAGCGGCGTCACACAACTCATCAATAGGGTCAGATCAGGTCTTTGGTCAGGGCCAGGGTAGCGAAGTTGTCGGCCATGATCGCCATTTCGGTTCTGTGTACCACGTGGGCACTGACCACGCCATGCTGGCTTGGCAGGTCGCGGGTTGCGCAGGCGTCATCAACCAGCGTGCAGCGATAACCGTAGTCCTTGGTCGCGCGAACGGTGGTGCTGATGCTGGAGTGGCTCATGAAGCCGCAGACAATCAGGTCCAGATGACCCAGGCTTTGCAGCAGTTCATGCAGGCCGGTGCCATTGAATGCATTAGGCAGACGTTTTTCGACCAGATGCTCATCGCCTTGCGGCAGCAGTTCCGGAACCAGTTGACCACGCTCGCCCTGCGGGTCGAACAGACCGCCCACGGTGCCCAGATGGCGAACGTGAACGATCGGGCATTTGACCGCGCGCGCCTTGGCCACCAGCAAGCCGATATTGGCCAGAGCTTCGTCTACACCGGTCAGGGCCAGCGGGCCGCTAAGGTATTCTTTCTGCGCGTCGATGATGATCAGCGTCGCGTTGCTCAGGTTGGCATGTGCATGTACACGGCCGCTGAGTTGAAACATGGTCTTTAAATCGGACATTCACGGGCTCCTTTGAGTGGGGCTATTGCGTCATTGTCCTCTGGCTGAGCCGTTCTGGGAATGGCAACCATCGCAAGCCCCGGTTTTTATGGGCTGCAGGGCAGGTGGCGGGCGTACTGTATGGCGGTTTGCCTTGATGGCGGTAGCCGAATCGTGGAAACTTCCACGCCTGTCGGGTACGAAGAGTGCGACGTTGTTCGGATCCAGGCCTTTCACAGTGGCTCGTCGTTTTTTCCAAGGAGTTTGTCCATGATCACTTCCCGTTTGCGTACCGTGCGCGACCATATCCGTTGGGCCGTCAGCCGCTTTCATCAGGAAGACGTGTTTTTCGGTCATGGTACTGACAATGCCTGGGACGAAGCGCGGCAACTGGTGCTGGGCGCCCTGCACCTGCCTTGGGAAATTGCCGACAGCTACCTGGATTGCCGCCTGGAAATCGATGAGGTCTCCGAGCTGCAGCGCCTGATCAGGCGCCGCATCGACGAGCGCGTGCCGACGCCTTACCTGCTTGGCGAGGCGTGGTTCTGCGGTATGTCGTTCATCGTCGATGACCGCGTGCTGATCCCGCGCTCACCGATTGCCGAGCTGATCGAAGAGCGTTTCGCACCCTGGCTGGCCAGTGAGCCTGAGCGAATTCTCGACCTCTGCACCGGCTCCGGCTGTATCGGTATCGCCTGCGCCGACGAGTTTCCCGATGCCGAAGTGGCGCTGGCCGATCTTTCCTATGATGCGCTTGAAGTGGCCAACCAGAACATTGAACGCCACGGCATGGACGCGCGCGTCTATACCGTTCAGGGCGATGGTTTCGACGGCTTGCCGGGACAACGCTTCGACCTGATCGTCTCCAATCCGCCCTATGTGGATGCCGAGGATTTTGCCGACATGCCGGACGAGTATCAGCACGAGCCCGAGCTGGCGCTGGCCTGCGGCAGCGATGGTCTGAACCTGGTACGCCGCATGCTGGCGCAGGCCGCCGATCATCTGACCGAAAAAGGCTTGCTGATCGTCGAAGTAGGCAACAGTCAGGTTCACGTGCAGGCGCTTTACCCGGAGGTCGATTTCGCCTGGCTGGACTTCAAACGGGGTGGGCACGGCGTGTTCATGCTCTCTGCCGAGCAGTGCCGTGCTCACCAGGCGGTGTTCCAGTCACGGGTCTGAAGCGAGGGTGAGTCGGGGCTGGCATCGGCCCCTTTACCTTGTGGGTAAACGACCTAGCGGTGAGTGGCGATCCAGATCAACAGTCCCGCCTGAAAGACCGCGAAGGTCACCAGACAGGCAATCGTGAAGCGCAGACTGGCGTCTTCGCGCTTGTATTTGCCAACCCGGTCTTCGTGCTGGCGAATGGTCACTTCCTGCTCGATCATGCTTTTCTCGGCTTTCTCCAGCATTTGCGACGCTTCGAGAATCTCGACGATCTGTACCTTGTCATTGTTCCAGGTGCTGTGCAGGTTGCCGACGTGCACGTCCTTGATACTGCCTTTCATGTGCTGAGCATCGGCGTAGACGACCTCAAAGCCCAGGGTGCGCAAAAAGTGATCACGGCGCAGACGGGTGTCTTCGTTCAAGCCGTCCTTGCTGGCGAGTGCCACGCCTTCAATCTTGTAGGTAGACCAGCGTTTCTGCGCCCAATGCACCGCGTGAGCGATCATGAAGCGGCCTATACCCCGATTCCACGGCTCGATCTGCAAGCCGGGTTGTGGGCCAAAGCGCACCGTGCGCGTCACATGGTCGGCCCAGACATCCAGGTTGTTCTGCTCCTTGCGGACTCGCTGACCGGGCAACTGAACGTTGATGCGCAGCAGGCTCAGCTCTTTGTTGTGTCGCTCGGCACGACCGAACTGTACAAAACGCAACGGCCGTCCACCGGTGGCTCGGTCGGTCGGCTGTGGCGCCAGACGCAACATCTGAAAGCTTTCAGGCAGGACGTCATCCCACGGCTGTGGCGCTACCGGCACTTCGACTTCGGCTTCGGCACTGGCGGGGTCTGCGATGGTTTCGGTCATGGTATTCGCGTCAGTCATTAACAATGGTCCTGTCCCTGGCCATGTGTAGCAAACACGAAGCCATCAAACAGCTATCGGCCGGATCTCCCGCGACTGAAGGGCGGCCGACTGTCAGTTTTTCTGGTCCACCTCCGGCAGGGCCTTGATGAAGCGCAGAATGCGTGAGGTGACTTCCTTGGCCAGCGGCTGGGTGGGGTTGCGGTAGGACAGCAACTGTTGCTGCAGATCGTCGGGCACGATGCGCAGTACGTGGTTCATACCGTCGATCAACGCCAGTTCGGCGTCAGGCTTGGCTTTTTGCAACAGCAGCGCGTCGCCCACACCCACCTGAATGTCATTGCGCCCCTGAACGATCAATGCGGGCATTTTCAAGGCGCCGAACGCGGCGGCCGGGTCCTGGCGGAACAGCGAGATCAGGTAGGGCTGGACACTGGGGCGAAATACCACCTCCAGCTCCGACGGCACGTTGTCATCAGTCTTGCCCGCCTTTAGCTCGTCCAGCAGTTGATTGCTGCGCTGGAGCAGTTCCGGTGGCAAGCGCTCCTGAAACTGTTCACGCAGCACCTGATCCACCGGTCGCCCGGTGCCGGCCACGGAAATCAGTGCTGCAGCACCGGCCTTTTCGGCAGCCAGCGTGGCGACCAGCGCGCCTTCACTGTGGCCCAGCAGGATCAATGGGCCCAGGCGCGTATTGGCTTTCAAGGCTCTGGCCCAGAGCTGCACGTCGGCAACGTAACGTTCGACGCTGAGATTGCGCTCGTCCGGTGTGACCGCCTTGCTGGCCGCAACGCCACGCTTGTCGTAGCGCACGCTGGCGATATTGTTGCTGGCCAGGATCACCGCCAGGCGTTTCATGCTGTCGTTGCGGCCGCCCTCGGGGTTATTGCCATCGCGGTCGGTGGGGCCGGAACCGGCGACGATCAGCACCACTGGCACCGGTTTGTCCGAGCGCGGCATCATCAGGGTGCCGTAGAGCTTGCCGTTTTCAGTGTCTACGCTGACCTGGCGTTGTACTGTGCTTGGTGCGGCAGCGCTGGCGGTGGCTGCGAAGAAAATCAGGGTCAGAGGCAGGGCCAGCAGGCGCAGCCTGTTTGCAGCTCGAAGCAGGGAATTACCGGATAACATCGCAAGGCCATCATGGGAGGTGTCACGCTTGGACGCACGCGGCCACAGAAGGTTCGAGGATGAACTGAACCGCGAGCCTGCGTATACTGGCGCGCTTGGTTAAACGATCTGGTTTTTTGGCTGATTTCTCGGAGCGCCCGCATGTCCGGCAACACTTTCGGCAAGCTGTTCACTGTCACCACCGCTGGCGAGAGCCATGGACCGGCGCTGGTCGCTATCGTCGACGGCTGCCCGCCGGGGCTGGAGCTTGACCTGCACGATCTGCAGCGCGACCTGGACCGGCGCAAGCCTGGCACCAGCCGCCACACCACGCAGCGTCAGGAGGCCGACGAGGTTGAAATCCTCTCGGGCGTCTTCGAGGGCAAGACCACCGGGGCCTCCATCGGTCTGCTGATCCGTAACACCGACCAGAAGTCCAAGGACTACTCGGCCATCAAGGACCTGTTCCGTCCAGCCCACGCCGATTACACCTACCACCACAAGTACGGCACTCGTGATTACCGGGGCGGCGGTCGCAGCTCTGCACGCGAAACCGCCATGCGCGTCGCTGCCGGGGCTATCGCCAAAAAGTACCTGGCGACTCAGGGCATTGTCATTCGTGGTTACATGAGCCAGCTCGGTCCGATCCAGATCCCGTTCAAGACCTGGGATTCGGTCGAGGACAATGCCTTTTTCTGCCCCGATCCCGACAAGGTCCCCGAGCTGGAAGCCTACATGGACCAGTTGCGTCGTGACCAGGACTCGGTTGGCGCGAAGATCACCGTGGTCGCCGACGGCGTGATGCCAGGCCTCGGTGAACCGATCTTTGACCGCCTGGACGCTGAACTGGCCCATGCGCTGATGAGCATCAATGCGGTCAAGGGCGTAGAGATCGGCGCAGGTTTCGACTGTGTTGCCCAGCGCGGCACCGAACATCGCGACGAGATGACGCCGCAGGGTTTTCTGTCGAATCAGGCCGGTGGCATTCTGGGCGGTATTTCCTCAGGCCAGCCGATCATTGCGCATCTGGCTCTCAAGCCAACGTCCAGCATCACCACGCCGGGACGTTCCATCGATGTCGATGGCAACGCAGCCGATGTCATCACCAAAGGACGTCATGACCCGTGCGTCGGCATTCGCGCCACGCCGATTGCCGAGGCGATGATGGCCATCGTATTGCTGGATCACCTGCTGCGTCATCGCGGGCAGAATGCCGATGTCAGAGTCGACACACCTGTGCTGGCGCAGTTGTAATGCGTGCTGTCACGGTCGCGGTTCGCTAGCGTGACGGCACTTCCCGACAGGCAGCTTCCGTATTGGCGGCTGTCCGGGTTTTATGTGTGTTATTTCGCCTTGCTCGGCTCGGCGGCGCCGTTCATGGCGTTGTACCTCCATCACCTGGGCTTTTCCAGCGCACGCATTGGCGAATTGATCGCCATCCCGATGCTGATGCGTTGCATTGCGCCGAATATCTGGGGCTGGCTGGGTGATCACACTGGGCGCAGGCTGACCATCGTGCGCTTCGGCGCACTCTGCACATTGCTGGCGTTTTCGCTGATTCTGGTCGACAAGAGTTACGCATGGCTGGCAATGGTCATGGCGCTGTATGCGTTCTTCTGGCACGCCATTCTGCCGCAGTTCGAAGTCATCACCCTGGCGCACCTGCGCGGCCAGACCTCGCGCTACAGCCAGATCAGGCTGTGGGGCTCGATCGGTTTCATTATGGCGGTAGTGGTGCTGGGACGCGTCTTCGAGCGTTTCAGCCTGGACCTGTTTCCCTACATTCTGCTGGCGGTCATGGCCGGCATTGCGATCAGCAGCTGGTGGCTGCCCAATGCCCAGCCGCTGGCCTCGCAGCAGGAGGCAGAGGCGGGTGGCTTTCTCAGGCAACTGACCCGGCCTGGCGTGATCGCGTTCTATATCAGCGTCGCGCTGATGTTGCTCAGCCATGGCCCGTATTACACTTTTCTGACCCTGCACCTCGAAGCGCTGGGTTACAGCCGCGGTCTGATCGGCATGCTGTGGGCCGTCGGGGTGGTGGCTGAAGTGCTGATGTTCATGCTGATGAGCCGGATACTGCTGCGTTTTTCCGTTCGCCAGGTACTGTTCGCCAGTTTTCTCCTGGCCGCGCTGCGCTGGCTGCTGCTGGGGCTGTTTGCCGATCATTTGGGCGTGCTGTTGATTGCCCAGGTGATGCATGCTGCAACATTTGGCAGCTTTCATGCGGCTGCCATCCATTTCGTGCAACGTAGCTTTGGCCCACGTCAGCAGGGTCAGGGACAGGCGCTGTACGCAGCGTTGTCTGGCGTGGGCGGTACATTGGGCGCGTTGTATTCCGGTTATAGCTGGAGCGTGTTGGGGCCTGCCTGGACGTTTTCGATTGCCAGCCTTGCAGCCCTCGCAGCAGCCGTCATGATTGTCACACCCAAGAAAGAGGAAGGTGTATGAGCCGCGAACAACTGAGCCTGGAAATCATCGAAGCCGGGCGCTTCCTGTACGGCCGTGGCTGGTCGCCTGCCACCAGCAGCAATTATTCGGTGCGCCTGTCTGCCAGCGAAGCGCTGTTGACCGTGTCCGGCAAGCACAAGGGCCAGTTGGGTATGGACGATGTGCTGGCCACCGATCTGGCAGGCAACAGTCTGGAGCCAGGCAAAAAGCCGTCTGCGGAAACCTTGCTGCATACCCAGTTGTACAGCTGCAGGCCGCTGGTCGGCGCAGTGCTGCACACCCATTCGGTGAATGCGACCGTGCTGTCGAGGCTGACCGCTGCCGATCATCTGGTGTTCGAAGACTACGAGCTGCAAAAAGCCTTTCAGGGTGTAGTGACACATGAGTCGCGGGTGGTGGTCCCGATTTTCGACAACGATCAGGACATTGCGCGTCTGGCCGCCAACGTGCAGCCATGGCTGGACGCCCACCCCGATTGCGCGGGCTATCTGATTCGCGGCCACGGTCTCTATACCTGGGGCGCGAAAATGAGCGATGCGTTGCGGCAGATCGAAGCGTTCGAGTTTCTGTTCGAATGTGAATTGAAAATGCGCACGGTGATGAACCGTCAATGACGCTGTATTAGGCAGCGTGTATGCCTGACCGGCCTGTAAAAGCCGGAAGGCGTTGCCCCAAACCGAGGATTCATGCCATGAGCAGCCTGTCCGTTTACCACGTTTCAAGCCCTGATACCCCCAACAAGGTACTGACCCATCTGGAAGACATCGCCTCGACCCTGGCCGAGCACGGTGTGGCGTTCGACCGCTGGGAGGCCGCGACGCCGATAGCGCCCGGGGCCAGTCAGGAAGAGGTCATCAATGCCTATCGCGCACAGATCGACACGCTGATGACCGAGCGCGGTTACGTCACCGTTGACGTGATCAGCCTCAACAGTGATCACCCGCAAAAAGCCGAATTGCGCGCCAAATTTCTTGAAGAGCATCGGCACGGTGAGGATGAAGTCCGCTTTTTCGTCGCCGGACGCGGCCTGTTCACACTGCATATCGATGACTATGTGTACGCCATACTCTGCGAAAAGAACGACTTGATCTCGGTGCCCGCCGGCACCCGGCACTGGTTCGACATGGGCGAGCATCCGCATTTTGTCGCCATTCGCCTGTTCAACAATCCGGAAGGCTGGGTGGCCAATTTCACCGGTGAAGACATTGCTGGCCGTTTCCCTCGGCTGGAAGACTGACAGGAGCCGATTCTGATGCCCATCAAAGCTATCCTCACGGATATCGAAGGCACTACCAGCGCAGTAAGCTTCGTTTTCGACGTGCTGTTTCCATTTGCCAGAAAGCACCTGCCTGACTTCGTTCGTCAGCATGCCGATCAGCCTTCGGTGGCCACGCAACTGCAGGCTGTAAGAGAGCAAAGTGGCGAGCCCGACGCCGATGCAGAGCGCGTTATTGAAATCCTGCTGGAGTGGATTGCCGAAGACCGCAAGGCCACGCCGCTCAAGGCGTTGCAGGGCATGGTCTGGGAGCAGGGCTATAACGCCGGACAGCTCAAGGGGCATGTTTATCCGGACGCCGTTGATGCGCTGAAACGCTGGCATCAGGACGGTTATAAACTTTATGTGTATTCGTCAGGCTCGATCCAGGCTCAGCAACTGATCTTCGGCTGTTCCGAGGCGGGCGATCTCTCCGGTCTGTTCAGCGGCTACTTCGACACAACGTCTGGCCCCAAGCGTGAAGCGCAGTCTTATCAAACGATTGCACAAGCCACAGGGTTCGCCGCGCAGGACATTCTGTTCCTGTCCGACATCGTCGAAGAGCTGGATGCCGCTCAGGCTGCCGGCATGGCAACCTGTGGTCTGGTGCGTGATGGCGGAACCCTGGCCGGTCATGAAAACGTGGTCAGCTTTGCGCTTATCGATCCCGCCGTTTTCTAGGCATTTTTCGCCCCCTGCATGCGGCACCGTTTGACGCCGCAGCATCTTGCTCCATCAACTGGCAAGCTATTTTCTGTAAGCAGCATCCTGCTTTTTGGTGGGACGTTGCCTGTTTGAAAGTGCTCTGATTCTGTTTGTTTTTGCCGTTGTTTTTCTACGCGATTAATCGTGTAAGTTCTGCGCCAATGTCCTCGGGGGCAACAACTGTGCCGATTCCGGGGCTTACAGGAGCGGTGGTGATGGGCAGTGCCATTACAGAGAGCGCACAGAAAGGACTGTTGATACAGCAGATGGTAAACACGATTACCGAGCTTGATGGGCAGACCGCCATCGAGAACGCCCTTGAATGGCTGCGGCGCGAATGTGATTGCGAGCGGGCGATGTTCTATCAGTTCAAAGGACCGCTATTGCTGACGTTTATCACCTCGAATGTCGACGGCCGCTGGGGCAAGGCTTATCGGCAGCATGAGCTGATCACTCAGGACCCGGTCATTCGCTACTATCGCAATCAGCTGGGTTTTTTGAACTGGCAGGATGCGTTTCGGCTATACCCGGTGTCAGCCTGTTACGACGAAGCGGTCGACGCCAGTGAGTTGCTGCCAGCCATTTCCTACGGGTATACCAGCCATTGCCGCGGCATCGAGAGCGTGACATCGGTCTGTACCCTGGCAGAGGTGGAAAAACCGATCAACGCTGAACAGAAGTATCTGGTCAGCAGTCTCATGCCGGTACTGCACAGTGTTGCGAGAGGGTTGAAGTTCTGTTCTCGCGGGTTGAGCCATCGAGAGCTGGAAACACTGCAGTGGGCCAGAGACGGGAAAACCGCCTGGGAAATATCGGTGATCCGCGATGTTTCGGAATCCACGGTCAAGTATCACCTCAAGACCATCTATTCCAAGCTGGGCGTTGCGAACAGGGCGCAAGCGGTGGGTGAAGCCTTATGTCGTGGCTTGATCAGGTAGGCAATCAACGCTAAACAGCAGGCAAAAAAAAGCCACGAAAACAGTGAGTAATCGCGGCAAACAAGGGATGAGAGAGCGTGCAACATCTCGCCGCTCCAGAGGGGCGGCGAGTAAAACGGATTAACGTGTGTGGTAAGTCGGCAGATCGAAACGGTGCTGGCTTTGCAGCATCGAGATAGCTGGCAGTTCGCTGGCTTGTGCAGCCAGGTCACGGCGAATCGCGCTGATAACCCATTCCAGTTGAACCGGCGTGTGCAGTTGCGCATAAGACACGGAGCGACGAATCTGCTTGCCGTCGTTATCACGCAGCGACACCAGAACGCCGCCATCCGGGCGAGGCTGAGTAGTCACTGTGTAGTCGGAAAATACGGAAGCGAATTTTTCTTGAATAAAAGTCATGTCTAGCGGCTCCATTGCTCATGGGATAACAAGCTTGCTAGTACTGTTGCAGTGTCTGTGCCAGTAATTGCAATGCCATTAAATCCTTTAAAAACAATGACTTGAGATATTCTCTTTTTCTGAGGCTCGTGCATTTTGCATGAACGCCTGTCGTGCACCCTGCATTTTGCGGGTTCCGGGTGGATGAGGTCGGGCATAAACGCGCACTGGAGCATTTTTGGTCGTCCAGGGTGTGCCTTGAGATGGACTGAAGAGGTTAATCGAACAGCCGACAAGAGTTGTGGTCACTGTGTTACCGCTGCCGGGACCATTGGATTCCCGGATGAACGTGTGCCAAGGAGTGATCAATGACCGATTCAGATATCAGCCAAGCGAAGACCATGACCGAGGATGAGGCAGCCGAATTTGCCGAGCAGGTCTTCGATGTAGCTCGTCAGGGCGATGCAGTCATGCTGGAGCGTCTGCTTGAAAAGGGCCTCCCTGCGGATCTGCGCAATCACAAGGGCGACACCCTGTTGATGCTGGCCAGCTATCACAGCCACCAGGACGCGGTTCGGCTATTGCTCAATCACGGCGCTGATCCGGAAATTCGTAATGACAATGGCCAGAGTCCTATTGCCGGTGCGGCGTTCAAGGGTGACCTGGGTGTCGTCAAGCTGTTGGTCGAAGCGGGTGCCAATGTGGAAGCTTCTGCTGCTGATGGCCGCACCGCGTTGATGATGGCGGCCATGTTCAACCGTAGCGAGATCGTCGACTATCTGATCAGCAAGGGGGCTGACCCGCATGTTTGTGATGCCAAGGGCATTACCGCACTGGGTGCCGCCCAGGCGATGGGGGCAGGCATCACTGCCGAGCAACTGACCAAGCTCGGTGTGCAGGCCGCCAGGTCCTGAGCTCGAATGCCCCTGAGGCACGTCAACTCAGGCAGGCTTGGATAGCAGGCATAGTTTGATAGCAGGCATAGATAGAGGCGCAAAGGATTTACCGTTATCCTTTGCGCCTCTTTTTTTGCCCGCTAGCAGGATCGCTCCCCATGAAAGACTCACTGGTCGAATTAATCAGCAAAGTCAGCTCCGGCTGCATGGCGGACGACGAAATAGCGCGTATTGCCGATGAGGCCGCCCAGGCCTACGCCGATCCGCAGGCTTTCCTGGCGGCGAACCCCGATATCAATTACGACGACAGCTTCCCGATCCCACTGGGCGAGTGGGTGGTGATTGGCAGTCTGCCGGAAACCGTGCTGTTTCAGGCTGACAGCTATATGGACCTGTTCGAACAGATCGTGCAGTCGTTCGGCAAGGACGTGACGTTCAACATCAAGTCGAAGCAACTGGCCAGGGTTGAACCGCTGGTTGCGCTCAATCGCATTCAGATTCAATTGAGCAGCATGAACAAGGACATGGGCGGTTACGTGCTGATGGACTTCAGCCAGCCGCTGGATGACGAGCTGCAAGCAGTGCTGGTCTATGGCTGCGATCAGGCACGTGTGCTTGAGCTGGCCGCGTCGGCGGGCATTCATGCCGCACCGTCGCTGCAAGCGTTGCGCGGCTAGCCGAGTGCGGTGTCCAGAAACATCATCACCGCGAACCCGCCCATCAACCCGAGTGTTGCCGAGGTCTGATGGCCGTTACGGTGGGTTTCCGGGATGACTTCATGGGACACCACAAAGATCATCGCCCCTGCTGCCAGGCCCATGCTCATCGGGTAGGCAATCGCAAACCCGCTGGAAATGCCCAGCCCTATCAATGATCCCAGCGGCTCCATGAGGCCGGAACCAATGGCGACCAGCATGGCCTTGAATGCCGACAGCCCCGTCGCGCGCAAGGCCAGCGCGATGGCCAGGCCTTCCGGAATGTCCTGAATCGCAATGGCGGTGGTCAACGGCAGGCCGACATTCAGGTCGCCGCTGGCGAAGCTGACACCGATGGCCATGCCTTCGGGGAGGTTGTGCAACGTGATTGCCAGCACGAACAGCCAGACCCGGTTGATGCGCTCCGAATGCGGTCCCTGACGGCCGACGCTTTCGTGCTCATGCGGGGTGAACTTGTCCAGCCCCAGCATCAGCAGAACGCCCAGCCCCAGGCCGGCCACCACCGTCGCCGCGGCAAAGGGGCCGGTGCCGGTAATCTCCCGGGCAGCTTCCAGTCCCGGCAGAATAAGCGAGAACGAGCTGGCAGCCAGCATCATGCCTGCGGCAAAGCCAAGCATGATGTCCTGAGCGCGTTGCGTCACATCGCGCAGGGCCACAGCAATGACCGCACCCAGCGCGGTGGCCATAAAGCCTGCGATGCCGCCCAGCAGTGCGTGATTGAAGTTGACCTGGCTCGTGCCATAAAACGCGTTGTACAGGCTGGCACCGCTCAGACCGACGACGGACAGCAGTGCAATTGCCAGACCCAGGCTCACCAGCGGGCTGGTCTGGAGGTGGGAAAGCCACGTCTCCCTGGATGTTCCGGGCTGTGCAGGTGATGGCATAAGGGGGCATACCTTTCTTTCTGATGACTGAGCGCGATGGCGAGCTGAAAAAACGGCCCTCGTCTCGGAGCCCGAGAATATACAGTTGGTTCAATGGAACCCGCGAACGGCGCGACTATCCTAGGAGGGTAAGCATTCATTAAGAGGCAACACCATGGGTTCGTCATTCAATGGCCTGGTCGGTCTGATTATTCTGGCGCTCGATATCTGGGCCATTATCAACGTCTTGAAAAGCAACGCCGAGACCGGGAAGAAAATTCTCTGGGTGTTGTTGATTGTCCTGTTGCCGGTACTGGGTCTGATTATCTGGGCGATTCTCGGACCGCGCGGCAACGTGCGTATCTGATACATCTGAAGTTCGACATCAACGCCTGACTACGCATGTAGTCAGGCGTTTTTCGTTTTCGGGTCAGGGGTTTGCAGGACGGGCTAGCCGATATGACCGCAGAGAGGTTCGACCTGTCATGTACATCGACGTAGAATGCGCGCCTTTGTTGTTGTGGGCGGTCGGCCGTCCTGTCATCAGTATCCAGCGGGAGCTTACCCATGAGCGATTATCAGGAAACGTTGTACGAAGGCTACGGCCAGCGCTTTCGTATCGAAAAGATGCTTCACGAAGTCCGCACCGAGCACCAGCATCTGGTGATCTTCCAGAACCCGCGCATGGGCCGGGTCATGGCGCTGGACGGCGTGATCCAGACCACCGAAGCGGATGAATTCATCTACCACGAAATGCTCACCCATGTGCCGATCCTGGCACACGGTGCAGCCAAGCGTGTACTGATCATCGGCGGGGGTGATGGCGGCATGCTGCGTGAAGTCGCCAAGCACATGAGCGTTGAACACATCACCATGGTCGAGATCGATAGCACGGTGGTGGAGATGTGCAAGGAGTTCCTGCCCAACCACTCAAGCGGGGCGTTCGAGGATTCACGTCTGAATCTGGTGATCGACGATGGCATGCGCTTTGTAGCGACCACCGAAGAGAAGTTCGACGTGATCATCTCCGATTCCACTGACCCTATCGGTCCGGGTGAAGTCCTGTTTTCGGAAAACTTCTATCAGGCCTGCCACCGTTGCCTGAACGAAGGCGGCATCCTGGTGACCCAGAACGGCACGCCTTTCATGCAACTGAGCGGTGTACAGACCACTGCCGGGCGCATGAACGGTCTGTTTGCCGATTGGCATTTCTATCAGGCGGCCATTCCGACCTACATCGGTGGGGCGATGACCTTCGCTTGGGGCGCGACTAACAAGAGCTACCGCAAACTGCCGCTGGAAACCCTGCGTCAGCGCTTTTCAGGCAGCGGTATTGTTACGCGTTATTACAACCCTGAAGTCCATATCGGTTCGTTCGCATTGCCACAGTACGTGCTCCAGGCTGTCGGCAAAGCCAGCAACGACTGACCGCACCGGTTTGGCGTTGTGGTCCGACGGTCTGTAGCGACGCCGGACAGATGCCGTCACGGGGCGCTTGCGACAGAAAATTCACACGGTATGGCCCAGAATTGCGCGCGAAGCTGAACAGGCGCGCGCCTTCATGGGCTGAGCGGGCCCCATGCGGTCCGCAATCAAGTATTATCTGCGCCCTGTCGCGCACCGCCAGTCCCTGAGAGGAGGGCGGTGCTGCACCACCGAACCTACCCCTGAATCCACCGGATCCTGACAACCATGGCCAAAACGGACGCCCAGATTCATCGGCAAGCCCGCCTGCATAACCCGACCGTCAAATCGCATCTCGCGTATATCCTGCTCAGCGGCTTCGCTTTGATGGTGATGTACACGCTGCTGCGTATTGCCCTGCTGGTCTACAACCGCGAGATGATTGGCGATACGCCAGCCTCGACCTTTATTGAAGCGCTGTTCAATGGCATGCGTTTCGACCTGCGCCTGACGATGTATCTGTTGATTCCGCTGGTGCTGTCGCTGTTCAGCGCCAGGGCCATGGCGGCACGTGGGTTCTTCCGCTTCTGGCTGACTCTGGTGGGCAGCATCACGCTGTTCCTGGGTCTGATGGAAATGGACTTCTATCGCGAGTTTCACCAGCGCCTGAACGGTCTGGTGTTCCAGTACGTGAAAGAAGACCCCAAAACCGTTCTGAGCATGCTGTGGTATGGCTTTCCGGTCGTGCGCTACCTGCTGGCATGGGCAGCGGTCACCTGGCTGCTAAGCCTGGTATTCAAGGGCATCGACCGTTTGACGCGTCCGCGCACCGTTACCACGACGGGCACCCACTCTGTCAGTTCGGTTGCACCCTGGTACATGCGTGCCGGTGTTTTCGTTGTGGTGTTGCTGGTCATGGTGGTGTGCATTCGCGGCACCGTGCGCCAGGGGCCGCCGCTGCGTTGGGGTGATGCGTATACCACCGACTCGAACTTCGCCAATCAGTTGGGTCTCAACGGCACACTGACCCTTATTACTGCGGCGAAAAGCCGTATGTCCGAGGATCGCGACAACATCTGGAAAGCCACGCTGCCTCAGGCCGAAGCACAGCAGACCGTGCGTGACATGCTGCTGACCCCGAATGACAAACTGGTCGAGCCGGACATCGCTGCAGTGCGTCGTGACTTCACGCCGCCCGCCGAAAACACGCTGCCTATCCGTAACGTCGTTGTGATTCTGATGGAAAGCTTTGCCGGTCACTCGGTTGGGGCGTTGGGCAACGATGCCAACATCACACCGTACTTCGACAAGCTGTCCAAAGAAGGGCTGTTGTTCGATCACTTCTTTTCCAACGGCACGCATACCCACCAGGGCATGTTCGCCACCATGGCATGCTTTCCTAACCTGCCGGGTTTCGAGTACCTGATGCAGACGCCGGAAGGCGCTCACAAGTTGTCCGGCCTGCCGCAGTTGCTCAGTGCAGGTCGCAACTACGATGACGTCTATGTCTACAACGGCAATTTTGCCTGGGACAACCAGTCGGGTTTCTTCAGCAATCAGGGCATGACCAACTTCGTTGGCCGTGAGGACTTCGTCAACCCGGTGTTCTCCGATCCGACGTGGGGTGTTTCCGACCAGGACATGTTCGACCGTGGTGCTCAGGAGCTCAAGGCGCGTCAGGATGGCAAGCCATTCTATGCGCTGTTGCAGACGCTCTCGAACCACACGCCATATGCGCTGCCGGACCCTCTGCCTGTCGAGCGCGTTACCGGGCACGGTTCGCTGGACGAGCACTTGACCGCCATGCGCTATGCCGACTGGGCGCTGGGCCAGTTCTTCGAGAAGGCCAAAAAAGAGCCGTACTTCAAGAACACCCTGTTCGTGGTATTGGGTGACCATGGATTCGGCAACAACAAACAGCTGACTGAAATGGACCTGGGTCGTTTCAATGTGCCATTGCTGCTGATCGGTCCAGGCGTCCAGGAGAAGTTCGGCCAGCGCAGCAGCATCGTCGGTACTCAGGTCGATGTAGTGCCTACCATCATGGGGCGTCTGGGTGGCCAGAACCGCAACCAGTGCTGGGGACGCGACCTGTTGAACCTGCCGGAAGGTGACAAGGGGTTCGGTGTTATCAAACCGTCGGGCAGCGAACAGGTGGTCGCAATCATCAATGGCAACCGCATTCTGATCGAGCCGACTGAAATGCCTGCCAAGTTGCTGACCTACACCCTGGGCGCCAATCCGCATGCCGAAGAAGTGCCTGATGCGCCTGACACCCAGGAGCTCAAGCGCAAGCTGGAAAGCTTCCTGCAGACGGCGACCAAGAGCCTTCTGGACAACACGGCCGGTGTCGAGGCCAGCAAGAACCGCAACTGACGAAGACTGACTCGCCGAACTGGCCAGTCATGCTACGGAAAAGGCCCTTGGCATTCACTGCAAGGGCCTTTTGTTTTGCCCGCCATCAGCTAGTGTCCATCGCTGATCCGGTGGAACGAATGCGCTGGTAAAAAGGTCCTTATCCCATAAGCCAGAGTGCCTGGCTTCGTTATGGAGGCATTGATGAAACAGTGGGCCATTTTGTATCTGGACAAGGATGGCGTGCAGCAGCGTCATGTGGCCGCTTTCGAGGCGCGCCCCAGCGAGGAAGAAGTTGCGCAATTGCTGCGCAAGGGTCTTTATCCGTTGACGGACGAACTGGATCTCAACGATCTTGACGGACGCACCGAAGAGCCTACTGTGAAGACGCTCAAGGACCATAACAGTGTGGAGATCATTTCCATTACAGAAGCGAGCTGATCCTCACCGATTAAAAACCTTTTCGTGCCAACCACTTGGCATACGGTCCGCGATAGGGCTAATCTGCAGATGAGGCCATTTTCAAATGGCCTCTGACATCCCGATACCGGGCCTGTGCGCAAGCCCTGTCTGGTCAGCTACATGCTTGATTCCCCACGCCGGATTATCTGTCGTGCGGTGACCACTCATCCCGTGGTCGCCCTGGAAGAGTTGAAACTCTATCTATCGTTGCATAGGAGGACGTTTCATGAGCACAGCCTATCAAGAGGACATCAGCAGTAATGTTCTGCGCCGCATGAAAGAAGGCGGTTTTGATTTTGCGCGAATCTATCCCATCGAGTTCTATGCCATTTTCCCGGACGAGGAACGGGCACGGCAGGCCGCAGAGCAGTTTCGCGGTGAATCCCTCAACACCCAGATAAACGTACGTGATGACGGTGCCTGGCACTTGCAACTGAGCAAAGTGATGTATGCGACGTACGACGGAATCGGTGATTTCGAGCAGGATTTTCAGATGGTGATTTCGCCCATGGATGGAGAAGTCGAAGGTTGGGGTGTCACTCAGGAGATCAGAAGACTGCACGCTTGATATGCGCTGTTTGAACAGGTTGAAACAGAGCACTGATCGGCCTGACCAGGATGACGTCCCGGTCAGGCCGTTTTGTTTTAAATACGTCGCGTGCGCGAATCCGGGCTTTTTTGCCACGACTTGTGTATCACCATGAAAATGTCGGCAAAAAAAAGCCACTCAAACGAGTGGCGCAAAGGGAAGTCTGTTTCGAGAGCGTTTGGTAACGTCGTGGCGGTTCAGGCCTGAAAAAGCTAACGCAAAGATGGCGTTGGGTGCCGTGTTTGCTCGGTTGCTGGCGATTGTGGCGAACTATTGCCGCGTGAGGAAATCAACTCTCGCTATGCTGATCATAGATTTCAAGGTTGAATGACGCATCTGAATGAGGCGTAAGAGAATTGGCTTGGGCGTTTAATGCACAGGAATGGTGCAGAGAATGCCGGTTTTTTATTCAAGTCCTTGATATCAATGCGTTTATGTCGGTGGCACGGGCCTTGCGATGGTCTTGGTGTCCACGGTGACAAGGAGTACGGCATGATCCGCACCTTTTATGACGAGATGTACGATGCTGGCGGTGTTGTTCGCCCGCATTATCGGGAGTTCGCCCGCTGGTTGGGTGATACGCCACCTGAGCTGCTGGCTCAACGCAGGCGTGAAGCCGATTTACTGTTTCATCGCGCCGGGATCACGTTCACGCTCTATGGTGACGAACAGGGCACCGAGCGGCTTATCCCGTTCGATACCATTCCGCGCAGCATTCCCGCGAGCGAGTGGCGCATTGTCGAGCGCGGCTGCATTCAGCGTGTGAAGGCCCTGAACATGTTTCTGGCTGATCTGTACCACGATCAGCGCATCATCAAGGCCGGGATCATTCCTGCCGAGCAGGTGCTGGCCAACGAGCAATATCAGTTGGCAATGCAAGGCCTAAATCTGCACCGTGATCTGTACTCGCACATTTCCGGCGTCGATCTGGTGCGCGATGGCGACGGCACGTATTACGTACTGGAGGACAACCTGCGCACGCCTAGCGGTGTGAGCTACATGCTCGAAGATCGCAAGATGATGATGCGTTTGTTTCCGGAGCTGTTCTCTGCGCAACGCATCGCGCCGATCGATCACTACCCGAACCTGCTGCTCGACACGCTCAAGAGTTCCAGCCATCTGGACAATCCGAGTGTAGTGGTGCTGACGCCTGGCCGCTTCAACAGCGCCTTTTTTGAGCATGCGTTTCTGGCTCGCGAGATGGGCGTCGAACTGGTGGAAGGTGCTGACCTGTTTGTAAGGGATGACCGGGTGTTCATGCGCACCACCGATGGCCCGAAAGCCGTCGATGTGATCTACCGTCGTCTGGACGATGCGTTCCTCGATCCGCTGGCGTTCAATCCCGATTCGATGCTGGGTGTGCCGGGCCTGCTGTCCGCCTACCGCTCCGGCAACGTGGTGCTGGCCAATGCCATCGGCACGGGGGTGGCAGACGACAAGTCGGTCTATCCGTATGTCACCGACATGATTCGTTTCTATCTGGACGAAGAGCCGATTCTCAAGAACGTACCAACCTGGCAGTGCCGCAAGCCGGAAGAGCTGTCACACGTGCTGGCCAACCTGGGAGACCTTGTCGTCAAGGAAACCCAGGGCTCCGGCGGCTACGGCATGCTGGTCGGCCCTGCAGCGACGGCCGCCGAGATTGAATCCTTTCGTGCGCGTCTCAAAGCCAAGCCACATGCCTACATTGCCCAGCCAACGCTGTGCCTGTCGACCTGCCCGACCTTTGTCGAGAACGGCATTGCCCCGCGACATATCGATTTGCGCCCCTTTGTCTTGTCCGGTCGCGAAACCCGCGTCGTACCTGGCGGCCTCACCCGCGTAGCGTTACGTGAAGGTTCGCTGGTCGTGAATTCGTCTCAGGGTGGCGGAACCAAAGACACCTGGGTGGTCGAGGATTAAGGATGCCTGCCAATGTTAAGTAGAACTGCCTCCGATCTTTTCTGGATGTCGCGTTACCTGGAGCGAGCAGAGAATCTCGCCCGAATGCTGGACGTGAGCTATTCGCTGTCGTTGATGCCCCAGGATGGGCGTGGCGACGGGCTGGATGAAATAGCCATGCCACTGCTGATTACCGGAACCCTGGAAACCTATATCGAACGTCATGGTGAACTGCATGCCGAGCGCATGCTGCATTTCTTTGCCCTGGACGCGACCAACCCGGCAAGCATCTACAGCTGCCTGGGCGCGGCACGTGCCAGCGCGCACGCGGTACGCGGCCGGATTACGGCGGACATGTGGGAGAACATCAACTCCACGTGGCTGGAAATCCGTGGCATCGCTCAGCAAGGCCTGACGCGCTACGGCATGAGTCGGTTCTGCGAGTGGGTCAAGGAGCGTTCGCACCTGTTCCGCGGTGCCACTTACGGCACCATCATGCGTAACGATGCCTTTCGCTTCATTCGTCTGGGGACTTTCATCGAACGCGCCGACAACACCATGCGCATGCTCGATGCCCGCTATGAGATGCTCGAATTGCGTGGCCCGCAGGCGAATGCCGCTGCCGACAACTCGGCGGCCGGTTACTACCAGTGGAGCGCCTTGCTGCGCGCACTGTCATCGTTCGAGGCTTACACTGAAGTCTATCGAGACGCCCCTGGCGCACGTCAGGTTGCCGAGCTTTTGCTGTTGCGTGCCGATATTCCGCGTTCGTTGCGCGCCTGTCTGGAAGAGATGGATGTCATCCTCGCCAGCCTGCCAGGCATCAACGGTCGCCCGGCACAGCGCATGGCGGCCGAAATGGACGCGCGACTGCGCTACACGAGCATCGACGAAATCCTCGATGAAGGCCTGCACGAGTGGCTGAACGAATTCATCCCGATGTTGGCCCAATTGGGTGATGCCATCCACATATCGTACCTGGAGGCTGCATGAGACTCTCTATAAGCCACGAGACCACCTATCACTACGATGATCAGGTGCGTTCGAGTATCCAGTACCTGCGCCTGACCCCCCATGACAGCGAGCGCCAGCAAGTGCTCAGCTGGCAGCTGACGCTACCGCGCCCGGTGCGGGCGCAGGTCGACCCGTTCGGCAATATCCTGCACGTGCTGAGTCTGGAAGAGCCGCACGAAGAAATCATTATCGGCGCGCGCGGGCAGGTAGAAATCGACGAAACCTGCGAAGCCGAGCATGAGAGCCAGTCGGCGCTGCCGTTCCTGCGCGTGACGCGCCTGACCGAGCCGGACGAAGCGATTCGCAGCTTTGCGGCAAAAGAGTGTCGCAAGCGCAACGACCGTACCGCACTGATTGATCTGATGCAGGCGTTGAATCAGCACATGACGTACACCCAGGGCGCGACAGAGGTCGATACCTGCGCGGCCCAGGCATTTGCCGGTCGCTCAGGCGTCTGCCAGGACCATACTCACGCGTTTCTGGCCTGCGCTCGTAGTCTGGGCGTGCCGGCACGTTATGTATCCGGTTATCTGTGCAGTGAGGACAGCGAGCATCTGTCCAGCCATGCCTGGGCCGAGGCATGGATCGATAACGCGTGGTACAGCTTCGATGTGACGAACCAGCTGGCGATTCCCGAGCGCCATCTTAAACTGGCCGTCGGGCTGGATTATCTGGATGCCTGTCCGGTGCGTGGCATGCGCCGTGGCGGCGGATCGGAACAGATGCACGCCAAGGTCGTGGTTTCACCCATGACCGGCACGCCCAAAGTGAAGACCAGGGTTCAGGCTCAAAGCCAGCATCAGTAGGGCGAGTGCTGCGCGGATTGATCTGAAGCAATCTGCGCATCGCTAAAGGGTCATGGCCGGACTTATTCCGCAGGGTCGTCAGAGGTGTCGTATAGCGCGTTATGCAACTCTTCGTAGTTGCCGCCGTTGATGACGCTGAAGTAACCCGCCGCCGTCAGTTTGTCCTGCGCCCTGTTAGCCTTGTTGTTATCGCTGCTGAAGATGACAAATACCGTATTGCGGTCGTTGAGTACCTGTTTCATCTGCTTGACCAGCCGCCCCTCATCGACCCGCACGGCGTTCAGCACAGTACCCGCCTCATAGTCGCTCTGGCTGCGCACATCCATCGCCAACTTGCCTTCTTTCAAGGCCGCCACCGCTGCAGCCTGATCCACAACGCCCGCCTGTGCAGCGAAGCTGCCTGCGAGTGCGCATAACGCTATCCATCCGCGCATAAGCCCGTCTCCCTTCATTCGAGTGGAAAGAGTGGCATAGTTGCACGCGGGACGAAAGCGTAGCGGATCAGCCAAACAATCGATTAAGGTTTGGCACGATCAGTAGTAGCGTGGTGGTAAACAGGATGAGTCCTGCCTGACGTACTTTAGAACGTTTGAGTTTGAGCATGGCTGACCGCCTTTTGTTTTTATTCCTGACGATTTAACGCGCCGTATGTTGCAAATAGATGGCGAGTCATCGATTGCTGACACGATTTAGCATTGAACAGACGGGGCCAGTCATCTGACCGCTCCCCCGAGCGCTGAAGGGTTTTTCGTCGCTCTCTCTGTTACAGATATAAACATAGAGCTGACGTGCGCTGGTCCATAGAACCGTTCGGCATTTAAAATTGCTTTATCTAAACGCCTGGTTATCAATATACCCATGCGTGGGGCTACAGCCCTTTGCTAGACACTTCCTGCGAAATTGACTGTTTTGTACCGTTCGTCCGAGTCAGAGTTGTCCTGCATCTTACGCGCGCGCCTTCTGTACGCTCGGCGCTGCTTGATTTAGCAGGGTCTTAAAGGCAGGCTTCGTAGGTTGGCTTTACCTCATTACTGTTTCAGGTCCTCATTTATGTCTTTACGCATCTGTATTCTGGAAACCGATAACCTGCGTCCGGAGCTGGTTGAGCAGTATCAGGGTTACGGACGGATGTTCGAATTGCTGTTTGCGCGTCAGCCAATCCCTACAGAACTGTCGGTATACAACGTGGTGCAGGGCGTTTACCCACCTCAGGACGAGCGCTTCGACGCCTATCTGGTTACCGGCAGCAAAGCCGACTCGTTCGGCACCGATCCCTGGATACAAACGTTGAAGGTCTACTTGCTCGAGCTTTACCAGCGCGGCGAAAAGCTGCTGGGTATCTGCTTTGGCCACCAGTTGCTGGCGTTATTGCTGGGCGGCAAGACCGAACGTGCCACTCAGGGTTGGGGTGTGGGTATCCATCATTATCAGCTGGGAACCGCCACGCCGTGGATGACCCCGAAGATGGACACGCTGACGTTATTGATCAGCCATCAGGATCAGGTCACTGCGCTGCCCGAGAACGCCACGGTGATTGCTTCCAGCGAGTTTTGCCCGTACGCGGCTTATCACATCAACCATCAAGTGCTGTGCTTCCAGGGCCACCCTGAATTCATTCACGAGTTTTCACGCCGCTTGCTGGACCTTCGTCAGGAAGCACTGGGCGAGCAGATTTACCGGCAGGGCGTCGCCAGCCTTGATCATGATCACCACGGGGCCACAGTGGCAGAGTGGATGATGCGCTTTGTGGCGCATCGCTCTACAACCAGCCCGAGCGTTTGAAGCTGGCAAACAATGCTCCGCAGCCACCGAAGATTACGCCGAGCACGATGAAGTAGCCGTAGTGCCAGGTGAGTTCGGGCATGTTTTCGAAGTTCATGCCGTAGATCCCGGCAATTGCAGTCGGGAACGCCAGAATCGCTGCCCAGCCGGCAAACTTGCGCTGCACGATACTTTGTCGTGACGACTCCAGCAGCAGACCGATTTCGATGGTCTGGCTGGCGATGTCACACAGGTTACCGAGGTCTTCCATCTGCCGTTTGACGTGGATCTCGACATCGCGGAAGTACGGCCGCATGTTCTTGTCGATGAACGGAAAACTGAGTCTCTGCAGCTCCTCGCCCACTTCTACCATCGGCGCCACATAGCGACGCATGCGCAACAGGTCGCGGCGCAGCGCGTGGATGTGCTGGATGTCGGACTCGCGCAACGCACCGCCGATCACGCTCTGCTCCAGCAGCTCAAGCTCGGCATGAATGGCTTCTGTCACCGGTTGATAATTTTCGGTGACGAAATCCAGCAGGGCGTACAGCACGAAGTCCTCGCCATGTTCCAGCAGCAGTGGTCTTGCTTCGCAACGCTGACGTACCAGCCCGTAGGACTTGGAGTGCCCATTGCGTGAGGTAATCACGTAGCCCTTGCCGGCGAAGATATGCGTTTCGATGAACAGCAGCTTGCCGTTATCGCGCACCGGCGCATAGGTCACGATGAACAGCGCATCGCCGAAGGTTTCCAGCTTCGGACGACTGTGAACCTCCATGGCATCTTCAAGGGCCAGTTCATGCAGGTTGAACTGCTCTTTCAGGCTGGTCAGTTCCTCTGCACTGGGTTGCTCCAGCCCGATCCAGACGAAATGGTCAGGCTTGGCGGCCCAGGCAGCACCTTCATCAAGAGTGATGTCCCGGACTTTCTTGCCTTTGCTGTAAACCGCTGCTGCAACAACTCGACCCATGGCGCTATCGCTTCTTCAATATGTCAGTGGCGCAAATGATCATGCGCGGTAGCTGATCAGATTGATCAAATGCGGATCAGTTCGCGGATAAACGAAAGCCCGCACAGGCGGGCTTCGGGTCAAGCGTCAAAGCAGGTGCTGTCGATCCTCTTCGATCGCGGCATCCAGTGTATCGAGCAATGCTTTTCTGGCCTTGAGCTTGGTTTTCCTGTGCGCGTTCATGTTGATCTTCTTGAACTGCGCCGCGACCGCCAATGCGGTACTTTGCAGCTCTTCGGCGCTGACCACCTTGTCCAGAAAACCTGCCGCCATTGCCGCTTCGGGATCGAACATTTCGGCGTTGATCACCGAGCGGTTGAACGCTGATTTACGCAGTCGGTCACGGGCCAGCTCGATACCGGCGTGGTGCATGGTCATGCCGATCTGCACTTCGTTCAGGCCGATGCTGAAGGGGCCCGCCACACCGATTCTGTAATCTGCAGACAGCAGCAGAAACGCACCTTTGGCGACGGCGTGGCCGGGGCAGGCGACAATGATCGGGAAGGGGTGCGACAGCATGCGTCGTGCCAGCGTCGAGCCTTTTGCGACCAGGTCAATTGCGGCTTCGGCGCTCGACGTCATGACCTTGAGGTCGTAGCCGCCCGACAGAATGCCCGGCTGACCGGTCAGAATAACGATGGCCCGATCTTTTTCGGCCTGATCCAGTGCGGCGTTGAACGCGACAATCACCTCTGGGGAGATGGCATTGACCTTGCCGTTGTTCAGGGTCAGCGTGGCAACGCCGTCGTCCAGATGGTACGAGACCAGATCACTCATGACGTGATTCCTTTATTGAAGTAGGCAGACGTTACTCATCCACAAAGATCAGGTAAAGCGCTGACTGGCCGGTCACTGAATGGCTTGCTGATCAATGGCCGATTCGCCGGTATACAAGGCCCCGGTCACGGCTGGATATCGTTGAAACCGCAATATTCTTCCCAGTCCATTCCCAGCGCCTCGGCCACCTGGTGATGCGCTTCCAGACGCATGCTCTGCAACTGCTCGGGCGACTCGGCAATCAGTTCCAGCGCCAGTTCCCATGGCTCAATGCCTTGATCTTCTGCCTCGTCTTCGAAGGCCCATTGCACTTGCTGCTTTTGCTCTTCAGGGCTCAGGCTGCTGATTTCATCCTTCAGGGTCGGATGCGTCGCGAGGTATTTCGCCAGCGCGGCTTCGTTCCACTCAAGTGCGTTCATGGCAGGTTCCTCAAACGGGTAGATGGCCGTACGCATCTCGGTGCGGCCTGAAAAGAACGCGTGATTGTGCGGGAGCAGAGGATTGATGTCAGCACCTGGACAGGTTAATCGCTAGAGTGTCAGAGAATCTGCAGCTATCCATTTGAGAGGACATCGACATGATCAAAGTCAGCGTGCTGTATGCGTATGAAGAGGGCGCACGTTTCGACCACGAGTACTACCGTGACAAGCACTTGCCGCTGGTGCAGAAACTCATGGGCGAACATTGCAAGGGCTACAGCGTCGATCGTGGCATTGGCGGTGCTGCACCAGGCTCAGACCCGCTGTATATCGCAATGTGCCACATCTATTGCGATTCCATCGAAGCCTTCGAGGCTGGCATGGGGCCGCACGCCAAAGAGATTAACGGCGACATCATCAACTACACCGATCTGATACCGGAGATACAGATCAGTGAAGTGCGCAAAGAGGTGAGAACGGCGTAACGGTTTATCGAGCGGCTTTCTGGCGAGCCGCGTCCTTGTGTGCAGACGTCCCGCCCGATGGGTCAAAGCACTGACTGTTATAGTTCGGGCTTCTGCATTGGGAAGCGACGCTGGGCGGTGGCGGGCGGTTGCGCTGATAAGCCTTGTAACGTTCTGTTTCGACCACCGTCACGTGAGCGCGACTGCTGACCTTCAGGTACTCGGTGGCCTTGAGGTTGGTCTTGTGGACATAGTCCAGCGGCTCTCCCTCGCGCAGAATCAACGGCGGGCCGGGCCGCTGCAGCGTGCTCTGTACGTTGCTGTCGCACGGAATGGACGCAAAGCTCACCTTGCCTTCAGGTGAAGTGCATTTGAATATTTCGCTGTGTGCTGTACTTGCGCCGAACACTGAGGCCAGCGCCAGCGTTATTGAAAGCCTTTTCATGAATCTCTCCCTAGATAGCGCAAGGCTATCACCTAGCGTCGAATGCTGCCACATCATGCCTTTGCGCGGGAAATGTCCGTTCGTCAGTCGCATTGCACGGCTGCGCCAGTCAGGTCTCTGACTATCAGGTTCTGAATTTTTTTAAATGGAGGCGCATATGACCGGCACCACGCCAGACAGCAAAAACGAGGGCAAGGATAATTTGGGTTTCGACGAAGAGTCGCCGAAGACCGAGGACCCGCAAGTCGACCCGACCGAGCCTGCCAAGACGCCAGCCACTGAAGGTGGTTCCAAGAACGATTATCCGCCGTACACACCTGACAAGTAACGGATCGTTTGCCCCCGGCAAGTGCCGGGGGAATCAAACGCTGTCGCTACACCCCGTTATTTATTCGCGTCCAGATATTCCAGCAAATCGTCCATTCGATCGTCACTGCCCATCCACCACAGTTTCATCCGGGTGCCGGGCACCACGTCGCTCGGGTCCTTGATATAGGTGCGCAGTTCTTCGCGGTTCCAGACCACTCCCGAGTTCTTCATTGCATCGGTATAGACGTAGCCTTCTTGTTGCCCGGCACGCTGCCCGACGATGCCATTGAGTTGCGGGCCGAATGCATGACGCGCGGAAGGGCCGATCTTGTGGCAGCCGGAGCAAAGGCGCGTAAACACCGCTTTCCCGGCCTCTGCATCGCCAGCGCCATAGGCAGTTGGATGTAGCGCCATGAACAGCGCAAATAAAGCGGTCTTCTTCATCGATATCCCAAAGCGGCCAGGCTGCGCAGCCAAAAATCAGCAGATTCTAGCGCATTCACAGGCGATCACTTGTTTACAGGTATCTGCTTCGACATCTCATCAAAGTCGCGTTTGTAGCTCGCCATCTCGGCTGCGCTGATAAAGCTCTGTTCAAGTGCCAGTTTTTTCGACCCGGCTTCGATGGTATCCAGTTGATGCAGGAAGCGCTTTTTCCGCTTGGCTTCAAGCTTTGTCCCGGCGTCATCAATAGACTTGCGAAGCTCCGTCGCTCGCTCATGGACGAAATCCTGGCCTCTGCGATCAACCGTCAATCCGTCGTTTTCGACATAGCCTTCCAGGCCGGTTTTTTTCAAGACCAGTACCAGCGCCTGATCAGGAGTGAACGTGCCCTTGAATTTTTTCACCTTCTTGCTGCTGTCTGCGCCCAGATTCACATTGATCGGGCAGCCAGAACGATGCGCCAGCTGTTGCAGTGCCTCATCCAGGCGTTGCGTCGGCATGTCATAGGCAACTGGGGTCATCTGGCAGGCGGCATAGGCTTGAGCCCCCGCGAGGCAAGTGACGGCGAGGGTCAGGCTTCTCAGGACTTTTTTCATGTTGGGAGATTTGTCATCCGGGTGATACGGCTTGGAAACCATTTTTCTGCAGGTTGGATCGGGCTGCAGATTGCCCGATATTTCACTGCCATCGCAAGGGCATGCCCTCAAATCGCAGACAAAGAAAAGCCCGCGATGGGGGGTAGCGGGCTTAAGGTCTTGCTGGGAATTGAGTTAACAATAAACCCGCGAACGTGAAAAAAGCGTGAACTGCTCGATACAATATCGAAACAAATTTAATCAAGGCTCACCATCCCAGTAATCGACGTTTTCAGTGATCCGCTGATTGGCTGTAAAGGCCCGCGTGCCTTGAATGGAAGCCATTGCCTGATACTTGCCCGAGTCCGGGTATTCACAGATTTCCGGCGACTCCCGGGTGCTGATCGACAGGTATTTAAGCGGAAACTGCGAGGTGTTGATGATCTGGTGCGGGTATTCCGGCCCGGCCGGGATGAACAGCACATCCCCCGCCTTGATGGGTAGCATTTCCCCCGCAACCCGCAGGCTGCCTTCACCCTCGACAATCACGAACATTTCTTCCTGGGCATGATGGAAATGGTATGGGCATGAACGCTTGCCCGGCGCCACGATATCAATCGACGCACCAAGCTTCCTTGCCGCCGTTCCAGTACCCAGCCGCGCAGCTGCGCTTTCATACAACGGCTCGCGAACCTCGTGCGCCAGTGTCGCATCGTTAAAGTTGCGGATCAGGCGAGAAGCCAGATCATGTGCTCGGTCATTCATAATGATGAGGCCCGGAAGGATTCAAGGGTGGGGATGCTGTCTCAGCAGGCTACTTTAGACCATGCATGGACCCTCGGTGACAGCGGGCGAGGGTGTACTAGCGTATTAGTGGCGAATCTTCAACTTGTACGATGAGTGCGGCTGGCGGGGCGTGCAGACCATATCGAGAATGGTTCTGCAAGCGAATTAGTGCGCCGGAGCGCAATTAATCATCTGTCGGACAGGCAATAGGTGTATGGTCGTCGAGTCTACACAGGAGTACCAGCATGGAAAATTTTGGTGAAAGACTGATCGAAGAGCGTCGTAAAAGCGCCCTGAGTCAGAGCGATTTCGCGACCATGGGCGGCGTCCGGGCCAATGCCCAGGCTAACTATGAAATGGGCAAGCGTAAACCCAAGCTGGACTACCTGGCCGCCATCGCCAAAGGCGGAGTGGATGTTCTTTATATAGTGACGGGTAAGCATGTGCCGATGAGTTCGGCAGGCCTGAATGTCAGGGAAGTTGAAGTTATTCAGGACTACAGGAAGCTCAATGATGGCGATCAGCGAGCCTTGGAGCGTATCTCGGCTTCGTTGCCGAAGCATAACAATGTTCCCGCCAGGCCGACGCTGAACCATCAAGTTTCCGAGAATGGAGCTTTGATCTGAAGCTTCAGACTATTACGCAATAGATCTTGAATCCCTCCTTCAATATCCGGCAGTTTGATTTTCCTCAATTCCTGTCATGCAGTGATTATCTCGCTTCCCTTCGTTTTGCCTGAATATGGCTCAGCTTGAGTGTGCGCTACGCCCATAAGTTTTCAATGGGCTGGTTTCTGCTGATCCCATATTCGTCCCATGAGCACTTTTTCAGACCCCAGAAACCACAAAACCCCTGAAATTCTTCAACGAATTCAGGGGTTTTATGTGTTTCAAATATGGCGGTGAAGGAGGGATTCGAACCCTCGATACAATTTCTTGTATACACACTTTCCAGGCGTGCTCCTTAAGCCACTCGGACACCTCACCGTATCTCGGTAACAACGTTGTGTCTGCCGAGGCGCGCTAATGTAGTCGAAAGCCTTTCCTAACGCAAAACTTTTTTTCAGATTTTTCATGTGGTTAAGCAGATAAACGCTTATTCGCCGGCAAAAGGTCCGACCGGGCAGGGCAGCCCGGTCGGGCGCGTGGGGCAGAGGGCCGCTTGCCGTGGGTGAATCAGGCGCTGAAGCCGCCGTCGATGGTCAGGCTGGCGCCGGTGATGTAGCCCGCTTCCGGGCCTGCGAGGTAGGCGACGAAACTGGCGATTTCCTCGCTTTTGCCGTAGCGGGGGATGGCCATCAGCGCCTTCAGGCTTTCGGCGAATTCGCCTTGCGCCGGGTTCATGTCAGTATCGACCGGTCCGGGCTGGACGTTGTTGACAGTGATGCCTTGCGGGCCGAGGTCGCGGGCCATGCCTTTGGTGAGGCCGATCAGTGCCGATTTGCTCATGGCGTAAACCGCGCCACCCGCGAACGGCATGCGGTCGGCGTTGGTGCTGCCGATGTTGATGATGCGCCCGCCTTCTTCCATATGGCGGGCGGCTTCCTGGCTGGCGATAAACACGCTGCGCACGTTGATGGCCAAGGTTTTGTCGAAGTCCTGCATGCTGAATTCGTTGAGCGGAGCGATGGCCAGCACGCCTGCGTTGTTGACCAGAATGTCGAGTCTGCCGAGGGTTTCAGCGGTGGTCTGCACGGCCTGGCGAATGGCTTTTTCATCGGCGCTGTCTGCATGGATGGCCAACGCACGTCCGCCGTTGGCATTGATGCTGTCCTGAATCTCCAGTGCGCTGACTTCGGAGTTGACATAGGTAAATGCTACCGCCGCGCCTTCTTTGGCCAGGCGGTTGACGATGGCAGCACCAATGCCGCGTGAGCCGCCTTGCACCAGAGCCACTTTGCCAGCGAGTTTAAGGTGTTCGATCATGATGTTCTCCTTTGCGCAGGTTTCGTACAGGCCGAAACGTATCGACGATTGCGACCAGAATAGACCCTGATTGCGATAGTCTTCCTGAACCAAAAGTTCGGACGGGTTTGTTATGGATATTCAGGACAACAGCGCGTTGATCCTCATCGACCTGCAACAGGGCATCAATCATCCAAAGCTTGGGCGACGTAACAATCCACAGGCTGAGACGAATGTGGTCGCACTGTTGGACGCATGGCGGCGCTCGGGGCGCCCGGTGATCCACGTCCGGCATTTTTCCACGTCACCTGAATCGGTGTTCTGGCCCGAGCAGTCAGGTGTCGAGTATCAACCGGCGTTCATGCCGCAGGCCGATGAGCGGGAGCTGAGCAAGCAGGTGCCTGACGCCTTTTGCGGGTCGTTTCTGGAAATGTGGCTAAGGTCCGACGGGATCAGGCAGGTAGTGATTGTCGGCGTCATTACCAATAACTCAATCGAATCCACCGCGCGCAGCGGTGGCAATCTGGGGTTTGAGGTCGTGGTCGCACATGACGCCTGCTTCACCTTCGATCAGCAGGATTTCTTCGGCACGCCGCGCAGTGCCGAGGAGGTGCATGCCATGTCGCTGGCCAATCTGCACGGCGAATACGCCACGGTCCTGTCCACGGCGCAAATCCTCCAGCGGGCGGCTGGCGAATAAGCGCCTGGTAGCAGGTTACTTGCGGGTCTTTTTCGGCGCAGCAGGCAGCGGCGCGAAAAGGGCCTGCAGGTCTTCGTCACGAAGCCGCCAGTCACCCGCGGTACGGCCGTCGAGCACGCCTGCGGCCAGCGCTGACTTTTCCCGTTGCAGGCGCTGGATCTTCTCTTCAACGGTGCCGCGCGCGATCATCTTGTAGACGAACACCGGCTTGTCCTGGCCGATGCGATAAGCGCGGTCGGTGGCTTGATTTTCCGCTGCCGGGTTCCACCACGGATCGTAGTGAATCACCGTATCGGCAGCGGTCAGGTTGAGGCCCGTGCCGCCAGCTTTCAGGCTGATCAGGAAGATCGGCAGTTTGCCGCTCTGGAAGTCGTGAATGGGCGTGCGCCGGTCGCGGGTCGAGCCGGTCAGCAGGGCGTAGGCGATACCGCGCTGCTTCAATTCTTCTTCGATCAGGCTGAGCATCGAGGTGAACTGCGAGAACAGCAGGATCTTGCGACCTTCGGCCAGCAGTTCTTCGAACATTTCCATCAGGCTGTTGAGCTTGCCGGAGGTGCCTTGCTTGCTGTTGACCGGCATGTCGTGATTGACCAGCCGCAGGTCGCAGCACACCTGACGCAGCTTGAGCAGTGCTTCAAGAATGATGATCTGACTGCGCGCTACGCCTTTGCGGGTAATTTCGTCCCTGACCTTCTTATCCATGGCGAGGCGCACGGTTTCGTAAACATCACGCTGCGCGTCGTTGAGGTCGACCCAATGGATGATTTCGGTCTTCGGCGGCAGTTCGGTCGCGACCTGTTCCTTGGTGCGGCGCAACAGGAATGGCTTGATGCGCGCATTGAGGTGGTGCAGACGATCCTGGTTGCCGTGCTTTTCGATGGCCGTGCGGTAATTGCTGTTGAATTCCTTGCTGTTGCCCAGCCAGCCGGGCATCAGGAAGTGGAACAGCGACCACAGCTCGCCCAGGTGGTTTTCCAGCGGCGTGCCGCTCAGGCACAGACGCTGACGGGCGTTGAGGTTGCGCGCAGCCTGCGCTGCCTTGCTGTTGGGGTTCTTGATGTACTGCGCTTCATCAAGAATCAGCACGTGGAAGGGCTGTTTTTCGAGCAGTTCCAGGTCTCTGGGCAACAGCGCATAGGTGGTCAGGATCAAGTCGTAATCCTGAAGATTGCCTGCGTCCTGATGGCGATTGGCACCATACAGCGCCAGCACCTTGAGGTCCGGGGTGAAATGCTCGGCTTCGTCCAGCCAGTTGGGGATCAGGCTGGTCGGCATGACCGCCAGCGCAGGGCGGTCGAGGCGTCCGGCCTGCTTCTCCATCAACAGATGCGCCAGGGTCTGTAGCGTCTTGCCCAGGCCCATGTCGTCGGCCAGCACGCCGCCGACTTCCAGCTCGCGCAATGACTGCATCCAGCTCAGGCCTTCAAGCTGGTAAGGGCGCAGTGTGGCGTTCAGGCCATCAGGCAGGCTGACCGGTGCGTCCTTGATGTTGATCAGCCGCTCGGCGAAATGGCGCAGACGGTCGCCGCCCTGCCAGGTCAGCGGCAGGTCTTCGAGCTGGGTCAGGCGCGCAGCATCGGCCTTGCTCATGCGCAGCGCGTTGTTGCCATCCTGGCGCCAGTAGAAATCACCCAGCGTTGCCAGTACCGGCTTGAGCCGGCCGTAGGGGAGGGCAATCTGCACCGGGCTGCCGCCGCTCTGGGTAAAGTGGTTGAGCTGCACCAGCAATTGTTCTTCATCGCCGCGCTTGGCTACGGCGGTAGGGCTCATCAGTTCGGGATGGCTGCGGATCAGGTTGATCAGGATCGGCAGCAGGCTCAGGCGTTCGCCGTTGACGATGATGCCCAGTTCCAGGTCGAACCAGTCGCGCTCGGTCTCTTCTTCGATAACCGCGTACCAGTCTTCCACCGGCGTGACATCGAAGCCGAACTCTTCCTGAATGTCGATTTCCCAGCCTTGTTCGCGCAGGCGCGGCAGGTCATCCAGCACGAAATGCAGCCAGGCCTTGTCGTTGGGCAGTTCGTACATATCACCAGCGCTGTCAGGCAAGGCCTTGCTCTGCCGGGTGGCGACCTTGAAGCCCAGATCGGCCAGCTCCTGGCGCAGCTGCCGCTCTTTCTCGCCCTGGCGGCGTATGCGCAGGGTTTCGGTTTCGGTGTGTTCGATGATGTCGCTTTTCTGGTTCACCAGGTCGCTGCCCAGCGAACTGACCAGAATGCTCACGTTGGTGGTGCCGACTGCGTAATGCTTGCCGTAGGCGAAGGCCAGGGCAGCGCGATGCTGCACATGGCGCTGCATGCGACCGTTACGCGGCTCGTAGGCGCTGAACTCGACGCTGGCCAGAATCAGCCTGGGCCGCGGTTGCAGGTCATCGATCAGGCGTTCCGGAAGCCTTGGCTTTTGCGCGATCTGCCGTTCGACGTGCTGCTCGATTTCTTTCTGGTGCGAACTCAGGGCCGCTTGCAACAACGGCCGGTTTTGCGGGTCCTGCAAAAACAGCAGCGCAGCGACACAGTGTTTGCAATCGTTGCGGACCGGGCAGGTGCATTTGCAGGTCAGGTAATTTTTGTAGCGATCCGGGTCCTTGAACAGCAGGGTCTGGGTATAGATTTCCAGGCCGGAGCCACGGCACGCGGTACGGATGATCTGCGGGCTGGAGTCTTCCAGCACGATGCGTTTTTGCCGGGCATAGTCGCGCCCTCGCTCAAGCGTTCGATCATGGAATAAGTCTGTCCAGGCCGAGGCCAGGACTTTTTCAAGAATGGACGACAAGTTTTAAAAAGCCCTACGCCGCAGCGATACTCAAAAGAAAGGGAGCGCCGCAGCGCCCCTTGCGTACGTAAAAAATCAAAGAGGAGAAACCTTGATCAGCAACGCCAGGCTGCCGTTGTCCAGATAGGTCAGCTCGCCATTTTTCACCCTGGCGGTCTGTTTCAGTCGCTCACTGCTGATGACCACGCCGTGTGGGTCCAGCTGATTGACCCAGAATTGTGCATCAATATCGGTAAAGCGTGCCATCGCCAGACTGACGGTGCCCTCGATGGGGAAATGCCCGAGTTTCTCTTCGCCGCTGGTCACGGCCATTTTCCCCGGCTCGGTGCCGATGTTCTGCTGCCAGGCGCGCTGCATCAGCACCTGATAGTTGCCGCTGCCTTGCAGTTTACTGGCCAGATCATTGAGCGCAGGGCTTCGTTCGCTGCTTGAGTCGATCTTCTGTGCGCCGTTGTCCCAGTTTTCCGGTACGCGTTGGCGTGTCGAGGCGGGCTCGCCGTTCTGGCGAAACAGCACTATCTCGACCTGATACAAACCCTCTGCGAACGCGGTCGGAGCGACCAGCGTCAGCAGCAGGAGCAATGAGCGAAACAGAAGCATGCGTGAATCCTTCAGGCAGTTTTCGGGGTCAGGCGCTCAAACAGCGCTTCGATGGTGTTGAAACGCTCTTCCGGGCGTTCCATGGGCACCATGAATTTGAACAGCGTGGCACCTTCGAATTTGTAGCGGTTGGGCTGGCTCTGGATCAGTTTGATCAGGGTCAACGGATCAACCGGGGTCTCCGTGGCAAACTCGATGCGTCCACCTTGCGGCCCGCCGTCGACTTTCTTGATGCCCAGTTGTTCTGCTTGCAGCTTGAGCAAGGTGATTCGCACCAGGTTCTTGGTCGGCTCCGGCAGCAGACCGAAACGGTCGATCATTTCGACTTGAAGGTCCTTCAGTGCATCTTCATCCGCCGCATTGGCAATGCGCTTGTAGAGAATCAGGCGGGTGTGTACGTCCGGCAGGTAGGCTTCCGGAATCAGCGCTGGCACGCGCAGGTTGATTTCAGGCCCGCCACCCAGTGGCTGATCAAGGTTGGGCTGTTCTCCCTTGCGGATCGCCTTGACCGCGCGTTCGAGCATTTCCATGTACAGCGTGAAACCCACGGCCTGGATCTGGCCGCTCTGGCCATCGCCGAGCAGTTCACCTGCGCCACGGATTTCCAGGTCGTTGGTCGCAAGCACGAAGCCCGCGCCGAGGTCCTGGGTGTTGGCAATTGCTTCCAGACGCTTTTCGGCGTCCGGGGTGATCTGTTTGCGGGGCGGCGTCAGCAGGTAGGCATAGGCCTGGTGGTGACTGCGCCCGACTCGACCGCGCAACTGGTGCAATTGCGCCAGACCGAACTTGTCGGCGCGCTCGATGATGATGGTGTTGGCGCTCGGCACGTCGATGCCGGTCTCGATGATGGTCGAGGCGATCAGCACGTTGAAACGCTTGTGATAGAAGTCGCTCATCACCTGTTCGAGATCGCGCTCGCGCATCTGGCCGTGGCCGATGCCGATACGCGCTTCCGGCACCAGTTCTGCCAGTTCCGACGCGCATTTTTCGATGGTCTTGACGTCGTTGTGCAGGTAATAGACCTGTCCGCCGCGCAACAGCTCGCGCAGCAGGGCTTCCTTGATCGTCGGCTTGTTCTGCTCCATGACGAACGTGCGCACCGACAGCCTGCGCGCCGGCGGTGTGGCGATGATCGACAGATCACGCATGCCCGACACGGCCATGTTCAGGGTGCGCGGAATCGGCGTGGCGGTCAGGGTCAGAATATCGACTTCGCTGCGCAGCGCCTTGAGCTGTTCTTTCTGGCGTACGCCGAAACGGTGTTCTTCGTCGATGATCACCAGACCGAGGTTCTTGATCTTCACGTCATCCTGCAACAGCTTGTGCGTGCCGATGACGATGTCGATCTTGCCCTCGGCCAGATTGGCGACGGCGGCGCTGACTTCCTTGGCTGATTTGAAGCGACTCATCACTTCCACGGTCACCGGCCAGTCGGCAAAGCGGTCGCGGAAGCTGTTGTAATGCTGCTGGGCGAGCAGGGTGGTCGGCACCAGAATCGCTACCTGCCGCCCGCCATGCACGGCAATGAATGCCGCGCGCATGGCCACTTCGGTCTTGCCGAAGCCCACGTCGCCGCAGACCAGCCTGTCCATTGGCTTGGGCGCCAGCATGTCGGCGCGCACGGCGTCGATGGTGGTCTGCTGATCCGGGGTTTCTTCGAACGGGAAGCCGGCGCTGAAGGTCGCGTAATCGGCTTTCGGGTCGGCAAACGCATAGCCTTCGCGGGCTGCCCGACGTGCATAGATGTCGAGCAATTCTGCAGCCACATCGCGGACCTGCTCGGCGGCCTTGCGTTTGGCCTTCTGCCAGGTTTCCGAACCCAGGCGGTGCAGCGGCGCCATTTCATCGTCGCTGCCGGTGTAGCGGGCAATCAGGTGCAGGTTGGCGACCGGGACGTACAGCTTGGCGTCCTCGGCGTAGGCCAGCATCAGAAATTCGGCGACCTGATTTTCGACTTCCAGCGTCGCCAGCCCCAGGTAGCGTCCGACGCCGTGGTCGATATGCACCACTGGCGCGCCTTCGCGCAACTCGGTCAGGTTCTTGATGACCGCGTCGTTGTTGCCACCGTCTGTGCGTTTCTCGCGGCGACGGCGCTGCATGACGCGCTGACCGAACAGCGGGCTTTCCGCGACCAGCGCCAGGGCCGGTTGCTCAAGCAGCAGGCCTTCGTCCAGCGGTGCGATGGTGATTGCCAGGCGATCTTTGCCGTCGACGAAGTCCAGCCAGCCGTCGACTGTCTTCGGGCGCAACTTCAGGCGTTCAAGCAGTTCCAGCAACACTTCCCGGCGTCCGGCGGATTCGGCGGTGAACAGCACGCGGCCGGGGAAGTCGTCGAGAAATTTTGCCAAGGCCGCCAATGGCTGGCTGGCCTTGGCTTCGATGGACAGGTCCGGGAGAGTCTGCGCCGGAAAACGCTCGCGTCCGGCGCCTGCGTCGACGTCCTGCTGGCTGGTAACCACACGGGGCCAGTTTTTCAGGCGCGCGAAGCAGTCTTCTACCGGCAGGAACAATTCGGCTGGCGGCAGCAATGGCCGGGCCGGGTCAACGCGACGCTCTTCGTAACGATTGCGCACGTCGTTCCAGAAGTTCTCTGCCGCTTGCTCGATACCGGGCAGCGAGAACACCTGAGTGTCCTGTGGCAGGTAATCGAACAGGGTCGAGGTTTCTTCGAAGAACAGCGGAATGTAGTACTCGATACCGGCAGGCGTAATGCCGCTGCTCAAGTCCTGAAAGATCGGGCTGCGGCGGAAGTCCACGTCGAAGCGTTCGCGGAAGCGGGCCTTGAAGCGCGTGACTTCTTCTTTCTGTAGTGGGAATTCACGGGCTGGCAGCAGTCGCACCGATTCGACCTTGTCGATGGAACGCTGGGTGTCCGGATCGAAGGTACGCAGGGTTTCGATTTCGTCATCAAACAGATCAATACGGAACGGCAGCTTGCTGCCCATCGGAAACAGATCGATCAGCGCACCGCGCACCGTGAACTCGCCGTGCTCATAAACCGTGTCGACATAGCGATAGCCGCTGGCTTCCAGGCGTGTGCGCATGGCCTCCACGTCGAGCTTCTGGCCGACATCCAGCACCAGGCTGCTGCCGAGCAGAAATTTGGTCGGCGCGAGTCTGTGTAGGGCAGTAGTGATTGGTACTACCAAAACGCCATGCACCAGTTCCGGCAAGCGATAAAGGCTGGCGATGCGCTGGGAAATGATGTCCTGATGCGGCGAAAACAGATCGTAGGGCAGGGTTTCCCAGTCCGGGAAGTGCAGAACCGGCAGCGTGGGTGCAAAAAACTTCAGCTCTTGCTCAAGCCGCTCGGCGCTCTGGCTGTCGGCGGTCAAAAGCAGGGTGAAGCGTTTGGCTGCGCTGGCGGCCTCGGCAATTGCCAGGCTCAGTGCAGCACCGGGCAGATTGCCCCAGTGTTGTTTGCCAGCAGCGGCAGAAAGATGCGGTAGACGCAGAACTGGCACGGAAGGTCAGGCTCCAGGCGTTGCGACAGGGGCGGCGATTGTAACGGGGGAAGGTAGTGGCTGTCAGTTTTCCGGAGTGTTGCCGTGTATTTACGGGCAAAAATTATGTAGTGCCGGATGATCTGACAGCCGCGCATTGCTCATAAACACTGGCGCGGTCATAATGTAGCCCCTTTTTTCAGCCCCTACATGTGGAAGGTTCCCGTGACTCAGAAGCCCGACCAGTGTCTTGGTGAATGGATTGATCGTGAAGCCCTTGCCGAAGCGATGATCCCTCTCATCGGTCAGCTCTACCGCAATAATAATGTGGTGAGTTCGATCTATGGCCGTAGTCTGATCAACCGTTCAGTCATCGCGATTCTCAAGGCTCACCGCTTTGCGCGTCATCGTCAGTCCGATGCGGTTGAGTTGTCCGTACATGAGACGTTCCCGCTTATCAAGGCGATGAGCGAGCTCAAACTGGGTGCCGCTTCGGTGGACCTCGGCAAACTGGCCGTCAAGTTCAAGACTGAAGGCAATGGCCGCACGCCTGAGCAGTTCGTGCGTGAGGAACTGGCTGGTGTAGTGGGTCAGCAGGGCGCCAACCCGCGTAAAGGCACCGATGTCGTGCTGTACGGTTTCGGTCGTATCGGCCGTCTGCTGGCGCGCATCCTGATCGAAAAAACCGGTGGTGGCGACGGCCTGCGTCTGCGCGCCATCGTGGTCCGCAAGGGTGCGGAAAACGATCTGGTCAAGCGTGCCAGCCTGCTGCGTCGTGACTCGGTACATGGCCCGTTCGACGGCACCATTACCATCGATGAAGCGAACAGCACCATCACCGCCAACGGCAACCTGATTCAGGTGATCTACGCCAAGAACCCGACCGAGGTGGATTACACCCAGTACGGCATCAAAGACGCACTGCTGGTGGACAACACCGGTGTATGGCGTGATGCCGAAGGTCTGGGTCAGCATCTGGCGTGCCCTGGCGTTGACCGTGTTGTATTGACCGCGCCGGGCAAAGGCAAGCTGAAGAACATCGTGCACGGCATCAACCACGGCGAAATCACCGCTGACGACAGGATCGTCTCTGCGGCGTCCTGTACCACCAACGCCATCGTGCCGGTGCTCAAGGCGGTCAACGACAAGTTTGGCATCACCAACGGTCACGTTGAAACGGTTCACTCGTACACCAACGACCAGAACCTGATCGACAACTTCCACAAGGGCGATCGCCGTGGCCGCAGCGCCGCGCTGAACATGGTGATCACCGAAACAGGTGCCGCCACTGCGGCCGCCAAGGCGCTGCCTGAACTGGCCGGCAAGCTGACCGGCAACGCGATCCGCGTTCCAACGCCGAACGTGTCGATGGCCATTCTCAACCTCAACCTTGAGAAGCCGACCACCCGCGAAGAAATGAACGAGTACCTGCGCTACATGGCGCTGCACTCGGACCTGCACAAGCAGATCGACTTCGTGAACTCGCAGGAAGTTGTTTCCACCGACTTCGTTGGCTCGCGCCACGCCGGTGTCGTGGATGCCGAAGCCACCATCGTCAACGATAACCGCGTTGTGCTGTACGTCTGGTACGACAACGAATTCGGTTACAGCCACCAGGTGGTGCGCGTGATGGAAGACATGGCAGACGTCAATCCGCCAGCGTTTCCGCAGTAAGCTTCAATTGCATGAGTTGTCCGGTCTGACCGGGCAGCGATAGAAACGGGCCGAACCCTGTGTAAACAGGCTTCGGCCCGTTTTGTTTTTGTAGCGTGTCATGAGAATCTGTCAGGCGATGTTTCTTGCGGCCAGGTCTGCGTCCTGGCATGTAAAGCCCTTATGGACAATGGGAGTGGTAAAGGATGAGCAGTTCGGCCATGGACGGTTCGCAGCAACACCTCAAGACCAGCTTCTTTCTGCTGTTTCTGACGATCTTCATTCCCTTCGGCCTCGGGCATTTCGTTTCCTACCTGTTTCGTACCGTCAATGCGGTGATCTATGTTGATCTGCAAGCTGACCTGAGCTTGCCTGCGAGCAGCCTTGGGCTTCTGACGGGTGTGTATTTCCTGACCTTCGCGGCCGCGCAGATCCCGCTCGGCGTGATGCTCGACCGCTACGGTCCACGCAGCGTGCAGGCACCGATGTTGCTGTTCGCGGTGGCTGGCTCGGTCATCTTCAGTGTCTCCAGTAGCGAGGCAGGCCTGTTGCTTGGGCGTGGTCTGATCGGGCTGGGCGTGGCGGGTTCGTTGATGAGTGCGATCAAGGCGTGTGCCATCTGGCTGCCGATCGAGCGCTTGCCACTCAGCACCGCATGCCTGCTGTCGATTGGCGGACTGGGCGCGATGGCCTCCACCACGCCGCTGCATGTGCTGCTGAGCTGGTTCACCTGGCGGGAGGCGTTTCTGATCCTCGCGCTGCTGACCTTATGTGTCGCTGGAGTCATTCATTTCAGCGTACCCAGAGCCTATGAGACCAAAAATACCCGATACGGCGATATGTTTGCTGCTGTCGGCCAGCTGTACTCATCCTGGGCCTTCTGGCGTCTGGCGCTCTATTCAGTGTGCGCGCATGCCATCTATATGTCGGTGCTTTCGCTCTGGATGGGCCCTTGGCTGCGCGACATGGCCGGGCTGAGCGATTCCGGGATGGCCAGCGTGCTGCTGTTCGGTGCGATTGCGATGGTGGCGGGGTCGCTGGCATTCGGCACAATCACCGATTATCTGCGACGCTACGGCGTCCAGCCGATCATGGTCTGTGGCACCGGCATGCTGATCTTCATCGGCTTTCAGGTGTTGATGGCCAGCGGTCTGCCGGTGTCGCCCTATCTGATTGCCATGGGTTTCAGCTTTTTCGGCACCTCGACCACCATGAACTACGCCATCGTGGCGCAATCGGTGTCGCCAACGCTGGCGGGAAGGGTGAGTTCATCCTTCAATCTGGTGGTGTTCGTGCTCGCGTTTTTTCTGCAATGGCTCATGGGGCTGGTGCTTAACCTGTGGCCAGCCGCGCAGGGTGCCGGTCACCCGCTTGCAGCCTGGCAGTGGTCGCTGGGTTTGATGATTGCCCTGCAATTGCCGGGCGTGCTGCTGTGGCTCAGCTTTCGGCCCTGGAAGCGTAAGGCCTGAAACGCAAAACCCCGGCCCGAGATACCCGGGCCGGGGTTTTTTTGCTTCGCAGGTACAGCGATGAGTCAGGTAGCGGAAGCCGCGACAGGCGCTTCAAGCTTCTGCCCACCCTTGCGGAACAGCACCAGCGTTGCAACCAGCCCCAGCACGGCTGCGCCGGTCAGCCAGATGCCTGGCGCTGCCTTGTTACCCAGCTCGTGAATCAGGTAGGTACAGGCCGCCGGGGTGAAGCCACCGAAGGTTGCAGTCGCCAGGCTGTAGGCCAGCGAGAAACCGGTGGTACGGACGTCGACCGGCATGATCTCGGTCAGCGCCACGACCATGGCGCCGTTGTAAGAGCCATACAGGAACGACAACCACAGTTCGACCATCAGCAGGTTGCCGAAGCTCGGGTGCGCAACCAGCCACGACAGGGTAGGGTAGGCGGTGGCGATGGCCAGTACGGTAGCGGCAATCAGCAGCGGCTTGCGGCCGATGCGGTCCGAGAACGCACCCATGATCGGCAGCCAGATAAAGTTCGACACGCCGACACAGACCGTGACCAGCAAGCTTTCCAGGTCAGTCAGGTTCAGCTCGTTCTTGCCGAAGGTCGGGGTGTAGGCGGTGATCAGGTAGAACGTTACGGTGGTCATGACCACCAGCGCCATGCCGCCGATCACCAGGCCGAAGTTCTGACCGATCGAGCGCACCACTTCACGCAAGGTCGGGCGATGAGTACGGGCTTCGAACTCTGGCGACTCCTCCAGCGAACGGCGGATGATGAAAATGGCCGGTACGATCAGGCAGCCGATCAGGAACGGCACGCGCCAGCCCCATTCACCCATCTGCTCAGGGCTCAGCCAATGGTTCAGGCCCACGCCGAGTAAACCAGCGAAGACCACGGCAGCTTGTTGGCTGGCAGACTGCCAACTGACGAAGAAGCCCTTGCGGCCCGGTGTCGAGATTTCAGCCAGATAGACTGAAACGCCGCCCAGTTCCACGCCAGCCGAGAAGCCTTGCAACAGGCGACCCAGCAGCACCAGCAGCGGTGCTATCACGCCCAGCGTCGCATAACCCGGTACACAGGCAATCAGCAGAGTGCCCATGGCCATCATGGCGAGGGTAATGATCAGTCCCTTGCGGCGGCCGTGACGGTCAATGTAGGCACCGAGGAAGATCGCGCCCAGTGGGCGCATCAGGAAGCCTGCGCCGAAGGTCGCCAGCGAGAGCATCAATGAAGCGAATGCGCTGTCGGAAGGGAAGAAGGTCTTGGCAATGGCCGTGGCGTAAAAGCCGTAGACCATGAAATCGAACATCTCGAGGAAGTTACCGCTGACAACGCGAAAGATCGCTTTGCCCTTACTGGTGGTGGAGGCCATTTAGTTACTCGCTCAGGCTCGTCGGCTTGGAGTCCGTTGTCGTTGTTATCCCGTTTACATCGCCGTTACGTGTGTGCGAATGGCGATGCACACTTGTAACAGTATGTGTAACAGTGCTCAAAAACAACCGTTTCGGCGATTTGCTATCAGTTAACTGACGCTTGACATCTAGGTGCAGTCGAGAATTGCCACTGCACATAGTGGCCATGAGCAGGAAGAAAAAATTCGCCAACCTGCAGGCTCGATGGGAACCATCCAGCCGTTGGCGACCACTTAGTACGTTGTTGTGTTTATCGAGCGCGGCGCTCGCATGTTCACGCAGGGCGCCGTGCACGCTTCTCCCGTCTTGCCCGCCGGCGCAGGTAAGTCGTTTTGAATGATTTTTTAGAGTGCGGGGCACGGATTTGCGCGGGTTTGGCAGAGTTGCAGGGTGCCTGATGTTACTGGCGTGTGGTGGTTGTGCTCAGGAGCGCAAGCTGGAAAGCTTCGGCGGACCGACCATGGGCAGTCATTATTCCGTTGTGTACGTGCGCAACGCCGGACAGCCTGACGCGCAAGTCTTGCGTCCGGAAGTCGAAGCGATTCTGGCCGAGGTCGATCACCAGATGTCACTCTGGCGCAGCGATTCGGATATCGAGCGTTTCAACGGCTTGCCTGCCAATAGCTGCCAGACCATGCCCGAATCGATCCTCAGGTTGGTCAGTGTCGGCGAACAGCTTTCCCGGGACAGTGACGGCGCCTTCGATTTGACGGTCAAGCCGCCGATTGACCAGTGGGGGCTGGCTGCTCATGAGGGCGTTGAGCCGATGCCGTCCACGTCACAAATGGCCCAGGCCCAAGGGCGGGTTGGCTATCGCAACCTGCAGATTGTCGGGCAGCAATTATGCAAGAGTGCCGCAGTCCAGGTTGACCTCAACAGCATTGCCGCCGGGTATACGATCGACCGCATCAGCCAGCGAATGGATGCCCTTGGGCTGCACGATTACCTGGTGCAGGTCGCCGGTGAAGTCAAAGTCAACGGTTTCAAACCCGACGGCTCGCCGTGGCGGGTCACACTGGACGCGCCCGGCGACGATGGGTATGGCGCGCAAAAAGTCTTCCCCCTGAACGGCTATGCTGTTTCGACCTCGGGCGATTACCAGCGTTACGCAGAGCGCAGCCCTGGGCGCACGCCCGATACGCTGGACGCCTTGACCGGCAAACCTGTCGACCATGCGCTGGCGTCGGTGACGGTCATTCATCCTTCGGCGCTGATGGCTGACGGTCTGTCCTCCCTGTTGCTGATTCTCGGCCCTGAGCGCGGCTGGAATTACGCGCAAGAACATAAAATCCCTGCTTTTTTTGTGATTCGTGCCGATAAGCGTTTTATCATCCGCAGCAACGCGTCGTTTGATCGTCTGGCCGTGGAACAGCCGCGCTGATTCAGCGTTCGAATCAGGTATTCCAGAAATTCGTCCAGACAAAAATTGGCCTTCGACGCGACCAAGGGTTAATGTTCGCCGCCTCGGTGTAGCGCTAGACTGCGCCGCGTGATTTAGCCAGAGATGCCAGAGTGGCGCCTCGGTCTGTTTAAGGAGTACGCATGGCTGTCTACAACTACGACGTAGTGGTACTGGGTTCCGGCCCTGCCGGAGAAGGCGCGGCAATGAATGCCGCCAAGGCGGGGCGGAAGGTCGCCATGGTCGACAGCCGTCGGCAAGTGGGCGGCAACTGCACCCATTTGGGCACCATTCCGTCCAAGGCTCTGCGTCACTCGGTCAAACAGATCATTCAGTTCAACACCAATCCCATGTTCCGGGCCATCGGCGAGCCGCGCTGGTTTTCGTTTCCGGATGTGTTGAAAAACGCTGAAATGGTCATCTCCAAGCAAGTGGCCTCGCGCACCAGCTACTACGCCCGCAACCGGGTCGATGTGTTCTTCGGCACCGGCAGCTTTGCCGACGAGACCAGCATCAACGTGGTCTGTCCCAACGGTGTAGTGGAAAAGCTGGTTGCCAATCAGATCATCATCGCCACCGGCTCGCGCCCATACCGCCCGGCCGACATCGATTTCAGCCACAAGCGCATCTACGATAGCGACACCATCCTCAGTCTCGGCCACACCCCGCGCAAACTGATCATTTACGGCGCTGGTGTAATCGGTTGCGAATACGCATCGATCTTCAGTGGTCTGGGCGTACTGGTCGAGTTGGTGGACAACCGCGACCAGTTGCTGAGCTTCCTTGATTCGGAAATCTCCCAGGCACTGAGCTATCACTTCAGCAACAACAATGTGATGGTTCGTCACAACGAAGAATACGAGAGGGTCGAAGGGCTGGATAACGGCGTGGTCCTGCACCTGAAATCCGGTAAAAAGATCAAGGCGGACGCCTTGCTGTGGTGTAACGGCCGTACCGGCAACACCGACAAGCTGGGGCTGGAGAACATCGGCCTCAAAGCCAACGGCCGTGGCCAGATAGAAGTGGACGAGGCCTACCGCACCAGTGTTTCCAACGTCTACGGCGCGGGCGATGTGATCGGCTGGCCAAGCCTGGCCAGCGCGGCGTATGACCAGGGTCGTTCAGCGGCGGGCAGCATGGTCGATAACGGCAGCTGGCGTTACGTCAATGACGTACCGACCGGGATCTATACCATTCCCGAGATCAGTTCGATTGGCAAGAACGAGCACGAACTCACCCAGGCCAAAGTGCCGTACGAAGTCGGCAAGGCGTTCTTCAAGGGCATGGCGCGGGCGCAGATTTCCGGCGAGCGGGTCGGGATGCTGAAGATTCTGTTTCACCGCGAGACGCTTGAAGTGCTGGGCGTGCATTGCTTCGGTGACCAGGCGTCCGAGATCGTGCACATCGGCCAGGCAATCATGAGCCAGCCGGGCGAGGCGAACACGATCAAGTACTTCGTCAACACCACGTTCAACTACCCGACCATGGCCGAAGCCTATCGGGTAGCGGCTTACGATGGCCTCAACCGGCTTTTTTAAGCAACTCCGGCCGGTGGCCTGAGCCGGCCGGGGAGACCGATTTCAGTGATTCCCGAGCGTGGCGGTGGCCAAACCGGGAAAGTCTGTAATCAGGCTGTCAACGCCGAAATCAGCGAGCCTGCGCATCAGTGCAGGTTCGTTGACTGTCCACACCGAGACATGCAGGCCCTGACGCTGTGCTTTCTGCAGGCGCTCCGGGGTACACAGCGTCCAGTTCAAGGCCAGAATCTCACAGCCGTAACTCTGCGCGACCTTCAGCGGGTCGAGCCAGGCGTACTCGGCCACCAGCCCGCGCGAAATGTCCGGTGTCAGGTCCAGGGCGGCGCGCAGCACTTCGCGGGAGCTGGAGGTGATGGTGACCTTGTCCAGCAACCCATGACGCTGAACCATTTCCCGGATGGCCAGCACGGTGTTGGCTGCGCGGGTACGTGAAGCGCTTTTGACTTCCAGCTGCCAATGCTCGAAATCACACTGTTCGAAGAGCTCTTCCAGGCGCGGGATGGGGCAGGGCGACACCCAGCCCGGTCCACCCTTGCGCGCATCGTAGGTCACCAGATCGGCAGCCAGGTGCTCGTTGACCTTGCCGCGCCGGTCGGTGGTGCGTTTGAGGGTCGGGTCGTGGATGACCATCAACTCTCCGTCCAGCGACAGGTGCAGATCCAGTTCACAGCGGCGCACGCCGTGCTTGAGACATTCCTGGAAGCTGACCAGGGTGTTTTCCGGTGCTTCGCCCTTGGCGCCGCGGTGGCCGTAGATAAGGGTCACGTTTACTCCTGGCCTGAAAGGCGTCCACTGCTGATATGAGATAAAACGGCCAGGGCATTCAATTCCCGGATGGCTGGCCTTGTTCCAGTGCCTGACGCCGCTGCTGGGCCTGACGTTGCAGGACGTGGCGCGCGAGCAACTGTCGCTGGGCGTCCGGCAGGTTGACGAATTCGGTGCTGATGTCGAAATGACCGTCGGCCAGTGCATCGCACTGGGAGACTCTGGCGCGCAGCATCAGGCCTGCAGCCTGAGGCATCAGCACCATCTTGATCGACAGCTGTTCGCCCACTGCAAAACCTTGTTGCGAATTGAATTGCATGCCACCTTCGGACAGTTTTACCGGCTGCGGAGCTCCGAGCTTGCCGAGCGCAGTGTGCGCGACGACCTCGCCCAGCAGGTCGATACGCTTGCTCAATGACTTGAGAAAACTGTTCAGCACCCGGTCGCGCTCGTCGAGCTGGCGCATCAAATGCTGCGATTCGAACTCGGCGACATGCAGCTCGCTGAGCAGGTCAAACAGCGTCGAGGTGTCCTGCATGGCATCCTGGCTTGCCTGGTCGGCGGCAGACAGGGGGTTAATTTCCAGTGCGACGCTGTCATTGATACGGTAGTATTCGCGGCGTCCTGCTTCATCTAATGTCGACATGGCGAACCCAAGCTAGCGGCGGTGGTCAGAGAGTTTCGAGTGTAAAGCTGCACGTCAAGGCCCGCCACACGGACGTCCTCATTCCTGCGAACAAAATCCTACATGTTCAGACCTCTTTTTGTATTTATCGGCACGCGCTACACCCGTGCGAAGCGACGCAATCACTTTGTTTCCTTCATCTCCCTGACGTCCATGATCGGCCTGGCCCTTGGCGTAGTGGTGATGATAGTCGTGTTGTCGGTCATGAATGGCTTCGATCACGAAATGCGCACCCGCGTCCTCGGCATGGTACCCCACGCCACCATCGAATCTGCTGACCCGATCACCGACTGGCGTGGCCTGGCCGCGAAGGTTCAGGAAAACCCGCAGGTGCTGGCGGTTGCGCCCTTCACCCAGATGCAGGGTTTGCTGACCCACGACGGCAAGGTGCAGAAGGTGCTGCTCAACGGCATCGACCCGGTTGAGGAACGCAAGGTCTCGATCATCGACCACTTCATCAAGCAGGGCCAGCTCGACAGCCTGTCCCCCGGCAGCTTCGGCATCATGATCGGCGACAAGGCTGCGGCCAAGCTGGGCGTTGGCATCGGCGACAAGCTGACCTTCGTCGCACCCGAGGTGACGGTGACGCCGGCTGGCATGTTCCCGCGCATGAAGCGTTTTGAAGTGACCGGCATCTTTCACGTCGGCGCCGGCGAGATCGACGGCTTTCTCGGGTTGACCAACCTGGACGACCTGGGCCGCCTGCATCGCTGGAAGCCGAATCAGGTGCAGGGGCTACGTCTGAAGTTCGATGATCTGTTCGCTGCGCCACGCACTTCGTGGGAAATTGCCCAGAAGCTGGGCGAAAACAACTTCTATTCCCGTGACTGGACCCGCACCCACGGCAACCTCTATCAGGCCATCCGCATGGAAAAAGCCATGATCGGCCTGCTTTTGCTGCTGATTGTGGCGGTTGCGGCGTTCAACATCATTTCCACGCTGGTGATGGTGGTCAATGACAAAAAGGGCGACATCGCTATCCTGCGCACACTGGGCTCCACGCCACGGCAGATCATGGCGATCTTCATGGTGCAGGGCACGGTGATCGGCGTGGTCGGGACATTGATCGGCGCGGCGCTGGGGATTCTGGCGGCGCTCAATGTCAGTGCCGCCATCTCCATGCTTGAAGGGCTGATCGGCCACAAGTTTCTCAACGCCGACGTGTATTTCATTGATTACCTGCCTTCGCAACTGATGGCCCAGGACGTGTTCCAGGTCTGCGGTGCGGCGTTGGTCCTGAGTTTCCTCGCCACCCTGTATCCCGCCTGGCGTGCTGCGCGCACCCAGCCGGCGGAGGCGTTACGTTATGAGTGAGTCGGGCATGTCTGATAAAGCAGTATTGAGTTGCCGCAATCTGGGTAAATCCTACGAGGAAGGCCCGGAGTCGGTGGTGGTGTTGTCTGGCCTGCAACTGGAGCTGCATCCGGGCGAGCGGGTCGCGATTGTCGGTACATCAGGGTCGGGTAAAAGTACCTTGCTGAACCTGCTGGGCGGACTGGACACGCCTTCCGAAGGCAGCGTCTGGCTGGCAGGCGAGGAGCTGTCGGCACTTGGCGAAAAAGCCCGTGGCCTGCTGCGCAACCGGGCCTTGGGTTTCGTCTATCAGTTTCACCATTTGCTGCCCGAGTTCACCGCGCTGGAAAACGTCTGCATGCCGCTGCTGATCGGCCGCACCGCGATCCCGGAGGCGCGTCAGCGTGCCAGCGCGTTGCTGGCGCGGGTCGGTCTTGGTCATCGTCTGGCGCACAAGCCTTCGGAGTTGTCGGGTGGCGAGCGTCAGCGCGTGGCCATCGCCCGTGCGCTGATCAACCAGCCAGGCCTGGTGATGCTCGACGAGCCTACCGGCAACCTCGACCACCACACTGCACAGGGCATACAGGACCTGATGCGTGAATTGAGCACGTCGTCGCGCACCGCGTTCCTGATCGTGACTCACGACATGAGCCTTGCCCGGCAGATGGACCGCGTTTTACGTCTGGAAAACGGTCACCTGGTCGACGCTTGATTCAGCGGCCCGGCGCTATTCATCGCGCCGGGTTATACATTTTTAAGACGCTATTTTCACGGTGCTTCGCGAATGTTCAGACCGTTACCCATCTTCATCGGCATGCGCTATACCCGCGCCAAGCGCCGCAAAAGCTTCATCTCGTTCATTTCGATGACCTCGATGATCGGTTTGGCACTGGGCGTGCTGGCCATGATCGTGGTGCTGTCGGTCATGAACGGTTTCCAGCGCGAAATGAGCTCACGGATTCTGGGCATGGTGCCGCATGCGGTAATCGCCGGTAATGCGCCGGTGGATGACTGGAAGCCACTGGCTGCTGCTGCGCTGAAAAACCCGGAAGTCACCGCTGCCGTGCCGTTCACTGACATGGAAGGCATGCTGTCTTACAAGGGGTCGATGCAGCCGATCCAGATCAGCGGCGTCGATCCTGCGCTGGAGCATGAGGTGTCGATCGTTACCCGGCACATTACCCGCGGCAGCATCGAGGACCTGAAACCGGGCGAGTTCGGTGTGGTGCTGGGTGATCTGACTGCGCGGCGCTTTCGCTTGACGATCGGCGACAAGCTGACCCTGATTGTGCCGGAAGTCAGCAGCGCACCGGGTGGTATCACGCCACGCCTGCAACGCCTGACGGTGGTCGGTATTTTCAAGGTTGGCGCAGAGCTGGACGGTTCCATGGGGCTGATCAACATTGCCGATGCCGCGCAGATGCAGCGCTGGCAGCCTGATCAGGTCCAGGGCGTGCGGTTGGCGCTGAAGGACTTGTACAAGGCGCCTCAGGTGTCTACGGCCATTGCCGCCGGGCTGGGTGACGGCTATCACGCCGATGACTGGACGCATACCCAAGGCAGCCTGTTCAGTGCGATGAAGATGGAAAAGACCATGATCGGTCTGTTGCTGCTGATGATCGTCGCCGTGGCGGCGTTCAACATCATTGCCACGCTGATCATGGTGGTCAACGACAAGGGCGCAGACATTGCGATCCTGCGCACCATCGGTGCCACGCCTCGTCAGATCATGGCGATCTTCATGGTTCAGGGCACGGTGATCGGTATTGTCGGCACGTTGATCGGAGGTGTTCTGGGCATTATTGCCGCCTTGAACGTCAGCAGTCTGGTGGGCTGGATCGAACGGGTCAGTGGTCAGCATATCTTCAGCTCTGATGTGTACTTCATCAGCAACCTGCCTTCCGAATTGCAAGGCGGCGATGTGCTGCTGATCTGCAGCGCCGGTTTCATTCTGAGCTTCCTTGCCACCGTCTATCCGGCCTGGCGTGCGGCGCAGATCCAGCCTGCGCACGCGTTGCGTTACGAGTAAGGCGGCAGCCTGATTGCGGGTCATTGCAGCGCTTTATTTCGCGTCGCAATGGCTCGCGGGCTGAAGCGGATTTTTCGCTGAAAGCCCGCTGCAAACCCTATAAACTCGCCGCGTTAATCCACCCGATCCAGGTATCGCCATGCATCCCGCAGCCGAACACTCGCCGCTGGGCAAGTCCAGTGAGTACATCGCTACCTATACGCCGTCCCTGTTGTTTCCGATCCCGCGCGCCGCAAAATGGGCCGAGCTGGGGCTGACCGCGCAGACGCTGCCGTACACGGGTGTCGATTTCTGGAACTGCTACGAGCTGTCCTGGCTGCTGCCGTCCGGCAAGCCGGTGGTCGCGATTGCCGAGTTCAGCATTCCGGCCGACTCGCCGAATATTATTGAATCGAAGTCTTTCAAGCTGTACCTCAATTCGCTGAACCAGACTGCTTTCGATGGCGTAGCACAAGTACAGACGACGCTTGAAAAGGATTTGTCAGCGGCCGCAGGCAAGCCAGTGGGCGTGCGTATTCGCAGCCTGGCGGAAATCGAAGGGGAGGGTGTCGCGGCATTGCCGGGTGTGTGTATCGACGATCTGGACATCACGGTCAGCAGCTACGACCGGCCGCAGCCTGAGTTGCTGCGCTGTGACGAGTCACAGGTGGTCGAAGAGCGCGTGCACAGTCATCTGCTCAAATCCAACTGCCCGGTCACCAGCCAGCCCGACTGGGGCAGTGTAGTGGTCGACTATCGCGGTGCGGCGCTGGATCACGCCAGCCTGCTGGCGTACATCGTCAGCTTCCGCCAGCACTCGGACTTTCACGAGCAGTGCGTAGAAAGAATCTTTCTCGACCTGCAGCGTCTGCTCAAGCCGGAGAAGCTGACCGTCTACGCACGCTACGTGCGCCGTGGCGGGCTGGACATCAACCCGTACCGCAGTACTGAAGTGCTCGACGTGGATAATCGCAGACTGGCGCGGCAGTAGATTCGTTCCGTGCCAATGCTCTGCACAGGGTCTGCATCCCTTGCGACGCAGAGCGTCGAGAATTACGTTCCCACGATAGCTCCAACTATCGTGCGACGCTCCGCGTCGCATGCCGTTCAGGACGCTCCGCGTCCTCTTGCGACGCAGAGCGTCGAGAAATGCGTTCCCTCGCTGGAGCGTGAGGAACGATAATCCCGACTATCGTGCGACGCGCTGCCTCCTCTTGGCGAGGCTGTGCCATCCACGCAGCGCCTGATCAAATCCCGATATTACCCAGCGTCTGTACGATGTTGCGCAGTGTGCCGGCGATACCTGGATGCTCCAGCTCAAAACGTTCTACAGCCAAATTCACGCCATCGGAGAGGCTGCTGTCCTGCTCTTGAGTCGCTTGCTCCAGCTGAATTTTTGTTTCAATTTGTTGCATGAGTTCGTGCAGGTTTTCGCGCTCGGATTCCGAAAGCGGCGGGTTGTGCTCAAGTTGCTCGCGCAGTGTATTGAGTTGTTCTTGAAGTTCGCGGGCAGGCATGGAGTGCTCCTTGATTGATAAGTCTGTCTCATGGACTTCGCTGTGCCGCTAAAGGTCCGTCATGACTCAAGACTAATCCAGTAATCTCCTTGATGCATATGTATCAAGGCTTTTCGCCTTTGCTGCGCCGCAGGGTGATATCCGCCAGGCAAGACTCAAGTTCGCCCAAGTGATCAATGACCGAGTGCACGCCCAGCGCATAGAGCTTGAGCGTCGCCTGCGCACGTCGCTGTTCACGTTGCGAGTCGCTGAGCGCTTGCCATTGTGCGGGAGACAGTCCGCACAGCGGTCCGCAAGACGCCAGGCCAATGGTCCACAGCCCTGCGTTCAGGCCGGACTGCAACAGGCGCGGGTCGCCGCTGATAAGCACGCAGCCATCCAGTTGCGGGACGTTCAACGCCATCAGTGCCATCCAGCAGGCGTCCGGCGCAGGCCATTTCGCTGCCGGGCGAGGCGCGGAAATGATCCAGCTGTCCAGCGGTGCGGCGAGGGGGGTGCTGACGGTTTCAGGCAGTTCATCAAGCCAGGCACAAGGCTGACCCTGATCACGCAGGGTTTTCAGGATATCCAGCGCGCCAGGTGTGGGCTGACTGTGCTCAGGCCCCGGACGCTCTGTGGTTCCGGCCTGCGCACCAAAATCCACCAGGCAGCCGCTAAGGCCGAACAGCAGGGCGGGGAAAGTCGGCAAAGGCTTGAGGACCGGCGCGAGCATGGGCAAATCTCTGAAATATCCAGCACGCTACTGCGCTTGTATGACAGTTGGATGACGGCGCGATGACCAGGTTTATCCGCACTGCTTTGCTGACAGACCTGCCTTATTCGTAACAGAAGGCTTTATACTCTCGGCGTTAGCGTGTGGGGCGTAGCACCCGCGTCATTATTTCGATATCTCGATCAGGAGTGTCAGCTATGCCCGTGACTGGTGCAGGCTTTATAAAACGTTTGGCGCAACTTTCGCTGTGCGCGGGCATTGCGCTGGTACCGGTGGTCGTTCAGGCCGCTGAAGACGATCCATGGGAAGGCATCAACCGCTCCATTTTCAGCTTCAACGATACCCTCGACAAGTACACCCTCAAGCCACTGGCGAAGGGTTATCAGTACATCGCCCCGCAATTCGTGGAAGACGGTATACACAACTTCTTCAACAACATTGGCGACGTTGGCAATCTGGCCAACGACGTGCTGCAAGCCAAACCTGCTGCGGCGGGTGTCGACACTGCGCGCATGATTTTCAACACCACCTTCGGGTTGCTGGGCTTTATCGACGTGGGTACCCGCATGGGCCTGCAACGCAACGATGAAGACTTCGGTCAGACGTTGGGCTACTGGGGCGTGCCAAGCGGCCCGTTCGTCGTCATTCCGTTGCTGGGGCCGAGCACCGTGCGTGATGCGTTCGCCAAGTACCCGGACACCTACACCTCTCCATACCGCTATATCGATCATGTCCCGACCCGCAATACGGCGCTGGGCGTCAATCTGATCGACACGCGTGCCAGCCTGCTGTCTGCAGAGCGCATGGTCAGCGGTGATCGCTACACGTTTATCCGTAACGCCTACTTGCAGAACCGTGAGTTCAAGGTCAAGGATGGCAAGGTCGAAGACGACTTTTAATTTTCGGCTTGAAAGTGCGTGACCAAACCAATAAAGGCGACCTAGGGTCGCCTTTATTATTTTTGCGTATTTGTGAACCCGTTCCGCCTCAAATCAGTTCATCGAGACGATGGACAGCCCCAGTTTTTGCCCGCCGCCTTCTTCATCATTCACCCAGACGACCTCCGTTTCGGCCTCTAAACCCTTCAGCGCCGCATGATCGGAGTCGATACGCACGCTGAGTTTGTCGCCCACCTGGAAGGAGCGAGGTGCCTGAACCTGCATGCCCGAGCTGGAAAGATCAATGCATACGGCAGGAATGACCTGGCCTGCGTGGATTAGATTAACCTCTGCATCAACACGCATGCGTATGTAATCCCGTTTTTCCTCATAGTCGCGATCAGTTCGACTCATGTCAGTCCCTTCGTTTTAGTTGCTGATTAATCAGTTCTTATAACTCTCGGTGATTTGTGATGTAAAGAGCACCTCGTGAGGGGCGGAGCATGCTTGAAACACCCGTCGGATGGGAGTACCGTCTGCGCCTTGAAGGGCACCTCTGAACATGACGCGCACGCGGTGTTGCGTACATGACATTGCAGAGAGGCTAGAAGCGAATCCAGTAAGCGGGTTCCGGTGATTCCGGGCCGCCTACGCCAACCTGATCTGGCGCCGTTTGCCCACATGCCAAAAACCAGTGCCACGCTGCTGATTATCGATGACGACGAAGTAGTGCGCGCGAGCCTCGCCGCCTATTTGGAAGACAGTGGCTTCAGCGTCCTCCAGGCTAGCAATGGCTTGCAGGGAATACAGATATTCGAGCAGGAAAAGCCCGATTTGGTGGTGTGCGACTTGCGCATGCCGCAGATGGGTGGGCTTGAGCTGATTCGTCAAGTGACCGTCAGCGCTCCGCAGACCCCGGTCATCGTGGTTTCCGGTGCCGGCGTGATGAGCGATGCGGTAGAAGCGTTGCGTCTGGGCGCTGCCGACTACCTGATCAAGCCCCTTGAAGATCTGGCGGTACTCGAACATTCAGTGCGTCGCGCCCTGGATAGGTCGCGCCTGCTCAACGAAAACCAGGTCTATCGCGAGAAGCTGGAAAAAGCCAATCGCGAGCTTGAAGCCAGCCTGCACCTGTTGCAGGAAGATCAGGATGCGGGTCGGCAAGTTCAGATGAACATGCTGCCGATTACTCCCTGGTCAATTGACGAATTCCAGTTCGCTCACCAGATTATTCCCTCGCTGTACCTGTCCGGTGACTTCGTCGATTACTTTCGGGTCGACGAAAGGCGCGTTGCCTTCTATCTGGCCGATGTTTCGGGGCATGGGGCGTCTTCGGCATTCATCACGGTGCTCTTGAAGTTCATGACCACCCGTCTGCTGTTCGAATCGAAGCGTGGCGGAACGCTGCCTGAATTCAAACCGTCGGATGTGCTCGGGCATATCAATCGTGGGCTGATCAGTTGCAAACTGGGCAAGCATGTCACTATGGTGGGCGGGGTAATCGATGAGGACGCGGGTACGCTGACCTACGCGGTTGGCGGCCATCTGCCGCTGCCGGTGCTGTACACCGAGGGGCAGACGCGCTATCTGGAAGGCCGCGGTCTTCCGGTCGGGCTGTTCAATGAAGCGACCTATCAGGACCACGAGATGGAACTGCCGGCGTCCTTCAGTCTGACCATGTTGTCTGATGGCATACTGGATCTGTTACCCGGTGATACACTCAAAGAGAAAGAAGCCGTGCTTCCCGAGTTGGTGAAGACGGCTGGCGGCAGCCTGGAAGGCTTGCAGCGGGTTTTTGAATTGGCAACGCTAGGGGAGATGCCGGATGATATCGCCTTGTTAGTGTTAAGCAGGAATCTTGAATGAGTACCGGTAGAATCCAGTTCGCCGAGCAGGAAGGCACCTTCGTTCTGAAGTTCGTGGGCGAAGTGCGGTTGACGCTGTGTTCGGCCCTGGATGCGACTATCGAGCGAATCTTCACCGCGTTGAATTTTTCCGCAGTGGTGATCGATCTGACCGAGACTCGCAGCATCGACAGCACCACATTGGGCCTGCTGGCCAAGTTGTCGATCCTGTCCCGTCAAAAGGTCGGCCTGCTGCCGACCCTGGTCACCACCCACGAAGACATCACGCGCCTGTTGCAGTCCATGGGCTTCGATCAGGTGTTCAATATTGTTGACCGGCCGCTGCCGCGTCTTGAGTCCCTGACCGATTTGCCGTCGCAGGATCAGTGCGAAGAGGTGGTCAAGGCCAAGGTGCTCGAAGCGCACAAGATCCTCATGGGCCTGAACGACTCCAACCGCGAAGCATTCCACGACCTGGTCAATGCGCTTGAAGGGCAACGCTAGGCAGTCCCGCTAAATCGCAGGCAGCAAAAAGGGCGACACCCGCGAGGGTGCCGCCCTTTTTTGTATCAGGCTTTTTTGGCAGGAAGCAGCGCTTCCAGTTTTTCCTGATCACGAGCGAACTGACGAATGCCTTCGGCCAGTTTCTCGGTGGCCATCGCATCTTCGTTGGAGTTCCAGCGGAACTGGCTCTCGGTCAGGCTCTGACGTGGCTCACCTGCATTGCCCGGAGCGAGTTTGCGCTGCAGTGTGCCGGTGTCTTCGGCCAGTTGCTTGAGCAGTTCAGTGCTGATGGTCAGGCGGTCACAACCGGCCAGTTGTTCGATCTGGTTCAGGTTGCGGAAGCTGGCACCCATTACGACTGTTTTGAAGTCGTTGGCCTTGTAGTAATTGTAGATGCGCGTTACAGACTGCACGCCTGGGTCCTCTGCACCGGTGTAATCGGTGCCCGACGACTTTTTGTACCAGTCGTAGATACGGCCCACGAACGGCGAGATCAGGAATACGCCAGCTTCAGCACACGCGACAGCCTGAGCGAAGGAAAACAGCAGCGTCAGATTGGTCTGGATACCTTTTTTCTCAAGGTATTCGGCAGCGCGGATGCCTTCCCAGGTCGACGCAAGCTTCACCAGCACGCGATCATTTTCGACACCGGCGGCGTTGTACAGCCCGATCAGGCGTTCACTGCGTTCAATCAGCGCGTTGGTGTCAAAGGACAGTCGAGCGTCCACCTCAGTGGATACGCGGCCCGGTACGACCTTGAGAATCTCCTGGCCGATGGCAACCGCGAAATGGTCGCATGCCAGCCCTATGTCGCCTTTGCCGCGTGCGAATGCTTCTTCGAGCATCGCTTTGTTGCTTTCACTCGACGCTGCCTTGAGCAGCAGAGAGGGGTTTGTGGTTGCATCTTGAGGCTTGAGGCTTTTAATAGCGCCAAAATCGCCGGTATCGGCAACAACGGTGGTGAAGTTCTTGAGTTGATCCAGCTTGGAAGTCATGAGCGTGCTCTGTCCTGTGCGGTTGGATGACATTACCCGAGCGCTGCCGCCCACTCAAGGCCGCAGCACGTAATGCCTGCGGATGGAGGGCGTCGAGGGTCGGCATAGTCTTGAAAACCATTGTCGAGACTGTTTTGGAGCCTATAGCAGACTGCTTGTTCCCTTGATCTTTATTTTGCCCCTCATGCATGACAGGCAGGGGCGCGCGAATCTGGTGTTGAAGGGAGTATTGGGGTAAAGATGCAGCCTCCATAGCGATGATCTGAAGGAACCAGCATGCATCCACAACGCGCCTCCCTAACCGCCGCAATCGGCTTTTCGCTGCTTTCTCTGAGTGCAATGGCGGCGAGTGCAATGGCCGCCGATTTGTCCGCTGATCAATTACTTGAACAGGCTAAGGCTGAGCAGCAGTCCTACCTTGCCACGGTCAGGCAATTGGTGGATGTCGACACCGGCACCGGTCAGGCGCCTGGCCTGAAGGTCATCAGCGCGCTGCTGGTCGAACGTCTCAAGGCATTGGGCGCCGACGTCACCACCACGCCAGCCGACCCGTCTGCCGGTGACAATATTGTCGGCACGTTCAAAGGCAGTGGTACGAAGTCCTTTCTGTTGATGGTTCATTACGACACGGTATTCGGCCCCGGCACGGCCGCCAAGCGACCATTCAGGCTCGACAGCGAACGCGCCTACGGCCCTGGCGTTGCGGACGCCAAGGGCGGTGTGGCGATGATTCTGCATTCGCTTAAACTGCTGCAGGATCAGAAATTCAAGGAGTTTGGCACGCTCACCGTGCTGTTCAATCCGGACGAGGAAACCGGCTCCAGCGGGTCAAAAAAAGTCATTGCCGAACTGGCCCGCCAGCACGATTACGTCTTCTCGTATGAGCCGCCTGACAAGGACGCCGTCACCGTAGCCACCAATGGCATCAACGGCCTGATTCTCGACGTCAAAGGCAAGTCCTCACACGCGGGTTCTGCACCCGAAGCAGGGCGCAACGCGGCCATGGAGCTGGCGCACCAGATGCTGCAACTCAAGGACCTCGGCGACCCGGCCAAGGGCACTACGGTCAACTGGACGCTCATCAAAGGCGGAGAGAAGCGCAACATTATCCCGTCCAGCGCCTCAGCCGAAGCGGACATGCGCTATTCCGACCTGAGCGAGAGCGACCGGGTACTGGCTGACGGCGAACGCATCGTGAAAAACACACTGATCGATGGCACTGAAGTGACATTGCGCATGGAAAAGGGCCGTCCACCGCTGGCGAAAAATCCGGGCTCTGAACAGTTGGCAAAAACGGCGCAGGCGCTCTACGGGAAAATAGATCGCACTGTCGAACCCATCGCCATGCGCTTCGGCACCGATGCAGGTTATGCCTACGTGCCTGGCAGCGCAAAGCCCGCAATACTTGAAACGATGGGTGTCGTCGGTGCTGGTCTGCATGCCGACGACGAATACATCGAGCTGTCGAGCATTGCGCCCAGGCTGTACCTGACCGTTGCCTTGATCACTCAGTTGTCACGGGATGATTCAACGCCGTAGGCGTCCATTCTGGATAAAAGGGCAGGGCTGGAAAATCTATCCGGCCCTGCTTGCGCGTCAACCTTCGAACTGGTGGTAGACCTTGGCAATGACCTTCCATGTTCCGTCAATCCTGATCAGCGTCAGGTAGTCATTGTAATCGGCACCTATCGCGTCTTTCTCCATATCGACCCTTACAACAGCGGTCGTAGGAGTGATCGCCAGCACGTCAAGCCGGGTCACGATATCCGGTGCTTTACCATTGCTCTGGACGAACGAGTAAAGATTGCTGATCGGGCCGCCCAGTAGTTGGCCGTTCGTGAAACCGTACATCACCGCATCGGTATGAAACGCTTCGGCGATGGTTTCGACGCTGCCAATGCGCAAGCCTTCGACATACTTTGCCGCGGTGGCGATGACGGCGTTGTAATCCTCAGTGGGCACGGCTTTGATGTTTTTGCTCATGGGGTTATGACTCCTGAAGTAAAGCTCGGGTTGTAGGATCGGGGGGTTAACAGACGTGCCTGCTCTTCACCAATCCTGCCGGGTCGGCGAAATGGCAATTTCATTGACACAGCGGCCGGACAGATAACGAAATGCAGGCCTGCGAACGTCTCAGTAATTGCCTGATGGCCAGTCTGTGTAGCCAGATGCTCCGCCGCCGTAATACGTCTCGCGCGGCGCTACTGTCAGTTCGGCGCCAAGGCGCAGGCGCTGGACGAGATCCGGATTGGAAATGAACAGCCGACCGAAGGCGACTGCATCGATGATTCCCTGGCTGCGGCGCTCGATGGCCATCTCCAGGTCGTAGTTGTTATTGCCGATAAAGAAACCTTTGAAGCGCGCGCTCAACGCGTCCATGTCGACACCTTCCGGCACATCTCGCGACGTAGCGGTGGCGCCTTCTACGAAATGCAGATAGGCCAGGTTGAAAATGTTCAGTTGGTCGATCAGATAGCCGTGCAGCGCCATCACATTGCTGTCCGGTGGGGTGTTGCCAGCGTCCGGCGTGACGGGTGACAGACGGATACCGACACGGTCGCTGCCCCAGATATCGACGATCGCCTGAGTCACTTCAAGCGTCAGTCGTGCGCGGTTTGCTATCGAGCCGCCGTATTGGTCAGTACGCTGATTGGTGGAGTCGCGCAGGAACTGGTCGAGGAGGTAGCTGTTGGCCGAATGTACTTCCACGCCGTCGAACCCGGCACGCTTGGCATTTTCGGCTGCGAGCCTGTATTGCTCGATGATCCCCGGAATTTCCGAGCTGTGCAGCGCGCGTGGCATCGAAACAGGTACGAAACCGTCGACGGTGTACGTATTGCCCTCGGCGGCGATGGCCGACGGCGCGACCGGAGCCTGACCGTCCGGTTGTAGATCGACGCTGGAAAAGCGTCCTACATGCCATAGCTGACAGACGATTTTTCCGCCTGCGGCATGCACTGCGTCGGTAACTTTTCGCCAGCCCGCCACCTGCTCTTCACTCCATATGCCTGGCGTGGCGGCGTAGCCTCGGCCCTGAGGGGAGATGTTTGTCGCTTCAGCGATGATCAACCCGGCGCTGGCGCGTTGGGCGTAATAAGTAGCATGCAGTTCACCAGGAACACCGTCTTCGGCATAACGGCTGCGGGTAACAGGTGCCATGAAGATGCGATTGGCGACTTCAATTGAGCCCAGTTGAGTGGCAGAGAATAAATCTGTCCGGGTGCTGTTATCGATCATGATTAATTCCTAATAGACCAGTCGTCTAGTTTTGATTCAAAAAAAAGCCCGCGCTATTGCAGCAGGCGTTTGCTCATGTTCATGGCGGTTTCAAAAGCGTCAGCAGACTTGTTGACCTTCACCAGCAGCGAGGCGCCCAACCACAGTTGGTAGAGCGACTCGGCGAACGCCCGTGTGTCGTCGACGGCATGAAGACTGCCGTCTGCTACGGCCATTTCGACGCATGTGTGCATCCGCTGGATAATCTTCGCTGTGCCTGATTTAAGGACTATGCGCATGTCCTCGGACAAATCGCACACTTCAGCACCCAGCTTGACCACCAGGCATTTACCTTCCGGAAGATCGTTGCCTTGTGTCTCTATCCAGTAATGGAAGTAGGCCAGCAGCCGTTCTGCGCCGGTTCCCGGGAGCGCCATGAGGGTATCCACACGAGACATATACTCGGCGAAGTATTCTTCGAGCAGCGCCTGGCCGAACTCTTCCTTGGACCGGAAGTAGTGGTAGAAAGACCCTTTCGGCACCCCTGCAGTGCTCAGCACTTCGGCGAGCCCGACGGCGGTATAGCCTTTGTTTGTCATTAGCGATCTGGCGACATCAATGATGTGCTGCCGCATGTTCTGGATTGGCTTTTTCATAATGGCGGCCATGCTAAACCTGAATAGACCAGTCGTCTAGTAGAATTTTGTTGATTGAATCTGAATCGAAAGGCCTTTCCGACTGGCTGGGGTGACGGCAGTCAGGCGCCGAGGTGCGTATTCGAGATTGACCTGAAGCCTGATAAACGATTAACTGTATATGCATACAGTTAATCATAAAAGGCTCACGTCATGAGTGTTACCTTCCTTGGCCCGTTGTCGGCAGAGGGCATCAAGCTTCCGTTCATTCCCATGTCATCCAAAGGTTCCTGGTCGCCTGTCGTGGAGAAACATGTATCAATCGCCGAGGGGTGTGAGGTCCGTGAGCCGCACGCTTACCTGGCCAGGATCGAGGATGAGGGCATGCTCGGGGTCGGCATCTGCACGGGTGACATGCTGGTGGTCGACCGTAGTCAGTATGCGGAGCATGGGGATATCGTTGTTGCGTCACTTAATGCCCGGCAAATCTGCCGCCGTCTGTACATGCGTGGCGAGTTCGTGATTCTGCAGTCCGAAAACAGCGATTACCCCGCGCTGCAGGTGACGGATAACGATGACCTGATCATCCTCGGTGTCGTTACTTACAGCATGAAAAATCTGCTCGAAGGGCGAGATGCCGGGGTCAATAAATAGTTGACTGCCTATGACTCGGCCTTGCTTTAAGCGTCCCTGCATGGTCTGCTGCTGGCCATCTTGGCTCCATTAGAGAAATGACCACATGCAGGAAAGAATCGACCAATTGCGGCTTGCAAAGGCGCTCCAGGGCGACATAAGCGACTTGGTAAGAGCGCTCGACGCAGCCAGCACGCGCGCAGACGTGGAAGCTGAAGCAGCGCTGCAAATCGAATTCATTCACGGGCTCGAGAAAACCAGAAAGCTGCGGGCTGCCGATGCCGAAGCGCTTTACATCATTTTTGACGATGCGGTTCAGGCTCGTTTGCAAGCGTTGGCTGAATAAAACCCGACGCTGTCAGTCTGCTCCATTCGCACCGCTGATTCATGAACCGCTTGCAGCGTAATATTCATCCTTTACCCTGAGCGCATTGACTCGGCCCGTCCCGTTGAGAATGTGACCAAAACACCACCCAACCGTCCTATTTGCCGGAATAAGTGCTTTATTTGCACCCCCGGAGATGCCATTCGCTCGACTCTTAAAGGATCAGGTTGCCATGCGCTTATCGGGCTTCATCCTCAAAAATATCGAACCCATCGTGCAGGAGTGGACCGACTTTGCTCATACGATGGCAACGCCTGGCGAGCCTCTGGATACCAAAGAGCTCAGGGATCATGCCGAGCAGATGCTCCGGGCTATTGCCACGGACCTGCAAACTGATCAGTCCTCCCAGGAGCAGGTCGACAAATCGCAAGGCCAGTTGGTATCGGACGACCAGACTGCTGCAAAAACCCATGCGATTACCCGACTGATGTCTGGTTTTACCATTGACCAGGTGGTGTCGGAATTTCGCGCACTACGTGCCAGTGTCATCAAGCAGTGGATGATACAAGAGACCGCTAATACGAAATTACAGATGGAGGACATGATCAGGTTCAACGAGGCAATCGATCAGGCACTCGCAGAATCCATCTCCAGTTACACCAGCGCGGTTCAGGCTTCGCGCAATATCTTCCTCGGCATTCTCGGTCACGACTTGCGCACTCCCTTGAGCGCGATCCTGTTGGGTGCGGATGTTCTGTTGCGCACCAGCGACCTGGGCGCGCGCGCGACCAAGGTTGCTTCAAGGATTTACTCAAGCGTGAAACGCGCCAGCCAGATCGTCGGCGACCTGCTGGATTTCACGCGCTCACAGATCGGCCCCGGCATCCCGTTGAAAAAGACCGAGATAGACGTCCAGCCCATCTGCGCGCGCATCGTAGACGAGTCCCGCACGGTCAACCCCGAGGCCGACATCCGCCTGACGTCCAGCGAGCATGTCATTGCTAACGTTGATGGCGACCGGCTGGAACAGGTGTTCTCCAACCTCATCGGCAACTCGATACAGCACGGTAACAGCAGTGACCCCGTAGAGGTTACACTGGCGGTTTCTGGCGACACCCTCCAGTTTACCGTTCACAACACCGGCAACCCGATCCCCGAAGACGTCCTGCCGTTCATCTTCAACCCGATGGGACGCTACTCGCCCGAGCAGGTCACCGACAATGGCCCGTATTCAAGCCTGGGTCTCGGCCTGTTTATCGTTTCCAAAATAGTCGACGCCCATGGCGGGCGGATTGAGGTGACATCGAAAGCGGAGCTGGGGACGACGTTTGCAGTGTTTATTCCGTTGAAAGGGGAGTGATAGATGCTGGTTATCATCACAGGACGAACTATTCCTTGGACAGCGTAAAAGAGAGCCCATGTACAAGGACGTTACTCTGAGCTTCTGGCATGGACTCAATAAGATTTTGCTTTTAAATCATAGGGATAAGGAAGTTTTCTGTTTTTATAGCCTATGTATTTCGAGGTGTTCTGTCTTTATTGCTGTGATTTTTCAGGTCATTTGCATTGTGGTGAGAAGCTGAAACGCGCGGTGCCGTATTTGACACAGGTCAACAACTAATTTGCGTAAAACTTGTCTACACTCTACCGAATGATATGGCCAGCAGAGGACGCACCATGTATTCAAAGTCCGATATCCAGCGAGTGCTTGAAACAGCTTTTCTGCCGTCCAGGTGCGAATGCGTCGTAGCGGAGAACGAAAGCTTTTCCGTGAAGCTTCTCAACCCCGACTCCGGTGATATCCAGCTGTATGTGACGGGTATGCCTCTGGCCGAGCTATCCACCAGCAGATCCATAGCGCGGTTGGTGCTCTCCCTGAAAGAGCAGAGAGACCTGATGGGGCAAATGTCATTGTCCATGAGGCGAATGGCGTAGGGCTGGGACGAATAGCTTGGTATTTCGTACACGAAGCCATCAGGTGCTATTTGAGCGCCTATCCATACTGTCATAGGGATAGTCACTTCCCTGCCGGGGCGTTGGTTAAGTGTTTGCTACATATTAGCCATGGCAGCAAAACGGGCTTGCTGCCACCGGAACCCACTTGTAAAAAGTCATCTTCGATAAGTGCGAACGTAAAAAGCAAATCAAAACCGGCCAGCCAGGCCGGTTTTTTTATGTCTGCGCGTCGACCCTGAGAGTTCGCTCTTGGGTGCGGATAGCCTTCGCAATCAGCGGTACTGCAATGGCACATCCGAGGTAAGCAAACATGTTCCAACTGCTGAACAGAAGCATCAGCACATCCTTTCGGGTCATTGGATCAGTTACCAAACCAAATTTGATCACTTGCCAGCCGCTTGCCAACCCGACCGCCACGCCACAAGAAAATACCAGCACCATGGACGCCCTTGATGCCCACAACTTTAATTTTCCTAAAATTTTCAGGCGGTCCGCTGGATCTATCAGAATCATTGCGGCTGTGCCTCTGATGATGTTGACCAGCGCAGCAATTGCCGCAAGTATTGGCCAGTACTCTTTGAATAACTCCATATCATTGCTCCGATTGCGATTATTAAAACGTCAAACCAACGCATACATATTGGACCAAGTGTCGCTCCTAGGCACCGTTCACAGGTTTGGAGAAGCGAAATGACAACCGAGCAGCAAGCGCTGGAAAATATGCTGGTCTGGTTAGTGGTGGTGCTCGCCATCGTCGGCAGTGTGGCCGGTGAAATGTGGCGAGCGGACAAGTAGGGAATGCGCGGCTAGGCGCTGGCTCGCCGACTCGCTGTAAGCTCGGATGCCTGTGTGTCATGCAGTTTTTCGGCGGTAATGCTGCTGTACGCAGCAGACCGCGGGCAGATCCGGATGCTTGACTGCAATGGCAGGGGCGAATGTGGCGATTGGGGGCGGCTCGGCGGTTGTGGGTGGAGTATTCGAGGCCTTGATCGTTCAGGCTGGCCTGAGTCAGAGATTCAGGCCAGCCATGTACGGGTCTTATACACCCAGTCGTTTGGCCTCGGCCTCTCGGCGCGCTTTGCGCTCTTCCTCGTTTTCGGGCAGGTAAATTCTGTCTCCGTCTACGTTTGGTGATAGTGCCTGGACCAAGAGCAGTATGCAGAACAACACGATCCCACCGAGGCTAGCCTTGACCAATGCGGTTACCCAAAAGCCCTTCAACGTATCGTGAAGTGTCGCGGCTGTCTGGCTAAGCGTGAGCGTATGGTCGTCACCCAACACAAGGAAATTAAGTGCAAGCAACACGGCCATGGCGAAGCCTATGTTCATGTTGATCATATCCTCATCGTGTGCTGTCTGCTTTTTATCGAGAATTTCGAGCATTACCTTATCCCGGTCGATCAAGGCCTGGTCTCGCACTCTGGAGGTCCAGCGGATATTTGGATCGGTTTGCTGATTATTTTTATTTGGCCATCTCATTGAAACGTATATCGGAATTGTCAAAAGCAAGTGCCGCAAAGCTGGGAAGAGCAGCGTCATCATGAACGCGAACAAACCCAAAAATACGAGCGCGTTACCCCCACTAACCTCGGGCGCATCAAGCCTGGAAAAAGCTCCGAGCAGATTTTTGTGAAAGAAAACCATGAGGCAGGAGTCTAGCGCCAGGATGAACGAGATGAGCAGCATGAAGTGCCGCATCTCTACTGCTTTTTCGATAAAAGATGTGGTGGTGGCAAGTGCTTTCGACATGCCTGAAGCTGAGTCGGCCATGAACGTCCCTTTACAGTTGATTGATCGAGCGCCGCATCATGCCTGTAGCCGCTGCGCCGTTCAAACAACCAGCCCATACGGCTACCGCTGGCAGCAAGATCGCGCCGAATATACAAGGGGGGCATCCAGATTACTGTGCGGGCGAACTACTACGTTTGCGGGAGGCGTTGGGTCTCGACGTTCTTGCGCACCCCGAGCTGCTAGAGATGCCGCAATACGCCGTGATGCCAGAAGAGTGGTTCTGGTACAGGACTGAGCTTAATGCCCTAGTGGACAAAGGTGACTTCCTGACAATCACCAGCGCATCAATGGCGGCACTAATGGCCTGGCAGATCGGCAAATGCTTTAAGAGCGTGCCTTTAAGGTTTTGGCCTCATCTAGCTATGGGCCGTTCAGCCCTGAGCGGAAAGAGTCACTGCAGTAGATAGAAAAAGAGCGACCAGTCGAGATGCGTCAACATCACGGCTGGTCACTGTCCCCGCAGATTACCCCTGCAAGTCCAGCCAAGGCTCTCGCTTCGTGCACAAAGCGGAGCGAGCCTGGAAACTGTCTATATATACAGTAAAGGTCTTGCTTTCTATGTCCACACCTATCATTCCTTGGATGGGCGGCAACCGCCGCCTCGCCGACCGTCTCATCCCGCTGTTCCCACCCCACGAATGCTATGTTGAAGTGTTCGCAGGCGGTGCGGCCCTCTACTTCATGCGTCCCCAGTCAGCTCCCGTTGAGGTCTTGAATGACATCAACGGCGATCTGGTGACGCTGTATCGCGTCGTCCAAAACCACCTTGAAGAATTCGTCCGCCAATACAAATGGGCACTCAGTTCGCGCCAGGTATTTGAGTGGCAGAAGATGGCGCGTCCCGAAACCCTCACCGACATCCAGCGCGCCGCCCGGTTCTTCTATCTGCAGAACCATGTCTTTAAGGGCAAGGTGAGTGGGCAGACATTTGTCCCGGGCATCAACCTGCTGTGGATCGAGGAAAACCTATCTGCGGCTGGGCAGCGTTTGTCAGGTACGTACGTGTAGAACCTGCCGTGGTTCGAATGTGCCGAGAGCTATGACCGGTCTCACACAGTCCACTACATGGATCCGCATTGCTGGCAGACGGCTGGGTATGATGTGGATTTTCCGTTTGAGAATTATGAATTGATGGCCGAGTTCATGCGACGGCGTAAGGGGAAGGTAATGGTTAGCGTCAACGACCATCCTGACATCCCGCGTGTGTTCGATGGGCTCTATTTTGAGATGCTAGATATCGTACTCGTACACGAGTGCTAATCAGCGTCAAGGGAAGTCCGAAGTCAGCGGTGAGTTGATCATCATGAATTGGGAGCCTGATGCATTAGGTGGTTTGTTCTGACGTATTGACTCGAATGTGACCTCTGTGATTCCGTTGGCGACACAGGTTAGTGATAGAGTAGGCCAATGCTAGCTAGGTCAAGGATGAGTCGGTATGAATGATTTTTGCACGGCTGAGTCTAATGAAAGCCCCACATGGGGGGCATTCGATCTGTTCGTTTGGAAGCTGGTGCCAGAGAGCTTTGGCGGCGGTCCCGGTTATATTCAGCGCTTCAAAGATGCTTGGGTGACTCATAACAAGCAGTTCATCAAGGCGTCAGCCGTAAAATACTCACTGCCCATAGAGCTTCTCGCCGGTGTGTGTTGGATAGAAGCTGGGGGCGATCCCAATTTTGTTGATCGAGCTGCATTCGAGGTCCGAGCTTTCGATCATTTGGGAAACTTGCCAACTACAATCACTTCGCCACCCGCTAAAACCAGTTTTGGTTGGGTCAGTGTCCAGCTAAGAACAGCAGCGGTTACATTGGGGCTCGATCCTGAAACTATGAATATTAGCCAGTTTAGGAATCTGTCTAAATGCCTAGAGCAAGATATCTATAATATTGATCTGGCTGCAATGCATCTTAGGATGCTGGCCGATCATGATAATTTTAAGTCTGTTGGTATGGATGAGGTACGCATTATCGGCGCTCGCTATAATCGGGGGACGAGTTTGTCTATTGATGAAATCAAAGAGAATACAAGCTACGGGGATTTTATTGTCAAGCGGTGGAGCCTTTTCAATAGGCTGGTAAGGTGAGGCATATGACGGCGAAAGGAATAGTGGTAAGAGTTTTTTTATATATGGTTCTTTTCTCCTGTCTGCTAACATATATGCTTCTGCAAGGGTCGCAATATGATTGGATGGAGCCAAGTGCAATTACTCCTCACATTGAAGATAGTTCAAATAACAGGGGGGTCGTTAGAGGTATTGCTGTAGCGATTTCGATTTTTATCCAGTGCGTAATTTATCTGGCCTGTTCTAGGAGGGAAGCTGTAATAACCTCTGTATTGTTTGCGGTTGTACTAACTGTTTATTGGTGATCGGTATGCCCGCTTCATAGCTAGGCGGGCTTGCCAAAATTCATAAGTTTGAATTTTATGCGAATGGCTTATTCGCAGTCCTGTCCCATCCGCCTGAAACGATCCCTGCGTTCCCTCCGTCGGCCCGACGCTGCTGTGAATATTCGAATTTTATTCGCCCATAATTAAGGGTGATCTGTTCTATAGGAAGACCTGCGTGTTCGGCACCATTTCCGCTAACGCTAGATATCAAAACTTGTTCTAGGACTATATCCAAATATTTAAATTTCTCAGTCCCTGCTCGGTGTACACGGATAGTCACTTTATTAATATGCGATCCACGGCAGCATAACTCAAATAATTTTGGCGTTGCTCTGTCTATATATTTACTCACTCTAAAGTCGCCTAGGGTCACGCCCCCAGCACTTGCGCCGCCGCTAGAACTGGCGGTTGTACTGATCGACTGAACAGCGTCGTAATGGTAAGACAACAGCTCTACCCAGCCCTTATGGGCGTCGTCCAGAGACTCGCCTTCTACGCCGTCCACCTGCATAAATGCGTCGAAAGACATATCAGCTTCCTGCTTGAAAATTGAGGGCTTAGCCTAACTTATGGAGCCCGTCGATTGCCAGCATGCTTTAAACCGGCGTCTGGAGTGATAGCTGCAAATACTCCGTTTCATTTAGGCCGCGTCGCTGTCGGACGAATCAGACCCTGCCCTTGATTCCGCACGTTGCCCACAGCCTTGCCAACCTTGTACCACTCGAACTCGTCAACTGGCGTGCAACATTCCCGCGCAATCTCGGCTGCACGCGCAGGGTCAGTTGCATAGTCAGCCCATTTGCGGGCCGAGCACTAAAAGTCGCCTGTCATGGATGTCGACCATCCCCTGATCACTGGCGGCGGTTATGATCACGAATCCGTCGCCCTCGTGGGGCTCAAGACCTGGATGAACGTAAGCGCTCCATGAACCCCACATTCAACGCACTCAATTGATACCGGATGCTGTGCTCCCGATTTCTTTCTGGAGCCCATTCGCCATGATGTGACCCGACGTCAAGGTCGAAAAAGTCTATCTCTACCCCAAGCCCGTCGACTTCCGAAAATCAATCGATGGCCTGGCCGCGCTGGTCGAGTTGGATATCAAAGTTGCAGTATTCGATTCGGTGCTTTTCGTCTTCCTCAATAAATCCCGCAACCGCGTGAAAATCTGTAAGCGCTCCACAAAACCCATCTAGCCAAAGATGGTCGGCGCGTTTAGGAATGCAATTGAAGCGTGCCGTCTTGCCCAGTGGGCGAGCCTTCTCGTACTCATCAAGGCATCGGTCGATTATCTGCTTGATGCTGATGGCTTTGCGGTGTTTCCGGTCTATACGCTCGATCACACCCGGGGCGTTTAGCTCTGCTTCATGTTTCTTGATCCAGGCTTGGGCAACCCGCATACGTTCGAAAGCCTGCCTTTCCTGTTAAACTGCCCGCCATCCCAAACAACCCGTATATGCACCGTGAAACCGGTGGTTTCGCCTCTGCGTTTACGTGCTGTCACCATGCCCGCATCGAATGGCTACATTTCCAGCAAACGAACAAACCGGGCTAAAAACAGCTGCACTCAAGATCACTACACATGACACCTGAAAGCCTTGAAACCCCTGTAACCATTGGCCAACCAGCCGCAATGCTATCCCGACGCTTCTCCGTCGCACCGATGATGGACTGGACTGACCACCATTGCCGCTACTTCATGCGTCTGCTCTCGAAGCACGCATTGCTGTACACCGAGATGGTCACCACCGGTGCCTTGCTGCACGGCGACCGGGAGCGGTTTTTGCGTCATGACGAGACCGAGCATCCGCTTGCGTTGCAGTTGGGCGGCAGTACGGCGACGGACTTGGCTGCGTGTGCGCGGCTGGCTGAAGAGGCGGGCTATGACGAGGTCAATCTGAATGTCGGCTGTCCGAGTGATCGGGTGCAGAACAACATGATCGGTGCGTGCCTGATGGCGCATCCGGAGTTGGTCGCGGATTGCGTGAAGGCGATGCGCGATGCGGTTGGTATTCCGGTCACGGTCAAGCATCGGATCGGCATCAATGGCCGTGACAGCTATGCCGAGTTGTGTGATTTCGTCGGCAAGGTGCAGGAGGCCGGTTGCCAGAGTTTTACTGTGCATGCGCGCATCGCGATTCTGGAGGGGCTGTCGCCTAAAGAGAATCGCGATATTCCGCCGCTGCGTTATGACCTGGTTGCGCAGTTGAAGACAGACTTTCCTGATCTGGAAATCGTCCTCAACGGCGGCATCAAGACGCTGGAGCAGTGCAGTGAGCATTTGCAGACGTTCGATGGGGTGATGCTGGGCCGCGAGGCTTATCACAACCCGTATCTGTTGGCGCATGTGGATCAGCAGTTGTTCGGCAGCACGGCACCGGTCATCAGCCGTTACGACGCGCTGGAGTTGATGCGGCCGTACATTGCGGCGCATATCGCCAGCGGCGGCAACATGCACCACGTCACCCGTCATATGCTCGGTCTCGGTCTGGGTTTCCCTGGCGCGCGGCGCTTCCGTCAGTTGCTGTCGGTTGATATCCACAAGGCGGAAAATCCGATGCTGTTGCTGGATCAGGCGGCGGCGTTTCTGCAAGGTCATTGATTGCACGCAACGGCTGCTGATCTGGATCAGAAGAGCCGCTTTTTCCAGTAGCGGCGTTGCTGTGCTCGGGCTATGTTGTGGGCATAACCCAATAAGGAAATGCCCATGCACAAAGTCCTGGTTCCTTTCGACGGCTCGGAGCACGCGATGCGTGCCTTGGGCTATGTCATTGAGCTGTCTGGCGATCTCACCAAGCCGCTTGAGGTGCACGTGCTGAACGTGCAGGCCAGCCCGATCGATTACAGCCTTTATCTGGCACCGGACATGATTGAGGGCGTCAAGGCCGGCCTGACCAATGAAGGCAAGCGGGTGCTGGATGATGCGGTGGCGTTGCTGACTGCTGCTGGTGTGCCGTTTCAGGCGCATGTCGACTTGGGCAACGTGGCCGAGCAGGTCGAGGCCGAGGTGCAGCGGCTTGGTTGCGATGCCGTGGTGATGGGCACTCGCGGGCTGGGCAACTTCGGTGGCCTGCTGTTGGGCTCGGTGGCCACGCGAGTGATCCATGAAGTGTCAGTGCCCGTGACGCTCATTAAATAAGGTATGCCCCTCACTGCTGCGCAGGCACGCGTGTCTGGCGCAGCAACTCGATGTTTTCCGGTGGCACCAGCTTGCGCAGGGATTTGTACAGTGCGCGGGTTTCCAGCAGGTTCCAGATGCGCAGCATGGTCTCCAGTGCATCCAGCGGCTTGCTGATGAAGTCCCGTGCGCCCAGTGCCAGCGCGCGCAGGCGTGTGTCGCGGGTCGCATCGGCAGTCAGGACCATGATGGGCAAATAATCATTGGCCGGAATGCGGCGGTTGAGCTGTTCCAGCACCGCAAAGCCGTCAAACTCGGGCATGTGCAGATCCAGCACCACCAGGTCCGGCTCGAAGCTGTTGAACAGGTCCAGCGTGCGCAACGGCTCGGTGCTGCTCAGCACATTGGTCAGCCCCTCCCGGGCGAGCAGTTGTTCCATCAGATCGAGATTAGGCCGCTGGTCATCAATGATCAGAATGCGGAAGTCTCCGGTCATAGGGGCTCCGGTAAGTAGTGGTCGAGGAGGGCGAGGAACACCGGCACCTGGATGGGCTTGGTCAGAACGGCTGTAGCACCGGCGTTTTTCAGCTCGCGTTGGGTGCTGTCACTGGCATCGGCGGTGATCATCAGCACCGGTGTGTTAGCGGTCGCCGGCAAGCGTCTCAGGCGTTGCAACACTTCCAGGCCTTTGATATCCGGCAGGTTTAGGTCCAGCAAAATCAGCTGCGGTGCATGTTGACGGGCCAGATCCATTCCCAACTGCCCCTGCATGCTCGACAGCAACTGGATGCCCGGCCTGCGCTGCAACAGGGTTTCGATCAGCGCCATGCTCGACAGGTTGTCTTCGATGCAGAGCAGCTTGCCATGCCATGCCGGTCGTGCAGGAGGGCGCGGTGCAGGCAGCAGGTCGGGTTGGCGCTGCGTCGGCAGGGCGGCTTTCTGCACCTGCACAACGGGCAATTCCAGCGTGAACCGGCAGCCTTCGCCCCGCACGCTGTGCACCGACAGGTCGCCGTGCATCATTTCCAGCATGCTTTTGCTCAGCGCCAGCCCAAGCCCGGTGCCTTCCACGCTAGGATCGGCGTTGAGTCGTTCGAACGGCTTGAACAACTGATTGAGAAGTTCTGGCGCAATTCCGTAGCCGCTATCCACCACGCTCACAGCGACCCGCTCCGCCGATTGCTCGACTTCGATGCGCACCTGACCGTTGGGTCGGTTGTACTTGATGGCGTTGGACAACAGATTCAGTAACACCTGAATCAGACGCTGACGGTCTGCGACTACGCCCAGTTCGTCGGAGAGTGGCGGCAACGCCTGTAATTCGATAGTGGCATCGGCGGCCATCGGCGAAACCAGCACTAACGTTTCCTGAAGGACGTTCGACAGCTGCACCGGTTCCAGGCTGAGGGAAAGGTGTCCGGCTTCGATTCTGGCGATGTCGAGCACTTCGTTGATCAGTTTCAGCAAGTGTTGACCGGCGCGCATAATATGCCCGACTTGTGGGCGCTGACTGGCAGGCGAGTCCATCTCCAGCAATTGGGCGAAGCCCAGAATGGAGTTCAGCGGTGTGCGCAGTTCATGGCTCATGCGCGACAGAAACTCACTTTTCGCCCGGCTGGCGCGTTCGGCTTCTTCACGCGCGGTGCCCAAAGCGATTTCAGCAACGCGACGATCACTGATGTCTCGGGTGATCTTTGAGAAACCGCGCAGTTCATCATTGCTGTCGTATTGCGCCGTGATCACCACGCTGGCCCAGAAACGGCTACCGTTCTTGCGCCGTCGCCAGCCCTCTTCGGTGTATCGTCCGTTGACCGTGGCTTCGTTCAGCGCCATTTCCGGGTGTTGCGGACACTCCTCGGGCAGATAAAAAACCGAGAAGTGCTGACCAATGATTTCCTGTTCGGTGTAACCCTTGATGCGCTCGGCACCTGCGTTCCAGGTGATGACATTGCCGGTGCGGTCCAGCGCAAAAATGCCGTAATCCTTCACACCTTCAATGATCAGGCGCAAACGCTCTTCGTTGTCGCGCAGCGCTCGTTCGCGTTCGGCCAGTAACTGACCGGCTTCAACCAGTCGAGTACCAAGCTGGCCGATCTCGTCTTTTTCAGGAGGCTGCGACAGCAAAGGTTGTCCGAGGGCCAGGCGCTGGGCATTGCGCTGCACCTGATGAACCCTGGCCACGATACCTTTGGACAGCATCAGGACGGCGAGAATGGCGCCGAATATTCCGCAGGCGGCGGCCAGCAGGGTTGAGCGCAGCAGGTGTTCCCGATTGGCCGCTGCCGCTTCGGTACGCTCAGCCAGCAACGCGTCTTCGCGCTCGCGCATGACGCTGATCCGCTCGCGTAACTGGTCGAGCACGTATTTGTTCTCGATCAGGATGCTGGAAACGGTCTCCTGGCCCTTCAAGCTCAGCGAGCGGAGTTTTTCCAGGCCGTCGACCTTGGTGCGGATAAGCGGCTCGATGGCTTTCAGGTGATCGCGCATCTGCTGATCACGTATGTTGGCATCGAGGCGTACCAGCGCCGCCTCGATTCTGGGCTGGGCGTTGATGTAGCCGGGCAGAAAGTCTTCACGACGGGTCAGCAGGTAGCCGCGTACGCTGGCTGCACCTTCGGCGATCTGGGTATGCAGCGTCTGAATATCGCCCTGCACCAGCAACACCCGGCGCACGTCTTCTTCTGCCTGCGCGGTCTGGCGTTCAGCGATATAGATCAGTATCAGGGAAAACATCAGCATCGCCAGCGGCAGGGAAATCGCCACCAATGCCTTGCCGCGCAACGGCAGGTCTTCCCAGTGACTGCTGCCGGTGGCTGTCATCGCCAGTCGCTCGTCGACTGGCTCACCAGGCCTAACGCTATGCCGCGCACAGCGGCCTGGGTGCGGTCCGAAGCGCCCAGCTTGCCGATGACTTTTTCAACGTGTGCCTTGGCGGTGCCGGTCGTGATACCGAGCTTTTCGCCGATTTCCCGATTACTGAAGCCGCCCGCAACCAGCCCTAGCACTTGGCGTTCGCGAGGGGTCAGGGCTTCCGGTGTGCTTGCGCCACTCGTGTTGCGCTCGGTCATGCGTCGCAGCAGGCGGGCACTGACCGCACTGTTGAGGGCTTCTTCGCCGCGTGCCACGCGTTGCAGGCCGGCAATCACTTCATCGCGGCTCGCGTCCTTGAGCAGATAACCCACCGCCCCCGCGCTGATCGCGGCCTCCAGGTGATCGGTGCTGTCGTCCATGGTGAAAATCACCACTTTCAGGCCGGGCATGCGTTGTTGAAGAATCCGCGCAGCGCCCAGCCCGTTGAGCACCGGCATGCGGATGTCGAGGATCGCAATGTCCGGTTGCAGCTCCTGGCACAGGTCAATGGCTTGCTGGCCGTCTGCCGCCTGGCCGACGACTTCGAATTCTGGATGGCCCGCCAGCAGTGAGACGAATCCGGTGCGGGTCACCTCATGATCGTCTGCCAGAACCAGTCGCACGGTCTGAGTCATGTTATTGCCTTGTCTGCGGTAAAAGGGACGAGGGTGCGCAGCCGGGTGCCGCGTCCGGGACGGCTGATGCAAGTCAGGCGGCCGCCCAGAAGGCTGGCGCGTTCCTGCATGGCAATCAGGCCCAGCTTCTGGACGCCAGCGCCGTTGAGTGGTTTCTCGGCGACGAAACCACGGCCGTTGTCTTGCAGCCTTAGTGAAATGTTGCCGTCACTCAGTTCCAGCGCCAATTCTACGCTGCTGGCGCTGGCGTGTTTGAGCACATTGTTAATGCCTTCCTGAGCAATGCGAAACAGAGCGATTTCCAGATGACTGGGCAGGCGTGTCAACGAGCGCGACGTCCATTGCACGGCGATTCCCGCTTCACGCAGGCGATCAGCTTCCTTGTCGACGGCCTGCCAAAGGCCGAAATCATCTAGCACGGCCGGTCGCAGGCCACTGATCAACTGTCGTCCTTCACCGACGCAATGCTGCGCCAGTTTGAGGATGGCTTGCAGGTCGGCGTCCAGTTGCGCTGGCAGCTCCGGGCAGCGACCGGCGAAACCCTGCAAGCGCTGGTGCAGGCCGGCGAGGGTCTGGGCCAGGCCGTCATGCAGGTCGTAGGCCACGCGTTTACGCTCGTCCTCTTGTGCGGTGAACAGTTGGCGAACCAGTTGCGACATGGTTCTCTCGCGGGCAACCAGCGCTTCGAGCAGGCGGTTGTTCTCCAGATGCGCGGCGAGCAGGGTGGCGAGCAGCTGCAGGGATTCGATGTCTTCGTTGTCGGGCGCGCTGATGGCGACGCTGTTGGCCAGCAGCAGGGTACCGAACGAGCCATCGTCAGCCCCGCGCAGTGGCAGCAGCAGCACGCAAGGCATGTCGGTGCCGGGCCGTTCAAGCCATTGCGGGCCAATGGCCAGAGGGTCGGCAGCTGTTTCAAGGGTACTCAGGCATTCGGCACTGCCATGGCTGGCGGTTTTCTGCACCCCGTTGTCGGCTCCCCATTCCAGCAGCAAACCGTGATCCATGGCCACGAACGCGCAAGCGCGCTGCAACACGCGCTGGCGCATGGCTGTGGGTGGCAACTGGGTAAGTTCCTGGCCAGTGTCGACCAGCAACCGAAGACGTGCTGCACGACTTTGCGACTGGCGATACTGGTTACGAATGGCCAGCGCGCTTGCCGGATCGTGTGGTGGGCTTTGCATGGAGACTCCAGCAAGGGGTGATGGCCGCGCGGGCCCAACATAAGTGGCGTTATTAGAACTGTATCAGGAGGCGAAGCCCATCTGCCGATTGGCATACACAGATAACCCCGGTTGGCCGATGGCGGGGAGAGGCGCGGCGGGCAAAGTGGCACTCACTGAATCCCTGAACAGATCCCCGTAGGAGAGTAGCGATGAAAACGAAATTGACCGCCCTGGCCCTGATGCTGGCTGTGAGTGCACCGATGGTTCAAGCTGCTGCCGAGCCGTCCGGCTACACCTACCGCATGGTGGCCGAGACGCCGAACAACGTGAACGACAAGGAAATCGCCGGTCTGTTTGATCGCTGGAACAAGGCCCTGCAAACCGGAAACTCCACTACCGTCTCATCGTTGTATGCGTCGGACGCGGTCCTGCAGCCTACTGTCTCCAACAAGGTGCGTGCCACTCCTGCAGAGATCAAGGACTACTTCGATCACTTCCTGGCGCTCAAGCCGGTCGGCGAGATCAACTACCGGGAGATTCGTCGCCTGGGGCCTGATGCCGCAGCGGACAATGGTGTTTACACCTTCACCCTGACAGCAGCGGACGGCAAGAAGACTAAAGTGCAGGCGCGTTATTCGTTCCTCTACCACCGCGTCGGTAACGAGTGGAAGATTCTCAACCACCACTCTTCGGCGATGCCGGAAGTGCAGCCTGAGTATCAGGTCAGCCGCTGATCCATCGTCTAAAAGGCTGAAACAAAAAATCCGGAGCCATGGCTCCGGATTTTTTTCGTCTGCCTGAACTGCCTGGGGTCAGGCTTCGGCGCTGGCACCGTTGACTTTGCGGCAATGAATCAGCGCATCGCGGATCATGAAGTTGACCAGCGTCGGTGACACACCCAGTTCCTTGGCGATGTCCTTCTGCGGTACGCCGTGCAGGCGATACATTTCGAACGCATAGCGCGTACGCGGCGGCAGCTCGCTCAGGGCATCGGCAATCTTCTCCAGGCTGGTGAAGTTGATGTGCGAGATCTCCGGTGATGCACCCTGAATCACCACATTCAGCCCCTCGGCCTCGGGGCCGGTGTATTTCTGCTCCAGCGCCTGCTTGCGGTAATGATCAATAGCCAGGTTGCGTACGATCTGAAACAGATAGCTGAGCTGAGCCTTGAAGGTCAGCGTGGCCTGCGGCGCGGAACGCAATCTGAAGAACGCATCCTGCACAACGTCTTCAGCGCGCGAACGGCAGCCAACGATGCGGGCGGCGATCTTGACCAGCAGCAGGTAGTTGTCGACAAATGCCTGGAGTAAGGGTGAATCGCACTTGCCTGTGAATACGTGTTCCGTCATGGAATTCACCTTGCTACAAAGTCTATGGGGGGAGGGCTGCATGAAGGAGCAGCGCTGTCACATGGGGCAACAAATTAACCTTAATGATAATTATTGTCAAATGCGAAAGCAAATCAGCGCACTTTAAAAGGGTAGGCTCGCGGGTCTCGTGCTCGCAACGGGTACCTCTCCCTAATTATTTGCAGACGCCATCCGTTCTCATGGGTGACAGGCCCGACCACGGTTGCGGCCAGGGAAAACCTCAGGAGAACCCTATGCGTTTCGATCATGCGCCTCGGCGCTTTTACATCTGCGCTCACAGCTGGACGGTTTTTTTATGAGCGCGCCCGTGAGCCTGACGCTGTTCTGCCTGCCGTTTTCTGGCGCGAGCGCGATGTTCTACAGCCCTTGGCGCCGTAAAGTGCCCGAGTGGCTGAACGTGCGACCGCTGGAGCTTCCTGGTCGTGGCATGCGCATGGATGAGGCGTTGCAAACCGACATCGTGCAACTGGCCAGTCAACTGGTTGACGAAATCAGTGCCGAGCTGGACAAGCCTTATGCGCTGTTCGGTCACAGTCTGGGTGGGTTGCTGGCCTTCGAACTGGCGCATGCGTTACGAGATCGGGGTCTGCCCCCGCCGTTGGCGCTGTTTGCCTCGGCTACCGCTGGCCCGGCGCGCCGCGATGTCAGCGAATACGCGGTCGCCAAGACCGATGAGCAACTGATCGCCCGGTTGCGCTCACTCAACGGCACCAGTGAAAACGTCATCGGCAACGAAGAGCTCATGCAGTTGATGCTACCGATCCTGCGCGCCGACTTTTTGCTCTGTGGCAGCTTCGTGTATGGCGAGCGCGAACCACTGAGCGTGCCGATCCATGTCTTTGGCGGCAAGCAGGACCGCGTCAGCGTCGAGGAGCTGCTCGACTGGCAGCAGGAAACCTGCACCGGCTTCTCGCTGGACATGTTCGAAGGTCACCACTTCTACCTGGTCGACGAACAAGCGCAATTGCTTCGCCACTTGCGGCGCTACTCCGAGCAGCATCTGGCCCGCTGGCGCAACAGCGTGTCGCGGCAGTTGAACCGGGCCGCCGGTTGACCGTTTTTGCCTCAAGCGCACCCGCTCTACAGCGTGCGCTTCTTTCTTGAAATTCAGATCCTATCTGGCACGCCGAATCTAGCAGGAACCCCATCATGGATGCGTTTGAACTCCCCGACACCCTGGCCCAGGCCCTTCAGCGTCGCGCTTCGCAAACGCCTGATCGTCTGGCCCTGCGTTTCCTCAGCGACGAGGAAAGCCAGGGTCTGGTGTTGACCTACCGTGATCTGGACCTGCGCGCACGGACCATCGCCGCCGCGCTGCAAGGTCAGACCGTGCCGGGGGATCGGGCGATTCTGCTGTTCCACAGCGGGCCGGATTATGTCGCCGCATTTTTCGGCTGCCTGTATGCCGGGGTCATTGCGGTGCCGGCCTACCCGCCGGAATCCAATCGCCGTCATCATCAGGAACGGCTGCTGTCGATCATTGCCGATGCCGAGCCACGGCTGGTGCTGACCGGCTCCGATGTGCAGCCTGCCTTGCTGCAGATGGATGAGCTGGCTGCTGCCGATGCGCCGCCACTGCTTTGTGTCGATACGCTGGACAGCGCGTCGGCGCAAGGCTGGCAAGGGCCGCATCTGCAAGCCGACGATATCGCTTTCCTGCAGTACACCTCAGGTTCGACTGCTTTGCCCAAGGGCGTGCAGGTCAGTCATGGCAATCTGGTCGCCAATGAGCTGTTGATCCGCCACGGCTTCGGCATCGACGTCAACCCGGACGACGTGATCGTCAGCTGGCTACCGCTGTACCACGACATGGGCTTGATCGGCGGCTTGTTGCAGCCGATTTTCAGCGGGGTGCCGTGCATCCTCATGGCGCCTGCCTACTTCCTCACTCGGCCGTTGCGCTGGCTGGAAGCGATCAGCGAATACGGCGGCACCATCAGCGGCGGGCCAGACTTCGCCTACCAATTATGCAGCGCACGGGTCAGTGATTCGGCGCTGGAGCGGCTGGACTTGAGCCGTTGGCGCGTGGCGTATTCCGGCTCCGAGCCAATCCGCGAAGACAGCCTGAATGCGTTTGCCGAGAAATTCGCCAGCTGCGGCTTTACGCCGGACAGCTTCATGGCGTCTTACGGGCTGGCCGAAGCGACGCTGTATGTGGCCGGAGGCAAGCGCGGCAAGGGTATTCCTTCGCTGCGCCTGAATGCGCAGGCGCTGTCGCGCAACGTGGCCGAGCTGGGTGACGGGCAGCCGGTCATGAGCTGCGGCAGCGGCCAGCCGGGGCATGGGGTATTGATCGCCGATCCCGTCACGCTGCAGGCTCTGGACGAAAACAGTATTGGCGAAGTCTGGGCCAGCGGGCCGAGCATCGCCCATGGTTACTGGCGCAACCCGCAAGCCACCGCTAACACCTTCGTCCAGCATGACGGCCAGATCTGGCTGCGCACTGGCGATCTGGGTTTTCAGCGCCACGGCGAGCTGTACATCACCGGACGCTTGAAAGACATGCTCATCGTGCGCGGCCACAACCTGTACCCGCAGGACATCGAAAAGGTGATCGAGCGCGAAATCGACGTGGTGCGCAAAGGTCGGGTTGCCGCGTTCGCCGTCAATCAGGATGGCAGCGAAGGCATTGGCATTGCCGCCGAAATCAGTCGCAGCGTGCAGAAAGTTTTTCCGCCCGAAGCACTGATCAAGGTCATCCGGCAGACTGTGGCCGAGGCTTTTCAGGAAGCGCCGAGCGTTGTGGTACTGCTTAATCCGGGCGCATTGCCGAAGACCTCCAGCGGCAAATTGCAGCGTTCGGCCTGCCGCACCCGACTGGCCGACGGCAGCCTCGACAGCTACGCGGTATTTCCTGCGGCTGATACCGCTCTTCAAAACAGTGCACGAAGCGCTGGTTCGGACCTGCAAGCGCAGATCGCCAGCGTCTGGTGCGAGCAGTTGCAGTGCGAGCAGGTCAGCGCCGACGACCATTTCTTTCTGCTGGGCGGCAACTCGATTGTTGCGACTCAGGTCGTGGCGAGGTTGCGCGAGACGCTGGGCATCGACCTGAACCTGCGCCTGCTGTTTGAAGCGCCTACTTTGTCAGCCTTTGCTGCCCGGATCGAAGCGCTGCAGATCACCGCAGAGCAGGGCGACAACCCGACGCAGAACGCTATCGTCCGTCTTCCGGGCAACGAGCATCTGCCGCAATCGCTGGCGCAGAACCGCTTGTGGTTCCTCTGGCAACTGGACCCGGCCAGCAGCGCCTACAACATTCCCGGCGGGCTGCACCTGCGTGGCGAGCTGCATGTCGAGGCATTGCGCAGCAGCTTCCAGCGCCTGATCGAGCGCCATGAATCGCTGCGCACGCGTTTCTACGAGCAGGACGGCGTGGCCCTGCAACGCATCGATGCGCCCGGCGAGTTTCAGTTGCACCGCATCGACATCAGCGACCTGTCAGGCGATGAACGCCAAGCGCGTGCGCTGGCGATTCGCGAAGAGCAGGCGCGCCTGCCGTTCGATCTGCAAAACGGCCCCTTGCTGCGCGTCACGCTGCTGCAACTGGATGAGGAAGAGCATCAGTTGCTGGTTACGCTGCACCACATCATTGCTGATGGCTGGTCGCTGAATGTGCTGATCGATGAGTTCTCGCGCCTCTATGCATCGGCCGTTCAGGGCCAGAGCCTGGAACTGGCGCCTTTGCCACTGCGTTACGCTGACTACGGCCAGTGGCAGCGCGAATGGCTGGCGCGGGGCGAGGCCGAGCGCCAGCTCGACTACTGGAAACAACAGTTGGGCGATGAACAGCCGACGCTGATGCTGAACACAGACCACCCGCGTTCGCTACGCCGTCAACACAGCGCCTCGCGCTACAGCGTGCGCCTGAGCGCCGAGCTGAGTGCCGCCGTGCGGAACACTGCGCAAGCCTGGCAATCGACGCCGTTCATGCTGTTGCTGGCCGGTTTCCAGACCCTGTTGCATCGCTACAGCGGGCAGACCGACATTCGCATCGGCGTGCCCGGTGCCAACCGTCCGCGCCATGAAACCCAAGGCCTCATCGGCTTCTTCATCAACACCCTGGTGCTGCGTGCGCAACTGGACCCGCGCCTGCCGTTTTCGACGCTGCTGGCCCAGACCCGCCAGGCCGCACTGGACGCCCAGGCGCATCAGGACGTGCCGTTCGAACAACTGGTCGAAGCCTTCCCGCACGCCCGTGAGCACGGCTTGTTTCAAGTCATGTTCAACCATCAGCAGCGCGACCTCGGCGCCTTGCGTCGTTTGCCGGGTCTGCTCGCCGAAGAACTCCCGTGGCACAGCCGCGAGGCCAAGTTCGACCTGCAATTGCACAGCGAAGAAGACCGTAACGGTCGCCTGAACCTGTCCTTCGACTACGCCGACGAGTTGTTCGAGCGCGATACCATCGTGCGTCTGGCCAAGCACTATGTGCAGTTGCTGACCCAGGTCAGCCAGCAGGCGCAGGTCGCGCTGGGCGACGTGCAGTTGCTCAACGCTGAAGAGCTGGCCGAACAAGCGCAGTGGAGCGCGGCACCCTGCGCGCCTGCGCAGGTGTGGTTGCCAGAATTACTGGAACGTCAGGTGCTACAGACCCCGGAACGCATTGCGCTGGTGTGGGAGGGCGGCAGCCTCGATTTCGCCGACCTGCACGCGCAGGCCAACCGCCTGGCGCATTACCTGCGTGACAAGGGTGTCGGCCCGGATATCAAGGTGGCGATTGCCGCCGAGCGTTCGCCGCAACTGTTGATCGGGCTGCTGGCGATCCTCAAGGCCGGTGGCGCCTACGTGCCGCTGGACCCGGATTACCCGACTGATCGGCTGGCCTACATGCTGCAAGACAGCGGTGTCGAGTTGCTGCTGACCCAGAGCCATTTGCTCGGCGATCTGCCGAGCGCCGAGGGCGTCTGCACGCTGGCCATGGACACGCTGCACCTGGACAACTGGCCGATCAGCGCGCCGGGCCTGCACCTGCACGGCGACCATCTGGCCTACGTAATTTACACCTCGGGCTCGACCGGTCAGCCCAAAGGCGTCGGCAACACCCACGCGGCGCTGGTCGAGCGCCTGCAATGGATGCAGGCCACCTATGCGCTGGACGAAAGCGATGTGCTGATGCAAAAGGCCCCGATCAGTTTCGATGTGTCGGTGTGGGAATGTTTCTGGCCGCTGATCACCGGCAGTCGTCTGCTGCTGGCCGGCCCCGGTGAACACCGCGACCCGCACCGCATTGCCCAACTGGTCAACGAATACGGCGTGACCACGCTGCATTTCGTGCCGCCACTGCTGCAACTGTTCATCGACGAGCCACTGACGCAGCACTGCAGCAGCCTGCGTCGCCTGTTCTCCGGTGGCGAAGCGCTGCCGAGCGAGCTGCGTAATCGGGTGCTGGAGCAACTGCCGAACGTGCAACTGCACAACCGCTATGGCCCGACCGAAACCGCGATCAACGTCACCCACTGGCAGTGCCGGCTTGCCGATGGTCTGCGTTCGCCAATCGGGCGTCCGCTGGGCAACGTGCTGTGCCGGGTGCTGGACAGCGAATTCAATCCGCTGCCACGCGGGGTTGCCGGCGAGCTGTGCATCGGCGGCATCGGTCTGGCGCGTGGCTACCTGAACCGTCCGGGCCTGACTGCCGAGCGCTTCATCGCCGATCCGCTGGGGCAAGCGGGTGAGCGCCTGTATCGCACCGGGGATTTGGTACGCTGGACCTCCGATGGCGCGCTGGAATACCTCGGCCGCCTGGATCAGCAGGTCAAACTGCGCGGCTTTCGTGTCGAACCGCAGGAAATCGAAGCCCGATTGCTGGCTCAACAGGGCGTAGGCCATGCCGCCGTGCTGGTTCGCGAAACCGCTGCTGGCCCGCAACTGATCGGCTACTACACCGCCGAAGCCGGGCAGGACGTTCAGGCCGAGCGCCTCAGATCGGCACTGGCCCTGGAGCTACCGGATTACATGGTCCCGGCGCAACTGGTGCGCCTCGACAGCATGCCGCTGAACCCGAGCGGCAAGCTGGATCGCCGCGCCTTGCCCGAGCCGCAGTGGCAGACCCGCGAGCACGTCGAGCCGCACACGAATCTGCAAAAACAGATCGCCACTATCTGGCGTCAGGTGCTGGGCGTGCCGCGTGTCGGCCTGCGCGATGACTTTTTCGAACTGGGCGGGCATTCGTTGCTGGCCACACAGATCATTTCCCGCGTGCGTCAGGCCTGCGACATCGACCTGCCGCTGCGCGCTCTATTCGAAGCCAGCGAGTTGGGCGCGTTTGTCGAACAGGTGCAAACCATTCAACAGTCGGGCGCACGCAGCAGCCTGCAACCGATTGCCCGTGTCGACCGCAGCCAGCCGGTACCGTTGTCCTATTCGCAGCAGCGCATGTGGTTCCTCTGGCAGATGGAGCCGGACAGCCCGGCCTACAACGTCGGCGGCATGGCGCGCCTGAACGGTGTGTTTGATATCCAGTGTTTCGAGGCCGCGCTACAAGCCTTGATCATGCGTCACGAAACCTTGCGCACCACCTTTCCGAGCGTCAACGGCGTGGCCTGTCAGAAAGTCTCTGAACAGACCGGCCTGAGTGTGCAATGGCAGGACTATTCAGCGCTGCCTGTTGACGTCCGTCAGCAGCGCCTTCAGGCGCTGGCTGACAGCGAGGCGCATCAACCTTTCGACCTGGAAGCCGGGCCCTTGCTGCGCGCCTGTCTGGTCAGGGCCGCCGAGCTGGAGCATTACTTCGTCCTGACCCTGCACCACATCGTCACCGAAGGCTGGGCGATGGATATTTTCGCCCGCGAACTGGGCCTGCTCTACGAAGCGTTTCTTGAAGGTAAACCGTCTCCGCTGGAGCCGCTGGCGGTGCAATACCTCGATTACAGCGTCTGGCAGCGTCAGTGGATGGAGGCGGGCGAGCGTCAGCGCCAACTGGATTACTGGACCGCACAACTGGGCAACGAACACCCGCTGCTGGAACTGCCCGGCGACCGCCCGCGTCCGCCCGTGCAAAGCCATCAAGGCGAGCTGTACCGCTTCGATCTGAGTCCCGAGCTGGCCGCCAAAGTACGCGCCTTCAATGCGCGTAATGGCCTGACCCTGTTCATGACCATGACCGCCACGCTGGCAGTCTTGCTCTACCGTTACAGCGGCCAGAATGACCTGCGCATCGGCGCACCGGTGGCCAACCGCATTCGCCCGGAAAGCGAAGGGCTGATCGGCGCGTTCCTCAATACCCAGGTGCTGCGCGTTCAGCTCGATGGGCAGATGAGCGTCGCACAGCTGTTCGAACAGGTGCGCCACACGGTCATCGAAGGCCAGTCGCATCAGGACTTGCCGTTCGATCACCTGGTCGAAGCTCTGCAACCGCCACGCAGCGCCGCCTACAACCCGCTGTTCCAGGTGATGTGCAACGTGCAGCGTTGGGAGTTCCAGCAAAGCCGCGAGCTGGCGGGCATGACCGTCGACTACCTGGTCAACGATGCGCGTGCCACCAAGTTCGACCTCAACCTGGAGGTCACCGAGCTGGATCATCGTCTGGGTTGCTGCCTGACTTACAGCACTGATCTGTTCGACGAACCGCGTATCGCGCAGATGGCCGGGCACTGGCTGAACCTGCTGCAAGCGCTGCTCGTCGATCCGCAGCAACGCCTGAGCGAACTGCCGTTGTTGCAGGATGCCGAGCGTCAGCAGTTGCTCGACAGCCTCGGCGTCGAAGCCGGCGGGCAACGTCTCGATCAGTGCCTTCACAGCCTGTTCGCCGAGCGGGCCCGGTTGCGGGCAAATGCACCGGCGCTGACCTTTGCCGGCGAAACCCTGAGCTACGCCGAGCTGGACGCCCGCACCAACCAACTAGCATGGATGCTGCGCGAGCGCGGTGTCGGCCCGCAGGTGCGTGTCGGCCTGGCCTTGCCGCGCTCGCTGGACATGGTGGTCGGCCTGCTGGCGATCCTCAAGGCCGGTGGCGCCTACGTGCCGCTGGACCCGGAATACCCGCTGGAACGCCTGCATTACATGATCGAAGACAGCGGCGTCGGCCTGCTGCTGAGCGACCGAGCGCTGTTCGCAGCGTTAGGCGAGTTGCCTGCCGGTGTTGCCCGTTGGTGCCTGGAAGACGATCAGCCGTCGCTGGCGTCTTTCTCGTCCGATGAACTGCCGTTTATCAGCCTGCCGCAGCATCAGGCGTACCTCATCTATACCTCCGGTTCGACCGGCAAGCCCAAAGGTGTAGTGGTGTCTCATGGCGAAATCGCCATGCACTGTCAGTCGGTGATCCGTCGTTTCGACATGCGCCCTGACGACTGCGAGCTGCACTTTTATTCGATCAATTTCGACGCCGCCACCGAACGTCTGCTGGTGCCGTTGCTCAGCGGTGCACGTGTGGTATTGCGCGCCCAGGGCCAGTGGGACGCCGAAGAAATCTGCACGCTGATTCGCGAGCAGCAGGTCAATATTCTCGGTTTCACGCCCAGCTACGGCAGCCAGTTGGCGCAGTGGCTGGCGACTCAGGGCCAGACCTTGCCGGTGCGCATGTGCATCACCGGCGGCGAAGCGCTGACTGGCGAACACTTGCAGCGTATCCGTGCGGTGTTCCAGCCCGAGCTGTTGTTCAATGCCTACGGCCCGACCGAAACCGTGGTCATGCCGCTGGCCAGCCTGGCCCCGCAACAGCTGGAGGAGGGCGAAGCCAGTGTGCCGATTGGCCGTGTGGTCGGCGCGCGGGTTGCCTATATTCTCGATGCTGATCTGGCGCTGGTGCCGCAGGGTGCCAGTGGCGAGTTGTACATCGGTGGCGCTGGTCTGGCGCAGGGCTATCATCAGCGCCCCGGCATGACTGCCGAGCGTTTCGTGGCCGATCCGTTCGCCACTAACGGTGGGCGTCTGTACCGCACCGGCGATCTGGTGCGCCTGCGTGCCGATGGGCTGGTGGAGTACCTGGGGCGTATCGACCATCAGGTAAAAATTCGCGGTTTCCGCATCGAACTGGGTGAAATCGAAACCCGTTTGCTGGAGCACCAAGCGATCCGCGAAGCCATCGTGTTGGCGCTGGACACGCCGTCGGGCAAGCAACTGGCAGGCTATCTGGTCAGCGATGTGGCCGGGCAGGGCGATGAGCAACAGGCACAACTGCGTGAATCGCTGAAGGCGCACCTCAAGGCGCAACTGCCGGATTACATGGTGCCGACGCACTTGATTCTGCTTGCCAGCATGCCGCTGACCGCTAATGGCAAACTGGACCGACGCGCCTTGCCTGCGCCGGACCCGGAGCTCAATCGTCAGCACTACATCGCGCCTGCCAGCGAGCTGGAGCAGCAACTGGCGGCGATCTGGTGTGCGGCGCTGAACGTGGAGAAAGTCGGCCTTAATGACAATTTCTTCGAGCTGGGTGGCGATTCGATCCTGTCGATTCAGGTGGTCAGCCGGGCACGGCAGGCGGGTATCCATTTCAGCCCGCGTGACCTGTTCCAGCATCAGACTGTGCAAACCCTCGCGGCCGTCGCGACCACCCGCGAACTGATTCACGCCGAGCAGGGGCTGCTTGAAGGTGTGTCCGCCCTGACGCCGATTCAGCACTGGTTCTTCGCCACGCCGATCCCGCAGCGTCAGCACTGGAACCAGTCGCTGGTGCTGGAGCCGGTCAGCGTGCTCGATCCGCGTGTTCTGGAGCAGGCATTGCGCGCCGTACTGGAACAGCACGACGCCCTGCGCCTGAGCTTCACCGAACACGACGGCAAGTGGCAGGCCGAACACCGCGCGGTCACCGCAGAAACCCTGTTGATTCAGGCGCGGGTCGCGGATCTGGACGAATGTGCGGCTCTGTACGCCGACACCCAGCGCAGCCTCGATCTGCAAAACGGCCCGCTGCTGCGCGCCTTGCTGGTCGACGGGCCGCAGGGCCAGCAACGGTTGCTGATGGTCATTCACCATCTGGTGGTCGACGGCGTTTCGTGGCGTGTGCTGCTCGACGATCTGCAAACGGCTTATCGTCAATCAAGCGAAGCCGCGCCCGTGCGCTTTGCAGCGAAGACCAGCGCCTTCCGCGACTGGGCCGCGCGCTTGCAGGCTTATGCGGGCAACGAGTCGTTACGTGAAGAACTGCGCGTATGGAAACGCCAGCTGGGCGGTCCTGCGGCGCAGTTGCCGTGCCATAACCCGCAGGGCGGCCAGCAGAATCGCCACGCGCAGACCGTCAGCGTGCGGCTGGATGCCGAACGCACCCGGCAACTGCTGCAACAGGCCCCCAGTGCCTACCGGACTCAGGTCAACGACCTGCTGCTGACCGCCTTGGCGCAAGTGGTCTGCCGCTGGAGTGGGCAGCCTTCGACCTTGATCCAGCTAGAAGGTCACGGCCGCGAAAACCTGTTTGACGACATCGACCTGACCCGCACGGTGGGCTGGTTCACCAGCGCCTATCCGCTGCGCCTGACTCCAGCGCTGGCTGCCGACGCGGCACTGGGGGACTCGATCAAGGCCATCAAGGAACAGTTGCGCAAAGTGCCGCACAAGGGGCTGGGCTATGGCGTGCTGCGCTACCTGGCCGACAGTGCCAGCAAAGCCGCCATGCAGGCGCTGCCGGTCGCACCGATTACCTTCAATTACCTCGGCCAGTTCGACCAGAGCTTCGCCAGCGATGCACTGTTCCATCCACTGGAAGAGTCGGCGGGTGCCGCTCACGATCCGCATGCGCCGTTGCCCAACGAACTGAGTATCGACAGTCAGGTGTACGGCGGCGAACTGCTGCTGCGCTGGACCTTCAGCGCCGAGCGCTACCAACCCGCCGCTATCGAAGCGCTGGCGCAGGATTACCTGACTCAGTTGCAGGCGCTGATTGCCCATTGCCTGAGCGATGGCAGCGGCGGCCTGACGCCTTCCGACTTCCCGCTGGCCGATCTGGATCAGGCGCAACTGGACGCGCTGCCGGTCCCGGCAAACCACATTGAGGACGTCTACCCGCTGACCCCGATGCAGGAGGGCATGCTGCTGCACACCCTGCTGGAGCCGGGCACCGGCCTGTATTACATGCAGGACCGTTACCGCATCAACAGCGCGCTGGACCCGCAGCGTTTCGCTCAGGCCTGGCAGATGGTCATCGCCCGTCACGAAGCACTGCGTGCCTCGTTTTGCTGGGACATCGGCGAAAGCATGCTGCAGGTCATCCACAAACCGGGCAGCAAGCCGATTGATTACCTGGACTGGCGTGACGTGCCGTCAGACCAGCAGGAGCCTCGCTTGCAGGCCCTGCTCAAGTCCGAGCGCGAGACCGGTTTCGATCTGCTCAAGCAGCCGCCGTTCCACCTGCGTCTGATTCGCGTCGACGAGGCGCGCTACTGGTTCATGATGAGCAACCACCACATCCTGATCGATGCCTGGTGCCGCTCGTTGCTGATGAATGACTTCTTCGATATCTACACTGCGCTGGGCGAAGGTCGTGACGCACAATTGGCACCTGCGCCACGTTATCGTGATTACATCGGCTGGCTGCAACGCCGCGGTCTGGCGCAGGCGCGTGACTGGTGGCAGCACAACCTGCGTGGCTTCGAACGGCCGACGCCGATCACCAGCGACCGTCCGTTCCTGCGCGAACATGCGGGTGACAGCGGCGGCATGGTGGTGGGTGACTGCTACACCCGCCTTGATGAACGCGACGGCGCACAGCTGCGCGAACTGGCCCAGCAGCATCAATTGACGGTCAACACCTTCGCTCAGGCGGCGTGGGCCTTGACTCTGCGGCGCATGAGCGGTGATCGCGACGTGGTGTTCGGCGTGACTGTGGCCGGGCGGCCGGTTGAGCTGCCGCAGATGCAGCGCACCGTCGGGCTGTTCATCAACACCATCGCGCTGCGGGTCGGCATGCCCGGTGACGAGCAGCGCTGTACGGTTCGCGATTGGCTGAGCCAATTGCTGGACAGCAACATGCAGTTGCGCGAGTACGAATACCTGCCGCTGGTGACCATTCAGGAAAACAGCGAGCTGCCCAAGGGCCAGCCGCTGTTCGACAGCCTGTTCGTGTTCGAAAACGCGCCGGTGGAGGTCTCGGTGCTGGACCGTGCGCAAAGCCTCAACGCCACCTCGGATTCCGGTCGTACCCACACCAACTACCCGCTGACGGCCGTCTGCTATCCGGGCGACGACCTTGGCCTGCACCTGTCCTACGACCAGCGTTATTTCGATGAATCCACCGTGCAGAACATGCTTGGCGAATTCAAACGCCTGCTGCTGGCGCTGATCGAAGGTTTCCATGGCGACATGGCCGATCTGGCACTGGTCAGTGAGCAGGAGCGCACCTTCCTGCTTGATGGCTGCAACCAGAGCGACCACGCTTACCCGCTGGACAAGAGCTACGTTGAACTGTTTGAAGCGCAGGTCGCGGCGCATCCCCAGCGCATTGCGGTCAGCTGTCTGGATCGTCAGGTCAGCTATGCCGAGCTGAACATCACCAGCAATCGACTGGGGCATGCTCTGGTCGAGGCCGGTGTCAGGTTTGATCATCCGGTGGCGTTGCTGGCCGAACGCGGGCCGGAACTGCTCGGCATGATCATCGGCAGCTTCAAGGCCGGTGCCGGTTACCTGCCACTTGACCCGGCGCTGCCGAATTCGCGTCTGAGCGGCATCATCGGCCAGAGCCACACGCCGGTGCTGGTGTGCAGTGCGCAGTGTCTGGAGCAGGGCAGGGCGTTGCTTGACGCGCTGCCCGAGGTGAGCCGGCCGCTTCTGCTGGTCTGGGAAAACGTGCAGCAGAGCGAGTCAGCGCAGCACAACCCCGGCCGCTACAGCGCGCCGGACAACCTCGCTTATGTGATTTTCACATCAGGCTCCACCGGGCTGCCGAAGGGCGTGATGGTCGAACAGCGCGGCATGCTCAATAACCAGTTGAGCAAGGTGCCGTACCTGAGCCTGAGCGAAACAGACGTGATCGCCCAGACCGCTTCGCAAAGCTTCGACATTTCGGTCTGGCAGTTCCTCGCCGCGCCGCTGTTTGGCGCCCAGGTGGCTATCGTGCCGAACGACATCGCCCGCGATCCACAAGCGCTGTTGGCGCATGTGCAGGCGCAGCGCATCAGCGTGCTGGAAAGCGTGCCGTCGCTGATTACCGGCCTGCTCGCCGAAGAGTCCGCCACGCTGGACAGCCTGCGCTGGATGCTGCCGACCGGCGAAGCCATGCCGCCGGAGCTGGCCAGCCAGTGGCTGCAACGCTACCCGCAGATCGGGCTGGTGAATGCCTATGGCCCGGCTGAATGCTCTGATGACGTGGCGTTCTTCCGTGTCGATGCGGAGTCGACGCGCAGTACGTATCTGCCGATCGGCTCGCCGACCGACAACAATCGTCTGTACCTGCTCGATGACGCGCTGGACCTGGTGCCGCTGGGCGCAGTCGGAGAGTTGTGCGTCGCCGGAGCGGGTGTCGGGCGCGGTTATGTGGCTGATCCATTGCGCACCGTGCCAGTCTTCATACCCAACCCGTTTGGCTCACCCGGCGAACGCCTGTACCGCACCGGCGACCTGGCAAAGCGGCGTAAGGACGGCGTGCTGGAGTACGTCGGCCGGGTCGACCATCAGGTGAAGATTCGCGGTTATCGCATCGAGCTGGGCGAAATCGAAACCCGCCTGCTGGAGCATCCTGCCCTCCGCGAATCGGTGGTGCTGGACATCGACGGGCCGCTGGGCAAGGTGCTCGCGGCGTATCTGGTGCCGCGCTCTGCAACGCAGGATCACGATGCGTTGCGCGACGCGCTGAAAAGCCACCTCAAGGCCAGCCTGCCGGACTACATGGTGCCGGCGCATCTGGTGATTCTGGAGGCGATGCCACTGACGCCGAATGGCAAGCTCGACCGCAAGGCCCTGCCTGCGCCGGACGTCAGTCTGTCGCAGCAGGATTATCAAGCGCCGCAGACCGAAATGGAGCAGCAACTGGCGAGCATCTGGGCCGATGTGCTCAAGGTCGAGCGCGTCGGGATCACCGATAACTTCTTCGAGCTGGGCGGCCATTCGCTGCTGGCTACGCAGGTGGTGACTCGTGCGCAGAAGCTGTTGCAGCGTAACGTGCCATTGCGGGCAATGTTCGAATTCAACACCGTTCAGGCGTTGGCCGAGCATCTGCAAAGCCTTGGTGAGCCGCAGGTAGATGAGCAGAAGTTTGATCGGCTGACGGACTTGATGGCGGAACTGGAAGGGCTCTGACCGGCCTCCGGTCGGCGCGCTGGCGTTGCGGATAAAAAACTCGTTACCGGGTGTAAATCCGCAGCTCGCTGGCGCGTTTTCAATGCAAGGAATAAACGCCTGAACCGGCATGGCCAACCATCATGCATCAGGTCATTAACGCAGCGTATTGAGGGTTGCACAGATGTCAGTCGCTACCAGGTTTATCGATGATCAGTTGACCCGGATTACGCCGGCAGCGGCTGAGACGCTCTACCAGTTCGACGAATCGCCATTGCTCGCGCGGCAGAATCGTCAGGAATCGAATGCGCGCAGCTATCCTCGGCGCATTCCGCTGGCGCTCAAGCGCGCCAAGGGGATTCACGTCGAGGACGTCGAAGGGCGGCGCTTTATCGATTGCCTGGCAGGCGCCGGCACGCTGGCGTTGGGGCATAACCACCCGGTGGTGATTGCAGCCATTCAGCAGGTGATCGCCGATGAACTGCCGCTGCACACCCTGGACCTCACCACGCCAGTGAAAGACCAGTTCGTTCAGGACCTTTTCGGCCTTCTACCGCCAGCGCTGGCTCGCGAGGCAAAGATTCAGTTCTGCGGCCCGACCGGCACCGATGCAGTGGAAGCTGCGTTGAAACTGGTACGCACGGCCACCGGGCGCAGCACTGTATTGTCGTTTCAGGGTGCCTATCACGGCATGAGCCAGGGCGCGTTGAGCCTGATGGGCAGCCTGGGGCCGAAAAAGCCGCTGGGTGCCTTGCTCAGCGCGGGCGTACAGTTTCTGCCGTATCCCTACGATTACCGCTGCCCGTTCGGGCTGGGCGGTGAACAGGGCGTGCGCGCCAACCTGCATTACCTGGAAAACCTGCTGAATGACCCGGAAGCGGGCGTGCAGTTGCCCGCAGCGGTCATTCTGGAAGTGGTGCAGGGCGAGGGCGGGGTGATCCCTGCCGACCTCGACTGGTTGCGCGGTGTGCGCCGCATTACCGAAAAGGCCGGTGTGGCGCTGATCGTCGATGAAGTGCAGAGCGGCTTTGCCCGTACCGGCAAGATGTTCGCCTTCGAGCATGCCGGGATCATCCCCGACGCAGTGGTCATGTCCAAAGCCATCGGTGGCAGCCTGCCGCTGGCGGTGGTGGTCTATCGCTCGTGGCTCGACACCTGGTTGCCGGGTGCGCATGCCGGGACGTTCCGTGGCAATCAGATGGCAATGGCCACCGGTTCGGCGGTCATGCGCTACCTTCAGGAACACAATATCTGCGAGCACTCGACGGCCATGGGCGCTCGGCTGGTCGGTCATCTGCAAACATTGCAACGCGATTTTCCGCAACTGGGCGACATTCGTGGTCGTGGGCTGATGCTCGGCGTCGAGCTTGTCGATCCAGCCGGCTTGCCAGACGCGCAAGGTCATCCACCGGTGTTTGGCCGCCTGGGCCCGCTGATCCAGCGCGAATGCCTCAAGCGCGGGCTGATTCTGGAACTCGGCGGTCGGCACGGCAGCGTGGTGCGCTTCCTGCCACCGTTGGTGATCACCGCCGAGCAGATTGACGAAGTGGCCGCAATTTTCGGTCGCGCGCTTAATGCCGCCGTCGCACAGCTTTAATTTTTCGACGTAGCGATACGTTCAATCCCTATAGCTGCTGTGAATTGGCACAGCAGCGCTGAACACACACGGAGAGCAGCAATGACTTCAGTATTCGATCGGGAAGACATCGTCTTTCAAGTCGTGGTCAACCACGAAGAACAGTACTCTATCTGGCCCGACTACAAGGCTGTTCCCAACGGCTGGCGTACGGTTGGCAAAAGCGGCTTCAAGAAAGAATGCCTGGCTTACATCGAAGACGTCTGGACCGACATGCGCCCCCTGAGCCTGCGCCAGAAGATGGAAGCGCAGACGGCCTGATTGAAGGGTTACCGACGATCGTGCCCATGCTCCACGCAGTGATCGTGCGACGCAGAGCGTCGGCATGCCGTTCCGGACACTCCGCGTCCTCTTTGCGACGCAGAGCGTCGCGACCTGCATTCCCACGCTGGAGCGTGCGGAATGATAACCTCAACTATCGTGCCGATGCTCCGCGCAGTGATCGTGCGACGCTCCGCGTCGGCATGCCGTTCCGGACGCTCCGCGTCCTCTTTGCGACGCAGAGCGTCGCGACCTGCATTCCCACGCTGGAGCGTGCGGAATGATAACCTCAACTATCGTGCCGATGCTCCGCGCAGTGATCGTGCGACGCTCCGCGTCGGCATGCCGTTCCGGACGCTCCGCGTCCTCTTTGCGACGCAGAGCGTCGCGATCTGCATTCCCACTGGAGCGTGAGGCACGATAACCTTACCCCTTGCCAGCCAGCACCTTGATAATCCCCTGAATATCCCCCTGCAACTCGACCAGCGGATCAGCGCCATCAATTCCCAGCACCAGGAGCTTGCTGCCCGCCGCCTCGATCGCAGCCTTGACCGGTTCTGGCGGTTGACGGTGATCAAGCACCAGCGCCACGTCGTTATCCTTGAGAGTGGCGCTCAGCTTGCCCAACGCCTCGGGCGTCCACTGCTCGTCGGTCAGCACCTGGCTGTCGATCAGCTCCAGATTCAGCCCGCTGATCAAATAGCCAAAGCGATCTGACAAACTCACCACACTCAAATTATCAGCACCGGCCAGCGCCGCTTCACTGCTGGCGCTGAGCTTGAGCAACTGCTGCTTGAACGCCGCCAGATTGGCCTCGATCTTCGGCTTGGCGGCCGGTGCCAGGCGCACCAGATCCGCCGCCAGCACGTCCGCCATACGCCCCATGTTATTGCTCGCCAGCCACGGCTGGCTGTTCAGCCCGTCAGTGCCTTGACCCGGCTGCACGGCGATCCCCGGCAAACTGCCGTCCACCGGCCGTGCCGCATCAATCTCGACAATGCGGATGTTGCTGCGCCGGGCGTTCGGGTAAAGCGGGTCATCGGCCCAGATCGAACGCAAGCCGATCACCGCGTCGGCGTTGTTCGCCAGCCCACGCAAGGCATCAGCGCCACGCCCGGTGAAATACGCGGTCTGGCGCGAACCGGGCAGGTTGGCAGCGGCCGCGCGCTCCAGCACCACGCCGCTGTCCTTGAGCAACATCTCGCCCAGCCCATAGGTGATCGGCAGGCTGGCCAGCACTCGTACCGGTTGTTCGCTTTCGGTTTTGGTATCGGCGGCATGTAGGCTGTTGCCGAACAGTCCGGTCATGGCCAGCGCCAGGGTCAATGTGCGTAACGTAAGCATTTATCCAATATTCCCTTTCAGGCTCGGCAGCGTGCCGCGAGCGATGGCGGCCAGGGCGAAAGCAATGCCCGCCACCAGAATGATTGCCGCGCCGGACGGCACCGGCAGGTCGAAGACGATGGGCAGCAGGATGCCGCACAGGGTGCTGATGGTCGCGATGGCCACCGAGATCCAGAAGAAGCCTTTCAGCGACTGGCTCAATAACCTCGCTGCCGCCGCCGGAATCACCAGCAGCGCACCGACCAGAATCGCGCCGATGACTTTCACCGCAGCGACGGTGATCAACGTCACCAGAATCACAAACAGGTAATCCAGGGTCTTTACCGCCACGCCACGTACGGCGGCCAGTTGCGGGTTGAAACTGGCCAGCATGATGCGGTTATACAGCGGCAGGCTAAGGCCCATGACCAGCGACCCGACGATCAGCAGCACCAGCAGGTCATTGCCGTTGACCGTCAGCACCGAGCCGAACAGCACGTTTTCCAGAATGTGCACGTTGATCTTGCCGGCCAGCACCAACAGCAGGCTCGCGCCGAGTGCCAGCGACACAGAGAGGAACACCCCGATCAGCGTGTCCGGTGCCAGCCCGGTGCGGTTGCGCAGGTAATTGAGGACGATGCCGAACAGCAGGCAGTAACCGAACAGGGCACCATACGGGCCGGTATAGGGTTCGCCGAGCAAAATGCCGATGGCCACGCCGGTCAGTGCCGCATGGCCCACTGCTTCGGAGAAAAACGCAAAGCGCTTGACCACCACCAGCGTGCCCAGGCCGCCCAGCACCGGGCCGATCAACAGTCCGGCCAGCAGGGCATTGACCACAAAGCCGTAGGCCAGCGCTTCCGGCAGATAACCGGATGACGCCAGGCCCTGTATGAACAGGCGAAACGTTTCGTAATCCATCACGCAGCGCTCCCGTTAACGACATCCGCAGTGCGAGGATGAGCAGAAAACAGCGTCAGCAGGCGCTCCGGCGTCAGGGCCGTGGCGGCGGGCTCGTCGAACAGTACCCGCCGATTGAGCCCGGTCACCTGATCAGCCAGCCGCCGCACGGCGTCCAGATCGTGCTCGATCCACAGCACCGTGATGCCGCTACGCCGCCAGTCACCGAGCAAGCGCTCGAACACTTGAATACCCGCTTCGTCGAGCGCCGACATCGGTTCATCCAGCACCAGCAATTGCGGCGCAGGGATCAACCCTTGTGCGAGCAGTACGCGCTGCCGTTCGCCGCCGGACAGCGCGCCCATGCGCCGTTTGCGCTTGTCCTGCATGCCGACCCTTTCCAGCGCCTCGCCAATCGCCGCCGCATAGTGCTTCGACAGGCCGAGAAACGCCGGACGTCGCTGACACATGGCCGCCATGAAATCGTCCACGGTCATGGGCAGCCCCCGGTCGAACTCCAGCGCCTGCGGCACATAGCCGATCAGACCCGGTGCGGCCGGCCATTGCAGGCTCAGTTGACCCTGATGCGGGGTCTGGCCGAGCAGCGTCTTGATCAGCGAACTTTTGCCGCCGCCGTTCGGCCCGACCAGCGCGTGGACGCTGCCGGCGCGCACGTTGAAATGAACCTGATCGAGAATCGTGGTGCGCCCGAGGGTCAGGCTCACCTGGTTGAATTCGATGCCCGGCCCCTGGCGGATGATGTCGAGGTGCTGTGCAGCCGTCATGCGCCGGACTCCTGGATTGCCCGCACTACCGTGTCGAGGTTGCCGGCCATTTCCTTCTCGTACTTGTCGGCGGTGTATTCGCCATAGGAAATGTGCGACAGCGGGTAGAGCTTGACCCCGGATTCGCGCTGGATGGTGTCGACGTAGGTGGACGGGAAGTCCATCTCCGAGAAGATCACCTTCACGTCCAGTTCGCGCAGTTGGTCGATGGTTTTTTTCAACTGGCTCGGGCTGGGCTCGATGCCATGTGCTGGCTCGACCACCGCCGTCACTTCCAGGCCGAATTCGCGCAGCAGGTAGTCGTAGGCGGCATGCACTGTGGCCACGCGCAGGTCGGCGTTGGGGGCCTTGGTCAGCTTGGCCAGAGCGTCGGCGCGCATCTGCCGCAGGCGCTTGCCGTAGGCGCGGGCATTGGTGGTGTAGGTTTTGGCGTTGTCCGGGTCCAGTTTGCCCAGCTCGCGGGCAATGTTGTTGACCTGGGCGATGGACGCACTGATCGACAGGAACGTGTGCGGGTTGACCACTTTGCCCGCGCCGCGCGCCGCTACCCCGGTGGCGGCCAGCAACGGCACGTCGGCGTTGGCCTCGATGGTCTTGATGTTCGGCGTTTCACTGGCCGCGATCATGCGGTCGGCAAAATCGTCATGACCCACGCCATTGAGCACGATCACGTCCAGCGAGCCGATGCGCTTGATGTCTTCGGCGCGCGGTTCGTAGGCATGCGGGTTGAAACCGGCCGGGATCAGCGGCACCACCTCGGCCTTGTCCCCGACAATGTTGCTCACGTAGCTGTAATACGGGTGCAGAGTGATGCCGATACGCAGGCGCTTGGCCGGGTCGGCGGCGTAGCTGGAGGGCGCGAGCACGGCGGCAAACAGGCTCACCAGCAGAACGCGAAGAAAAGGGCGACGTTTGAATGAAATAGGCATGGGCAAGCGGTCTTCTTTCAAAGGAATGCGAAGTTTCAGTGCGGGTGCTGACGGGTCACGCCAGCATCGAATTGCGCGATGACCTGCTTCCAGCCTGCATCGATCAGGACCTTGTCGCCGAGGTCGCTGACAGCGGTTATCGAGGCGCTGCGGTTGATCCAGATGTCGGGCTGCTCGCCCGAATCGACACGCATCAGAAACGACCCGGCCACGCTCGGCGTCTGGCTCAGGCCCAGGTAGGACTGACCGACCATTTGCCAGGCATGACCGCCCCGGCTGACCGAACTGGCGTCCTGGGCGAACGGCGCGAAGCCTTCTTCGCCCAGTTGCTGTGGGGTGATCGGCGTTTGCTGCTCGGCTGCCAGCAGGCGGATTTCGTCCAGCGTCACGCGCAGGTCGGCGTAGATGCCCTGTTCGGCAGCGGTCAGGTCGCGGCGTGCATCGAGCTGATGGCTGGCAACGCTCTGCACGTCCTGCTTGTCGCGGTGCAGGCTGACCACGCTTGCCGCAGCGGCCAGGATCAGCAGGCACAGCAGCAGAACGTACAGGGTTTCATGCCCGGCACCTGCCGGACGGATGATGTGTCGGGTCGGCGCACTCATGGGCTTGGGATATCCGCCTGATCGATTTCCACCACATGCCCGGGACCGGCGTCGAACAGCACGTAGAACTCGGAAGCCGGGCGCTTGAAGGTCACGGTCGAGTCCTCGCCGAGCTTGCCGGGTACCAGAATGGTTTCGTCGTAGCCGATCACGTCGAGGGTCACTCCCGGCGCGCCGCTGCCGTCGGAAAAACCGCCGGTGCAGCGGATTTGTTCGTTATCGATCTGTTTGCATTCGCACATCGGGTTGTGCGCCAGAGCGTTGCCGCTCAGGCCGAGCAGGCACAGCGCACTGGCCGTCAGCCAGCGCAGGGAAGGGCGGGCACTCATGGTTTGGCTCCTTGTTTCTTCAGCCACGCGACCGTAGTCGGCGAAGCCTGTTGCAGAGGGATGGAAGTCTGATGCACGGCGCCGTCCCAGCCTTCCATGGTGATCCACAGGTCTGAATCGGGGCTGGTGGTTTCCGGAATCTGCATGAACGCACTCATGCGGTAGCCGCCGCCGAAGAAAATCACCCCGGCAGTGCGCAGGCTGCGCGGTTTGCCGATGCGCAGGTAAGTGGCCTTGACGCGGTCGATGCAGGTGCTGCACAACGCGGCGTTGAAGCTTTTCATATAGCCCGACGGGCCGGACAGGCGCGGGGCTTCGCTGCGGTCTTCTGCCAGGCGCAGGCTCCACGGGCCGACCTGAATCTCGCCGACCTCGCGCTGGCCAAGGCCCTGATCGCCGCGATCCAGCGAGACGTCGGAGAAATACTTGGGCATGAAACCCAGCGGGATCAACACCAGCAGCACGTTGATGTGAAAGCGCCACTTGTGCCAGAAGCGGCTGAGCGACGAAACAGGTGGTGCGACAGCGACCTTGCTCACAGGCTGTTCTCCGGGGTGCGGGCCGTCAGCGGCGAGGTGTTTATCTCCGGGGTGTATGCGGCAGGCCTGGCTCGGGCTTCACGCTTGAGTGCATTGATCGTTGCTATCGCAGTGCGCTTGCTCCAGATCAACAGACCGCTGAGCACCATCATGCTCAGCAGCAGGCCGAAGAACGCCCAGATCAGCTTGATCCAGATACCGCCAAAGTCGCCGGTGTGCAGCGGGCGCATGGATTCGGTGACGAACTCCAGCTTGTTGCGGTCCGACAACAGGTGCGAAGCGGCTATTTCACCGCTGTACGGGTTAATTTCAGCGGTCTGGAACATCAGCGGATACCAGCTGCGCCCGCCCACCTGCATGTTGCTGTAGGCATTGAACGGCGGAGTGATGAAGCTGGCCTCAAGACCCGGAATCCGCTCTTTGGCGATTTCCACGGCCTTCGCCAGGCTGATGGTCGGCGCCGGGCTGCCGTCGGCAGTCAGCGGCACGGCGTTGTGCGGGATGATCGAGGCGACCTGGGATTTGCTGGAAATACTGATCTGGTTATCGCCAAGAATCGCCTGAATCAGAAACCAGGTGCCGGTGATGGAAATCACTGCGATGAACCAGATCGACCACACGCCACTGAGCCGATGCAGATCGCCCCAGAAGATCCGTGGGCCTTGGCTGAAACGCACGGGCTTGAAGAAACCGCGCCAGAATTTCTTGTAGACCACCAGCCCGGTCACCAGCGAAGCCAGCAGCGGCAGACCGAGAATCGACACCAGGTACCAGCCCCACGAGTAACCATTGGTGAACGGCACCAGCCACCAGCCGTGCAGGGCGCGTGTGAAACGGCGGAAATCGAACGATGGCGTGAGGCCTTGAATCACCCCGGTGTAAGGGTTGACGTACGCCGGGACCGAGCGTCCGTCCGGGTAAGTGACGAACACACTCAGGGCGAAATAGTCGCCGTCGGGTTGCATGATCGTGCCGACGATCAGCTCAGGTTCGTTGCGTTCGATGGTGGCGCGAATCTGTTCGAAATTCATCCGTTGCGCATCGTCGGAGGGGCGGTTGTCGCGCATCTCCGGGTTGGCCAGCCACATGATTTCCTTGCTGACCACCGCCAGCGTGCCGGTCACGCAGACGATCAGCACGAAGAACCAGATGGGCAGGGCAAGCCAGCTGTGGACGAGAAACCAGATTTTTGAGCGGGACTTCTTCGACATGGATAAGCAATCTCGATTCACGGTATTGAGCGGCCATCAGGCTGGGCGCTCTGTGCACACGCGGGCAAATAAAGCCCCGCATTCAATTAAAGACGAATGAGAATGAGATTCCTCTAGGAATATTTTGCGTTTAAATGAAAAAAATTGTTTCAGAGGCATCGAAGGTCAGGCGCAGCGGGCTCGAAATGACGCGAGACGGCTAATTTTCCAGCCGGGAAGTACGTTCAATCTGCACATGGGTGTTGCGCCAGGCCGCAGGGGTTCGGGCGCTTTTGCCACCAAGGGAGAGACATCATGAGTCATGCGTTGAGTTTGGATATCCGGCCGCTGCTGGCAGGGGCGGGCAGTTTGCCCATGGTGGTGCAGGCGCCCGAGCCAGGTCTGGACTTGATGGAAGCGCTGGGCGAGTTCAAGCCGCTGGTGGCTGAGCACCTGTACAGCGCGGGCGGCATTCTGTTTCGCGGCTTCGAAGTCGGCGGGGCTGAAGTGTTTCGTGAATTCGCGGCGGGTTTCGGTGATCCGCTGCTTAATTACGAGTTTGGCTCCACGCCGCGCAGCAACGTGACCAAGGGCGTTTATACCTCGACCGAATACCCGGCGCATCAGAGCATCCCGCTGCACAACGAGCAGGCCTACACGCTGGATTGGCCGATGAAAATCTGGTTCTACAGCATGATCGCGGCGCAGACCGGTGGTGAAACGCCGATTGCCGACAGTCGGGAAATCTACCGGCGCATTCCGGCGCGCATCCGCGATCGCTTCATCGACAAAAAGCTGATGTACGTGCGCAACTACGGCAACGGGCTCGATGTGGAATGGAGTCAGGTGTTCAATACCGAAGACGAAAGCGTGGTCGAGGCCTATTGCCGGGCACACAACATCGAATGCGAATGGAAAGACGACGGCGAGCTGCGCACCCGGCAGATCTGCCAGGCCGTTTCTCGCCATCCGGTAACGCAGGACACGGTCTGGTTCAACCAGGCGCACCTGTTCCACATCTCCAACCTGCAACCGGAAGTGCGCGAAACCCTCCTGGACGTCGTGGACGAGGAAGACCTGCCGCGCAACGTCTATTACGGCGACGGCTCGCCTATCGAAGAAAGCCTGCTGGACGAAATCCGCGGCGTGCTCGACGCCTGCACCGTCAGCTTCCCGTGGCTGGAAAACGACGTGCTGATGCTCGACAACATGCTCACCGCCCACTCCCGCGCGCCGTTTACCGGCAAACGCAAAGTGGTGGTCGCCATGGCGCAGGGGCATTCGGATAAGTAAGCGCCGTCAGATCACCGTGGCTTTAGCCCACCTGCTCTAAAAGGCTTTTCGACCGCGATGGCACTGACGACGCAGAGTGCGACGTTAGTGACGGCTGAGTCCTGGCGCTGATCCGGGGTAACTCGGCAAGGATGCCGAGTTAGCTGCACCGGGCCATGGATGGCCCGTTGCGGCGACCCCCGGATCAGTGTCAGGACGAAGGAACCCGACGAAGTCGGGCCGGAAACCGGAGCGAAGGGGTTTGCCTACTTTGGCCCCATCAAAGTAGGTCGCCGAGGGGCGAAAAGGTGACTTGAGCCGGACACCCATATACCTGACAACACAGAGCCGCTGTGTGACGCAGAGCGTCACGAAAGGCATTACCACGCAGAGCGTGGGAACGAGGGTCGGGATAGCCGGCTTGATTATCGTGCCTGCACTCCGAGTAGGCATGCAGTTCTGGATGCCCTGCGTCTTCTCTTGAGTCTGCGGTGCAATGCAGAGCCACACCTGAGAAACCTTTCTAAATATTTCCCCGCCAATTCGTTCTTGTTGATACGACCCCGCCTGACGGTCAGCCCCATTCAGCAAGGATTCGACCCATGAACCCCGAACACGCCCAGAAACTCGCTCGTCGTTTTGTCGAGTTGCCCCTTGAAAAACGTCGCCTGTTTCTCGACGGCATGCGCAAGGAAAACATGGATTTTGCGTTGTTCCCGATTCCTTGCTGCGAAGGGCTGGCCGAGCGCGACGGGCTGTCTTATGCCCAGCAACGCATGTGGTTTCTCTGGCAACTGGACCCGCACAGTGCGGCCTACAACCTGCCGATGTCGGTGTGCCTGAACGGTCCGCTGGAGCTGCCGCTGCTGGAACGGGCTTTCAGTGTGCTGGTCGAGCGGCATGAAAGCCTGCGCACCACCTTCGGTCAGGAGGGCGACCAGGCGTTTCAGCGCGTTGCACCGCCAGCGCCGGTCAGCATCCGCCTGACCGATCTGAGCGATTTGCCGACCGAGCAGCGCTGGGCAAGTGCGCGTCAGGCCATGGCCGAACAGGCCGTGCAAACCTTCGACCTGCAGCGCGGGCCACTGTTTACCGTGCAGGTATTGCGCCTCGCCGAACAGGAACACCTGCTGCTGCTCAACCTGCATCACATGATCACCGACGGCTGGTCGATGAACGTGCTGATCGACGAATGGCTGCGCGGCTACGACGCCTTGTTGGCCGGCAAGCCGCTGCCATTCCAGCCGCTGATCGTGCAGTACCGCGACTATGCCGTCTGGCAGCGCAGCTGGCTGGAGGCTGGCGAACAAGAGCGTCAGCTGGAGTACTGGCGCAAGCATCTTGGCGAAGAACACCCGGTACTTGAACTGCCCACGGACCGACCGTACCCGGCACTGCCCAGCCATGACGGCGCTCGCCTGGAACTGGCGCTGGAACCCGAGCTGCTGCGCAACCTGAAAATCCTCGCACAACGGCAGGGCGTCACGCTGTTCGTGGTGCTGCTGGCGACCTTCAAAAGCCTGCTGCATCGCTACAGCGGGCAGACCGACATTCGCGTCGGCGGCCTGATCGCCAACCGCACCCGCAGTGAAACCGAAGGGCTGATCGGCTGCTTCATCAACACGCAAGTGCTGCGCAGCGAAGTCACCGCACAGACGCGCTTTGTCGATCTGTTACAAACTGTGCGCAATGCCTCGACCGGTGCCCAGGCGCATCAGGAATTGCCGTTCGACGCCATCATCGACGCCTTGCAGCCTGAACGCAGCCAGAGCCATAACCCGCTGTTCCAGGTGATGTTCAATCACCAGCCGGTGGTGGCCGATCTGCTGGACAAACAGCTGAGCGGCGGCCTGCGCGTGGCCAATCTGCCCGCCGAGCAACAGGCACTGGCCCAGCGCTCGCACGCCGCTGCCAGCGACCTGATGCTCGCCACCAGCGGCGAAGGCGAGCAACTGAACGCAGCCTTCACCTATGCCACCGACATTTTCGACGAATCGACCATCGTTCGTCTGGCCGCACACTGGCGCAACCTGCTGACGTCGGTCTGTGCCGATCCGCTGCAAACCATCGCCGAGCTGTCGATGCTGGCGGCCGACGAGCGCAGGCACCTGCTGGCTGTCGACAGCGTCAGCAAAGCCGACACCGCAATCCCCGCGCATCGCCAGTTTGAGGCGCAGGTACTGCACACGCCAAACGCCCCGGCACTGATCCTCGCCCGTGAAGGTCAATCGCCGAGCCTGACTTACGTCGAACTGAACGAGCGCAGCAACCGTCTGGCCTGGCAACTGCGCGAGCACGGTGTGGGGCCGGACGTGCTGGTCGGCGTCGCGCTGGGCCGTTCGCTGGACATGCCGATGGTGCTGCTGGCTGTGCTCAAGGCGGGCGGTGCCTACGTGCCGCTGGACCTCAGCACGCCGAGCGAGCGTTTGCGTCATGTGCTGCAAGACAGCGGCCTGAAGCTGCTGCTGACCCACAGCGAACAGCTGACCAGACTGCCTGAAATGGCTGACATTCAATGCCTGTGCATCGATCAGATGAACAGTGAAGCCGCCAGCACACAAAACCCGCAAGTCGCAATCGATTCGGCCAGTCTGGCCTATGTGATTTACACCTCCGGCTCGACCGGCCGACCCAAGGGCGTGGCGATCAGTCATGGCGCATTGGCCGAGTTCGTCACGCTGGGCGCGGACTACAGCGACCTGCGCGAAGGCGACCGGGTCCTGCAATTCGCCACCCACAGTTTCGATGGCTTCGTCGAGCAGTTCTACCCGCCGCTGTGTCGCGGCGCGGCGGTGGTCATGCGTGATGAGCGTCTGTGGGACAGCGCCACCTTCCATCAAGCCATCGTCGAGCACAACGTGACCCTTGCTGACTTGCCTGCGGCTTACTGGCTGACCCTGGTTCAGGATTTCGCTGCCAGCCCGCCTGTGCATTACGGCGCGCTGCGGCAGGTTCACGTCGGCGGCGAAGCGATGGCCGTCGAAGGTCTGCGGCTGTGGCAACAGGCCGGACTTGGTCATGTTTGCCTGCTCAACACCTACGGTCCGACCGAGGCCACGGTGGTGTCGAGTATCCACGATTGCAGCGCGCTGACCCCGGAACAGGTGTCCTGGCGCGGCGTGCCGATCGGCAAAGGGCTGGCGGGGCGTCGGCTGTACATCCTCGACGATCAACTGAACCTGCTGCCGCAAGGCGCGGTGGGCGAGCTGTATATCGGTGGGCCCGGTCTGGCGCGCGGTTATCACGCCCGGCCGGGCCTGAGCGCCGAGCGTTTTGTCGCCGATCCGTTTGTGAGCGGTGAGCGTCTTTACCGCACCGGAGACCGTGCCCGACTGCGCGCTGACGGCGCTATCGAGTACATCGGTCGGGTCGATCATCAGGTGAAAATCCGCGGTTTCCGCATCGAACTGGGTGAAATCGAGTCGCGCCTGCAGCAATGCACGGGGGTGCGTGAAGCGGTGGTGCTGGCCGTCTCGCTGTCAGGCAGTACGCAACTGGTGGCCTATGCCGTGCCGAACATTACGGCGATCCGCGACAGCGAACAACTGGCACTGCGCCAGAGCATCCGTACCCAACTGCAAGCCAGCCTGCCGGACTACATGGTGCCGACACATGTGCTGCTGCTGGCGGAACTGCCGCTGACGCCCAGCGGCAAACTGGACCGCAAGGCCTTGCCTGCGCCCGATGCAAGCCAGTTGCAGGCCCGGTATCGCGCACCGCACAGCGAAGCGGAAACCTGCCTCGCCGCCATCTGGCAGGAAGTCCTGCACGCCCGCAGGTCGGGCTGGACGACCACTTCTTCGAGCTGGGCGGTCACTCGCTGCTCGCCGCGCAAGTGATTGCCCGGATCAAGACCCGACTGGGCGTCAGCCTGCCGCTGCGCGTCCTTTTTGAGAAACCGCTGCTGAGCGACCTCGCTGCCGAAGTGGCACTGCTGACCGACAACACAACGGATAACGACTGGAGCGACATGGACCAGTTCATGGATTCACTGGAGGAATTTGGCGCATGACCGGGTCCACTGCTGCACGTATTGCCAAACGTTTTGTCGGCTTGCCCCTGGAACAACGCCGCCAGTTCCTCGCCCGCCTGCGTGAGGAAGGCAAGGATTTCAGCCTGTTGCCGGTGCCGGTCAGTCGCCATGACTTCACCGCGATCCCGCTGTCATTTGCTCAGCAGCGCCTGCTGTTCCTCTGGCAGCTTGACCCGCTGAGCGACGCCTACAAAATGACCACCGGCCTGCGCCTGAAAGGAGCTTTGAACGAGTCGGCATTGCGGTGCGCTTTCGATCATCTGATCGAGCGCCACGAAGTGCTGCGCACTGTGTTCGAGATCGAAGGTGCCCAACCGCGGCAAGTGCTGCTGCACGATCAGAACGTGGCCCTGGACAGCATCGATCTGTCTGGTCTGGCTGATACAGCACTGCGCGATGCCGAACTGGCACTGCACGTCACCACACTCACCAGCCAGCCGTTCGACCTGCGTAAAGGCCCGTTGCTGCGCGCGCACCTGTTCCGCCTCGCCAGCGATGAGCATGTGCTGGTGGTGAACATGCACCACATCGTCTCCGACGGCTGGTCGATGGACGTGATGATTCAGGAGTTCGTCCACTGTTATCAGGCGTATTGCGAAGGTCACGAACCGAGTCTCCCGGAGCTGCCGCTGCAATACGCCGACTACGCCATCTGGCAGCGTCGCTGGCTGGAAGCGGGCGAGGGTGAGCGGCAACTGGATTACTGGCGCAATCAATTGGGTGACGAGCAACCGCTGCTGGACGCTGCGCAGGACTTCCCGCGCCCCGTGACGCAGAGTTTTCAGGGCGAGCACCTGCACTTTGATTTCGGCGTCGACCTGTCGCGTCAGCTCAATACGTTTGCCCGCAGCCAGGGCATGAGTCTGTTCATGTTGGTGCTGGCCGGTTTCTCCTTGTTTTTGTCGCGCAAGGCCGGGCAACGTGACATCCGCATCGGCGTGCCCAATGCCAACCGAGGCCGGGCTGAAACCGAAGGGCTGATCGGCTTCTTCATCAATACCCAGGTGCTGCGCTGCCACGTGGACGAGCGCCTGAGCTACCTCGATTTACTGGCGCAGATTCGTGACACGTCGTTCGGTGCGCAGGCGCATCAGGACGTGCCGTTCGAGCAACTGGTGGATCACCTGGCCCCTGAGCGCAGCCTGGGGCATAACCCGTTGTTCCAGGCCAAGTTCAACCAGAACGTGGTCCTCAAGCAGAAAACCGCACTCAGGCTGGCGGGGTTGGAGGTCAGTGAGTACGCCTTTGAAAAACACGGCGCGCATTTCGATCTGGCGCTGGACATTACCGACGACGGCACGCTGATCCACGGCGACATGACCTACGCCAGCGACCTGTATCGGCGTGCAACCGTCGAGGGCTTCATCCCCGAATTGCTCGACCTGTTCAAGACCCTGCTCGCTGCGCCGAGTGCGCCACTGTTCAGCCTAGGCGCGCTGGCGATCGAGCCTGTGCGGGACGCGCGCGAACCCGCGCCCTGTGTGTTGCAACTCTGGGACCGTCAAGTCCAGACGCAGCCTGAGGCGCTGGCCGCCCGCTGTCTGGATCGCACCCTGAGTACACGCGAGCTGGATCAGGCAGCCAATCAACTGGCTCATCACCTTGTCCGGATGGGTATCGGCGAAGGCCAACCGGTCGCGGTATTGATGGATCGCTCGCTGGACTGGCTGACGGCCGTGCTGGCGATTTTCAAGGCCGGTGGCGTGTACATGCCGCTGGACGTCAAAGCCCCCGATGCGCGGCTGCAACACATGCTCAGTAATGCCCAGGCGAAAGTGCTGTTGTGTGCCGCAGGCGATTTACGTCAGACATCGCTGAACGTTACCGGCTGTCAGGGCCTGGCCTGGATGCCTGCGCAGTGGCAGGACTTGCCGAACAGCTGTCCCGAGCGCGCGTTGTCGGCCGAGTGATTCACACCTCGGGTTCGACCGGCCAGCCCAAAGGCGTACTGGTCAGCCAGGGCGCGCTGGCCAGTTACGTGCGCGGCCTGCTGGAGCAGTTGCAACTGGCCCCCGAGGCGAGCATGGCGCTGGTTTCGACCATCGCCGCCGACCTTGGCCATACCGTGCTGTTCGGCGCGCTGTGTGCGGGGCGCACGCTGCATGTACTGACCGAATCCCTGGGGTTCGACCCGGACGCTTTTGCGGCCTATATGGCCGAGCATCAGGTCGGCGTGCTGAAAATCGTGCCCGGCCACCTGGCCGCGCTGCTACAGGCCAGCCGAGCCGCCGACGTGTTGCCGCAGCATGCGCTCATCGTTGGCGGCGAAGCCTGCTCGCCCACGCTGGTCGAGCAGGTGCGTCAGCTCAAACCGGTTTGCCGGGTGATCAACCACTACGGCCCGAGCGAAACCACCGTCGGCGTGCTGACGCATGAGGTGCCTGTCTCGCTCCCACAGGACCCTCTGCGCAACGTGCCGGTCGGTGCGCCGTTGCCGGGGGCCAGTGCTTACGTGCTGGATGACGTGCTGAACCCGGTCGGCACTCAAGTCGCAGGCGAGCTGTAGCCAGCCGGCACTGACCGCCGAGCGCTTCGTGCCGGACCCGTGTGCGCAGAATGGCGCGCGGGTTTACCGCAGCGGCGACCGCATGCGGCGCAATCATCAGGGGCAACTGGAATTCATCGGCCGTGCCGACGATCAGGTGAAAGTGCGCGGCTATCGCGTCGAGCCTGCAGAAGTGGCGCGGGTGCTGCTCGGCCTGACTTCGGTGGCAGAAGCCAGCGTATTGCCGTTGCCCCTTGACGGTGATGAATCGCGTCTGCAACTGGTCGCGTATTGCGTGGCGGCAGCCGGTGCGAGCCTTGATAGCGAACGCCTGCGCGAGCAACTGGCTGCGCGCTTGCCCGACTACATGCTGCCGGCGCAGATTCTGCTGCTGGATAAACTGCCGCTGACCGCCAACGGCAAACTCGACAAGCGCGCCTTGCCCAAACCGGGTGTGGTCAAACAGCATTACACCGCACCGGTCGGCGAGATCGAGGAAAAACTCGCTGCGGTCTGGGCCGACGTACTCAAGCTGGAGCAGGTCGGCAGCACCGACAACTTCTTCGAACTGGGCGGCGATTCGATCCTCAGCCTGCAAATCATCGCCCGTGCCAAGCGCCAGGGCATCAAGCTCAGCCCCAAGCAGTTGTTCGAGAAACAGACCATCGGCCAACTGGCCTCTGTCGCCAAATTGATCGAGAAAAAGCCTGCTGCTGCGGTAGAGCAAGTCAACGGCTCGCTGCCGTTGCTGCCGATTCAGGCGCGCTTCTTCGAACTGGACATCCCCCAACGTCAGCACTGGAATCAGGCGCTGATGCTAAAACCCCTGCAAACGCTGGATGCGACTCACCTTCAAGCTGCACTGGCCGCGCTGATCGAACAGCACGACGCGCTGCGCCTCGGTTTCACCCAGCAAGATGGCCAGTGGCGAGCCACATTCGGCGCGCTGAACACCCGCGACCTGCTCTGGATTCATGAACTGGACAGCATTGAGCGCCTGCCGGAACTGGCCACTGAAGCGCAACGCAGCCTGGACCTGAAAAACGGCCCGTTGCTGCGTGCGGTACTGGTCAACCTGCCGCAAGGTGAACAACGCGTGTTGCTGGTCATCCATCACCTGGCGGTGGACGGCGTGTCCTGGCGGCTGTTGCTGGAAGACTTGCAACAGGCCTACGTCGCCCTGGCGGCAGGCCAGCCGCTGGCGCTGGCGGCCAAAACCACGTCGCTCAAGTACTGGGCCGAGCGATTGCAACACTACGCGAGCGGCGCAACGCTGGCCGCCGAGCGTGAATACTGGCTGCGCGCCTTGCAGGGCGATGATCAGCCGCTGCCGCGTGACAAGCCCGAGGGCACGATGCGTAATCGCGACGCGGCCCATGCGTCGTCGTGGCTGAGCAAGGACCTGACCCACAAACTGCTGAAAGTCGCGCCTGCCGCCTACCGCACACAGGTCAACGACTTGCTGCTGACGGCGCTGGCACAAGTGCTGTGCGAGTGGAGCCAGCAGTCGTCGGTGCTGATCCAGCTGGAAGGCCACGGCCGCGAAGACCTGTTTGAGGATATCGATCTCAGCCGTACCGTGGGTTGGTTCAGCAGCCTGTTCCCGGTCCGCCTTACGCCGCAAGTCGCGCCGGGTGCAAGCCTGTGTGGCATCAAGGAACAGTTGCGCGCGGTGCCGAACAAAGGCATTGGTTACGGCGTATTACGCTACATGGGGGATCCGGGTTTTGCGCAGCAACTCGAGGCTTTGCCACAGGCGCGGGTGACGTTCAATTATTTAGGCCAGTTTGACGGCAGCTTCAACGAGCGCGAAGGCACGTTGTTTGTGCCGAGCGCCGACAGTGTCGGTACTGCGCTGTGCGAAGACGGCCCGCTAGGCAACTGGCTGAGCCTTAACGGCCAAGTGTTCGACGGTCAGTTGCAACTGGACTGGAGCTTCAGCCGCGAGGTGTATCAGGCCTCGACCATCGACACCCTGGCGCGCCGTTACGAGCAGGCGCTGACCACGTTGATTGAGCACTGCCTGGCCGGGCATCAGGGCGTCACGCCATCGGACTTCCCGCTGGCGCGTCTGACCCAGACGCAACTCGACGCGCTGCCGATTGCTGCGGTCGAAATCGACGACATTTACCCGCTGTCGCCGATGCAGCAGGGCATGCTGTTCCACTCGCTGTTCGAAGAGGGCGCGGGCAATTACATCAATCAGTTGCGGGTAACTGTCACCGGGCTGAATGTGCCGCGCTTCCAGAGCGCGTGGCAGGCAGCGGTCGATAGTCACGACGTGCTGCGCAGCCGCTTTTTCAGTCAGAGCGAACAGTCGCTGCAAGTGGTACAGCGTCAGGTGACGCTGCCTTTTGTCGAGCTGGATGCGCGTGGCAACCCGGGAAGCTGGCTGGACGACTGGGCGCAGGCCGATCGTCAACAGGGCTTCGATCTGGCGCAGGGGCCGCTGTTGCGTCTGGCGGTGGTACGCACGGCCGCTGACAGCTGGCAACTCGTCTACACCAGCCATCACATCTTGATGGACGGCTGGAGCAGCTCGCGCCTGCTGGGCGAAGTGCTGCAACGCTACAGCGGCCATACGCCGCCGAAACAGGCAGGACGTTATCGCGATTACATTCAATGGCTGCAGCAGCAGGACGTCGCGCTCAGCGAGCGCTTCTGGACCGCAGAACTGGCCGAACTGGATGAGCCGACCCGCCTGTTGCAAGCGTTCAAGTCTTGCGCAGAAGGGCAGGGCTACGGCGACTACATCCAGTTGATCGATGCCGACGGCACCCGACGTTTGAGCGAGTTCGCCCGCGAGCAGCGCGTGACCCTCAATACGCTGGTGCAATCCGCATGGTTGTTGCTGCTGCAACGCTACACCGGCCAGAGCTGCGTGACGTTCGGCGCTACGGTGGCCGGACGTCCGGCTGACCTGCCGGGCGTCGAGGAACAACTGGGGTTGTTCATCAACACCCTGCCAGTGATCGCCAGCCCGCGTCCGGAACAGACCGTCGGCGACTGGGTGCAGCAAGTGCAGGCGAAAAATATCGCCCTGCGCGAGCATGAACACACAGCGCTTTACAGCATTCAGCGCTTGGCGCGTCACAGTGGCGAGGCGTTGTTCGACACCATTCTGGTGTTCGAAAACTACCCGATGTCCGAGGCCTTGCAGCGTGCGCCGGACGGCCTGGTCTTCAGTGGCCTGCGCAATCAGGAACAGGCGCATTACCCGCTGACCCTGGTGGTCGAGGCCAATGACGTGCTGTCGGTACGTTTCAGCTACGACCGGCAACACTTCAGTGCCGAAGGCATTCTGCAACTCGCGGCGCATTTCGATCATCTGCTGCAAAGCCTCAGTGCATCGGCAACGACGCGTCTCGGCGAACTGGCACTGCCCGTCGCCTGGACGCAGAGCGTGCAGCGATATCCGAGCGAGCAGTGCGCCCATCAACGTATCGAAACCCAGGCTGAACGTACCCCGCAAGCCATCGCCCTGAGTTTCGCTGCCGAGCAACTGAGCTATCAGCAGCTCAACCGCCGCGCCAACCAGCTGGCCCACAAACTGCGGGCGCAGGGCGTCGGCCCGGATGTTCGCGTCGGGCTGGCTGCCGAGCGTGGTCTGGAGATGATTGTGGGCTTGCTGGCGATTCTCAAGGCCGGTGGCGCGTACATGCCGCTGGATCCGGATTATCCGCAGGATCGTCTGAGCTTTCTGATGCAGGACAGCGGTATCGAGTTGTTGCTGACTCAGGCGCATGTGCTTGAGAGGTTACCGATTCCAGAGCAGGTGCAGACGCTGGATCTGGCTGACGCGCTGAATGATTACAGCGCCGAAAACCTGCCCAACCAGACCTCGCCGGACAACCTGGCTTATGTGATCTACACCTCCGGTTCGACCGGCAAACCCAAAGGCACCTTGCTGACTCATCACAACCTGATGCGCCTGTTTGCTGCCACCGACGACTGGTTTGCTTTCAGCGAAAAAGACGTCTGGACGCTGTTCCATTCCTTTGCCTTCGATTTCTCGGTCTGGGAAATCTTCGGCGCGTTGCTGCATGGCGGTCGACTGGTGATCGTGCCCCGCGACGTGACCCGTTCGCCGGAAGCGTTTCATGCCTTGCTGGTTGAACAGCAGGTTACGGTGCTCAACCAGACACCGTCGGCGTTCAAACAGCTGATGCGTGTGGCCTGCGATTCGCCGTTGCCGATGCCGTTACAGAAAGTCATCTTCGGCGGCGAAGCGCTGGACGTTGCCAGCCTGACACCCTGGTTCGAACGTTTCGGCGATCAGACGCCGCAACTGATCAACATGTACGGCATCACCGAAACCACCGTGCATGTCACTTACAGGCCTATAACCCAGGCCGACACACAAAGCCCGGGCAGCCCGATTGGCGAGGCGATTCCGGATCTGTCGTGGTACGTGCTGGACGCTGATTTCAACCCGGTAGCTCAGGGTTGCAGCGGCGAACTGCACATCGGTCACGCCGGTCTGGCGCGGGGTTATCACCACCGCGCAGCGCTGACCGCCGAGCGCTTTGTGCCAGACCCGTTTTCCAACGATGGCGGTCGTCTTTACCGCACCGGCGACCTGGCGCGTTATCGCGCTGCCGGAACCATCGAGTACGCCGGGCGTATCGACCACCAAGTGAAAATTCGTGGCTTCCGTATCGAACTGGGCGAAATCGAAGCGCGGCTGCAAGCGCACCCGGCAGTACGCGAAGTGATCGTGCTGGCGCTGGATGGGCAATTGGTGGCGTATCTGGTTCCGACCCAGCCTGATCAGGATCAGCACACGCTGCGTGAAACGCTGAAAGCCGAACTCCGGGCACATCTGCCGGATTACATGGTGCCGACCCACTTCATCGTCCTTGATCACCTGCCGCTGACCGCCAACGGCAAGCTGGACCGCAACGCGCTGCCTGCGCCGGATGCCAGCCAGTTGCAGGCGGCCTACGTCGCGCCACAAGGTGAGCTGGAGGAACAGTTGGCGGCGGTCTGGGCCGATGTGCTGAAAGTCGAGCAGGTGGGGCGCAACGACAATTTCTTCGAACTCGGCGGGCATTCGCTGCTGGCGGTGCAGATGCTGGTGCGAGTACGCGAACAGTTGCAGCGCGAGGTCAGCCTCAAGGCTCTGTTCGAACAGCCTGTGCTGGCGGACTTCTGCGCCACGCTGCAAGAAAAAAATGGCGAAAGTGACCATGCACTGGACGAATTGACTAAATCGCTGGAGGCACTCAAACGTTTATCAGCGGAGGAAATTGATAATTTGATTGCTTAGCAGGAGAGACCCCAGTGCAACAGTTGCTTGACTCCGTTAAATCGCTGTCCGCCCGTGAACGCAAGGCGCTGGCGATCCTGCTCAAGCGCCAGGGGGTGAATCTCTACGGGGTCACGCCAATTGCCAGGCGCGAGACGCAGGCACCGTCTGCGCTCTCGTATGCACAGCAGCGGCAATGGATCATCTGGCAACTGGAGCCGCACAGCGCGGCCTACAACATTCCGCTGGCGCTGCGCCTGCATGGCGCGCTGGATGTCGAGGCGCTGCGGCGCAGCGTCGAACAACTGATCGAACGTCACGAAACCTTGCGCACCACCTTCGAACAGCAGGGCGATGAGGCGTTGCAGGTAGTGCATCCGGCGTCGCCTTTCGCGCTGGGTGTCGATCAACTGGCGGCTGGCGAAACGGTCGAGCGCTATGTGGATCAGGAAGTCCAGCGGCCTTTCGATTTACAGCACGGGCCGCTGTTACGGATCAGGCTGCTCAGGCTGAGCGAGCAGGAACATGTGCTGGTGCTGACCCAGCACCACATTGTCTCCGATGGCTGGTCGATGCCGATCATGGTCGACGAGCTGATGCAGTGCTATCAGGCTGCCACGCTGGGCCGCGAGGCCGAACTGGCACCGTTGCCGATCCAGTACGCCGACTACGCCCTCTGGCAGCGCAACTGGCTGGAAATGGGCGAGCAGGAACGCCAACTGGATTACTGGACGCAGCAACTGGGCGAACAACAGCCGATTCTGGAACTGCCCACTGATCGACCGCGCCCGGCGCTGCGCAGTTACGAAGGCGCACGGCTGAATGTCGAGCTCGACGCCGCGCTGCTGAACAACCTCAAGGCACTGGCACGTCAGCAGGGCATCACTCTGTTCATGCTGTTGCTGGCTTCGTTGCAAACGCTGCTGCACCGCTACAGCGGTCAGGCCGATATACGCGTCGGTGTGCCGGTTGCCAATCGCACGCGTAGCGAAACCCAGGGGTTGATCGGTTTCTTCGTCAACACCCAGGTACTCAAGGCCGAGTTCGCCGCGCAGACCACCGTCGCCGACTTGCTGCAACAGATCAAACACACCGCCGTGCAGGCGCAGGCCCATCAGGACCTGCCGTTCGAACAACTGGTCGAAGCCTTGCAGCCGCAGCGCGACCTGAGCCGCAGCCCGTTGTTTCAGGTCGCCTACAACCACCAGAGCGAAGGCCACAATCAGGCCCGCGAGCTAGCCGGTCTGCGCCTGGACTATCAGGTGTCAGACAAACACACCGCGCAGTTCGACCTGACGCTGGACACCTGCGAACGCCAGAATGGCCTTGCCGCCTCGTTGACCTATGCCACCGACCTGTTCGCCGCCGCAACCATCGAGCGCATGGCCGGGCATTGGCGCAACCTGCTGAACGGCATGTGCCGCGACGTCAATCAGCGCATCACTGACCTGCCGTTGCTGAGCGTTGAAGAGCAGCAGAACACCCTGCGCGACTGGAATCAGAACCTAACGTTCTACCCGAGCGAGCAGTGCGCCCATCAGCGCATCGAAACCCAGGCCGAGCGCACGCCACAGGCCATCGCCCTGAGTTTCGCTGCCGAGCAACTGAGCTATCAACAGCTCAACCGCCGCGCCAACCAGTTGGCCCATAAACTGCGGGCGCAGGGCGTCGGCCCGGATGTTCGCGTCGGTTTGGCCGCCGAACGCAGTCTGGAGATGATTGTGGGCTTGCTGGCGATCCTCAAGGCCGGTGGCGCGTACGTGCCGCTGGACCCGGATTATCCGCAGGACCGTCTGAGCTTTCTGATGCAGGACAGCGGTATCGAGTTGTTGCTGACTCAGGCGCATTTGCTTGAGCGGTTACCGATTCCTGCACACGTTCAGACCTTTGACCTGGCGGAGGCACTGGACGGTTACAGCACGGAAAACCTGCCGAACCAGACCTCGCCGGACAATCTGGCTTATGTGATCTACACCTCCGGCTCTACCGGCAAACCCAAAGGCACCTTGCTGACCCAGCACAACCTGATGCGCCTGTTTGCTGCCACCGACGACTGGTTTGCTTTCAGCGAAAAAGACGTCTGGACGCTGTTCCATTCCTTTGCCTTCGATTTCTCGGTCTGGGAAATATTCGGCGCGTTGCTGCATGGCGGTCGACTGGTGATCGTGCCCCGCGACGTGACCCGTTCGCCGGAAGCGTTTCATGCCTTGCTGGTTGAACAGCAGGTCACGGTGCTCAACCAGACACCGTCGGCGTTCAAGCAGTTGATGCGCGTGGCCTGCGATTCGCCGTTGCCGATGCCGTTACAGAAAGTCATCTTCGGCGGCGAAGCGCTGGACGTTGCCAGCCTGACACCCTGGTTCGAACGTTTCGGCGATCAGGCGCCGCAACTGATCAACATGTACGGCATCACCGAAACCACCGTGCATGTTACTTACCGACCGATAAGCGAGGCCGACACACAACACCCGGCCAGCCCGATTGGCGAGGCGATTGCGGACCTGTCGTGGTACGTGCTGGACGCTGATTTCAACCCGGTTGCCCAGGGTTGCAGCGGCGAACTGCACATCGGCCATGCCGGTCTGGCGCGGGGTTATCACCACCGCGCCGCGCTGACCGCCGAACGCTTTGTGCCCGACCCGTTCTCCAGCGACGGCGGCCGTCTGTACCGCACCGGCGACCTGGCGCGTTATCGCGCTGCCGGAACCATCGAGTACGCCGGGCGTATCGACCACCAAGTGAAGATCCGTGGCTTCCGTATCGAACTGGGCGAAATCGAAGCGCGGCTGCAAGCGCACCCGGCAGTACGCGAAGTGATCGTGCTGGCGCTGGATGGGCAATTGGCGGCGTATCTGCTGCCGACCCAGCCTGATCAGGATCAGCACACGCTGCGTGAAACGCTGAAAGCCGAACTCCGGGCACATCTGCCGGATTACATGGTGCCGACCCACTTCATCTTCCTCGACCACATGCCGCTGACCGCCAACGGCAAGCTGGACCGCAACGCGCTGCCTGCGCCGGATGCCAGCCAGTTGCAGGCGGCCTACGTCGCGCCACAAGGCGAGCTGGAGGAACAGTTGGCGGCGGTCTGGGCCGATGTGCTCAAGGTCGAGCAGGTGGGGCGCGGCGACAACTTCTTCGAACTCGGCGGCCATTCGTTGCTGGCTACTCAGGTGATCTCGCGTATTCGTCAGCAACTGGACGTCGAGTTGTCGTTACGCGACCTGTTCGAAGCGCGCGATCTGACGGCCTTCGCGCAGGCGGCGGGCAATGGGCAGGGCAATGACGCGCCACGCTTCGTCAAGGCCGATCGCGCTCAGCCGCTGGGCCTTTCCTATGCACAGCAGCGCCAGTGGTTTCTCTGGCAGCTTGATCCTGAAAGCACGGCTTACATCATTCCTGCGGCCCTGCGCCTGAGCGGCTCGCTGGACATCGCGGCGCTGGAGCACAGTTTCAGCGCGCTGATCGCCCGTCACGAAACCCTGCGCACGACCTTTCGCCAGCAGGGCGAGCAGGCGGTGCAGGTTGTCCATGCGCCACGCGCCCTGACCCTGACAGTCGAAAACGTGCCCGCGGGGCAGACCCTTGAAGCCTGCGTGCAGCAGGAAATGCAACGCCCGTTCGATCTGGAGCACGGGCCGCTGTTGCGGGTCCGCCTGTTGAATCTGGCTGCTGACGAGCACGTGCTGATCCTGACCCAGCACCATATCGTCTCCGATGGCTGGTCGATGCCGATCATGGTCGATGAGCTGGTGCGCTTGTACGAAGGCTACAGTCAGGGCCGTGAGGTGCTGCTCGCCGAATTAGACATGCAATACGCCGACTATGCGCTGTGGCAGCGCAACTGGATGGAGGCCGGTGAGCAGGCGCGTCAGCTGGAGTACTGGAAGCAGCAACTGGGCGACCAGCAACCGATTCTGGAGCTGCCCGCCGATCATCCACGCCCGCCCGTGCAAAGCCATGCCGGTGCGCGGCTGACAATCGAGCTTGCGCCCGCGCTGATCGCTGACTTGAAACAGGCCGCGCGGCAGCAGGGCGTCACACTGTTCATGCTGTTGCTCGCGTCGTTCCAGACCCTGCTGCACCGTCATAGCGGTCAGCCGGACATTCGCGTTGGCGTGCCGATTACCAACCGCACCCGTGCAGAAACCGAAGGCCTGATCGGTTTCTTCGTCAACACCCAGGTATTGCGCGCCGGGTTTGATCTGCAAACCACCTTCAGCGAGCTGCTGCAACAGGTCAAACACACCGCGCTGCAAGCCCAGGCGCATCAGGAGCTGCCGTTCGAACAACTGGTCGAAGCCTTGCAGCCACAACGCAGCCTCAGCCACAGCCCGCTGTTTCAGGTGATGTTCAACCACCAGAGTCAGGCCAGCGCCGAAGTGCGCGCACTGCCGGGCTTGCAGGTTGAAGCGCTGGTGTCGGAGAACTATCCGGCGCAGTTCGACCTGACCCTGAACACCGCCGAGCATGACGGCGGCCTGAGCGCAGGCCTGACCTACGCCACCGCGCTGTTCGAGCGCAGCACCATCGAGCGCATGGCCGGACACTGGCTGGCGTTGTTGCAGGCCATCTGCACCAATGTCAGCCAGCGCATCGCCGACGTGCCGATGCTCGACGCTGCCGAACAGCAGCAGATTGTCCGCGACTGGAACGCCACGGCTGCGCAGTTCCCGAGCGAACACTGCCTGCACAGCCTGATCGAAGCGCAGGTAGCAGCCACGCCCGATGCCCGGCGCTGATCTTTGCTGCCAAGCAACTCAGCTACACGCAACTCAACGCCCGTGCCAATCAGCTCGCGCACCGCTTGCGCGAAGCAGGCGTCGGCCCGGACGTGCTGGTGGGCATCTGTGTCGAGCGCAGTCTGGAACTGGTGATCGGTTTGCTGGCGATCATCAAGGCCGGTGGCGCTTACGTGCCGCTGGACCCGGATTATCCCGAGGATCGGCTGGCGTACATGATGCAGGACAGCGGGATTGCCTTGCTGCTGACCCAAAGCGCATTGCTGGAACGCCTGCCGGTTCAGGTTCAGAGCATTTGCCTGGATCAGGAGGGCGACTGGCTGGAGGGTTATAGCACTGCCAACCCGGTCAACCTGACTCATCCGCAGAATCTGGCTTACGTGATTTACACCTCCGGTTCGACCGGCAAGCCAAAGGGCGCGGGCAATAGCCATCGTGCGTTGGTCAACCGCTTGCACTGGATGCAAAAGGCCTACGGGCTGGGCGGCAGCGATACCGTTTTGCAGAAAACCCCGTTCAGCTTCGACGTGTCGGTCTGGGAATTCTTCTGGCCGCTCATGACCGGCGCTCGCTTGGCGGTAGCGTTGCCGGGCGATCATCGCGATCCCGAGCGACTGGTGCAGACCATTCGCGAGCATCAGGTCACGACCCTGCACTTTGTGCCGTCGATGCTCCAGGCGTTTCTGACCCATCCGCAGGTGGAAAGCTGTGACAGCCTGCGTCGAGTGGTGTGCAGCGGCGAAGCGCTGCCTGCCGAGCTGACCGGTCAGGTGCTTAAGCGTCTGCCACAGGTGGGGTTATTCAATCTGTACGGTCCGACCGAAGCGGCTATCGACGTGACCCACTGGACTTGCAGCACCGACGATGTGCTTAGCGTGCCGATTGGTCGCCCCATCGATAACCTGAAAACCCACATTCTGGACGACGGTTTGCTGCCTGCCGCACAGGGCGTTGCGGCAGAGCTGTACCTGGGCGGCGTCGGTCTGGCGCGGGGTTATCATAAGCGTGCAGCGCTGACCGCCGAGCGTTTTGTGCCGGACCCGTTCGACGAGCAGGGCGGCGGCAGGCTGTACCGCACCGGCGATCTGGCGCGTTATCGCGACGAGGGCGTGATCGAGTACGCCGGACGTATCGACCATCAGGTGAAGATTCGTGGTCTGCGTATCGAACTGGGCGAAATCGAAGCCAGCCTGCTGGAGCACGACAGCGTTCACGAAGCGGTGGTTATCGACGTCGACGGCCCGTCCGGCAAGCAACTGGCGGCGTATCTGGTGGCTGAGCACAGCGGCGATCAACTGCGTGATGCGCTCAAGGCGCATCTCAAGGAATCGTTGCCCGATTACATGGTGCCGACCCATTTCATTGTCCTGGACAGCATGCCACTGAGCGCCAATGGCAAGCTGGATCGCAAGGCCCTGCCGAAACCGGACGCCAGCCAGTTACAGCGCCAGTACGTCGCGCCATCCACTGACCAGGAACAGCAGATGGCGGCGATCTGGGCCGATGTGCTGAAAGTCGAGCGTGTCGGGCTGAGCGATGATTTCTTCGAACTGGGCGGCCATTCATTGCTGGCGACGCAACTGATTTCCAGAATCCACACCGGCCTTGGGATCGACATCCCGCTGCGCCTGATTTTCGAGAAACCGCAATTGAACGAATTTATTCAGGCTTTCGCCAGCAGTGGCCTGTCGCTGACCGAGGACGGCTTGTCCGATATCGAAAAAATGATGAATGAAATGGCGGGTATCTGACATGGACAAGTCTGCAGCAGAGCGTATCGCCCAGCGTTTTACGGAGTTGCCCGTTGAACAGCGCCGCCAGATCCTCGCCAAAATGCACGAGACCGGGCAGAGCTTCAAGCTGCTGCCTATCGCCGTGACCCGGCATGCCGCAGCGCGTATCCCGCTGTCCTACGCCCAGCAGCGCATGCTGTTTCTCTGGCAGATGGAACCGGACAACGCCGCTTACAACGTGCCCATGGCCGTGCGCCTCAACGGCCCGCTGGACCGGCAGGCATTGAGCGCCGCGCTGGATCAACTGGTGCAGCGCCACGAAACCCTGCGCACCCGCTTTGTGTCCGAAGAGGGCGCGTTTTATCAGGAGATTCTTGAGCAGGCGACTGTCGCCCTTGAATTCGCCTCGACTCAGCCCGCCGACATCGAACGTCAGGTGCGTGCGGAGCTGCAAAAGCCCTTTGACCTGCTGAGTGGCACGCTGCTGCGGGTCAAACTGTTCCAACTGAGCGAAACCGAGCACGTCCTGACGGTGTGCATGCATCACGTGGTGTCCGATGGCTGGTCTGGTGAAGTGCTGATTCGTGAGTGGGTGCAGCTGTATCAGGCACAAGTTTCCGGGCAGCCCGCGCAATTGCCTGCGCTGGCGATTCAGTACGCCGACTACGCCATCTGGCAACGCGCCTGGCTGGAGGCCGGGGAGGGCGAGCGACAACTGGATTACTGGAAACAGCAATTGGGTAGCGAACATCCGCTGCTGACGTTGCCGCTGGATCACGAGCGTCCGCTGCAACCGAGCCAGCGCGGGGCGACTGTGCGTGTCGACCTGCCGGAACAACTGTCCGCACAGCTGAAAATCCAGGCGCGCAACAATGGCCAGACCGTGTTCATGCTGATGCTGGCAGCGCTGTCGGTGATGCTGTCGCGCTTCAGCGGCCAAGCCGACATTCGCATCGGCGCGCCCAATGCCGGGCGCACCCGCAGCGAACTGGAAGGCCTGATCGGCTTCTTTATCAACACCCAGGTGCTGCGCGTTCAGGTGGACGAGCGGCAGAGCTTTGCTGAGCTGCTGGATCAGGTGAAACAGGTGGTCACCGGGGCCCAGTCGCATCAGGAACTGCCCTTTGAACATCTGGTGGATGCGCTGGCCCCGGAACGCAACCTGGGCCACAACCCGCTGTTCCAGTTCAAGATCAATCAGCACGTGCTGAGCGCTGATGACAGTGGGCAAAGCGTGTCGGGGCTGACCGTCGACGAGTTTCCGATGGGCAGCAGTGATGCGCGCTTTGATCTGGCCTTTGACTTTAACGATACGCCGGGCGGTATTCGCGGCTATTTCACCTACGCCACCGACCTGTTCGAGGCGCAGACCATCGAACGCATGGCCGACGCGCTGCGTGGCGTGCTGCAAGCACTGGTCGTGGATGCTGATCAGCGTCTGGCCGACCGGCCGCAAACGGTCTTGTTGCCCGGCATTGAGCAAACCACTGATTTTGCCTGTGACGATTTTCTCAGCCTTTGGCAACAGGGCCTTGAAGCGGGTGGCGACAACACCGCCTTGCGCGTTGGCCAGCAGGTGTTGAGCTTTGACGAACTTGAAAGACGCAGTAACCAGTTCGCCCGCTACCTGCACGCACAGGACATCAACCCGGGCATGACCGTTGCGCTGTGCCTGGATCGCTCTGTGGAATGGGTGGTCAGCCTGCTGGCGGTGCTGAAACTGGGCGCGGTGTACCTGCCGCTGGACAGCGCACAACCTGCCGAGCGCCTGCAACAGCTGGCCCGTGACAGCGGCGCCGTGTTGCTGATTCATGCACCCGACGATGACAAGGCCGCGCAGCTTGGCGTGTGCCCGGTGCTGGCTTTCGATGCCACGTTGTGGGCCGATGTCGACAGCGGTGCGCTGAACGTTCAGGTCATGGCCGAGCAAGCGGCTTACATCGTTTACACCTCTGGCTCCACCGGGCAGCCCAAGGGCGTGGTGATCAGCCACGGTGCGCTGGCCAACTATGTGCAGGGCGTGCTTGAGCGCCTGTCGCTGAAGGACGGCGCGAGCATGGCGATGGTCTCGACGGTTGCGGCGGACCTGGGCCATACGTTGCTGTTCGGTGCGTTGGCCTCCGGTCGCCCGCTGCACCTGCTGTCCCACGAGCAGGCGTTCGACCCTGATGGTTTCGCCCGCTACATGGCCGAGCATCAGGTCGACGTCTTGAAGATCGTGCCCAGCCATTTGCAGGGCTTGCTGCAAGCTGCCAACCCGGCCGACGTGCTGCCGAGCCAGTTACTGATTCTCGGGGGCGAGGCCAGCTCGTGGGCGTTGATCGAACAGGTCCGCGCGTTGAAACCGGGCTGCCGCATCGTCAATCACTACGGCCCGACCGAAACCACGGTCGGCATCCTCACCCATGAAGTGGCCGAGCGTCTGAGTGGCTGCCGCAGCGTGCCGGTCGGCCAACCGCTGGCCAACGGCAAGGCGCGAGTGCTCGACGCCTATCTGAACCCGGTCGCCGAGCGGGTGGCGGGCGAGCTGTATCTGGGCGGTCAAGGGCTGGCGCAGGGTTATCTGGGCCGTGCGGCGATGACCGCCGAACGCTTCGTGCCGGACCCGGATGCCAATGGTCAGCGCCTGTACCGGGCAGGCGACCGTGCGCGCTGGGTGGATGGCGTGCTGGAGTACCTGGGCCGTGCTGATGATCAGGTGAAAATTCGCGGTTACCGGGTCGAACCGGGCGAAGTCGGCCAGTTGCTGCAAACCCTGAACAACGTGGCCGAAGCCGTAGTGCTGGCCCAGCCGCTGGAAAGCGACGCGACACGTCTGCAACTGGTGGCGTATTGCGTCGCGGCAGCCGGTGCGAGCCTCAATGTTGAGCAGCTACGCGAGCAACTGGCGGCACGCCTGCCGGAATACCTGGTGCCTGCGCAGATCCTGCTGCTGGACAGGTTGCCGCTGACCGCCAATGGCAAGCTCGACAAGCGCGCCTTGCCCAGGCTGGGTGTGGTCAAACAGCGGTACACCGCGCCGGTCGGCGAGATCGAGGAAAAACTCGCTGCGGTCTGGGCCGATGTACTCAAGCTGGAGCAGGTCGGCAGCACCGACAACTTCTTCGAACTGGGGGGCGATTCGATCCTCAGCCTGCAAATCATCGCTCGCGCCAAGCGCCAGGGCATCAAGCTCAGCCCCAAGCAGTTGTTTGAAAAACAGACCATCGGTCAGTTGGCTTCTGTGGCTAAATTGATCGAGAAAAAGCCCGCCGCTGTGCTGGAACAGGCCAGCGGAGTCCTGCCGTTGCTGCCGATTCAGGCGCGCTTCTTCGAGCTGGAGATCCCCCAGCGTCAGCACTGGAATCAGGCGCTGATGCTCAAGCCCCTGCAAATGCTGGATGCGGCCCACCTGCAGGCGGCACTCACCGCGCTCATCGAACAGCATGATGCACTGCGCCTCGGTTTCACTCGGCAAAACGACGTTTGGCAAGCCACGTTCGGCGCTTTAAACACGCGTGACGTGCTGTGGACCCATGAACTGGACAGCGTCGAGCGACTGGCCGAACTGGCCGACGAAGCACCACGCAGCCTGGACCTGAAAAACGGCCCGTTGCTGCGTGCGGTACTGGTCAATCTGCCGCAGGGCGAACAACGCCTGTTGCTGGTGATTCATCATCTGGTGGTGGACGGGGTTTCATGGCGAGTATTGCTGGAAGACCTGCAACAGGCGTATCTCGCCATCGCGGCAGGTCGGCCTGCGGCGCTCCCGGCGAAAACCAGCTCGCTGAAAAGCTGGGCCGAGCAGTTGCAGGCCTATGCGCAGAGCCCGGCGCTGGAGCAGGAGCTGGGTTACTGGCAGGCGCAGTTGCAGGACGTCAGTGACGCCTTGCCGTGTGATCATCCACACGGCGGCCAGCAACAAAAACACGCGCTGTCAGTGGTCACGCAACTGAATGGCGAGCTGACCCGGCAACTGCTGCAAGACGCCCCCGCGGCTTACCGCACGCAGATCAATGACCTGCTGCTGACTGCGCTGGCGCGGGTTGTCAGTCGCTGGACCGAGCAGCCGCATGCGCTGATTCGTCTGGAAGGGCATGGCCGCGAAGACCTGTTCGAGGCGCTGGACATCACCCGCACGGTGGGCTGGTTCAGTAACCTGTACCCGGTCAGGCTTACCCCACAGACCACGCTGGCCGATTCGCTCATGACCATCAAAGAGCAATTGCGCGCAGTGCCTGACAAGGGCATTGGCTACGGTGCGTTACGTTATCTGGGCAGCGAGTCGGCGCGGCAGACCTTGCAGGCGTTACCTCAGGGCAGCATTGTGTTCAATTATCTGGGCCAGTTCGACGGCAGCTTTGACGCACAAGGCGCGCTGTTCACGCCGTCGGCCGACAGCAGCGGCGCGTCGCAGAGTGCCGACGCGCCGTTGGCGGCGCCGCTCAGCATCAATGGTCAGGTCTACGGCGGCGAGCTGCGCCTGAGCTGGACCTTCAGCGGCGCGGTATTCGAACGTTACACCGTGCAACGGCTGGCCGACGAATACACCCTTGAGCTGCAACAGTTGATTGCGCATTGCACCACCGAAGGCGTGGCCGGCGTTACCCCGTCGGACTTCCCGCTGGCGCGCCTGACCCAGTCGCAGCTAAGCCGTTTGCCGATCCCTGCCGGACAGATCGAAGACATCTACCCGCTGGCACCGATGCAGCAGGGCATGCTGTTCCACACCCTGTTCGAGCAGGAGGCGGGCAATTACATCAACCAGATGCGCGTCGAGGTCAGCGGGCTGGACGTGCCACGTTTCCGCGCCGCCTGGCAGGCGACACTGGACGCCCATGAGGTGCTGCGCAGCGGTTTTGTCAGCCATCTGCAGCAGTCGCTGCAAGTGGTGTTGCGCGATGTCAGCATGCCGTTTGTCGAACGGGATGCCCGTGCGCAATCAAACGAATGGGTTGACGACTGGGCGAGCGCCGATCGCCAGCAGGGCTTCGATCTGGCCCAAGGGCCGTTGCTGCGCCTGGCCGTGTTGCGCACTGGCGAGCAGACGCATCAATTGATCTACACCAGCCATCACATTCTCATGGACGGCTGGAGCAGCTCGCGCCTGCTGGGCGAAGTGTTGCAACGCTACAGCGGCCAGACACTGCCGAGGCAGGTCAGCCGTTATCGTGACTATATCGAATGGCTGCAACGCCAGGACGCCGGGCTCAGCGAGCGTTTCTGGACCGGCCAGCTTGCTGAACTGGATGAGCCGACGCGGCTGGTTCAGGCCTTCAAAGCGCCTGATAGCGGGCAGGGGCATGGCGATTATCTGCAACTGATCGACGCCGACAGCACCCGTCAATTGAGCGAGTTTGCCCGCGAGCAGCGTGTCACCCTCAACACGCTGGTGCAGTCGGCCTGGCTGCTGGTGCTGCAACGCTACACCGGCCAGTCCAGCGTGACCTTCGGCGCGACCGTTGCCGGGCGTCCGGCTGATTTGCCGGGCGTCGAAGAGCAACTGGGGCTGTTCATCAACACGTTGCCGGTGATCGCCAGCCCTCGCCCGGAACAGTGTGTGGCGGCCTGGGTGCAGCAGGTGCAGGCGAAAAACATCGCCCTGCGTGAGCATGAACACACACCGCTGTACGAGATTCAACGCTGGGCCCGCAGCGCTGGCGAGGCGCTGTTCGACACCATTCTGGTGTTCGAAAACTACCCGGTGTCCGAGGCCCTGCAACAGTCCGCGCCGCAAGGGCTGGTGTTCGGCGGCCTGCACACGCAGGAACAGACTCATTACCCGCTGACCCTGGTGGTTAATTTGGGCGAAGCCCTGTCGCTGCGTTTCAGCTATGCGCGTCAGTACTTCAGCGAGCCGCAGATGGCGCGCTTGTCAGCGCATTTTCGCCAGGTTTTGCAGGCTCTGGTGCGGGATCCGCAGGCGGCGATTGGCGAACTGGCGTTGCTGGATGATCACGAACAGCAGCAGATTGTCCGCGACTGGAACGCTACCGCCGCTGAATTCCCGAGCGAACACTGCCTGCACAGCCTGATCGAGGCTCAGGTCGTGGCCACGCCCGATGCCCCGGCACTGATCTTTGCTGCCGAGCAAATCAGCTATGCGCAACTCAACGCCCGCGCCAATCAGCTCGCGCACCGCTTGCGCGAAGCAGGCGTCGGCCCGGACGTGCTGGTGGGGATTTGCGTCGAGCGCAGCCTGGAACTGGTGATCGGTTTGCTGGCGATCATCAAGGCCGGTGGCGCTTACGTGCCGCTGGACCCGGATTATCCCGAGGATCGGCTGGCGTACATGATGGAGGACAGCGGGATTGCCTTGCTGCTGACTCAATCGGCATTGCTGGAGCGTATACCGGTTCAGGTTCAGAGTATTTGTCTGGATCAGGAGGGCGACTGGCTGGAGGGTTACAGCACTGCCAACCCGGTCAATCTGACTCATCCGCAGAATCTGGCTTACGTGATTTACACCTCCGGTTCGACCGGCAAGCCCAAAGGTGCAGGCAACAGCCATCGTGCGTTGGTCAACCGTTTGCACTGGATGCAAAAGGCCTACGGGCTGAGCGAATCCGATACCGTTTTGCAGAAAACCCCGTTCAGTTTCGACGTGTCGGTCTGGGAATTCTTCTGGCCGTTGCTGACCGGCGCACGTCTGGCGGTAGCGTTGCCGGGCGATCATCGCGACCCCGAGCGGCTGGTGCAGACCATTCGCGAGCATCAGGTCACGACGCTGCACTTTGTACCGTCGATGCTCCAGGCGTTTCTGACCCACCCGCAGGTAGAACGCTGCGACAGCCTGCGCCGTGTGGTGTGCAGCGGCGAAGCGCTGCCTGCCGAGCTGGCCGGTCAGGTGCTCAAGCGTCTTCCGCAGGTTGGGTTATTCAATCTGTACGGTCCGACCGAAGCGGCAATCGACGTGACCCACTGGACCTGCACAAACGACGACGTGCTCAGCGTGCCGATTGGTCGGCCGATCGATAACCTGAAAACCCACATTCTGGACGACGGTTTGCTGCCTGCCGCACAAGGCGTTGCGGCAGAGCTGTATCTGGGCGGCGTCGGTCTGGCGCGGGGTTATCACAAGCGGGCGGCGCTGACCGCCGAGCGTTTTGTGCCGGACCCGTTCGACGAGCAGGGCGGCGGCAGGCTCTACCGCAGCGGCGATCTGGCGCGTTATCGTGACGAGGGCGTGATCGAGTACGCCGGGCGTATCGACCATCAGGTAAAGATTCGCGGCCTGCGTATCGAACTGGGCGAAATCGAAGCGCGCCTGCACGAGCATGCAGCTGTGCGCGAAGCCAATGTCATCGACATCGATGGGCCTTCCGGCAAGCAATTGGTGGCGTATCTGGTGGCGACGGAGGCGGGTCACGAGTCGCAAGGCTTGCGCGAAGCCTTGAAGGCGCACCTCAAGGCTCATGTGCCGGATTACATGGTGCCGACATACCTTGTTTTTATTGATGTGATGCCGCTGACCGCCAACGGCAAACTGGATCGCCGCGCACTGCCGAAACCGGACGTAGCCCGGTCGCAGCAGGGCTACATCGCACCGCGTACTGACTTCGAACAGCGTCTGGCGGCGCTCTGGGAGCAGGTGTTGCAGGTCGAGCGGGTCGGGCTCAACGACAACTTCTTTGCGCTGGGCGGGCACTCGTTGCTGGCGGTTTCGCTGGCCGGGCGGATTCGTGAGACGTTCGATATCTCCATCAAGCTGCATGATTTTCTGCTGATGCAGACCCTCGGTGAACTGGCCGATTTCATGCGTGCCGATGAGGCTAAGGTCAAATCAGGGGTCATCGCCATGAACGCCAACCGTTCCGACAACACGCCATTGTTCTGCCTGCCACCCGGCGGCGGCGGAACGTACTCGTACTACCCGCTGGCCGGTAAACTCAACGACAGCCGTCGGGTTTATGGGCTGGTCAACAAGGCCTACGTGGTGCCGGGCTGGTTCGATACGTCCTGGCAGGAAATGGTCGACTACTACGTCGAACAGATCCGCATGACCCAGCCGCACGGGCCTTACAACCTGCTGGGCTGGTCGATGGGCGGAGCGCTGGCCATCGAGGTGGCGCATGTGCTTGAGGAGGAAGGCGACACGGTGACTTTCCTCGGGCTGGTGGACACGCAACTGCCTACGTCGGTCGGGATGAAGTGGGTCGAGGAAGCGCCAGAAGTCACCACGCAGAAACAGGGCGAAAACTACTACCACAGCCTGATCAAGAGCTTGCAGGCCTTTGTACCGGGCTTGCAGGAAGACACGATTGTGGGGCTGATCGAAACAGCCCGGCATTCGCTGGCCAGCGAGGACGAAGTGATTGACTGGGTGGTCGACAAGGTTGCACGGGAGGCCGGAATCAACGCCGACCACCTGCGCAGCATATTCCAGGACATCGCCGTGCAGGATGAGATCGAAACCGGCTACCAACTGCTGGAATCAAATGCGCAGTTGAGCCAGGCGTTTACCCTGAAAAAGCTCAACGTGCAGGCCGACTGCTGGTGGGCCGGGCAGAGCCGTGAGCACGGGCAGATTGCGCGAGCTGAAGCAGTGCTGCTCGAACAGTGCTCGGTGAACGGGCTGCGCAGCTCGACGATTATTGATCAGCGGCATGACAACGTGGTGATTGCGCAGGCGTTACTGGACGGGGTTGCGGCGCAGATCGTGTGACGCAGAGCCTCACACACGGCGTTCCCACGCTGGAGTGCAACGATAGTGTTCGGGCTCACACTTATCGTGCCCACGTGGGCATGCGGTTCTGGACGCTCTGCGTCCGCTCTCGAGTGCAAGGAACGAGCGCGGGTCTGCTAAAAATCACCACGCAGGGTCAATACGTAGTTGCGTGGGTCGCCGTAGTAGTTGCCGCGGTCGATGTCGCCGGTGGCCTTGTAGTATTTACGATCCAGCAGGTTGTTGCCGTTGAGTGCCACCGACCAGTGCTCGTCGATTTTCCATGAGGCTCGCGCGTCCCAGATGGCGCGGCCGGGGTTGTCGATGGGCTGGGTCGACTCGTGCTCCGAGTAGCCGCTCTGCGCCGAGACACCGCCGCCAACGGTCAGCCGCCGCCAGTTGCCGGGCAGGTTGTAGCTGCTGGACAGGCGCAGCATGTGCCGGGGCGTTTCTGCCGAAATCGATTGTCCGTCGCTGCCACGCGTGAGGTTGAAGGTGTAACCGGCAATGGTCTGCAACCCGGGCAGCGGCTCGCCGCTGATCTCCATGTCGAAACCCTTGCTGCGCCGCACGTCGCCATTCAAATAGCAGGTGCCGTAAGCGTCGTTGCCGAGGCATTGGCCCGCATGGGCGTCGTCTTCGACCGCCACGTCTTTCTGCTTCACATAGAACAGTGCAAAAGACACGTTCAGGCGCTTGTCGAACAGCTCGCCCTTGATACCGGTTTCATGGCTGGCACCGATGGCCGGGTCGAGAAACGCGCCGGATGCCGTGCGATAACTGCTTTGCGGCAAAAAGATATCGGTGTAGCTGGCGTACCACGACCAGTCCTTGTCCAGATCGTAGATCACACCCATGAACGGCGTGACCTGGTTGTCCTCCCGGGCGCGGGTGGTCACGCCTGCGGACTGGCTCTGATAGTCATACCAACTGACTCGACCGCCCATGACCAGGCTCAACGACTCGGTCAGGCTCAGGCGCAGGTTGCTGTAAACGCCGTAACGCTTGTCACTGTAGTCAGTGCTGCGCGAGGCCGGGCGCGCAGGTTCTGCGATGGCGTTGTGGTCGGCGTTGAAAATGTCCAGCGGCTGATTGGCGTTGACCGTGGCGTAGCGGGAATCGCGTTTCTGCTCAGACCCGTTGCCGCCGACCGTCAACTGATGAGTCAGGCCAAAGGCTTCGAAGCGGCCGTCCAGATGGCCATCGACACCGTTGCTCTGAATCGTGTCCGAGCGAAACAGGGTTTTGACCAGCCGCGAACCGCTCTGTGTCGCAGGGTCGATGGTGCCTTGGGCGTAGGCGACTTTCTGATCGAACGAGCCTTCCGAATGGGTCGCCGACAACGTACCGCTCCAGTGCTCGTCAAAACGGGTTTCCAGCTCACTGAACACTTCGTCCGTTCGGGTCTGATGGCGGTTCCAGTCCTGAGCCAGAGACGTAGATCGCGGTAGATCTATGGCCTTGCCGTTGCTGTAGCGGGGCAGGCCGAAAATCGAAAAGCCTTTTGTGTCCGCGCTTTGATGACGCAGGCCGAGGGTCAGGGTGGTGTCTTCGCTCAGGTCGGTTTCCAGAATGCCGTACAGCAACGGCGCGGTTTTTTGCAGCCCGTCGATGAAGGTGCCACGGTCTTCGTAAGACGTTACGAAACGCCCGCGAACGCTGCCTTGCTCGTTGAGCTTGCTGCTGCCGTCCAGATCGACGCGGTACTGGTCCCAGCTGCCGGCGCGCGTGGTGATCGAAAACTGCGGTATGGCCGTTGGTCGCTTGCGCACCAGATTGACCGCGCCACCGGGGTTGCCCACGCCGATCAGCAATCCGGCAGCGCCGCGCAGCACTTCGACGCGGTCGTAGATTTCCATATCAGGGGTCATCCAGCCAGTGACGCTGTAACCCTGACCTGCCACGCCGTCGATGGTGTAACTTTCATCCTCTAGGGCAAAGCCGCGGGAGCTGAACACATGCGAGCCGAAATTGCGTTGCGAAAAAGTGATGCCGGGCGTTTGCGCCATCACTTCATCCAGGCCGGTAAGGTTCTTGTCGTCCATCAATTGTCGGGTGATGACGGTGACCGACTGCGGGGTGTCGCGCAATGACTGCGAGGTCTTGTTGATGCTGATGCCGGAGGCCGCGTAAGAGCCGCTGCCCTCGGTGCTCATGCCGAACTCACTGCCCTTGATCGTCACCGGTTTGAGGCTCATGGGTGGTGCCGAGGCTGCGACGCCCAAGGTTAGGGTATTGGCTTCAAGGCTGTGCGCCACACCGGCTTTTTTCAGCAGGTCCATGGTCGCCTGCTCAGGCGTCAACCTGCCGTGCACCGGGCTGCTGAGCTTGCCGTTGACGTCCTCGGGGTTGTAGAGAATTTGCAGATCGCCTTGACGCCCCAGTTCTTTAAGGGCGCTGCTCAAGGCCTGTGCGGGGATATCGAACTCGAATTCTTCCGCGAGGGCCTCGCCCTGAAAAACCAGTGCCAACACCAGTCCCATCCCGCCCATACGCAGGCCACGCGTTTTCACACGCCCTGTGCGCTGACGGTTGGAGGGTGATTGCATGGGAGGGTGACTCGTGGAAAGCGAGGGTGAAGGATAATGTATTTGCTCAGTTTGGTCGTGCGCAGTGGTCTGTATCACAAGCCGACACCGGGTCGCACATCAGATCGGACGCAGAGCGTCCAGAAAGGCATGCGACGCAGAGCGTCGCACGATAGTTGAGATTACCGTTCCTCACACAGGGGCACGATCTGCGGAGCCAGACTCAGGTCAGAAATCACCGCGCAACGTCAGAACGTAGCTGCGTGGTTCGCCGTAGACGTTGGAGCGGTCGGTGGCGATCGAGGTGGTGTAGTACTTGCGGTCGAACAGGTTTTCGGCGTTGAGCGACACCTTCCAGTTCTCATCCAGCTTCCACGACGCTCGGGCATCCCAGATGGCTCGACCGGCGACACCCAGCTCTTTGTTGGACGGCACTTCGTAGCCCGAATCCACCGATACGCCAGCGCCCAGGGTCAAGCGGTTCCAGGCACCCGGCAGGTTGTAGCTGGTGTTGAGGCGCAGCATGTGTTTCGGCGTTTCGTACGCCACATCCGAGTCGCCGTTGTTGCGCAGCATGTTGAAGGTATAGCCGCCGAACACTTGCAGCCCCGGCAGCACTTCGCCGCTGGCTTCGACGTCGATACCCTTGCTGCGACTGATGCCGTCCTGCAAGTAGCAGGAGCCGTCGGAACTGGTAGGGCAGGTTGTAAAGTTATCCAGAGCCGCGAGATCCACAGCCGCCACATCTTTCTGTTTGATGTAGAACAGCGCCATCGACAGGTTCATGCGCTTGTCGAACAGTTCACCCTTGAAACCGGTTTCGTAGTTGGAGCCGATAGCTGGGTCCAGCGGTGAGCCACCAGCAGTGACGTAGTTGGCTTGCGGCGTGAAGATGTCTGCATAGCTGGCGTACCACGACCAACTGTCGTTGATGTCGTAGATCAGGCCCGCGAACGGCGTGAATTCCTGGGTCTGTTTGGACTCGTAATCCTTTGCTGCACCGGTTTTGACATCGTACTTGTAGTCATACCAGCTCAAGCGAGTGCCGAGTACCACACTCAACGGTTCGCTCAGGTGAATGCGCGTGTTGGCGTACAGGCCCGCGCGCTCTTCGGTGGTGTCGATATCGGTTTGCCAGGCCGGACGCGCGGGTTTGGCGAAAGCGTTCTGGTTGACGTCGAAGATGTTGATCGCGGTCCGTCTCGTCACCGTAGCCTGATGCGTGTTGGCCTCCTGCTTCGACCAGTCGGCACCCAGGGTCACTTGATGTTCAAGGCCGAAAGCGTTGAAGTTGCCTTCCAGTTGACTGTTCAGACCGAAACTGTCGACCTCGTCCTTGCGAAACAGTGTGCCTTGAAAGTTGGAGCCCGCCAGCGTCGTGGGGTTTACCGTGCCTCGCGCATACGCAATATTCTGATCAAACCCACCCTGCGAATACGTCAACGAGGTCTTGCTGATCCAGTCGTCATTAAAACGATGCGCGACTTCGGTAAACACCTCGGTCATGTCGCTCTCATGGCGGTTCCACTTCTGCGCCAGGTTGGTCGAGCGTGACAGGCCCAGTGACTGGCCGGTGCTGTAGCGCGGCAGGCCATAGATCGAGTAGCCGTTGATGACCTGCTCCTGACGACGCAGGCTCATGGTCAGGGTGGTGTCATCGCTCACGTCGGCTTCGACGATGCCGTACAGCAGCGGTGTGCGGCTGTCTCGTCCGTCCAGGTAGGAACCGCTGTCATCGTAGGCCGCGACCATGCGCCCGCGCAGGGTGCCTGAGTCATTGAGTTTGCCGCTGCCGTCGAGGTCGACGCGGTACTGGTCCCAGGAACCGGCTCGGGTGGTGATCGAGAATTTGTTATCGGCGGTCGGGCGCTTGCGCACCAGATTGACCGCGCCCCCAGGCTGACCTGCGCCGACCAGCAAGCCGGACGCACCGCGCAGCACTTCCACGCGATCATAGATCGCCATGTCCGGCTGCATCCAGCCGGTGACCTGATAGCCCTGCCCGCCAACGCCGTCGACCAGGAAGCTCTCCGCCAGCAACGAGAAGCCACGCGAGGTGTACACGTGGCCGCCAAAGTTGCGGTACTGGAACGTTATGCCGGGGGTGTCTTCCAGTACCTTGCTCAGACTGTTGAGGTTGTTGTCATCCATGACCTGCCGAGTCACCACGGTCACTGACTGCGGTGTTTCACGCAGCGATTGCGGCGCGCCCTTGCCAATACTCACTGCGCCGGTGGTGTACGAACCGGTGCCGTCGGTGGTCGTGCCCAGGTACTGCGAGTCGATTGCGGTCGGTGCCAGATGGACTGTGCCCGACGTGGTCGAGCCCTCTGCGGCGGCTTCCTGTGCCTGCGTTGCGACCGGCATGCAAAGTGCCAGGCCCATGGCCGCCATGGATGACCGGGAGCGGAACATCTGACTGAGCATCAACGCTTTGCTGAGCGGGGTGAGTCGTGACGGGTTGTGCATGAATTGGCTCTTTCCAGTGTGTATCGGCAAGGCGATCGGGAGCGTTGCTCAGGCCTGCGCAGCCTGTGTCAGCCATCGACAGGGCAGGCGAGATCAACTTTTTTATGGGGAACCAGGCAGGAAATTGGCTGTGCACGCAGTTCGCTGTTAATGAGAACGAAAGCGATTAACGATTATTTAATGAATTTTTCACAAATCCCGAAAAAAGATAGCGCTTGGCTATCCGGCCTGGTCGTGAAGGACTTCGCCAGCAAAGAAAAAGCCCCGCTCGCGGACCGGCCGGGCGGGGCGTTTCAAGACGGCTGATTCAGGCGGGAGCAGCCTCGTTCAGCACCTGCTCGACCTGGATCTGGCCCGCCTGCATGCGCACCAGTTGATCGGCGATGTAGAAGTAGCGGTCGTCGTGAGAGATGACGATGATGGTCTTGCCCTGTTGCTTCAGTTCCGGCAGCAATTCGGTGTAGAACACCCGGCGGAACGCCGGGTCCTGATCGGCGGCCCACTCGTCGAATACCAGCACCTGACGCTCGTCCAGCCAGGCATTGATCAGCGCCAGACGCTTGCGCTGGCCGGTGGACAGGTCGGTGGTGGTAAAAGCGCCGTCCTTGATGCTGACCTTGTGCGCGATGTCCAGACGCTCCAGGTACTTGCCGGCGTCTTCCGGCAGCGCAGCCTGACCATGCAGCGGCTCATCGAACAGGTAATAGTCGGCAAAAATCGTTGTGAACAGCTGGCGATAGTCGTCGAGATTTTCCGGGGTGACCGCCTTGCCATTCAGGCGAATCTCGCCTTGTTGCGGCATGTAAAGGCCGAGCAGCAACTTGATCAACGTGGTCTTGCCGCAGCCGTTTTCACCGACGATAAATACAATATCGCCCTGTTTGATGCTCAGGTCCACCGGGCCCAGATGGAACGCATCACTGCCTTCGACCGGCGGGTAGTTGTAGCGCAAATTGTGCAGTTCCAGGGTCTGCATATTGGCCAGTGAATTGGTGCGGTCGTTGACCAGCAAATGCGGTTCAGGATTGGAAAACTTCCACGACAGCTCGGCGATGCGACGCATGGCGATCTGCGCACGGCTGATGCCGGGCAAGGCGGTAATCAGGCGCTCCAGCGGGCCTTTCATGTACAGCATCACCAGCACAAAGCCGCCCAATACGGTCTTTTCAGTGGTCGGCCACATGGCCTGGAAGGCGATGGCGATGCCGATCACGGCAAAGAACAGCATCGAACCGAAGGTTTCGGCACTGACGAAAATGTTGGCGGCGCGAATGTTCGAGCGGCAGATATGCTCGGTGGCACCATGAATCTTCTCGTCGAGCATGTGCTGACGACGTTTGCGCTGAATACGCAGTTCCTTGGCGCCTGCGGACAGCGCCTGGTAGTGCTTCTGCAATTCGTCTTCGCTGTTGCGTGCGGCCAGAATACTGCGCATGCCGAACGCATGAGCCAGGTACTGCGCGCCAGTGCCGAGTACCACGGTGAGTACGGTCAGCGCCAGAATCTGCCAGGACAACAGCGCCAGATAGGTCAGGCAGCCGAGGGTGACGGTGAACGAGATGACCATCGGCGCGACCGACAGGGCGAAGGTGCTGATGGTGTTGACGTCATTGAGCAGCACTGGAATCAGGCGATGCGAGCGATAACGCTCCAGTTGCTCGATGGGCGCGACCAACACCTTGGCCGCCAGCTCGCGGCGCAGGTTGGCGACCACGCGCTGGCCGACATAGTTGGTCGACAGGTTGGACAGCGTCGAGCAGGCCAGGGTCAGCACACACAGCCCGGCGAACAGCAGTGCGGTATGCGTATCAGGTCCGCCAGGCATGTTCAGCGCATTGTTAATGGTGGCCAGCAGGCCGGTGACGCTCAGGCCACTGACGATGCCCAGCACGGTCGACAGCGCCACCAGCCACCAGAACGGCTTGAGGATCCGCAGGGTTTCCCGGGCGAGGCTTTCAGTTTTGCGGGTCATGGTGAGTCTCGTCAGTGTCCGTGAGGGCGGCCCGCTTCATTCGTCGAATGCAGGCGCACATGAGGTCCGTTACAGGTCGCGCGCGACCCGAAAGCCCAGCCAGTCGCCACGTACAGCAGGCTGGCGGCTGTTGCGGTTGCCGGAGCGGGAGAAGATCGGCGCTTCGGTCCAGTCATTGCCGCGAATCATTTTCCAGGTGCAGTCACCGGCCAGCCACGCGCTGCCGTCGGTGGGCGCGCCGTTGTAGTTGCTGGTCTCGCAATCGGCGGTCCACTCGTAGACGTTGCCATGGGCGTCGTAGATGCCGAAGTCGTTGGGGCTGTAGCTGCCAGCGGGTGCGGTGTAGCTGAAACCGTCTTCCGGGCCGTAGGTGTTGGCGTGTCTGGCGATGCTGTACGGCTTGCCTTCGTCCATCGGGAACGGGAAAGAGCCCTTGCTGCCGCCGCGTGCCGCGTATTCGCGCTGGGCTTCGCTGACCATGTGGTAAGACTTACCGGTCTTCTTCGACAGCCATTCGACATACGCCTTGGCTTCGTTCCAGTCCATGCACACGGCGGGCTGGCGCGCGCTCAGCGGATAGCGAGGCTTGCCAGCCTTGCACTCGCGGCCCGGCCGGGTGTCGCCGTCCGGCATTTTGTAACCGGAGCTTTTGAGGTAGGCGTCCCATTCGCCGCTCAACACCTGAAAGCGGCTGATGGCGAACGGTTTGGCGAATGTCACGTCATGCAGTGGGCCTTCGTCCGGCTGGCGGCCCATTTCTTCTTCGGGCGCGCCCATGGTGAACGTGCCCGCAGGCAGCACGACCATTTCCGGACAATCCTTGCAGTCCTTGAATGTCTTCCCCGATGCGGGCACCGGTTCGGTTGTAGCGGCAAGGGCGGTGTCGCCCAGCAACAGGCCGAGCACGGCGGAAAGGGACAGCAGTGTTTTTTTCATGACGGGTCTCGAAGGAAACGGAAAACAATGGGTTCAGTGCGGGCGCATCAGGTGCGTTGACTGAGCAGGGCCATAAAACGGTCGATCTCAGCCTCGCTGTTCAGCAGCCCCGGCGCAGTGCGTACCACCGGGCCGACATCGCGGCTCACGGCATCGACCACCATGCGTTGCTTCATCAGCCACGCCGCCACCTCGTCGCACGGCTGACCCTTGAGCCGGAAAAAGCTGAAGCCCGCCGACAGCGCAGGGTCCATTGGCGTCACCAGTTCGACAGTCGGCTGTGCCTGAAGACGCTGCTTGAGGTAGCTGTTGAGCTCGTGAATGCGCGCCTGCACGTCAGCCTTGCCCAGTTGCAGGTGCAGTTTGAAGGCTTCGTTCAGCGCCCAGCGGTGTTCGAACGAGTGATAGCCGCCGGGCGTCATGATCGTGCCGAAGTTACTCGCTTCCGAGAACGTCGGGATCAGCGGGGTGAGGTTTTTCACCTGCTCCGAACGGGCGCAGACGATGCCGGTGCCGCGTGGGCCGAACATCCACTTGTGCGTACCCGCAACGTAGAAGTCGCACTTCATCTCGGGGAAATCCAGGTTCTCGACGCCAAACCCGTGTACGCCGTCGACCACGTACAGAATGCGGTCCTTGTCGTCGCGGTTGCGGTTGTGTTCTTCGACCAGATCACCGATGGCACCAATCGGCAGTTTCACGCCGCTGCCCGACTGCACCCAGGTCATGCCCAGCACTCGCGTCTTCGGCTGAATGCTGCGCGCGATGGAGCCGATGATCTCGTCTGCCGAAACAGTGGCCGGGTCCTTGAACAGGCGAATCTTGCGCACCTGTGTGCCTTCGCGCTGTTGACGGAATTTGAGGATATCGCGGGTGCAGGAATGCTCGTGCTCGGTGGTCAGGATTTCCTGATCGGGGCGCACATGCAGGCCGCCGTAGATGATCGCCAGCCCTTCAGTGGTGCTGCCGGTCAGGGCGATCTGGCCGGGCTGGGCGTTCAGGTAGTTGCCTGCCCAGACGCGAACCTCGTGTTCGCGGCGCTCGGTTTCCTGTAGGTCCCAATCCATCGCCAGACCGGGATTACGGTCGATGTGCGCACGATGCTGCTCAATGGCGTCGCGCACCGGTTTCGGGTGCGAGGTGATCAGGAAGTTGGAAAAGTGGACGTAATCCGGGTCCTGATTGAACAGCTGCTTCAGGCGCGCCCATTTGTCTGCGGCCAGCGGCTCAGGTGCGGTGGGTGCGGCTGTTGCCAGGCTGGAGCCCAGTGGCAGGGCGGCAGCCAGTAACCCGGCCTGCTTGAGAAAGGTTCTGCGGTCAGTCATGAGCGGTTTCGCCTGATGAACGAGTAACGGCGTTAGAAAGCGTCATGGTTTGGCCACCGGATGCGCCGAGGCCTGAACCTGCTCCCAGACGCGCAGGAAATTGCCGCCCCAGAGTTTGGTGATATCCGCCTCGGCGTAACCACGCTGAATCAGCTCGGCGGTGACGTTGCGAATTTCGCTGACGTCGTTGAAGCCTTTCACGCCGCCACCGTCGTTGAAGTCGGAGCTGATGCCGACATGGTCGATGCCGATCTTTCTCACCGTGTAATCAATGGCGTCGACGAAGTCCTTGACGGTGGCCTTGGGCTCTTCTTCAAGAATCGCGTACAGCTTGCTGGCGTAGGCACCGAAGCGCTGTTCTGGCCAGACGGTGATGATCGCGTCGCCGGGCATCAGCGCCATGGCCAGGTTCGGCAGCGGCGGCAGGTCGAAGTCCTTGCGCAGGGCGTTGAGCTTGTCCTGGGTGTTCTGGCTCAGCGGCTTCAAATAGGCCGGAAATGCCACGATCTGCACCACGCCGCCGCTCTGTTTGATGAGCTGCATTTCCTCGTCACTGAGGTTGCGCGGGATGTCCACCAGCGCGCGCGGCGCGGAGTGCGAGGCGACCATGGGCGTGCGGCTCAGCTGGCTGACCTGCAGCAGCGCCTTGCTCGACATCTGCGACACGTCGATGATCACGCCCAGGTCATTGAGGCGCTGCACGGCCTGCTTGCCGATCTCCGACAGGCCGCCCAGCGCGTCGGGCGTGTCGTTGAGGAAGGGCAGGGGACGCGAAGAATCGGCCCAGCTGTTATTACCGACGTAGCTGAAACCGAACATGCGCATGCCACGCGCGGTCCAGTGGTCGAGCAGGCTCAGGTCATCGCCCAGCGGGTAGGCGTTGAGCATGCTGATGAAGATCGCAAACTTGCCCTCGCCGTGCAGACGGCGCATGTCGTCCGGGGTATAGGCGATGCCGACCTGATTGGGGAAGTCGCGAACCATGCCGGTGATGATCTTGTAGCGCACTTCCTGCTGATGGCGCGCTTCGTCGACAAAACCGGGCGTCGGCCGATGCGGTGCGTTGTCGCCGTTCCAGATTTCCGGCCAGCCGAAAACCGTCAGCGCCGCGCCGGACAGCCTCCCGCGGGCTGCTTTTACCAGGTCGAATTGCCCCGAACCGTCCTTGTCTGCTTCGTTGCCCTCGCTGCCGAATTTCATCGGCACAGTGATGTGACTGTCGAAGGAAATGACCCGCTCTTGCAGGTCGTCGGCCTGCCTCATGATCTTCACCGGATAACCGGCGGGCGACCAGTAGTTCCAGGCCAGGTAACCCGCGCCTGCACTGATTGCCAGAGCCAGCGGCAGGCCGATGAAGAGAGCCATTTTCCAACGCGGTCTTGTCATTTCCGTCTCGTTTAAATAATCGTTGCGAAGCGGGCACGAGGGCCGTTGCTATCTGGAGGGAACGAGCGGATGGCCGAAAAATTTAGCGCAGGGTTGTGCGTGCAGGCGCAGAGCTAAATTTGTCTGCCGGTTTTACGTTCTAGCTTGGATAACGGCGGTCTCGGGTTGGAACAGGTAGGCAATGACGATTTCTCGACGAGGGTTCATAGCAGGGCTGGCGCTGACCGGCGCAGTGGTTCCGGCTGCGTATTACGCGCATCGGGAGCTCACCCGTGTCGAGGAGCCCGTCACGCCGGGTGAGGCCACGGCCGGGCCTGCGGATACGTCTACTCGACGCCTGGCCGACAAATTGCGCGGGGTGTGGACGCTGCGTTTCGAGGGGCGCGATGCCGGTCTGAGCGGTGCACCGCTGGAAGGCCTGGAACTGTTTCTCGACATTGCCCCACGTGGACGTGGTGTGCGGGGCTACATCGATACTGCCGAGCAGTTGCGCAGCGATGGAATGCCGCGCTTCCGGGTGATTGGCGACCTGCAACCGGCCAATGCGGCAAAACTCTATCTGCGGGTCATGGACGGCCATGCGGGCAATGATCCGCACAGCGACACCCCGGATTACGAATTCAGCCTGACCCTCGATGAAGTCTGGGGCGCGTTCGGCAATGCGGGCAGCGGAACATTGAGCGGGCGTATCGAACGACTGGATCGGCCGCTGGCCCTGCCGGAACTGGAAAACCGTCTGATCGCAATCAAGCAGGTGTTTCCGGAGGCGCGGGAGCGAGTCGGTTTGAGCCCGCCATTTCTGGCCTGGCTGGTTTCCAAAGAACACCGCCTGTTCCATCAACTCTGGCACGCCTCGCGAGACAAATGGCACAAGCTGCCTGAAGACAAGCGCGATGCCTTGCGCGGCATCGGTTGGCAGCCGGGGCCGCGCGAGAAAGAGCGCGATGCCCGTGGCGCGCACAAGGACCGCAACGGCTCGGGCGAAGACTTTTTCTACATGCACCGGCACATGCTGATTCAGGCCCGCAAGATTCAGGACCTGCCGTCATGGCCGCGCTTTCCATTGCCCCAGCCGGAGCTGGAACGTGACCGCCTGGGCTTTGCCCGCTACTTCGACAATCACGATGGCTGCGCCTTGCCGCCCAACTGGCTGGCGCAGGGTGATGAGGAATACACACAACTGGTCAGCGACATCAAAAGCCACGAGACGTACCACACGCATTTTCAGGTGTGGGAATCGCAGTACCGCGATCCACGTTTTCTGTCGAAGCTGACGTTGGGGCAGTTTGGTTCTCAGGTCGAGCTGGAACTGCACGATTGGCTGCACATGCGCTGGGCCTCAGTGGCCCGCGACCCTGCCAATGGCCAGCCGGTGCCGATGGCGCGACGCTCGGACGACTTCGCCGAGCGCTGGTTCGAGCCGGAAAACGACTTTCTGGCCGACCCGTTTTCGTCCCATGTGAACCCGGTGTTCTGGATGTTCCATGGCTGGATCGACGACCGAATCGACGACTGGTATCGCGCCCATGAACGCTTTCATCCGGGCGAAGTGAAACGCCTGGAGGTCAACGGCGTGCCATGGTTCGCGCCAGGCCGCTGGGTTGAAGTCAGCGACCCGTGGCTGGGTCCGGAAACCCATGGTTGCAGCACCGTGCCTGGGCAGGCTGCTGGCACGAGCATGGAAATGGACCCGGAAGTCATGAAGCTCGCACTGCGCATTACCTTTGCTGCGGATGACACGCTCAGCAACCTGCTGCGGCGCGTACCGCGCCGGCCATGGTATGCGCGCAACCTGTTGCCAGACAGGTGGTTTTAGCGAGCGGTAGTGGGATTATCGTTCCCTACGCTGCAGCGTGGGAGCGCAGTTCGCAACGCTCTGCGTCGCAAGAGGACGCGGAGCGTCCTGAACGGCGTGCCGACGCGGAGCGTCGCACGATCGTTGAGGTTATCGTTCCCTACGCTCCAGCTTGGGAGCGCAGTTCTCGACGCTCTGCGTCGCAAAGAGGACGCGGAGCGTCCTGAACGGCATGACGACGCGGAGCGGCGCACGATAGATCGTTTACCTGCCAACCTCCGCCCAGCGCTTTGTATAACGCAATGCTCGCCTGCACTCGCGCCAGCCGCAGTTGCACACTTACGTCCTGTGCCAGGTACAGCGTGCGTTGGGTTTCCAGCACGGTGAGCAAGTCCTCGGCACCGGCTTCGTAGCGGCTCTGCGCGATGCGGAAGGCGGTCTGCGCCTGCTTGAGCTCTTCTTCATGCCAGTAGCGTTGCTGGTCCAGGCCGCTGATGCTGTTCAGGGCTTTTTCCACGTCGGCGAAGCTGTTGATGATCGCGCCGCGATAGGTTTCCAGCAGTTCTTCCTGACGCGCCGTGGCCTTGTCGCGTTCAGCCCCCAGACGCCCATTGTTGAAGATCGGCCCCACCAGACCGGCCGCCAGGCTACTGAACGGCGCACGCAGCCAGTCTTCGGCGCGCGTGGTTTCGGTGCCCAGCCGGGCGCTCAGCGTCAGTTTCGGCAGCATCGCCGCACGCGCCACTGTGACGTCGGCCTGCGCTGCTGCCAGTTCGGCTTCTGCTTTGGCCAGATCCGGACGCCGGGTCAGCAGGTCGCTGGGCACGCCTGCGCCGATGTCCGGCCAGTTCAGAGTGTCAAAGGCCTGATCGCTCAGCTTGAGGTTCTGCACCGGCTGACCGAGCAGTGCCGCGAGAGTGATCAATTGTTCGTTGGCCAGTTGCTGAATCCGCGGCAATTCACGCTGCTGGGTGGCGACCAGATTCTTCTGCTGCGCCAGTTCCAGTGCCGTGGCCGAACCTGAGTCATAGCGGGTCTGTACCAACCGCAGCACGCTCTGCGCATTGGCCAGGTTCAGCCCGGCGATCCGGCCTTGCTTACGCGCTGCCAGGGTTTGTGCATAGCGGTCGGCAACGTTGCTGAGCAACGTCAGCTCCACAGTCGCCTGATCGAACTCGCTGGCGCGCAGGCCTTGTGCCGCGCTGTCACGTTCCGCAGCAATCCCGCCCCAGAAATCCACCTCATAGCTGGCAGTCAGGTCGCTGGTGAAGTTGTTGGTGTTGTTGTCATCGGAAGGGTTGGCCTTGCGGTCGCTGTTGCGCACAAACTTGTTGCGTTGGCCGCGCAAGTCGAAAGCCAGCTCCGGCAGTAACGGCGCGCCGCCGATGATGGCAGTCGCCTGAGCCTGACGCACCCGCGCCATCGCCGCCGCGACTTCATGGCTGTCACGACTGGCCTGGGCGACAAGACGGTTCAGTTCCTGGCTGCCGAACCCTTGCCACCACTGGGCGTCGCTGCGCTGGCTGGCAGCGAGCTCGGCGAACGCCCAGCTCGCAGGAGGCTGGACGCCGCTGTCCAGGCGTGGGGCGGGCGTATGGCAGGCGCTCAGCAACAGACAGACCGTCAGCAGGGAAAGGCATGGCTTCATCAAATGATCATTCACTGGTAAGGGCCGCCACCGGGTCGAGGCGGGCAGCCTTGCGGGCCGGCATGAAGCCGAAAATAACGCCGGTGACCAGCGCGCAGGCAAAGGCGCCAACCACTGCAGGCAGGGTGAAGGCCACCGCGACCTTGCTCAGTAACAACGCCGCGCCCATCCCCAGCGCCAGCACGATACCGGCCAGCCCGCCGACCACCGAGAGCATCACCGCTTCGGTGAGGAACTGACGCAGAATGTCGCTCTGTCGCGCCCCGGTGGCCATGCGAATACCGATCTCGCGGGTTCGTTCACGCACGGTCATCAGCATGATATTCATCACCCCGATACCGCCGACCAGCAGCGAGATGGCGGCAATCGAGCCAAGCATCAACGACAGGGTGTTCTGAGTCCGTGCTTCGGCCTGGATCATCGCCGCGTTATTGGTCAGCTCATAATCCTGCTTGCCGTTATGCAGACGTTGCAGCAGGGTGCGAATCGCCATTTCGGCCTGCTTGACGTTGTTGGCGTCGCGGGTGGCGATGGTGATGTATTCCGGGTCTTGCGTGCCGAACAGGCGAATGCTCGCCGACGAGTACGGAATGGCGATGCGATTGTCACTGTCCAGATCGCCCGAGGTTGCGCCTTTTTCCTGGAGCACACCGACCACCTGAAAGGGCACGTTTTCAATGAGGATGTACTGACCGACAGGGTCAGTGTGCTCGCCGAACAGCTTCTGGCGGACTTTGTAACCAATCACCGCCACGGCGGCAGCGCTCTGCTCATCGGCCTCGCTGAAGTAGCTGCCTTCCACCACCGGCCAGTTGAAGATGGCCGGGAAGTGTGTGTCGTTGCCGCCAACGTAGCTGGAGTGATCGACATTGCCGAAGCGTACCCCGGCCTGTCCGCCGTTGACCGGCATGATCATTTTGACCTCGGGCAGTTCGCCCAGCGCTGCGACTTCTTCCAGCGTGATGATGCCTTTGGGCGCGCGCGGGTTAGGAGCCTTGCCGTTGAGGTAAATGATGTTGGAGCCGAACGAAGACATCTGCGCCATGACCTGACGCTTGCTGCCTTCACCGACCGCGAGCATGACCACCACCGACGCGACGCCGATGACAATGCCCAGCAAGGTCAGCGCAGTACGAAAACGGTTGATCCACATGACCCGCCACGCGGCCTGAATCGCATCGAGCAGTTCGCCTTTCCAGGCACCTCGACTGCCGCTGCCCTCGCTCAGGCGCTTGCGCAGATCGACCGCTTGCAGCGCGGCTGGATTGGCTGAGCGCTGCACGTCAGAAACATCCCGAGCGGTATCGCTGATCACCAGCCCGTCGCTGATCTCGATGACCCGATTGGCGCGTGCCGCCACCGCTCGGTCGTGAGTAATCAGGATCACCACGTGGCCTTGGCTGGCCAGTTCGTCGAGCAGGGTCATGACCTCCGCGCCGCTGTGGCTGTCCAGCGCGCCGGTGGGTTCGTCGGCAAGAATGATGTGCCCGCCGTTCATCAGGGCGCGGGCGATGGACACCCGTTGTTGCTGGCCGCCGGACAACTGATGCGGACGGTTGCCGGTGCGTGATGCCAGACCCAGACGGTCGAGCAGGGCGGCGGCCCGGGCGTGGCGTTCGGCGGCAGGCGTCCCGGCGTAGATCGCTGGCATCTCGACGTTTTCCTGCGCCGAGCCGGACGGTATCAGGTGGTAGCCCTGAAATACGAAGCCGAACGCTTCACGACGCAGCCAGGCCAGTTCGTCGCTGCCGAGTTCGGCAACGTTTTCCCCGGCAAACAGGTATTCGCCCGAGGTCGGGCGGTCCAGGCAGCCGAGAATATTCATCAGTGTCGACTTGCCGGAGCCGGACGCGCCGACAATCGCCACGAACTCACCGGCATGAATCGACAGGTCTATGCCGCGCAGCACGTTGACCAGCGGGCTGTCACCACCGCCGTAGGATTTGCGGATGTCCCGCAGGTCGATCAGCGGCGTGTGCATTCAGCCTCCGCTGCCGACAGTCGGGGGCATCAGCAGGCGGTCACCTTCATTCAAGCCCTCGAGAATCTGTACCCGTAACCGGTCGCTGATCCCGGTGCGTACCTGGCGACTCTGTACTTCGCCATTGGCGGCCAGCACCTGTGCGGTCTGAACATCGGCCTGCGAACCGTTTTGCAGGGCCGCGAGCGGCGCAGTGAGGGTGTTTTCGGCTTTGCTGGCGACAAAGAAGATTTGTGCGGTCATTTCTGCCATCAGCGCTTGATCGCTGTTGTCGACGTCCAGTAACACGGTATAGAGCACCACCCGGCCGCCACCGCTCTTGCGCGAACTGCTCGGGCTGCCGCCGCCCTGATTGGCCTGGTCCAGCGGCCTGGGCGGCACTGGCAGAATCTGCCGCACAGTGCTGCTCCAGCGCCGGTTGCCGCCACTGAGCGTGGTGAAATAAGCCGTCATCCCCGGTTTGACGTGGCCGATGTCGGCCTCCGAGACTTCGGCCCACACAGTCATCGGCGACAGCCGGGCGATGCGCAGGATCAGTGGAGTCTGTTGTTGCGCGTTCAGCGTCTGGCCTTCGCGGGCATCCAGCGCGACCACCGTGCCGCTCATGGGTGCGTAAATGCGTGTGTAACCCAGCGCCGCTTCGTCACTGCGCAACGCGGCCTGGGCTTCGAGGATCTGCGCCTTGAACATGTCGACCCGTGCCTGCGTGGCACGAAACTCCGATTGTGCTGCCTGCACGTCTTCGGCGCGCGTGGCACCGCCCGCCGCCAGGCTTTTCTGGCGTTGCTGCTTCTGCTCGGCCAGTTCGTGCAGCGCACGTTGTTCCTGGAGCTGGGCCTTGAGGTTGTCGATGGCGTAACGCGCGGCGTCGAGTTTGGCTTTTTGTGTCGAAGGGTCGATTTCCACCAGCAAGTCGCCTTCCTTGACCTGATCACCGACCTGGGCGTGGATTTTCAGGATCTGCCCGCTGGCCTGCGACCCCACGTCTACATAGCTGCGCGGTTGCAGGGTGCCCAGCGCAGTCACGCTGTTTTCGATGCTGCTGCGGGTCACCGTCACGGTTGATGCATGGCCGTTGCCATCGGGCAGGATCTGCCAGGCACACAAGGCAATGACCGGAAACAGGCACAGCGCCACGAGGAGGGCGCGTCGAGGGTATCGAGAGCGTTTCATGCAGATTCCTGCGCTGGGAGAGCAGCCGGTCGACGCGCGACGGCCACGAGAGCTGCCCTTTAAACGAGGAATGGACGCAGGAATTTAGCGTCGTGCACCGGTTGCACGATTCAGCTAAAAATCCGCCCCCGTACTTCGTTTAACGGGAGCGGCTAATTCGGGTCGTCTTGTCGAGTGGAGTCGCCGTGATTATTTCCAGAACACTGCCCGGTTTTGTTTTTGCAGGCCTTTCGTTCGCTGTGATTCTGCCTGCGCAAGCGCTGGTTGTGCCCGAGCATAAGGCCGCCAGCGCCGAGATCCGGCGCACCGGCTTTGGCGTGCCGCACATCGTCGCTGATGACGAGCGAGGCTTGGGCTATGGCATCGGTTACGCTTATGCGCAGGACAATCTATGCCTGCTGGCCAATGAAATCGTCACGGTCAATGGCGAGCGCTCGCGGTATTTCGGGCCGGACAAGGCAACCCTGGAACAGCGCAACAACATGGCCAGCGACCTGCTGTTCAAGTGGCTTAATACGCCAGAAGCGCTGGCGGATTTCTGGAAGGCCCAGCCGCCGGAAATTCGCCAGTTGATGCAGGGCTATGTCGCCGGTTACAACCGCTCTCTGGCTGAGCAGAACAGCAAGGGCCTGCCGCCAGCGTGCGCGGCCGAGTGGGTGCGCCCGATCAGCACTGACGATCTGGTGCACCTGACGCGTCGCCTGCTGGTCGAGGGCGGAGTAGGGCAGTTCACTGAAGCCTTTGCCGGTGCCAAACCGCCTTCTGCGCAAAAGCCTTTGCAGGTTGATAGTCAGCAGGCTGGAGCGCTGCAACTGGCCGCTGCCCGCAACGAACGGTTTGCGCTGGAGCGCGGCAGCAATGCCGTGGCGGTGGGGCGTGATCTGTCTGCCAACGGGCGCGGCATGCTGTTGGCCAATCCACACTTTCCGTGGGGCGGCGGTATGCGCTTCTACCAGATGCACCTGACCATTCCCGGCAAACTGGACGTGATGGGCGCGGCATTGCCGGGTCTGCCGTTGATCAACATCGGTTTCAACCGGCATCTGGCCTGGAGCCATACCGTCGACACGTCGAAACACTTCACGCTGCACCGTTTGCAGCTTGATCCGAAGGACTCGACTCGCTACTTGCTTGACGGCAAATCGGTAGCAATGGGCAAGCAGCAGATCAGTGTCGAGGTGAAGCAGCCGGACGGCAGCCTCAAGGCTGTGCCGCGCATCATCTATTCATCGAAGTTCGGTCCGGTGGTGCAATGGCCGGGCAAGCTGGACTGGGACGACAAGTTCGCGTTCAGCCTGCGCGATGCCAACCTGGAAAACGACCGCGTGTTGCAGCAGTGGTATGCAATGGACAAGGCCGACAGCCTCAAGGCGTTTCAGGATTCGGTGCACAAGACTCAGGGCATCCCGTGGGTTAACACGCTGGCGGTCGATGCCAAGGGGCAGGCGCTGTACATGAACCTCTCGGTGGTGCCGAACGTGGATGCCGCGAAGCTCGCCAGATGCAGTGATCCACGAATCGGCACCGAACTGATCGTGCTCGACGGTTCGCGCAGTGAGTGCAACTGGGACGTGTCCCCCGAGGCGGCCCAAGCAGGTATTTACCCGTCGTCGCGTCAGCCGCAACTGCTACGGACCGATTTCGTGCAGCACTCCAACGATTCGGCCTGGATGGTCAACCCGGCTATGCCGTTGAAGAACTTTTCGCCCCTGATCAGTCAGGACGGTCAGCCACTGGGCCAGCGGGCGCGTTTTGCGCTGGATCGGCTGAGCAGCCTTGAGAAGGCGGGGAAGGTCAGCGTCGAGAACCTGCAGGCGATGGTCATGGACAACGAGGTGTATCAGGCAGGGCAGGTGCTGCCCGATCTGCTGAAGTTTTGCGTCTCGGAGCTGGGTGACGACGCAGCGCGTCTGGCGCCGTTGTGCGCTGCACTGAAAGCCTGGGACGGGCGCGCTGACCTGAACAGCGGCATCGGATTTGTGTACTTCCAGCGGATCGTGACCTCCATGCAGGCCGTCGCCTCGCGCTGGCGCGTAGCGTTCGACCCGCAGGACCCGGTTCATACGCCGAGCGGGCTGGCGATGGAAAATGCCCAGGTTGCCACAGCGCTACGCGCCGCCATGCTTGCGGCGGTGGATGAGGTGGCCAGGGCCGGGCTGTCGGCTGACAGTACATGGGGTGATATTCAGGTATCGAGCATCAGCGGCAAGCCGATCCCGATTCATGGCGGCCCGGCCGGGCTAGGCATCTACAACGCGATGCAGACTGTTGCTGGTAAGGGCGGCAAGCGCGAAGTGGTCAGCGGCACCAGCTATCTGCAGGTGGTGACATTCGATGAACAGGGCCCCAAGGCGCAGGGTTTACTGGCGTTTTCCGAGTCGAGTAACCCGCAGTCCGCGCATTCGGGTGATCAGACCGAAGCGTTTTCGAAAAAACAGTGGATTACGCTGCCGTTCACCGAGCAGCAGATAAAGGCTGATCCGGCGTATCAGGTGCAGGTGATCAAGGAATAGTGGGATCAGCAGGCATTCTGAAAAAGCGTTTGGGCCATGCGGCCCAAATGCTCTTTTCTGTACTCAGCCACCCTGAGTGTCTATATCGGCGTCGACACCTTGCGTCTGCTGGTGATTGCGCTGATCCTCGGGTTTTTGGCCCTCCAGTTCGTGGTTCGGTACATAGGCGCTGTCGCTGGATGACTGGCTTTGGCTTTGCGACTGGCTTTGGCTGGGTGCAGGGGTCTGGCCCTGATTCGGGCCGTGGCCTTTCTCCGTCTCCGGTTTCACGTCCGCAACCTGTGGCTCGATGGCCGGATCGTTGCGGTCTGCGCCTGGCCCGGCAGGGGCGTCCTGATTAGGTGTCGGTTCTTTCTGACGTTGCGGTTCGGTAGACATGAATACCTCGATATCTGTTTCAGAAAAGGGTCTGACAGAGTTTCGAGAGGTAGTCATATGGATCGTTCGATTCAGTTGCCGAACGGTGGCGAAAGATGGAATTTTGCGTGTGAGGCCAGTGAGGGGCGCGATGTTCGCGAAGGGGGCGTTACAGTTGCATGAGATGCATTGACTGAAATATAGCCTTCGCGAACAAGTTCGCTCCTACAGATGCGCGCAGCGCAGTTAAAGCACCTGCTTGATCGCGTCACACACCACGTCAATGTTCTTCTGGTTCAGCGCCGCCACGCAGATACGCCCGGTATCCAGTGCGTAGATGCCGAATTCACTGCGCAGGCGCTGGGCCTGGGCGGCGGTCAGGCCGGAGTAGGAGAACATGCCGCACTGGCGGCCGACAAAGCTGAAATCCTGGCTGGCCGGGTTGTCGGCCAGACGCTCGACCATCGCCTTGCGCATGCCCTGGATGCGCACGCGCATTTCGCCGAGTTCTTCTTCCCACATGGCACGCAATGCCGGGTCGTTAAGAACGGCAGCAGAAATGATCGCGCCATGGGTGGGCGGGTTGGAGTAGTTGGTACGGATCACGCGCTTGACCTGCGACAGGACGCGGGTGGTTTCTTCTTTCGATTCAGTGATGATCGACAGCGCACCGACACGCTCGCCGTACAGCGAAAGCGATTTGGAGAACGAGCTGGAGGCGAAGAAGGTCAGACCCGACTCGGCGAACAGGCGCACCGCCAGGGCGTCTTCCTGAATGCCTTGGCCAAAGCCCTGATAAGCCATGTCGAGAAACGGTACGTGCTTTTTGGCCTTGACCACTTCCAGTACTTTTTTCCAGTCGTCCAGGCTCAGGTCGACGCCGGTCGGGTTGTGGCAGCAGGCGTGCAGCACGACGATCGAGTTGTCCGGCAGGTTCTGCAGGTCTTCGAGCATGCCGGCGCGGTTCACATCATGAGTGGCCGCGTCGTAGTAGCGATAGTTGTGCACTGGGAAACCGGCAGTTTCGAACAGTGCACGGTGGTTTTCCCAGCTCGGGTCACTGATGGCGACCACGGCGTGGGGCAGCAGTTGCTTGAGGAAGTCGGCACCGATCTTCAGGGCGCCCGTGCCGCCTACCGATTGAGTGGTCAGCACTCGGCCTGAAGCGATCAACGGCGAATCGGCACCCAGCAGCAGTTTCTGCACGGCCTGGTCGTAGGCGGCAATGCCGTCGATCGGCAGGTAGCCGCGCGGCGCATGCTGGGCGACACGGGTTTTTTCAGCTTCAGCCACGGCACGCAGCAGAGGAATGCGCCCGTCTTCATCACAATAGACGCCCACGCCAAGATTGACCTTGGTGGTGCGGGTGTCGGCGTTGAATGCTTCGTTGATACCCAGGATCGGATCGCGGGGTGCCATTTCGACAGCGGAGAACAGGCTCATTGTGCGGCGGCTCTTGATGAAGAGTGGGAAGGGGCTACACGCTGCGGCTTGATGCGCCAAAGCGGTGCGTAAACAGGGGCTAGTATAGAGAGCATCCCCGCGCCGGGCGACAGGGCGGGGCGGGTTTTTTCACGGTTTTTGCGCATATTTGCAGAACGTTCGTCCCGTTAAAACCTCAATGCTTTAAGTGCATGCCTTGAAAGGCTGATATATGACTCCATCTATTAGCCATCACTTCAAAACATCGCACGTCTGCTCCCTGGCGGGAGTAGCCGTTGGCGGTGCTTTCGTCACTGCGCTATTGATGCAGGGGGCGAACCCTTTAAGCGTGCAGGTTGCGAGCGGCTTTACGCGCACGACGTACACGCGAATCAATCAAGAGGTCAGTTATGTCCGAGTTCCAGCTCGTTACCCGTTTTGAGCCAGCCGGCGATCAGCCCGAGGCCATTCGCCAACTGGTCGAAGGGATCGACGCCGGGCTCGCGCACCAGACCTTGCTGGGCGTGACCGGCTCGGGCAAGACGTTCAGCATTGCCAACGTTATTTCCCAGATCAAGCGACCCACGCTGGTACTGGCGCCGAACAAGACCCTGGCCGCGCAGTTGTACGGCGAATTCAAGGCGTTTTTCCCGAACAACGCTGTGGAGTATTTCGTCTCTTACTACGACTACTACCAGCCCGAAGCCTATGTGCCGTCGTCGGACACCTTCATCGAGAAGGATGCATCGATCAACGACCACATCGAACAGATGCGACTGTCCGCGACCAAGGCGCTGCTGGAGCGCAAGGACGCGATTATCGTTACCACGGTGTCGTGCATTTACGGTCTGGGCAGCCCGGAAACCTATCTGCGCATGGTCATGCACATTGATCGCGGCGACAAACTCGATCAGCGCGCCTTGCTGCGCCGTCTGGCGGACCTGCAATACACCCGCAATGACATGGACTTTGCCCGTGCGACCTTTCGGGTGCGTGGCGATGTGATCGACATCTACCCGGCCGAATCCGATCTTGAAGCGATCCGCATCGAACTGTTCGATGACGAAGTCGAAAGTCTGTCGGCGTTCGACCCGCTAACTGGCGAGGTGATCCGCAAGCTGCCGCGCTTTACCTTCTATCCGAAAAGCCACTACGTCACGCCTCGCGAGACGCTGGTCGAAGCGATGGAAAACATCAAGGTCGAGCTGCAGGAGCGTCTGGAATACCTGCGCAGCCAGAACAAACTGGTGGAAGCCCAGCGTCTGGAGCAGCGGACCCGTTTCGACCTGGAAATGATGCTGGAGCTGGGTTACTGCAATGGCATCGAAAACTACTCGCGCTACCTGTCGGGTCGTCCATCCGGCGCGCCACCACCGACCCTGTTCGACTACCTGCCTGCCGACGCCTTGCTGGTGATCGACGAATCCCACGTCAGCGTGCCGCAGGTCGGCGCGATGTACAAAGGCGACCGTTCACGCAAGGAAACCCTCGTCGAATATGGTTTTCGTCTGCCGTCGGCGCTGGATAATCGGCCTATGCGCTTTGACGAGTGGGAGGCGATCAGCCCGCAGACCATCTTTGTCTCGGCGACGCCTGGCAACTATGAAGCGGAACACGCCGGGCGCGTGGTCGAGCAGGTGGTTCGCCCGACCGGCCTGGTCGACCCACAGATCGAGATCCGTCCGGCGCTGACCCAGGTCGACGACCTGCTGTCGGAAATCCACAAACGGGCGGCGCTGGAAGAGCGGGTGCTGGTCACCACGTTGACCAAGCGCATGTCCGAGGACCTGACCGATTACCTCAGTGACCACGGGGTGCGGGTGCGTTACCTGCACTCGGACATCGACACGGTAGAGCGGGTCGAGATCATCCGCGACCTGCGATTGGGTACGTTTGACGTGCTGGTGGGCATTAACCTGCTGCGTGAAGGCCTCGACATGCCGGAAGTGTCGCTGGTGGCGATTCTCGATGCCGACAAGGAAGGCTTCCTGCGTTCTGATCGCTCGCTGATTCAGACCATTGGCCGGGCAGCGCGTAACCTCAATGGCCGGGCGATCCTGTATGCCGATCGCATCACCGGCTCCATGGAGCGCGCCATCGGCGAAACCGAGCGACGTCGCGAGAAACAGATCGCCTTCAACCTGGAGCATGGCATTACGCCCAAAGGGGTATTCAAGGACGTTGCCGACATCATGGAAGGCGCCACCGTGCCCGGCTCGCGCAGCAAAAAGCGCAAAGGCATGGCCAAAGCCGCCGAAGAAAACGCCCGCTACGAAAACGAACTGCGCTCGCCGAGCGAGATCAACAAGCGCATTCGCCAGTTGGAAGAAAAAATGTACCAACTGGCCCGCGACCTGGAATTCGAAGCCGCTGCGCAGATGCGCGACGAAATCGGCAAACTGCGCGAGCGCTTGCTGACGGTTTGATTTGTTAGCCGACTCTCGCGTCAATCCGGGGTGACCATCGTGCCAATGCTCTGCGTTGGCATGCCGTTCATGACGCTCTGCGTCACATCTGTGGCGCAGCACAACGTCCATGCCTTACACGCAGCCGCTGCCAACGCAGTGCTTTTCAACCGCAATGGCACTGACGACGCAGAGTGCGACGTAAGTGACGGCTGAGTCCTGGCGCTGATTCGGGGGTAACTCGGCAAGGATGCCGAGTTAGCCGCACCGGGCCATGGATGGCCCGTTGCGGCGACCCCCGGATCAGTGTCAGGGCGAAGGAACCCGACGAAGTCGGGCCGGAAACGGAGCGAGGGGGTTTGCCTACTTTGGCCCCATCAAAGTAGGTCGCCGAGGGGCGAAAAGGTGACCTGCGCCGGACCCCAATCCACCTGACAGCGTAGAACCGCCGTGTGACGCGGAGCGTCACGAACTGCATGCCAACGCGGAGCATTGGCACGATAATCAGCTGAATGTGTTTACAACTCCGGGCGCGAAGCGTGAGGAACGAGAGGCGTCCGGGCAATTGCCTTTGTTGCTGGAGCCTCATGCCCCCGGCCTGTTAACATTCCGCGCTTGATCGACCTATTTCGGGATTTTCCATGACCACCGTTCGTACCCGCATCGCGCCATCGCCCACGGGCGACCCCCACGTCGGCACGGCCTACATCGCGCTGTTCAACTACTGCTTTGCCAAACAGCATGGCGGCGAGTTCATTCTGCGCATTGAAGACACCGATCAGTTGCGCTCGACCCGCGAGTCCGAACAGCAGATCTTCGATGCACTGCGCTGGCTGGGCATCGAATGGAGTGAAGGTCCGGACGTCGGCGGTCCACACGGCCCCTATCGCCAGAGCGAACGGGGCGAGATCTACAAGAAGTACGCGCAGCAACTGGTCGATCTGGGCCATGCTTTCCCGTGCTTCTGCACCGCTGAAGAGCTCGACGAGATGCGCGCCGAGCAGCAGGCCAAGGGCGAAACCCCGCGTTACGACGGCCGTGCCTTGCTGCTCTCCAAGGAAGAAGTCCAGCGCCGCCTGGACGCCGGCGAGCCGCACGTGATCCGTATGAAAGTGCCGACCGAAGGCGTCTGCGTAGTACCTGACATGTTGCGCGGTGAAGTTGAAATCCCTTGGGACCGCATGGACATGCAGGTCCTGATGAAGACTGACGGCCTGCCTACCTACTTCCTGGCCAACGTGGTTGACGACCATCTGATGGGCATCACCCACGTACTGCGTGGTGAAGAATGGCTGCCATCGGCGCCGAAACTGATCCTGCTCTACGAATACTTCGGTTGGGACAAGCCGCAGCTGTGCTACATGCCGCTGCTGCGTAACCCGGACAAAAGCAAGTTGTCCAAGCGCAAGAACCCGACTTCGGTGACCTTCTACGAGCGTATGGGCTTTATGCCTGAAGCGATGCTCAACTATCTAGGCCGCATGGGCTGGTCGATGCCGGACGAACGCGAGAAGTTCTCGCTGCAGGAAATGGTCGACAACTTCGACCTGTCCCGTGTCTCGCTGGGCGGACCGATCTTCGATATCGAGAAGCTGTCCTGGCTCAATGGCCAGTGGCTGCGCGAACTGCCGGTCGAAGAGTTCGCCTCGCGCCTGAAAACCTGGGCGCTGAACCCCGACTACATGATGAAGATCGCGCCGCATGTGCAGGGCAGGGTGGAAACCTTCAGCCAGGTCGCACCGCTGGCAGGCTTCTTCTTCGCGGGCGGCGTCACGCCGGATGCCAAGCTGTTCGAGCACAAGAAACTGTCTCCGGAGCAGGTGCGCCAGGTCATGCAGTTGATCCTGTGGAAGCTGGAGTCACTGCGCCAGTGGGAGAAGGAGCGGATCATGGGTTGCATCCAGGCGGTCGTCGAGCACCTGGAGCTCAAGCTGCGTGATGCCATGCCATTGATGTTCGCGGCGATTACCGGTCAGGCCAACTCGGTCTCGGTGACTGACGCAATGGAGATCCTCGGGCCGGACCTCACGCGTTTCCGGCTGCGTCAGGCGCTGGATTTGCTGGGCGGCGTTTCGAAGAAAGAAAACAAGGAATGGGAAAAGCTTCTGGGGGCCATCGCCTGAGGCAATGCCTGAACCTGCCAGTCGCCTCCCGGTTTTCCGGGGGGCGAAGGGTAAGTGGTTGTATTACCGACAAAAAACTTTGGAAGTTGTAAAAAATAAATTTGACAGTCCTGCGACTCACGCTTAATATGCGCCCCGTCCACTGATGTGGGGCTTTAGCTCAGCTGGGAGAGCGCCTGCATGGCATGCAGGAGGTCAGCGGTTCGATCCCGCTAAGCTCCACCAAATTTAGCGTTTCAAAGTGCAGCTACACTGCTTTGAGATGATGTGAAATGACCGGATCCAGCGACCGGTTATTCTTGCAGAAGGTTTTGTCCCCTTCGTCTAGTGGCCTAGGACACCGCCCTTTCACGGCGGTAACAGGGGTTCGAGTCCCCTAGGGGACGCCAGTTTCACCGAGTGATACTTAAACGTTGATCTCCGCCGCGAGGCGATAAATCCGGGGCTTTAGCTCAGCTGGGAGAGCGCCTGCATGGCATGCAGGAGGTCAGCGGTTCGATCCCGCTAAGCTCCACCAATTTTGCCAGGGTTCACCGCTCGGTGATCCTGACTGAAGGTTTGCGTCCCCTTCGTCTAGTGGCCTAGGACACCGCCCTTTCACGGCGGTAACAGGGGTTCGAGTCCCCTAGGGGACGCCACGATTTCCCGCTCTGCGGGACCAAGGGTCATTCGATTATTGAATGGCCCTTTTGTTTTTTCAGGGTTTGAAAAATCCTTCTTTCCGATTTTGCTTCGTCATACATAAATCTGGTTGAGCCTCGTGCCAAGGCGTTAGCGCATTGGCCGCAGCACAACGTCCATGCCTTACGCGCAGCTGCTGCCAGCGAAATGCTTTTCAACCGCGATGGCACAGACGACGCAGAGTGCGACGTAAGTGTCGGCTGAGTCCTGGCGCTGATCCGGGGGTAGCCCGGCAGGACGCCGGGCTAGCCGCACCGGGCCATGGATGGCCCGTTGCGGCGACCGCCGGATCAGTGTCAGGACGAAGGAACCCGACGAAGCCGGGCCGGAAACGGAGCCAGGGGGTTTGGTTACTTTGGCCCCATCAAAGTAACTCGCCGAGGGGCGAAAAGGTGCCTTGAGTCGCAAACATATCTAACTGACATCGCAGAACCGCTTTACGACGCAGAGCGCTACACAGAGGACGCAGAGCGTCCGGAGCTGCATGCCGACGCGGAGCATCGGCACGATAGTCAGTTAGATTTGTGTATGACGATGAGCGCCGGAGCATGAGAAACGATAGGCGTCCTGAAGGGCGGTTCTCATGCCAGCGCGTGGGAACCAGCGCCATGACCCGCTACACTCCCGCCAATCACATTCACCCAAGCAGGAGCACGTATGGTCTGGGACCGGGCAACGCCGTTTGTCATCGATCTGAATGTCGCCGCCGAAGACATCGACGGGTTGGGGCATGCCAATAACGCTGTCTATGTGTCCTGGCTGGAGCGCTGTGCCTGGCGTCATTCGCAGTTTCTCGGGCTGGACCTGACCGAGTATCGGCGTCTGGATCGGGCCATGGCGGTGCTCAGGCACGAGATCGACTACCTGGCCAGTGCCTACGAGAACGACGAACTGCAATTGGCGACCTGGATCACTGACTGGGACCGTCGCCTGAAAATGACCCGCTGCTTTCAGCTCAAGCGGCCTGCCGACAACCTGACGCTGCTGCGCGCGCAAACCACCTTTGTCTGCATCGAACTGTCCACCGGTCGGCCCAAACGCATGCCTGCCGAGTTCATCGAGGGCTACGGCGCAGCCATCTCTGACAGCGCCGTTCCCAATCCGTACGTCGGGCAGTAAACTGCCGGACTTTTTTTCGAGTGTGACCCATGCAAATTGCTCTGGCGCCCATGGAGGGGTTGGTTGACGACATCCTGCGCGATGCACTGACGAAAGTGGGTGGCATCGACTGGTGCGTGACCGAATTCATCCGGGTATCAGAGCGTTTGATGCCGGCGCACTACTTTTACAAGTACGCGTCGGAGTTTCACAAAGGCGCAAAGACTGACGCCGGCACGCCTTTACGGCTCCAGCTGTTGGGTTCCGATCCGGTGTGTCTGGCCGAGAACGCCGCGTTCGCCTGTGAGCTGGGCGCACCGGTGCTGGACCTGAACTTTGGCTGCCCGGCCAAGACCGTCAATCGCTCCCGTGGCGGCGCCATTCTGCTCAAGGAGCCGGAACTGCTGCACACCATCCTTAGCCAGGTGCGCCGCGCGGTGCCCAAGCATATTCCTGTCACCGCCAAGATGCGCCTGGGTTACGAAAACACTGACGGCGCGCTGGATTGCGCCCGAGCGCTGGCTGACGGCGGGGCAGAGCAAATCGTCGTTCACGCACGCACCAAGGTCGATGGCTACAAGCCGCCAGCGCACTGGGAGTGGATTGCGCGCATTCAGGACGTGGTCAAGGTCCCGGTGGTCGCCAATGGTGAAATCTGGACTGTTGATGACTGGCGTCGTTGTCGGGAAATCTGTGGTGCGCGGGACATCATGATTGGTCGCGGGCTGGTGGCGCGTCCCGACCTTGCACGGCAGATTGCGGCGGCGCAGAAGGGCGAAGAAGTGGTGCCGATGACCTGGGCCGAGTTGCAGCCGATGCTGCGCCGCTTCTGGCAGGACTGCCTGGTCAAGATGACGCTCATCCAGGCGCCTGGCCGACTCAAGCAGTGGCTGGTGCTGCTGACCAAGAGCTACCCGGAGGCAACCCTGATGTTCAATACGCTGCGCCGCGAAACCGACTGCGCCCGAATCAGCGTCTTGCTCGATTGCCCAGCCGGTTGATTATCCAGATGCTGGCCCCGACGAACGGTCAAAAAAAATCTGAAAAAAGTCTCTTGAAAAGCAAACGGCCGTCCCTATTTTGGTGATCAAGCGATGCCGAAAACGGGTCGCGTAAACCACTCGCTGATAAACAGGAGAATTGTTATGGCTACTGCATTTTCTCTGGCTCCACTGTTTCGCAACTCAGTGGGATTCGACCGCTTCAACGACCTTTTCGAGTCGGCGGCCCGAAATGAGACAACCAGCGGCTACCCTCCCTATAACGTGGAGCGGCACACCGATGACCATTATCGAATCGTGATCGCTGCAGCAGGCATGCAAGAGCAGGATCTCGAGTTGCAGGTTGAAAAAGGTGTGTTGACCGTGATCGGCAGCAAGCGCGAGCAAGAAGCCGAAAACGTGACTTACCTGCATCAGGGTATTGCCCGGCGTGAGTTCAAGCTGTCGTTCAGGCTGGCGGACAATATCGAAGTCAAGGGGGCCGATCTGTCGCATGGCCTGCTGAATATTGACCTGGTGCGGAACGTGCCGGAAGAAGCGAAGCCAAAACGCATTCCGCTCAATAGCCAGAAAGCGCTGGAAAACTGATCCGTCAGGTGACGTTGAGTCAGCGGCACGTAACAGGGAAGGCGCCTCAGGGCGCCTTCCTTTTTTTCAGCCCTGAGGTGCGGTTTGCTGTGCAGGCCGCTTGAGCTGCAGCAGGGACTCGAACTGCGGGCCGGGCAACGGCTCGCTGAACAGGTATCCCTGATAGTTGTAGCAGCCCACTTTTTCCAGAAACGCCAGTTGCTCGGTGGTTTCAACGCCTTCGGCAATGACGTGCAGGTTGAGGCTCTGTGCCATGGCGACGATGGCGCGGATGATTTCTGCATCGTTGGGGTCGCTGGCAGCGTCCTGAACGAATGATTGATCAATCTTGAGGGTATCCACCGGCAGGCGCTTGAGGTACGTAAGCGATGAATAGCCGGTGCCGAAGTCGTCCATGGCAAAGCCCACGCCCATGTCTCTAAGCCTGCGCATCTTGAGAATGGTGTCGTCCAGATTCTGGATGACGATGCCTTCGGTGATTTCCAGCTTGAGCATGGTCGCCGGCAATTGATGTTGTTTCAGGCTGCGTTCCACGCGTTCGACAAAGTCATTCTGCCGAAACTGGCGTGGGCTGATGTTGACGCCCATCAGGAATCGGTCTTTGGAGACCAGCCCCTGACTCAAAAGCATTCCGCCGATTTTACAGGCGTCGTCGAGAATCCGGCTGCCAACCTCCAGAATCATGCCGCTCTCTTCCAGTATCTGAACAAACTGGTCGGGTGGCAGCAGCCCGTATTCGGGATGCTGCCAGCGTAGCAGCGCCTCTGCGCCGGTGATCTGATTAGTCCGGCAATCGACCTGAGCCTGAAAGTAAAGCTGGAATTCGTTACGCGTCAGCGCCAGGCGCAAGTCGTTCTCCAGGCGCAATCGCTGGCTGACGGCTTGCTGCATGGAGGCGTGAAAAAACTGCGCGATATTGCGCCCGGTATCCTTGGCCCTGTACAGGGCAATGTCGGCCCGCTTGAGCAGATCAGCAGGCGTGAGGCCGTCATCCGGGATCAGCGCGATGCCAATGCTCGGGGTGACCTGCAAACGATGCCCGTCGAGAAACATCGGTTCGGCCAGCAGTTCGCGCAGGTTGTCGGACAGCATCCGCACCTGATGCGTGACTTCATCGAGAGCGCCGTCAAGCCCGCAGATCAAGACCACGAACTCATCACCGCCCAGGCGTGCCACCGTGTCCTCCTGGCGTACGCTGGCTTCCAGTCGGGCAGCGACGACGTTCAGCACGCTGTCGCCCACTGGATGGCCGAGCGAGTCATTGATGTGTTTGAAATGATCCAGGTCCAGAAACAGCAAGGCGCCCCGCAGATTCTGGTGCTGAAGCAGGGACAGCTGCTGGCTGAGGCGATCAATCAGCAACGCGCGGTTTGGCAGCCCGGTCAGCGAATCGTGATAAGCCAGATGACGGATTTGCGCCTGAGCGTCTTTCAGCTGGCCGATATCCCTGGCGTTCATGAGCAGGCAGGCGGTGTCGTTCAGGGTGATGAAATCCACCGAGATATCCAGAGTCAGTGGATTGCCATGCTTGTCGTGACCGCTCATTTCCCGGTGATGCACCCGACCTTTCTGACGCAGCTCATTGATCACGAACTCGCGCTGCAAGGTGTCGGTCCAGATGCCTATCTCATGAGCCGTGCGGCCGACCACCTCCTGAGCGCTGAAGCCGGTCAGGCGACAGAATCCGTCGTTGACCTCTACATAGCGGCCTGACTCGATTTCGGTGATGGTGATCGAGTCCGGGCTTGAGTGAAACGCTTTGGCGAACTTCTCTTCGCTGGCTTCCAGCGCCGCCTGGGCACGTTTCTCGGTGATGTCCATAAGGGTACCCGCCATCCTGGACAACTGACCCTGATCATCCCTGTAGATACGGGCACGGCTTTCAATCAGGCGCGAGGTGCCGTTTTTCAGCTGGAAGCGGTAGCTGATCTGCAGGTGGTCGTTGCGGTTTTCTATTGCTGTCTGATAGGCCTCACGCATCCGACGACGTTCTTCGACAGGCAGTTTGCCGAAAAACTGCTCCGCATCATCGTCGAATGGCTGCGCTTCCATACCGTGCAGAAACGCCGTTCGTGCCGAGGCTCGCAGCCTGTTGCTGGTGGTGTCCAGATCCCAGGTGCCCATCTGCGCCAGATCCAGCGCCAGTTCCAGACGGTCACCGGTCTCCTTGAGCAGACGCAACGCGTCACTGTGCGGTGGCCCGGCTGGCGATGAAGCAGTGAGTGGCGGGTTGGGCATGGGGTCACGAGCCTTTGATGAGTCAAGCCGGTAAAGATCAGCCCGTGTCCTGCAACGGGTCTACTTACTGTGTCTGCGCATCGAGCAATTTCATGAATGCCCTGGCAGCATTCGACAGCGTGCGTTCGGTGTGCAGGATGTAGCCTAGCTGGCGATTGAGCTGTACGCCCGGCAATGGAATGCGCGCCACCTGTTCGTCGAGCATGGTAAGCGGCAGGACGCTCCAGGCCAGACCTATGGAGACCATCATTTTGATGGTTTCCATATAGTTGGTGCTCATCGCGATATTGGGTTTTAGCCCCTGGCTCTCGCACAGCTTGCTGACAATGTGATGCGTAAAGGTATTGCCGCCGGGAAACACCGCCGGGTAGCGCACGATGTCTTCCAGCTTCATCTGTCCGCTGTTGGCCAGTGGGTGCTCGGGCGCGGCGACGAATTCCAGCTGGTCGTCCCACACCGGCACGGCGCGGATCAGCGAATGCGGTTCGGGTGCCAGGGTGATCACTGCGAGCTCGGCGCGCCCATGAAGAATTTCGTCATACGCGACTTCCGAGTCGAGAAACTGGATGTCCAGCGCCACCTTCGGATAGGCCCGGGTGAACGCCCTTAACACCGGCGGCAGACGATGCAGGCCAATATGATGACTGGTCGCCAGAGTCAGGCGTCCGGTCACTTCACCGGTCAGATTGGTCAGTGCGCGGCGGGTGTCATCCAGCACGTTGAGTATCTGATAGGCACGCGGTAGCAGTGCGCGGCCCGCTTCGGTCAGGCTGACTTCGCGGCCCAGGCGGTCAAACAGACGCACATTAAGTTGCTGCTCCAGACCCGCGATACGCTTGCTGATTGCTGGCTGTGTGATGTATAGCCGCTCACCGGCACCCGAGAAGCTGCCGGTCTCGGCGATGGCAATAAAAGCGTTGAGATTGGCGAGGTCCATAGTCGGATTCCATTTGGTTATCCAAAGCATGAAAATTATGAATTTGAGTTATTTAAGCACATTCCATAGGATGGCCGCACAAGCCAAAGGGTCATCGCCACGATTGCCCAAGGCATAGAAAGAAGCTGATGAGGAAGTACGTCCGATGGCCGGGAAAACGCTTTACGACAAGCTCTGGGATTCACATTTGGTCAAGCAGCGCGATGACGGTTCGGCGCTGATCTACATTGACCGCCACATCATCCACGAAGTGACCTCGCCGCAAGCGTTCGAAGGCCTTCGACTGGCCAAACGCAAGCCGTGGCGAATCGACTCGATCATCGCCACTCCCGACCACAACGTGCCGACCACGTCGGAGCGCAAGGGGGGGATCGACGCCATCGAAGATCAGGTGTCGCGCCTGCAAGTGCAGACCCTCGATGACAACTGCGACGAGTACGGCATCACTGAATTCAAGATGAACGACCCGCGTCAGGGCATCGTCCACGTGATCGGCCCGGAGCAGGGCGCAACCCTGCCTGGCATGAGCGTGGTCTGCGGCGACTCGCACACCTCTACCCACGGCGCCTTCGGTGCATTGGCCCATGGTATCGGCACTTCCGAGGTCGAGCATGTGCTGGCGACCCAGTGCCTGGTGGCGAAGAAGATGAAGAACATGCTGGTGTCGGTCGAAGGCCAATTGCCGTTCGGCGTGACCGCCAAGGACATCGTGTTGGCGGTGATCGGCAAGATCGGTACCGCAGGCGGTAACGGTTACGCCATCGAGTTCGCTGGCAGCGCGATTCGCGACCTGTCCATCGAAGGGCGCATGACCATTTGCAATATGTCCATCGAGGCGGGTGCCCGTGTCGGCATGGTCGCCACCGACGAGAAGACCGTCGAATACGTAAAAGGCCGTCCGTTCGCACCGAAGGGCGCTGAATGGGACCTCGCTGTCGAAGCCTGGAAGGACCTGGTGTCTGATCCAGACGCGGTGTTCGACACCGTGGTCAGGCTGGATGCCGCGCAGATCAAGCCGCAGGTCAGCTGGGGCACGTCGCCGGAAATGGTGCTGGCCGTCGATCAGAACGTGCCGGACCCTGCGCAGGAACCGGATCTGGTCAAGCGTGGCTCCATCGAGCGTGCCCTGAAGTACATGGGCCTGAAAGCCAATCAGCCGATCACCGATATCCAGCTTGACCGGGTGTTCATCGGTTCCTGCACCAACTCGCGGATCGAAGACCTGCGTGCTGCTGCGGACGTCGCCAAGGGCCGCAAGGTGGCCGCGACCATCAAACAGGCCATCGTGGTGCCGGGTTCGGGCTTGATCAAGGCGCAGGCGGAGAAGGAAGGGCTGGACAAAGTGTTCATCGAGGCCGGTTTTGAATGGCGCGAGCCTGGCTGTTCCATGTGCCTGGCGATGAACCCGGACCGCCTCGGTTCCGGTGAGCATTGCGCGTCCACCTCCAACCGTAACTTCGAAGGCCGTCAGGGTGCCGGCGGCCGGACGCATCTGGTGAGCCCGGCAATGGCCGCTGCCGCAGCGGTCACTGGCCGTTTCATCGATGTTCGCGAACTGAGGAATCCAGCATGAAAGCCTTTACCCAGCACACCGGCCTGGTCGCCCCTCTGGACCGCGCCAACGTCGACACTGACCAGATCATCCCCAAGCAGTTTCTCAAGTCGATCAAGCGCACGGGTTTTGGCCCGAACCTGTTCGATGAGTGGCGCTATATGGACGTGGGCCAGCCGTATCAGGACAACTCCAAACGCCCGCTGAACCATGATTTCGTCCTCAACCACGAGCGTTATCAAGGCGCCAGCGTGCTGTTGGCTCGGGAAAACTTCGGCTGCGGCTCCAGCCGTGAACACGCGCCGTGGGCGCTGGAAGAATACGGCTTCTGCGCCATCATCGCGCCGAGCTATGCCGACATCTTCTTCAACAACAGCTTCAAGAACGGCCTGCTGCCGATCATTCTGGCCGAAGCCGAGGTCGACGAGCTGTTCAAGCAGGTCGAAGCGAGCCTCGGTTATCAATTGAGCATCGACCTGCAGGCCCAGACTGTGACCCGCCCTGACGGCAAGGTGCTGAGCTTCGAAATCGACGCCTTCCGCAAGCACTGCCTGCTCAATGGCCTGGACGACATCGGCCTGACCTTGATGGATGCCGACGCGATCGCCAGTTTCGAGAGCAAGCACCGCGCCAGCCAGCCGTGGTTGTTTCGCGACTGACGGCCTGACAACGGTTACAGTTTCATTCGCGAGCAAGGCGGTCATTGGCCTTGCTCGCGAAGGTGTTTTGGCCGGACGATAAATTTTTTGCCGTATTCAGCGTTATTAACAGGCGTTGTCTAAAGCGCCGCTGCACACATCGAGGATGTTATGAGCAAGCAGATTCTGATTCTCCCAGGTGACGGTATTGGTCCGGAAATCATGACCGAAGCGGTCAAGGTGCTGGAACTGGCCAACGAAAAGTATCAACTGGGCTTTGAATTGACCCACGACGTGATCGGCGGCGCAGCCATCGACAAGCATGGTGTGCCACTGGCCGATGAAACCCTGGACCGTGCCCGTGCAGCCGATGCTGTGCTGCTCGGCGCGGTGGGCGGCCCGAAATGGGACACCATCGAGCGCGACATCCGTCCTGAGCGCGGTCTGCTGAAAATCCGTTCGCAACTGGGTCTGTTCGGCAACCTGCGTCCGGCGATCCTTTATCCGCAACTGGCTGATGCGTCGAGCCTCAAGCCGGACATCGTCGCCGGTCTGGACATTCTGATCGTCCGTGAGCTGACCGGTGGCATCTACTTCGGCGCGCCACGCGGCACTCGCGTGCTGGACAATGGCGAGCGTCAGGCTTATGACACGCTGCCGTACAGCGAAAGCGAAATCCGCCGCATTGCCAGGGTCGGTTTCGACATGGCCATGGTGCGCGGCAAGAAGCTCTGCTCGGTGGACAAGGCCAACGTCTTGGCGTCCAGCCAGCTGTGGCGTGAAATCGTGGAGGAGATCGCCAAGGATTATCCGCAGGTTGAACTGAGCCATATGTACGTTGATAACGCCGCCATGCAACTGGTGCGCGCGCCCAAACAGTTCGATGTGATCGTCACCGATAACCTGTTCGGCGACATTCTGTCCGATCAGGCGTCGATGCTCACCGGTTCCATCGGCATGCTGCCGTCGGCGTCGCTGGACACCGCCAACAAGGGCATGTACGAGCCTTGCCACGGTTCGGCACCGGACATCGCCGGTAAAGGCATCGCCAACCCGCTGGCGACCATTTTGTCGGTGTCGATGATGCTGCGTTACAGCTTCAATCTGACCGATGCCGCCGACGCCATCGAACAGGCGGTCAGCCTGGTGCTGGATCAGGGCATTCGCACCGGCGACATCTGGTCCGAGGGCAACGTCAAAGTCGGTACCAAGGAAATGGGCGATGCAGTAGTCGCCGCGCTGCGGAATCTGTAATCTCTCTGGCCCGCCGCCTGCCTTGTACGCGCAGAGCGGCGGTCCCACTTTTATTCAAGGTGTAGTTGCGATGAAACGTGTAGGTCTGATCGGTTGGCGTGGCATGGTCGGTTCCGTGCTCATGCAGCGGATGCGTGAAGAGCAGGACTTCGATCTTATTGAGCCGGTGTTCTTTACTACCTCCAATGTCGGTGGCCAGGCGCCTTCGGTGGGCAAGGATGTTGCGCCGCTGAAAGATGCCTACAGCATCGACGAGCTGAAAACCCTGGACGTGGTGCTGACCTGCCAGGGCGGCGACTACACCAACGAAGTATTCCCCAAGCTGCGCGAAGCGGGCTGGCAGGGTTACTGGATTGACGCGGCCTCCAGCCTGCGCATGCAGGATGACGCCGTTATCGTGCTCGACCCGGTAAACCGCAAGGTCATCGACCAGAAACTGGACGCGGGCACCAAGAACTACATTGGCGGCAACTGCACGGTCAGCCTTATGCTGATGGGCCTGGGCGGTCTGTTCGATGCCGGTCTGGTCGAGTGGATGAACGTCATGACTTATCAGGCGGCCTCCGGTGCCGGCGCGCAGAACATGCGTGAACTGATCAAGCAGATGGGTGCGATACACGCCTCGGTGGCTGATGAACTGGCCAACCCGGCCAGTGCCATCCTCGACATCGACCGCAAGGTGGCCGAAGCCATGCGCAGCGAGTCGTTCCCGACCGAAAACTTCGGCGTACCACTGGCGGGCAGCCTGATCCCGTGGATCGACAAGGCACTGCCCAATGGCCAGAGCCGCGAGGAGTGGAAAGGTCAGGCCGAGACCAACAAGATCCTCGGCCGCTTCAAGAGCCCGATCCCGGTCGACGGCATCTGCGTGCGCATCGGTGCCATGCGTTGCCACAGCCAGGCGCTGACCATCAAGCTGAACAAGGATGTGCCGATTGCGGACATCGAAGGCTTGATCAGCCAGCACAACCCGTGGGTCAAGCTGGTGCCGAACACGCGTGAAGCCAGCGCGCAAGAGCTGAGCCCGACCGCAGTGACCGGCACCATGAGTGTGCCAGTGGGCCGTCTGCGCAAACTGAACATGGGTTCGCAGTACCTGGGCGCGTTCACCGTCGGTGACCAGCTGTTGTGGGGCGCGGCCGAACCGCTGCGACGCATGCTGAGGATCCTGCTGGAGCGTTGATGCTTTGGTTTTACACGAAACCCGCTTCCTGAAAAGGCAGCGGGTTTTTTAATGACTGCTGATTTTAATTTCCTGTTTAAGTCCCTATATATGGGATTGAAATTTACATATTGAGATAAGTCTGACAACAGGTTTATAGTCGTCCTGCACTCACTTTCAATAAAACAACAGGTGAAGCAATGCAGGCGCAATTGATCGCGCTCGACTGGGGGACAACCTCCCTTCGTGCTTATCGACTTGGCGACCACGGCCAGGTGCTGGAACAGCGCGCGCTAAGCGCGGGAATCATGCAGCTACCGACCACGCCGCGCCTGATTGCCGGGCAGCTGTGCAGCGACGGTTTTGAACTGGCTTTCGATCAGGCCTGCGGCGACTGGCTCGATGCCGAGCCTGGCCTGCCGGTGATTGCCTGCGGCATGGTCGGCAGCGCGCAGGGCTGGCGCGAGGCGGCTTATCGGGAAACCCCTGCCAGCGTCAACGAGCTGAGCGCGGCGCTGCAGACGGTGCGCAGCCTGAGTGGCGTGATCGTGCATATCATCCCGGGCGTACTGCAACGCTCGACCCTGCCCAACGTCATGCGTGGCGAAGAAACCCAGGTACTTGGCATATTGGCCGGGCTCGATGCCCAGGCCGACGGCCAGCCTTTGCTGATCGGGCTGCCCGGCAGTCATTCAAAATGGGTGCAAGTGACCCGCGGGCGCATCGTTCATTTCGATACGTTCATGACCGGCGAGGTCTTCGCCGCCCTGTGTGCGCACACGATTCTCGGGCGCACCATGCAGACGGGGGAGGCGTTCGATGACCAGGCGTTTGATCGTGGGCTGTCGATGGCCCTGTCCCAGGAAGGCGCCGCAGGGCCGCTTTCCACTATCTTCAGTACCCGAACGCTCGGCCTGACCGGGCAATTGAGCGCCAGTGCGCAGCCTGACTACCTTTCCGGCCTGTTGATCGGTCATGAACTGGGCGCCATTGCCAGACTGCATCTGCACACCCATGAACAATTGCCTGCGGTGATCCTCATCGGCAGCGAGGCGCTGTGCGCACGTTATGCGCGTGGTCTGGCCGTCTGTGGCTTTCCCAAGGTGACGCTGGCCGAACAGGCTACCGAACGCGGCCTTTGGCAAGTCGCGGTGCAGGCAGGCCTGATCCCGCGCCGGTCGTCCCAACACATTCGAGAGGTTTGACATGCTCAAGCAAGCATTGAAGGAAAACGGTCTGGTCGCGATTCTGCGCGGCCTGCGTCCAGAAGAAGCGCCGGCAGTGGGCGATGTGCTGTACGAGGCCGGATTTCGCGTTATCGAAGTGCCGCTCAATTCTCCACAGCCGTTCGACAGTATTCGTTTGCTGCGTCAGCAACTGCCCGCCGATTGCCTGATCGGCGCGGGCACGGTACTGACCCCGGAGCAGGTGACGCAGGTCAAGGACGCCGGAGGCCAGGTCATCGTCATGCCGCATAGCGATGCGAAGGTATTGCGCGCTGCCAGGGCTGCCGGGCTGTTTCTGTCGCCGGGCGTAGCGACGCCGACCGAAGCCTTTGCCGCGCTCGCCGAGGGCGCAGATGTGCTCAAGCTGTTTCCGGCCGAGCAGATGTCGCCTGCGGTGGTCAAGGCATGGCTCGCGGTATTGCCGAAAGGCACGATTCTGCTGCCGGTTGGTGGCATCTCGCCAGACAACATGAAGGTGTTTCTGGACGCAGGTGTGAAAGGTTTCGGCCTTGGCTCCGGGCTGTTCAAACCCGGCATGAGTGCCACTGACGTTGCCGAACGTGCCAAAGCCTATGTGGCCGCGTGGAAACAGCACACGGCAGCGCTTGCAGACTGATAGGCGCCGCTGTGTGACAGCAGTTATCCAATAAGAGAATCAACAAGAGAAACCGCACCCATGAAAATCACCAAACTCACCACGTTCATCGTTCCGCCGCGCTGGTGCTTCCTCAAGGTCGAGACCGACGAAGGTGTTGTCGGCTGGGGCGAGCCAGTGGTTGAAGGCCGTGCGCATACCGTGGCCGCTGCCGTGGAAGAGCTGTCCGATTACCTGATCGGCAAAGACCCGCGCAACATCGAAGACATCTGGACCGTGCTGTATCGCGGTGGCTTTTACCGGGGTGGCGCGATCCACATGAGCGCGCTGGCCGGTATCGATCAGGCGTTGTGGGACATCAAGGGTAAAGCGCTGGGTGTTTCGGTCAGCGACCTGCTGGGTGGTCAGGTGCGCGACAAGATTCGTGTCTACTCGTGGATCGGTGGTGATCGTCCTGCCGACACGGCACGAGCGGCGAAGGAGGCCGTTGAGCGTGGCTTTACGGCGGTGAAAATGAATGGCACCGAAGAGCTGCAATTTCTCGATACGTTCGACAAGGTCGATCTGGCGCTGGCCAACGTCGCGGCGGTGCGTGATGCGGTGGGGCCGAATGTCGGCATTGGTGTGGATTTCCATGGCCGGGTTCACAAGCCGATGGCCAAGGTGCTGATGAAGGAACTGGACCCCTACAAGCTGATGTTCATCGAAGAGCCAGTGCTCAGTGAAAACTACGAGGCGCTGAAAGAACTGGCACCGCTGACCAGCACACCCATTGCCTTGGGTGAGCGTCTGTTCTCGCGCTGGGACTTCAAGCGCGTATTGAGCGAAGGCTACGTCGACATTATTCAACCGGATGCTTCTCACGCAGGCGGCATCACCGAAACCCGCAAGATCGCCAATATGGCCGAAGCCTACGACGTCGCCCTGGCGCTGCATTGCCCGCTGGGACCGATTGCGCTGGCCGCCTGTCTGCAACTGGATGCGGTTTGCTACAACGCCTTCATTCAGGAACAGAGCCTGGGCATCCACTACAACGAAAGCAACGACCTGCTGGATTACGTCAAACACCCCGAAGTGTTCGACTACGACAAAGGCATGGTCAAGATCCCCAACGGGCCGGGCCTGGGCATCGAAATCAACGAAGAATACGTCATCGAACGCGCCGCCATCGGGCACCGCTGGCGCAACCCGATCTGGCGCCATGCGGATGGCAGTTTTGCGGAGTGGTAGATCGCCGTAACCAACGAGAGCTCGCCAAACAATAAATCCAACAAGAGGCTACATGCCATGCGCACTCGAACTATGGAAGGCGCGGCGTCGCTGGTGACGCCGTCCCGCAAGCGTTTCTTCATCATGGTGTTGCTATTCATCACCGTGGTGATCAACTACCTCGACCGCAGCAACCTGTCCATTGCCGCTCCGGCACTGACCGCCGAGCTGGGCCTTGATACGGTGCATGTCGGGCTGATTTTCTCCGCCTTCGGCTGGACCTACGCCGCCATGCAACTGCCCGGTGGCTGGCTGGTGGACCGGGTGCCGCCGCGCATCCTCTACACCGCAGCGCTACTGCTGTGGTCTATAGCAACCATCATGCTCGGCTTCGCCGCCAGTTTCATTGCACTGTTCGTATTGCGCATGGCTGTCGGCGCGCTGGAAGCGCCGGCCTATCCCATCAACAGCCGCGTCGTGACCACCTGGTTCCCCGAGCGTGAGCGGGCCACTGCGATTGGCGTCTATACCTCAGGACAGTTCGTCGGCCTGGCATTTCTGACCCCGGTGCTGGCCTGGTTACAGGCGCACTACGGCTGGCACATGGTGTTTGTCGCAACGGGCGGCGTTGGCGTGCTGTGGGCATTGATCTGGTACACGGTGTATCGCGAGCCGCGCGACTTCAAAGGCGTCAACCAGCAGGAGATCGAGCTGATCCAGGAGGGCGGCGGTCTGGTGGATATCCAGCAGGATGCCGAGAAGCAGAAGCAGGGTTTCAACTGGCTGGACCTCGGCATAGTGCTCAGCAAACGCAAGTTGTGGGGCATCTACCTGGGGCAGTTCTGCCTGAACTCCACGTTGTGGTTCTTCCTGACCTGGTTCCCGACCTATCTGGTGAAATACCGTGGCATGGACTTCATCAAGTCCGGCCTGCTGGCGTCGTTGCCGTTTCTGGCGGCGTTCGTCGGCGTGTTGTGTTCGGGGTTCTTCTCCGACTGGCTGATCCGTCGCGGCCATACCGTGGGTTTTGCCCGCAAGCTGCCGATCATCGCCGGGTTGCTGATTTCAACGTCGATCATCGGTGCCAACTTTGTCGACTCAACGCCGCTGGTCATCACCTTTCTGGCCCTGGCGTTCTTTGGCAACGGTCTGGCGTCGATCACCTGGTCGCTGGTCTCGACCCTGGCCCCGGCGCGCCTGCTGGGCCTGACGGGCGGCACGTTCAACTTCATCGGCAATCTGGCGGCCATCGCCACGCCGATTGTGATTGGCTTCCTGGCATCCGGCGATTCGTTTGCGCCCGCCATTACCTATATCTCGGCGCTGGCCCTGCTGGGTGCGCTGTCCTACATCCTGCTGGTAGGAAAAGTCGAACGTATCGAGCTGTGATAGTCGAGCTTTGAGGTCGACGCGTGCGGACACTGGCGACGATAATGTCGCCAGCTTCTCGAACTGCCCCTTTTATCCAAACCACGGCCTGTCATGCAAAACGACGTACTCCCCTCTGCAAACATCACCCGCAAGGAACCGGCACCGACCGGTACTCAGACCCTGTTACGCGGGCTGGGCGTGGTTCAGGCGGTGGCCAGTGGCGCACGCGACTTGAAGGAGATCGCTCGGCTGATCGGAACGACGCGCAGCACCACCCACCGTCTGGCCAGTTGCCTGGTTGAGGAGCGCTATCTGCGGGTGGTGCCACAGGTGGGTTATCTGCTCGGGCCGAAACTGATCGAACTGGGGTTTCAGGCGCGCGAAGAAGTGCCGCTGGCGATACTCGCGCGACCGTATCTGGATCGGCTCTCGGAACTGACCGGCGATACCGTGCATCTGGCGGTTCGGGAAGGTGACGACGTGCTTTATCTGCACAAGAACCCCGGTCGCAATGGTCCGGAAATGCGTTCACGGGTCGGGCACCGCATGCCGCTGGTGCGGACCGGGATCGGCAAGGCATTGCTGCTGGACAGTGCGTTATCAGAGTGGCAGCGGTTGTATGAGGTCAGCATGCCAGCGTCGGGCAGGAACCCGCTGTGGCCTGCTCATGAGCAGCAAACCTGGGAACAGTTGCTGTCGCGGAGGGAAGAGTACGTGCAGGGTGGTTATGCGTTTGATCTGGAAGACAACGAACCGTCGATTCGTTGCGTGGCAGCGCCGGTACGGGATGCCAGCAAACAGATTGTTGCTGGCATCAGTATCGCCAGTACCGTGCCCTACATGCCGCTGGAGAAAATGGCCGAGCTGGTTCCGCTGATCAAGAACATCGCAGCGGAACTCTCGGCCGATCTCGGCGGCTGATCGGCAGCGGCTCAGGCCTTCAGCGTGGCCATGTCGATCACGAAACGGTACTTCACGTCACCGGCCAGCATACGCTCGTAGGCTTCGTTGATGTTGCGGATGTCGAGCATTTCGATGTCGCAGGTGATGTCGTTCTCGGCGCAGAAATCCAGTACTTCCTGGGTTTCGGCAATACCACCGATCAATGAACCGGCCAGTACGCGACGGCTCATCACCAGATTGGCTGCGTGTACTGGCGGCTCGATAGGCTCGATCAGACCGACCAGAATGTGCGCGCCGTCGAAACGCAGGGTTTCCAGGTAGGGGTTCAGGTCGTGCTGGACCGGAATGGTGTCGAGCAGGAAGTCGAAGTGCCCGGCAGCGGCCTTCATCTGTTCTGCGTCGGTCGACACGATCACATGATCAGCGCCCTGGCGATGTGCTTCCTGAGCCTTGGCTGCGGAGCGGGTGAACAGCGTGACTTCAGCGCCCATCGCCTTGGCGAACTTGATGCCCATATGGCCGAGACCGCCCATGCCCAGAATGCCAACCTTGTCGCCAGCCTTGACGCCATAGTGCTTGAGTGGCGAATAGGTGGTGATGCCTGCACACAGAATCGGCGCAGCGGCGGCCGGGTCGAGCTTCTCTGGAACGCGCACGACGAAATGCTCGGCAACCACGATGCTGTTCGAGTAACCGCCCATGGTGTTGCTGCCGTCCACGCGGTCTGGCGTGGCGTAAGTCATGGTCGGGCCTTCCAGGCAATACTGTTCGAGGTCCGATTTACAGGCCGAGCATTCACGGCAGGAGTCGACCATGCAGCCGACGCCGACCATGTCTCCGACTTTGTATTTGGTGGCATTGGCGCCAGTGGCGGTGACGCGACCGACGATTTCGTGGCCTGGCATCAGCGGGTAAACGGCAATGCCCCACTCGTTGCGTGCCTGGTGAATGTCGGAGTGGCAGACGCCGCAGTAGAGGATTTCGATGGCAACGTCGTCGGCACGCGGAGCGCGACGTTCGAAGGTCATCGGGGCGAGGGGGGCGGTGGCTGACTGAGCGGCGTAACCGATAGCTGTGTACATGTATGACCTCGCAAGGTGTAACGGAATAGAGGCGCACCATTGTCCGGATGTGCGCCTGTCCCGGCTATGGTGAATCCTCCGTGTTTCATGCCTATTTCTCTGGCTGGACAATTCGATGTCGGCTACGAGGCTCAAATCTGCGATGATGAAGCTGTCTATTTCTCTGTCGGCCTGCTTCCCATGACGCTTGCGTTTCCCCCTGATGGCAATGCCACACTCGTCTCCCTGATCAAACCCCTCGCGGTTCGCCCCGGCTTTGTGGCTACCCATCTGCCTGAGGTGCGCGTTCTGTCGGCCTTTGGTTACGTGGCCAGCAGCCCGCAGATCTACGAGCCAAGCCTGATGATCATGGTGCAGGGCAGCAAGGTCGCCTGCCTGGGGCCGCGCACGTTCGAATATGGCACCGGGCATTACCTGATTCAGGCGCTTTCCGTGCCGTTCAAGTGCGAAACCTTCGCCACCCCCGACAAGCCGCTTTACGGCGTCTCAGTGGCCATCGACCGGGTGTTGCTGGGTGAGCTGGTGCAGGCGCTGGGCCCGGCGAGCGTGCAGGAAAGCGAGGTGCAGACGCCGGAATCGATGACCTCGGTATTGATCGACAATGCAATGCGCGACAGTGTCGAGCGTCTGCTGCGCTGCCTGCATGATCCGCTGGAGTGTCAGGCAATGGGGCAGTCACGGGTTCGCGACGTGTTGTACAGCGCACTGCGTGGTCCACAGTCAGGTGTGTTGCGCGCGCTGGTCGAGCAGCAGGGGCAATTCGCGCGAATAGCCTCTGCAGTCACCTACCTGCACGAGCATTATGATCACGCGCTGAATGTCGACACCCTGGCACGCTGCGCCAATATGAGTACCTCGACCTTTCACGAACACTTCAAACGCAGCACGCTGCTGTCGCCCGTGCAGTACCTCAAACGCCTGCGCCTGCTCAAGGCTCAGCAATTGCTGGTCGCCGAGGGCCTGGGTGTGGCGCAGGTCGCGTTGAAGGTCGGCTATCAAAGCGCGTCGCAGTTCAGTCGTGAATACAAGCGCTATTTCGAGCGCAGCCCGGGGGAGGAGAGCAGCAACCTGCGTGTCCCTGCCTGAATGGAAAAAGCCCCGAGAGGGGCTTTTTCTGTTGAAGCTTGCCGCGACCGTTACATGTTCGGATATGTGGGGCCGCCAGCGCCTTCCGGTGCCACCCAGGTGATGTTCTGCGAAGGGTCCTTGATGTCGCAGGTCTTGCAATGCACGCAGTTCTGCGCGTTGATCTGGAAGCGTTTCTCGCCATCTTCTTTAGTGATGACTTCGTACACACCTGCCGGGCAATAGCGCTGGGCCGGTTCATCATACAGCGGCAGGTTCTTGCTGATCGGGATGCTCGGATCGGTCAGCTTCAAGTGGCAAGGCTGCTCCTCTTCGTGGTTGGTGCTGGAGAGGAACACCGAACTGAGCTTGTCGAAGCTGAGCTTGCCATCGGGTTTCGGGTAGTCGATCTTCTTCGAGTCCGCTGCCAGTTTGAGGCAGGCATAGTCAGGCTGGGTGTCGTGCAGCGTGAACGGCAGCTTGCCACCGAAAATGTTCTGATCGATGAAGTTGAATGCGCCGCCCTTGAGTGCGCCGTATTTGTGGATCGCGACGCCAAAGTTGCGGCTGGCGAACAGTTCTTCATGCAGCCAGCTGGCCTTGAAGGCCTCGACGTAAGACGTCAGCACGTCGCCGCCTTCGTTACCGGCGAACAGCGCGTCCGCCACCGATTCGGCAGCCAGCATGCCGGACTTCATGGCGGTGTGGCTGCCCTTGATCTTGGCGAAGTTCAGGGTGCCCAGATCGCAACCGATCAGCGCTCCGCCAGGGAACACCATCTTCGGCAGCGAATTCAGGCCGCCCTTGGTGATAGCGCGTGCGCCGTAACTGATGCGTTTGCCGCCTTCCAGGTACTGCTTGATGACTGGGTGATGCTTGTAGCGCTGGAATTCATCGAACGGCGAAAGGTACGGGTTGCTGTAGGAAAGGTCGACGATCAGGCCGACCACCACCTGATTGTTTTCCAGGTGGTACAGGAACGAACCGCCCGGATTGGCATCGTCCAGCGGCCAGCCTGCGGTGTGCACCACCAGCCCCTGTTCATGTTTTGCCGGGTCGACTTCCCAGATTTCCTTCAGGCCGATGGCGTAATGCTGCACGTCGGCTTCGTCGTCGAGGTTGAAGCGCTTGAGCAATTGTTTGCCGATATGGCCACGGCAGCCCTCGGCGAACAGCGTGTACCTGGCGCGCAGCTCCATGCCGGGCGTGTACAGGCCTTCTTTCGGATTACCTTCGCGGTCGACACCCAGGTCGCCGGTGACAATCCCGCGCACCACGCCGTTGTCATCGAACAGTGCTTCCTGTGCGGCAAAGCCCGGGTAGATTTCCACGCCGAGGTTTTCAGCCTGCTGCGCGAGCCAGCGGCACAGGTTGCCCAGGGAGATGATGTAGTTGCCATGGTTGTGCATGGTCCTGGGAACGAAAAGGTCCGGGATTTTCCGGGCTTTTTCGGCGTCGCGCAGCAGATAGATGTCATCGCGCTTGACCGGCGTGTTGAGCGGGGCGCCCAACTCCTGCCAGTTCGGGAACAGTTCATTCAGCGCGCGGGGCTCGAACACCGCACCAGAAAGAATGTGAGCGCCCACTTCAGAGCCTTTTTCCACCACGCAGACGCTGATTTCCTTCCCGGCTTCAGCGGCCTTCTGTTTAAGGCGGCAAGCGGCAGAAAGCCCGGAAGGGCCGGCTCCGACGATAACGACGTCGAATTCCATGTATTCGCGTTCCACAGGCTATCTCCTACTCTCAAGGCTCACGGTGTTTTTTATGGGCGCTACAGGCCGACCTATGGAGGTGTTGGACACCGCCAGTCTTTTAATGGCAGGCATTATATCTACACCACTGCGCGGGTCCAATACAAACGTTTGTTTGAATTGCCCGCAAGCCAGATAAATCAAAGACAAGAGACCCATGACTGGCCGATTTGGCGTATTGACCGGAAAAGGCGTTGCGGTCAAGATACGGGCGGTTTTGCGTTTGCCGTAGGCTGAAACGAGGTTCGATTGAATCTCCCAAAAGGCATCAGGCGAACGCGGTGCAGGCAATTGGTCAACGTCGCCCGGCGCATTCTACACATCCTGCCGTTGCTTGACGGGTGGCGTGCGGCCTTTACAGCGCCTTTTGTACAGGGCCTTCTTAGCGTCTGGCCTGCACTCATACGATTGCTTGTTGAGGACACATATCGATCGCCTGGCGCTGCCGGGCGACTTCTTTTCACCGGAGAGTGAGGAATCCATGAAGGTTCTTGTAGCTGTCAAACGAGTGGTCGACTACAACGTCAAGGTTCGCGTCAAGGCGGACAACTCCGGCGTCGATCTGGCCAACGTCAAAATGTCCATGAACCCTTTCTGCGAAATCGCTGTTGAAGAAGCAGTGCGCTTGAAAGAGAAGGGCGTAGCGACAGAAATCGTGGTCGTCACCGTTGGCCCGACCACCGCTCAGGAACAATTGCGTACTGCGCTGGCACTGGGTGCAGATCGTGCCGTGCTGGTCGAGTCCGCTGAAGAACTGACTTCACTGGCCATAGCCAAGCTGCTCAAGGCAGTTGTCGACAAGGAGCAGCCACAGCTGGTGATCCTCGGCAAGCAGGCGATCGACAGCGACAATAACCAGACCGGGCAGATGCTCGCTGCGCTGAGCGGTTATCCGCAAGGCACCTTCGCGTCGAAAGTCGAAGTGACCGGCGACAAGGTTGCCGTGACCCGTGAAATCGATGGCGGCCTGCAGACTGTCTCCCTGAGCCTGCCAGCCATTGTGACTACCGACCTGCGTCTGAACGAGCCGCGCTACGCTTCGCTGCCCAACATCATGAAAGCCAAGAAGAAGCCGCTTGAAGTGCTGACACCTGACGCACTGGGCGTTTCCACAGCCTCGACCAACAAGACCGTCAAGGTTGAAGCGCCGGCTGCACGCAGCGCAGGCATCAAGGTCAAGTCGGTGGCTGAACTGGTCGAGAAACTGAAAAACGAAGCGAAGGTAATCTAAATGACGATCCTGGTTATCGCTGAACACGACAATGCGACCGTAGCCCCGGCTACGCTCAATACCGTTGCTGCCGCTCAAAAGATCGGCGGTGATATTCACCTGCTGGTCACGGGCTCCGGCGTAAGCGCCGTTGCCGAAGCCGCTGCCAAGATTGCCGGCGTGGCGAAAGTGCTGGTGGCGGACAACGCGGCCTACGCTCATCAACTGCCTGAAAACGTTGCGCCACTGGTGGTCGAGCTGGCTTCCGGTTACAGCCACGTGCTGGCCGCTGCCACTTCCAACGGCAAAAACATTTTGCCTCGCGTTGCCGCGCAACTGGACGTGGATCAGATCTCCGAGATCGTTTCGGTAGAATCGGCCGACACATTCACTCGCCCGATCTATGCCGGTAACGCGATTGCCACCGTGCAGTCCACGGCCTCGGTCAAGGTCATCACCGTACGTGCCACCGGCTTCGATCCGGTTGCTGCGGAAGGTGGTTCGGCGGCGGTCGAAGCGGTTTCGGCGGTTCATGATGCAGGCAAATCGAGCTTCGTTGGCGAAGAGCTGGCCACGTCGGATCGTCCAGAACTGACAGCGGCGAAAATCGTCGTTTCCGGCGGTCGCGGCATGCAGAACGGCGACAACTTCAAGCACCTGTACACCCTGGCCGACAAGCTCGGTGCGGCAGTCGGTGCCTCGCGCGCCGCGGTCGACGCCGGTTTCGTGCCCAACGACATGCAGGTCGGTCAGACCGGCAAGATTGTCGCGCCACAGCTGTACATTGCGGTCGGTATCTCCGGCGCGATCCAGCATCTGGCGGGCATGAAGGATTCCAAGGTGATCGTTGCGATCAACAAGGATGAAGAGGCACCGATCTTCCAGGTGGCCGATTACGGTCTGGTCGCGGATCTGTTCGAAGCCATCCCTGAGCTGGAGAAGCTGGTTTAAACCACATCTGGTTTAAGCGAAGCTCTTCCACTATAAAGAGAACCCGTTCCGTCCGGTATGTGTACCAGCAGTGTGTCTGCGTTACGCCTGCCCGGATTGCACGGGTTTTTTATCGCTTTCAAAAGGACTTCTCATGGGTCGCAACAGGCTGCTGACTTCGCTTCTGGCGGGCATAGTGCTGCTGCCTTCGCTGACACTCGGCGCAGAAAAATGCCAGCGTTTGATCGTGACGGGCAGCCCGGATGCGCCTCCCTATCTATGGCGTGATCCTCAGGACCCGCGGCACCTGATGGGCGCCAATGCCGACCTGCTGACTCAGGCGGCGGGAGCGTTGGGTATCAAGGTCGAGTTTCTGTACGGCGGCAAACGCAGCCAGGCGCTTGAAGAGGTGCGTACCGGGCGCATGGACATGTTGGCGGATGCACCGTTGAACGACGCTCAGCTTGAATTCCTCGATTACATTCATCCGCCGATTGTGCAGAACGACATCATGGTCTGGACTCGTCGCGACCATGCAGTGCCGTTCAATACGGTAGCCGAACTGAACGGTCATCCGGGGGCCCTATCAGAAAAGACCCGGCTGACGCCGCACTTCGAAGCGACGGCAAATCAGCATCTGACGCTGGAACGCGTCTCGGGGTTGACGCCGGCCTTTCAGAAACTGGCGCTGGGCGAAGTGGATTATGTGCTCGCCGGGCGTTATGCCGGAATGGTCATGGTACAGACGCTTGGTCTGGATTCAGACCTGACTGCTCAGCCGCTGGCGGTCGATACACCGGGTTTCTATCTGGCCTTGTCGTTCAACTCGGCGTGCAACGATCCATGGTTGCGCGGACAGCTGGCGAAAAAGATGACAGAATCTGCGGCCTCCGGCCTTGCGGGCGAAGTCATCAGGCACAATCTGGACGTATGGAAAGCCCAGCTGTTGCAGCCTGCCGGTGCCAGCGCCTCAAATAAGTAGGAATGTTTTTGTGAGTATTCGTTTTTCAATTGCCGTCACGGCAATCGCCACGCTGGTCGGCTGTGCCAGCGATCCCGTCCCGACCGAACAATTCAAGTTGACCGAGCAGGCCCTGCAACAGGCCAAGGCAGTCGGTGCTGCTGATGATCAACCAGAAATGGAAACGGCTTTGTCCTCCTTTGCTGAAGCGCGTGCGGCAATGGCAGCGCAGTCCTACAAGGAAGCACGCATGAGCGCGGAGCGGGCCGAGCTGGATGCGCGGTTGGCGGAAGCACGAGTACTCACGGTCAAGAGCCAAGAGCAGGCCAATCAGTTGAATACTCGTCTCAATCGCTTGCGCAAGCAGCTGGGAGAGGCGCAATGAACCGTATTCCGCGTGTACTGAGCGTATGCCTTTTGCTGGGTTCGGCCGGGCTGTACGGCTGTGCCGGGCATCAGGACAGTGGGCAGGCTTTGCAGCAGGCAAACGCCGATTTTCAGAAGGTCAAGGAAGACACCGACGTGCTGCGCAGCGCGCCGAGGGATGTCATTCGTGCCGGCGAGTCTTTGGCCCGTGCCGAGCGCTTGTCCAGTTATCTGGGCAGTGGCGCCGATGTCAGTCATTACGCCTACCTGAGCAGTCGATACAGCGAAATCGCTCGCGAACACAGCAATTTGCTGCTCAGTCAGGAGCGCCTGGCAAAAATGGACCTCGAGCGCCAGCGCATGCAACTGGCGTTGCGTGAAGCCAAGCTGGCCAGTGCCCAGCAGCAGGGGCGCTGGCTGGAAGACCAGATTCTCAGCCTGGCCACCACGCAGACTGATCGCGGTTTGGTGATGACCCTCGGCGATGTGCTGTTCGATGCCGGGCATGCCGAGCTGAAAAACTCCGCCAGTCGCACCATTCTCAAGGTTGTGCAGTTTCTGCAGATCAATCCGCGCCGTGTGGTCAGGATCGAGGGCTACACCGATAGCACCGGTGATCGTCAGGAGAATCTGAATCTTTCGAAGGACCGTGCGCAAGCTGTTGCCGATATGCTGATGGATTTGGGCATCGATGAAAAACGTATTCAGGTTCAAGGCTACGGCCAGCAGTTTCCGGTCGACGGTAATACCTCCGAGCGTGGGCGAGCGCAGAATCGCCGCGTCGAGATTGTGTTTTCCGATGAAAAAGGTCAGTTAGGCGCTGCTCGATAGCGAAAGCGCTCAAGAAAAAGCCCGACACCGGTAACGGTCTCGGGCTTTTTTGGCTTTAAACGCTGTGTGTATGGCGTTTATGGCCGCGTTTATTTTCGCGCAACGGCGCCGATCGCTGGCTTGAGCGCAAACTGTTCCCGTACACTTCTGGACTGCACCGGTTATTATCAATCTGTATTTTAAAAAACAATAAATCACCGGTCTTTTCGAGGCTGTGCCATGACCAATCTTTTGCTTTATCAGCGCATCGCTCAGCAACTGGCTGAAGACATTCGTCGGGGCGTCTACCAGCCCGGGGAGCGGGTGCCGTCGGTTCGCAAGATGAGCTCGCAGCTCAATGTCAGTCATGCCACGGTATTGCAGGCGTATGCAAATCTCGAAGATCAGGGCCTGATCCGGGCGCGTCCGCAGTCGGGTTATTACGTTCATCAGACGCCTGCGCTGACCGCGTCCACGCCGGACATCGCGCGTGTCGAGCGGCCCGGGCTGGTCACGCGCAGCAGTATCATCCAGCAAGTGCTTGAAGAATCGCGGCGTGATGGCGTGTTCGCCCTGGGCGCGGCGGTGCCACATGTGGATTACCTGCCGGTACGTGCGCTGCATCAGCAAATTGCCAAGGTCACGCGCTTTCAAAGCCCACGTGCCTTCAGCTACATGTTCAGCCCCGGTTTCGAGCCGCTGCGCAGGCAGGTTGCGATCCGCATGCGCGACGCAGGCGTGGTGGTCGACCCGTCGGAGGTGGTGATCACGCACGGCTGTGTCGATGCGCTGCAAATGGCCTTGCGAGTGCTGACCCGCCCCGGCGATCTGATCGCTGCTGAATCCCCGGCGTATTACGGTTTGTTGCAGCTTGCCGATCTGCTTGGGCTGAAAGTCATCGAGATTCCCAGCGATCCGGCGACTGGCATCAGTCTGGAGGCCCTGCAACTGGCGGCCAATCAGTGGTCGATCAAAGCGCTGGTGCTGACTTCACGGCTAAGTAATCCTCTGGGCGGCACCATGCCTGAGGAGCGGCAGAAAAACCTTCTGCGTCTGGTTTCCGATTTTGACATTCAGGTGGTCGAGGACGACGTCTATGGCGAACTGATGTTCGAGGTCGGACGAACCAAGGCGCTCAAGGCGTTTGATCGGTTGGGGAGGGTGCTCTACTGCTCCAGTTTTTCCAAGACCCTGTCGCCGGGCGTGCGCGTTGGCTGGATAATCGCTGGCAAGTACCAGGCCGAGATTCAGCGTCTGCAGACGTTCAGCACGCACTCTGCATGCAGCGTCACGCAAATGGGGATCGCCGCGTACCTTGAGAATGGCGGGTATGATCGGCATCTGCGTTTCATACGCCTGGAATATCGCAAGAATCTGAGCGCCTATCAGCTCGCTGTGCAGCAGTTCTTTCCTGAGGGCACGCAGATGAGTCGCCCGGCGGGTGGCTTTATCCTGTGGGTCAGCCTGCCGGGTCGGGTCAATACGCAAGAGCTGCATGTCCGCGCGCTGGAGCAGGGCATCAGCATCGCGCCGGGCCTGATTTTCAGTAATACCGAGCAGTTTAATCACTGCATACGCCTGAACTGCGGCATGCCGTGGAACAAGGAGGCGGAGCGTGCGCTGATGACGCTGGGGATGCTGGCAAAACAGCTGTGTCACGACACTGTTCCTGTCTACTGAGCGGGGCAGGCTTTTTTGTCAATTATTCGGAACTCTTGCCTTGTCAGCGTGGCCTCAAAAGGACAGCATATGTTTCTTTCCGGCTTTGCCACTGTCTTGTCTGATGCCTGCCTATGAATGCGTTTCGTTGTTTCGGGTTACTGGTTGTTGTTTTGCTGAGTGGTTGTGACGCTCAGCAATCACCTGTGCCCAAGCCAAAGACCGAGGCTGCCGCGCCTGCGCCTGCGCCTGCTTTACCCAAGGCTGCGGTGAAGGATGTAGCACCGGTGGAGGTTTCTGCGGCCGAGACCGTACTGCCGAAAGTGCCTGACTCCATGCATGAATTGATGCCGGGTGTTCCCGTGGTGCCTGTGGTGGTCGGTAAGGAGTCAAATGCGCCATCAGCCGCCCGGATCAACAAGGCGCCGGCATCCAGCGCTGACAAGCCTTCTTCCAAAGCAGCTTCTTCCAAGGCTGTGACGAGCAAGCGTGAGACCACCGCCAGCAATCGCAAGGCTGCCAAGGAGCCCAAGGCCAGGGATGTGCGGATAAAAGCACCCAGGCTGGACCTGAGTCTGCCGCCTGAGTTGGTCAAGCAGCTGGACCCGCCTTCCAAAGTCATTACCAGCAAGCGCAAGCCATTGTTGCCGCAGATGTTTGGTGAATCGCCTGGAGGCAGTCCTTTCGAGCTCGAAGGCCGATTGCTGACCAATGAAATGCAACTGCAGATGCGCAACGACAACCGTCGCGACGTCGAGGGTGCTGCTCTGGATTTCAAATTCAAGCAGTAAGCCCTGTGTATCGTCCGATACGGCATTTTCAAACGAGCGTTTCGGCGGTTAATATCCGTGCTCTTTTTTCATTTTCTCAATAAAGGTCTCGGGTCATGGACTGCCGTTCAGAGTGTGGCGCGTGTTGCATCGCGCCTTCCATTACGTCTGCCATACCCGGTATGCCGAACGGAAAGCCCGCAGGGGAGCGTTGCCTGCACCTGTCCATCGAACTGTTGTGTGCTCTGTTCGGCAAGCCCGAGCGTCCTGCTGTCTGCAGTCAGTTCAAGGCTGCGGAGGATGTCTGTGGTGTCGATCAGGCTGACGCCATTCGCCTGATAGGCTGGTGGGAAAAGGTTACTGCGGTAGCATGAAGCAACACTTTTAAGCGCAAGCGTTTTGTCGGAACTTCAAACAAGGAATAAAACATGAGTTCGCTTTATCGCATGGCTGTTGCTTGTGGATTGACTGTAGCGCTTGCCGGAGTGGCGCAGGCGGAAGACTGGAAAGTCGCCAAGGATGAGGACGGCATCAAGGTCTCGTTGAGTGATGTGCCGGGGTCCGATTACAAGGCCTATCGCGGCGTTGCTGTGATCAACGCCAGCGTCGGCAAGTTGCGCGCGCTGCAAGAGGACGTGGCGGGTGCCTGTGCATGGATTCATGAGTGCAAGTTGCAGAAAGTGCTCAAGCACGAAGGTGACAAAACCTGGACTTACAGCCAGTTCAACACGCCATGGCCGGTGACGCCGCGAGATTCGGTGTTGCTGATTACGACCCAGGAAGGCGCTGATGGCAGTATCACGCGCAATCTCGAAGGGCAGCCGAAGTACCTGCCTGAAGAAAAGGGTTTTGTGCGTGTCGCCGAGGTCAAGGGGTTCTGGAAGATGGTGCCCAAAGGCCCGAACCAGACTGAGGTGACCTATCAGGTTCACACCGAGCCAGGCGGTAGTGTGCCGTCGATGCTGGCCAACAAGTTTGTCGTCGATGCGCCGTTCAATACGCTGAAGGCGCTCAGGGACAGGGCCGCGCAGTAATCCCGTGTCGAGACGAAAAAGGGCTGCCCATTGGCAGCCCTTTGTTTTTGCGCTAACGCCTACTTGCGATCTTGCAGGGGGACGATGTCGCGCTTTACGTCGCCGGTGTAAAGCTGGCGAGGGCGACCGATCTTGTAAGGGCTGGAGAGCATTTCCTTCCAGTGCGAGATCCAGCCGACAGTCCGCGCCAGGGCGAAGATCACGGTGAACATGCTGGTCGGGATGCCGATGGCCTTGAGGATTATGCCCGAATAGAAGTCGACGTTCGGGTACAGCGAGCGTTCGATGAAGTAAGGGTCGGTCAGGGCGATCTCTTCGAGGCGCATGGCCAGTTCGAGTTGTGGATCGTTTTTGATGCCCAGTTCCTTCAGAACTTCGTCGCAGGTCTGCTTCATCACGGTGGCGCGTGGGTCGCGGTTCTTGTAGACGCGATGCCCGAAGCCCATGAGCTTGAACGGATCGTTCTTGTCCTTGGCCTTGGCGATGAAGGTGTCGATGTTCGAAACATCGCCAATCTCGTCGAGCATGGTCAGTACGGCTTCGTTGGCGCCGCCGTGAGCCGGGCCCCAGAGCGCTGCGATACCGGCAGCGATACAGGCGAACGGGTTGGCACCCGAAGAGCCTGCCATGCGCACGGTGGACGTCGAGGCGTTCTGCTCGTGGTCGGCGTGGAGGATGAAGATCTTGTCCATCGCCTTGGCCAGCACCGGGCTGATCGGTTTGATCTCGCACGGTGTGTTGAACATCATGTGCAGGAAGTTTTCTGCGTAGCTGAGGTCGTTGCGCGGGTACATCATGGGTTGACCCATGGAGTACTTGTAGACCATCGCTGCCAGGGTCGGCATCTTGGCGACCAGGCGCACGGCAGAAATCTCGCGGTGCTGCGGGTTGTTGATGTCCAGCGAGTCGTGATAGAACGCCGACAGGGCGCCGACTACGCCGCACATGACGGCCATCGGGTGGGCATCACGGCGGAAACCGTTGAAAAAGGTCTTGAGCTGTTCGTGAACCATCGTGTGGTTTTTGACCACGGCAACGAACTGGGCTTTCTGCTCGGCGGTTGGCAATTCGCCATTGAGCAGCAGGTAGCAGGTTTCCAGATAATCGGACTGCTCGGCCAGTTGTTCGATCGGGTAGCCGCGGTGAAGCAGAATTCCGTTATCACCATCGATGTAGGTGATCTTCGACTCGCAAGATGCCGTGGACATGAAGCCAGGGTCAAATGTGAAGCGGCCGGTGGCGGTGAGACCGCGTACGTCGATCACGTCCGGACCCACTGTACCCGTCAGAATTGGCAGCTCGACGGGGGCAGCACCCTCGATGATCAACTGCGCTTTTTTCTCAGCCATGTGGCCTCCTATTTATGCTTCAAATCATCAGACAGGCCCCCCACGCAGGGCCCGCATCACTATAGTGAGATAAATTCTAAAGTCAATTTGCCTAAAGTCGTGCTCCGCAAGGCGTTGACGATGCGTTTTTCGATGTCGTTTCCTGCCGTTTACGCCTTTTATCCCGGCAGCGCAATGCGCCATTGGCGGTAAGTCTGCGCGTTGTCATTAGCGCCCTAACTGTCTATACTCGGTGCCCGACCGCCAGAGGCTTTTTGGCCTGTTTCAAGGGGGTCGTCACTTCCTGGGTGGTGGGTACCTGACCAGTGCACTTCCCAACAACTTGCCCTGATTGTTAGGGGCTCTTCAAGTGTGAAAAAAAGCCGTGAATAGCCAACGACCTGTAAATCTAGACCTAAGGACCATCAAGCTCCCAGTCACCGCTTACACGTCCATCCTTCACCGCGTCTCCGGTGTCATCCTCTTTGTCGGTATTGCAATCATGCTGTATGCAATGGACAAGTCGCTGGCGTCCGAAGAAGGGTTCGGCGAAGTGAAGGCGTATCTGACCAGTCCGCTGGCCAAGCTGATCGTCTGGGGGCTTCTGTCTGCCTTGCTGTACCACCTGGTGGCCGGTATCCGTCACCTGATCATGGACACCGGGGTAGGCGAGACGCTCGAAGGCGGCAAGCTGGGCTCCAAAATCGTTATCGCGGTTTCCGTGGTACTGATTCTTCTGGCAGGAGTATGGATATGGTAACCAACGTCACGAACCTGTCGCGTTCGGGTCTCTACGACTGGATGGCGCAACGCGTCTCCGCAGTCGTGCTCGCGGCTTATTTCATATTCCTGATCGGATACGTGGTCTTTCATCCGGGTCTGAGTTACGCCCAATGGCATGATCTGTTCGCACACAACGGAATGCGTATCTTCAGTCTGCTGGCGCTTGTTGCCCTTGGCGCTCACGCCTGGGTCGGCATGTGGACCATCGCGACCGACTACCTGACGCCGATGGCGCTTGGCAAGTCCGCCACTGCGGTACGTTTCCTGTTCCAGGCGGTATGCGGCGTTCTGATGTTCGCCTACTTCGTCTGGGGCGTGCAGATTCTTTGGGGTATCTGATCCATGGCTAATATTAATGCGCTTTCTTTCGACGCCATCATCATTGGTGGCGGCGGTGCCGGCATGCGCGCTGCGCTGCAGCTGGCTCAAGGTGGTCACAAGACTGCCGTGGTCACCAAGGTCTTCCCGACCCGTTCGCACACCGTATCTGCCCAGGGTGGCATCACCTGCGCAATCGCCTCGGCCGATCCGAACGATGACTGGCGCTGGCACATGTACGATACCGTCAAGGGTTCCGATTACATCGGTGACCAGGACGCTATCGAGTACATGTGTTCAGTAGGCCCGGAAGCGGTCTTCGAGCTCGAGCACATGGGCCTGCCGTTTTCCCGTACCGAGCAGGGCCGCATCTATCAGCGTCCGTTCGGTGGTCAGTCCAAGGACTTCGGTAAAGGCGGTCAGGCTGCACGTACGTGCGCTGCTGCCGACCGTACCGGCCACGCGCTGCTGCACACCCTGTATCAGGCCAACCTCAAGGCTGGCACCGTATTCCTCAACGAATACTACGCAGTGGACCTGGTGAAGAATCAGGATGGCGCCTTTGTCGGCATCATTGCCATCTGCATTGAAACAGGCGAAACCTCCTACATCCGCGCCAACGCTACCGTGCTGGCAACCGGCGGTGCAGGTCGCATCTATTCGTCGACCACCAATGCCCTGATCAACACCGGTGACGGTATCGGCATGGCGCTGCGCGCCGGTGTGCCGGTGCAGGACATCGAGATGTGGCAGTTCCACCCGACCGGCATCGCCGGCGCAGGTGTACTGGTCACCGAAGGCTGCCGCGGTGAAGGCGGTTACCTGATCAACAAGCACGGCGAGCGTTTCATGGAGCGTTATGCTCCGAACGCCAAGGACCTTGCCGGTCGTGACGTTGTTGCGCGTTCCATGGTCAAGGAAATCATTGCCGGTAACGGCTGTGGTCCGGATGGCGATCACGTAATGCTCAAGCTCGATCACCTGGGTGAAGAAGTGTTGCACAGCCGCCTGCCAGGCATCATGGAGCTTTCCAAGACATTCGCCCACGTCGACCCTGCAACCGCGCCGATTCCGGTTGTTCCTACCTGCCATTACATGATGGGTGGCGTTGCTACCAACATTCATGGTCAGGCGATCACTCAGGATGCGGCTGGCGTTGACCAGATCATCCCGGGTCTGTTCGCGGTAGGTGAAGTGGCGTGCGTATCGGTTCACGGTGCCAACCGTCTGGGCGGCAACTCGCTGCTCGATCTGGTGGTATTCGGTCGTGCTGCAGGCATCCACCTGGAGCAGGCGCTGCGTGAAGGCGTCGATTATGCCCGCGCTTCCGAATCCGACATCGATGCTGCTCTCGCACGCCTTGCCGGCCTGAACGAGCGTACTACCGGTGAAGACGTTGCTTCGCTGCGTAAAGAGCTGCAAAGCTGCATGCAGAACTACTTCGGTGTGTTCCGCACTGGCGAATACATGCAGAAGGGTATTGCCCAGTTGGCTGACCTGCGTGGTCGTATCGCCAACGTCAAGATCAACGACAAGAGCCAGGCATTCAACACTGCCCGTATCGAAGCGCTTGAATTGCAAAACCTGCTGGAAGTTGCCGAAGCCACGGCGATTGCAGCAGAACATCGTAAAGAGTCCCGCGGCGCTCATGCCCGTGAAGACTTTGAAGATCGCGATGACGAGAACTGGTTGTGCCACACCCTGTATTTCCCGGCTGACAAGCGTGTGACCAAGCGTGCCGTGAACTTCTCGCCGAAAACCGTCCCGACTTTTGAACCTAAAATCCGGACTTATTAAGGGGTGACCGATATGTTGCAAGTCAGTGTTTATCGTTACAACCCTGATCAGGACGCTGCGCCGTTCATGCAGGAGTTTCAGGTCGATACCGGTGGCAAGGACCTGATGGTGCTGGACGTGCTGGCCCTGGTCAAAGAGCAGGATGAAGGCTTTTCGTACCGTCGCTCGTGCCGTGAAGGCGTGTGCGGTTCCGACGGCATGAACATCAACGGCAAGAACGGCCTGGCCTGCATCACGCCGCTGTCTGCCGTGGTTGCCAAGGGCAAGCTGATCGTACGTCCGCTGCCCGGCCTGCCAGTCATTCGTGACCTGGTCGTCGATATGAGCATCTTCTACAAGCAGTACGAGAAGGTGAAGCCGTTCCTGCAGAATGACACGCCGGCTCCGGCCATCGAACGTCTGCAAACTCCGGAAGAACGCGAAAAGCTCGATGGTCTGTACGAGTGCATCCTGTGCGCTTGCTGCTCGACTTCCTGCCCGTCCTTCTGGTGGAACCCGGACAAGTTCCTCGGCCCGGCAGCTCTGTTGCAAGCCTATCGCTTCCTGGCTGACAGCCGTGACACTCGCACCAGCGAACGTCTCGCTTCGCTCGATGATCCGTTCAGCGTGTTTCGCTGCCGCGGCATCATGAACTGCGTCAACGTTTGCCCGAAAGGCCTTAACCCAACCAAGGCTATCGGTCACGTCCGCAACATGTTGTTGCAAAACGGCGTCTGATTTATCGCTTTATCTGTTACACCGTTGCACTGATATGGCTGCGGCGCAGGCTTCAACCGGCGCCGTAGTTTTAACCTGAGCAGTAGCTTGAAAGCTGCGGCTCTTATTTTGAAGAAATGAGACCAGCAGGGGCATCCGGGCTGGTACCCGGACTATCTGCGTGATCCCTGGTGACTTGATACAGTCGCTGCACACGACTATTTCAGGATTGCTCTGGTGTCTTCGCCGGTGGTGTCCCCTTACCGAGGGTGACCAAGCATGCAAGAAAGCGTGATGCAGCGCATGTGGAACAGTGCCCACCTATCCGGTGGTAACGCTGCCTATGTGGAAGAGCTCTATGAGCTCTACCTGCACGACCCTAACGCTGTGCCAGAAGAATGGCGCACCTACTTTCAGAAGTTGCCAGCAGACGGCAGCTCTGCCACTGATGTATCGCACTCGACTATTCGCGATCATTTCGTGTTGCTGGCCAAAAACCAGCGCCGCGCTCAACCGGTGTCCGCCGGCAGTGTGAGCAGCGAGCACGAGAAGAAGCAGGTTGAAGTGCTGCGACTGATCCAGGCTTATCGGATGCGTGGCCATCAGGCTGCTCAGCTCGATCCGCTGGGCCTGTGGCAGCGTCCTGCGCCTGCCGATCTGTCGATTAACCATTACGGCTTGACCAATGCCGATCTGGACACGACTTTCCGTGCCGGTGACTTGTTCATTGGCAAAGAGGAAGCGAGCCTACGCGAAATTCATGAAGCGTTGCAGCAGACATATTGTCGCACCATCGGCTCCGAGTTCACGCACATCGTGGATTCCGAGCAGCGCAACTGGTTCATGCAGCGTCTTGAAAGTGTTCGCGGCCGTCCGAACTTCTCGGCCGACATCCAGAGCCACTTGCTGGAGCGCGTCACCGCAGCGGAAGGTCTTGAGAAATACCTGGGCACCAAATACCCGGGCACCAAGCGTTTCGGTCTGGAAGGCGGCGAAAGCCTGATCCCGATGCTCGACGAGCTGATTCAGCGTTCCGGGTCCTACGGCACCAAGGAAGTTGTGATCGGGATGGCCCACCGTGGCCGTCTGAACGTGCTGGTCAACACCTTCGGCAAGAACCCGCGCGACCTGTTCGACGAGTTCGAAGGCAAGAAGAAAGTGGAGCTGGGTTCGGGTGACGTCAAATACCACCAGGGTTTCTCTTCCAACGTCATGACCGCAGGCGGTGAAGTTCACCTGGCCATGGCCTTCAACCCGTCTCACCTGGAGATCGTTTCTCCGGTGGTCGAAGGTTCGGTTCGTGCACGTCAGGATCGTCGCAACGATCCGAACGGCGACAAGGTTCTGCCGATTTCCCTCCACGGCGACGCGGCCTTTGCCGGTCAGGGCGTGGTCATGGAAACCTTCCAGATGTCGCAGACTCGCGGCTTCAAGACGGGCGGCACGATCCACATCGTTATCAACAATCAGGTGGGTTTCACCATCAGCAACCCGCTGGACTCGCGTTCCACCGAGTACGCCACCGACGTTGCCAAGATGATTCAGGCGCCGATCCTCCATGTGAATGGCGATGATCCGGAAGCCGTGATGTTTGTCACCCAGCTGGCGATCGATTACCGCATGCAGTTCAAGCGCGACATCGTCATCGATCTGGTCTGCTACCGCCGTCGCGGTCACAACGAAGCTGACGAGCCTAGCGGCACTCAGCCTTTGATGTACCAGCAGATCACCAAACAGCGCACCACGCGTGAGCTGTATGCCGAGCATCTGATCAAGACCGGCGTTCTCGACGAGGCCCGCGTTCAGGCCAAGGTCGATGACTACCGCAGCGCGCTGGACAACGGTCTGCACGTCGTCAAAAGCCTGGTCAAGGAGCCGAACAAGGAATTGTTCGTCGACTGGCGCCCTTATCTGGGCCATGCCTGGACTGCGCGTCATGACACCCGCTTCGATCTGAAGACCTTGCAGGAACTGTCGGCCAAGCTGATGGAGCTGCCGGAAGGCTTCGTCGTGCAGCGTCAGGTGCAGAAGATCTACGAAGACCGTCAGAAGATGCAGGCCGGTGGCTTGCCGATCAACTGGGGTTACGCCGAAACCATGGCTTACGCCACGCTGGCGTTCGAAGGTCATCCGATCCGCATGACAGGTCAGGACATCGGTCGCGGTACGTTCTCGCACCGTCATGCTGTTCTGCACAACCAGAAAGACGCCGGGACTTACATTCCGTTGCAGAATCTGTATTCCGGTCAGCCGCGTTTCGACCTGTACGACTCGTTCCTGTCGGAAGAGGCCGTGCTGGCGTTCGAGTACGGTTATTCGACTACCCAGCCTGATGCGCTGGTTATCTGGGAAGCCCAGTTCGGCGATTTTGCCAACGGTGCCCAGGTGGTTGTCGACCAGTTCATCACCAGCGGCGAACACAAGTGGGGCCGTCTGTGCGGTCTGACCATGCTCTTGCCTCACGGCTACGAAGGGCAGGGGCCGGAGCATTCCTCGGCACGTCTGGAGCGTTATCTGCAATTGTGCGCAGAGCACAACATTCAGGTGTGCGTACCGACGACGCCGGCGCAGATCTACCACCTGTTGCGTCGTCAGGTCATCCGTCCGTTGCGCAAACCGCTGATCGTGCTGACACCGAAGTCGCTGCTGCGTCACAAGCTGGCCGTTTCGACCCTTGAAGACTTGGCCGAAGGTTCGTTCCAGACCGTTATTCCGGAAATCGATACGCTTGATCCGGCCAAGGTCACACGTCTGGTGCTGTGCAGCGGCAAGGTTTACTACGACCTGCTGGAAAAACGTCGTGCCGAAGGCCGTGAAGACATCGCTATCGTGCGCCTCGAGCAGTTGTACCCGTTCCCTGAAGATGACTTGATGGAAACCATCGCGCCTTACACCAACCTGCAACATGTGGTCTGGTGTCAGGAAGAGCCGATGAACCAGGGCGCCTGGTACAGCAGCCAGCACCATCTGCGTCGCAGCATGGGCAATCACAAACGCGAACTCGTTCTCGAGTATGCCGGTCGTGATGCCTCCGCTGCGCCAGCCTGTGGCTACGCTTCGATGCACGCCGAGCAGCAGGAAAAACTCCTGCGCGATGCCTTCACTGTTTAACGCCTTCGAGCATTAGAAACCGAATTAAGGAATTACAGATAATGGCTATCGAGATCAAAGCCCCCTCTTTCCCGGAATCCGTTGCCGACGGCACCATTTCCAAGTGGTACAAAAAAGAGGGCGATGCGGTAAAGCGCGACGAGATGCTGGTCGATATCGAGACTGACAAGGTTGTCCTCGAAGTGCTGGCCGAAGCTGACGGCGTGATGGGTGCGATCACCAAGGAAGAGGGTGCCATCGTACTGTCCAACGAAGTGCTTGGGACATTGAATGACGGTGCTACAGCATCGGCTGCTTCGGCACCTGCTGCTGCGCCTGCTTCGGCACCAGCCGCTGCACCGGCTGCGGCTGCTGGCGAAGAAGACCCGATTGCTGCGCCTGCTGCGCGTCAACTGGCTCAAGAAAACGGCATCAACCTGGCCAGCGTCAAGGGCACCGGTAAAGACGGCCGCATCACCAAGGAAGACATCGTTGCTGCTGTTGAAGCGAAGAAGTCCGCTCCTGCCGCTGCTCCTGCTGCCAAGCCTGCCGCCGCCGCTGCTCCTGTTGTTGCCGCAGGTGATCGCACCGAGAAGCGCGTTCCGATGACTCGCGTGCGTGCAACCGTTGCCAAGCGTCTGGTCGAAGCCCAGTCGAACATGGCGATGCTGACCACGTTCAACGAAGTCGACATGACTGAAGTCATGGCGCTGCGTTCGAAGTACAAGGACCTGTTCGAGAAGTCGCACAACGGCGTTCGCCTTGGCTTCATGTCGTTCTTCGTCAAGGCCGCTACCGAGGCGCTGAAGCGCTTCCCGGCAGTCAACGCTTCGATCGACGGCTCCGACATCGTTTACCACGGTTACGCTGACGTTGGCGTAGCGGTTTCCAGCGATCGCGGCTTGGTTGTGCCGGTTCTGCGTAACGCAGAACACATGAGCCTGGCCGAAATCGAAGGCGGCATCGCCACCTTCGGCAAGAAAGCCCGTGACGGTAAACTGTCGATCGATGAAATGACCGGTGGTACGTTCACCATCACCAATGGTGGTACTTTCGGTTCGATGATGTCGACACCGATCGTCAACCCGCCACAGGCTGCAATTCTGGGCATGCACAACATTCTGCAGCGCCCGATGGCAGTCAACGGTCAGGTTGTGATTCGCCCGATGATGTATCTGGCGCTGTCTTACGATCACCGTTTGATCGACGGCAAGGAAGCGGTAACCTTCCTCGTGACCATCAAGAACCTGCTGGAAGATCCGGCTCGTCTGCTGCTGGATATTTGATGACGCAGTCCCGGGCTGAACGCGACAGGCTGCGCAAGAGCGCAGTCTGTCGCACCGCCCGGGTCTTGCAGATGACATCTAATGAACAGGTTGCAACGCTCGTCTGTAAAGCATCACAGACCTGCCTGCAGCTTGCAGGTTAAAGCTCGCAGCTATAGAGGAATTCTTTTTTATGTCCCAGAAATTCGACGTGGTAGTGATTGGCGCAGGCCCTGGCGGTTATGTTGCCGCCATCAAGGCTGCGCAACTTGGTCTCAAGACTGCCTGCATCGAGAAGTATCAGGACAAGGAGGGCAAACTGGCCCTCGGCGGTACCTGCCTGAACGTGGGTTGCATTCCTTCCAAGGCACTGCTCGACAGCTCCTGGAAATTCTACGAAGCCAAGAACGGTTTCAGCGTGCACGGTATCTCGACGTCTGAAGTGAACATCGATGTACCGGCCATGATCGGCCGCAAGTCGACCATCGTCAAAGGCCTGACCGGCGGCGTCGCCAGCCTGTTCAAAGCCAATGGCGTGACCACTTTGCAGGGCCACGGCAAACTGCTGGCCGGCAAGAAGGTCGAGCTGACCGCGGCCGACGGTACTGTCGAAATCATCGAAGCGGACCATGTGATCCTGGCTTCGGGTTCGCGTCCTATCGACATTCCGCCAGCTCCGGTTGACCAGAAAGTCATCGTCGATTCGACCGGTGCTCTTGAATTCCAACAGGTTCCACAGCGTCTGGGCGTGATCGGCGCTGGCGTGATCGGCCTGGAACTGGGTTCTGTCTGGGCTCGCCTGGGTGCTCAGGTTACCGTTCTGGAAGCGCTGGAGAAGTTCATCCCTGCAGCTGACGAAGCGGTTTCCAAGGAAGCACTGAAAACCTTCAACAAGCAGGGTCTGGACATCAAGCTGGGCGCTCGCGTGACCGGTTCCAAGGTTAATGGCGAAGAAGTGGTTGTCAGCTATACCGACGCTGCCGGCGAACAGTCGATCACCTTTGACCGTCTGATCGTGGCCGTTGGCCGTCGCCCTGTGACCACCGATCTGCTGGCAGCCGACAGTGGCGTCGATCTCGACGAGCGCGGCTTCATCTACGTCGATGACTACTGCACCACCAGCGTCCCGGGCGTTTATGCCATCGGTGACGTGGTTCGTGGCCTGATGCTGGCCCACAAGGCTTCGGAAGAAGGCATCATGGTTGTCGAGCGCATCAAGGGCCACAAGGCCCAGATGAACTACAACCTGGTTCCGTCGGTTATCTACACCCACCCGGAAATCGCCTGGGTAGGCAAGACCGAACAGACCCTCAAGGCCGAAGGCGTTGAAGTCAATGTCGGTACGTTCCCGTTTGCAGCCAGTGGCCGTGCCATGGCAGCCAACGACACCGGTGGTTTCGTCAAGATCATTGCTGACGCCAAGACCGACCGTGTCCTGGGTGTTCATGTGATTGGCCCGAGCGCTGCCGAACTGGTACAGCAGGGCGCAATCGCTATGGAATTCGGCAGCAGTGCAGAAGACATCGGCATGATGGTCTTCTCGCACCCGACGCTGTCCGAAGCGCTGCACGAAGCTGCATTGGCTGTGAATGGCGGTGCCATCCACATCCAGAATCGCAAAAAGCGTTAAGACAACAAGAGAAACCACGGCGCAGTGCCCGTCGTGAGCCTTGCAAGCAGGGCTTACCGCGGAATCTGCGCCGGACTCGACCTCTCAGGCGGCGCCATGAGTGCCTACGGCACGTGTGGAGTCCACCCGGAGTAGCGGTCACAGGTGGTGCGGCACGCTGACGTGCAGCACCGAATGCGCAGTACCTAAACGAAGACGGTAATAAGCATGAATCTTCACGAGTATCAGGGTAAGCAGCTGTTCGCTGAGTACGGCCTGCCAGTATCCAAGGGTTACGCGGTAGACACCCCGGAAGCAGCAGCAGAAGCCTGCGACAAGATCGGCGGGACCGAGTGGGTTGTCAAAGCCCAGGTTCACGCAGGTGGTCGTGGTAAAGCGGGCGGCGTAAAGCTGGTTCGCAGCAAGGAAGATGCAGCAGCCTTCGCTCAACAGTGGCTGGGCAAGCGTCTGGTCACTTACCAGACTGACGCCAACGGTCAGCCAGTGACCAAGATCCTGGTCGAGTCCTGCACCGATATCGCCAAAGAGCTGTATCTGGGCGCTGTGGTCGATCGTTCCAGCCGTCGTATCGTGTTCATGGCTTCCACCGAAGGTGGCGTGGACATCGAGAAGATCGCTCACGACACTCCTGAAAAGATTCTCAAGGCTACTATCGATCCTCTGGTTGGCGCTCAGCCATTCCAGGGTCGCGATCTGGCTTTCCAGCTGGGCCTGGAAGGCAAGCAGGTCACTCAGTTCGCCAAGATCTTCACCGGTCTGGCCAAACTGTTCCAGGACCACGATCTGGCCCTGCTCGAAGTGAACCCGCTGGTGATCAAGGCTGATGGCGATCTGCATTGCCTGGACGCCAAGATCAACATCGACGCCAACGCCATGTACCGTCAGCCAAAGCTGAAGGGTTTCCACGATCCTTCGCAGGACGATCCTCGCGAAGCTCACGCTGCCAAGTTCGAACTGAACTATGTCGCGCTGGAAGGCAACATCGGTTGCATGGTCAACGGTGCTGGCCTGGCCATGGGTACCATGGACATCGTCAACCTGCATGGCGGCAAGCCTGCAAACTTCCTTGACGTTGGCGGCGGTGCCACCAAGGAACGCGTTACCGAAGCGTTCAAGATCATCCTGTCCGACACCAATGTCGCGGCAGTACTGGTCAACATCTTCGGCGGCATCGTTCGTTGCGACATGATTGCCGAAGGCATCATCGGTGCAGTGAAAGAAGTCGGCGTGAAAATCCCGGTTGTTGTGCGCCTTGAAGGCAACAACGCTGAACTGGGCGCTAAAGTACTGGCAGAAAGCGGTTTGAACATCATCGCTGCTACCAGCCTGACCGACGCTGCTCAACAAGTTGTCAAAGCCGCGGAGGGCAAGTAATGAGCGTCCTGATCAATAAAGACACCAAGGTTATCTGCCAGGGTTTCACTGGTTCGCAAGGTACCTTCCACTCCGAACAAGCCATTGCCTACGGCACTAAAATGGTCGGCGGCGTGACACCAGGCAAGGGCGGCACCACGCACCTGAACCTGCCAGTGTTCAACACTGTGAAAGAAGCGGTAGAAACCACTGGCGCAACCGCCAGCGTTATCTACGTTCCGGCTCCTTTCTGCAAGGATTCCATCCTTGAAGCAGCGTTCGGCGGCATCAAGCTGATCGTCTGCATCACCGAAGGCATCCCGACCATCGACATGCTGGAAGCCAAGGTCAAGTGCGACGAGCTGGGTGTGATCCTGATCGGCCCTAACTGCCCAGGCGTCATCACTCCGGGCGAGTGCAAGATCGGCATCATGCCAGGTCACATTCACTTGCCAGGCAAAGTAGGCATCGTGTCGCGTTCCGGCACCCTGACTTACGAAGCTGTGAAGCAGACCACTGACGCCGGTTTCGGTCAGTCCACCTGCGTCGGCATCGGCGGTGACCCGATCCCTGGCTCGAACTTCATCGACATCCTGAAGCTGTTCCAGGAAGACCCGCAGACCGAAGCGATCGTCATGATCGGCGAGATCGGCGGTTCGGCTGAAGAAGAAGCGGCTGCCTACATCAAGGCACACGTGACCAAGCCGGTTGTTTCCTACATTGCTGGTGTGACTGCTCCTCCGGGCAAGCGCATGGGCCATGCCGGTGCAATCATCTCCGGTGGTAAAGGTACTGCAGACGAGAAATTCGCTGCACTGCAGGACGCTGGCGTAAAAACCGTGCGCTCCCTGGCAGACATCGGCAAGGCCCTGGCCGAGCTGACCGGTTGGCCGACCAAGTAAGCTTCGCTGCTTGCTGAACAGACAAGCTTCGCTTGCTTGTTCCGGCGATCGACAAAAGCCACCTTCGGGTGGCTTTTGTTTGGGCGTATGAAAAGCCGGCGGGAATCCTCCAGCCCGTTTCACACATACATCGTTATTCGTCGCCCCGTTGCTGACGAGTCAATTCCCTTATCTGCTCCTGTGTCGTCGATATCGCGCACAGATCGGGCATGGACATAAGCCGCCTAATGCGCGGGCGGTCTGTCAGGTATTTCAAAGCGTATGGCAGTTGCTTCGACCGCCAGTTATTGCACCGCGCGCCCTGAGGCAGTGCATTTTTGGTCGAAGTTGGCTACCCTATGCGCCATTTTTGCGTTGCCCTCAAAAGGGGCGGTTCGCAAGGTACTGCCACGTCTTACGCCGACGGGCTGCGTCTGCCCCATTCATGGGTGGCGTCCCATCCCTTATCTCGATTCCGTGTGGTCCCTCGCAATGAAAGTGTTGAAAGGCCAGGACATCCTGGCACTTGGTTTCATGACATTCGCCCTGTTCGTCGGGGCTGGCAATATCATCTTCCCGCCTATCGTGGGCCTGCAGGCCGGGCCGAATGTGTGGATCGCCGCGCTCGGCTTTCTGGTTACCGCCGTCGGCTTGCCGGTGGTCACTGTAATCGCCCTAGCCAGGGTCGGTGGCGCGATGGATGCGTTGAGTAGCCCTATCGGCAAAGTGGCCGGCGGCGCGCTTGCTGCTGTGTGCTATCTGGCGGTCGGTCCGCTGTTCGCGACGCCTCGTACCGCCACCGTCTCGTTCGAAGTGGGTCTGGCACCGCTGACCGGCGACAGCCCGATGGCGTTGTTCCTCTATAGCCTGGTGTATTTCCTGGTGGTGTTCTGGGTTTCGCTGTATCCCGGTCGTCTGCTCGATACCGTGGGACGTTTTCTGGCGCCACTGAAAATCCTCGCCCTGGCGATGTTGGGCATTGCAGCATTTGCCTTGCCCGCCGGTGGAACAGGGCAGGCTGAGCCCGCTTATGCCGCCGCACCGTTTTCTCAGGGCTTCATCAATGGTTATCTGACCATGGACACCCTGGGGGCGCTGGTCTTCGGCATTGTCATCGTCAATGCCATCCGCTCGCGCGGCGTCGAGTCGCCACGGCTGATCACGCGCTACGCGATCATCGCTGGATTGATTGCAGGGGTAGGGCTGGCGCTGGTCTATGTCAGCCTGTTCCGCCTGGGTTCCGGCAGTCACGCCGTTGCGGCAGGTGCAAGCAATGGCGCAGCCGTGTTGCACGCCTACGTGCAGCATACCTTCGGTTCGCTGGGCAGCGGGTTCCTGGCGGTACTGATCTCTCTGGCCTGTCTGGTCACGGCGGTCGGTCTGACCTGCGCCTGTGCTGAATACTTCGCCAAGGTACTGCCACTGTCCTACCGGACGCTGGTGATTATTCTGGCGGTGTTCTCGTTGCTGGTATCCAATCTGGGCCTGACCCGGCTGATTCAGTTTTCGATTCCGGTGCTTACCGCGATCTACCCGCCGTGCATCGTTCTGGTCGCGCTGAGCTTCTGTAAGGGGCTCTGGCAGAGCCAGGGACGGGTCGTTGCGCCTGTGATGCTGGTGTCTTTGATTTTCGGCCTGATCGACGCGCTGAAGGGCGCAGGCTTCGGTGAGTATCTGCCGGACGTGCTGACCAGTCTGCCACTGAGTGATCAGGGGCTGGCGTGGCTGGTGCCGTCGGTTATCACCCTGGCGGGTGCTGTGTTGGTGGACAGGGTTATGGGCAAACGCAGCGAAGCACTGGCGTGAACTGCCGGAATGCCAGCCTTGGCTAACTGACAAAACGCATGACATGAAAAGGCCCGCTCGAAGCGGGCCTTTTCAATTCAGCGAACTCGCCAGCCTTATTTGGTGGCTGGAGCTGCTTCTGGCGCCTTGTTGGCGTTTTCTGCGGCGCGCTGTTGTGCGGCTTCCGCGTTTTTCTGGGCGGCTTCCTGGCTTTCCTTGGCCGCGTCATTCACTTTGTCCTGAGCCTTTGCCATCGACTCTTGGGACTGCTCAGCTGCCTTGTTGGCATCTTGCTGAGTGTTTTCGGATTTCTTGTCACAGGCGGCGAGGCCCAGGGTGGCAGAAAGCATCAAGGCATAGGCTAAAGTTTTACGCATGGGGTGTTTCTCCTTATTAAGTATTCACGAGCCTAAGAGCGTGCGCCAAGCCTTTAAGTTCCAGGCACGAGCAGAATATCGGAGACGGTTGTTCCATGGGCGTTACAGGCCAGCGAACCTGACTGGATCGCGACCGTTGCAGGGAGGTGTCGATCAACCCGTTTCGCGTCGTTTTTCGATGCATGAATCAGCCTCCGGGCATTTTTTGCTCTTGAAATCCTCAACCCAGCCCCCACCTTGATGACTACCCGCTGTCATGCAGGCCGATGCCTCAACGTGACGGCTTATGCCATCCAGATCGGAGTTTGATGATTATGAGTGTGGAAACTCAAAAGGAAACCCTGGGCTTCCAGACCGAGGTAAAGCAACTGCTGCACCTCATGATCCATTCGCTGTATTCCAACAAGGAAATCTTCCTTCGCGAATTGATCTCGAACGCGTCTGACGCGGTCGACAAATTGCGTTTTGAAGCGTTGTCGAAGCCTGAGTTGCTGGAAGGTGACGGCGCAGAACTGAAGATCCGCGTGAGCTTCGACAAGGACGCGAAGACCGTTACCCTTGAAGACAACGGCATCGGTATGAGCCGTGAAGATGTGATCACCCACCTGGGCACCATTGCCAAGTCGGGCACCGCCGACTTCATGAAAAACCTGTCGGGCGACCAGAAAAAGGATTCGCACCTGATCGGTCAGTTCGGCGTGGGCTTTTACTCGGCATTCATCGTTGCCGACCAAGTCGAAGTGTTCAGCCGTCGCGCCGGTTCGCCCGCCAGCGAAGGCGTTCACTGGTCTTCTAAAGGTGAGGGCGAGTTTGAAGTCGCCAACGTCGAAAAGGCCGAGCGCGGTACGCGTATCGTGTTGCACCTGAAAAACGGTGAAGAAGAGTTCGCAGACGGTTACCGCCTGCGCAACATCATCAAGAAATACTCCGACCACATCGCCTTGCCGATCGAACTGCCCAAAGAGCAGGCTGCGGCCGCCGAGGGTGAGGAAGCACCTGCGCTGGAATGGGAAACCGTCAACCGCGCCAGCGCACTCTGGACCCGTCCACGCACTGAAGTGAAGGACGAGGAGTACCAGGAGTTCTACAAGCACGTCGCCCACGACTACGAGAACCCGCTGAGCTGGAGCCACAACAAGGTTGAAGGCAAGCTGGAATACACCTCGCTGTTGTACGTACCTGCACGTGCCCCGTTCGATCTGTATCAGCGTGAAGCGCCACGCGGCCTGAAGTTGTATGTGCAGCGTGTGTTTGTCATGGACCAGGCCGAATCGTTCCTGCCGTTGTACATGCGCTTCGTCAAGGGCGTGGTCGATTCCAATGACCTGTCGCTGAACGTTTCCCGCGAAATCCTGCAGAAAGATCCGATCATCGATTCGATGAAGTCGGCGCTGACCAAGCGCGTGCTGGACATGCTGGAGAAACTGGCGAAAAACGAGCCCGAGAAGTACAAGGGTTTCTGGAAAAACTTCGGCCAGGTCCTCAAGGAAGGGCCGGCGGAAGACTTCGCCAACAAGGAAAAAATCGCCGGTCTGCTGCGTTTTGCATCGACTTCCGACGACAGCGGCGAGCAGAGTGTGTCTCTGGCTGAGTACCTGGCGCGTGCCAAGGAAGGCCAGGACAAGATCTATTACCTCACCGGTGAATCCTACGCGCAGGTCAAGAACAGCCCGCACCTTGAGGTCTTCCGCAAGAAAGGCATCGAAGTGCTGTTGCTCACCGACCGTATCGACGAGTGGCTTATGAGCTACCTCAGCGATTTCGACGGCAAGAGCTTTGTCGACGTGGCGCGTGGAGATCTGGATCTGGGCAATCTTGACTCTGAAGAGGACAAGAAAGCACAGGAAGAGATCGCCAAGGACAAGGAAGGTCTTATCGAGCGCTTGAAAGCCGCGCTCGGTGATGCGGTAAGTGAAGTGCGGGTTTCGCACCGTCTGACCGATTCGCCAGCCATTCTGGCCATTGGCGAGCAGGACATGGGTCTGCAAATGCGTCAGATTCTGGAAGCCAGCGGTCAGAAGGTTCCTGAATCGAAGCCGATCTTCGAATTCAATCCGGCTCACCCGCTGATCGGCAAGCTGGACGCAGAGCAGAGTGAAGAACGCTTCGGCGATCTGTCGCACATCCTGTTCGATCAGGCGGCTCTGGCTGCTGGCGACAGCCTGAAAGATCCGGCGGCCTATGTACGCCGTTTGAACAAGTTGTTGGTAGAACTGTCGGTTTGATAGCCGATTGACAAGAAACCCGCTTCGGCGGGTTTTTTGTTTTAATTTCCGTGACACGTTTTTCCTTTTTCCTTTTTCCAGTGATCAGGAGTCAGCAATGAGCAGCAATATCAATGTACGTTCTGTGGTTTATCAGATTGATGGTCAGCCTTACGAAAGCCGTCTGGTGTACGACGCCAACGCTGCTGCGCCACAGCCCGGTCTGCTGATGGCGCCCAACTGGATGGGTGTCAGCCAGGGCGCCGAAGACATTGCCAAAGCAGTGGCCGAGAAGGGCTATGTGGTGTTGCTGGCTGATCTTTATGGTCAGCAGATTCGCCCGAGTAACAACGACGAGGCGGGTGCCGCCATGACGCCGCTGAAGAACGATCGTGGTTTGCTGCGCAAGCGTATGCAGGCAGGTCTCGATCAGTTGTTGAGTCAGGCGGATGTTTCACTGGATGTAAGTCGAATCGCAACCTTCGGTTTTTGCTTTGGCGGCTGCTGCTCGCTGGAACTGGCGCGTACCGGTGCTGAGCTGAAAGCCGCGATTTCCTTCCACGGCACGCTGGATACGCCGAACCCGGCTGATGCACACAACATCAAAGGCTCGGTGCTGGTCTTGCACGGCGCTTCTGATCCATTGGTGCCGAAAGAGCAACTGCCGGCTTTCGAGGATGAAATGAACGCTGCTGGCGTGGACTGGCAACTGCACAGCTACGGCGGCGCATTTCACTCATTCACCGATCCGCACGCCAACGTGCCGGGCATGATGATGTACGACGCCAAAGTGGCAGGGCGTGCGTTCAAGTCGATGCATGATCTGTTGGGCGAAGTGTTCGGCTGAGAAGTTGCTGCTTCGCGTCTGATGCCAAGTGCGCGGCGCAACGTAGATGCGTGACGCGGAGTGTCCGAAGGAACACTAGCGTGCTGCGCTGTGCAGGACTGTAATGCCTTGCCCGAGTCACAAAAAAGGCGCCTCGAAAGGCGCCTCTTTTATGGGTTGCAAAAGCCGTATTACTTGCCCGCCCAGCGCTTCAGTACCAGCGTGGCGTTGGTACCGCCGAAGCCGAAGCTGTTGCTCATGACCAGATCGATCTTCGCATCTTCCTTGGTCTTGAGCAGGATAGGCATGTCGGCAATCGCCGGGTCCAGCTCGTCGATGTTGGCCGAACCTGCGATGAAGTTGTTCTCCATCATCAGCAGGCAGTAGATCGCTTCGTGAACGCCTGCAGCGCCCAGCGAGTGGCCGGACAGGCTCTTTGTCGAGCTGATGGCCGGGGCATGGGAGCCGAATACTTCGCGTACACCGTCCATTTCCTTGGCGTCGCCAACCGGGGTCGAGGTGCCGTGGGTGTTGATGTAATCGACGTCTTTCTTGTCGAGACCGGCCAGCGCCATCTGCATGCAGCGAATGGCACCTTCACCGCTCGGCGCAACCATGTCGTAGCCGTCGGAGGTAGCACCGTAACCGACGATTTCAGCGTAGATTTTCGCGCCGCGTGCCAGAGCGTGTTCCAGCTCTTCGACAACGACCATGCCGCCGCCACCGGCAATGACGAAACCGTCACGCTTGGCGTCGTAGGCACGGGAGGCTTTTTCCGGTGTTTCGTTATACTGGGTAGACAATGCACCCATGGCGTCGAACAGGAACGACTGGCTCCAGTGCTCTTCTTCACCACCACCGGCAAACACGATGTCCTGCTTGCCCAGCTGGATCTGCTCGACAGCATTGCCGATGCAGTGGGCGCTGGTGGCACAAGCGGACGAGATGGAGTAGTTCACACCCTTGATCTTGAAGGGGGTGGCCAGGCAAGCCGAAACGGTGCTGCCCATGGTCCGCGTGACGCGGTATGGACCGACGCGCTTGACGCCTTTTTCGCGCAGGATGTCCAGCGCTTCCATCTGGTTCAGGGTCGAAGCGCCGCCGCTACCGGCGATCAGGCCGGTACGCACATTGGACACCTGCTCGTCGGTCAGGCCCGAGTCGGTAATGGCGTCTTTCATCGCCAGATAGGCATAAGCAGCCGCATGGCCGACAAAGCGGAAGATCTTGCGATCGATCAGTTCTTCCAGGTCCAGGTCGATGGACCCGGACACCCGGCTGCGCAGACCCATCTCAGCATATTCCGGGTTGAAGCGGATGCCAGGGCGGTTAGCACGCAGGTTGGCGGTGACGGTTTCTTTGTCATTGCCCAAGCAGGAAACAATACCCAGACCAGTGATAACGACGCGGCGCATGCGAGTACCCTTAGAAATTTTCAGTGGAAGTAAATACGCCGACCCGAAGGCCTTCGGCGGTATAAATTTCGCGACCGTCGACACTCACCGAACCGTCGGCGATGGCCAGGTTCAGCTTGCCCTTCAGGACGCGTTTGATATGAATGTTGTAAGTGACTTTTTTGGCGGTCGGAAGGACCTGGCCAAAAAACTTCACTTCGCCTGAACCCAGGGCGCGGCCGCGGCCGGGGTTGCCCTGCCAGCCAAGATAGAAGCCGACCAGTTGCCACATGGCGTCGAGGCCCAGGCAGCCTGGCATGACCGGATCACCTTCAAAGTGACAGGCAAAGAACCAGAGGTCAGGCGTGATGTCGAGTTCAGCGACCAACTCACCCTTGCCGAACTTGCCGCCTTCTTCGCTGATGTGCGTAATGCGATCAACCATCAGCATGTTGGGGGCGGGCAGTTGCGCGTTACCTGGGCCGAACAGCTCGCCACGACTGCAGCGCAGCAAGTCTTCCCGGGTAAAGGCGTGTTGTTTGGTCATGCGAGCTCCTCAATAATCGTGTTCGGCAGGTTCGAGCGCCATTGGCCTGAAGCCGGTCCCGGAGGACTGGTTCACCAGAGCCCTGTCCGGCAGCCTACTCATAGACTGTTGCGTTGTAATGAAAGTCACAGCTCAGGCGAAATCAAAGTACACCTGTGCACTGAATTTTGTCGTCCGGCCGATTTTACAGGTCCATCCGGCTGCCAAGACTGCCGCAATTTAACATTTATCGCCAGTCGCAGGTGCCCGAAAGGCCATCCAACGCAACAAAACCTTCTGTAAATCAGCATGTTTGAACGGCTTGGCCAGGTAGTCATCCATGCCTGCCTGTAAACAGGCATCCCGGTCACCCTGCAATGCGTTGGCAGTCAAGGCAATGATTGGGATTCGATCAGGCCCGGAAAGTTGCCTGATTCGTCGCGTTGCCTCGTAGCCGTCCATGACCGGCAGTCGGCAATCCATCAGAATCAAAGCGTAATGCCCCGTGCCGGCCTTCATGACGGCCTCCGCGCCATCGACCGCCACGTCCACCTCGCAGTCCATATGATGCAGCATGGCCTGGACCACGGTGCGGTTCACCGGGTTGTCTTCGACCAGCAGTATTTTGCGCAGTCCATCGTGCTCGCCAAGTGTAGAAGGTTGCTCGCTGACAGCCGCCGGCAGGTTGTGCGACACAGTCAGCGGGATTTGCAGGGTGAAGACCGAGCCTGATCCTTCCTGGCTTTTGGCCCGCAGGGTGCCACCCATGCGTTCGGCGAGTGTGCGGGCAATCGGCAGCCCCAGTCCGGTTCCGCCATAGCGCCTGGAAATCGAGCTGTCTGCCTGCTTGAAAGCATCGAACATGGACTCCAGCCGGTCGGCCTCAATACCGATGCCACTGTCATGCACGGTGCAGGTGAAGCGCAGGTGGTCGTTGTCGAGCATTGCCCACTCGGCCTCCACGCAGACATTTCCCTGCTCGGTGAACTTGAGCGCGTTACCGATGAGGTTCACCAGAATCTGCCGAATCCGCGTCGGATCGCCCACGACCGTCAGCGCCTCCAGCCCCGGCTGAATATGCAGTTTGAGCGTTAATTTGCGTTGCATGGCGCTGTGGTTGAATGCATGGGTCGAAGCGCTGACCAGTTCCGCGAGGTTAAACGCGATGCCTTCCATTTGCAGCGCGTCGCGTTCGATTCGGGAAAAGTCGAGAATGTCGTTGATGACCCGCAGCAAGTGTTCCGTGGACTCGGTTGCCAGCGTCGCATATTCGCTCTGCTCGTTGGTCATGCGGGTGGTTTCCATGAGCTGCAACATGCCTAGCACGCCATTCATGGGAGTACGCAGTTCATGGCTCATCATTGCCAGAAAATCCGATTTGGCGCGGTTGGCCTGTTCGGCCTCTTCACGCGCCTGGATCAATTGCGCCACCGAGCGTTGCTGCTCAAGGCTGGCACGGTGCAGATTTTCTGCCAGATTATTGATATGCCGTGCCAGTGCGCCCAGTTCTGCATCGTCGCTGACGGGCAGTGGAGTGTGGTAGTCGCCTTGCTGAATGGCCTTGAGGGCTTCACCCATCGCGCTGATGGGGCGGGAGAGGCTCTGCGCCAGACGCCGGGCGAGCAGGAAGGTAAAGAGCAACGCGCAGAGGGCCAGGACTGCTGCCTTGAGAAGAATTTCCTGCTGGCGCTGGCTGAATGCTTCATTGGACATGCCGACCAGAACCCTTCCCAGATAGTCCTGCGAGGCGCTGTCCGGCGTCTTTTTGCTGGCCGCCTGACGGCCACGGGCCGCCGTGTGCTGGCGATAGATAGGCGCCTGGAATATTTCCATTTGCCGGGTCTGCTGCTCGTCTTCGCGGGGTTGATCGATGTAGATCAGTACCGTATTGGAACTGTCCTGAATTTCCACGTAGCGGACGTTGGGCATCGACAGGGTTGCGCGCATCAGGGCCTTCAGGCCGTCGATATCGTCCGCAGTCACGCCGGGTTCAGTGGCCGGAGCCAGTTGGTTGGCGATGAGCTGCCCAGTGTGATTGAGCTCCTGGCGTAAATCCTGAATGCGTACGAAGGTGAAGAAGCTGATCAGCAGCACCGTCAGCAACAGGGCCGGGCCGAGGCTGATGACCTGGGTGCGGGTATTGATGTCCCAATGACGAAATGTCATTGGCTGCTCGCCTTGCGTACAAGGCAATACGCCTGAAATCCGATTGATGCTTCCATGCCTGTGTGCTCGGTGGTCGCGTATCGGTCCCGGCGCGCAGCAAGCTCGCACGCAAAAAAGGGAACCGACCGTAGTGATAGTTCATGCGGGTTGTGCGCATGTTAACCGAGATGGCCCGGGTTTCCGCCAGCAAGTTGTTGTGCATGGCCGCTGGCTGATAGCGTGGCGCTCCGTATAATGCCCGCATCGCCTTTTAACGGCTCTGGATGGATAGTTTTTATGACCACACAGCAACCAGTCGCGGTTCTTGGTGGTGGCAGCTTCGGTACTGCCATCGCAAATCTGCTGGCCGAGAATGGTCATCAGGTTCGTCAGTGGATGCGCGATCCGGAGCAGGCGGAGTCGATTCGTGTGAATCGCGAGAATCCCCGCTACCTCAAGGGCATCAAGGTCCGCCCGGAAGTCGAGCCGGTCACCGATCTGACCGCTGTGCTTGAGGGCAGCGAACTGATTTTCGTCGCCTTGCCCTCAAGTGCCCTGCGCGCGGTGCTGTCGCCGCATGTCGAGCGCCTGAATGGCAAGATGCTGGTCAGTCTGACCAAGGGTATTGAAGCGCAGAGCTTCAAGCTGATGAGCCAGATCCTTGAAGAAATCGTCCCGCAAGCGCGTATTGGCGTGCTGTCCGGCCCCAACCTGGCCCGCGAGATCGCCGAGCATGCGTTGACTGCCACCGTGGTCGCCAGCGAAGACGAGGCGCTTTGCCAGCAGGTTCAGGCCGCGCTGCACGGTCGCACGTTTCGCGTCTATGCCAGCACCGACCGCTTTGGCGTCGAGCTGGGCGGGGCGTTGAAGAATGTCTACGCGATCATTGCCGGCATGGCAGTGGCGCTGGACATGGGCGAGAACACCAAGAGTATGCTGATCACTCGTGCTCTGGCAGAAATGACACGCTTCGCGGTCAGCCAGGGCGCCAACCCGATGACCTTCCTCGGCCTGGCAGGAGTGGGCGACCTCATCGTCACCTGCTCATCACCGAAAAGCCGTAATTATCAGGTCGGCTTCGCGCTGGGCCAGGGCTTGACGCTCGATGAGGCGGTGACCCGTCTGGGCGAAGTGGCGGAGGGCGTGAACACGCTCAAGGTGCTCAAGGTCAAGGCTCAGGAAGTGCAGGTCTACATGCCGCTGGTCGCCGGGCTGCATGCGATCCTTTTTGAAGGCCGTACGCTCAGTCAGGTCATCGAAGCGTTGATGCGTGCCGAGCCGAAGACGGACGTCGATTTCATCTCCATTACCGGCTTTAATTGAATTCAGTCTGATCAGGGAGAACCTCTTGAACGAGTCGAAAATCCACAACAACGAGTCGATTCTGTTACGCATTCTGTGGATGCTGCTGTTTCTGGGCGTGTGGCACGTCGCCCAGATAGTGTTGGCGGGCGTGATTCTAGTGCAGTTGGGCTATCGCCTGATTTACGCTGCGCCCAGTGGCAGCCTGATGAATTTTGGCGACAGCCTCAGCCAGTATCTGGCGCAGATCGGGCGTTTCGGTACGTTTCACAGTGACCAGAAGCCCTGGCCGTTTGCCGACTGGCCAACCCCCCGAGCTCCGGAAGGCGAGGCGGCGCATGCTGTCGCGCAAGCGCCGCACCCGGTGCGCGATGAGGAGCCAAAGCTGTGAAGGTCTGGGTGCTGCGCCACGGCGAGGCGCAATCAAGGGCGCGCAGCGATGCCGAGCGGGAATTGACCGTCCATGGCCGTGAGGAAGTGCTCAAGAGCGCGGTTCATCTGAGTGACAAGGCGGTGCAGCGGATAATCGCCAGTCCCTACGTTCGCGCGCAGCAGACAGCCGAGCTGGTCCGTCAGTCGCTGGGTTTCAGCGAGCCGGTGACCACCGTGCCCTGGCTGACGCCCGACAGCACGCCACGGCAGGTGCTGGAACAGCTTGATAAGCTTGGTGTGGATGAAGTGCTGCTGGTCAGCCACCAGCCGCTGGTGGGCGAACTGATCGGCGTGCTTGCGCACGGTAGTGTGCAGCAGGCTCAGCCGATGAGCACCGCCAGCCTGGCAGAGCTTGAAGGCGAGTTTGCCATTGCCGGTGGCATGACACTCAACAGTGTTCGGCATGTCTGAACGGACGCTTGAAGCCGGTTTTTCTGTTTCAGGCACAGCAATCAAACGCCAGCGTTCTCGATGCGCAGGTGACACTCCGGAAAAGGACTGAACATGAGCATATGGCATCAGGCTCCCGATATCGAAGCCCTTATGGTGGCCCAGAAAAACACTATCGGCGAAGTGCTGGATATTCGCTTCGAGTCATTCACTGACGACTCGCTCACCGCCAGCATGGTGGTCGATCAGCGTACCCATCAACCGTTCGGGCTGTTGCATGGTGGTGCCTCGGTGGTGCTGGCCGAATCGCTGGGTTCGATGGCCAGTTATCTGGTCGTCGACTCAGGCAAGTATTTCTGTGTGGGCCTGGAGGTCAACGCCAACCATCTGCGTGGCGTGCGTGCCGGGCGTGTCACCGGCGTCGTGAGGCCCGTGCACATAGGCCGGACAACGCATGTATGGGATATCCGCATCAGCAACGAGGAAGGCAAGCTGAGCTGCATTTCGCGCCTGACAGTGGCGGTCGTGCCACATGGCCAGGAGCCTCCCGCGCGCTGATGGCGTTCGCCTGTTCATGGATGAGTGCCGAGGATGGCCGGAGTGACACCTGCGATGGCGGTTCCAGTCATTGCCGTGCTTCGGAGCAAGTGCGCACAATCGAGGTTCATACCGCCCATGGAAGTATTGGCATGTCGCAACCTGTGTTCTTTGCTCACGCCAATGGCTTTCCTTCAGCGACTTACGGCAAGCTGTTTTCTGCACTGGCGCCGGAATATTCTGTGGCTCACCTTGAGCAGCATGCCCACGATCCGCGTTTCCCGGTAAATGACAACTGGTTGAACCTGGTCGATGAGCTGCTTCACCATCTTCGCGAGCAGGCAGGGCCGGTGTGGGGAGTAGGGCATTCGCTGGGCGGGGTGCTGCATCTGCATGCCGCGTTGCGCTGCCCGGAACTCTATCGCGGTGTGGTGATGCTGGATTCGCCGGTACTGGGGCTGGCCGATCAACTGTTCATACGTGCCGCCAAGCGCCTGGGGTTTATTGATCGCATCACGCCAGCGGCTCGCACCCTGGGCCGGCGCGAGGCGTTTGATGATCTGGACTCGGCCCGTGCCTACTTCTCCGGAAAGACGCTGTTTCGCCGCTTCGACCCCGACTGTCTGACCGCTTATCTGCAGCATGGCCTGAGGCCGGATGGCGAGCAGTTGCGCCTGCGCTTCGACCCGGCGACGGAGATCAGTATCTACCGCAGCATTCCTCATACCAGTCCGATTCCGTCAAGGCAGCTCAAGGTACCGCTGGCCATGGTGCGTGGCCGACACAGCCGGGTGATCATGCCGCATCATGGCTATCTGGCCAGGCGCATGCGCGAAGGCGAATACCTGTCCATGCCGGGAGGGCATATGTTTCCACTTGAGCGCCCTGATGAAACGGCGCAATTACTCAAGTCGCTATTCACCCGCTGGGAGGCTCGACGCCTGCAACGGGCACACGCATGACGTTGCCGGTCGAGGAAGTGCGCCTGAGTCTCGGCCACATCGAACTGGCTGCCCACCTGTCTGGCCCCGAAGACGGTCAGCCGGTGATTGCGCTGCATGGCTGGCTCGACAATGCCAACAGTTTTGCCCGGCTGGCTCCGCGTCTGGAAGGGCTGCGCATCGTGGCACTCGATCTGGCCGGGCATGGTCATTCCGCTCACCGTCCTGCCGGCTCTTCCTACGCGCTGGCCGACTATGTGTTTGATGTGTTGCAGGTGGCGGAACAATTGGGCTGGCAGCGTTTCGCTCTGTTGGGGCATTCGCTGGGTGCAATCATTTCAGTGCTGCTTGCAGGGTCGTTACCAGAACGTGTCACGCGTCTGGCACTGATCGATGGTCTTATTCCTCTGACCGGCGATCCTGACTCGGCCGCTGAGCGCATGGGCGCTGCCATGCAAGCGCAGCTCAGGCTGTCAGGGAAGAAGAAGCCGGTCTACGAAGATCTGGAGCGAGCGATTCAGGCGCGCATGAAGGGTGTGCTCGCGGTCAGTCGCGAAGCGGCGGAGTTACTGGCACAACGCGGTCTGATGCCGGTACCGGGCGGTTATACGTGGCGCAGCGATCGCCGCCTGACCCTGCCATCCGCGACACGTCTTACCCGGCAACAGGCAATGGCCTTCGTCCATAGCATCCGTTGTCCGACGCAACTGGTGGTCGCGGCGGACGGTATTCTGGTGAAGAGTCAGGAGGTGCTGTCCGGGCTGCCTTTCGAGGTGGTGCAGCTTGACGGCGGTCATCATCTGCATCTGGACGATGAGCAGGGCGCCAGCTCTGTTGCACACTGTATCAATCGCTTTTTCGCTGCGCCTTGACTTGCAGGCGGCAACTGCCGACGCTGGGCGGGTTGAAACAGGAGTCAACCGTGATGGATCAATCCGCAGCTTCTCGTGACCGCCTTGCTGGCGATCCTTTCTTTTCCTGCTACCTGTCTGCCTGCCAATGAGAGCACTCATGCGTTTACCAAGTGTTCCTGTCGTTCTGTTGTGCTCGGCGATGTTCAGTGCTGCGCTGTGCGCCGCCGACGTGCCGGGCAGCAGCGATCTCGAGATTCTGCCGCGTCTGGCCGATACGGAGATCGTCGACTACCGTCCGCTTGCCGAGCTTGAGCGGGTTTACCCGATGGGCTCGATCCGCAAGATCAGCGGTCAGTTGCGTTTCGACGGCCAGGTCAACGCGCGCGGTAATCTGACCTCTGTCACTTATCAGCTACCTGCCGAGCGGACGTCCGACGAGGCCTTCACCGCTGCCCGCGAAGCCTTGCAGCAGCAGGGTGCAGAATTGCTGTTCTGGTGTCAGGCGCGCGATTGTGGAGAAAGCAGTCTGTGGGCCAACGAGGTGTTCGGCAACGCCAAGCTGTATGGCGCGGATGACCGTCAGGCCTACCTGCTTTTGCGTCTGGCGGAACCGCGCAGTGACACCCTGGTCGCGCTCTACAGCATCACCCGTGGCAATCGTCGTGCCTATCTGCATGTCGAGCAATTCGAGTCCGCCGCGCCGCTGGGCGAACTGCTGCCGACCTCGGCAACGCTGCTGCGCCAACTCAAAAGCACCGGCAGGCTGGACCTGCCCAGGCTCGGCGGCGAGCCGCAGGATGTCTGGGTCACCCTGGTGTCCCGTGCCCTGAACCTCGACAGCAGCTTGCGCGCAACCGTGTCCGGGGCCAGCGCAAGTGCCTGGCTTGACGCACTGGTCGCCAAGGGCGTTCGCGCTGCGCGGCTGGAGACAGGGGTCGCCGAGGGTAAAGGTCTCAAGATCGACGTCATCCGCTAGGCCCTGCACGGTGATGGCGAACAACCGGGTTCGCCATTATGCTCGCTACCTCTGACCCTTTTTAGTGGATACCGCATGTTCAACAATGATCGTCTGTTGGTGCAGATTCTGCTGCTGGCGCTGTTTGGTGCCTGTCTTTGGGTGATGGCGCCGTTCTGGTCGGCGCTGGTCTGGGGCGCGGTGCTGGCCTTCGCCAGCTGGCCGCTGATGCGTCTGCTGACGCGCTGGTTCAAGGGCCGTGAATCGCTGGCAGCGCTGGTGATGTGCCTGTGCTGGATGCTGCTGGTCGCGGCGCCGCTGGTGTGGCTGGGTTTCAATCTCGCCGACCATGTGCGTGACGCAACCGGCCTGATCAAGGACATTCAGGTCGACGGCTTGCCTGATCCACCGCAATGGCTGGCAGGTATTCCGCTGGTGGGCGAACGACTGGTAGCGCTGTGGACGACCATCGACCAGCAAGGTGCGGCGTTCATGGCGACGCTCAAGCCGCATCTGGGTCAGGTCGGCAACTGGTTGCTGGCACGCAGTGCACAGATCGGCAGCGGCATTCTGGAACTGACCCTGAGCATCGTCTTCGCGTTCTTCTTCTATCGGGACGGTCCGCGTCTGGCAGCGTTCGTGCTCAGCCTGCTCGAACGGCTGATCGGGGATCGCGCCCAGTATTACCTGGATCTGGTCGCCGGTACGGTGCAACGCGTCGTCAACGGTGTCATTGGCACGGCGGCGGCCCAGGCGGTGCTGGCGTTGATCGGTTTCCTGATTGCGGGCATTCCCGGCGCATTGGTACTGGGTATCCTGACCTTTCTGTTCAGCCTGATTCCGATGGGTCCGCCACTGGTCTGGCTGCCGGCGACTGCCTGGCTGGTCTGGCAGGGCGAGTACGGTATGGCGATATTTCTGGGCATCTGGGGCATGTTCGTCATCAGCGGCGTAGACAACGTGCTCAAGCCGTATCTGATCAGCCGTGGCGGCAACCTGCCGCTGGTGATTGTGTTGCTGGGCGTGTTTGGGGGATTGCTGGCATTCGGCTTCATCGGCTTGTTTATCGGTCCGACGCTGCTGGCGGTAGCGTACAGCCTGTTGACAGACTGGGTCGGTAGTGAACGGGCGCGTACCCACTAGCTGCCAAGGTCACCGCCGCACCACGGTGAGCGGCGGTGGATCTTTTATTACGCAGCTGTGTCCAGGTACTTGCCGACTGGCGTGCTGCTCCGGGGGTCATACTTATCGAACACTTCACTGCTGGTTGCCGTGCTGCCTACGTTGCTCAGCCCGGTGGTCAGCTCATCGCTAATGGTCCCGCCGTCACCGTCGGTGTCCAGCGTTGCCAGCAGATGTTCCTGAAATTTCTAGTTGGCGGTGCTGCTGGTGCCTGACGTGGCGCTGGTCGAGTCGGTATAGCCCGAAAAACTGCTGCTTATCCCACTGACCATCGGTCTCACTCCCCTGCGATGGATACGCCTGGTCGCGGTGTACCGGCTGCGATACATAACAAAGGGTCAGCGTCGTGGCAGTTCCAGTATCGCGGTCAGGCCGCCGCCCGGTGTCTGCGCCAGGGTCAGGTCGCCGCCGATTCGACGGGCGGCCTCGCGGGCGATGCTCATGCCCATGCCGATACCGCCGGAGTTGCGGTTACGCGAGCTTTCCAGGCGGTAGAACGGTTCGAATACTGTTTCGTGAAACTCGGGCGCGATGCCCGGCCCGTGATCAACCACCGATATGCGCACGCGCTCCAGGCTGTCCTCGATCACGATATGCGCGCTACCGGCATAGCGCAGCGCATTGTCGACCAGATTCTGCAGGCATGAGCGCAACGCCATTGGCTGCGTCCTCAGTGGTTTGCATTGGCCTGCGTACTGCACGTCGTTGCCGTTGTCCTGAGCATTCTCGGCCTGTGATTCGATCAGCGCCTGCAAGTCGAACTGCTGCAAGCCTTCGTTTCGCCGATGTTCGTTGAGATAGGCGAGCGTGGCGTCAAGCATGCTGATCATGTCGTTGAGGTCCTGAGTCATCTGGCCATGCAGCCTCGGTTCCTCAATCTGTTCGACGCGTAGCTTGAGCCGCGAAAGGGGCGTGCGCAGGTCATGGGATACTGCCGCGAGCATGCGCCCGCGCTGCTGCATTTGTTCGCGGATCTTGCGCTGCATCAGATTGAATGTCTGTGCGGCCTGCCGGGCTTCCCTGGGGCCGCTTATTTCCAAAGGCGGGCTGTCGAGATTTTCACTGAGGCGCTCGGCGGCCTCGCTCAAACGCTGCACCGGGCGGGCCAGCGCTTTGGCGCCGTACCATGCGGCAATAATCAGCGTGACGAACTGAAAGAACAGCACGACCAGCGGGCCACCCGGTGGCGGCCTGTGCCGCTGTCCTCGATCGTCCTGTGCATGCTGCGCGGCGGGGCGGTCATCCGGAGGTGGGCGCATGCCGTACTGCGTGAACCAGATGAACGCCAGCAAGTGCGCGAGCATGATTGCCAGCAGCGCACCGCCGAACAGTCGGGCGAATAGCGTATCGAGCCTGCGGATCAACCCAGCTCCCTGGCATCGAATAGATAGCCTTCGCCGCGCACGGTCTTGATCAATTGCGGATTCTTCGGGTCGTCACCCAGCTTCTGACGCAAGCGCGAGACCAGCAAATCGATGCTGCGATCAAAGGCTTCGATCGAGCGGCCTCGAGCAGCATCGAGCAGTTGCTCGCGGCTCAGCACCCGGTGAGGTCTTTCGAGAAAAACGCGCAGCAGCCGGAACTCGGCGTTGGACAACGGTACAACCAGGCCATCGGCCGCTGTCAGTTGACGCAGGACGCTGTTCAGGCGCCAGGCATCGAAGCGGATGGTGGAGCGCTGATCGCTGCGTTCGTCGCGTACCCGACGCAGAATGGTCTGGATGCGCGCGACCAGCTCGCGCGGCTCGAACGGTTTGGCCATGTAATCATCGGCGCCCAACTCCAGGCCGATGATCCGGTCAGTCGGCTCGCAACGTGCCGTCAGCATCAGGATCGGGATGTCGGATGTGCTGCGCAACCAGCGGCACAATGACAGGCCGTCTTCGCCGGGCAGCATCAGGTCCAACACCACCATGTCGAAGGTTTCCTCGCTCAATGCCTGGCGCATCTGCGCGCCGTCAGTCACACCACGGGCATTGATGTTGAAGCGGGTCAGGTAATCACAGAGCAGTTCGCGAATGGCGACATCGTCGTCGACGATCAACGCACGAACATTCCAGCGCTGCTCGGTCGACGTGGCATCCGGGGTGTTGTCGGGAAGTGCTTGCATAGTGCGTCTTTCGCCTGCTTGTGCCGCCATCGCTGGCCGCTGTTGAAGATCAACGCTGCTCCTCATGCTACTTCGCCGGGAGTTGCGGCGGAAGGGTGGCGTCAGCGAGTGTCGGGGGCATTTCAGAAATGTATCCAGGCTGATACAGAAAGCCGTAGAGAGGGTTATTTATACGTCATGGTGAAACTCAACGCTCCTTTGGCCAGGCCAGGCCGGATCGTACTGTTGGCATCGGTCTGATAGAAACGGACGTGAAAGTTAAGCACGGTGTTGCCCGGACTGATTGCAGACACCGGGACCTCGGTCTGCAGCTCCATTGGCGTGATGGCATCTGCTTTGAGGACCTGGATGCCCATGCCCTGGGCAGTAGAGTCGCTGGTCAGACTGAAAACACCGCTATCGGTCGACCCTACCAGCATTGATCCCTGAACGCCATCTAGCTGGATGTGAGCAGTAGTGACGAAATCGTCGTACGTTGTCGCAACCTTACAGTGCCCCCTGTTCGATACCGTCGACCCTGCCGAAAGCATCAGAGTGGTAAAGCGTATCGAGGCCGGTGTTGCCGGTCAGTCGCTGCAAACCTTCGAACTTCTGTTCGCCTGCCAACGTTCTGGTCGCACCGTCGCTGTGAACGACCTCCAGCATCGTCGCCAACTCGTCGCTGCTGTGCGTGGCGTAACTGCGATTGATCACACTTTCTTCAGGCAGGGTGGTGATCAGGCGCGACCAGTCGTCATAGGTGACGCGACGCTCACGTATCAACGGCTGATGATCCGGGTCGTCCAGACAACTAGAATGTCAATGTTGATCCATAGCCCAAGTGCACAACGCAGTAGGGGAGTCTCCTGTGAGGTGCACCTGCCTTCAACACTTCAGCGCATCGAAATAACCCCTTGCCTGATTGCCATCACCAGCGCTGCACTCAACGAATGCACATCGAACTTGCGGCGGATGTTGCAAGTGTGGAAGTGTACGGTTGCTTCCGTGCATTCCTGAATACGCGCTATCTCCCAAGCCGTTTTACCCGCCGCTACCCATTCCAGGACTTGTCGTTCCTTGACAGTCAGCAGAACGGCGGCCTGTATGACCGGGGAGGGCGGCGTGGAGCCGGGCAGTGTTCCATTGTCGCGAAGCATGGTGAGTTCCTTTCCCTGAAGATCGCCGCACCACAATACCCGCGAGCGCCCTCCCGCGAACCTGACAGAAATAACAGCGCTCGCAGCTACACATGGCCCGTACCGTCTGGCCTGTACCACTTTTTTACAGCTTCTTTACGGCCCGCCACGGCTCTCGATCTCGTGCCTTTACACCCTCGCTACCTACACTGCCTCCATGCGGCCTGCGCCATATCGGTGTTTGCCTGATGGGGGAAATTTCAATGAGCGTTATGGATGGTATCTCTCTGTTGATGGGAGTCGGGCTGTTCATCTATCTGCTGGTGGCGCTGCTGCGCGCCGACCAGAGCCAGGAGTGATCATGCACAGTTACGATTACCTGTTGATCCTGGCCTTTCTGGTCCTGCTGTTGGCGCCTGCGCCATGGCTGGGGCGTTTCTATTATCGGGTCATGGAAGGCGAGCGCACCTGGCTGAGCCCGGTGCTAGGGCCGGTCGAGCGCGCCTGCTACCGGATATCCGGCGTTGACCCGAAAGTGGAACAGTCCTGGAAACACTACGCATGGGCCTTGCTGGCGTTCAACCTGGCAGGCTTCGTCATGTTGTTCGCGATGCTGATGCTGCAAGGCGTGCTGCCCCTCAACCCGCAGCAATTACCGGGCATGGAATGGTCACTGGCCTTCAACACTGCAATGAGTTTTGTGACCAACACCAACTGGCAGGCCTACAGCGGTGAAGCCTCGCTCAGCTACCTGAGCCAGATGGTCGGCCTGACCGTGCAGAACTTTGTCAGCGCTGCCACCGGTCTCGCCGTGCTGGTTGCGCTGTGTCGCGGTATCAGTCGTCGTTCTTCGCACAGCCTGGGTAACTTCTGGGCCGACATGACCCGTGCCACGCTCTATGGCCTGTTGCCGATCAGTATCGTGCTGGCGGTGTTTCTGGTCTGGCAGGGTGTGCCGCAGAACTTCGCCCATTACATCGACGCACTGACCCTGCAAGGCGCTGATCAAAGCCTGCCCATGGGCCCTGCGGCCAGCCAGATATCGATCAAGCAACTGGGCACCAACGGCGGTGGCTTCTTCGGCGTCAACTCGGCGCATCCATTCGAGAACCCGACCGCCTGGAGCAACCTGTTCGAGCTGGTGTCGATCCTGCTGATCCCGGCCGCGCTGGTGTTCACCTTTGGCCATTACGTCAAGGACATGCGCCAGAGCCGCGCGATTCTCGGCTGCATGCTTGCGCTGCTGTTGATCGGCGGCGCGGTGTCGCTGTGGGCGGAGTACCAGCCCAACCCGATGCTGAACATCGCCGGCGTTGAACAGACCGCACCGCTGGAAGGCAAGGAAACCCGCTTCGGCACCACCGGCACGGTGCTGTGGTCGGTCGCCACCACGGCGGCCTCCAACGGCTCGGTCAACGGTATGCACGACAGCCTCAACCCGCTGACCGGCATGGTCGCGCTGGTCAACATGATGGTCGGCGAAGTGATTTTCGGCGGTGTCGGTGTCGGTCTTAACGGCATGTTGCTCAACGTGCTGATTGCCGTGTTCCTCGCGGGCCTGATGATTGGCCGTACTCCGGAATACCTGGGCAAGAAGCTGCAGGCGCAGGAAGTCCGGCTGCTGGTCGCGACCCTGCTGGTGATGCCGGTCGGCGTATTGGTGCTGGGCGCAATTGCCGCCAGCCTGCCCGGTCCGGCAGGTGCGATCAGCAACCCTGGCCCGCATGGTTTCAGCCAGTTGCTGTACGCCTACACCTCTGCGACGGCCAACAACGGCTCGGCATTCGGCGGTTTCAGTGCCAACACCGTGTTCCACAACCTGATGCTCAGCCTGGCTATTTTCATCGGCCGCTTCGGCTACATCCTGCCGGTGCTGGCTCTGGCCGGTAGCCTGGCTATGAAGAAAGCCGTGCCGCAAGGCCAGAACAGCTTCCCGACTCACGGTTTGCTGTTCGTCACCCTGCTGACCGTCACGATTCTGCTGGTGGGTGGTTTGACCTTCCTGCCGACCCTGGCACTGGGGCCGATTGCCGAACACCTGAGCCTGGGTTTCTGAGGAACCGATCATGAACTTACCGATCAATACTGCAAAAAATGCTGCTGCGAAAGCTACCGAATCGCAGGCGACCGAGTCGGCAAAAACCGGCATCGCGGCCCTGTGGCGTCCGGCGCTGGGGCAAGCGTTCGTCAAGCTCGACCCGCGTCAGCTCAAGCGTTCGCCAGTGATGCTGGTGGTGGAACTGACCGCTATCCTGACCACCGTGCTGTGTGTCATTCCCGACCCGCAAGTGCCGACTTCGGTTTGCGTGCAGATCGCCCTGTGGCTGTGGTTCACCGTGCTGTTCGCCAACTTCGCCGAAGCATTGGCCGAAGGCCGTGGCAAGGCGCGAGCCGACAGCCTCAAGGCGGGCAGTGAAGGGCTCAAGGCACGTATCAGGAACGCAGACGGCAGTCTGCGCACAATCAACGCCAGTGAATTACGCAAGGGTGATGTGGTGCGCGTCGAAATCGGGGAAATGATTCCCGGTGATGGCGAAGTCATTGAAGGCATCGCAGCAGTCAACGAGGCCGCGATTACCGGCGAATCCGCACCGGTGATTCGCGAATCCGGTGGCGACCGCTCGGCCGTGACCGGCAACACCCGGCTGGTGTCCGACTGGCTGTTGATTCGTATCAGCGCCAACCCCGGTGAATCGACACTGGACCGCATGATCGCGCTGGTCGAAGGCGCCAAACGCCAGAAGACCCCTAACGAAGTGGCGCTGGATATCCTGCTGATCGGCCTGACACTGATCTTCCTGCTGGTGGTCATCACCTTGCAGCCGTTCGCCCACTTCGCCGGTGGCAGCCTGCCGCTGGTGTTTCTGGTGGCACTGCTGGTGACGCTGATTCCGACCACCATTGGCGGCCTGCTGTCGGCCATCGGTATTGCCGGTATGGACCGGCTGGTGCGCCTCAATGTGATCGCCAAGTCTGGTCGCGCCGTGGAAGCCGCGGGCGATGTTCATGTGTTGCTGCTGGACAAGACCGGCACCATCACGTTCGGCAACCGTCGTTGCGCGGCTATTTATGCAGCGCCGGGCGTGACCCCGAAGGAACTGGGTGAGGGTGCCTTGCTGGCGTCGCTGGCTGACGATACGGCTGAAGGCAAATCCATCGTCGAATTCCTGCGCAACCTGCACCCGATGAACGAGCCGACCCTGAGTTCGGTGACCGCCGTGCCATTCAGTGCTGATACACGTCTGTCCGGTGTGGACTATCAAGGTCATGTGTACCGCAAGGGCGCGGTGGATTCGCTGTTGGCCTTCATCAACATGCAGCGCAGCGAACTGCCGCCGGCACTGGCACGTGAAGTCGACAAGATCGCCAAGACCGGTGGCACGCCATTGCTGGTCTGCGCCAACGGTCGACTGTTGGGTGCGATCCACCTCAAGGACGTGGTCAAGCCGGGTATTCGCGAGCGCTTCGAGGAGCTGCGCAAGCTGGGTATTCGTACGGTGATGGTGACCGGTGACAACCCGCTGACCGCCGCGGCGATTGCCGCCGAAGCAGGCGTTGACGATGTGCTGGCCGAAGCCACGCCGGAGAAGAAGCTGGAACGGATTCGTCAGGAACAGGGCGAAGGGCGCCTGGTGGCGATGTGTGGCGACGGCGCCAACGATGCACCTGCACTGGCCCAGGCCGACGTCGGCATGGCGATGAACGACGGCACCCAGGCGGCGCGCGAAGCGGCCAACATGGTCGACCTCGACAGCGACCCCACCAAGTTGCTGGACGTGGTGCAGATCGGCAAACAACTGCTGGTCACCCGCGGCGCGCTGACGACGTTTTCGATTGCCAACGACGTGGCCAAGTATTTCGCGGTGCTGCCGGCACTGTTCGCGGCCATTTACCCGCAACTGGGCGTACTCAACATCATGCGACTGGCCAGCCCGCAGAGCGCGATCCTCTCGGCCATCGTGTTCAACGCGCTGATCATTGTGGTGCTGATCCCTCTGGCCCTGCGTGGCGTGCGCGTACAGGCCGCCAGTGCGGCTCACCTGCTGCGTCGTAACCTGCTGATCTATGGCCTGGGCGGCATCGTTGTGCCGTTTATCGGTATCAAACTGATCGACATGCTGCTGGTCGGACTCGGCCTTGTTTGAAGCCTGTGCTGCACGCCGGTCGGCGTGCAGCCTTACCTGATTGAGGATGTGCAGATGTCCAGTGTATTGCGTCCGGCCCTGAGCCTGATTGTATTGATGAGCCTGATTACCGGCGTGGCGTACCCGCTGGTGGTCACCGGAGTGGCGCAAGTGGCGTTTCCGGCCCAGGCCAATGGCAGCCTGCTGTATGACGAGGCGGGCAAGGTGCGCGGCTCGACGTTGATTGCCCAGTCGTTTACCGGCGATGAATGGTTCCAGTCGCGCCCCTCGGCGGGCGCGTTTGCAACCGTGGCGAGCGGCGCGAGCAACTTCGCCCCGAGTAACCCGGCGCTGGCAACACGCGTTACCGAAGACGCTGCCAAACTGGCAAACCCCGCCGATGGCCCTGTGCCGATGGCCCTGTTGACCACCTCCGGCAGCGGTCTTGACCCGCATCTTTCGCCTGAAGCGGTTGCCTGGCAGGCCCGTCGCGTGGCGGCGGCGCGTCAGTTGCCGCTGGATAAAGTACAGGCGCTGATCGACGCCAACACTCAGCGCCCGCTGGTCGGCCCACCGGTGGTCAACGTGTTGACCTTGAATATGAGCCTGAATCAGTTACCGTCTGCACCACGCAGCGCGCAGCTGTAACAGACTGCGCTGTGCCTGCAACGGATTAACTACGCTGACAGTAATAAAGAGAAGGCGGTAACCCACTTGAGTGATTCAGGTCGAGCTGATGCATTGCTGGCCCAGTTGCCCCGCGAAGGGCGCGGGCGGCTGAAGGTTTTTCTGGGTGCCGCGCCGGGCGTCGGCAAGACCTACGCCATGCTTCAGGCAGCCCACGCGCAGTTGCGTCAGGGCGTGAAGGTGCTGGCGGGTGTGGTGGAAACCCACGGCCGTGCGGAAACCGAGGCGTTGCTCAACGGCCTGCCGCAACAGCCCTTGCTGCGCACTGATTATCGCGGCATGACGCTTGAAGAAATGGACCTCGACGCGCTGCTCAAGGCAGCTCCTAGCCTGGTGCTGGTTGACGAACTGGCGCACACCAACGCGCCCGGCAGTCGCCACACCAAGCGCTGGCAGGACATTCAAGAACTGCTCGCGGCCGGCATCGACGTCTACACCACGGTCAATGTCCAGCATCTCGAAAGCCTTAACGACCAGGTGCGCGGCATCACCGGCGTGCAGGTGCGTGAAACCCTGCCGGACTGGGTGCTACAGGAAGCGTTCGATCTGGTGCTGATCGACCTGCCGCCGCGCGAACTGCTGGAGCGCCTGCGTGACGGCAAGGTTTACGTACCGGAGCAGGCGCGAGCGGCCATCGATGCGTTCTTTACCCAGACCAACCTGACTGCACTGCGCGAAATGGCCATGCAGACTGCCGCCGCGCAGGTCGATAACGATCTGGCGCAGGGTTATCGGCAGTTGGGCCAGTCCGCTCCGGCGGTGCGCGGGCGGATGCTGGTCGGCATTGATGGCGACATGCATGCCGAGCGTCTGGTACGTCACGCCAGCCGGGTTGCCCAGCGTCGCCACCTGCCATGGAGCGCGGTGCACGTCGACGACGGGCAGACGCTGGACGAACAGTCCCGCGCACGCTTGCAAAGCGCCCAGCAACTGGCCGAGCGACTTGGCGGCGAAGCGGTGTCGCTGCGTGCCGGAGAAGTCGCCAGAACACTGGTGCAGCACGCCATCGAGCGGCGTGCCAGCGTGGTGCTGGTCGGCCAGTCGCGTCGGCACTGGCGGCGCAAGATCTTCGGCGGTGGTGTTGCCGCGCGTTTGCTGCGCGAAGGGCACGGGCTGGAAATCTCGGTGCTCGACGACAGCGAAGAGCTGCCTGATCAACCACCACGAGCGCGCCCGGCTCGCGAAGTTGTATGGTTCGATTATGGCCTGGCAGTCATTGCCACGCTGATTGCCAGTCTGGTGGCCTGGGGTGTCGCGGGGGTGCTGGCGCTGCCGAACATTTCCCTGATCTTTCTCGCGGCAGTGTTGCTGGTCGCGGTGCGCAGCAGCATGGGGCCAGCGCTGGCGTGTGCCGGGTTGTCGTTTCTGGCGTATGACTTTCTGTTCATTCCGCCGAGCTTTTCCCTGAACATCCAGCGCGAAGAAGACGTACTGACCCTGCTGTTTTTCCTGCTCATGTCGGCCCTGACCGGCAAACTGGCGGCGCGTCAGCGCAGGCAACTGCAAGCGCTGCGCGATACTCAGGAGCAGACCAGCGAACTGCTCGACCTGTCACGCAAGATGACCGCTGCCACTGATGGTAAAGCGGTATTCAACGCCGCCGAGCAGCACTTTTCCGGCTGGAAGGAATTGCACCTGTGTCTGGTCGACCGCGACGGAGAGGGCGGCTGGGTGGTCGAAACGGGCGGCCCGCTGACCTTCTCGGAAGCCGAGCGTGCCGCCGCCGACTGGGCCTGGAAACATGATCAACCGGCTGGCAGCGGCACTGGTACGCTGCCTTCCGGGCGCTGGTGGTGGTGGCCGATTAGTGCAGAAGAAGGACCACTGGCCCTGCTGGGCGTCAGCGCTCGCGAAGGTCAGTCGTTTACCGACCAGCATCGACGCTTACTGGCGGCATTGACCCAACCGCTGGCGCAGGCGCTGGCCCGCGCGCAACTGGCGCAAGAGCTTGAAGCGGCGCGTCTGCACGGTGAAACCGAGCAATTGCGCAGCGCCTTGCTGGCCTCGGTATCGCATGACCTGCGCACCCCGCTGACCTCGATGCGCGGCAGTATCGACAGCCTGCTGGCGTTGGGTGAAGCGATCCCGCTGGAGGATCGTCGCGAACTGCTGGAAGGTACTCGCGATGAAGCCGAGCGCCTTGACCGCTACATCCAGAACCTGCTGGACATGACTCGCCTTGGCCATGGCGCGCTGAAGCTCGCTCGCGACTGGGTGTCTCCCGCCGATATCGTCGGCAGCGCGCTCAACCGGCTGCGTGCCGTAATGGCGCCATTGCAGGTCAGCACCCAGGTGACCGGCGAGCTGCCGTTGCTGTACGTCCACGCCGCGTTGATTGAGCAGGCGCTGGTCAACGTGCTGGAGAACGCCGCCCGCTTTTCTCCCCTCGGCGGGCGCCTGCAGGTGGCGGCGGGTGTGGTCGACAGCGAGCTGTTCTTCTCGGTGAGTGACGAAGGTCCGGGCATCCCCGAAGACGAACGGGCGAAAATCTTCGATATGTTTTACACCGCCGCACGCGGTGACCGTGGCGGACAGGGTACCGGGCTCGGGTTGGCGATCTGTCAGGGCATGATCGGTGCGCATGGCGGGCGACTGACTGTCGAGGCAGGTATCGACGGGCTGGGCACGCGCATCACCCTGTTTCTGCCATTACAGGCGCAACCAGATGCTGAAATTGAGGAGCCAGCTTGAGTCGATCATCGGTTACGCTAATGCCCATTGGCTGCATTGAAATGGCACGGTGATCATGAGTCAGACGGCAACTATCCTGGTGATCGACGACGAACCGCAGATTCGCAAATTCCTGCGCATCAGTCTCGCATCCCAGGGCTACAAGGTACTGGAGGCCGCGACAGGGGCGGACGGGCTGACCCAGGCAGCGCTGAACAAGCCGGACCTGCTGGTGCTCGACCTTGGCCTGCCGGACATGGACGGCCAGCAGGTGCTGAGCGAGTTTCGCGAGTGGTCGGCAGTGCCCGTGCTGGTGCTTTCGGTACGCGCCAGCGAAGCACAGAAAGTCCAGGCGCTGGACGCCGGCGCCAACGACTACGTGACCAAGCCGTTTGGCATTCAGGAGTTTCTGGCCAGAATCCGCGCACTGCTCAGGCAGGTGTCGGGCAGCGACAAGCCCGAGTCTGCCTTGCGCTTCGGCCCGCTGACGGTGGATCTGGCCTACCGCCGCGTGCTGCTCGATGAGCAGGAAGTGGCACTGACTCGCAAGGAATACGCGGTGCTGGCGCAGCTGGCACGGCATCCGGGGCGGGTCATTACCCAGCAGCAATTGCTCAAGGACATCTGGGGCCCGACACACACCGAAGACAGTCACTATCTGCGTATAGTGGTCGGGCATTTGCGCCAGAAACTCGGCGATGACCCGACCGCGCCGAGGTTTATTATCACTGAGGCAGGGATCGGCTATCGATTGCTCGCCGACAGCTGATGACGCGAAAATGAAAACAACGATTCTGGCGCCCCGGTCACGGCACTTTTGCCAAGCCGGATCGTCAAAGCCGCACACTCCCTGATGACTCCTGAGGTAACACCCCATGAAAGCCCTGATCTGTCTGCCATTGCTGGTTCTGGTTCTCGCAGGTTGTGCCGGCAAGACCGGGTATCGGGACAGCTGCGCCACTCAGCTCGACGCCGCCTGGCATGAACTCGACCTGGCCAAGGCCGAAGGCTTCGCCGGTACCGTCAGCTACTCCAAGGCCCTGTCGCTGCTGACCGGCGCCAAGACCCAGCAACAGTTCGAAGCCTTTGAAGGCTGCACCGAAAAATCCGAAAAAGCCCGCTTCTACATCCGCGAATCCCGCGCAGGTCGCTGATAGCTGATCCTGCACCGCGTTGCACCTTCCATCGCCGACACGGAGCGTCGGCACGATAGTTGAGATTATCGTTCCTCACGCTCCAGCGTAGGAGCGCCTTGCGTGACGCTCCGCGTCGCAACTCTGTGCCGCTCCACACATCATGAGCGGACGCAGAGCGTCCAGAACCGCATCACATCAAATCCCTACCTCCTTTAGCGAAACGGCCTACGCTCAACATAAAGTGTTCGGACGTTTTGCATCGTGCGCAGTCCCACAGTCATACAGCCGTTGTCGGAGGGGGCTTTTCGATGGGTAGAAAACTCGATGCGTGCCTGAGCGCCATCAATGAAGTGGTGCTGGGCAAGGAAGCGCAGGTACGACTGGCCATGACCTGCCTGATCGGCGGCGGACATTTGCTGATCGAGGATTTGCCGGGGATGGGCAAGACCACCCTCAGTCATGCCCTGGCGAAGATTCTCGGCCTGAGTTATCAGCGCATTCAGTTTACGTCCGACCTGTTGCCCGGCGACATCCTGGGCACATCGGTGTTTGATCGCGACAGCGGGCAATTCACCTTTCATCCGGGGCCGATTTTTGCCGAACTGGTGCTGGCCGATGAAATCAATCGCGCTACGCCAAAAAGCCAGAGCGCGCTGCTGGAAGCCATGGAGGAAGGCCAGGTCTCCATCGAAGGCGCGACCCGTCTGCTGCCCGATCCGTTTTTCGTGATTGCGACCCAGAACCCGTTCAGTTCTGGCGGAACCTTTGCATTGCCCGAGTCTCAGCTCGACAGATTTCTGATGCGCATTTCCATGGGCTATCCGGCCAGAGCAGCGGAGAAAGCCTTGCTGCTCGGCGAATCACGTCGCGAGCTGTTGCCGCGTCTGCAACCGATTCTGGATCACGCACTGCTTGGGCAGTTGCAGGCCGAAGCGCGGCAGGTTCGGGCCAGCGATGCGCTGGTCGATTACGTGCTGAGGTTGGTGGACGCGACGCGCAGCCAGCCGCAGTTTGCCTACGGGCTGTCGCCCAGAGCGAGCCTGGCAATCCTGGCAGCGGCGCGTGCCTGGGCGATGTTGCTCGGGCGCGACTACGTGATTCCCGAAGACGTGCAGGCGGTGCTGCCCTCGGTAGTCGGCCACCGGCTGCGCGAACGCAGCGATCCGACCGGGCATGGCGGCGGGGCGCTGGTGCAATGGCTGTTGCGCGAGGTGCCGGTCCTTTGATCCAGTCGTTCAGACCGCTTTGGCAGCGCTGGCTGGCAAAACGCATTCCGCCGGCGTCGCGCATTGCGCTTGATCATCGGCGCATCTTCATTATGCCGACGCGCACCGGCATGATCTTCATGCTGGTGTTGGTGCTCATGCTGCTGGTGGCGATCAACTACCAGAACAGTCTGGCGTATGGGCTGACTTTCCTGCTCATGTCGATCGGTGTGCTGGCAATCCTGCACACCTACCGCAACATCAGCGGTCTGATTCTCAGCGCCGGTGTCGCACGCTCGGTGTTTGTCGGCGAACCGGTGCAGCTGCGTCTGCGTCTGGAAAGCGCCGGGCAGGCGCATCATGCTCTCGGATTGGGATGGACCGCGACCGCCCTGCAAGCGGGCGATGTAATGCCGCGCGGGCTGACTGATCTGGAGCTGACCCTGCCCGCCGAAAAACGTGGCTGGCTGCACGCACCCCGATTACGCATCGAAAGCGTGTTTCCACTGGGTATCTTTCGTGCCTGGAGCTGGCTGGACCTGGAGCAAAGCGCCCTGATCTATCCCCGGCCATTATTCGGCGCGATGCCTCTGCTCAAGGGCGTGCAGCCTCACGCTGAAGATGACGGCCAGGCGACCCGTGGCGCAGGCGTCGATGATTATCAGGGCTTGCGCACTTACCAGCCGGGCGACAACCGCGGTCGTCTGCACTGGAAAGCGTATTCCCGGGGCCAAGGCCTGTTGGTCAAGGATTTCACCGACCTGAGTGGTCATGACCTTTGCCTGGATTTCATGGCGCTGGGCGGTGATATCGAAGAGCGACTTTCGCGCCTGTGTTACTGGGTGCTGGAGCTGTCGCAACGGCGTCAGCCATTTGCCTTGCGTCTGCCGGGCTTTCTGTCGACGGTGGACAGCGGCGACGCGCACCGCGAAGCCTGCCTGCGCGCACTGGCGCTGTACGGTCGCCGGTCATGAGCAGCACCGTCGTGGTGAGCTCGCCGATTCCGCGCGTCAGTCTCACTTGGCTACTTCTGGCCCAGGCACTGGTGGTGTTGCCATTCGCACTGCATGTGCCGGTCTCGATCATGATTCTGTGGCTGGGCTGCACATTCTGGCGGGTTCGGGTGTTCCGCATGCGTGCCCGCTTGCCTGGCAACTGGGTCAAGGCCGGTTTGCTGGTGGGCACCGCCGGTGGTGTGTACCTGGCACGTGGCAGCCTGGTCGGGCTGGACGCGGGCGCGGCGCTGCTGGTGGCGGCCTTCGTCCTGAAAATGCTGGAAATGAATAACCGTCGGGATGCACGGGTGCTGATCTTTCTCGGCTTTTTTTGCGTGGCCGTTGGTTATTTGTTTGAAGACAACCTGTTGTGGGCGCTTTTCAGTCTGTTGCCCGTTGCCGCACTGCTGGCGGCGTTGATCGGCCTGCAACAGTCGGACCTGGCGGGTAAATCATCAGACTCGCTCAAGCTGGCCTTCAAGCTGATGGCGCAGGCAGTGCCGCTGATGCTGCTGTTGTTTCTGTTCTTTCCGCGTCTGGACCCGCTCTGGTCGTTGCCGCAGCCAAGCAACAAGGGCTTGACCGGTCTGTCCGACAACATGGCACCGGGGGACATGGCCGAGCTGAGCAAGTCGCCCGCACTGGTATTTCGTGCCAGTTTCGATGGCCCGATACCCGCCCGCAATCAGCTGTACTGGCGCGGGCTGACGCTTGAGCAGTTCGACGGCCGTCGCTGGTCACAGTCGGCACGAGCGCAGACGGTGCAGATTCCGCAGTGGGAAAAGCGCGGCGAGCCGCTGGCCTACAGCATCGTTATGGAGGCCAGCGGTCGGCCCTGGCTACCGAGCCTCGACATCGCCGAGACCCATCTGCCGGAGGTGCGTCAGATGAGCGACTTCCGCTTGCAGCGCAGGCGGCCGGTCGAGCAGTCGTTGCTGTATGTCGTCCAGTCCTGGCCGCAGAGTATTCGTGATCCGCAATCCAGCGAGCAGATTCAGCGTCAGGACCTGCAACTGCCTGCGAAAGGCAACGCACAGGCCCGCCAATGGGCCGATGAGCTGCGCCGTCGTTATGCCAGACCGGAAGACCTTGTTGCGGGCATGCTCGCGTACTTCAGCGACCAGCCGTTTCATTACACGCTAAAGCCGACCACGCTGGGCAACGACAGTATCGATGAGTTCCTGTTTGCCAGCCGCCAGGGTTTCTGCGCTCATTACGCCGGAGCCATGACCTTCGTGTTGCGTGCGGCCGGCATCCCGGCGCGCGTGGTAGCGGGTTATCAGGGCGGTGAACTCAACCCCGACGGGCAGTACCTGACCGTGCGCCAGTTCGATGCTCACGCCTGGGTCGAATACTGGCAACCTGGAATCGGCTGGCGCAGCGTCGACCCGACCGCAGCCGTAGCACCGCAACGTATCGAACAAGGCCTGGAACAGGCGCTGGCAGCGGACGAAGCCTTTCTGCAGGATTCGCCCTTGTCGGCCCTGCGTTATCGCAACGTGCCCTGGATCAACTCGCTGCGCCTGGGCTGGGACAACCTCAACTATGGCTGGCAGCGCTGGGTGCTCGGCTACCAGGGACAACAACAGTTACAAATTCTCGGGCGCTGGTTTTCCGGGTTTCAGGCGCCGGTTTTTGTAACGGGCATCGTGTTATCACTGGGCCTGATCGCACTGTGGCTGGTCAAACCCTGGCTGCGCGAAAGCGATTCGCAGTTGCGGTTGTTCAACGCATTTGAACGCATGCTGGCCCGTCATGGTCTGCGTCGTATGCCGGGTGAAGGCGCTGATGCGTTCTGCCAGCGTGCGGTACTGTATTTTCCGCAGCATGCTGACGCGATCAGAGACTTTGTCCGGGAGTTTCAGGCACAGCGTTACGCTGGACGACTGTCGTCGCCAGGCCGTCTGCGAAGTGCATTGCGGGTACTGCGTCGTCGTTTGCCATGGAGGTTATCGGCTGTCAGGGAAAGGCATTCATGAATGTTGTCGAAGGGGAATTGCATGTCGTCAATGGTCGACCATCTGGTCGCTGAAGTGCTGTCACTGGATGTCAGATTGCTTGCGTGTCAGGCACGCCTTGCGGCGTCGACCGACAGCGAGGCGCTGCATGATTTGCGTACCACGTTGCGCCGCTTGCGCAGTGTGCTGAGGCCGTTGCGTGATATTTCCGGTGCGACGCAGCTGGAAGACGCAGCAAAAGCGGTTGGTCAATTGACCACGCCGCTGCGTGATATGCAGGTGCTCGCTGCGCTACTGGAAAAGAACAGTGCGCAAGACGAGCGTCTGCGTGAGGCTGCCCTCAAGCGTAACGAGCATCTGAGCCGTGCCTGCCCCAACGTCGCCACTTCACCTGAACTGAACCGCTTGCTGACGCTGCTTGACCAGTTCCCGACCATGCTCCGTGTGCAGCAGCGTCAGGGCATGCTGCGCGGCCTGCGCAAGACCATCGAAAAACGCATGGACAAGCAGTGGCACAAACTGCGTGTTGCCATCGCCGAGCCGGGGCACGATCGACACGACTTGCGGCTGCTGATCAAGCGTGTACGTTACGCCGCCGAGGCCTATCCGGAACTCAGCCATCAGCCGAAAAACATGCAGGCGCGGCTCAAGTCCGCACAAGGCGAACTGGGCGACTGGCACGATCATTTGCAATGGCTGGCGCAGGCAGAAACCCAGGCCGATCTGGCGCCGTGCATCCCCGCCTGGCAGGTTGGTATCGTGCGCGCAGAGCGCAAGGCCGAGGCATCACTCAAGCGTCTGGCCAAGGCATGCTTCTGATTCGGCAGGCCATGCAGCGTTTTTAGCCATAAGGCGTCATTCAAGCCGCAATAATGGCCGATACAAGGTATGCGAGTCGGTAAGAGGATGGTTACCATCCATCCCTGGATTTTGCACCGCTGGAGTGACCATGACTTTTTCCGAGCTGATCAATGCTGCCCGCGACAACCCGCGCTCCGTGACTATTCCTGCCGAATGGTCACAAGGGCGCGCCTGCTTTGGCGGGCTGATGGCGGCGCTGACCTATGAGGCGATGCGCGCGCAGGTGCCGGAAGGGCGGCCGGTCCGGTCACTGGCGATTACCTTCGTCGGACCGGCAGCGCCCGGCATACCGATTGCCTTCGAGGTCGAGATTCTGCGCCATGGCAAGGCGGTCAGCCAGGTACTGGGGCGCGCCATGCAGAACGGCGAAGTCATGACGCTGATTCAAGGCAGCTTCGGTGCGCCTCGGGAGTCGATGATTGCCGTGACCGCTGCGCCTGCGCCTGACCTGAAACCCGTCGAGCAGTGCCCGGAACTGCCGTTTGTCAGTGGTCTGATGCCTGACTATCTGCGCTTTATGGACATTCGCTGGGCGCTGGGTGGCATGCCCTTCAGCAACACCCAATCACCGGCGATTGGCGGCTATGTGCGGTTTCGTGATGAGCAGCAGGCCAGTCCGATGAGCGAAGCGCGCATCCTGGCACTGGTCGACACCTGGCCACCTGCGGTATTGCCGCACCTCGACAAACCGGCGCCCGGCAGCTCGCTGACCTGGACCATCGAGTTCGTCCAGCCACAGCCAGCGTTCGATAGCCTGCAATGGTGCCGCTATCGCGCCGTCATCGAGCATGCACGCGATGGCTATGGTCACACTGCCGCAGCGCTGTGGGACCCGCAGGGCGAGCTGATCGCGATCAGTCGCCAGACAGTGACGGTCTTCGGCTGATGCTTTTCGTTGGCCAGAGCAATAGTCGGAATCAATGGTCTGCCTGCTTGAACTGAACCACCAGCGCTGCCACAGCCCCAACCACGCCAATCGCAGTCGACGAAAGGCTTTCTGAAAACAACCCGTTGAGGATCAGCAGGGTCGCCAGGATAAACAGCGGGATGGCGATCAGGTAAAGGATCAGGCTGGCAGATTGGTCCTGACTGTCGGCACTCTCGGGCCATGGATTCAGTTGCAGGTCGGGACGTTGCTTGTTCAAGGTGTTTTCCTCTTCAGGGCGACGTTCCGTGTGCCGTTTTGGTGACTGAAGAGTAAGCCCGCCCCCGATCACCCGCGAGTCAAGCCTGTCTATCGAAGCGATAGCCTGTTACAGCCTGAGCTGGCCGATGGCTTTGCTCAGCTCGCCTGCCAGAGTCGCCAGTTCACTGCTGGTGCTGGCAGAGTCCACGGTCTGGGTCACGGTGCGTTCGGTGACGTCGCGAATGCTGACCACGGCACGGTTCATTTCTTCTGCAACCTGACTCTGCTGTTGGGCGGCGACCGCAATCTGCGTGTTGCTTTCGCGCATTTGCGCCACGGCATCGGCGATGGCCGCCAGCGCGTCACCGGCCTCGCGGGCCTGCTGCACGCACTCATCTGCCTTGAACGAGCTGTCCTGCATGAAATCCACGGCGTCGCGGGTTCCGCTTTGCAGTGCCGACACCATGCCGGTGATCTCGTCGGTAGAGGTCTGCACCCGCTTGGCAAGGTTACGTACTTCATCAGCCACCACGGCGAAACCACGACCCATTTCCCCGGCGCGGGCGGCTTCGATGGCCGCGTTCAGGGCCAGCAAATTGGTCTGCTCGGCAATACTGTGAATCACGCTGACCACGCCGTTGATTTTCTGGCTATCGTCGGCCATGCGCTGAATCATTTCGGCAGTCTGCTGCACGCCGCTGGACAGCCCGGCGATGGAGACCTGCACGCGGTCGACTACGGCCTTGCCGCTGCCGGCCAGCGCATCGGCGGTCTGCGACTGATCGCGGGTGGTGCTGGCGTGTTGCGCAATGTGATGGACCGTGGCGGTCATTTCATTGATCGCGGTGGCGACCTGATCGGTTTCGCTCTGTTGACCGAGCATTCCCCGACGCACATCGCTCATACCGGTCGCCAGATGCGCTGCGCCGAGATCAAGACGGCTGGCGGTTTGCGAAACGGTGCTGACCACCCTCTGGTAACCCGCCTGCATGGCATTGAAGGCTTTGGACATTTGCCCGACTTCGTCGTCGCTGCGGTTGGCAACCCGGGCTGACAGGTCGCCGGTTTTCTCGACGTGCAGCATCACGTCCTTGAGGGCATTGAGCTGGCTAAGCAAAAAGCGGATCAGCAACTGCGAAGCGCAGAGCATCAATAGCATCAGTACGAAGACGGCTATCGCGTAATGCACAAAGCGATGTTTCAAGACCTCCAGGGCGGTGGGCGCAAAGGCCAGCACCGCCATCTGCTGACCGTCGCTGCGAGCGACCCATTGCGCACCGCTCAGCAGTCTGTCGCCGAGTGGCGTGTTCAGCGTGACCCAGCCCCGGGCATTGGCCAGTTCCGGCAACGGGGTGCCGTTGAACATTGGAGTTTGCCCCTGAATGAAGATCAGCAGCGCGGGGTCGGAGGGCAGCGTCTGACCGGCAGGCCAGGCGGCGAGCAGGCGTGCCTGAGTCTGTGCCGCTTCACGCGAGGTTTCCATACGTGCCTGCTGCTCCAGATGCACGGCATACAGCACCAGCAGCAGGGTAGTGATGAAGGCGACCGCGTTGACGGCCCAGAATTTGTATTTGAGAGACAGGTTGCTAAGCCATGAGCCCATGAGTGGTCTTCTTTGAGGGACGTGTAAAAAGGAGGCAAGGTGCTATCACAATGCCTCAACCCTCAAAGTGGCGCTTGATGCGGGTCAAGAAAGCGGCAGATTTTCATCCACTGGGTGCTCAATAATCGGCAAAGCGAAAAACGCGCGCGCGCAGGCAGTGCTGTGACGCGCCAGATCTTCCTGGCTTTCGCCACGGTGCAAGGCCACTTCGCGCAACACTTCCGGCAGATAGGCGGGCTCGTTACGACCGTTTTTCGGCTTGGGCCGCAGGCTGCGCGGCAGCAGATAAGGCGCGTCGCTTTCCAGCATCAGTCGGCCGCGAGGGATATTACCCACCAGCGGATGCAGGTGGGTGCCGCGTCGCTCGTCGCAAATCCAGCCGGTGATGCCGATGTGCAGATCGAGGTCGAGGTAGCTGAACAGCGCGGCGCGCTCGCCTGTGAAGCAGTGCACCACAGCGGCTGGCAGGCGGTCACGATAGTCGCGGAGGATCTCCAGTAGACGCTGGTTGGCATCCCGCTCATGCAGAAAAACCGGCAGCTGCAGTTCCACCGCCATGGCCAAATGCGCTTCGAGGACTTTTTCCTGCTGCAGGCGAGGGGAGAAGTCGCGGTTGAAATCCAGCCCGCATTCACCCACTGCCCGAACGCGATTTTCCTTGAGCAGGGCATGCAACTGTTGCTCGCTGTCAGCGGTCCAATCACTCGCCGAATGCGGATGAATGCCTGCTGTGCAGAACAGCTGTTGCGCGCTTTCATCAAGCTCGTGACACAGCTGCAAGGCCTGTTCGCTACCCTCGACACTGGTGCCGGTCACTACCAGTTGCGCGACGCCTGCGGCGTAGGCACGGTCGAGTACCGCCTGTCGCTGCGAGGCGAAGCTTGCGTTGGTCAGATTGACGCCGATGTCGATGAGTTGCATGGTGCTACCTCCAGCTGAAGGCTGCCGAGCATACCAGAGCTCCGGCCACAATAAGAAAACGCTGGGTATTCAAGCGATTGAGCCAGACGGTTCAACGATATCCTTCGCTGTTCGACGCTGCTGCGTGACCTCAAGATTTCCTTTTTCCTGTTTCTTTCCGGCTTTGCCCTGGGGAAGTGAATGATCCGATCCGCGCTTGTGTCTTGCCTGTGCCTGTTGCCGCTTTTACCTCTGCATGCGTCTGCTCGCCAGACCGGTCCCGAGGCTGTGCAGCACACTACGCAGGCGCGTGATCTGGCGGCCATTCGCAGCAGCAAGGTGCTGCGCGTGCTGGTCAACCAGAGCCGTAACAGCTCCGGCGACGTCAAAGGCCAGGAAATCGGCGTTGAATATCATCGTTTACAAGCGTTTGAGCAGTACCTCAACAGTCACGCCCGCGACGGGCAGAAGATCACGTTCAAGATCATCCCCAAGGCCAAGAATCAGTTGCTGACGGCGTTGCAGCGTGGCGAGGGTGATCTGATCGCGCCCGGCGAGCTGCTGGATGTCAGTACCGCCAAGGGAATACAGGCTACTGCGCCGATCATTCGTGATGTGCCGCTGGTACTGGTCGGCGTTCGTGGCCAGCGCAGCCTTAGGCGTGTCGATCAATTGTCCGGGCGTACCTTGAGCCTGCCGACCGGCAGCGCTGCTGATGAGGCGCTGCATCAGGTCAATCGGCAACTGGAACTGCGCAAGTTGCCGCTGGTGAAAATCGATTGGGTTGATCCAAGCCTGGCGGTCGAAGACGTGCTGGAAATGGTCCAGGCCGGGATCTATCCCATGACCCTGGTCGAGCAACCCATCGCCGAGCGCTGGGCGAAGGTCATGCCCAGGCTGCGAATCGACCGTGGCCTGACGCTGCAGACCCAAGGTGACGTCAGCTGGTTCGTGAGTGACAAGGCACCGCTGCTGCGCGCCAGCGCCGATGATTTTCTCAGAAGCTACAAACCGTCAGTGCAACAGGACCTGGCGTTCCAGAAGGCTTACAAAAACACTTATCGGGTCAACAATCCGCTAGTGCGCAACAACCTGCAACGCCTTGAACAGTTGCGTCCGATGCTGCAACGCCATGCCGATGCGCAGGGCATGGACTGGCTGGACCTCGCCGCGCTGGCGTTCAAGGAGTCAAAACTCGATCCGTCTGCCAAGGGCAGCGGCGGCGCAACAGGTTTGTTGCAGATCACCCCGTCAGCGGCGAAAAGCGTCGGCGTGCCAAGCATTCAAAGCGCTGACGACAATATCCGGGCAGGTTCGCGTTACATGGCGCTGATCCAGCGCAAGTATTTCGCCAGTAACAAAGTCAACGAACGCGAGCGCATGGCGTTCGTCATGGCGGCCTATAACCTTGGCCCGGAGCGCGTGCAAGGCATGCGTGAGGAAGCGCGGCGGCGCGGGCTCAACCCGAACCAATGGTTTTTTCAGACCGAGCGCGTGGCCATGGAGCAGGGCGGTGCCAATGTCGTCGCCTTTGTAAACAGCGTGAACAAGTACTACCTGGCGTTTGATCGTGAACGTGACTCGCTGGAAAAGCAGGGTCCAAAAAAACCAGTAGCGCGTTAGTGATCGAATATATCGATGCTTATGCGCCGTTATTTGCGGTTTCTACATGAGCTAATTTGATTATGATGGCGCCACTCCCACTTAATCAGTCACGGAAATTCCACGCATGAACACAATGATCAAATCGGTTCTTACGACTCGCGCTGGCTATGGCCTGACCCTCCTGCGCGTCATCGTCGGCATCGCGTTCATCGCGCACGGCAGTCAGAAATTGTTTGGCGCCTTTGGTGGTCATGGTCTGGAAGGCACCGCGCACTACATGGAAAGCCTCGGTCTGACGCCTGGCTACCTGATGGCACTGATGTCCGGCAGCGCCGAATTCTTCGGTGGTCTTGGCCTGCTGCTGGGTTTGCTGGCGCGTCCGGCTGCGGTGGTGGTGATTCTGTTGTTGCTGGTGGCGATTTTCACCGTGCATATCCATAACGGTTTCTTCATGGCCAACAACGGCTACGAGTACGCGCTGGCATTACTCGGTGGCGCCCTGGCGGTACTCATTGAAGGCGCAGGCAAGCTGTCGCTGGACCGCGTCATCGCCCGCTAACCGTCTACGCTTCAACCACGAGGCCCGCTTCCCTGCGGGCCTCGTGCGTTTGCAGGCACCCGCCATGAATGACACTGCCACGCTTGGCAATTGACAATGAATGGGGCGTTTCTCTAGGATGCGTGCTCAAGCGCCGATTTAACAACTACTTGCGGGGCGCCTGACAAGGCTCAAGTCTTGTCGAAATACCGCTAAAACGTTGGTTCGGTGTTGCCTCTCACCGCTGCCCAGCGGAGCTTTCGAGGCAGAGAAAAACCATGAACAACCTGCGCCCCCTTATTCGTCTTTCCCCGATCAGCACGGTCTTGTCCCGCAAGAACCCGAAAATCCTCCTCAGTGGTGCCCATCAGCCTACGCTGCTGCGCTATCTGGACGGCTGGCCACGTCGGCGCGGCGGTTCTTGCGCATTCCTGATTCAGTTTGTCGATCCTCAGCAGTCACTGAGCCATTTTGCCAACGATCAGTTCGACCTTGCTGTCGTGCAATCGCCGCAAGCGGATGATGTTGATCAGGTCATTCGCGACCTGACCCGCATTGCCCGCCAGGGGCTGATTACGCTGGGTTGATGCATGCGCGCGATCCAGTGGCAATAGAAGGCACAGTGCTGGCCCCCCGAGATTGATCCGGCAGGCAAAATCGCCGCCTTATCAAAGGATTAGGTGGTTATCGCATGCGTTTGGTTTATTGTGCTCTGGCGTGCCTGACGCTTTCGGGGCTGGCTTTTTCCGTTCAGGCCAGAAATGCCACGGAAAATGAACGATACCTGTGCCGCTGGGGTTCGAGCATTGCAGGCGGTGCGCAGGCCTCCAAGCTGTCGGGTGTCACTCGTTATGGGGCGCGACAGAAGCTCCAGTCACGCAAGTTCGTCAAGCAGTGGATGCGCCCGATGGCCCTGCGCATCACCGAGCAGACGTACGACAGCGAATCGCGCTTGAAACCGGATGCGGTCAGCAAGGTTTACTACGAAGGCTGCATCCAGCACGAGGTGACGCGTAGATAATCGTTGATCGCCCGTTGAATTGATTTTTGTGGGGCAGGAGAAACGTCTTGAGTACAAAGATCATCACCAGGGACGGGCACGAAGCCCTGAAGAAAGAACTCGACTATCTGTGGCGAGAGCACCGGCCTGATATCACCCAGAAAGTCGCCTGGGCGGCGTCGCTCGGGGATCGCAGCGAGAATGCCGATTACCAGTACAACAAGAAGCTGCTGCGCGAAATCGACCGGCGCGTGCGTTACCTGCGCAAGCGCCTTGAAGACATGCGCGTCGTGCAGTATTCGCCTGAGCAGGAAGGGCGGGTATTTTTCGGTGCCTGGGTCGAGATCGAAAACGAGGCGGGTGATCTCAAGAAGTTTCGGGTTGTCGGTTACGACGAGATCTATGGCCGCAACGACTATATTTCCATCGACTCGCCCATGGCGCGCGCCTTGTTGAAAAAAGAGGTTGGCGATGAAGTGCTGGTCAATACGCCGGAAGGCGAGAAGCTCTGGTTCGTGAACTCGATTGTTTATGAGAAGTAAGGCAGGACGCAGAGCAGTCCGGAACTGCATTCCCACGTGTAGCACTCAGCGTTATACATAAGTCTCGATGAGCCCGAAAAATAGGGCTGACACTCCGATAATTCTCGTTCCCAAGCTCCGCGTGGTAATGCCTTTCGTGACGCTCTGCGTCACACGGCGGTTCTGCGACGTCAGGTGGATTGGTGTTCGGCTCATGTCACCTTTGCGCCCTTACGGCGCCCTACTTCGAGGGACCAAAGTAGGCAAAGTCCCGGCTCCGTTTCCGGCCCGACTTCGTCGGGTTCCTTCGCCCTGACACTGATCCGGGGCTCAGCCGTCACTAACGTCGCACTCTGCGTCATCAGTGCCATCGCGATAAAAAAGCACTTTTATGTGCAGTCGCCTACGGGCGAGGCATGGCGCAATGCACGAGAATCGGTTGGACTTGTGTATAACGATGAATGCGGAGCATTGGAACGAGAGTGGTGTCGTACTCTCGTTCCCCGTGTGACTGCCTTTCGCGACGCTTCGCGTCACATTCCGACCAGTGACCTCAACCCTCGCGCAGTACGGTCAGCGGGCTGACGTTCAGCGCACGGCGGGTGCCGAATACACCGGCACCACCGACCAGCAGCGCACCGATCACGGGCAACAGCAGCAGCCAGGGGTGTGGCTGCCATTCCAGTGAAAAGGCGTAGCGGTACAGTACAAAGCTCACCAGCTCGCAACCCAGTGCCGCCAGCACGCCGCTGGCTGCGCCCAGCAGGCCGAATTCGATGCGTCGCGACTTGATCAGCAGTGCTCGCTCGGCGCCCAGCGCACGCAGCAGGGCGCCTTGCCGGATGCGTTCGTCCAGGGTGGCCTGCAATCCGGAAAACAGCACGGCAATGCCAGCCGCCAGCACGAACAGCAGCACGAATTGCACCGCCAGGGTGACCTGATCAAGGATGCTGCGTACCTGCGCCAGCAAGGCTTCCACACCCAGAATACTGATCGACGGATAGGCCCTCGACAGTTCGACGATCTGCTTGTCCTGACCGGGCGGCAGATAGAAGCTGGTCAGGTAGGTGGTGGGCAGGTCGGCCAGGGTGCCAGGCTGGAAGATCATGAAAAAGTTGGGCTGGAACGTATCCCAGTTCACGGTCCTCAGGCTGGTAACCACGGCTTCGCGAGTCAGACCGCCGACAATGAAGCTCAGGCGGTCGCCCAATTTGATGTTCAGGCTCTCGGCCAGCTTGGCCTCGATTGAAACGCCGGGCGTTGCGTCACCCTGACCGGAGGCGGGCAGGTCTTTCCACCAACGGCCAGCGGTCAATGCATTGCCTTCTGGCAAGTCGGCGGCCCAGGTCAGGCTGAGGTCACGGCGCGTGGCGTTTTCACCGCGCGAGTCTTTGGTGACAAAGTTGCTCACCGGTTCGCCGTTGATGCTGGTCAAACGTCCCGGCACCACCGGATAGAGGGGGGCGGAGTGAGTAGAGAGCTTGCTCAGGGTCTGGGCGAAATTTTCCTTGTCGGCCGGCAGCACATTGAGCACGAAATAATTCGGTGCATCCTTGGGCAACTGGTTCTGCCAGGTGTCGAGCAATTCACCCCGCAGCAGCGCGATCAAGCCCATCGACAGCAGAATCAGGCCGAAGGCCAGTGACTGACCGGCAGCGGCCAGCGGGTAACGCAGCAGTTGCCCCAGGCCCAGCCGCCATGGCAGTGAGGCTCCGGCCAGCAAACGGCGCAGGCTGTTGAGCACCAGCAATAACAGGCTGCCCAATACCAGTGCCGCGACAATGCCGCCGCCCAGCAGGGCGAAGGTGAGGACCAGGTCCAGGCTCAGGCGCCACATGATCAGGCCCAGCGCCAGCAGGGCTGCGCCATACACCAGCCATGAACTGGCGGGAATCGGCAGCATGTCGCGGCGCAGTACGCGCAACGGCGGAACACGACCCAGTGCGGCCAGTGGCGGCAGGGCAAAACCGGCCAGCGCCACCAGCCCGGTGCCCATGCCTGCCAGCGCAGGCAGCAGGCCGCCCGGCGGCACGGTGGCCGGAAGCAGATTTTGCAGCAGCGCGAACAGCCCGAGTTGTGCGAGCCAGCCCAGCAGCGCACCGCTGAGGCTGGCCAGCAGGCCGATGATTGCCAGTTGCAGGCTGAACAGCGCCATTGTCTCACCGCGCGACAGTCCCAGGCAGCGAAGCAGGGCGCTGGCATCGAAGCGCCGGGCAGCAAATCGGGACGCCGAAAGCGCCACAGCCACGCCCGCCAGCAGCACGGCCACCAGACTGGCCATGTTCAGATAACGCTCGGCCTTGCCCAGGGCGCCGCCAATCTGCTGGCTGCCGTCACGCGCGTCCTTGATCTCCTGATGCGGTTCAAGGCCCGGCTCGATGGCCTTGCGATAGGCAGCCAGCGCTTCGGGCGGGCCGCTCCACATTTCCCGGTAGGTCACCCGGCTGCCAGGCTGAACCACGCCGGTGGCGGCCAGGTCTTGCAGATTGATCATTACCCGAGGCGTCAGGCTGTAGAAGTTGCCTGCCCGGTCCGGCTCATAGGTCAGTATGCGGGTCAGTTTCAAGGTTTTGGAGCCGACATCAATGTCGTCACCTACCTTGAGGTCGACGGCCGGAAGCAGCCGCGCCTCGGCCCAGGCTTCGCCGGGTTTCGGACCGCTGCCAGCCTGATCGGGCTGGTACAGGTCCGGTGCGCTTTTCAGTTCGCCGCGCAGCGGGTAGACGTCATCCACCGCCTTGATGCTCGACAGCTGGATACCGGCGTCGGTGGCAATCACGCTGGAGAAAACCACGATCTGCGCATGCTTGAGTTGTAGCTGCTTGCCTTCCTCGACTTGCTCGGCACGTGCCGGGCTGGAACCTTCGAGAATCAGATCGGCGCCAAGGAACTCGGTCGCCCGCAGCAGCATCGCGCCGTTCAGGCGCGCACCGAAGTAACCAATTGCAGTGCTGGCGGCCACGGCCACCAGCAAGGCGAAGAACAGAACCCGTAACTCACCGGCGCGAGCATCACGCAGCAATTGGCGGGTCGCAAGGCTCAGCAATCGAGTAAAAGGCAAGCGTGCCATCAAGGCTCCAGCGGGGCGACCAGACGGCCCCCTTCAAGACGGATCAACCGGCGACAGCGATGCGCCAGACGCTCATCGTGAGTCACCAGCACCAGCGTGGTATTGCGTTCCTTGTTCAGTTCGAACAGCAGATCGCTGATGCGCTCTCCGGTATGGCTGTCCAGGTTGCCGGTGGGCTCGTCGGCAAACAGCACGTCCGGGTCGGCCGCAAAGGCGCGGGCAATCGCGACTCGCTGCTGTTCACCGCCGGACAATTGCCGTGGCGTGTGGGTCAGGCGTTGGCCTAGTCCGACACGCTCCAGCAGGTTGCGGGCTTTCTCGCGGGCGTCCTTGCGGCCTTCCAGCTCCATCGGCAGCATGACGTTCTCCAGCGCGTTAAGGCTGTCGAGCAGCTGGAACGACTGAAACACAAAGCCGACATGCTCGGCGCGCACTCTGGCGCGCTGGTCTTCGTCCAGCGCGCTGAGGTTGCGGCCTGACAGGATCACTGAGCCTGAACTGGGCAGGTCCAGACCGGCAAGCAGGCCGAGCAGCGTGGATTTGCCCGAACCCGAGGCACCGACGATGGCCAGTGTGTCGCCCTTGTTTAGTTCCAGGGAGAGTTCGTGCAGGATAGTCAGGTCACCTTCGGTGCTGGGGACCACTTTACTGAGGCTTTGGGCACTGAGAATACTTTCACTCATGGAGAATCCGATGCGTGCGTGGTTTTTAAGTGCTGGCCTGGGATTGTTGCTGCTGTCACAGGGCGCAATGGCGGGCACGGTGCTGATCGTTGGCGATAGTATCAGTGCGGCTTTCGGCCTGGATACCCGCGTGGGGTGGGTTAGTCTGCTGGAACAGCGCTTGGCGAAGGAGGGATACGACGACAAGGTGGTCAATGCCTCCATCAGTGGCGACACCAGCGCCGGGGGCCTGGCGCGTCTGCCTGCGCTGCTTGCAGAGCATAAGCCTGAGCTGGTTATTCTCGAACTGGGCGGCAACGACGGGTTGCGCGGCCAGCAGCCTGCTCAATTGCAACAAAACCTTTCATCGATGATCGAAAGCTCAAAGGCGGCCGGCGCGAAGGTGCTGCTGCTGGGGATGCAGATACCGCCCAACTACGGGCCGCGTTATACCAATGCGTTCAAGGAGGTCTACAGCCACCTTGCCGAAGAGAAAAAGGTCCCGTTCGTGCCGTTCTTTCTGGAAGGCGTCGGCGGGGTACCCGAGCTGATGCAGGCTGATGGCCTGCATCCTGCGGCCGCCGCGCAGGGGAAGTTGCTGGAAAATGTCTGGCCGAGCCTGAAACCGCTGCTTTGAGGCTTTCCAGTACGGGGGCTTTCGGCTAATGTGGCGCCCCCGATCTGGAGCCCCCCATGCCGCGTCCCGCCTGGTCCCTGTATGCCTATCAAATGCTTGAGCCTCATGAACAGCTGGATCTGTTCGCCTGTCAGGAAGTGCGGGTGCATCTGATTGCGCGTCAGCTGGAACTGGGCGGCTCCATCGACCGGACGTTATGCGGCACGCTGTTACCGGCCCAGCCGCAAATGTCCGCAGTCGAGCTGCAGGCCATGCGCGACGAGCGTCTGTGTCCTCTGTGCAAGGCCATCATGGATGCGCAGCGCAGAGGGATGAACCCGATCTGGCCTGAACTCTAGCTGTCATCACCGCTTACCGGCTCGCCGCGGATATCCGATCTCGCGAGTGCAGGTGTACACTCAGTGCTTATCTCTGTCGCCGTTACCCGAAGGATCTTTCCGGATGTTGTCGCGCATTCCAGCCGTTACCCGCTGTCTGTCACTTGCTGCTCTCTGCGCGGCGAGCTCTGTCCATGCACTGGAGTTTCCGTTGCCGCCACCCGGCGAGGATATCGTGGGTGAAGTTCAGGTGATCAAGGCCAGGTATGAAGACACCTTTGCCGATCTTGGCACTAAATATGATCTGGGCTATCTGGAAATGATTGCCGCCAACCCGGGTGTCGATCCCTGGTTGCCGGGCGCAGGCAAGGACATCGTGCTGCCGACCCGTTTCATCCTGCCGCCCGGTCCGCGCGAAGGCATCGTCATCAATCTGGCCGAGTACCGCATGTATTACTACCCCAAGGGGCAGAATGTGGTGCACACCTACCCGCTGGGTGTGGGTCGTGAAGGCTGGGGCTCGCCCATCGGTGTGACCAAGGTGACCGCCAAGACGCCAAACCCGACCTGGACGCCACCGGCTTCGATCAAGGCCGAACACGCCGCTGATGGCGATCCGCTGCCCGACGTCGTGCCCGCCGGCCCGGACAACCCGCTGGGGCCTTTCAAATTCGGCCTTGGCCTGTCTGGCTACCTGATCCACGGCTCGAACAAGAAATTCGGCATTGGCATGCGCACTAGCCACGGCTGCTTCCGTATGTACAACGACAACGTGCTGGAACTGGCCGATATGGTCCCGGTTGGTACGACAGTGCGCATCATCAGCGAACCCTACAAATTCGGCCTCAGCGGCGGCAAGGTCTACCTTGAGGCCCACACGCCCGTCGATGATCTGGGTAACCCGTCCGTGGTCGACAAACACACCGCTGTCATCAACGCCCTGCTCAAGCGTGACGATCTGGCCAACAACCTGCGCATGAACTGGGACCGTGTACGTGATGTGGTCGCTGCCGAAGACGGCATGCCGGTGGAGATTGCAGAACCCGGTGCTGCGCCTGCGAGTGCTGAAGAACCGGTGATTTTTCAGTAGGGCGTCGCCAGCAGTCCAAAGTGGTCTTGCTTCAATGTCCTGCGTCACAAGTCTTCACTGCGGCACGACGTCATGCTGCGCTTGCGGGAGGCTGCCATACGTGCTTTTCGATCACGGTGGCACTGACGACGCAGAGTGCGACCCCCGGATCAGTGTCAGGGCGAAGGAACCCGACGAAGTCGGGCCGGAAACGGAGCCGGGACTTTGCCTACTTTGGTCCCTCAAAGTAGGGCGCCGTAAAGGCGCAAAGGTGACATGAGCCGAACACCAATCCACCTGACGTCGCAGAACCGCCGTGTGACGCAGAGCGTCACGAAAGGTATTACCACGGAGCGTGAGAACGAGAATCACGCTGGAGCGTGCGAAACGAGAGGCGCTCGAGAGTCGGTCAGCATTCAATGCTGCAAAAAACACGCAAAAAAAAGCCGACCCGTTGCCGGATCGGCTTTCAATAACCCCGGAGGATTATTACTTGCGGCTGGCTTTGTCCAACATGCGCAGAGCGCGCTCGTTGGCTTCGTCAGCAGTTTGCTGAGCTTTTTGAGCAGCAGCCAGAGCTTCGTCAGCCTTGCGATAGGCTTCGTCGGCACGTGCTTGCGAACGAGCTGCTGCGTCTTCGGTAGCTGTCAGACGAGCTTCGGTTTCTTTGGATACGCTGCTGCAACCGGTAGCCAGAACTGCGGCCAGAGCCAGAGCAGAGAATTTCAGAACGTTGTTCATCGTGTTCACCTTCAAGGAATTTTGTTCAAATTAGTCATCTCTCGAAAATGAGAAAACGACCGGCGTACATAGTACCCATTGTTTGTAGTAAGTAAACGGACCCAGCGCAAGAAGCTGCTAAAATTCCCGACTTTGAAAGTGTTCCGCGTTACTTCTCAAGCGTTCTGTACAAAAACTATCCACTTTTACTGGGCCCCTGTTCACTCCGGGCGTTCCGCCACCTCGCTCTAACGTGTCAAGTGACGTCACTGTGTTCGACTTTTGGTCGGCAGGCGGACATTTTCATGCGTTTTTATCTTCACTGTGCTTGAGCATCTTCAGCAATGGTGCCTACTATCCAAGCGTGCTGTTTGTCGAGATCGGCAATGCTCTTTCCGGTGTGATAAACAGGTACTGGGTGGCGTAGATGTTCCTTCGCCGGAAAAAGATCGGTAAGGTAGGGGTCAAATTCCAAGACCCGCTAGGAGTAGCAATGAGCGAGGCGTTGTCCATCCACCATGATGAAGCCGGCCACCATTTTGAAATTATTATCGATGGCCATCGTGCCTACCTGACGTACATGGATCTCGGCAAGCAGACCCTGGACTTCTACCGAACGTTTGTACCTGACGCCTTGCGGGGTCGTGGAATTGCCGCCGCCCTGACCAAGGAGGCGCTCGATTATGCCGACACCATGGGCTATTCCGTCATCCCGTCGTGTTCTTATGTCGAGCGCTACATGGAGCTTCATGACTTGCAGTCCCAGGCTGCCAAGCTTTGATTGATCAGTTTCGACGACTGATCGCTCGATAAAAACCGCCAGCATGAAAAACGCCGAGCATATGCTCGGCGTTTTCGTTATTGCACGTTGATCAGTCGGGCAACTATTTGCGCTTGCGCGCCGGCAGTACACCCTTGAGTTTCGCGTGCATGCTGCGCAGGGTCTTTTCCGTGCTTTCCCAGTCGATGCAGGCGTCGGTAATCGACACCCCGTACTGCAATTCCGACAAGTCCTTCGGAATGGCCTGACAACCCCAGTTCAGATGGCTCTCGACCATCAAGCCGATGATCGATTCGTTGCCTTCCAGAATCTGGTTGGCGACGTTTTCCATCACCAGCGGTTGCAGGGCCGGGTCCTTATTGGAGTTGGCGTGGCTGCAATCGACCATGATGTTCGGGCGAATGCCTGATTTGTTCAGGGCCTGCTCGCAGAGGGCAACGCTGACCGAGTCGTAGTTGGGCTTGCCATTGCCGCCGCGCAATACCACGTGGCCGTAGGCATTGCCTTTGGTGGTCACGATCGATACGCCGCCTTCCTGGTTGATACCCAGGAAACGATGGGGGCTGGAAACCGACTGCAAGGCATTGATCGCAACCGTCAGGCCGCCATCGGTGCCGTTCTTGAAGCCGACCGCCGAAGACAGACCGGATGCCATCTCGCGGTGGGTCTGGGATTCGGTGGTGCGTGCGCCGATGGCCGACCAACTGATCAGGTCTTGCAGGTACTGCGGCGAAATCGGGTCCAGGGCTTCGGTGGCAGTGGGCAGGCCCATTTCCGCCAGATCCAGCAGCAATTGACGACCGATGTGCAGGCCATCCTGGATCTTGAACGAGTCATCCAGATACGGATCGTTGATCAGGCCTTTCCAGCCAACCGTGGTCCGTGGCTTTTCGAAATAGACGCGCATGACCAGATAAAGGGTGTCGGACACTTCAGCCGCCAGCGTTTTAAGACGCTCGGCGTATTCCTTGGCTGCCTTGAGATCATGGATCGAGCAGGGACCGATCACAATGAACAGGCGGTGATCGTTGCCATCAAGAATGTTGCGGATCACTTCGCGGCCCTGGCTGACGGTGCGCAGGGCAGCATCGGTCAGCGGGATGTCGCGCTTGAGCTGATCCGGCGTGATCAGGGTCTCGTTGGAAGCAACGTTGAGGTCGTTAATCGGTAAATCAGCCATCGTGTTACTCATCAGGTCGCGGGTACTGGCCGCCTACGGTCCCCCGTGCGGCGGTGCCCAGCAGGTTTGAGCGCAGCGGGGAGCCGAACCTTAGCGCGTTATCGCGCTGTTCGACAATAAGTAAACGAGCTGTCGGCTGTCGTACGCATCTGTATTTGCAACACCATGCGCTGCGACGGATAGTGTATGCCGTTCCCTGAAACACACAGACAGCCGAGAGAGACGTTATGAGTGTCCATCCAGAGCAGCCGCGAATCGGCATCATCGGCACCGGAGCCATTGGCGGTTTTTATGGCCTGATGCTGGCGCGAGCCGGTTTCGACGTGCATTTCCTGCTACGCAGTGAGTTCGATGCAGTGGTGAGCAACGGGTTGCAGGTCAGCAGTGCAGTGCACGGCGATCTGCACCTCAAGCCCGTAAAGGCCTATTCTTCAGCCGCCGATATGCCAGCGTGCGACTGGTTGCTGGTGGGCACTAAAAGCACCGGCAATGCGGCGTTGGGGCCGATCATCAGACAAGCGGCCGCGCCGGGTGCCAAGGTGCTGCTGTTGCAGAACGGGCTGGCGGTAGAGGATGAGTTGCGCGCAGTGCTGCCCGACAGCCTGCATATATTGGGCGGACTGTGCTTTATCTGTGTCCACCGGATCGCTCCCGGCAAGGTTGTGCACCAGGCGTTTGGCGCGGTCAGCGTGGGTTACCACAGCGGTCCTGCTGCCGACGATGCAGAACGTCTGGCCATTACCGACACCTGTGCGCAGCTGTTCCGCGCCTCTGACGTCGAAGCGCATGTGATGGAGAATCTGCAACAGGCGCGTTGGCGCAAGCTGGTCTGGAACGTGCCTTACAACGGGCTCGCCGCGTTGTTGCAGGCGGGCACACGTGCGTTGATGGCCGACCCGGACAGTCGGGTGCTTATCAAGGCTTTGATGGATGAGGTGGTGCAGGGCGCTGAAGCCTGCGGGCATGACTTGCCAGCAGGGTTCGCGGAGCAGTTGTTCTCGGTGACCGAGAGCATGCCGGATTACAAACCCAGCATGTACCACGATCTGGCCGGGCACCGCCCGCTGGAACTGGAGGCTATCTACGCCCGGCCTCTGGCGGCAGCGCTTGCGGCGGGTTTCGACATGGTGCGCGTTCGCACGCTGTATCAGGCGCTGGGATTTATCGATCGCAGTAGCCGCTGAGCTGAATGGACGAGGGTGGACTCATGACTGAAAACAACGACCACAAGCTGGTACTGGCTATTTCATCGCGGGCGCTGTTCGATCTGCGCGACAGCCACGCGGTGTACATGGCTGATGGCGTCGAGGCCTATCGCAAGTATCAGATCGAGCATGAGGACGAAATTCTCGAGCAGGGCGATGCTTTTCCGTTGGTGGAAAAACTCCTGAGCCTCAACGCCAGTCTCGGCCAGGCGCGGGTCGAAGTGGTATTGGTCTCGCGTAACAGTGCCGACACCGGATTACGGGTGTTCAATTCGATTCAGCATTACGGGCTGGACATCAGCCGCGCTGCGTTCGCAGGCGGGCGCAGTCCGTATCCCTATCTCGCAGCGTTTGGCTGTCATTTGTTCCTCTCGACTCATGCGCAAGACGTACGCAGCGCGCTGGATGCCGGATTCGCCGCCGCGACCATTCTGTCGGGTGGTGCGCGACGTGCGGCCAGCGCCGAATTGCGCATCGCGTTCGATGGTGACGCAGTATTGTTTTCCGATGAGTCGGAGCGGGTTTACCAGGCAGACGGGCTGGCGGCGTTTCAGGCCAGCGAGCGTGAGTCGGCCCGAGAGCCACTGCGCGGTGGCCCTTTCAAGCCGTTTCTGGCTGCCCTGAATCTGCTGCAGCGCGAATTTCCCGAGACCAGTTGCCCGATCCGTACTGCGCTGGTCACTGCACGCTCGGCGCCTGCCCATGAACGGGTGATCCGTACGCTGCGCGAATGGGATATCCGTCTGGACGAGTCACTGTTTCTGGGTGGGCTGCAGAAGTCAGCGTTTCTGGAAGCGTTCGCCGCCGATGTTTTTTTCGATGATCAGCCCGGCCACTGCGAAAAGGCGCGTGAAGTCGTCGCAACCGGGCATGTGCCACACGGCATCAGTAACGAACTCCGGCCGGATGCAGGCGAGCGTTGAAGAGCCTTCGCATCTATGCCATCGCAGCGTCAGATGCACTGCTAAGCTGACTCGATCTCCGCCATTCCGGTTGTCCGGGGGGTTGTATGGTTCGAACGATGTTGTATGCCACAGACCTCGGTCTTTACGCGCCTTATGCAACGCAGCATGCGCTGGCGCTCGCTCGAACGTTCAACGCCGGACTTTACGTGATCCATGTTGTGGAACCCATGGGACTGTTTGCCGAATCGGTGCTCCAGAGCTACCTGGGCGAAGATGTGCTACAGGAGCTGCACAGTCAGGGCGTGAATACTTTCATGGATGCAATAGAACAGCGGATCCTCGACGGGTTTCGTGAGGAACTGGGTGAGGGGCATCAGGACCTGTCATTCATCCGCACGGTGCGCGTTATTCAGGGCGAGCCTGCGAGCATTATTCTTGAGCAGGCCCAGAAACTGGGTGTGGACTTGTTGGTGATCGGCAGTCACAGCCAGGGGATGGAAGAAGGCGGGTCGATTGGTCGTACGGCCGCCAGGGTTTTACAGCTTTCAGAGGTGCCGGTTTACATGGTGCCCATCATGTTGAACAAAGGGCGGGGGTAGGGAAAGTCAATTTGGTGTTTTAGTTGAATTCGAGCGTGCGATCACCTCGCAAAGGTGATAAAAAGTTCTAGAATTATTCGTCTACCATTAATCCAGTTATATACCGTCGCTGATGCCCATAGGGCTTATCTGCTTTGAGGGACACATATGAAGCTTCAACAACTGCGCTACATTTGGGAAGTGGCGCACCACGACCTCAACGTTTCCGCGACGGCCCAAAGCCTTTACACCTCTCAACCCGGCATCAGCAAACAGATCCGTCTGCTTGAAGATGAGCTTGGGGTCGAGGTCTTTGCCCGCAGCGGCAAGCACCTGACGCGCGTGACACCGGCTGGCGAGCGCATTATCACCACCGCTGGCGAAATTCTGCGCAAGGTTGAGAGTATCAAGCAGATTGCCCAGGAATTCTCCAACGAGAAGAAAGGCACACTGTCAATTGCCACCACGCACACCCAGGCCCGTTATGCGTTGCCGCCGGTGATCAGCAGTTTCATCAAGCAGTACCCGGATGTTGCGTTGCACATGCATCAGGGCTCGCCGATGCAGATCGCTGAAATGGCTGCCGACGGCACGGTCGATTTCGCCATCGCCACCGAAGCGCTTGAGCAGTTCAGCGACCTGGTGATGATGCCGTGCTATCGCTGGAACCGTTGTGTGGTGGTGCCGCAGGGCCACCCGCTGAGCAAAGTGCCGAAGCTGACACTGGAGTTGCTGGCGGAATATCCGATAGTGACGTACGTGTTCGGTTTTACCGGCCGTTCCAAACTGGATGAAGCCTTCAGTCATCGCGGCCTGGTGCCCAAGGTCGTGTTCACGGCGGCGGATGCCGACGTCATCAAGACTTATGTCAGGTTGAACCTCGGCGTGGGAATCGTTGCCAGGATGGCGGTCGACGAGGAAGTGGACAGCGATCTGGTGGTGCTTGACGCCAGTGACCTGTTTGAGTCCAGCGTCACCAAGATTGCGTTCCGTCGCGGGACCTTCCTGCGCGGCTTTATGTGCGATTTCATCGAGAAGTTCGCCCCGCACCTGACCCGCGAAGTCATGGCCAAGGCGATTCAGTGCCATAACAAACAGGAAATGGAAGAACTGTTTGCCAACGTCGAATTGCCGGTGCATTAAGGGCAACTGCAAGTCTTTAGCTACAAGCTGCAAGTAGAAGCCAGGCAGGCTCTTACTTGCAGCTTGCAGCGCTAGCCGCGCCCTATCAGATTACCCGCATGCAGGCCGCACTCTTTCTGTGTGGCTTCTTCCCACCACCAGCGGCCTTCGCGTTCGTGCTGGTTGGGCAGGACCGGGCGGGTGCAGGGTTCACAGCCGATGCTGATGAAGCCGCGCTCGTGCAGGCTGTTATAGGGCAGCTCCAGCATCCGGATGTAACCCCAGATTTCTTCGCTGCTCATCTGCGCCAGCGGGTTGAATTTGTACAGCGTGCGTTCGGCCGTTGAAAACGCGGTGTCGATTTCCAGTGCGGCTACGGCGCTGCGCGTGCCGGGGCTCTGGTCGCGACGCTGGCCGGTGGCCCAGGCGCTGACGCCAGAAAGTTTGCGCCGTAACGGCTCGATTTTGCGAATACCGCAGCACTCGCCATGGCCGTCCCGATAGAAACTGAACAGCCCCTTTTCCTTGACGAACGGCTCCAGCTTGCTCTGGTCCGGCGAGATGATTTCGATCTCGATCTTGTAGTGATCACGCACCTGCTCAATGAAACGATACGTCTCGGGGTGCAGGCGGCCCGTGTCGAGGCTGAACACCTTGACGTTCTTGTTCAGTTTCCAGGCCATGTCCACCAGCACCACATCTTCAGCGCCGCTGAACGAGATCCACAGCTCATCACCGAAATGCTCGAAGGCCAGCTTCAGTATGTCCTGCGCAGATTTGTTCGCATAAGTCGTCGCCAGTCCGGCGACATCGAAAGGTTGGCTCATCAGGCGGCTTCCTTGAATCCAGGGGTGGCGCTTAAGCGCTCGTAATGGCGGCAATGGTAACAAAATCCGCTGTGCAGGGGCTGTTGCCAGAGGCTAGAGTGCCGCTTCCTTTGCTAGTGAATACCCTCTGGGAGCGTGTCGTGGAAATTGCCTGTCTGGACCTGGAAGGTGTGCTGGTCCCGGAAATCTGGATCGCCTTCGCCGAAAAAACCGGTATCGAATCGCTGCGCGCCACCACTCGGGACATTCCGGACTACGACGTGTTGATGCAGCAGCGGCTGCGTATTCTCGACGAGCACGATCTGAAACTGTCTGACATACAGGCAGTGATCAGCACTCTGAAGCCACTGGACGGCGCGGTGGAATTTGTCGACTGGCTGCGCGAGCGCTTTCAGGTGGTGATTCTCTCGGACACGTTCTATGAGTTCTCTCAGCCGCTGATGCGTCAGCTGGGGTTTCCGACGCTGTTGTGCCATCGGCTGATAACCGATGAAACCGACCGAGTGGTCAGTTACCAGTTGCGCCAGAAAGACCCGAAGCGGCAGTCGGTGCTGGCTTTGAAAAGCCTGTATTACCGGATCATCGCGGCGGGTGATTCATACAACGACACCAGCATGCTGGGCGAAGCCGATGCCGGCATTCTGTTTCACGCGCCCGACAACGTGATCCGCGAGTTTCCGCAGTTCCCGGCGGTGCACACGTTCGAGGCCCTGAAGAAGGAATTCATCAAGGCCTCGAATCGGGATTTGATGCTTTGAAGGCGTAGCCTCGGTTGTGCACGACTGCAGACAGGTGACGCAATATTGTGCCGACGCTCTGCGTGGGTATGCCGTTCTTGACGCTCTGCGTCGTCTTCGCGACGCAGAGCGGCTCAGAGTGCTTCAAGCGTTTCCAGCAGCACGCGGACTTTGGTGAAGGTTTCCTGGTATTCGGCCTCGCTCTCCGAGTCAGCGACGATGCCGCCGCCGCCCCAGCAGGAGATTTGCCCGTCCTTGACCAGCAGGCTGCGGATGGCAATCGAGCTGTCCATTTCGCCGCGCACGTCCAGGTACATCAGTGAGCCGCAATACAGACTGCGGCGGGTCGGCTCCAGCTCGTCGATTATCTGCATGGCGCGGATTTTCGGTGCGCCGGTGATCGAGCCGCCCGGAAAACTGCCCGCGATCAGGTCCAGGGCATCATTGCCGGAGGCCAGTTCGCCAGTCACGCTGCTCACCAGATGGTGCACATTCGGGTAGCTTTCCAGGCTGAACAGTTCCGGGACCTTGACCGAGCCGATGCTGCAACTGCGTCCCAGGTCATTGCGCAGCAGGTCGACGATCATCAGGTTTTCAGCGCGGTCCTTGGGGCTCGTCAATAGCGCTTCGGCATAGGCCTTGTCCTGGGCCGCATCATGACCGCGCGGCCGCGTGCCTTTTATCGGTCGGGTTTCAACCTGACCTTCGCTGACCCTGACGTAGCGCTCTGGCGACAGGCTCAGGATTGCATCGCCATCATGCAAGGCGAAGTAACCGGAAAACGGAGTAGGGCAGGCGGCGCGTAATGCGCGATAAGCGGCCCACGGGTCGCCTTGGCAATCGGCCTGAAAACGCTGGGCGAAGTTGACCTGATAACAGTCCCCGGCGTGGATATAAGCCTGGATCCGGGCAAAGGCAGCATGATACTCGTCGGCAGGCAGGTTGGCCTTGAACGCCGAGGTCAGTTGAAATTCGGCTGAATCGGCAGCGGCGGGTTGCTCGAACAATTCAAGCAAGCGCTGGACTTCGCCGGCCGACAGCGAGGGATGGCCCATCAACTGCGTGGTCCGCGCTTGATGGTCAGTGATGACGGCCCAGGCGTACAGCCCAAGACGGGCGTCGGGCAATTGCAGATCATCGACCGCCCGCCCAGGTTGCGGCTCCAGGCGGCGGCCGAAGTCATACCCCAGGTAACCCAGCAGTCCACCGGCGAAGGGCAATGTGCTGCCCACCGGTAATTGCGCCGGGCCCAGTCGCGCAAGGCTTTCACGCAGACGCTGAAAAAAAGCGTCGCCGCTTTCCCGAGGCTCCGGCACCAATTGCTCCAGCGGCCAGGCGCTGAGCACATCGAACCTGCCGCGCTCGGCGCCGGGGCGGCCGCTGTCCAGCAGGATGGCGCCGGGGGCATGGCGAATTCTGACGAAGTTGTTAGCCGGGTTTGCTGAATAAGGCAATGGGTGGAGCAAGCAGGTCAGCATTCGCGCAGGCCAGTCTGTGTGTGTGGTCGGCGATTGTAGTCCTGCACACCGCAGCCTCCTAGGGGGATGTTGCCTGCTATCGGTTATAAGGCCGGCGCTGCATGCGCTTCGAAATGGCTTGTCATGTTTCGGTTTCGTAATAACCACAATAATGGTCGTTGAGATATTTATCAGTGGGGAAGCGATTATTTATCTCGATAGGACGGCATACCTATTAGCTATTGATTTTCATTGCTCGCGATAAGAGAGGTTCTGGTTATTCCAAAAAAGTTGATTTGACACGGTAATAAGCGCCGGTATTTGTCGGATGGGTACTACAATTGTCTAGGAATCTTCCTACATGATTTTGAGGGTTATATTGCTAATCTCCGGCGCTACTCGCACAGGTAGTGCGAGTTTGCCTAAAATATTTTAACCCTCGGTGATTGGAATGAATGTTTCTCGCAGGTATTTTTTAATTCCGTTGGCGAAGACGTTGAGTTTGTTTTCCGTTGCACCCCTCATGCTGGTTTGTCATCAAGCTCAAGCGGCCTTTGAACAAGTCGTCATCGGTGAAACGAAAAATATCGATGGATCAACGATGGTCGATAATTGGGATGTATCGAACGGGGGTACGTTGAATGCGAGCGGTGCCCGCACCGGCTATATAAATGTAACCAAAAGTGACCTGAATCTGACTAATACAACGGTTAAGGGTGTCAACCTCTCGGGTGTTGGAATATCCCTGCTGTTCAGTGATTCCACAATTGTCGGCAGCAGTATCACGGGGGGAGAGACCGGAATGCGCATAGCCGGCGGAACAGTCGTGATAACAGGGAGTCAAGTTAACGGCAGTGATTTCGGTATTGATCTGCGCACGGGCACCAGTGCGGGCTCTAGCGCTGACTTGACACTGGTGGGAAGTCAAGTCAACGGAACCGGCCCGGCGGGCGTCGGCCTTCATATGTTCGGCGGAATTGTAAGGGCCACCGAGGGTTCGGTTATCCAGGGTGCGCAAAATGGCATTACCGTCAGTCAAGGTCCTTTTGGTGAAACGCCGACGATCGAGCTCGATAACAGTCGGGTAGAGGGGCAGACCGGATCTGCGATTGTGGTGAATGCTCCTTTCGGTGAAAACAACTTCACCCGGATCAACGTGAATAATGGTTCGACCCTAGTGGGAGGCAACGGCACTCTCCTTGAGGTTAACGGTGCCAACGGAAAAATGAATGTGAGTAATAGCGCACTCACGGGCAATATCCAGGTTCGTGACAGCGGCGCGATGGATCTTGATTTCAACCAGAGTCGGTTGACCGGCGATATCAGCGCCGAGGCAGGCAGCACGATCAATGTGGCGTTGAATAATCAGTCGGTCTTCACCGGTCGCCTGGAAAACGTCAGCAGTCTGGCCGTAAACAGCGCCGCGCAATGGGTGATGGTTGAAGATTCCTCAGTGGCGAATCTGACGATGGATGGCGGCGCGATAAAGCTGGGTGAGCCGAATGCTTTTTATAAATTGTCGGTGGAGAATCTGTCGGGCAACGGCACGTTCATCATGGACGCGGATTTTTCGCAGGGCAAAGTTGATTTTCTCGATGTCACCGGGACGGCGACAGGCAACCACTCTTTGCTGGTGGGGGCGACTGGTGCAGACCCGGTTGCCGATTCAAGCCTGCATGTAGTGCATACAGCCGCAGGCGACGCGCAGTTTTCCTTGCTGAACGGGCCAGTGGACATGGGCACCTACAGCTACGCGCTCAGTCAGCAAAATGGCAACGACTGGTACCTGATCAATACTGGCAAAGTCAGTGCAGGCACCAGTGCGGTGCTGGCACTGTTCAATACCGCTCCGACTGTCTGGTATGGCGAGCTATCGAGCTTGCGCAGCCGCATGGGCGAACTGCGAATCAATGGCGCACAACCGGGCGGCTGGGTCCGTACCTACGGCAACAGGTTTGATGCCAAGGCCGCGTCGGGCGTCGGTTATCAGCAAACCCAGCAGGGTTTGTCGTTCGGCGCCGATGCGCCGCTGCCGATTGGCGACGGTCAATGGCTGGTCGGGCTACTGGGCGGCTACAGCAAATCGGATCTCAGTCTGGACCGTGGCACCTCCGGCCAGGTGAACAGCTACTACCTCGGCGCTTACACCACCTGGCTGGATCACGACAGCGGCTACTACTTCGACGGCGTGTTGAAATTCAACCGGTTCCGTAACGAAGCCGACGTCAGCCTGAGTGACGGAACCAAATCCAAAGGCGACTACGACAATAGCGGTGTCGGTGCTTCGCTGGAATTCGGCAAACACATCAAGCTGGATAACAATTACTTCCTGGAACCCTACACGCAGCTATCCGGCGTGGTCATTCAGGGCAAGGATTATGGTCTGGACAACGGTATGCAGGCCGAAGGCGACCGTACCCGTTCACTGCTGGGTAAGCTGGGCACAACGGCGGGGCGCAATTTTGATCTTGGTGAAGGCAAGGTGGTGCAGCCCTATGTGCGGGCCGCCTACGTGCATGAGTTCGCCAGGAACAACGATGTGGAGGTTAACAACAACGTTTTCAATAATGACTTGTCCGGTTCTCGCGGTGAGCTGGGTGTGGGTATTGCGATGTCCATGTCTGATCGGCTGCAACTGCATGCCGACTTTGAATACAGTAATGGTGACAAGATCAAACAACCCTGGGGCGCCAATGTGGGGGTGCGTTATAGCTGGTGAGGCGCAGTCATCAAGTTTAAGGGAGGCGAAAGCCTCTCTTTTTTTTGCTGTATAAAAACGCTGCTTAAGTCATGCGGCAACTGTCTACCTGTCAGTTATGACAGTATACGCAGGTTGTGATAAGCGCTACGTTGCTTGCGAGTCGCGGCATTGTCGAATGTGGATATCCATGTGGTTTCTGATTGCCGGACTTTTTATGAGGTCAACCGATCAACTATCATGGAGTTTCAGTAATGAATAACGTCGAAAAAATCAAGGAAGGTATTGAGCGTCGTCGAGAATATCTTCGCTCAAAGGCAAATGTGGTTCCTGCGCCGGGTGGATTGCAGGATCCCCCTCTCAAGGCGGTTGAACTGGATGTTCTCGATGGCGACCCGGAAGGATTGCTGCACGTATCAATGCTGGTGAGCGATCTGGATGTGAAGATTCCTTTTTGGGGTTTCCTCATTCCTCAAAATGCTTACGCCGAAGTCACGATGAATATAAGAGACTCCGCCGGTACGATTGTCTACACCGACCCAAGGAAACATGACGGGCCTCTTCCGCAGAGTGTTTTCCCGTTGAAGCAGAATATTCCACAGGCCAGTATTCCCCACGAGGGTACTTACACCATTGACTACTCGGTCGAAAGCAGTTCGGGAAACAGCAATGTGTCAGAGCCTTTTACGATAACCATTGATAGGACAGCGCCCTATTACAACGCCGACCCCACGGTCGCTTTCCCTGCCGCACTGGTGGTTCCGGAAAAATCTATTACCGACGCTTATTTTACGGGAGGTGTCGACGAATTTGTCTGCATACTGCCGGAGTACTCCGGACGAACACTCGAAGACAGGATTATTGTATTTTGGGATCCTGTCCTGCCTGAAAATATATCGGCCCCGGACCCTGCTTTCGGCCCCGTTTTTGTACCTGATGACCTGAAGATCCCTATACCCAAAATCATCATTGAAAAACGACCCAATGGCCCGACCTTCGCGGTGTACTGGTTGATCGACAAGGCTGGCAATGTCAGCAGTATTTCCACACCTGCTAAGGTGGATGTGCAGTTGGGTGCCTTGCCTGCCGACCTGAAAGACCCTGAAGTTCCATTGGGACCGTTGGTCGATCTGGCTGACGCTCATCTGGGGGTCGAGGTAAAAATACCCGCATACAACAATCCGAAAGGTTCCACGATTCAAGCCAAGTGGGGAGCAATCGATCTGGATTCGAAAGACCCAGGGTCAGATCCAGTTGACGTGTTTATCTCCGTTCCTTGGTCCGTCCTGAAATCGGAATATGCCGGCGGCCCTGGCGGGGAGCCTGTTAAGGCAAGTTATCAAGTCAAACGCGGTTCGCTGCTTTTTCCTGACGCACCGCTAGTTGTAGAAGTCGAAGTCGATTTTTCCACCATTGGTCCTGTAAATCCTGATGAGCCCAATCCTGTCAACCCGGATCTGGCGCCGGTACACGTCGTCGGCGCCGATGGCGAACAAGACAAACTCACTCTCGCAGATAAGCTCAAGGATATTACGGCGACAGTGGAGCTTTATACACCCGTTGCACCGGGTGAAGTGTTGCAGTTGTATTGGGGCGTGCCGGATAAGCCCGTCGCCGACTTCACAGTGGTTAACGAATCGGCTCAGGATCCGATCACGTTCATCATTCCCTGGGCCGCCATTGAAGCCCAAGGCAATAACCCGGCCTTGCGTATGTATTACACAATCAACAGTGCCACCGGGAATAACCCTCAACAGTCCCTAGATACGCTCGTTGATGTGGCTGTTATGGTTGTGGGCTTTGATCCGGTCAGCTTCCCTGATCTTTATGAGGATACCGGTGGCTTTAAGACTCTCTCTTGCAGGTCTTTATATTCTGAAGACTATGCCGATCCAACGGCAAAATTCGGCTTCAGGGTGCAAGTGCCTGGCGATACTGATCTCAATGTCGGTGATACCCTGATAGCTGTGTGGCAGGGGTATGAATTCGACACGACTACTGCGATTCCGGCAACGCGATTTACCCATACTCACCCCCCGCTGACCGCAGACGAAGTGGCGAATGGGTTTATATTTCTGGTCGAGCCTTACGACACTTATATTGTAAGCGCTCCATAAACCCCACATTCAAAGTGCTTAGCTGATCCCGGAAGCTGTGATCCCGATTCCCTCAGGAGCCAGCTCGCCATGATGCGACCCGATGCCAAAGTCGAAAAAGTGTATCTGTACCCCAAGCCTGTGGACTTCCGAAAGTCTATCGACGGTCTGGCGGCATTGGTCGAACTGGACATCAAGGTCGCCGTCTTTGATCCAGTACTTTTCGTCTTCCTCAACAAGCCACGCAACCGCGTGAAGATCTTGTACTGGGAGCGCAATGGCTTTTGCCTTTGGCTCAAGCGTCTGGAGTCCGAACGATTCAAAACATCGCCAGACGCCACCGACGAAGCGATTGTCCTGACGGTTCAGGAACTCAACTGGATGCTCGATGGCTTTGACCTCTGGCGCAACCGTCCTCATCAAGTTTTGACGCCGCGATTCGTAGCCTGATTCGGTATAATCCAGGGCATGAATTCCGTGCCCGAAAACCTTCCAGATGATCCCGTTCTGCTCAAGCAACTGCTTGGGCAGATGTTCGACGAGCGTCAGTTGGATAAGGGAAAGATTATTCGGCTACAAGAACAGAATGCCCTCCTGCTTCAGCGTTTGTTCGGACGTAAGTCCGAGCAAACAGCTGATGCGGCAACGCCGCAACTGGCCCTCTTCAATGAAGTAGAAAGCGTCATCGAGCCTGTGGACGAAGCTTCAGATGAAGAGGTCGTTGCTCCGACCAGGCGCCGTGGCAAGCGCAAACCTTTGCCTGCCGATTTACCCCGCGTCGAAGTCATCCACGAACTGCATGAGCACGAACTGACCTGCGTTTGTGGCTGCCGCAAACACACCATTGGCGAAGAAGTCAGCGAGCAGCTTGAAATCGTGCCGATGCAGATCCGCGTGATCAAACACATCCGAAAAGTCTATGCCTGCCGCGACTGCGAAACAGCCCCGGTCACTGCTGATAAACCTGCGCAAGTGATCGAGAAGAGCATGGCCAGCCCTAGCGTTTTGGCGATGCTGCTTACCACTAAATATGTAGATGGTTTACCGCTTCACCGCTTTGAAAAAGTGTTGGGCCGCCACGGCATGGATATTCCTCGACAAACGTTGGCGCGCTGGGTGATTCAGTGCGGCGAGCATCTGCAACCCTTGCTCAACTTGATGCGGGATCGACTGCTGGAAAGTCGTGTCATCCACTGCGATGAGACGCGAGTGCAGGTTAATAAAGAGCCTGATCGAGAGCCCGCCAGTCAATCCTGGATGTGGGTACAAACTGGAGGCCCGCCTAATCAGCCTGTTGTTCTTTTCGACTACTCAACCAGCCGTGCGCAGGAGGTACCGACGCGCCTGCTAGAAGGCTATCGTGGCTACTTGATGACTGATGATTACGCCGGTTACAACGCGCTTGGAGCGCAAGCCGGTGTCGAGCGCTTGGGTTGTTGGGCGCATGCTCGTCGCAAGTTCGTAGAAGCACAAAAAGTGCAGCCCAAGGGCAAAACCGGGCGGGCTGATGTTGCCCTGAATTTGATCAACAAGCTTTACGGTATCGAGCGGGCGTTGAAAGAAGGCAGCGATGAGCAGCGTTATGAAGCTCGCCAGCAAAACAGCGTACCGGTGCTGACTCAGTTGCACACCTGGATGGAGAAAACGCTGCCTCACGTCACGGCGCAAAATGCGCTGGGTAAGGCGATCAGTTATCTAGCCAGCAACTGGCAAAAGCTGCTGCGCTATACCGAAGCTGGATTTTTGCCCATCGACAACAATGCGGCAGAGCGTGCGATCAGACCGTTTGTGATCGGACGCAAGAACTGGCTATTCAGCGATACCCCCAAGGGTGCCAAGGCCAGTGCTCAACTCTACAGCTTGGTCGAGACGGCTAAAGCCAACGGCCAGGAGCCCTATGCGTGGCTGCGCCACGCATTAGAACGGCTACCACTGGCGACCTCGGTTGAAGATTACGAAGCCTTGCTGCCGTGGAACTGTACGCCTCGTTTGCATTCCTAGACGCACCGTCGTCTTTGGTTAGATGGGGTTTGTGGAGCGCTTACCTTATATTTTGCCTATCGGGCAAGGCTATGCGGATGTGACCTATACCGTTACACCGCAGGGTGGGGGAGCCGCCATGCCGGCTGACCCGTTACCGGCAAAGCAGTTTGTCGATCTAGTGCGTCCAGGCGGTATCACGTGTGTAGTTCCGCCTCCAAAACCTTGACAGGGTGCATTCCAGATATCCGGGCTGCTGTCTCTGTTCCTGAGAAGCAGCCTGGGCTTGCTACTCAATGATAAGAAAGGATTCTGATATGGATAGCGAAATCAATCAGGGTGCACTGTTACTGGATCCCAAAGTGTCTTATGCCCTGGACGATATCCCCGGCGGCGAAATTAATCTGCTGCCGAAGTCGGCGCTGCAGTTTGACCTGGAAGTGACTTTTCCTCTTTGGGGGGGGAGTAATCCTGTGCCCGGCTCTACTGAAACCGTGGTGTTGATGTGGGACGACAGCGAGGTTGACCAAAGGGTGCTCTCCACACCGATTGATGTAAAGGAGTTGTTTGCTCATGTGCCTGTGTCGAAACTGACAGAGGGTTCGCACAAGTTGCTTTATAAGGTCATTTTTCCCAACGGCAATGAGAATACGTCGACCCCGTCGTTTACCGTCACCATTGATAAAAGCCCCCCCATGCTGGCCGGCAGCAAAGACCCGTTGGCGTTTCCATCAGATCTGATCGGTAACAGGGTCACGGCTCGTTACCTCGAAGCACATGGTAATAAGGTGCCTGCCACAGTCCCCACTTACGACCAGCCCAAGCCCGGTGACACGCTTTTTTTGTACTGGGAAACGTCGCCGACGGGCTCCTCATTGGCAGGCGAGAAAACGCTGACCGAGGCTGATATGAGCCTGGACGTCGAGTTTGATGGCGATATGATCGTCGACAGTGGCGATGGAGTGCGCTATGCAAGTTATGAGGTGCAGGATCGGGCTGAAAATATCAGCGTGTTGTCCCGGACGGTGTCGTTAACGGTAGATGCGCAGCCGGTGCCGCTAGTTTCGCCTTCGGTTGAAAGATCCGTACCCGCCGGTGGCGGTACCGGCACGCTTGATCCATTATCCGTCACGAGTGGTGCGTTTGTGGTGGTACCCAAGGAAATCGATCTGCAGCCCACCGAAGTGCTGACGGTGTACTGGACTGGTTTTGTTCTGAGCGCCAGCCATGAGACCAGCACACCGGTCATTAAGGGCGAGTACAGGTACGCAATACCGGCAAGTGCGATACCTGGCAATATCGGCACCGACAGGCCGGTGCAGGTGTACTACACCGTCACCCGTGCGCAAGGCAAGGTCGAAACTTCTGCCATCTACCTGCTGACAATCCAGCCCATTGCCGATACCCGATTTCCAAAACTGGTGTGCAAACAAACCACGGGCATCAACCCGGTGAGGCTGAAGTTGTCATCGGTGCCCAGCGGCGCTGACTTCAGTATCACGCCTTGGGTCTACATCAAGGCTGGTCAGTTAATGAAAATGTGGGCCGAAGGCGTCGACAAGAACGGGGGCGACCTGTATTTCGATGTATTTGCAAAGCGGCCATTGACGCCGGGCGAGGAGGGTAGCGGGGTCAGTGCAGTACTGGCCCGATCATTTCTGGAACAGCTGAAAGTGAATGAACAGTTCTGGGTGGATATTGAAGTGAGTTTTGATGAAGGAAAGAGTTACCTGGATTTTCGACGGGAGAATGTTCTGTTGTTGGTATGAAAACTCAAGCCCGCCATAACTTAAGGAGGCGGGCTTTGTATTTTCGTGTGCCTGATATGGATCACAGTCAACTGGTAGTCCGAATGATTTTAAGGCGTCGTACAATATGCTCTCCGGCGATCAAAACTTTCCCGGTCGGTAGTGCCTTACCTCCTGATGCATTAATCAAACGGAGAAGTTCATTGTCAGCACTCGCTGTTTGCGTCAGCTGTTTCGGGACGGATGAACTAGATGCCGGTGGCCTGCCGCCAGCAGTTAATGAGCTTGAATGGGATGGTGGAGGTGGAGGTGGAGGTGGAGGTGAAGGTAATTGTGAAGATGGCGGAGTCACCGTATTCGCGGCAGAAACGGTGCTACGTGGCGGAGTGTGCGGAGTTTGGGTCGCTACATTTTTTACAGTCTTCGGATAGTCGAACAGGTTCATATTTATACTTTCACTCTCGCGTTCAATCGTACCGGTTGACCCAAATCCCCAGTCTGAGCTCGAGGAGCCGACTTTGCCCCTGGAGGGGTTGGCGAGAGGGTTTTTGAAAGGAGGCCCAGACGCCTCCACCGCTCCTGCCATGTTTGCACCCTTACCAGACCACTTCGAAACCCCCGTCGCGATCGCCGCCGCCCCGGTCAGCAACGACGCGATCCCCAGCGCCGTACTAATTCCCCCCAGTACCTTCTTGGCCTGAAGGTCCGGCGTGTAGAGGCCAACCGATCCCGTTACTACTGCTGCAACGCCTGCTGTCTGGGCTCCCGCAAACAGCACAAACTGAACGCTTAACGCAGGGGCCGTCACGCCGCCGGTGGCGACTGTGCCGATGATGCCCAATAACAGCCCAGCAATGTTCAAGCCCAGTAAAAGCCCGCGCGACATATGCCCCGTCGGGTCAACCAGTCCGATGGGATCGCCCAGGCAATACACATACGGATTGAGCCCACCCGCCCCGAAGGGGCTGAGGCTGTCCGGGCTATGGAAGCGCATCAGGGTCGGGTTGTAAGCGCGATAGCCACGCCCGAGCAAATACCAGCCGCTGATTTCATCGCGTACTTCGCCGTTGAAGCCCAGCAGGCTGTTCAGATCGCTGTCCGGATTGCGCTCGCCATACGCGCTGTAGACCGCCGTGCGCAATTGCTCGGCCTGGCTTTCCGCGAGGATGGTTTGTTTCGCATCGCTCATGAACAGTACGGTTTGATGATCGTTGCCGAAAACCTGCTGGCCCAGCGGATTGGCACCGTCATACAGGAAACTGGTGGTTTCGCTGCCCTGCACCAGCGCGGCCAGGCGCTCGCCCTGGTAAAACCTCAGGGTTTCGTCCTGTTTTGCCTGTTGCACGGCAACCAGGTGGTTGTGAGCGTCGTAACGGTATTGACCGGCAAGAGCTTTCTCGACAGTGGTGACGTGCAGCAGACGACTCTGGCTATCGTAAGCCAGATGCTGGGCATTTTCGTCGCGGACGAGGTTCCCCTCGACGTCGTATATCAGGCTCACGCTGCCAGGGTAAGCAGCGTGAGTGTGAACGATGCGCTCCAGCTGCGTTGGATCATTTGACGCAAAATAAAACGTGGCCTCATCGGAACTGCCGTCTACAAAGCTGCTGCTAACCTTCGTAATGTTGTCAAGCGCATCAAAGTAAAAGCGTTGTTGCTGGATCGGGTTGCGGTAGCGATCCTGCGGCGGACGCTCTCCGCCGCAGGTATGTACATGCAAACGGCCACGAATGTCGTATTCAAAGCGTTCATCAAGCAGAGAGCGTTTTTCGGCTTGCAGGTGCCGGGTGAGCAGCTTGCCGTCCGGGCGCCAGGTCTGGCTGATGCGATGAGTCTCTTGACCCTGAAGCTCAACGGTTCGTTCGACTTCCCGACCTTGATCGTCGTAGCCCACTGTGGTTTGCAGTGTGTGGCCGCTGCTTAAGTCTGTGGTGATAGTCCGGTGCGCCTGGCCAAGGCTGGAGTACTCGAAGGCGGCCTGTAATTGACCTTGTTTCGCTGACTTGATCCGACCTTGGGGGTCATATTCATAGGCAGTGTGCAACCCGCTGGCATCCAGACGACCGAGCTGACGCCCGCCCAGTGAGGTACTGAACACAGTCTCCCAGGTCTGACCGCTTTCAATCCGCCGTTCGCGTTTGAGCTGGCCGAACAGGTCGTAATCAAACTCGCTGCGGCTGCTGCTGTTTTGCGAGCTGCTTATTGACGCTGTGGCGGAGTCGTAAGTGAAATCTGCCTGCTCATCATCTGCAATGGTTTGCACGGGTTGATCGGTGAGGCCCAGTCGGTATTTATAATGGATGGTGCGGTCACCGGGGGTGATCAGTCGATCAACCTGCATCTGGCCACCGTCATACAGATAGCGCGTGGTCCGCGGACCAACCTTGATATGGGTCTGACGATCCAGGCCGTCATAGCTTTGTTCCCCGAGCAGGGTCGTAACGGAGGCATCGGCGGCCGTGACCCGAATGCTGATGGGTAAGGCTTGGGTGCTGTGTCCAGCGTAATCCTTCTCGAGCACGGTACGGTCGGGCAAGGTGGTTTTCGCGAGCCTGGACCGAGCGTCATAGCTGAACAGTGTGCTTTGCTGCATGGGGTCGATTTCCTCAATGCAGCGTCCCAGCCCGTCGTACAAGTAGTCAATCTGACTGACCATGCTCCCTGACGCGTCCAGTGCCTTGCTCCACTCGGGCTTGCCAAAGGTGTTGGTCTTGACCTCGCTCATGCCGGTGATGAGCGGCGTTGCATCGCTGCTCTGCACCCAGCTGCGCACGGTTTTAAGGATGGGATTGCTTTCAGTGATTTGCGTTACCTTATCCGTCCCGGTCACGCTGCACTGCTCGCCCCAGTCGTCGTATTGATAGGTGCTGTTCAGAGGCAGTTCACGCAAGACTGCGTCCCTCAGCAGCCAGTCTGAAACCGTGTCCGAGACCAGCAAGCCGCGCGCGTCGTAGCTCGCGCTGTAGGTTTTCCTGTAGACCTCAGGCTGGCTTTCGTCGGCGCCCTGGCGGAACTCCTCGATCACCCGATTGTTGCCATCCATCAGCGTGCGGGTCTTGATGCTCTTGACGTTGGTGACCGTCTGCTCGGCCTGCTGGCCGTCGCGTGCACAGAGGAGATAGTCATATTGGCGCGCGGCTTCGAACTCGGTGCCCGGTGACACGGTTTCTTCGGTGACCCGACCCAGCACGTCGTAGCGGTAGGCGATTTCCACGTCGTTGTCGTCGCGGTTGAGCAGCGGCTGGCCGTTGAGCAGCGAGTGTTCCAGGGTGTAGGACTTGCGCACTTTATCGAAATCGGTGCTCAGGCTGATCATCGTGTGCTGCACGCTTTCCCCGGCGCGGGTGCCTTTTGTGCGCTGATAGGCGTAATCGGTGATGCTCGACTGACCGTTCAGGGTCTGGGTTTCCTGCAGTTTGCGCCCGTGCAGGTAACGGTCGGCGGGCTCATCGATATAGGTAAAGGCCGTGCGTTGCAGCTCGGTTTCACTGCCAGCCAGCACGTGCAACAAGGTTTCGTCGTCAATAGCCAGCCAGTCGGGCGTGCTGCCCGCGCCGACGCCGGTTTGCAGAGCGTAGCGATAGGCGCTGCGCAACACCGGGGCCTCGCCGAGGGCATTGGCCGCCGGGGTGATGGTTTTGTCCTGCAGGTTGCGCACAAACCCGTGCGGGTCCGGTGGGCAGCCATCGCCTCCGGCGGCCGGGTAATAGCGGCTGGTTTCGACCGTGCCGTCGGGGTTTTCCTGGGTCAGCAGGTTGCCGAACGTGTCGAAGGTGGTGCGGGTGGTTTCCTCGTGGGTCTGGCTGGAGGCGCTGGGGTGATACCAGATCTTGAGCACGGAATCGGGCAACTGGCACTGGGCAGGTTGATCGATAAACGACTGGCCCGGCGTGGAGTGATAGGTGGTTTGGGTCGTCAGCACGTTGTCGTTCTGGGTCACGGTCTCTGCAGTCAACAGGTGAAAGTTGTTGAAGGTGCGCGTGGTGCTGCGCAGCGCCTGGCCCTGAACCCAGAGCGTTTCCGTGCTGCTGTAGGTGTAGGCCGGGTCGGCCCGGTACAGGTTGTCCAGGCCTTTGTCGTCCCAGATCAGACCGCTGGCGGCGAACCCGAGGAAGTTTTCGTTGGAGTAACTGAAACGTCGCTCGACAGCGGGCTGGCTGAAGCCCGGACGCTGTTCATGGCGTTCCACCCGGGGCAGCGACGGGTGGAGGTTTTCCGGGAACTGGTGACCCTGGGGGTCATAACTGATCAGTTCGTGCCCGCCCAGCGGGGTGCGCAGTTCCGTGATGTACAGGTATTCGAGGGGCTGGTCATAGACAAAACGCCAGGACGCCTTATTGGCAGTGGGCAAGGCGATGCTGACCAGTTTGCCGCCGTCCAGGATCAAATTGAAACTGGCCAGCGGCGTGCCGTCCGGGCCTTTGTCGGGGTGCAGGTGGATATCAGTGCTTAGGGGGCCGTTGCGCTTAACGCTGAGCAAGGTGCCATAGTCATCGCTGATCTGTTGCAGCAGGGCTTCACCGCCGTACAGTGTGTAAGACAAATCGACCCGATGGCCTTCGGCCGAGTACATCTGGGTCACCCAGGCTGCATCGCTGCCGAGGATTTTGCCGAGGATTTCCACCAGGCCGGATTTATGCACCACGCGGTACTGATCATCGGCTTCGAAGGAGAAGTGGAAACTGTCGATCTTGCGTTCCGGCACCGTGGGCGCGCCTTTCGTCCCGTCGATGCGAAAGGTCTCGCCGGTGGACAGCGAGAGGATCGAAGTCGCGGGGTCGAAGTGCGACAGTTGCAGGCCCCAGCCCTTGCCGAAGCCGGTGTCGCGGCTGTTCATGGGGCTGAAGCCCAGGCTGAGTGGCACGATCGGGCCGCACAGGTGATTGGCCTTGAGTTCAGGCAGGGAAATGGAGCAGGTGTACTGCCCGGTGCGCGGATCAACCCCGGCCTGTACGAAGCTGAGGAAATTGAATGCGTTGGAGTGGACGGTCGGGGTGAGCATGAAGAAAATCTCCTTGGGATAAAAAGATCAGGGCTTTGGAACAGCCGAGCGCTCGATCTTGACGCAGGAAAGTTTGCCACCCACTTGCCCGGTGGTTTTACTGGCAACTAACAGGACACCCGGCGTGACCACCGAATCCACGGCTTTTTGTCCGGCGGTTCCAATGTCCATTGGCTCCGTCATGGTCGTCGGATGTTGTATCGTCTTGAAGCGATAATAAAATCCACCCGAGTCAGAACAGTCGGGGGCATCCGTAAAGGTAAAGAATGTGGCGGACGGCACTTCCTCCAGTTTGAAAGCATAGGCGTCATCATTCACGCACCCTTCTGAATTATTCTGGAAATTGACTTCCGACGTGATAAACGGCAGGGTGCAGTTGATGCTCGGATACGTATTGTTAGCGTCTTTCTTGTTATATATAACGATTTGCCCCTCATACTCCTGACTCAGAAAAAAGGATAAGTAGCCGGCGAAGGCAGCAAGTAACAGCCCCCCGGCAATTTTTAGTTTCTTTTTAGAATGAACAGACATCATGTTATTACTCCCTTCAGCGGGGTGAGTGAAACCAGGCGTCTGTTTACCAGGCAGTGATTTCTTTTAAGGTCATGTCAACGCTAGCAGTGATTCCTCGACCCACAACCTAGTAGTTCTACCAGTATCGGCGTTCCCTCGCGTGAAGTAACAATGGTGCCATGCAATCGCCGTGGTCGTGATTATGTACCTACCCTTGACCACCCTTATAGAACGCTGGTTATAGCCGAGCGCTATAGCTTTCACCTTAACGAGGCAACCATCATGGTCAGCAAAATAAAAACTGGCAGCCAAGCTGTTTCGAGCGGTCATTCGAAGGAAGCATTACTGGAGTTACTCAATGTCAGGCCAAGCACCCTCGGCTGGGACGCCGTTGTCGTCTACAACCGCGGTCGCGCCAACGCCTTGATGATGCAGCAATACATCCAGAAGCTCACAGCAGAAAACTATCTGCAGCCTATCGACGGGGAAATAAACTCCGAATCCGGTTCGAACCTGAAATTCTTCGGCATTCAACTGGGCATACCCAGGCTGTCTTTCGAAAACGCCAGCCTCACCGACTCCCGCGCCAGAGTGACGCTCCCCATAATCGGTGGCCTGGCGATATTGAAAAGTGAGCCTGTGGGCGGTTACAAGGGTATTCATTCAATCATGCGCCCCAATGGTGCCGCAGGCCCCAGGTTATGGCTGGACGTTACGCTCAAGGACGCACCCGGTGGAGTTGATGAAGTAGGCAGCGTAAAAATAGACTTGTCAGACATGAACGATTTCGATACGGATCTGTTTTCTGACCCTGTCAGTATCATCAATGCTCGGGAGTTTTTCGAGACGGAATTCAAGAAACATCCAGAGCTGCAGGTTTACACACTGGGCACCTTGAGCCAGCAAGCAGACTCCACACTTAAACCGAAATCCTTCAGCGTACATACGCAGGCAGCACCTGGCGCTAAACTCCGCAGTGCCCCCAACTACGGTGACGGGGCGGTGGTGTTATTCGTCACTCTCGAAGGGGGCGTCAACGGAGGCATTCCGGCGTCGAATAGCGATTTTGAGTACATGATCCCTGACGATGAAGAGGGGCGTCGATTTTCGAGCGCTGTATTGGTTTCAAATAGGGTTTTTCTCACCACGCTTCTTCGCACTCAACTTGAAAGCGTCCTTCCGGGAATGATTTTCACTGTAAAAAACCCCACAGACGCAGACGGAAATCCTCTTCATTCTTTTCTGGAGATTACGGGCGGAGAGATCAGCAAAGCTGATTATAAATACGTCAATCAAGGCTATTTTAGTGACCACATAATTACTGCGACCAACCCTATGCTCACCTTGAATTTAACGGGTGCAGCGTTTCGAGCAGAAAATAACACCTGTACGTTCACATGGCATAATGATCTTGAAAAACCGATGCATTTCTGGAATACAAGAGGCGCGGATAACGACAGCGAATATGACGCGTCGGTCTACTTTAGCATGGCAATTAATCTAACCTCCGTACCCAGTGTTAATCCTCAGGACGGGATCATCAGTTTTGAACAGGCAGAAATCACCGACATCCAGATTGGGGTTACTACAAAACTAAATGAATATGCCCAGAACACAGAAAAATTCCATAACCACCTCCGGCAAGTTATTTACGACCATCTTTTCGCATTCACCAAAAAAATAACTCTTCCCGACATCGACACTTTCCTCCTGCGAAACCTGCTTTTCCCCGACCTCAATTCAATGGTCCTCACTGACGTCGCCGTCCCCGGCGACCTCGCGGTGTTTGGTAACGTCAACCCCTCAATGACAAGCTTTGTCATTTCCCCGGAATCCCCTGTGCTGAACACTGGCGGAATACGGAAATTTGTCACAGACCCGGTCATTGGCGGGGTTGAATGGTCGTGTCGCGCCCTCCCAGGGGACACCACAGGCCCTATTGGCTCCTTCAGTGCAAATGGTGATGGTACTTACACCGCGCCATCGGCTGATGTCATGGCAGGCAGGGAAGCGCAACAGGTGATCGTGACTGCCAAAGGCACTGTGAATGGCCTGGAGGTTTCGTCTGCAGCGCTGGTGTCGATTGTCAACAATACGATTTCTGTCAATCCGCTTTTCCAGGTTGCCAGCGCTGGGCTCAGCCTCCCCTTCACCGCAGGTACGCTGGATGACCGCAAGCTGATCTGGGCAATGAAAGACCCTGGCCAAAACGGCCAGGTGATACCTGATCAGGAAGGACGAGGGGCCAGCTACACCGCCCCACTCCATCCAGAACCACCCGCACCGGTTACGATGTTCGTTCTTGATGTCATACAAGTTACCGACGACGAAAACAATATGGGCCAGGCGCATGTTCTGGTCATCAACAAAACACTGGGCGGACAGGTCGAGGTCGACCTGACGAACGCGACGTCGGGTACCGCACAACTTCAGTTCATGAAGCAGTATGACTCAGGCCCCATCGCTGTTCCTCACCAACGTCTGAAGTGGACCCTGCTTGCGGGTGGCGGCTCGGTGGACGCTGTTGGGCTGTACCTCGAACCAGAACAACAGCTGCCGGGGTTTGCGATAGTGACCTGTGCATTCGAAAGGGAACCTGATTTCCCAGGCGCGCCCATACCCGTCGATTACGGCTACACAGTTCTGCCCCTGCCTTTGGGGGCGTACCCCGATCTGGGTAGAGCTTATAGCTGAGAGTTTCTGATCAAAAACCGATCTGCACGCTAGAACCCGATCTGCACGCTTGCCGTCTCGGAGTATCGAGTGCGCCAACATCAAGTTTGAGAGGTGTGAAATGGCAAATTCAAAAGAGTTTCTTTTACAGACCATGAAAGGCCGCGCCAACACGCTGGGTTGGGGCGCAATTGTTTCGTTCAACCGCACCAAGGTCAACCACCTTCTTGCGCAGCAGCATATTGCTCGCTTTACCACCGAAAGTTTCTTGCCTGCCATCAGGGGAGAAATATCCCTGGAGGGCACGCAAACAGTCGAACTCAGCGGAATAATCCTGAGTGAACCACGACTCTCCTTCGAAAACGCCTCGCTGTCAGACGCCATGGCCCGCTTGCACATGGACATTGTCGGCGGCACCCTTACACTTATCGAAAATGCCCCAGGTTCTGCCTCGCGAGCGATTTCCAGCTTCAATATTGCTGAACAGCATGGTTACTCGCTGGATGCCAACATCGAACTCAGGAAGGTGGTCGGTACCATCAACAAGAAATCGGAAGTGGTACTGGATCTCTCCATGGCAACGGGGTTCACCAGTAACCTGATTGAGACAGGCATTAGCGATACCCTGATAGGCAATTTCTTCAAGACGCAGTTCGACGCGTTACCGATGGAACTGCAAGTTTATAGCCTGGGCATTCTGGAACTGGGAGAGGAAGATCTCTTGGCGCCCAAGGATTTCTATCTCCTCACTCAAGCTGCTCCAGGGGCAAAAAATTTAAAGGCTGACACGTATGGCGATGGTGCCGTCGTTATGTTTGTCAGGACCAAGAATAGTTTACATAACGGAGTGCTGCCTGAAAACGACACCGGCATGCCTTACTTCATTCCGGACGACAAAGCTTCCGGAGAAGATCGTTCGCTGTACTCAGGCTCTCTCTTGATTTCGCGCCAGGCCATGTTTCATTGGTACATTGCACCTTATATAAGCACGCATGTGGGTCGCGGATTGAGCTTTGAGGTCAAGGATGATTCGGAAGAAACGGGAAACTATAAGCTGGAGGCGGTATCCGGTCGCTATGAAGTTCCCCCAATAGACATAATTTATGACGCAGGCTCAGAGACTTACCACTTCAAAAAAGAGGATTTTTCTATAAAATTTGCGCAAAATCTATCCATTTTAATTAAAGAGGATTATAGGTTGGCGCTTCGCTGGGCAGGAACTCAAGATGAAGTATTTCATTACAAGAACGACGTCTCAGGCTGGTTTGACACTCATCAAGACATAGGCATTAATTTTAACTTCGATATGGAATTGATTTTTGATAGCACACTTGATTCCGTTCATAATAGCGTCCACTTCGTTAAGTCAACTGACTCCCATATCAATACCGAGGCGCTGATAAACTTCGCCCCTGCTGTCGGCGCGCCCGAAGAACTCAGGATTCGAGCTCGTCAGGAATTAAAAAAGATTTTGGAAACGATTGAAGCACTATTCACTTCCCTCGATATTCCTGAAATCAACTTCTTCGCCATCAACCACTTGCTGTTCCCGGAATCCAATGCGCTGATTCTAAAAGAAGCGTATCTGCCCGGCGATCTCGCCCTGTTCGGTGAAATAGACCCACGTCAGAGCTCATTCAGCCTGAGCCCGCTGTACACAACGCTAAAAGCCGGTGAGGAACTGCAGTTTGAAATTGTCGAACTGCGCTACCAAGCCAGAGCGGCGCTTATCACCTGGGGTGTGCGCGACATCGATGGTTCTCGCGCGCAAGGGGATATCACCCAGAGTGGCAGGTACACCGCACCATCGCTGGGGCTACTGGAGGACAAGACCACCCGCAATGTGATAACCGCCACGTACACTGACCCGCAAACCCAAAAAGAAGTTACCGCGTCGGCAATGGTAGTCGTCGTGTCCAGTTCGATGGCAATGGCTCCCGCCATGCATGCCATAGACCTGCGCTTCTCGCCACAGCCATTCGTTTTCAAAGCCGCATCGTTGACCGAGAACCCGCTTGCATGGACGCTGTTGCCTGCCGATATGGGCACCCTCGCCGGAAACGGCAGACAGGCCACCTATACCCCGCCCGCCACGGCGCCAGCAGGGATATTCAACCACGTCGCTGTCGAGGCAACAGACACCGTAACCCAGGAAAAATGCACGGGGATCGTGTTGTTGGTCAACGGTGTCATGCCCGTTGATATCGAGCCAGCGTTTCATCCTGGACTTGCCCCATCGGCTTCAGTGACCCTGTCTAAAAAAAGCATGCGCGATGCACCGAAAAGTCTGACTTGGAGCGTGGAAGTCGGTACGGGCCATGTCGACGATGCCTCGGGCACTTTTACTGCGCCCGCACAGATAACCTTCCCGTACAGCGTCGTCAAATGTAGTTCTTTCGACGGAATCAGCACGCAATCAGGGTATAGCGTCATTCATCTGTCCGAGGTCGCCCCGCGTGCACAATGGTCCACCGTTATCGACTTCAAGGTTGAAGAACAGTCCGGCTCGGCGACCGTGTTTGCTAATGGTCTGGCCCAGGTCATGCTCAAGGTTTCCGTGCAACCCAAAGACGAGAACAACAATAAAGTGGACCTCACCGCCTCTGAAAAAGCGAGTGTGCGGTTGATCTTTGAAGATAGCCTGAATACGTTACCTTATGTGGGTGAAAACGGAATACCCGAAAAGGCCCCAGCGGACAAACAGTGGGCGGCGAACAAATCAGAAAGTGGCTATCTTTATTACCCTGCTACTGCACGATCTCCCTTGGCGGGCAACGATAATTCAGTATTCCTGTATGTCCAGACTCGTGGTGTAATACCGCGAAAAATTGCCGCTGCCCTGACGCGGGCCGACAACGTGGAATTCAATTCCACGGAAAATAACGGAAGCGAAGAGAGCCATAATTTTATCGAAATAAAGCCTGTTGCGCCGCCTGCTTACGCAGCGGAAAACTATGAGTTTCCGGAACCTGTCAGAGTGGAAGGCGCAGCTGATAATAATTTCGCGCTTAATACTGTAGACTATTACACCTTGCGACTTAAAGACGGCAATCAATATATTAATTTTCTGTCCCTGGAGTTCGAGGGTCATCCCAGTATGGTGCAATGGGAAAGCCACCTTTATGCCGAGGAGATGGGCAGCTATACAGGGTATTCCCTGTCAGGCAGCCGCACACTTCAATTTGACCCCGTGTTCATGCAGACCATTCCACCGGACCTAAGACCAGCCAGCACGTTAGCAGATAATATAACGACGCCACAGGGCTCTGTATTGATCAGCCTGCACCGCCGCAAGGACTTTCCTTACAACAAAATGCTCGTTGGAGATTTCACCACGCCCGTGCGCTTGAAACTGATCGATGAGTTCGGGAATTTGCACCGCATCACGGTTCAATTCGAATCGCCGACGAAACGCAATAAAGTGATCATCGTGCCTGACTGAAGCAACTGCGACCGTACAGCAAGAGCCCGTGCATAACTGTTGTCGACCCCGTTTTTGAGGAACTATCTGATGCTCACCCCGACCGTCCACTCCAACGCATTCAATTTCCTCAGCTTCGTACAGGCCGGGGTTGATCCGCGCACCGGGCAGTACACCTGCTCCATTTCCCTGCCTGAACTCAAGGCCAATCACCTGTGCGGCCCGATCGTGCCACTCAGCCTGGGCTTCAGCCCCATGAACAGCCGCGACACCGGCTTCGGCAAGGGCTGGGGCCTGCAACTGTCGCACTTCGACCCCGCGACTTCGATCCTCTCGCTGTCCACCGGCGAGACCTTTCGCATCGACGGGACGAAAGGCGCGCCCACGGTGCCGGAACGCAAGATCGACAGTTTCCACTTCTCCTTCGAAGCCGATGATCAGTACCGCGTGGTGCATAAATCCGGCCTGGTGGAAATCCTCGGCAAAATCCTCGGCAGCGATGCAGCCTGGGTGACCCAGATGTACTCGGCCGAAGGCCATCGGGTCGATTTGTCTTACACACTGTACGGCGGTGAAGCCCTGCTGCAACAGATCAGCGATGACTATGGCACCTTGCTCAGCGTTAAGCGCAACGGCCCCCTAAGCACTGATATCCACCTGCACCCCGACAAAGGCCCGGACGGCACGCCGCTGGCCAGTTTCAATTTGATCCTGGACGGCGGCAAACTGGTCAGCATCGCCTTGCCCACTGCCAATAAGGCGTCCTGGCGTTTTGTCTATGACCAGCCCCTCGAATACCTGTACATCACGGAACTGCGCACCCCGCTGGGCGGGCACGAACTGATCAGTTATGACCCCCAGGGTCACCAGTTCCCGGAAAACCTCCACCCGTCGCTGCCCCGGGTGGAACGCCATGAACAGCGTCCGGGCTTCAGCCAGCCCGCTGTCGAGCGACGTTTCAGTTACTCCAACGAAAACTTCCTCGGGTTCGCCGCCAGCGGTCTGATCTGGGACGACAAAGGCCTGGACAACCTGTACCGGGCCGACCCGGCCTACACCTACAGCAGCACGGAAACGCTCTGGGTTCAGGGCCAGGCGCTGCGCAGCACCACGCGCACCTTCAACAACTTTCACCTGTTGACTGCAGAGACCGTGACCCAGAACGACAACGTGCTGACGACCCAAACCACCTATCACTCCACGCCGGGCCAGTCGTTTATCGATCAACCTGCCCAGTGCCAGTTGCCCGATTCCGTGCTCAAGATCTGGTATCACCCCAGCGCCTCCAGCCAGACCCACGAGGAAACCACCCGCACCACCTTCGACACGTTCGGCAACCTGCTGACCCAGGAAAACCCCGACGGCACGGTCGAAACCAGCCGCTATTACCCGGCCGCCGGAGGCGATGGCTGCCCACCGGACCCGCACGGGTTTGTGCGCAACCTGCAGGACAAAACCATCACCCCGGCGGCCAATGCCCTCGGCGAGGCCCCGGTGTTGCGCAGCGCCTATCGCTACGCTCTGCAAACCGGCGTCGGCGCGGGCAGCACGCCCGACTGGCTGGCTATTGACGACGAAACCTTGTTGCACGTGCTGGCTGGCAGTGAAACCGAGCTGCAACGCACGGCCTTTACCTATATCGATGAGCCCGCCGACCGTTACCTGCACGGGCGCAAACTGCAGGAAACCCAGACCCTGAACGGTCAGTCGAGCATCACCGATTACGCCTATCAGCGCACAAAAGGCACCCGCGCCGGGGAAAGCGTGCAGCACACGATGATCAGCCTGAGCACCGATTTCGATAAAGTGCGCAAGTCCTACACCCTGGAACACTCGCTGCTCAACGGCCAGCCGCTGCTCAACCGCGACGACAACGACGTGGAAATCGCCTACCGCTACGACGTGCTGGGTCGGGTCACCGAAGAAACCGTGTCACCGGGCACCGAGTTCGAAGCCGCGCGCCAATATGACTATCTCCTCTGTGCACGCGACGGCCAGCAGGCCGAGCAGACGGTCACCAACGTCAAGAGCATCAAGACCCGCACGCTGATGGATGGCAACAATCGGGTGATCGAAGAGTTCCGCCAGGGCGCCGACGAAAGCCAGCCTGAGGTCTACAGGAAAACCTACAGCGCGAGCTACGACGCGCGCGGCTTGCTGGTCTCGGACACGGTTTCAGACTGGCTGCTGAGGGACGCAGTCTTGCGTGAACTGCCGCTGACCAGCACCTATCAATACGACGACTGGGGCGAGCAGTGCAGCGTGACCGGGCCGGATGGCATCGAGCGCCACAAGGTTGAGGATCCGGTCAAGCGCACCACAACGGAGTGGCAGGCCGAGATGGGTAAAACCGTTACCCTCACTAATCTTTTCCGCAAACCGGATTCCATCGAGCGACTCGATCCGAGTGACGAGCGCATCAGCCTGGAGTCCATTAATTATGATGGTCTCGGTCGTACCTTCAGCCAGGTCGATGCACTGGGCAATTTGCGCGAATTCAGCTACGACGCGTTTGGCCGTCTCACAGGTAATCGTCTGCCTGACGGCGCGCAGATCGAACGCGCTTACGCCAGCCACAGCCGGGACGATCTACCGGTGTCCATCAGCGTCGATCGTTTGCTGCTGGGCGAGCAACGTTTCGATGGGCTGGGACGCATGACCGCCTCAACCGTTGGTGGTCGGTTGACACGCTTTGAGTTTATCGACGGGCGCCTGCAACCCCACAAGGTGCATACGCCGAGTGAAGAAGTCATCGATTACCTGTATCAACCGCAACTGGTCGAAAAACCCATTCAGCGCAAGCTGCTCAACAGCACTGCCGATTACACCTATGACCCGCTGAACGCACGCCTGATGAGCAGCAAGGAGCAGGATCAGAAGCTGGAGCGGGACTATTTTGCCAATGGCCAGCTCAAGCAGGAACGCCGGTTGCAGGGCGGCAAGACCTACACCGTAGTCTATCAATACAGCCTCGATGGCCGGTTGCTCAGTTATACCGATGTCGTGGGTGCGACTCAGACCTGGCGCTACGACAGCAGCGGTCGCCTTGAGAGCACCCGCGTCGGTACACTGACTTCAACGTTCACCTATAACGCTCAGGGACGAGTCGAAAGTATCGGGTCGGTTGACAGTGCCCAGGACCAAAACCTGCACATCACCCTGGAATACGATACTGCCGGCCGCGAAGTGCTGCGCAGCTTCGCTATGCCGGATGGCACCGAGCAAAAGTTGGCTCAAGCCTATGATGCTGCCGATCATTTACAGCAGCGCACATTGCGCGAAGGCAATACGCTGCTGCGCGATGAAACATTTGAATATGACCCGCGCGGCAGGCTTGAGAGGTACACCGCAACCGGTGCGCTTGCACCGAAAGACCCGCTGGGCAAGAAGATTCAGAGCCAGACATTCAAGTTTGATGCACTGGACAATCTCACCGAGGTGAAGACGTTTTTCGCCGAGGGCAGTAATACTGCTCAATACGAATACTCCGGTAACGATCCTGCGCAGCTCAGTGCCATCACCAATAGCCACGCGGATTATCCTCAGCGCCTCGAACTCGCTTACGACGCGAACGGTAACTTGACGATGGACGAAGCAGGGCGGGCGATTGAATATGACGCGCTGGGGCGTTTGCTCAGCGTCAGCGCAACCGATGAAACCCCGGCTGTTGATTACGGCTATGACGCTCTGGACAGCCTGACCAACAGCCGGAGCACCGATGGCAGTGAACAGCGTTTTTACCGGGATGGACAACTCGCCAATCAGTTGCGCGGCGAAGAACAACGAAGCTTTATCAGGGCCGGTGACCAGCTCTTGGCTGAGCAGCGGGGTGGCAATAGTGCCGGAACGCAGCTCTTGTCGACTGATGCCCGGAGAACCGTTCTCGCTGAAGTTAGCCCGCAGAGCATCAACGACCTGAGTTATAGCGCCTATGGCCACCGGAGCTCGGTTGTGGCTGCCGCCAGCCGCTCGGGTTTCAATGGCGAACTGCGTGAATTGGCAACTGGCTGGTATCTGCTGGGGCAGGGCTATCGCGCCTATAACCCGGTGCTGATGCGCTTTCATAGCCCGGACAGTTTGAGTCCGTTTGGCAACGGCGGGCTGAATGCTTATGCCTATTGCGTGGGGGATCCGGTGAATTATCTGGACCCGGATGGGCATATCCCCTGGTGGGTTGGCCTGGTTGCTGGCGTTGCCGCTACGGTGGTGACGGCGGGAATCGCAGCGCCTTTGACCGCAGTGTTGGGCATCAGCGTGGCTACTGCCAGTGCGGTAGCGTCTACTGCGTCTGTTATGTCGAGCGTCGCAACAGTGATCTCGGTGGGGAGTGCTGTGGGCAGTGCATTGACAAAAGGTGGACTGAGCGAAGGGTTGGGCTGGGCGAGTCTAGTGACGGGGATCGCGGCAGGGGTGGCTGGTGGGGTTGCGTTTGGGGTGAAGGCGGGAGCAGGACTTGCAACTTCCAGTGCTCGAACTTCTGGAGTAAGCAGCAGATCAACACCGACTCAAGGCAGTAGCAGGCCAGGTAATTTAAGGGTTGGAGAAGATCTTGATACAGATCAATTTCGGGCCGTTCACGGTTATTTTAATGGGCGACTTGCGCAGCGAACCCCTACGGGCGGACGCTTTGCCATTTCGGAACAGGGAGCGGGAGCGGGTGAAAACAAGCTTACTAGAAGTATAAAACTCGAACTGGAGGAGAATCACGCGCGCGGATTAGGTTATCGAACTCCAGTACGCAAACAGATTCACGATATGGGAAGGAGAACTCACCAAGTTACAAAAATTGAGGAAATCCAGATGCTGGAAATCCGCAGCGATACCAGCACCGCGTAGAAAGGCCGATGAAGCTTGCTATACCTGCTCAGTAACCACATGCCCAAATATCTCTTGCACAAACCGGACCCGCCGCTCGGGCGTTTCCATGGTGCCTTCCAGCGCCAACTGCTCGAGCCGCGCTTCCACCGCCTGTGTCCTATGCGTCAACCCGCAGTCGTTGGCGATCTGGATGTTCAGGCCGGGGCGGGCGTTGAGTTCGAGGATCAGCGGACCTTTTTCCTGGTCCAGGACCATGTCCACGCCTATGTAGCCCAGGCCACACAGCTCGTAGCACTCGGCCGCGAGCTTCATGAAGCCGTCCCAGTTCGGCAACTGCACGCCGTTCACAGGCTGGGTGGTGTCCGGATGCTTGCTGATGATGTTGTTCAGCCAGGTGCCTTGCAAGGTGATCCCGGTGGCCAGGTCGACGCCAACGCCGATGGCGCCCTGGTGCAGGTTGGCTTTGCCGCCTGACTGGCGGGTTGGCAGGCGCAGCATGGCCATCACCGGATAGCCCATCAGCACGATGATGCGAATGTCCGGCACACCTTCGTAGCTGATGCTTTTGAAGATCGAGTCTGGCACGACCCTGTATTCGATCAGCGCGCGATCACGATGGCCGCCCAGCGAATACAGGCCGGTCAGGATACTGGACACCTGATGCTCGATTTCCGAGTGGCTGATAATGCGCCCCGAGACTGTGCGAAAGCGCTCTTCAAAACGGTCGGCAATGACCAGAATGCCATCGCCGCCAGCGCCCTGAGCAGGCTTGATCACGAAATCGCTACGGCCAGCGATGATCTCGTCGAGACCATCGATTTCCTTTTCCGTGGAAATCACGCCGTACATCTCCGGCACATGAATGCCTGCCGCTATGGCCCGTTCCTTTGTGATGATCTTGTCATCGACAATCGGATACAGGCTGCGCTTGTTGTACTTGAGCACGTAGTCGGCGTTGCGCCGATTGATGCCCATGATTCCCCTGGCTTCAAGTGCCTTCCAGGTTTTCCACCAGCCGATCACTTCGGTTCATCCTTGAGGAAGGCCTTGAAGCGCATCAGTTCGGTCAGGCGATAACCACGGTATCTGCCCATTGCCAGCATGAAGCCGACCAGCACCAGCAGCACCGCCGGGAAGGTGAAGACAAAGTAGGTCAGCTCTGGCACGGTCATGATCAAGTGCGCCAGGGACGCTGCGAACAGCGTGCCGATGGCGACTTTCATGGCATGGCTGCCGCCGCGCTCCTCCCAGGTGATCGACAGGCGTTCGATGGTCATGGTCAGAATCACCATCGGGAACAGCGCCACCGAAAGGCCTCGCTCCAGCCCGAGTTTATGGCTGAACAGGCTGATGGCGGCAATCAGTACCACGACGAAGGTCAGTACGACTGACAAGCGAGGCAGCATCTGCAATTTCAGATGCTCCAGATAAGACCTCAGCGATAGCCCCAGCGCAGTGATCACCGTGAACAGCACGATACCGAAACCCAGTTGCGTCTCGCGGAACGCCAGAGCGATCAGCACCGGGGTGAAGGTGCCCAGAGTCTGCAGGCCAATCAGGTTGCGCAGGATCAGAATGACCAGCACCCCGATCGGGATCATGACCATGATCATGAAGGTCTGTTGAGTTTGCAGCGGCAAGCCGTACAGCGAGTAGGCCAGGAAGTCCGAGTCGGTGCTGGCATCCGTAAGCTTGGCCAGGCGCATGGCATTCATTTCACTGTTGTTCAGGCTGAAGGTGACCTGCACTTTCTTGCCGCCCTCGGCCGTCACCAGATTCTCGTCACCGGTCCACCACAGCAGGCGATCTTCGGGCAGACCTGCTTCACCTGTGTCGGGGTTGAAATACAGCCATTCCTTGCCATTGAAACTGCGCAGCCAGAGTTCCGGGGTTTGCGGCTGTTCGGCCTGCAAGCGAATGGTGTGGGCTTTTTCCATAGGCACATGAGCGATAGACAACAGCAGTTCGGTGATCTGGGCTTTCTTAGCTGCCGAGGTATCGCCCGCCATCAGCAGCTTGACGTTGTCATCGTTCAGGTTGTTGACGCGTTTGATCGCTTCGGTGATGAAGGTCTCGACATCGGCTGAATGCTGACGGATCGGCGCGAGCAGCGCTTCGGCGGCAATTTTTTCAGGCCCGCCAACGGGAAGGCTGTCGCGGAAGATCGGGCCTTTGACCTTGGGTTTTTCACCGCTGTAGCGTTTGGTCAGTACCAGACGGTAATACAGTGTCTGGTTACCGGTGGCGCGGCGGGTCGACCAGGTGACGCGACGGTTGCCGTCAGCACGGTTGACGCTGACCCCGTAATTGTTCGAGATGAAGCTTTCGTTCAGGCTGATGTAGTCGTGGGCCAGCGGTGGCACGAACATCTGGATCTTCACCGTATCCTTGGGGCTGGCGACGAATTCGACCTTGGCGTCGATATTCCACAGGTCGTCGGTTTCGTCTTCGGTCACCGGAATGCCGAGCGCCAGTATCTGATAGGCCGTGATCGCGATGCCCAGCGTCACCAGGACCGTGATCAGAATTTTCAGATGGAGTGTAAGAGCGCGCATGAATTTACTCTGCGTTTAGAGCGACGGAAGCGCAGCCGGGCTTCCCTGCCGCGTATTTAAGACTTGGATCGACCAGCGCATCAAAGCGTTTCAACGCTTCGGAGCCGATCAAAAGCGGGTATTGGAATGCACTTCGGTCGGTCAAGTTCACTTCTATGGTGCGTAAAACTTCACCCATGCAGATATCCAGACTTATCACCGGGCGTGACGAGAATTTGTTTTCCTCGTCCGGATCGAGATCGTCGGCGCGCCGTTTGATTTTGCTGACTCTGGCTAGCGGTCGTTCGATAGGGTGAACATGCTTGCTGTCGATGGCCAGATAAAAGCGCACCCAGCTCTCGCCGTTGCGTTTGAAATGCTTGATATCGCGGGCGCTCAGCGATGCAGTCTTGGCACCGGTGTCGAGCTTGGCGGGCACTTCAACGTCGATGTCGGTGAGCCTGGCGTATTCATTCAGGCCATATACCGTCTTGCTGGCGGCCAGTGTCACGGCAGGCAGAAACAGGAAGCAGAAAAGGGTAGGGAGGGTAGTCAGTCTCATAAATCCTGGCGCGATGAGCAGAAAACTTAAGGGTCAGGGCGCAAGCGGGATGAGCCTGATGGAGAGTGAGGCAGGCAACTCGCAAGCGTCGGCTCCAACAAGGAGCGCGCTGCGCGGACGCGACGCGCATTCTAGCATGAAGCCTTGGAGGTGCCAGTTATCTACCTGTGCATCTGTTCAGGTTGGACGCTGAGAAAGAAAGCAGCGTTACCAGCTGATTGTCGACAATCACTCATATTGCTTTGACTGAAAAGCCGTTTATGGCTAGATTTACGCCTATTCAGTCAGCGAGTGTCGACAATGCTGGAAATAGTCGAGAAGGCAGCGCCAACCGTAGACGATCCCGAAACTCTGTCTGAAAATGTTTTTCGACGTATTCAGTCGGCCATCGTCAAAGGCGAAATCGCCCCCGGAAGCAAGATTTCCGAGCCGGAACTGGCCCGCACCTACGGCATCAGTCGCGGGCCGCTGCGCGAAGCGATTCATCGCCTTGAAGGGCAGCGACTGGTGGTTCGCGTGCCGCATGTCGGCGCCCGCGTTGTTGCGCTGAGCCACGCCGAGCTGATCGAGCTCTACGAAATTCGCGAATCCCTTGAAGGCATGGCCTGTCGCCTGGCTGCCGAGCGCATGACCCAGGCTGAAATAGAGGAGCTGCGCAGCGTACTGGACACCCATGAGCGCGACGTAGCGTTTCAGGCGGGTATCGGCTATTACCAGCAGGAAGGCGATTTCGATTTTCATTACCGGATCATTCAGGGCAGCGGCAACCGCACCCTCAGCCAGATGCTCTGCGGTGAGCTTTATCAACTGGTGCGCATGTACCGCATCCAGTTTTCCACCACACCCAATCGGCCTCGTCAGGCCTTTGCCGAACACCACCGGATTCTCGACGCCATTGCCGAGCGTGACGGCGAGCTGGCTGAATTGTTGATGCGCCGTCATATCGGTGCGTCCAGACGCAACATCGAGCGCCACTATCAGGCGGCTTCCCAGAAGACTTCGGACCGAGGTGAACAATGAGTCACAACAACAGTACTCCCGGCCAGCGCTTCCGCGATGCGGTTGCCAGCGAACAGCCGTTGCAGGTGGTCGGCGCGATCAACGCGAATCATGCGCTGCTGGCAAAACGGGCGGGTTTCAAGGCTATCTATCTGTCTGGCGGAGGAGTGGCGGCAGGTTCGCTGGGTATTCCGGATCTGGGGATTACCGGTCTGGAAGATGTGCTGATCGATGTTCGGCGCATCACGGACGTGTGTGATTTGCCGCTGCTGGTGGATGTCGACACCGGCTTCGGTTCCTCTGCATTCAATGTGGCGCGTACCGTGCGCTCAATGATCAAGGCCGGCGCAGCGGCGATTCATATCGAAGATCAGGTCGGCGCCAAGCGCTGCGGCCATCGTCCAAACAAGGAAATCGTTTCACAGCAGGAAATGGTCGACCGCATCAAGGCGGCCGTCGATGCGCGAACCGATGACAGCTTCGTGATCATGGCGCGCACCGATGCGCTGGCGGTCGAAGGTCTGGAATCGGCGCTGGAGCGGGCTGCCGCGTGCATCGAAGCGGGTGCGGACATGGTCTTCCCCGAGGCAATTACCGAACTGGCGATGTACAAGCTGTTCGCCCATCGCGCCGGTGTGCCGATTCTGGCCAATATCACTGAATTTGGTGCGACACCGCTGTTTACCGTTGACGAATTGCGCGAAGCCAGCGTGTCGCTGGTGCTCTATCCCCTTTCTGCATTCCGCGCCATGAACAAGGCCGCGGAAACCGTTTACGGCGCGATTCGTCGCGACGGCAGCCAGAAAAACGTGATCGACACAATGCAGACCCGCATGGAGCTGTACGACGCTATCGATTACCACACCTTCGAGCAGAAACTGGATGCGCTGTTTGCGCAGAAGAAGGGGTGATGAGCTGAGACCATAATCGCTCTCGTTCCTACGCTCTGCGTCCGACCTTGAGCACGTGGCGCGGCACGAGAGTTATTGTGCTTCGCGTTCCATCACACAAAAACAAAATTGGAGAACACCATGGCTGAAGCAAAAGTATTGAGTGGTGCCGGGCTACGCGGGCAGGTTGCCGGGCAGACCGCACTGTCGACAGTGGGCATGGCCGGTGCCGGGCTGACCTATCGCGGCTATGACGTGCGTGAACTGGCCGCCGAGGCCCGCTTCGAGGAAGTCGCCTATCTGCTGCTGTACGGCGAATTGCCTGATCAAGCGCAACTGTCCGACTACATGGACAAGCTCAAGAGCCTGCGTGATCTGCCGCAGGCCTTGAAAGAGGTGCTGGAGCGCATCCCCGCCGACACTCATCCGATGGATGTTATGCGCACCGGTGCATCGATGCTCGGCACGCTGGAGCCAGAGCGCAGTTTTGATCAGCAGCGCGACGCCACCGACCGCTTGCTCGCGGCCTTCCCGGCGATCATGTGTTACTGGTATCGCTTCAGCCACGACGGCAAGCGCATCGACTGCACCACGAGCGAAGACTCCATTGGCGGGCATTTTCTGCACCTGTTGCTGGACAAGGCCCCCAGCGAGTTGCACCGCAAGGTCATGGACGTGTCGCTGATTCTGTACGCCGAGCATGAATTCAACGCTTCGACCTTTACCGCACGGGTGTGCGCGTCGACCCTTTCTGACCTGTTTTCCTGCGTCACGGCAGCCATTGGCACCCTGCGCGGTCCGCTGCACGGCGGGGCCAACGAGGCGGCGATGGAAATGATCCAGCGTTTTGCGTCGGCTGAAGAAGCGACCCAGGGCACCTTGGGCATGCTGGAGCGCAAGGAAAAGATCATGGGCTTCGGTCATGCGATCTATAAAGAGTCCGACCCGCGTAACGAGGTGATCAAGGGCTGGTCGAAAAAACTCGCCGCTGAGGCAGGTGATAGCGTGCTGTTTCCGGTTTCCGAGGCCATCGACAAGGTCATGTGGGAGCAGAAAAAGCTGTTCCCCAACGCCGACTTCTATCACGCATCGGCCTACCATTTCATGGGCATTCCGACCAAGCTGTTCACCCCGATTTTTGTCTGTTCGAGACTCACAGGCTGGGCCGCCCACGTTTTCGAGCAGCGCGCCAACAACCGCATTATTCGCCCAAGTGCCGAATACATTGGTGTCGAGCAGCGTCGCTTCGTGCCCATCGAACAGCGCTGAAAAAAGGGGCAGGGGAGCCGCTGACGAGCTTCCCGCCCGTATTCCGAACATTCCGTGAGCGAGTCCCGCAATGAACAGTGAATTTCGCAAACCGCTCCCCGGCACCCGACTGGATTATTTCGATGCGCATGCGGCGGTCGAAGCGATCAAGCCTGGTGCATACGCTACGTTGCCGTATACCTCGCGGGTGCTGGCCGAAAACCTCGTGCGCCGCTGCGATCCAGCAACACTGACGGCTTCGCTGACGCAGCTAATCGAGCGCAGGCGCGATCTGGACTTTCCCTGGTTTCCGGCGCGGGTCGTGTGCCATGACATTCTTGGCCAGACCGCACTGGTAGACCTCGCCGGGCTGCGCGATGCCATCGCTTCCCAAGGCGGCGACCCGGCGCTGGTCAACCCGGTGGTGCCGGTGCAGTTGATTGTCGATCACTCTCTGGCTGTCGAGGCTGATGGCAACGACCCGCAGGCCTTCGCAAAGAACCGTGCCATCGAGGATCGCCGTAACGAAGACCGTTTTCACTTCATCGACTGGACCAAGCTGGCGTTCAAGAACGTCGAAGTGATCCCGCCGGGCAACGGCATCATGCACCAGATCAATCTGGAGAAAATGTCGCCGGTGGTGCAGGTTCTCGATGGTGTGGCATTCCCGGACACACTGGTTGGCACCGACAGCCATACCCCGCATGTGGACGCACTGGGTGTGATTGCCATTGGCGTCGGCGGCCTTGAAGCTGAAAACGTGATGCTCGGCCGTGCTTCCTGGATGCGCCTGCCGGACATCATCGGCGTCGAACTGACCGGTCGCCGTCAGCCGGGCATCACCGCCACTGATGTGGTGCTGGCCCTGACCGAATACCTGCGTCAGCAGAAGGTCGTCGGCGCGTATCTCGAATTCTTCGGTGCGGGTGCGTCCAGCCTGACCCTGGGCGACCGGGCGACGATCTCCAACATGGCGCCGGAATACGGCGCGACAGCGGCGATGTTTTCCATTGATTCGCAAACCATCGATTACCTGCGCCTGACCGGCCGTGAAGACGAGCAGGTCAAGCTGGTCGAGCTGTATGCCCGGCACACCGGTTTGTGGTCAGACAGCCTGAGCGAAGTGGAATACGAGCGGGTGCTGAGCTTCGATCTGTCCAGCGTGGTGCGCAACATGGCCGGGCCGTCCAACCCGCACTCGCGGGTGGCGACTGCCGATCTGGCGGCCAGAGGCATTGCCGGGCAGTGGGACGACGTGCCAGGGCAGATGCCCGATGGCGCAGTGATCATCGCGGCGATCACCAGTTGCACCAACACCAGCAACCCGCGCAACGTGATTTCGGCAGGCCTGCTGGCGCGTAACGCCAACCGTCTGGGGCTCGGCCGCAAGCCGTGGGTGAAATCTTCTCTGGCGCCGGGATCGAAAACCGTGGCGCTGTACCTGGATGCGGCAGGGCTTACGTCCGAGCTGGAACAACTGGGTTTCGGCGTGGTGGCATTTGCCTGCACCACCTGTAACGGCATGTCCGGATCGCTTGATCCGCTGATCCAGCAGGAAATCATTGACCGTGATCTTTACGCCACGGCGGTCCTGTCCGGTAACCGAAATTTCGATGGGCGCATTCACCCTTACGCCAAACAGGCCTTTCTGGCCTCGCCGCCCTTGGTAGTGGCTTATGCGATTGCCGGGACCATTCGGTTCGACATTGAAAATGATGTGCTGGGTATCGCCGAGGGTAAGGAAATTCGCCTCAAGGATATCTGGCCCAGCGATGAAGAGATCGATGCAGTGGTGCAGGCTTCGGTCAGGCCGGAACAGTTCCGTCAGGTCTACATCCCGATGTTTGCCATCGAAGAACACACCGGGCCGAAGGTCGAGCCGTTGTATGACTGGCGTCCGATGAGCACCTATATTCGTCGTCCGCCCTATTGGGAAGGCGCTCTGGCCGGGGAGCGTACGCTCAAGGGCATGCGTCCGCTGGCAGTGCTGCCCGACAACATCACCACCGATCACCTGTCGCCATCCAACGCGATCATGCGCGACAGCGCAGCGGGCGAATACCTGGCGAAAATGGGCTTGCCGGAGGAGGATTTCAATTCCTACGCCACCCATCGCGGCGATCACCTGACCGCCCAACGGGCGACCTTCGCCAACCCGCAACTGGTCAACGAAATGGCCGTGGTCGACGGCAAGGTGAAAAAAGGTTCGCTGACGCGCATAGAGCCGGACGGTCAGGTCACGCGCATGTGGGAGGCCATCGAAACCTACATGGCACGCAAGCAGCCGCTGATCATTATTGCCGGTGCCGACTACGGTCAGGGCTCGTCCCGCGACTGGGCAGCCAAAGGCGTCAGGTTGGCAGGCGTCGAAGCGATTGCAGCAGAAGGTTTCGAGCGCATTCATCGGACCAACCTGGTCGGCATGGGCGTACTGCCGCTGGAGTTCAAATCAGGCACTAGTCGCCTGACCCTGGGCATTGACGGTAGCGAGACCTTCGACGTGATCGGCCAGCGCACACCGCGCGCGACGTTGACGCTGGTAATCCAGCGTAAAAACGGCGAACGCGTCGAGGTGCCAGTGACCTGTCGCCTGGACACCGCCGAAGAACTCTCGATCTACGAAGCCGGTGGCGTGCTGCAGCGTTTTGCTCAGGATTTTCTGGAGGCCACTGCATCATAGCTGCGCTGGAGCGTGAGGAACGATAAGCGTGCGCAAGAGCACTATCGTGCCCATGCTCCGCGTGGGCACGCAGTTCTGGACGCTCTGCGTCCGATTTTGAGCGCGTAGCGCGCTCTTCTAACAGGACAACGAATTCATGGCTAACGCACCACAGATCCGCATCCCTGCCACCTACATGCGCGGCGGCACCAGCAAGGGTGTTTTTTTCAGGCTGACTGATTTGCCTGAAACCGCACAAACGCCCGGTCCTGCGCGTGATGCACTGCTGCTGCGGGTCATCGGCAGCCCCGACCCCTATGAAAAGCAGATCGACGGCATGGGCGGTGCGACGTCGAGCACCAGTAAAGCAGTCATTGTGTCGCGTAGCAGCAGGCCCGGTCACGATGTCGACTACCTGTTCGGTCAGGTGTCCATCGACAAGCCCTTCATCGACTGGAGCGGCAATTGCGGCAACCTGTCGGCGGCCGTAGGGTCTTTTGCCATCGCCCGTGATCTGGTCGACGCCAGCCATGTGCCGCAGGACGGTATCGCCATCGTACGCATCTGGCAGGCCAACATCGGCAAGACGATCATTGCCCATGTGCCGGTCAGCAACGGCGAAGTGCAGGAAACCGGCGACTTCGAGCTGGATGGCGTGACCTTTCCAGCAGCGGAGGTGCAGCTTGAGTTTCTTGACCCTGCGGCGGATGAAGAGGGCGCAGGCGGCACGATGTTTCCCACCGGTAATCTGGTGGATGACTTGCAAGTGCCCGGTGTCGGTACATTCAAGGCGACCCTGATCAACGCTGGGATTGCGACCATCTTCGTCAATGCTGCCGATATCGGTTACAGCGGCACTGAGCTACAGGGCGACATCAATGGCGATCCGCTTGCGCTTGCCCGTCTGGAAGCCATCCGCGCCTACGGTGCCTTGCGCATGGGCCTGATTTCCAGCATCGATGAAGCTGCCACGCGGCAGCACACGCCCAAGGTCGCCTTTGTCGCCCGCCCGGCCAATTACGTTTCCTCCAGTGGCAAGCCTGTCGCAGCGCAGGACATCGACCTGCTGGTGCGTGCCGTGTCGATGGGCAAGTTGCACCACGCGATGATGGGCACTGCTGCAGTGGCTATCGGCACTGCGGCGGCCATTCCCGGAACGCTGGTGAATCTGGCAGCGGGTGGCGAGGCACGCAACGCAGTCCGTTTTGGCCATCCGTCGGGCACGCTGCGCGTCGGTGCTCAGGCCCTTGAGGAGGGCGGCGAATGGAAAGTCACCAAGGCGATCATGAGCCGCAGCGCCAGAGTATTGATGGAGGGCTGGGTGCGAGTGCCGCCGCAGGACGACTGAAATCCCTATTTGAAGCGTCGCTCGACACCTTTTTCCACCAGCACCTTGGCGGAGATCTCTTCCACCGAAAAATGCGTCGAGTTGATGTGCGCAATGTTCTCGCGGCGGAACAGGCTTTCCACCTCGCGCACTTCGAATTCGCACTGCGCGTAGCTGGAATAGCGGCTGTTGGGCTTGCGCTCGTGGCGGATCGCGGTGAGGCGGTCCGGATCGATGGTCAGGCCGAACAGCTTTTCACGATGCTGCTTGAGCGCAGCCGGCAGTTGCAGGCGCTCCATGTCGTCTTCGGTCAGCGGATAGTTGGCCGCTCGGATGCCAAATTGCATGGCCATGTACAGGCAGGTCGGGGTCTTGCCGCAGCGCGAGACGCCGACCAGGATGATGTCGGCCTTGTCGTAATAGTGCGTGCGCGCGCCGTCGTCGTTGTCCAGCGCGAAATTGACCGCTTCGATCCGCTCCATATAGTTGGAGTTGTGGCCGATGGAATGCGACTTGCCCACCGAATACGAGGAGTGTGAACTAAGCTCCTGCTCCAGCGGGGCCAGGAAGGTCGAGAAGATGTCGATCATGAAGCCGTTGGACGTCGCCAGAATCTCGCGGATGTCCTGATTGACGATGGTGTCGAAGATGATCGGCCTCACATCATCTTTCTCGGCGGCATTATTGATTTGTTGTACCATCGCCCGCGCCTTCTCGACGCTGTCGATATAGGGCCTGGTGAACTTGTTGAAGGTAATGTTTTCAAATTGTGCCAACAGGCTTTGCCCCAGGGTCTCGGCAGTAATGCCGGTGCCGTCGGAGATGAAAAAAGCAGATCGTTTCATTGTTGTCCCTGGCTTAAGCAACTGACGATTTCTGGATATCATAGGCGTGCCTGCCTTCCCTGAGGGCCAGCAGGCTCACCTTTTTTGCAGGTTCAGGCGTTTGCCTGACCCGACACGCCCGAGGCCACTCTACACGCGCCTCGGGTGCATGAGCTTTTCCCAACAACAAACACAGTTAGTGGAGAGATCACCTTGGTAGAGTACGTAGTTTCCCTCGATAAGCTCGGCGTCCATGATGTAGAGCATGTGGGGGGCAAAAACTCGTCCCTCGGCGAGATGATCAGCAACCTCGCAGGCGCTGGTGTTTCAGTGCCGGGTGGCTTCGCGACTACCGCCCAGGCTTATCGTGATTTCCTCGAACTCAGCGGCCTGAACGACCAGATCCATGCGGCGCTGGATGCACTGGATGTTGACGACGTCAATGCCCTGGCCCGTACGGGCGCGCAGATCCGTCAGTGGATCATGGAAGCCGAGTTCCCGGAGAAGCTCAACGCCGAGATACGTACTGCGTTTGCCGAGCTGTCGGCAGGCAATCCGAACCTGGCCGTGGCCGTGCGTTCTTCCGCTACCGCCGAAGACTTGCCGGATGCCTCGTTTGCCGGTCAGCAGGAAACCTTCCTTAATATCCGTGGCGTCGAAAACGTGATTCGTGCCGCCAAGGAAGTCTTTGCTTCGCTGTTCAACGACAGGGCGATTTCCTACCGAGTGCATCAGGGCTTCGACCACAAGCTGGTGGCGCTGTCGGCCGGCGTGCAGCGCATGGTGCGCTCCGAAACCGGTACGGCGGGTGTGATGTTCACCCTGGACACCGAATCCGGTTTCCGCGATGTCGTGTTTATCACCGGTGCCTACGGCCTGGGCGAAACGGTCGTGCAGGGCGCGGTCAACCCGGACGAGTTCTACGTACACAAAGACACGCTGGCTGCTGGCCGCCCGGCGATTTTGCGCCGTAACCTGGGCAGCAAAGCTATCAAGATGATTTACGGCGAAGAAGCCTCGGCGGGCAAGTCGGTCAAGGTGATCGACGTCGAGCCTGCCGACCGTGCGCGTTTCTGCCTGACCGACGCCGAAGTCTCCGAGCTGGCCAAACAGGCGATGATCATCGAGAAGCACTACAAGTGCCCGATGGACATCGAGTGGGCCAAGGACGGTGACGACGGCAAGCTGTACATCGTGCAGGCGCGTCCGGAAACCGTGAAGAGCCGCGCGTCGGCGAACGTCATGGAACGTTACCTGCTCAAGGAGACCGGCAAGGTGCTGGTCGAAGGTCGCGCCATCGGCCAGCGCATCGGTGCTGGCAAGGTACGGATCATCAAGGACGTGTCCGAAATGGACAAGGTACAGCCCGGCGATGTGCTGGTCTCGGACATGACCGATCCGGACTGGGAACCGGTCATGAAGCGCGCCAGCGCCATCGTCACCAACCGCGGCGGTCGTACCTGCCATGCGGCAATTATCGCTCGCGAGCTGGGCATTCCTGCCGTGGTGGGCTGTGGTAACGCCACGCACCTCTTGCAGGATGGTCAGGGCGTGACAGTCTCCTGTGCCGAGGGTGACACGGGTTATATCTTTGAAGGCGAGCTGGGTTTCGACATCAAGACCAACTCCGTCGACGCCATGCCTGATCTGCCGTTCAAGATCATGATGAACGTCGGCAACCCGGACCGTGCCTTCGATTTTGCGCAGTTGCCCAACGCCGGTGTCGGCCTCGCGCGTCTGGAGTTCATCATCAACCGCATGATCGGCGTGCACCCCAAGGCGCTGCTGAACTATTCGCTGCTGCCGCCGGAAATCAAGGACAGCGTCGACAAGCGTATTGCCGGTTACGATGATCCGGTCGGTTTCTACGTCGAGAAACTGGTCGAAGGCATCAGTACCCTTGCCGCCGCTTTTACGCCGAAAAAGGTCATCGTGCGCCTGTCGGACTTCAAGTCCAACGAGTACGCCAATCTGATCGGCGGCAAGCTCTACGAGCCTGAAGAAGAAAACCCGATGCTGGGCTTCCGCGGTGCGTCGCGTTACATCAGCGAAAACTTCCGTGATTGCTTTGAGCTGGAATGCCGTGCGCTCAAGCGTGTGCGGGAAGAAATGGGCCTGACCAACGTCGAAATCATGGTGCCGTTCGTGCGCACGCTGGGTGAGGCGAGCCAGGTCATCGACCTGCTGGCGGCCAACGGCCTGAAGCGTGGCGAGAATGGCCTGCGCATCATCATGATGTGTGAGTTGCCGTCCAACGCGATTCTGGCGGAAGAGTTTCTCGAATACTTCGACGGTTTCTCGATTGGCTCCAACGACCTGACTCAGTTGACGCTTGGTCTGGATCGCGACTCCGGGGTCATTGCTCATCTGTTCGACGAGCGTAACCCGGCGGTCAAGAAGTTGCTGTCCAACGCCATTCAGGCGTGCAACAAGGCCGGCAAGTACATCGGTATCTGCGGTCAGGGGCCTTCCGATCACCCGGATCTGGCACGCTGGCTTATGGATCAGGGGATCGAGAGCGTTTCACTCAATCCTGATTCGGTTCTTGAGACCTGGTTCTTCCTGGCCGAGGCGCAGGCGCCTGTCTGATGTGACGCGGAGCTGACCTGAGCCGTCATGTGGGTCAGGTGTTTGAAAGAGGCGGTTTCTTCGGAAGCCGCCTTTTTTATGGGGTGCCACACAAGCGCCCGAACGCAGTGATTCATCCCGTCTGTCCAGCCAGATAAAGAGTGATATGCAGAGCAGCAGCCAGATTTTTCCCGTTGCCTTGATCAGTGCCGAACGTTGCGGCGATCTGGTTGAGGACGTTTACCGTCTCAAGCCTGCCAACAGTCCTGACCCGAGCGTCGAGCTGGTGGTGACCCGGCTGGGTCAGGTCGATCAGCACGACGTACGTGGCATTCCGGTGATTCTGCTGCACGGCAGCTTCTCCAACCGACGTTTCTGGTATTCGCCAAAGGGCATTGGCCTGGGGGCGTATCTCGCCCGTGCCGGTTACGACGTGTGGATTCCGGAGATGCGTGGGCATGGCCTGTCGTCGCGCAACCAGAGCTACCGCGCCAATTGCGTCGCGCAATACGCCCGGTTCGACTTGCCGGCCATCGCTGCGTTCGTCATTGAGCAAAGCGCTCGGATACCGCACTGGATCGGCCATTCGCTGGGCGGTACTACCTTGGCGGCGGCACTGGGTGGTCAGCATCTGGGGCCGGACAAGGTAGCGTCGGTGGCACTGTTCGGCAGTCAGGTCAGTCGCACGTACTGGCCACTGAAAATTCCGCCGCTGCAATGGTCGGCTCGCTTGCTGCTGCGGTCGTTCGAGCACATCTCCGGGCCGCGTTTCAAGCGTGGCCCGGAAGACGAGCCGATTGGCCTGGTACTCGAAAGCCTGCGCTGGCATGGCCTGTTCGGTCGTTTTGGCGAACGCGATAATAATTGGTGGGAAGGCCTTAAAACGGTTCAAGTGCCGGTTCTGGCAGTCGCGGCGGCTGGCGATCATCAGGACCCGGTCTGGGCCTGTCGCATGCTGTTCGATCAGATCGGGGGAGACCAGCACAGGCAGTTCCTCTGCCTGGGACGCGAACAGGGTTTCAGTGATGACTTTGATCATGTGCAGATGCTGATCAGTAAAGCCGCGCAACAGCAGGTCTGGCCGCGTGTACTCGGCTGGCTGAGTGAGCAGTCTGTTCCTGAACAGGTTGCAGAGTTTCAGGCGGCAGTGGGCAGTTAGCGGTTAAAGTCGCTATGGTTAGCGTTCAGCCGGTCGTGTCGGATCAGGTTCAATCTGCTCGCGATCCAATGCCTCTACGCCCCAGTGACAGGAGTTACCCTTATGCATTACATCACCCCCGATCTGTGCGACGCCTATCCGCAACAGGTGCAGGTCGTCGAGCCGATGTTCAGCAACTTTGGCGGACGTGATTCGTTTGGCGGCCAGATCGTTACCCTCAAATGCTTTGAAGACAACTCGCTGGTCAAGGAGCAGGTTGAACTCGACGGCAGGGGCAAAGTACTGGTGGTCGATGGTGGCGGTTCTCTGCGCTGCGCCTTGCTGGGTGACATGCTGGCTGAAAAGGCTGCCCACAACGGCTGGGAAGGCCTGGTGATCTACGGCTGCGTGCGCGATGTGGACATGCTGGCCCAGACCGATCTGGGCGTCCAGGCGCTGGCCAGTTATCCAAAACGCTCCGAAAAACGCGGTGTGGGGCAGCTGGATCTGCCCGTGACTTTCGGCGGTGTGACCTTCCGCCCGGGTGAGTACCTGTACGCCGACAACAATGGCGTTATTATTTCTCCCTCTCCTTTGACCATGCCGGAATAAGCGACGTATCCATGTTCGATGAAGCAAACGCGCAGTGGGGGCTGGTTCATGCCCTCGTTTTGGACGGTAAAGGCGGGGCGCGTTTCATTGCTCGGACCGAATTGCAGGCCCTCCAGCTACAGCCGCAGGAAAGCCTGTGGCTGCATTGGGATCGCAGCCATCCGCAGACTCATACGTGGTTGCGCACGGCCAGTGGCCTGAGCGAATTTGCCTGTGATCTGCTGCTTGAGGAGAACACCCGGCCGCGTTTGCTGCCATTGCCGGATCAGGAGTTGCTGCTGTTCTTGCGTGGGGTGAACCTCAACCCTGGTGCCGAGCCGGAAGACATGGTTTCGGTGCGCATCTTCGCCGCCGCGCAGCAAGTGATCTCGCTGCGTCTGCGTCCATTGCGGGCCACCGAGGAATTGATCGACCTGCTCGTGCAGGGCAAGGGGCCGAAGAACGCAGCGGAGCTGATTCTTTATCTGGCGCAACACCTCACCGACAAGGTTCAGGATCTGGTGGGCGAGCTCACTGAATCCGTCGATGAAGAGGAAGAAAAGACCGATGCCGACGAACGGTACAATCCGGAACACGGCAAATTGTTGCATATTCGCCGTCGCGCAGCGGGCCTGCGCCGCTTTCTCGGGCCGCAGCGGGACATTTACGGTCAGCTCTCGCGGATCAAATTGTCCTGGTTTGCTGACGACGACGCGGATTACTGGAATGAATTGAACAACAGCCTGACCCGTTACCTTGAGGAGCTGGAACTGACCCGCGAGCGCGTCGGCCTGCTGCTGGAGTCCGAGGATCGGCGGCTGCGCGAGCACATGAACCGCACCATGTACCGATTCGGCATCATTACCGGTATCTTCCTGCCGATGAGTTTTCTGACCGGTCTGCTGGGTATCAATGTCGGCGGTATTCCCGGCTCGGACAGTGCGTATGGCTTTCTGGTGGCCTGCATGCTGATACTCGCCCTGGCAGCGGGGCAGTGGTGGTTGTTCAGGCGTCTACGGTGGGTATGAGCAGGCGCTCGTACGTGTTTTTTTGCCAGGCTCGTGTGACTTGTTGTTTTTGCGTCGCGTCTTTGAATGACATTACGTGAGGTGCCTGATGCACGATCCGTTTGAAGAATCTTTACGCGACATGCTCAATTCATCATCCTCCAGCCGGGATGACGATGCATGTCTGGGACGTGTCCTGAAGACCGCCAACCGCCAGGTCGGTGCCGGTGTGTTGTTCGGTTTGCTTGGCCGTTGGTCAGAGGCATTGATGATCGCCGTTAATAACGGCTCGGCCCACGTTTCTCCTGTTTCTCGTCGTACCGTGCACGGTGCGCGTTCTATCGATAAGGCTGATTGAGCATGGAATTGAATCTCTGGACCCAGAGCCTTCTTGCTGCAATGACTGCATTGTGGACCAAAGTCGCCAACTTCATCCCCAACCTGTTTGGCGCCCTTGTCGTGGTGCTGCTGGGTTTCGTCGTGGCCAAGCTGCTCGACGCGCTGTTGTCCAAATTGCTCGCCAAACTGGGGTTGGATCGCCTGGTCAGTGGCACCGGCCTGACCAAACTCATCGGCCGTGCCGGTGTAAAAGTGCCGGTCTCGACGCTGATCGGCAAGATTGTCTACTGGTTCGTGCTGTTGATCTTTCTCGTGTCGGCAGCCGAATCGCTTGGTTTGCAGCGTGTGTCGGCTACGCTGGACATGCTGGCGCTGTATTTACCGAAAGTATTTGGTGCCGCGCTGGTATTGCTGGTCGGTGTACTGCTCGCGCAGCTGGTCAATGGGCTGGTGCGTGGCGCTGCCGAAGGGGTAGGAATAGATTATTCTGCAGGCCTGGGACGAATTGCTCAGGGGCTTGTCATAATCATCAGCATCTCGGTCGCGATCAGTCAGCTTGAGGTCAAGACCGACCTGCTTAACCACGTTATTGTGATTGCCTTGATTACCGTTGGTCTGACAGTGGCGCTTGCCCTGGGGCTCGGGAGTCGGGAAATTGCCGGGCAGATCATTGCCGGAATCTATGTTCGCGAACTGTTTCAGGTTGGCCAGCAGGTACAGATAGGCGAGACGGAAGGGCAGATCGAAGAGATCGGCACAGTCAAGACAACATTGCTGACAGATGAAGGGGAGCTGGTGTCGTTTTCCAACCGCATCCTTCTCGAACAGAGAGTAAGCAGCCGATAATTGGCTAACCTGCTAATCTATGCCGCCACGCTGCCGATACAGGCCATGGCGGACAATAGACCTGACTGTCGGCAAGATTTGTTTTGAATAAACCTCAACCGTTTTCGACACGCTACGATCCACGCGAGCTCTCTGATGAGGAGCTGGTCGCGCGAGCCCATGTTGAGCTTTTCAATGTGACACGGGCGTATGAAGAGTTGATGCGTCGGTACCAGAGAACATTATTTAACGTGTGTGCACGTTATTTAGGGAACGATCGCGACGCTGACGATGTCTGTCAGGAGGTGATGCTTAAGGTGTTGTACGGGTTGAAAAATTTTGAAGGTAAATCTAAATTTAAAACCTGGCTTTACAGCATCACCTACAATGAGTGCATCACGCAGTACCGTAAGGAACGGCGTAAGCGTCGCTTGATGGACGCATTGAGTCTGGATCCACTTGAGGAAGCGTCGGAAGACAAGACGCCCAAACCTGAAGAGCGGGGCGGACTCGATCGCTGGCTTGTGTATGTGAACCCGATCGATCGGGAAATTCTGGTCCTGCGGTTTGTTGCAGAACTTGAATTCCAGGAGATTGCAGACATCATGCACATGGGCTTGAGCGCAACGAAAATGCGTTACAAGCGGGCTTTAGATAAATTACGAGAGAAATTTGCGGGAATCGCCGAAACTTAATACGGTGCAAATATCTCTTACGAACTGGCAAGGTCTGGTAGACTGGCCGACGAGTTGTCCCCATTGTGTGGGACTGCTTTATAATCATCAGATGGGGATTTAACGGATGAAACTGAAAAACACCTTGGGCTTGGCCATTGGTACTATTGTTGCCGCTGCATCGTTCGGCGCTCTGGCTCAAGGCCAAGGCGCAGTCGAAATCGAAGGCTTCGCCAAGAAAGAAATGTACGACAGCGCCCGTGATTTCAAAAACAACGGCAACCTGTTCGGCGGCTCGATTGGCTACTTCCTGACCGACGACGTTGAATTGCGTCTGGGCTACGACGAAGTTCACAACGTTCGTAGCGATGATGGCAAGAACATCAAGGGCGCTGATACCGCTCTGGACGCTCTGTACCACTTCAACAACCCAGGCGACATGCTGCGTCCATACGTTTCGGCCGGTTTCTCCGACCAGAGCATTGGCCAGAACGGTCGCAACGGTCGTAACGGTTCCACCTTCGCCAACATCGGCGGCGGTGCCAAGCTTTACTTCACCGACAATTTCTATGCTCGTGCTGGCGTTGAAGCTCAGTACAACATCGACCAGGGCGACACCGAGTGGGCTCCAAGCGTCGGTATCGGCGTAAACTTCGGTGGCGGCAGCAAGAAAGTTGAAGCAGCACCAGCTCCAGTAGCTGAAGTGTGCTCCGACAGCGACAACGATGGCGTGTGCGACAACGTCGACAAGTGCCCAGACACCCCAGCCAACGTAACTGTTGACGCTGATGGCTGCCCGGCAGTTGCTGAAGTGGTTCGTGTTGAGCTGGACGTGAAGTTCGACTTCAACAAGTCTGTTGTCAAGCCTAACAGCTACGGCGACATCAAGAACCTCGCTGACTTCATGCAGCAGTACCCATCGACCACCACTACTGTTGAAGGTCACACTGACTCCGTCGGTCCTGACGCTTACAACCAAAAACTGTCCGAGCGTCGTGCAAACGCCGTTAAACAGGTTCTGGTTAACCAGTACGGTGTTGGCGCTGCACGCGTAAACTCGGTTGGTTACGGCGAATCCCGCCCAGTTGCTGATAACGCAACTGAAGCTGGCCGCGCAGTAAACCGTCGCGTAGAAGCACAAGTAGAAGCTCAAGCTAAGTAATTAGCCCGCTTATACTGAAAAGCCCGGCTTAGGCCGGGCTTTTCTTTGTCTGCGATTTGAGCGGTCACGGTGTGTGCCGTTATTTCAGCCCGTTTGTAACTGCACTTGACTGGCCAGGGTCTGATTCAACAGTTCGTTGCTGCAGGAAGCCACTGCACCTATCACCAGAATGGCAGGGCTTTTCAGCCCGAACGCCATTGCATCCTGCTGCAGGGTGTTCAGATTGCTGCGGCATTCGCGTTGCCACGGCAGCGAAGCATTTTCAATCATCGCCACCGGCATCTCGCCACTCATGCCTCCCGCCAACAGGCTCTCGCGAATCTCTGCCAGCTTCGCCACGCCCATATACACGACCAATGTAGTGCCGCCTTGTGCGAGCGCCTGCCAGTTGAGGCTGCTGTCGTCCTGGGTGTGAGCCGTGACCAGTGTTACGCCACGGCTGACGCCGCGCAGGGTCAGCGAAATACCACATTGGGTTGCCCCGGCCAGGCCCGCAGTAATGCCATTGACCAGCTCTACCGCGACGCCGTGTTCCTGCAGCCACTGTGCCTCTTCGCCAGCGCGCCCGAAGATGCATGGATCGCCGCCTTTGAGGCGCACCACGCATTTACCCTGGCGGACATAGCGCAGCATCAGGCGATGGATAAAGGCCTGTGGCGTAGAACGGCAGCCGCCGCGTTTGCCGACGGCGATCACTCGTGCAGCGGGGCAGTGTTCAAGCACTGCGGGGTTGACCAGGTCGTCGATCAACACCACCTCGGCTTCACGCAGGGCGCGTACTGCCTTGAGAGTCAACAATTCCGGGTCACCGGGGCCTGCACCTACCAGCCAGACTTTTGCGCTCATGCTGTATTCCTCATTCAGTCATTGCCACGGCATTGATCAGTCTTTTTATTTCCGGCACACAGGACCCGCACTGGGTCCCGCAGCCTAATCGGGTCTTTAGCTGGTTCAGGTTCAGGCCGCGTTCGATGCCGTCCATTACCGCGCTCTGGCTGACGTTCATGCAGTTGCACAAGGTCTTTTCCCGATGCTGTGTTGATTCCTTGCCGGGTTCGCTGCTCAATGGGGCCAGCACCCAGCGCCGTAGAGAGGCATCGACACGTTCTTCCTGCCATAACGCTTGCAACCAGTGCCGTGCGACAGTCTCACCGGCCAGGCGGATAGCGGTAATGCGTCCGTCATCAATCCGCAGTCGTTTGCCAATCGAGCGCGCCGGGTCGTCGTAAGCCAGCACCGGCCCTTCATCAAGGCCCAGCAGGCGGTCGATTTCGTGCAACAGCTGTGGGTTGGGCGCTTCGAAACTGGCAGCACTGATGATCAGTGCCGAGCGCTCGCGACCGGTAAGGCTCATGCTCAAGTAATCAAACTCGTCGCACAGTGGGCGCAGTTTCTCCATGCACTGCTGCACATTGCCTTCAATCAGAGCGAAAAACTGCCAGGGCAATCGGGCTTTTTCGATCCTCACCCCGGAATGCTTGAGCTCCGGCTGTTTCGAGACCGGATCAAACGCTGGCTGGGTCAGAACGTTCACGCCGCCCTTGAGGAATCGGTCGCCCCAGTGCATGGGCAGAAAAGCCTGGCCGGGCGCGATGCTGTCGTCGCTGCTCACCGGCAAAAAAAGCTCGCCACGGCGGCTGATCAGTCGCACCAGGTCGCCCGTTTGCAGGCCATGACGCTGCATGTCCTGCGGACCAATGCTCAACACCGCCTCGCCGACATGCCCGAACAGGCGGGCTGCGGTGCCGGTGCGGCTCATGCCGTGCCATTGATCACGCAGCCGACCGGTATTGAGGGTGAGCGGGTATTCGCTGTCACGCAGCTCTCTGGCCGCGATATAGGGTTCGGACAGAAACTGCGCACGCCCGCAAACCGTCGGGAACACGCTGTCCGCGTAGAGGCGCGGTGTGCCCGCCGTTGCGCCAGCCGGAAACGGCCATTGCTGCGGACCTTGTTGGTCAATGAGCATGCGGCTGATGCCCGACATGTCCAGGTCGCGTCCAGCGGTGAGGCCCTTGAACTCGTCGAACAGCGCCTCGGGGGTCTGAAAATCAAACAACGCGTCAGCGTCCGGGAGCAGGCGTTTTTGCAGTCGTTGAGCGAAATCCACGGTAATCGCCCAGTCGGGACGCGCATCACCGGGCGCCGCAATGGCCTTGCGCACATTAGAGATGCGTCGCTCCGAGTTGGTCACCGTGCCTTCTTTCTCACCCCAACTGGCGGCGGGCAGCAGCAGGTCGGCAAAGCGTGCGGTTTCAGTGGTCTTGAAGGCCTCCTGCAGCACCACGAACGGGCAGGTTTCCAGCGCCTGCCGGATTCGGTTCTGGTCGGGCAGTGACTGTGCCGGGTTGGTGCAGGCAATCCACAGCGCCTTGATCGTGCCGCTCTGCAATTGCTCGAACAGTTCGATGGCCGACAGGCCGGGGTTGGCGGGCAGGCCGTCGATACCCCAGTAGTCGGCCACCTCGGCACGGTGTTCGGCATTACCCGCATCGCGATGACCTGGTAGCAGGTTGGAGAGGCTGCCGGTTTCGCGTCCGCCCATTGCATTCGGCTGGCCGGTTAGCGAGAAAGGGCCAGCCCCCGCACGGCCGATCTGACCGGTGGCCAGGTGCAGATTGATCAGCGCGCTGTTCTTGGCGCTGCCGGCGCTGGATTGATTCAAGCCCATGCACCAGAGCGACAGAAAGCTCGGCGACTCGCCTATCCAGCGCGCACAGGTGTGCAACTGTTGCAGCGTAATGCCGCAAAGTGCCGCCACGCGTTCTGGCGGGTAATCGCCCGCCAACGCTGCGAGTTCTTCATAGCCCTGGGTATGGGTGGCGATGAAATCCAGGTCGACCTGCTTGTCGCGCATCAACAGATGCAACACACCATGGAACAACGCGACGTCGGTCCCCGGCTGAATGGCCAGGTGCAGGTCTGCCAGCTCGCAGGTGTCGGTACGGCGCGGATCGATGACGATCAGCTTCATCTGCGGGCGACGATTTTTTGCTTCTTCCAGACGACGGAACAGCACCGGGTGCGCATAGGCCATGTTGCTGCCGACGATCATCACGCAGTCGCTCAGCTCGATGTCTTCGTAATTGCACGGTGGTGCGTCCGCCCCCAGGCTGCGCTTGTAACCGGCCACCGCCGACGACATGCACAGCCGCGAATTGCTGTCGATATTATTTGTGCCGACCAGCGCACGAGCCAGTTTGTTGAACGCGTAGTAATCCTCGGTCAGCAACTGGCCAGAGATGTAGAACGCCACGCTGTCCGGGCCATGCTCGCGAATGCTCTCGGCAAAGACGTTGGCAGCATGATCCAGTGCGGTATCCCAATCGGTGATGCTGCGCGCCAGTCCTTTGCTCAGGCGCAACTCTGGATACAGCGCGCGGGCTGCGATGTCGCCCGTCAGGTGCAGGGTCGAGCCTTTGCTGCACAGCTTGCCGTAGTTGGCCGGGTGCGTCGGGTCGCCGCTGACCCCGAGGATTTTCTGACCGTCGTGTTCGATCAGCACGCCGCAGCCGACCCCGCAATAGCAGCAGGTAGAGGCGGTAACCTGCGGGCTGTCAATGGCCAGACTGGTCATGCGTAGACGACCTCGGTAGGGGTCGGTTCGCCGAACATCAGTTGGTTACGGATTGCAGCAATGTCCTGGCCCCCGCGAATCTGTTGCAAATACCAACTGCCGTCTGCGGTGTCGCCGTACAGGCAGGCGCCGACCAGCACGTCGTTCTTGATCACCAGCTTTTTGTAGACCCCACTCAACGGGTCTGAAAGGGTGATGCTCTCGGTGCCTTCGCCCCCTAGAAAGTCGCCGGCGGAGAACAGGTCGATGCCGGTCACTTTCAGTTTGGTCGAAGTGATTGAGCCGGGGTAGCGCGCAAAACCCAGTTGCGCGAGATGATTGGCGCAGACCCGCGCCTGCTCGAACAGCGGTGCGACCAGGCCGTAGGCGATACCGCGATGGCTGACGCACTCGCCGATTGCATAAATGCGTGGGTCATAGGTCTGCAAGGTGTCATTGACCAGAATGCCGCGATTGCAGGGCAGGCCTGCCGCTTCGGCCAGCTCGGTGTTGGGGCGGATGCCCGCAGCCATGACCACGAGGTCAGCGTCGATCACGTCGCCGTTCTTGAATTGCACCGCTCGTACCCGCCCTCTGCCATCGCCGAGCAAGGCTTCGGTTTGTTCATTCAGACGAAAACTCAGGCTGCGTTGTTCCAGCGCCGCTTGCAGCATGAGGCCGCTGGTCTTGTCCAGTTGGCGTTCCAGCAGCGTCTGCCCGTTATGCACCACCGTGACCTGCATGCCGCGCAGGCTCAGGCCGTTGGCCGCCTCCAGCCCGAGCAGGCCGCCGCCGATGACCACTGCACGCTTGTGAGTGGCGGCGGTATCGATCATCTGCCGGGTATGGCCGATGTCGCGATAGCCGATCACGCCTTCCAGCGTGTTGCCGGGAATCGGCAGAATGAACGGGCGTGAGCCGGTGGCGATCAGCAGCCGGTCGTAGTGCGCCTCGGTGCCGTCTTCGGCGATGACCAGACGTTGGCTGCGGTCGATCTTCACCACCCGGCGGTTGAGCAATAACTGGATACGGTTGGCGTCGTACCAGGCCAGATCGTTGAGCACGATGTCTGCGAAATCCTGTTCGCCCGCCAGCACTGGGGACAGCAGGATACGGTTGTAGTTAGGGTGCGGCTCGGCACCGAAGACCGTAATGTCATACAGGTCTTCGCTCAATTTCAGCAACTCTTCGAGTGTGCGCACGCCGGCCATGCCATTGCCGATCATCACCAGTTTGAGTTTTTTCATCTTGCCTCCGAGTCGCCAGACAGCGGGCTCGACACAGTACGTGCAAACAAAAAAAGGCGTCCCGTCAGTTACCTGACAGGGACGCCTTTGTCCGATCCCGTTATCTCGGGAGGCGCAGCCTTCATCGTTGAGGGCTGCGCGTTATGAATGATCTGAAACACCTTATGCAGCGCTTGTGCCAACTGGCAATCGGCCGCATGACGGGGTCTACTGGCGCTACTGACGAGTTTTTCTGCACCGCCTTGAAGCGGGTCGCACAGAAGCAGGGCGGCTTTGTCGACAGGCTGTTGATTAGTGGCGGCCCATGAACCAGATAATCGCCAGCAGATTGAGCAGCAGCGAAACCAGCGCCAGCGTGCGCCAGACCTTCAGCGGTTCGCGTTCCAGCAGCGGTCGAGGCCGTGCAACGACCGGACGGTGTTCGTCCTGCTCCAGTTCCAGCAACCATTGCTCGGACGTTTCATAACGCAGTTCCGGGTCTGCTTGCAGCGCCTTGTCGAGGCTCTGGCTCAACCATTGTGGCAGGTCGGGCCGATAGCGGCTGGCGGGGATCGGCGTGCCGAAGCGGCGATGTTGAAACGCTTCGATCTCGCCGTAGGGGTAGTGACCGGTCAGCAGGTAATACAGCGTCACGCCGACCGCATACAGGTCTTGTTGCGGCGCTGGCTCGACGCCATTGAAGGCTTCCGGGGCTATGTAGCTCGGCGTGCCGGGCAGGTCGTCGGCGTTGACGGCTGACAGGCCGGGGCAAAATGCCAGACCGAAATCCAGTAGCCGCAGTTCGCCGTCATCACCCAGCAGCAGGTTTTCCGGCTTGATGTCGCGATGAATGATATTACGCCGATGCAGCAGGCCGCTGGCGCGCAACAGTCGGGTCGCCAGATCCTGCCATTGTGCCAGCGGCAAAGGGCCGCCAGCGACGAACAGCTCGGCCAGGGTGCGCCCGGAATGCTCGCGCATCACGTAATACAAATGCTGGCGCTCTGCGAGCGGATGCAGCTCTGGAAAGAAGCGTCCGGCAACCCGGCGCAGAAACCACTCTTCCAGCAACAGTCCCTGACCGGCCCCGGCGTCGTCATGGCGACTCACAGGCAGGGTTTTCAGGAGCCAGGGCAGACCCTGGGCATCTTTCACTCTATAGAGGATTGACTGGCGGGATTGCGCCGCGACGCTGCCAATGTTCCAGCCTTCGAAGATCTGGCCTGGTTTGAGCGCTGGCGGCAGCGGCCATTGCTGCAACTGCAACAACGCATCACCCAGGTCATCTTCGCCAAGGCTGTCGACCTGAATCAGCAGCGCGCTGGCATTGTCCTGACTGCCTGCCAGGTGTGCCGCGTTGACCAGGGTTTTCACGGCTGAGTCGAGGTCGTCCTGCTCGCCAAGAATCGAGCGAATGCTGGCATCGCCCAGCGTCGCCCAGACGCCGTCGCTGACCAGTAGCAGCCGCTCGCCTTCGCGCAGTTCGCCGTCCAGATAATCCATGACCACGTATTGATCGAGGCCCAGCGCGCGCTTGAGCACGTGCTGCATGTCGGCCTGTTCCCAGACGTGATCTTCACTGATGCGCTTGAACGTCCCCGCTTGCCAGCGATACACCCGGCAGTCACCGACATGGGCGAGGGTGAAGCGTCGGCCGCGCAGTATCAGGGCGCTAAGGGTGGTCATCAGGCCGTTGGCCAGCAACCAGCGGTTCTGTGCCAGTAGCAGTCGATCAAGAGACTGGGCCACGCCCCAGGTTTCCGGCGTGGCGTAATAATCCAGCGCCAGTGCCTGCAGGGTGGACTGGGCCGCCAGCGCGCCATCGGCACACTGGCTGACGCCGTCGGCAAGGGCAAACAGATAACCCTTGCTGGCGGCCAGCGCCGCCACCGGAGTGACAAGGCGCAGTGCGTCCTGATTCTCAGCTCGCGGCCCGCTGGCGCTGAAGTGCGCACACCGCAGTTGCAGCGTCATTGGCGCCTCAGACCCGCGCCGCCGTCACGGCAGCCGAACCCCAGGTGGTTCTCCAGCGGCGCTTGACGTTCAGCAGGCCGAACCAGGCCAGCACGGCCAGACCCGCAAACAGCCACAGGCCCAACTGGTAATCGCCGGTATTCTGCTTGATGCTGCCCAGACCGGCTGCCAGCAGGAAGCCGCCGATGCCACCGGCCATGCCGATCAGCCCGGTCATGACGCCGATTTCCTTGCGGAAGCGCTGTGGCACCAACTGGAAGACTGCGCCGTTACCGGCACCCAGGCCGAGCATTGCCGCGACAAACAGCGCCAGTGCGGCCCACGAACTGGGCAGATTGAAGCCTACTGCTGCAATGCCGATGGCCGCCACGGCGTACATCACGGTCAAGGTGCGAATCCCGCCAAAGCGGTCCGCGAGCGCGCCACCCAGCGGGCGCATCAGGCTGCCGCCGAATACGCAGGCTGCGGTGTAGTAACCGGCGGTGATCGGGCTCAGGCCGTATTGGTCGTTGAAGTAGCCGGGCAGGGCGCTGGCCAGACCGATGAAACCACCAAATGTCACGCTGTAGAAGAACATGAACCACCAGCTGTCCTTGTCACCGAGTGCCTTGAGGTAGTCCGCCACGGACTTGGGCTTGCTGCGTTCCGGAGCGTTACGGGCCATCAGGCTGAAAGCGATCAGGGTCAGCACCAGCGGGATGAGTGCCAGGCCAAACACATTGCCCCAGCCAAAACTGGCGGCCAGCACGGGAGCGATCAGCGCGGCCAGCACGGTGCCGGAATTGCCCGCACCGGCGATACCCATCGCCTTGCCCTGATGCTGTGGCGGATACCATTGCGACGCCAGCGGCAACGCAACGGCGAACGACGCACCGGCCATGCCGAGGAACAGGCCCAGCAGCAGGACCTGGCCGTAGGTGTGAATGCCCAGTTGCCAGGCTGCGAACAGCGCACCGATGACGATCACCTGGCCAATGATGCCGGCTGTCTTGGGCGATAACTGGTCGGCCAGCAGGCCCATGAAGAAACGCAGCACTGCGCCCGCCAGAATCGGCGTGGCCACCATCAGGCCGCGTTGCTGGGTGGTCAATTGCAGGTCGGTGGCGATCTGTACCGCCAGCGGGCCGAGCAGGTACCAGACCATGAAACTCAGGTCGAAGTACAGAAAGGCAGCGAACAGGGTCGGTTTATGGCCGGCCTTCCAGAAGCTTGTATCCATTGGCACACCTCATCATCGGCTATGGGGTCTGTCGAGGCATGGCCACGACGCGGTTGGTTCCAGACGTTGTGGTGGAGTGTTTCGGCGACTCCACCGGCCCCTTCGCCGGGGCCAAACGCAAAAAACGTCGCTTCTCCCTCCACCAGAGCGGAAAGAGATGAGCGACGTCTTTGTCGTAATGGGTGGTAGCCGCCGTTGGCTACCTGTGCAATTGCATTAGCAATAGATGGGCCAAGGCAGCTGCAAGCGGTTTAGCGGTAAGCTGCAAGCGGGTCCGGGTGAATTCCGGGGCGCGCACTTGACCTGGCCGGCGACCTTAAAGCGGGCGCTGATCAGCAAAGGCGCTGCAAAAAAGGGCGTACCGCCGAGCAAGGACGTGTGCCGCTCACACAGGCTGATATCAGCCGGCTTGATAATGAATAAGTCTGCAGTGTCTTATTGATGTTTTATTAAAGTTCAACGTGTTCCTATTATTGTCATGTGCCACTAGTGTCGATGTTATGTGCTGTCACTATGATGCTGTTTCGATGCTGTCATATGGTGAGCTTAATATCGATGATCTATAAATATGAATATTTATTAATTAACTACCCAGTGAGTCTTTTGGTACGTCAGTGCTGCAAATAGTTAATTTACTTTCTGCGGTGTCTCTGACAGCATCCGTCCTGCCGACACTTATTCGGCCCGTCAACCGGACGGTGATATTACTCTTCATCAGCGCGGCCTTGTCTCAAGGTCGTCTTTCAATTCCGATAAGTGCTTACGTTGAAACACGTAAGCGGCTACTCGCTCTTTTCCCGGCTTCCTGCCGTGTTCAATATAGGGAAGCCCGGTTTCAGATGCACCTCGGTCCTGCAACTTTGCAGGCCGTGTTGTCTCCCTCTTCGCGCTGCTTTGAAGGGCGCCAATAAAGGATACATCATCATGAGCAACATCAATTATGCACCCACTGTCTGGTCCCGTGCCGATGCGTTGAAGGTCAACGAAAACGACCCCACCACCACGCAGCCACTGGTCAGCCCGGACTTTCCGGTCATGAGCGATACGGTATTTATCTGGGACACCATGCCACTGCGCGAGCTGGACGGCACGATTGTTTCGGTCAACGGCTGGTCGGTCATTCTGACATTGACGGCTGACCGTCACCCTGACGATCCGCAGTACCTGGGCGCCAACGGCCGCTATGACATCAAGCGCGACTGGGAAGATCGGCATGGCCGGGCGCGCATGTGCTACTGGTACTCGCGTACCGGCAAGGACTGGATCTTCGGCGGCCGGGTGATGGCCGAAGGTGTATCGCCGACGACACGAGAGTGGGCGGGCACCCCGATACTCCTGAATGACAAAGGCGATATCGATCTGTATTACACCTGCGTGACACCAGGTGCATCCATTGCCAAAGTTCGCGGCCGTATCGTGACGTCGGATAAAGGCGTGGAGTTGAAAGATTTTACCGACGTTAAAATTCTTTTTGACGCTGACGGAACTTACTATCAGACCGAGGCGCAAAACTCGACCTGGAACTTTCGCGACCCAAGTCCGTTTATTGATCCCAATGATGGCAAGTTGTACATGGTCTTCGAAGGTAATGTCGCGGGCGAGCGGGGCTCACATACAGTTGGCGTTACGGAACTTGGCCCTGTGCCACCGGGACACGAAGAAGTTGGCGGTGCCAGATTCCAGGCAGGCTGTATCGGCCTGGCGGTGGCGAAAGACCTGACAGGTGAAGAATGGGAAATACTTCCGCCGCTGGTGACTGCGGTCGGTGTCAATGACCAGACCGAACGCCCGCATTATGTCTTCCAGGAGGGTAAATATTACTTGTTTACCATCAGCCACAAGTTTACCTACGCCGATGGCGTGACCGGGCCCGACGGCGTGTATGGTTTTGTCGGCGAGCATCTGTTCGGCCCCTACCGGCCAATGAACGCTTCCGGTCTGGTGCTTGGTAATCCGCCCGAACAGCCATTCCAGACCTACTCCCACTGTGTCATGCCGAACGGGCTGGTGACGTCGTTCATCGACAGCGTGCCCACCGAAGGCGAGGATTATCGTATCGGCGGGACCGAAGCGCCGACGGTTAGAATCCTGCTCAAGGGAGATCGCTCCTTCGTGCAGGAGCAATATGATTACGGTTACATCCCTGCCATGAAGGACGTGACGCTGAGCTGACGGCTCGCTTCAGCCTCAAAGATCATGAACGCCTGCCTGTGCAGGCGTTCATCCAGTCAGCCCAGTAATTCACTAATCGCAATAATCTGCTCGGCCACCTGAATCAGCTTCTGCTGACGACTCATCGCCTGGCGCCGCATCAGGGTGTAGGCCTCCTCCTCGTTGCACGTCTTCATCTTCATCAGCAGCCCCTTGGCCAGTTCGATGCGCTTGCGCTCGGCCAGTTGCTGATCGCGGGCATGCAGTTGCGCCCGCAGTGACTGATCGCTCTCGAAGCGGGCCATGGCCACGTCAAGAATCGGTTGCAGCCGTTGCGCCTGAATACCTTCGACAATGTAAGCGCTGACCCCTGATTTGATCGCCTGACGCATCACCCCCGGGTCGTGCTCGTCGGTAAACATCACGATCGGCCGCGGCTGGTCGCGGCTGACCAGCACCACCTGTTCCATCACGTCGCGGCCTGGGGATTCGGTGTCGATCAGGATGACATCCGGGCGCACCGCCTCGACGCGGGCGGGCAGGTCGATGATCAGCCCCGACTCATCGATCACCTCGAACCCGGCCTCGGTCAACGCGGATTTGAGGCGACCGACTTTTCTGGGCGTGTCATTGATCAGCAGAATACGCAGCATGCTCACGTCCTCCGTCAACGACTGGCAAGCGCAGGCGCGGGATCGGCCAGCGAGTGAAG